>JAPDDQ010000315.1 GCA_027587225.1 Solirubrobacter taibaiensis
CTAAACGTCCTTGACGGTTTAAAGAAATAGAACGTTGATCTAATACGCGAGTATACACCATACGACGCATTAATTCTTTTAATTGATCATCAGATAATTCAGGCATAGCTGCTTCATTCACAACTTCACCGTTTTCATTTAAAATTTGTAATGTTTCAAATTGAGCTGCGATAGCTTTCATTTGCTCATCAACATTAAATAGGGTCTTTTTTGTTTTAGTACCCATTCCGTTCACCTCTTCCTCTCTTGAACCATATTCTGAAACGCTTTCACTGGCTATTTTCCAGTTTAAAAAGCGCAACGATGTAAACCAACATGTTTGTATGTCGGTTGAGAATAATTTTGTGTACCTAACAATCTGTACTAATGTTTTTTCAGAAACATATTAATACAATCTTGATCACGTTTTTTAGTTTACAACTATTCTAATTACGATGTCAATTACTTTGAATACGTTTTTTTATAAATAATATGCAGGTTTCTACTACACAAACGTGTTTTTATTTTTTACATCTGTATTAGTAAGCATTGACCTACTGTTATATTATTCCCTTTTTCACTTATTTTTTCTCTTAGAATAATATGTAAACGATTTAATTCTCTTTAGTTTTTCTCTCTTCGTAACAAAAATATACAAACTACTCTTCCTTTTTTAGGTAAATACCTATACATTTCTACCCTCTCTTCCATACATTATAGTAACCGCAGTATTAGCGGGAAATGATAAAGGAGGTCAT
>JAPDDQ010000316.1 GCA_027587225.1 Solirubrobacter taibaiensis
TATTATGGGGCATAGGGCTCCCGATATGGACGCAATTGGTGCTGCGATTGGTATTTTAAAAGTGGCTCAATTAAATGAGCGTAAAGGATATATTGTGTTAGATGAAAATGATTCCGATAAAGGAATTAAGCGTTTGATGGACAAAGTGAAACAAAATGAGGAGTTATGGTCTCATTTTATTACTCCAGAGCAAGCGATGGAATTTGCAAATGATGAGTCGTTACTTGTTGTTGTCGATACGCATAAACCTTCTATGGTGATGGAGCAAAAACTGTTACATAAAATTGAAAATGTGGTAGTTATTGATCATCTTCGCCGTGGAGAAGATTTTATTGAAGACCCATTGCTAGTTTATATGGAACCATATGCTTCTTCAACGGCAGAATTGGTTACAGAATTACTTGAGTATCAACCTAAAAATTTAAAGATGACAATGTTAGAAGCGACGGCATTGTTAGCGGGTATTATTGTCGACACGAAAAGTTTCACATTCCGGACAGGGGCTCGTACTTTTGATGCTGCTTCTTATTTACGCTCACATGGTGCAGATACTGTACTTGTACAAGAACTTTTAAAGGAAGATATGGATCAGTATTTACGGGTTGCAAAAGCTATAAAAAATGCGTACATTTATAAAAATGGAATTGCGATTGCTAAAGTTGATAGTGATGATTACTACGATCAAGTGCTTATTGCGCAATCGGCAGACACGTTATTAACGATGACAGGGATTATTG
>JAPDDQ010000317.1 GCA_027587225.1 Solirubrobacter taibaiensis
CCAGAAAATACATTGATTAGTCGCAAGTTCTTCACTTTTATTCCTGTCTCTTCATATACTTCACGATAAGCTGTTTCTTCTGGTGATTCACTAAGCTCCATTAGCCCGCCAGGTAGCCCCCATTTTCCGTACGGCTCTGTCCGCTGCTGCAATAAAACATATCCATTTTCATTTATAATGAGTACAACAGCACCAACTAAAATTAAAGGGCGATGACCAACTATTTTTCGTAATTCTTCTACATATCCCAACGTATCGCCTCCTTTTTCGTTGTCCACACTATTGTATCATATGTTCGAAACGACAAAATGCGTATATTTTTCATTTTTTTAACAAAATATTTATTTTATGTGATTCATCTACTGTAGCTAACATAATAGATTCCACTTCTGTACTCTCCTCTAGAAATTCTCTCGCCCAAGCTTCTGTTTTTCCTAATAATGCAAGAACATCTTTCTGTATCCTCCCATCCTTTACTAATACAAAAGAAACTGGAGATTTTTTTCCCGCCACTTTAAGATCAAGCCGCGAAACTGCTTCATATTCTGGATACCGAAATATAGAAACGACACCGTTTGCTTCCCATAATGCTAATTTAATCGTTTGAATATCGCTCACATTTCGCATACGAAGTTCCGAAAACAAATATTCCACGGTAATTCTCGCCTTTTTCAAATTGCTAAAATCAATGGAACCATTATTATAAGAATGATAGGTGCTGGCTCTAAAAAACGTCT
>JAPDDQ010000318.1 GCA_027587225.1 Solirubrobacter taibaiensis
TGTAACTGTTTTAGCTTTTCTATGTTGCTTCGGTTAGAGACGATAATTTCTTCGATGTACTCTTTGCTTGTTTTAAGTAATCCGGAAAATATAGCTTCTGCCATACGACCGGCACCAATAAATAAAATTCGATGTTTAGTTAGCATATCCTTTATTCCTTTCTAGTAGAGATATGTTATAAAAACGATATCATCTTTAAGAGAATTTTGTAAAAAGAAAAGACTTACCGTAGATGGAATGGATAATGAGAAGGAGGAAATTCATGCTAATATTAGCTATTATTAATCTCTTTATATGTGTAGCTGGTTTGCTAGAGTGGAAGAGCAATTATAAGGGGCAAGAACATACAAATAATTATATCTAGAAAATAATTAGAATTAAAAAACCCCTGAAGTACATATGCTTCAGGGGTTTACTAATAGAATATAAGATTATGCTTTTGTCATACCAAGTAATACAGCGCCGCCGATAATTAAAACACTACCTAGTGCAATAAAGATCAATTGACGTTTTGTTTTCTTTTCACCTAAGAATACAATCGCACCGAATGTTGAGATAACGATTCCAGTTTGAGATAATGGGAAGCTTGTTGCTACTCCAACACGTGGTAATGAAAGAAGTAAGAATAAGTTTCCAGTTCCCCATAGTAAACCAGACAAAGCATTACGGATTGCATATTTGTTAAATGGTTTATGTTTAGACGTCAGTACAACAGCACCAACAAACATACCAACTG
>JAPDDQ010000319.1 GCA_027587225.1 Solirubrobacter taibaiensis
GTTTCGCTGTAATTGTATTTTTAACTTGTTTTACTTGTTCTACTGGCTTTTCTGCTGCACTACATCCTACTAATAGTGTAAGAGTAAGACAACCTACCATAAAATAGCTAAATCGCTTCAATTAGGTGTCTCCTTTCTAACATAACGCTGTATCTATCATAGCAAATAGCATATTACGATTTCCAGGAAGTTGGCTACCATTTTTTATCATAAGAGGTGAAAGGAGCGTTTCTTGGAAATTTTCTGTTTGAAGAAATTGACGAAATGTAAATTGTGAGTGTGGAACATCAATTCGTACTATACCATTCCAACATTCACATATCTTTTTTAATAATTGGATAGCATCTGCTTCTTGCTTGGCGATAAGTGGATTGATACATAATATATTGCCCTTTTGTATGCATAATGAAAAAGCTTCTATACAGTTATTTCTTTCAATTTTAAAAGAGTATACGGCCCTTGGTAATAGCAAAGAGTAAAGTAGAAAACGATTCATACCAGTTGCAATTTGATCCAGAGAAGTAAGAGATATAAGGTCTTCTTCTTGTACTTGTTGTAAGTGAGAAGGATACGTCTTAATAGTCTGCTTTTCAAAACGATGAATCGTTGTTGCTGTTTGAAATCCACATGATGTGTATAGAGGTTCGCCAGCTTTTGTCGCAATAAGTGCAATTGGTTGTTTTGGATGAATTTGTTCCAAGCAATGATTTAGCAACATGCGCCCTAATCCGCGGC
>JAPDDQ010000320.1 GCA_027587225.1 Solirubrobacter taibaiensis
AGAAGTAAGTACACCGTATGTTCCAGTTGAACTCATTGGTGATGACAAAATTGAACAAGTCGTTCTTCAGCACGTAAAAACGGAAGAAAAAGTTATCATCGATGTTGATGACGTAATTGTAAACTATGGCTTCGTTTCTTCTCTTGGCCCAATTAAAAACTGGGGCTTAGATATACAAAAAAACAGCATCCTTGTAAATTCAAAAATGGAAACAAATATTCCTGGCATTTACGCTGCTGGTGACATTTGTACATATGAAGGAAAAGTAAAACTCATTGCTTGCGGCTTCGGTGAAGCACCAACAGCAGTAAACAATGCAAAAGCTTACTTCGATCCAAATGCAAAACTTCAACCAATGCATAGCTCAAGCATGTTTTAATATGTAAAAATAAAAGCTCCTTCCATACGTGGAAGGAGCTTTTATTTTATATACCACGAAAGCACACTGAATTCGATAAACTATCGAACTCAGTGTGCTTTTCGTCTAAAAAAATTATTGTTTTCTTCTTCTACCTAATACGAATAATACTCCGCCAACTAAGAATGAAATTCCAGCACCAACTGACATCATCCATGGAGACGCTGCCCCTGTTTTCGGTAATTCTCTTTCTGTTTTTACTTGCGGCTCTTTAATTAATTTTTCCAATCTTACTTCCGGTTTCACTTCTGGCTCCTTCGGCTCTTTCGGATCTTCCGGTTTCACTTCTGGCTCCTTCGGTTCTTTCGGATCCTC
>JAPDDQ010000321.1 GCA_027587225.1 Solirubrobacter taibaiensis
AAATACTTGCACCGCTTCAGTCGTCACCCTCATCGCTGTATCTCCTGCAAATACTTTTGACATCGCTGACTCTTTTCCATACGGAAGCCCTTCTGATTCAAGCCAAGCCGCTTGATATGTTAAAAGGCGTGCCGCTTCTACATCTGTTGCCATATCCGCAAGTTTAAAGCCAATCCCTTGCTGCGCCGCAATTGGTTTTCCAAATTGATGGCGCTCCCTTGCATATTCTACAGAAGCATCTAAAGCCCCTTGTGCAATACCAACAGCTTGCGCCGCAATACCGTTACGACCTCCATCTAATGTTTGCATCGCAACTTTAAACCCTTGCCCCTCTTCTCCAAGTAGATTCTCTACAGGAATACGGCAATCTTCAAACATAATTTCAGTCGTTGGTGAAGCGCGAATCCCTAGCTTGCTCTCCTTCTTCCCAACTGAAAATCCCGGTGTATCACTTTCTACAATAAATGCACTCGTACCGCGCTGCTTTGATTCAGGATCAGTTAGCGCAAAAACAACATAAATATCAGCAATACCGCCATTTGTAATGAAAATTTTTGATCCATTTAAAATATAATGGTCTCCATCTCTCTTTGCGATTGTCTTCATTCCACCAGCATCCGATCCAGATCCTGGCTCAGTTAAGCCGTATGCACCAATTTTCTTTCCTTCAGCCATCGGTCGTAAAAACTTTTGCTTTTGCTCTTCCGTCCCAAATTTAAAAATTGGCCATCCC
>JAPDDQ010000322.1 GCA_027587225.1 Solirubrobacter taibaiensis
ATTCGTTGCCGCGAATGCCGGAATGCCGACCCCTCCAATGATTCCGAATGATAAAGCACCTGCAATCGCTAAATACCCAACTGTTTTCTTCTTCATAGGAAATTTCCTCCTTCATATTTCTAATGCATGTACACTTTCGTATACAATGCCTATAGTAATGTCGGTTTCTTAACATTTCCTTAACGACTTAACAAAAAAACACCGCTCTTAATGAGCGGTGTTTCTCTATGCTTTTTGTAATTGTAACTCTTCACGTTCCATTATTTTTCTTAATACAATTGTTTGTGTCATTGTAAATAAGTTACCTGTTATCCAGTACAACACAAGTCCTGATGGCGCCGCAAACCCCATAAATAGAATCATTGCCGGCATCATAATTTGCTGCATCTTTAGCATCTGTACTTGTTCTCCAGGTGTAATATTCGATTGGAAAACTTTCATCTGAATAAATGTCGTTAACGCTGCAATAATCGGTAATATATGATATGGATCTGCATGTCCTAGGTTCACCCATAAAAACGAAGATGTGCGAATCTCTTCAGTTCTGCTAATCGCATAATACAAAGCAGAGAAAATCGGCATTTGTATTAATAATGGCCAGCAACCAGCAAGTGGATTCCAACCGCCTGATTTCATTAGTTCTGACATTTCTTTTTGATACTGCTTTTGTTTTTCAAGGTCTTTGCTTACATCACCGTACTTTTTCTTTAGCTTCTGCAATTCAGGTTGCA
>JAPDDQ010000323.1 GCA_027587225.1 Solirubrobacter taibaiensis
GTGCTTACATGTACGGTAACGATTTAGGAACAGACATTCAACGTGTTGAAATTCCTGAAGAGCACAAAGAATTAGCTGAAGAATACCGTGGAAAACTTATTGAAGCGGTAGCTGAGCTTGATGAAGAAATGATGATGAAGTACCTAGAAGGTGAAGAAATCACTGTAGAAGAGCTTAAAGCTGGTATCCGTAAGGCTACAACTTCTGTAGAATTCTTCCCAGTAATCTGTGGTTCTGCATTCAAAAACAAAGGTGTTCAAATTCTGTTAGACGCAGTTATCGACTACCTTCCATCTCCACTAGATGTACCTGCTATTAAAGGTACTCTACCGGATACAGATGAAGAAGTAGAACGTAAGTCTAGCGATGAAGAACCATTCGCAGCTTTAGCATTCAAAATCATGACTGACCCTTATGTTGGTAAGTTAACGTTCTTCCGTGTGTACTCTGGTGTGTTAAACTCTGGATCATACGTGAAAAACTCAACTAAAGGTAAGCGTGAGCGTGTAGGTCGTATCCTACAAATGCACGCTAACAGCCGTGAAGAGATTTCAACAGTTTACGCTGGTGATATCGCTGCTGCTGTAGGTTTAAAAGATACTACTACTGGTGATACTCTTTGTGACGAGAAGAGCCTTGTTATCCTTGAGTCTATGGAATTCCCAGAGCCAGTTATCTCTGTAGCTATCGAACCAAAATCTAAAGCTGACCAAGATAAAATGGGTACAGC
>JAPDDQ010000324.1 GCA_027587225.1 Solirubrobacter taibaiensis
TCCAGCAAGCGTACCTTCTGTATTTTCAAATGAAAAGATTGGTTGTGATTTCGTCACTTCAACGGGCGGTGTATACGGTTTTTCTTGCCTTGGAACAGTTCTCGTCCTTACTTCACGGAACGTACCGTCCATTCGAATACCGTAAAACAAGTTTTTACTTGGCATTAATTCATGTAATAACGCTTCAACTTCTTCACGATTCATCGGACGCTCTACCGTATAACTCATTTCTTTTTCAAAAAACGTTACAGTCGCAAATGGCGTTGTTTCTTCTGGCTCTACTTTTTCCGCTGAACCGTCTGAACGTAAATGATAAAATTCATTATCAAATGCAATCATTTCACCATCTAATTGATCAAATGTGCCGATGCCGAAATCACCATGTTTTTTCAAATCTTCAAAGCTAATTACACCATCATATATACCATCTAATAGCGCAAGCATTGTAGATGTTTGATATACTTCATTACTCGTTTTCGTTTTTTTTGCATCAATATCAATTAATTGCGCAACAGTCATCTCAAATCTGCCTCCATTAGTTTAATTGGTTTGGTAATAATTTTTCGCTTAATTTAATGTTGTCACGATAGTCAATTGGAATATCAATAATGACAGGACCATCTGCTGCTAATGCTTCTTTTAATACCCCTTCTAATTCATCAGGCGTGTTAACACGAAGACCTAACGCCCCGAAACTTTCCGCATATTTCACAAGATCAACATCGCCAA
>JAPDDQ010000030.1 GCA_027587225.1 Solirubrobacter taibaiensis
ACCCACCCCCCGATCACCAACACGCCAACACAATCGTGTTGCATCGACCAGATGAATCCACCCCCCGTATAGGGCGGGTGCGGTCACGGCTGGTCGCTTGTGGTCGTCTCGCAGTTCGGGGTACAACTCCACCGTGCGGAGAACACTCGGCGAACAACGCAGGCGAATCGCGCTGATCACGCTGCCGCTCGCCGGCGTCTTCACCGTCACCACGGCGGCTCAGGGCCTGTGGATCCTCGCCGTCCCGGGCTTCCTCTTCTTCGCCTTCCAGCTCGTCACGTTCATCCGCGAGAGCCGGCGTCGTCCGAAGCGGCGGACTCAGCCAGCGCCTTCACCGCCGCCAGCCGAGCATCCCAGTCCGCCGCGAGTCGTGACATCCACGCCGCCGTCGCCTGGAGGGGCGCGGGCTGGACGACGTACCTCACCTCGCGACCGTGCCGCTGCGCGGCGACAAGACCGGCACGGTCGAGGACGGCCAGATGCTTGATCACCGCCGGGCGGCTCACCGGTAGCTCGGCGGCGAGGGTGGTCGCGGTGCCGTGGCCGTGGGTCGCGAGGAGGTCGAGGATGGTGCGCCGGGTGGGGTCGGCGAGTGCGGTGAAGACGTCCTCGGTCACACGGTGACGGTCTGCGCGTAGCGCTCCAGGTCGCCGAGCTCGTGCTTCCAGCCGCCGACGTTGCCCTCGCGTAGTTCGCGCTGGCGTTCCGTGGCGGTGCGGAGCTCGCCGAAGCCGCTCTCGACCACCGTCAGGCGGGTGCCGCTGCCTTCCGTCGCGAAGGTGAACTCGACGAGCGTGTCGCCGATGCCGGGGTCGTTCGCGTCCCAGCGGTACGCGAAGACGTTCGGCCGCTCCTCGCGGACGATCCGCAGCTCGGCCTCGCCGTGCTCCTTCCAGGCCATGGTGATGGTGTCGCCGGCGCGGGAGGCTCCGGCGTCGCCGAACCACTGGCCCAGGTGCTCGGGCTCGGTGACGATGATCCAGACGCGCTCGACCGGCGCGTCGATGTGAATAGTGCGCTCGATGCTGTCCATGTAACCCGTAGGTTACTAGTAACTCAAAGGTTACGCAAGGTCAGGTTCAGGACTTCGGGCGGGGCGAGGAACCGGATCGGCAGTCCGCTGGTGCCGACGCCGCTCGTGACGAGCAGGTGCCGGCCGTGCTCGACGATGTGCCCGCGGGCGTAGCGCTCGCCGTAGTGGGAGGGCATGAGCGGGCGGCGGAGCACCGGGATCGCGACCTGTCCGCCGTGCGTGTGCCCGGACAGCGTGAGCGCGACCCGGTCCGGGATGCGCGGGAACAGGTCGGGGTCGTGCGAGAGGACGATCACCGGCTCGCCCACGGGCACGTCGCGCAGCGCGTGGACGACGTTCGGCATCCGGTGGCGCATGTCGCCGAGCCCGGCGACCCAGAACGCGCCCACCTTCACCGCGCGGTCCTCGAGCACGGTGATGCCCTCGGCCTCCAGCGCCCGCCACATCCGGTCGCCGGAGTTGCGCCAGTCGTGGTTGCCGATCACCGCGACCGTGCCGAGCGGCGCGTGGAGCCGCGCGAGTTGGGCGGCGACCGCCTCCGGCGCGAGCTTGCGCGCCAGCTTCTGGCTCGAGTCCAGGTAGTCGCCGAGGAGCAGGTGGATGTCCGGCTCGCGTGCGTTGAGCGCGTCGACCGCCCGCGCGATCTTGTCCAGCCCCGCGTGGGGCACGCCCGCGTGCAGGTCGGACATGACCCCGGCGCGCAGCCCGCTCAGGCTCGCGGGCCAGTTCGGCACCGCGAGCTCGACGTCGCGCACGACCAACCGTCGCGGCTCGATCCACCCGGCCCACGCCGCCAGTCCGGCCCCGGCCGCGAGGGCGCCGGCGGAGACGGACGGGGGGACAGCGGCGAGCGCGTCACGCGCCCGGTCGCGACGCCGCCGCGTGCGGCGGCTCACGCGGTCGCGTCCACTTCTTCGCGCGTCGGCATGCCGCCGCGCGCGCCCGGCTTCGTCGTCGAGATCGCCGCGGCGCGCAGCGCGAACTCGGCCGCCTCGCGCAGCGGGCGACCCGCCGCGAGCTCCGCGGCCAACGCGCCGTTGACGGTGTCGCCGGCGCCGGTCGTGTCGACGACGTCCACCTTCGTGGCGGGCAGCAGCGCGGGTGAGCCGCCCGGCTCCAGCAGCAGCGCCCCGCGCGCGCCCAACGTGATCAGCACGGCCGCGCCCGTGGCCTTCGACAGAGCGCGCGCGGCGGCCTCCGGGTCCGACTCGCCCGTCAGCTGCTCGGCCTCCGACGCGTTCGGCGTGAGCACCGCGAGCGGCGCGGCGGGCAGCTCACGCGCGGGCGCCGGGTTCAGCACGACGGGCCAGCCCGCGGCCTCGGCGGCGCGGGCGGCCGCGATGACCACGCCCTCACTCACCTCATGGCCGAGCAACACGACGCCGTCACCATCCAACTCCAGGGATTCGAGTTCGAAGGCGGCGTTGGCGCCCGACGCGACGGCGATCTGGTTCTCGCCCGCCGCGTCCACGACGATCAGCGCGACGCCCGTCGGCTCGTCGAGTCGCGCCAGGCCGGACACGTCGATGCCCTCCGCGCGCAACTCGGCCTCGGCTTCGTCGCCCATCGCGTCGCGTCCGACCGCGCCGACGAACACGACGTCCGCGCCGAGTCGTGCCGCCGCGACGGCCTGGTTCGCGCTCTTGCCGCCGCCATAGGACGCGAAGCGTCCGCCGGCCACTGTCTCACCGGCCGCGGGCAGACGCTCGCTCACGACGACGAGGTCGACGTTGATGGAACCGACGACGACGACGCGCGGCACGCGGTTCACCCTAGGGGATCGAGGCGGCGATGCCGTCGAGCGTGCGGTTCAGGCCGAGCCGGAAGTTCTCGTCCGCCGTGCTCTCGTCCTCGAACTGGCGGTTCTCGACGGCGCGGCGCATGTACGGCAGCTCACTCAAGTCGAGTTGTGGCGGGACGAGTGGCTGGGGAGGGGCGGTCGTCAAAGACACCTCCAGGCGCAGGGCCCAGAACACGTAGCCGTTCAGGAGCAGCACGAGGTCGGCGGCCTCGCCGTCGGTCAGTCCCGTGCCGTCCATCACCTCCAGCCCGCGATCGAGCCAGGAGAGCTGCGCGTAGGTGGGAAGCGTGCCGTTGATCGGGACGTCGATCGCCCAGGGGTGCTCGCGCAGCCGGTACATCAGCCCGGCGCCCCACTGCTCGAGGCCGTCGCGCCAGCCGTCGAACGTGAACGGCGGCGCGGGCCCGAGAGCAGCATCGACCATCCGCCACACGAGCTCGTCCTTGCTGGCCACGTGCCGGTAGAGCGACATCGTCGTGAACCCACAGCGCTTGGCCACCGTCGCCATCGACACCGCGGCGAGGCCCTGCTCGTCGGCGATCGCCACCGCCGCGTCGGTGATCAGGTCCACGTTCAGCCCTCTTGCCATGCGAGCAGTGTATGGCGTACACTCAAGTGTATGGCATACACAATCGAGGTCGATGGGCTGACGAAGGCCTTCGGGGACACCCGGGTGCTGGACGGCATCGACCTGCACGTCGAGGCCGGCGAGGTGCTCGCGCTGCTCGGCCCGAACGGGGCGGGGAAGACGACCACGGTGCGCATCCTCGCGACGCTGCTCGCGCCGGACGGCGGGACGGCCCGCGTGGCCGGTCACGACGTCACTCGCGACGCGAACGCGGTGCGCGCCGCGATCAGCCTCACGGCGCAGGAGGCGGCGGTCGACCTCGTCCTCACCGGCGCCGAGAACCTGCGCATGATGGCCCGGTTGCGCGGCGTCAAGCAGACGGTCGCCGACGAGTTGCTCGAGCGCTTCGACCTCGTGGACGCGAAGGACCGCCGGGTGGAGAAGTACAGCGGCGGCATGAAGCGCCGGCTGGACCTGGCGATGAGCCTCGTCGTCAAGCCCCAGGTGCTGTTTCTGGACGAGCCCACCACGGGCCTGGACCCGCGCAGCCGCCGCGCCGTGTGGGAGGCGGTCCAGACGCTCGCGGACGAGGGCGTGACCGTCCTGCTCACGACGCAGTACCTGGAGGAGGCGGACCGGCTCGCGCAGCGGATCGCCGTGATCGACGGCGGCCGCGTGATCGAGGAGGGCACCGCGCAGGAGCTCAAGGCGCGCCTGGCCAGCGAGGTGCTCGAGATCCACTTCGCCGACAAGCCGTCCGTGCGCGTGCCCGTGAACGAGCCCGGCGACGTGCGGAGAGCGCTCGACGAGCACCTCGACGCCGAGCGCATCGAGCTGCACCAGCCGAGCCTCGACGACGTCTTCCTGGCGGTGACGCGATGACCGCCTCGCTCACGTTCGTCGGTCGCAGCCTGCGCCACTCGGTCCGTTCGATCGACGCGCTGCTGACCGCGGTGCTGCTGCCGGTCGCGATCCTGCTGATGTTCGTGTACGTCTTCGGCGGCGCGATCGACACCAACGGGCGCTACGTCGACTACGTCGTGCCGGGGATCATCGTGCTGTGCGCGGGCTTCGGCAGCGCCAGCACCGCCGTCGCCGTCGCGGTCGACATGACGACCGGCGTGATCGACCGTTTCCGCACGCTGCCGATCGCGTCCGGCGCCGTGCTGACCGGCCACGTCACCGCGTCGGTCGCGCGCAACGTCGTCTCCACCAGCCTCGTGATCGGCGTGGCGCTGATCGCCGGGTTCCGGCCCGAGCCCGACCCGCTGAACTGGCTCGCGGCAGCCGCGCTCCTGCTCGCGCTGATGACCGCGATCTCCTGGATGGCCGCGGCCTTCGGGCTGCTCGCCAAGACGATCGAGGGCGCAAACGCGCTCACGTTCGTCGCCGCGTTCGCGCCCTACGTGTCGTCCGCGTTCGTCCCGGCCGAGTCGATGCCCGCCGGGCTGCAGTGGATCGCCGAGCACCAGCCGGTCACGCCGATCGTGGACTCCGTGCGCGGGCTCACCATGGGCACCCCACTGGACAACGAGCTGTGGATCGCGTTCGCCTGGTGCGCGACGGGGATCGTCGTCGGGCGGATCGCCGCCGCCTACCTGTTCCGACAGAATTGAGGCCTTGCTCCGCACCACGCCGCAGGCCGTCCGCCGGCTCGCCATCCGCAACCAGCGCCTCGACGGCCCGGCCCCGCGCCGCAAGCCGACCGCCCCCGAGCTGCTGGACACCATCCGCGCGCTGCGCTGCCTGCAGCTCGACCCGACCGCGGTCGTGGCGCGCAACCACCTGCTCGTGCTCTTCTCCCGGCACGGCGCGTTCGACGAGAAAGCGTTCGAGCAACTCGCGTACGCGGACCGCGCGCTGTTCGAGTACTGGGCGCACGAGGCGTCGTACGTACTGAGCGAGGACCTGCCGATCCACCGCTACGCGATGCACGCGCCCAAGTACCGGCGCCACCGCACGTGGTGGGACGACGAGTCGGAGTTCCGCGCGCACATCCTCGATCGGCTGCGCGACGAGGGGCCGCTGCGCGTGCGGGAGATCGAGGACCGGTCCAGCCAGGACTGGGACAGCGGCGTGTGGTGGAGCGGTCGCAGCACCGCGCGCATGCTCGACATGCAGTGGGTGGCGGGCGAGGTCGGCATCAGCCGTCGCGACGGAAACCAACGCGTGTGGGACCTCTTCGACCGCTGCCTGCCACCCGACGCGCCGCGCCAAGCGCTCGGCCCGTTCGAAGTCCAGCGCCAGGCCGTCGTGCACGCCATCCGCGCGCTCGGCGCCGCCCGCGCGCCGCACATCCGCGTGCACTTCACGCGCTTCCGCTATCCGGACATGCCGGAGGTCCTGCGTGAGCTGCACGCCGAGGGGACGATCGAGCCGCTCGCGGTCGAGGGTCTCGGCGAGGACTGGTGGGTCCTCACGGAGGACATCTACCGCCTCCAGAGCGACGACTTCAAGCCGCGCACCGTGCTGCTGAGCCCGTTCGACAACCTGCTGTGTGACCGCGCGCGCACCGAGGCGCTGTTCGGCTTCCATCACCGGCTCGAGATCTACACCCCCAAGCCCAAGCGCCGCTGGGGCTACTTCGTGCTCCCGATCCTCGACGGCGACAAGCTCGTCGCCCGCGCCGACCTGGCCATGGACCGCAAGCGCAACACGCTCGTCGCGCACGCCATCCACGCCGAGCCGAAGGTGCCACGCGGGGCGCGCCTGCCGAAGGCGATCGCCCGGGAGCTGGAGAAGCTCGCGCGCTGGCGGGGCGCTACGAACGTCGAGGTTTTGGCCGCTCCGGAGGCCTGGCGACCCGCATTTTCATGATCCTCCCATGCTGCGGAGTGAGGCTCGCGCGTCTCACTGGGAAGTTCGAGGGGGTCAAAAGACATGGATCGTCGGAACGGGCGTCGCGCGCTGAGCGCCGCCCTGATCGCGTTGGGCGTACTGGCTGCGCCGGCGCAGGCGGCACCGGGCGTCTCGGTGTCGTCGCTGAGCTCGCTGCAGGCGGGCACGACCGCGGGCACGCTGCACGGCACCGTCGTCAACGACACGGGTAAGGCGAAGCGCGCCGCCGTCGCGGTGCGGATCTTCCGCCGCGGCACGAGCGCTGCCGTCGTCGGCCGCACGTCGGTCAAGGTCGCCGCGCACGGTCGCGCCGACTACAGCGTGAACGTCGCGCTGCCGGCTTCGCTCAAGCGGGGCAACTACTACCTCGGCGCGTGTACGTCCTACGGCGTCGGCGGCGGCTCGCTGGGCTGCGCCACCGCGCAGGACGACGTGCTGATCAAGGGCGGTATCCCGGTCCCCGGCACCGCGAGCGCCACGGCGCGCACCGCGCAGGCCGCCGAGTGCTCCGCCGGCGGCTACACGCTGCAGCCGGCCGGCTCGCGCCTGTACCCGGAGACGGGCAACACGGGCTACAAGAGCGTCCACACCGACATCCACCTGGTCTACGACGCGCCCTCGAACCTGTTCCTCGACGGCACCTACGTCGATCTGCAGCAGCGCGCGACGCAGTGCCTGACGTCGTTCAGCCTCGACTTCGAGCGCACGAACGCCGTCACCAGCACCACGACCCCCGGCCCGAACCTCGCGGTCCAGGAGATCACGATCAACGGCGTCCCGGCCACGTACACGTTCAAGCAGCCGACGTTCCCGGGCAACCCGAACGGCCTCGACGATCCGAACCCGCTGGCGCACGCCGCGTCGAACTCCAACCCGGTCAGCGCGACCAACCCGAACCCGCCGGCGTGCGCGCCGGTCGGCACGTCCGCCGCGCTGCAGGGCGCGCAGTGCCCCGCAACCAAGCTCGTGATCACGCCGTCCGCGCCGATCCCGGCCGGCGCGGACTTCAAGGTCCAGATCAAGTACGTCGGCCGCCCCGGCGTGCACGTCGACGGTGACGGCGCCACCGAGGGCTGGTTCCGCAACAACACGCCCGTCGGCGACGGCGGCTTCATGACCACCGAGCCGGTCGGCTCGATGGCCTGGATGCCGCTCAACAACCACCCGACGGTCAAGCCGACGTACGAGTTCTGGAGCACCACCAACTGGGACTCGACCACCGGCACCGGCCGCACGGCGATCTCCAACGGCCGCCTGGTCGGCTTCACCGACAACGCGACCGACCCGCAGTTCCCGGCCAACGCCGCCAGCCCCAACGGCGGCTCGCGCACGTGGCACTGGAAGTCCCCGGAGCCGATCGCGAACTACCTGGTCGAGAACTCCATCGGCAACTACGAGATGGTCGAGCGCGTGTCGCCCAGCGGCACGATCTACTACACCGCTCAGGCCGCCGGGATCACCGCCGCCCGCAAGGCGACGAACCTGGCGATCATGAACACGCACGAGGACATCACGAACTTCCAGATCCCGTTCAACGGGCCGTTCCCGTTCTCGACCAACGGCGTCGTCATCGGCCTGCCGAGCGTGAGCTTCGCCGAGGAGATGCAGACGAAGATCACGTTCCCGGGCGGCTCGATCAGCGTCGGCACGTTCCACCACGAGAACATGCATCAGTGGTGGGGCGACAACGTCTCCGAGGACGTCTACGAGCGCACCTTCTTCAAGGAGGGCTACGCCGACCTGTCCGAGGGCTACAACACCGCGCGCACCGCGGCCACCGCCGCGGGCGGCATGGGCACGCCCGCGGGTGACGCGGCGTTCGAGACCAGCCTCGCGAACCGCTTCAACACCACCTACAACTCGACGAGCGCGAACAACTGGAACGTCGCGCCGTCGAAGCCGACCAACGCGAACCTGTTCGGCTCGCAGACCTACACGCGCTCCGGCCGCTCCTACATCGCGCTGCGCGCGATCCTGGGCGCCGCCAACTTCACGAGCGCGTCGAAGGAGATCCAGACGACCTACGGCGGCAGCTCGATCACGCAGCCGCAGCAGATCGCGATCTACAAGAAGTGGCTGCCGAACCAGTCCCCGGCCTGCAAGAACAAGCTCGACGTGTTCTTCCAGCAGTGGTGGGACACCGCCTACAGCGGCTCCCCCGCGGCCGGCAACAAGCCGCAGATCACGGGTCCCGGCCTGGCCGGCCCCGGCTTCTACGACGCCACGGGCGGCTGCGCGCCGTACGGCGTCGACGTGCCCGGCGGCGCCGGTGCGGAGGTCCCCGCGACCCTCGCCCTGACGCTCGGCCCGGCCGCCACGTTCGGCACGTTCGCGCCGGGTGTGGCCAACACCTACACGGCGTCCACCACGGCGACCGTCATCTCGACGGCCGGCGAGGCGACGCTGTCCGCGGCCGACCTGAGCGCGAACAAGCCCGGCTACCTGGTCAACGGCGCGTTCTCGCTGCCGAAGCCGCTCGGCGGCCTCGGCGTGCTCAAGACCTACTCGGCGCCGGTCAGCAACGACATCGTGCCGGTCACGTTCACGCAGGCGATCGCCGCGACCGACGCGCTGCGGACGGGGGCGTACTCGAAGACGCTCACGTTCACGCTCAGCACGACGACGCCTTAGGTAACTGGTAGGCCGCCCCGATACCCTCGGCTGAATGAGCGAGGACGGGGCGGCCCTGCCGCGCGACGCGGCAGACCCGCAGCCCGTGTTGCCGTGGGAGGGCAAGGCCAAGCCGGCCGACAAGTTCCTGCTCGGCGCGATCATGCTCAGCGGGCTCTACCTGCTGGTGCTGATGCCGCTGACGCCGTCGCTGCTGGCGCACCCCTACATCCTGGTGCTGCTCAAGGGCTCGGCGTCCGGCATGGTCACGCTCGGCGGGATGGTGCGGATCGGGGAAGCGTCGCTGCCGCTGGTGGTCCTCGTCTCGATCCCCGGCATGATGATGTTCGACTGGCTCTACTGGTGGGCCGGCCGGCGCTGGGGCAAACGCGCGATCGACGTCTTCATCGGCAATCACCCGAAGGCCGAGAAGCGCGCCGCGAAGCTCGAGCGACTCACCCGCCGGTTCGGCTGGGCGGCGATCATCATCGCCTACTTCCAGCCCGTTCCGAACGTGCTCATCTACGCCGCCGCAGGCTGGACGCGGATGCGCTGGTGGGTCTTCCTGCTGTTGGACGCGATCGGCTCCGGGTTGTGGATCGCGCTCTGCATCGGGCTGGGCTACGCGGTCGGCCAGGACGCCGTGGACATCGCGAAGGCGATCTCCCGCTACGGCCTGTACCTCGGCCTCGGGCTGATCGTCGTGGTGTTCGTGCGTCAGTTCTACGTGGCGTCGCGCAACACGCGCTAATCGGCCTCGACCGCGGCGCGCAGGGTCGCGGCCGCCGCGGACACGGCCGCGCAGTCACCGGCCTCCAGCGCCGTCTCGGCGGTCCGGGCCGCCTCGGAGGCCTCCGGGCGCCCGAACGTGCCCAGCGTGCCAACCAGCGTGTGCGCCTGTCGTAGGGCCTCATCGCGCTCGGGTTGCGCCAGGTCGGCGGAGACCGCGGCCTCCAGCGCGTCGACGCGCGCGAGCAGTCGCGGGCGCGCGTTGGCCCACATCGCGGCGATCACGGCCTGCAGCTCATCCGTCTCCTGCATTGCCACGGATGGTAGGCGGGTACACGAGTAAGGTGACGGCGACTTTGGAGGCAGATCGTCTCAGTGCTCTTCACGCGCTGAACATCCTCGACACCCCACCGGAAGAGCGGTTCGACCGGCTCACGCGGATCGCCTCGGCGGCGTTCGACACGCCGATCGCCCTGGTGACCCTCGTCGACGCGGAGCGGCAGTGGTTCAAGGCCTGCGTCGGCCTGGACGGAAGCGAGGACGATCGCGCGGTGTCGTTCTGCTCGATCGCGATCGAGACGCCACAGCCTCTGGTGATCCCCGACACGCTCCTCGACCCGCGCGTCGCGGACATGCGGGTCGTGACCGGTCCGCCCTACCTGCGCTTCTACGCCGGCGTGCCGATCACGACGGCGACCGGCTTCCGCGTCGGCACCGTGTGCATCGCCGACATCCGCCCGCGCGAGCTCGGCGCGGCTGAGATCGCCATGCTGCGTGACCTCGCGCGGATCGCCGAGGACGAGCTCAACCACAAGGACCTCTCCGAGGCGCTCGCCGCCTGGCGCGTGAGCGAGCAGCGTTTCCGCGCCGTGTTCTATGAGACGGCCATCGGCATGACGATGGTCGACACCAGCGGCCGGATCGTCGACGCGAACACGGCGTTCGCGGCCATGATGCAGATCCCGGTCGGCGAGCTGCGCGGCGTCCCGATCAACGCCATCACGCATCCGGCCGACCGTGAGGAGGCGGACGCCGAGAAGCTGTTCGGCGGTCCCGGGGTCGGCTACCGGCGCGAGAAGCGCTTCGTGCGTCCGGACGGCACGTGGTTCTGGGGCGCGGTCACCGCGTCGATGCTGCGCGACCGTGATGGCCGTCCCGACGTCGGGATCGGGATGGTCGAGGACATCAGCGAGCGCAAGGAGATCGAGCGCCTCAAGGACGAGCTCGTATCGGTCGTCGGTCACGAGTTGCGCACACCGCTCACCTCCATCCGCGGGTCGCTCGGTCTGCTCGAGGCGGGCATCGCGGGCGAGTTGCCCGGCGAGGCCGCCGACATGGTCCGGATCGCGCGCGAGAACGCCGAACGGCTGACACGGCTGGTCGAGGAGACGCTCGACCTCGAACGCCTGCACGCGGGCCGGGTGGAGCTCGAGGTCCGCAGCGTCACGCCGGTCGAGCTGCTCGCGAGCAGCGCCCAGGTCGTGCAGCCCGTCGCCGACGCGGCGGGCGTGGAGCTGACCTGGGAGGCGCCGACCGACCTGGAGCTGTTCGTCGATCCCGACCGGATCGTGCAGGCCGTCGTGAACCTCGTCGCCAACGCGATCAAGTTCTCACCGCGCGGCGCGACCGTGCGGACGATGGTCAAGGCGCACGGCGCCAACGTGCTCCTGTCCGTGATGGACGAGGGCCGCGGGATCCCGCCCGACCAGCTCGAGGCGATCTTCGAGCGCTTCCGCCAGGTCGACGCGTCCGATCACCGCGAGAAGGGCGGGACGGGCCTCGGTCTGCCGATCTCGCGCGCGATCATCGAGCAGCACGCGGGCCGGATCTGGGCCGAGAGCGAGCCCGGCGCGGGCGCGACGTTCCGCATCACGCTCCCGCTCCCGCAGGGCAAGCCGGCCGTCGCCGTCTACGACCGCCGCGCGCCGCGGCGCGAACAGCTCGCCCGCGCGGTGCGCCGCCTCGGCCGCCGCGTGACGACCTTCGACGATCCGGATCAGCTGGTCGAGGCGGACGGGTTCGCGCTCGTGCTCGTCGCCGGCGCCGGGCTCGACGACGTCGACGCGGGCCTGCCGGTGGTGCTGGTCGATGTCGAGAACCTCGACGCGTCGGTGGCTGAGGCGCTCGCATGAGCACCGGGCGCCTGCTGCTCGTCGACGACGAGCCGGACATCCGCGCGATCGCGAAGATGTCGCTGGAGCGGGTCGGCGGCTGGGAGGTGACCGCGGCCGGATCGGCGGCGGAGGCGCTGGTGGCCGTGCAGAGCGCTGCGCCCGACGTCGTGCTGCTCGACGTGATGATGCCCGACGTCGACGGCCCGGAGGTCTACGCGCAACTGCGCCCGCTGCTCGGCGAGGCGGTGCCCATCATCTTCCTCACGGCCAAGGACGAGCACGAGCGACTGCTCGCGCTCGGCGCGGCGGGCGTGATCGCGAAACCGTTCGACCCGATCTCGCTGCCGCGCGAGGTCGCGGCGATCACGGCTCGCTGACGATCGTCCCGCGCACCGCGCCGAGCTCGATCGTGCCCGCGCGGCCGCGCAGCGTGACGGTGTCGCCGTCGGCGAGGTAGCCGGTGCCCGCTTCGAGCAGGCAGCCGTGGGTGCCGGGCTCGGCGCCGGAGATCGTGCCGGAGGCGAACAGGTCGCCGGGGCGCACCGCCGCCCCGTTGACGGTCGCGTGCGCGAGCTGCTGGGGGAACGTCCAGTACAGGCCTCGGGCGTTGCCTTGCGTGATGAGGACGCCGTTGACGTCGACTTCGAGCGCGATGTCGAGCGCCCAGTCGCCGCTGGTCCGGAGATAGCCGTCCGGCTCCGGGTCCTGCTCGCGGGCGGGCACGAGGTAGGGCTCGAGCGCGGCCAACGGCGTGACCCAGGCCGAGATCGAGGTCGCGAACGACTTGCCCAGGAACGGGCCGAGCGGTCGGTACTCGAAGCGCTGGATGTCCCGCGCGCTCCAGTCGTTGACGAGCACGAACCCGAAGACGTGGTCGCGCACCTCGCCGGCGCCGATCGGGCGTCCGAGGTGCTTGCCCGGGCCCGTGACGAACCCGAGCTCGAGCTCGAAGTCCAGCTCCTCCGTGGGGCCGTAGCTCGGCCGGAGCCCGTGCGGACGCACGATCTCGGTGCCGGAGACCACGATCGAGCCCGCGCGGCCGTGGTAGCCGATCGGCAACGCCTTCCAGGCGGGTGGGAGCGGGTCGTCCGGGCGGAACTTGCGCCCGACGTTCGTGGCGTGCTCGATCGAGGAGTAGAAGTCCACGTAGTCGCCGACCGCGAGCGGCAGCTCGGGCTCGTAGATCGCGTCGAGCGTTGCGGTCCCGGCCTCGAGCACGCGCGTGACCTTCTCGCGCACGTCCTCCCACGCGGGGCGCCCGAGCGCGAGGAAACGGTTCAGCGTGGGGCAGTCGAAGACGGGCGGGAGCCCGGGCACGGTGCTCAGATCGAGCACGTGGTCCTCGTAGCGGACGACGCAATGGCCGTCGACGACGCCGTAGGGCAGATGGTCGAGCCCGAAGCCGCTGTTCATTAGAGCTCCACCGCGATCTCGATGACGCTGCCGTCACGGCTGGTGATGGTGACCTCGCCGAGCCGGCCGAAGAGCTTGAGCATGGCCACATTGTCGGCAAACAAGAGCGCCGTGAAACGGCGGATGCCACCGGCGGTCGCGCGGTCGCGCAGGCGTCGGAGCAATTTGTCGCCGAGCCCGCGCCCTTGCCAGGCGTCGGCGACCGTCAGCGCCGCCTCCGCGATGTGCGGATGCTCGCTGTCGCGCACGTAGCGGGCCACGCCGACCGCCTTGCGCGAGCTGGCGTCGAGCGCGCCGATGGCCTCGTGGTCGACATGGTCGATCTCGGTGAAGAACGCCAGCTCCTGCAGGTTGAGCGCCGGCCGTGAAGCGAGGAACCGCGTGCGCACCGATTCGGGCGAGAGATCGCTGAAGCCGGTGACGAACAACGGCTTGTCGTCGGGCCGGACGGCACGGATGAGCACCTCCGACCCGTCGGCGAGCAGCACGTGCTCGACCGTGTCCTCCCGCGCGAGTCCGCGTTCATACGCCGCCGCGGCGGCCTCGGCCTCCTCCTCGGTGTCGTGGCGGGAAACCGGCGCCGCCTCGCCCCGGATGCGCACGAAGTACCCGCCCGCGGGGCTCGGCTCGACGAAGCAGCGCACGGCGTAGGAGGGTAGGACCGCCGACCGGTTTGCCCGAAGAGATACCCGTCCACCCGTCCAGACGGACTTGACACGGGCGGGTGCGCTGCAAGACCATCGCGGAGGTTTGGTCACACGTGGCGGCATTCGGTTTTTGGTCACAGCCGCCCTCGTGGGCGTCGCTGCCTGCTTGACACCCGCATCCGCGGGTGCGCAGATCGACGGCACACCGCTGAATGTGGTGGCCGACGGCTTCGGCTCGATCCAGATCCGCCAGGACGGAGTCGTCCCCGGGCTGTTCTATGACCCGGACGAGAACCCGGGCCACGCGGGGCTGGAGATCAAGGAGGGCGGGAGCTATTACCCGCTCGAAGCCGGCTTCGAGCGCGTGCCCGGCCGCACCAACCTCACGCCCCCGGCGCTCGCCGACGGCGGCGCGACCAAGACGCTGTCGAGCGTCTACAGGGTCGGCCCGAACCTGCAGGTCACCGAGACCATCACCTACACGGACAACGTCCCGCAGGTGAACATCCGCTACGGGATCGAGAACGTCTCGGCGGCGCCGACCTCACTGCGCGCCGGTGCGCTCGCGGACCTCTACGTCGGCGGCAACGACGCCAGCTACGGGGCGATCGCCGCCGCACCGCCGCGCTTCATCGGCGGGCGCGAGGAGACGACCGGGCTCGTCTACGGCCTGCAGGAGGTCACGCCCTGGCGTGCCTACCAGGAGGGTGACTTCGAGGCCGTCTTCGGGAACTTCGGCGCCGACGGCCTGCTGAACACGATCGACTCCGCGGCGCCCGACAACGGCGTCGGCGTGGAGTTCGCGGTAGACAACCTGCAGCCCGGCGAGCGCCGTGACATCGACGTGCGCTGGCTGCTGGCCGCCCCGGCCCCGCCCGGCACCGTCACGCCGAGCGCGCCGGGCGGCAACGGCAACCCCGGCGCCGCCGCGCCGGTGATCGAGCAGCTGCCGCCGCCGGTCACGGGCAAGACGGTCAACGTCAGCGTGCGCAAGGGCCGCATCTTCATCAAGATCCCGCCGTCGAAGAAGTTCATCGAGCTCAAGGGCGCGCTGCAGATCCCGGTGGGCGCGACGATCGACGCGACCAAGGGCCGCGTGAACCTCGTGTCCACCACGGGCTCGGGCGCCGAGACACAGCTGGCGTGGTTCTACGACGGCATCTTCAAGATCGGCCAGACGCGCGGCGCCAAGCCGATCACCGACCTCGCCCTGGCCGAGGTGCTCGCGAAGTGCCCGAAGGCCAAGGGCAAGGCAAGCGCGGCGGCCAAGAAGAAGACGCGCAAGCTGTGGGGTGAGGGCAAGGGCGCGTTCCGCACCACCGGCAAGTTCAGCTCTGCCACCGTGCGGGGCACCAAGTGGGTCGTGACCGACCGCTGCGACGGCACCCTGACGCGGGTCACGCAGGGCTCCATCCTCGTGCGCGACTTCAAGCGCAAGCGCAACGTGGTGGTCAGGGCCGGGAAGCAGTACCTGGCGCGCCGCTAGTGAGCTGGGTCGCCGTCCTTGCCGCCTTTCTCGTCGCCCACATGGTGGGGGACTACCTGCTCCAGACGGACTGGCAGGCGCGCAACAAGCGCGGCGGTCTCGGCAACGACGCCGTCGCCCGCCGCGCCCTCGTCACGCACGTGACGACGTACACGCTGGCCTTCCTGCCCGCAATGATCTGGATCGGCACCGAGCTCGAGCCGGTGTGGGCGCTCGTCGCCGGCGTCCTGATCTTCGTGCCGCACCTGCTGATCGACGACGGCCGGCTCGTGCGGGTCTACCTCGTGCGCGTCAAACGGGCCGACGGGACGAACTTCGGGCTGGCGGCGTCGGTCGACCAGTCCTTCCACGTGCTCTCGCTGTTCTTCGTCGCGCTGCTGGTGGGTGCGGCGTGACCGCTCCGAGCCCCCTGCGCCGGATCCTGCTGCTGCTCGTGGCCGCGTTGATCGCGGTGGGGATGGGCGCGCTGTTCCAGGCCGCCGGACTGATGAGCGCGGTCGAGCGCGGGAGCGTGAACACGCGCTTCGACGTGCGCGGCGCCCAGGACCCGCCGGCCGACGTCATGGTGGTGGACATCGACACGCGCACGGCCGGGGAAGAAGACTGGCCGATCAACCGCAACCACTTCGCGAAGGCCATCACCGAGCTCTCGCAGGCGGGTGCCGGCGTGATCGTGCTCGACGTCCCGATCACCGAGGAGAGCGCCGACCCGGACGCCGACAACGCGCTCTTCGAAGCCGTGGCGACTGCTGAGCCGCCCGTCGTCATGACCACGGGCGAGGCCGACAAGGGCGAGACCCTGATCTTCGGCGGCGGTGAAGGCCTGAAGGAGTCGGGCGCGCTGCCGGCCAGCTCCGTGCTGCGGATCGACACCGACGACGCCGTACGGCGGATGGGCGCGACCGAGGACGGGCTCCGGACGGTGTCGTACGTGGCGGCCGAGGCCAAGCTCGGCCGCGCGATCAAGCCGCCGGCGGAAGAACCCTGGATCGCCTATCCGGGTCCGCCCGGCACCGTGTCCCACCTCAGCCTCGCGGACGTCGAGAACGGCAAGTTCAAGCCGGAGACGGTGCGCGGGAAGGTTGCGCTGATCGGCGTCAACGGCGAGTACGCCCACACGATCGGCGACACGCACGAGACGCCCGCCGGACCCGAGATGGCCGGCCCGGAGATCCGCGCGGCGTCGATCGTCACCGCGCTGGACGGGTTCCCGCTGCGCGACGCACCCGCCTGGGCGGTGTGGGTGGCGATCGTCGCGCTCGCGCTGATCCCGCCGCTGTTCGCGCTGCGCTGGGGGCCGTTCGTGGCGCTCGTCGCGGGGTTCGTCGCGGCGGCGCTGTACCTCGTCTTCGCCCAGTTCGCGTTCAACGGCGACCGGATCATCGCCATCATCCCGCCGCTCGCGGCCGTGGTGACCAGCATGATCGCGACCGCGAGCCTGGTCCACGGTGATCGCCCGGCATGGCTGGACCGGTTCCTCGACTTCGTCAGTCCCTCCCGCGGCGGCAACACGCGCACGCGGCGGCTGCGCGCGCTGTTGCTGCTGATCGCGGCGTTCGCCGCGGTGGCGATCCCGCTCTTCCTCGAGGTCTCCGGCGCGCTCAAGCGCGTGGACCTGGCCACGATCGACACTCGCTACAGCATCCGCGGGGACCAGGAACCGCCGCCGGACGTGGTGCTCGTCGGCTTCGACGACATCACCTTCGAGCAGCTCAACGAGCAGTGGCCGTTCCCACGCGGGTTCCACGCCAAGGCGATCACGGCGCTCAAGGCCGCCGGGGCGCGCTCGATCGCCTACGACGTCCAGTTCACCGAGCCGAGCGGCGAGACCGAGGAGGACATCAAGAACGACAACGCGTTGATCGAAGCCGTCCGGAAGGCCGGCAACGTCGTGCTCTCCACCACGGAGGTCGGGCCCGGCGGGACCACGCGCGTGCTCGGGGGCGGCGAGGCGCTCAAGGCCAGCCGCGGGACTGCGGCCAGCACGAGCTACGCGACCGACGCGGACGGGCGCATTCGCCGCATGATGTTCGACCAGGACGGACTCGAGTCGTTCCCGCTCGCCGCCGTGCGGGTGGCCCAAGGCGGCAAGGCGGTCGCCCTCCCGGACGGTGACAGCGCCTACATCGAGTTCCCCGGCGGGCTCGGCACGGTGCGCAAGATCCCCTTCAGCGAGGTCTACAAAGGGACCTTCCCGAAGTCCGCCGTGCGCGGAAAGATCGTCGTCGTCGGCTCCACCGCGACGTCGCTGCAGGACTTCCACCGCACCGCGACCTCCGGCGACTCGACGATGGCCGGCGCCGAGATCCAGGCCGACGCGATCCAGACCGTCCTGAACGACTTCCCGCTGCGGCCAGTCCCGTGGTGGGTGAACGCACTGATCGTGATCGTGCTCGGCGCGCTTACTCCGCTGCTCGCACTCCGGTTCAAGATGGGCCTGGCGATCGCCGCGGGTCTCTTCGCGCTCGCGGCGTTCGTGATCGCGGCGCAGATCTTGTTCGAGAACGGCGCGCTCCTCGCCGGCATCTACCCGATCGTCGCCGCCGTGGCCGGGCTGCTGGCCACGGGCGCGATCCACGGCCTGACGGTCGCGTTCGAGCGCGAGCAGGCGCGCGACGCCTTCGCCCGCTTCGTGCCCGAGGCCGTCGTGGACCAGGTCCTGGCGGACGCCGAGGGCGTGCGCCTGGGTGGCGTACGCGGCGAAGCCACCGTCATGTTCAGCGACCTGCGCGGCTTCACCTCGTTCAGCGAGACCCTCGAGCCGGAGCGCGTCATCGAGTCGCTGAACATGTACCTGACGCAGATGAGCGAGGCCATCCTCGACCACGGCGGCACGCTCGTCGCCTACATGGGCGACGGCATCATGGCCGTGTTCGGCGCGCCGCTGAAGCAGGAGGACCACGCCGACCGCGCCCTGGAGGCCGCCCGCGACATGCTCGGCCGGATGGACGGCTTCAACGGCTGGCTGCGCGAGCAGGGCCTCCACGACGGCTTCAAGATGGGCATCGGCCTGAACTCCGGCCCGGTCATGTCCGGCAACGTCGGCTCCGAGCGCCGGCTCGAGTACACCGCGCTCGGCGACACCACCAACACCGCGGCCCGCCTGGAAGGCATGACCAAGGGCACGCCGCACCAGCTCTACATCTCCGACACCACCCGCCAGGCACTCACGCGGCCGGTCGAGGACATCGTCGAGGTGGGCGAGGCGGAGGTCCGTGGGCGCAAGGCGAAGGTCAAGCTCTGGTCGCTGCGCGACGGCGACGAGTTCAACCCGGCGCCCCCGGACCCGCAACGCGTCGAGGCCTGAGGTGGAGGACGAGAGTCCCACTCACGCCCGGCTCGCGGATCAACTCGGGTGGTACGAGACGAACGCGAAGAGCAACCAGCTCTGGTTCAAGTCGCTCAAAGTCGCCCAGATCGTCGTCGCCGCGGCCATCCCGTCCGCGGCCGCCCTGGGCGCGTCGGTGGGTGTGGCCGCCGTGCTCGGCTCGGTCGTCGTGGTGCTCGAAGGCATCCAGTCGCTGTTCGGCTTCCAGACGAACTGGACCACGTACCGCAAGACGGCGGAGGCGCTCAAGCGCGAGCAGTACCTATACCTCGCGCAGGCCGCCCAGTACGCCGGCGAGGACCGTGAGAAGGTCCTGGCCGTGATCGTGGAGAGCCTGATCTCCGACGAGACGACCCGCTGGGCGGCGACCCAGATCGAGCCGCAGCAGCCGCCGCCAACCTAGGCTTTGGGCAGCACGCGCACGCGCAGGACGCGGTAGCTGCCGTAGCGGTCGCGCTGCGCCGTGGCGAGCGTGAAGCGACCCGGGCCCGCGGGCGCGAGCCCGGCCGGCTCGTGTTGCACCTTGATCCGCGCGCCCCAGGTCCCATCGGGGCGCAGGACCCGGACGTACGGGCGGGGGCGGCGCTCGGAGCCGCTGACGGCGGCGACCGCGCCGCCGCCGTCGGTGTTCAGCGTCGCGAGCAGCGGAAAGGCGGCGAAATGGCCGATCAACGTCGGCGCGGAGAACGGCGCTCCGGGGCGCGAGACGGCGACGCGCAGGGCGCCGGCGCGGGGATAGGAGTCCGTGGCCCAGGCCGCGAGCACGTCGCCGCGCGGCCCGGCGGCGAGCGCGCGCAGGTAGGTGCCCCGCTCGTTGACGAAGGGTGCCGGGGCGAAGCTGGGGCCGGCGGCGAACGAGAGCGCTTGGCTGACCTCTCCAGGGTCGTCCCAGGCGAGCACGGCGCGGCCCGTTCCGTCCATGGCGAGCTCCGGCCCGAACGCGGGCGCGATGGCGCGGGTCGTCCACGCGCCGGCGGCTGGATGCTCGGAGACGTGCAGGACGCGGTCATCACGGCCGGTGGTGAATGCCACGGTCGCGGAGCCGTCGGGCCCGACCGCGATCTCTGGCTCATCGATGACCTCGGCGGCCAACCGCGTCGGCGCTTCCATGCTGCCGTCGGCCGCGACGTACGCGGCCATCGCGGGCTGACGTCGCCCGCCGCTGTGCGTCCATGTGAGCGCCACCTGCCCGGCGTCGCCGACACCGCACCGGAGACCGTCGACCCAGGCCTTGGGCGCGGCGACGAGTCGGCGACCCGACCACACCCCGTCAGGCGAGCGCCGCCGGATGAGCACCCGCCACGTCTGGGCGTTCTCGCTGGCGCGATCCCGGAAGCACGCCACCGCCGCGCCGGATGCCGCGACATCGAAGTCCGCGAGGTCCATGATCGACACCGAGCGCGAGCTCCACAGCTGCTGTCTGCGGCCCGTCGTGACGTCCATCACCTGCGTGACGTAGCGGTTGCCGCGGTAGCCCGACCAGGTCAGCAGGCCGCGCCCCTGGGCGTCGGCGTCCAGGTGCACGCTGCCGAGCACGGGCATCGAGGCCACGACCGCCGCGGCCGCCAGGCTCACGACGCCTCCAGCGGTCGCACCCGCAGCGTCCAGTCCTCGCGCCGGCCGGCGTCGTCGATGCCGCAGGTGGCTCTCTCGATCGAGGTCTTCGCCGGCACGACGACGACCGGCCGCGACCACGCACCCTGCGGCGAGCGGCGATAGACACGCACGCGGCGCTTGTACGCGTCGCCATCGCGCCGGTCGATCACCTCCGCTGCGGCCAGGCTCATGCCTGGGCCAGGTACCGCAGGCCGCTCATCGACGGCTGGAACAGGTACTCGCCGCCGCGCAGCGTCACGAACCGCGGCTGCGGCTTCAGGAAATGCGGGGGGTGGCCCTGGATCGTCATCTTGCCCTCGGTGCCGTGCGGTTCGCCGACGAGGAAGTCCTTGTCGCGGCCGAGGCCGAACGGATCGCCGTCATCGATCCATAGTGCCTGAACGGTTTCGAACTGGCGCCAGATGTCCGCCTGGAAGCAGACGAACACCAGGCCGCGATCTACGCCGTCGTCCTCGACGACGCCCGGGGGAAGCGGTTTGCCGTATGCGCGGCCGCGGCGCACGAGGCGATGTCGATTGGAGAGCCGGCCGTTGAAGAAGCCGATCGAGTCACGCGGGTTGGCCCGGCGGATGTGCGCGCCGAGCGGGCACTTCAGGCCGCCTGGGTCGTCGTCGTAGCCGAAGTCGTTGATGCGCCGCGAGTCGCTCGAGAGTGCGGCGTCGGGTGAGTCGGGAGAGAGCGCGAGCGGCGTGCCGTCGGGCCAGCGGCCGACGATCTTCGCCGCGAGCTGGTCGGCGCCGCCCGGGTAGTTCTGCGCCGCCATGTAGCGCCGGAACGCGGCCGTGTCCATCGCCAGCTTGCGGTACACCACGAACGTCCCGTTGCGCTCGAACGGGGCCATCGGCGCGGCGGGCAGCGTGCCGTCCTCGTCCTCGTACCCCAGCAGGATCTCGCCCGTGGCGACGTCGCGCCAGCCGCCGGCGCCATCGGGCTGGCCGTCGCCGGGCCGCGGCTCCACGCCGGCGCCCCGCAACGCGGGCTGCGCGATCCCGTCGAAGAAGCCGAAGTGGTCCTTCCCGCCGGGCAGGGCCTCGGCGCGCTGCAGGTGCACGAGCGTCACGGCCCGCTGCTCGGCGTCCTCACCGATCACCGACACAACCGCCTCCCGCAGGTGCTCCCAGTCGATCGCGTAGACCGTGACGAGCACGTGCGCGTCGCCCGTGCCGAGCCCTTCCTCCCACGCGGACGGCGCGCTCGGCCCGCGGTCGCCGAGTTGCTCGGCGCGCGCCGCCATCCCGTCCTGGAAGGCCGCGGGGAAGGACTCCATCACCTCCGGCGCGAGCCCCAACGCCGACAACCCGGCGAACGTGAACGCCACGTTCATGGCCGTGGCGGGCGTGCCGGTGATCCACGGCGCCGCCGTCGCCACCTGCGGCAGCATCCGCCGCATCAGCGCCCGCGCCTCCTCCACGTCGACGATCCGCAGGAACAGGTACGCCGCCGCGGGGTGCGTGTAGCCGCGCAGGACGTTGCCCTGGATGTCCTCGAGGTCGAAGTCGGCGCGCCGCGGCTTGCGGCGCGGCACGTTGGGCGGGCGGCCGAGCATGCTCAGAACGTCCCCCGGAACCGCGCCCGCAGCGTCTCGGCGTCGACGCCCTGCGCGTCGACCGCGAAGTCGATCACCTGCTCGCGCAACGCCAGCGCCGCGTGCACCTCGGCCACGGTCGCGTTCGGCATCGCGCTCCGGAAGAGCCCGGGCCGAGCCTGGATCGAGCGCACCCAGCCCTGGAACGCGCCCGCGTTCTCCCGTCCCGGGTAGCCGACGCAGCATCCCCACCACTCGTCGCACTCGGGCACGAGCCGGCGCAGCTCCTCCAGGTACGGGTCCAGGTCGCCGTCGATTGTGCTGGTGAAGACGACGTGCGCGTGCTGGAGCGTGTCGGTCTTGGACTGCTTCGGGCCCTGGTGCACGAGCGCGCGGAACAGCTGCACGCGGGCGATGTGCAGCGTCCCGATCCGCGCGAACGGGCTGTCCGCGCCGGTCGGCAGCGCGCTGAGATACGCCTCGACGTCCTCCGCGTAGCCGTCCTGCAGCCGCGCGAAGGTCGTCAGCGCGTACGCGCTCCCGGTCCGGTGGCCGCGCTCAAAGATGCGCTTGAGCATCGGTCAGGAACCGCTCCCACGCGGCCTTGAACTCGTCGGGCGGCAGGTTCGGGTCCAGTTCCGCGAAGCGGTCGCGCACCTCGAGCGCGTTGTTGACCATCCGCGTGGACGAGTCGGCGTGCGCGCAGTAGTACGTGCCGCCCTCCATCGAGTTCATCCCGATCCACGCCTTCAGCGGCTCGGCGGGCGGCGGCGCGGGGAAGCCCGGGCCGCGCCCCCACGTGACGCGGATGTCCAACGGGATCACGTACGCGAACGCGTCGATGTAGTGCTGCCAGGGCCCGTCGAAGTTGCTCTCGAAGAACAGGTACTGGTAGTTCAGGCGCTCGCCCTCGAGGCCGGGCACGATCGTCCAGCGCACGAACTTGATGAAGTTGAACTGCAGGATGTGGCGCGCCATGAACGGCAGGTGCCGCGTGACCGGCAGGCCGATACGCAACAACCACACCCACTGGGGGCGGATCGGCGTGAAGAGCGTGAGGCCGGTCATCCGGCCGTGCACGTTCCCCATCTAGCGGCCCCAGATCTCCTTGCCCTCGGCCTGCCGCTTGACGTGCCGCGGGTTGGCGTACTGCTCGTAGTACTCGATCTCCAGGTGCGAGCACTGCAGCCAGATGCCGGGCAGGTGGAACGGGTCCGTGTGCGCCGGGAAGCGGCCGTAGGTGTCCACCAGGTAGCGGCAGATCTGCTTCGTGTACTCGATCGCCTCGTGCGGCGGGTGGCCGGCGGCCTTCAGGAAGGTCTCGGCCGTCTCTTTGTCCTTGTAGGACTGGGCGAAGACGTCGGCGTTGGTGTACGTGCCCTCCGGCCCGAACTTCTCCTCGAGCACCTGGTCGACGGCCGCGCCCATGTCGTTGACGTACGGCGGGCACAGGCCCTCCAGCACGCCGTCGATGCCGACGTAGGCGGGCTGGGAGGCGGGCACGGGGGGCATGCGCTTGAAACGCCCGTCGAACGTCTTGCCCTGGTACTGCCGGAAGCCCAGGCCGAGGACGCCCTTGGCCGGGTCGCGGTCCCAGACGTGCGGGATCATCGGCGCGCCGTGCACCCACGCGCCTAGGCGCAGCGCCTCGGCCGTGAGCATCAGGTTCTGGAACAGGAAGTGCGCCTCGTAGTCCGTGCGCACCGTCGTGATCGAGCCCAGCGGCGCCGGGACGTCGATCGACGAGTAGCCGCCTCGGGCCTGCTTGAGGCCGCCGATCGGCTGGTACGGGATCGGGTCCACGATCCCGAGCTTGGCCGCCGCCCACGCCGCCCACTCCACCGCGTTCGACGGGCGGAACGGCTGCCAGTCGTCGATGAACAGCGGCGCCTTGCCTTTGGGCTCGCTCAGGAGGATCAGCAGCACGTTGATGTACTGGCGCGTGTTGTCCACCACGGGCAGGAACTGCGTCGTGCCCGGCGCGTTGGTCATCTGGCCGTTCCAGCCCAGGAAGTACGGCCACTGCTTGTCCGGGAACGCGAAGCGCCCGTCGTAGACCTTGCGCTTGACCGCGTTGGCGAACGACAGCCAGTCGTCCTCCGTGCGGTCCTCCCAGCGGACCGGGATCTCCTTGAACAGGTCCAGCGCCTTCTGACCGCGCGGGCGCTCGATCAGCCACACGCCCTCGTCGTTGGTCATGAAGAACGACGTGGCCTGCGCGTTGTCGGCGCTCGAGGCGGCGCGCCCCGCGACCTCGAGGAACATCGTCCCGAGCTCGGGCGAGCCGTCGACCTTCTTGGTCGGCCCGTCGTGCATGACCGCGCCGGTCACGCTGGTCGAGGCGATCAGGATCGCCTCTTCGAGCGGACTCAGCGGAGACGGCGCGTTGGCGCTCTCGTACGGCTGCGCGCCCTGCTTGAGCGACGTGCCCTGGGCGACGCGCCGGGTCCGCCGATCCTGGATCGCCTGCGCAAACGGATAGCCGAGAAAGTCCTCTAGACCGCGATTTGTGGCGTTGTTGTCGGGTTCATCACGGCTCATTTCCTAATTGTGCTTCTCCAGCTCGGCAAGGGCGGTCGGCCACACGTCGCGCTCGGCGTTCTCGCCCAGCCACAGATCCAGGTGCGCATAGTCCTTGATCACGCTGTGCGAATACAAGCTCGTGCCGTGGGCCTTACGCAGCGTGTCATACGAGCGCTGCAGACCCTTCGGCACGAACATCTTGTTGTGCTCGCCGGTGATGAAGTTCGACGGCACCTTGAAGTTCTCGAGGTTCGCCCAGTACGCGTTCTTGCCGTTCGCGTCGCGCGCCTCGCTCGCCCGGATCATCAGCGAGATGTGCTCGAAGAACGTCATGTTGCCGCCGCCGAAGAAGCCGGGCACGGCCTGCTCCATCGTCGGCTTGTTGATGTTCTCGTAGTTGTAGACGTCGCCATAGACGAAGTAGATCCGGCGCGCGATCGGGTTGTCGTAGATGTGCCGGAACGGGACGAGCTTCATCACCGTCTCGACCAGCTTGCCGTCCCAGCGCTTGGGGTCGTACTCGACGTCCAGGCGCTTGACGCCGAGCGTCTTGAGCAGCGTGGCCATCCGCGCCCAGGCGCGCGCCTTGTTGCCCGGCGTGGGGATCGGATGGCCGGCGAGGCTCGAGAACGTGGCGCTGCGCACGCCCTGCATCCCGCCGCCCATGGCCATGAACAGCGACAGCCCGCCGATGCAGTGCCCGAACGCCTGCACGGTGTCCTGGCCGCTCTTCTCGCGCACGGCCTGCACGGCTGCGGGCCAGTCGCGCATCGCGATGTCGTCGACGGTGAACTGCGTGAAGCTGCCCGGCAGCTCCGGGCTGGCCCGGTAGTCCAACAGCCACACGTCATAGCCGTGCTCGCCCAGGTACTGGACCCAGTTCTTGGGCACGGTGTCGATGGCGAACGCACTCGCGGCGTTGCCGTACCCCGGGGCCATGACGATCGGGCCTTTGGTGCCGTACTGGTGGCGCGTCAGGCGGATCTCGGTGCCGTCGGAGGTGGGAACGGAATGGGTTTCGGTCAAGGGTGAGCCTTTTCTATCCGCGTTCCGCGAGTGATTGCAAGGGCCATACGGTCAGGGCGGTATTCACACAAGGACCCCGCTTTCGGTTAAAAGCTTCCCATGCAAGCTGCCATGGACCGGCTCGAGCGCCTGATCACGCGCCGCCGCCGCCTCGTGCTGATCGTCTGGCTCGTCATCGTCGTCGTCTCCATACCGTTCGCCGGCCGCCAGACCGAGAACCTGACGGGCGGCGGGTTCGAGACCGCCGGTTCCGGCTCGCAAGTGGTCGCCGACGCGCTCGGGAGCGACTTCGAAGGCCAGCAGGCCGAGTCGCTGTCGGTCGTCATCGACAACCGCGCGGGTGATGCGGCCAAGCTCGCCGCGGCCGTCGACCGCGTGCAGCGCGAGGGCTTCGAGGACGTCGACGCGGTCCGGCTGGACCCGGCGGCCGCCGAGGCCGCGAAGGCCTCCACCGACCCGATCGTGATCATGCCGCTGATCGTCGAGGGCGATCGCGACGAGGCCGTCGACGCCGCCTCGCTGATGCGCGAGCACCTGCACACGGGCGAGGCCGGCGACGATCTCCCGGTCCACCTGCTCGGCCAGAGCGCGCTGTGGGCGGGCATCCAGGAGCTGTCCAAGGAGGACCTCGAGCAGGCGGAGATCATCGGCCTGCCGATCGTGCTGATCATCCTGCTGTTCGTCTTCGGCTCGCTCGCCGCGGCGGCGCTCCCGCTCGCGCTGGGCGTGACCTCGGTGGTCGTCACCGGCGCGATCGTGTTCTTCCTCTCGCAGGTCTACGGCATGTCGACCTTCGTCACGAACATGGCGTCGATGCTCGGCATCGGCGTCGCGGTGGACTACTCGTTGTTCATCCTCGCCCGCTACCGGGAGGAGCTGGAGAACGGGCTGAGCCCCGCGGAGGCGCGCGAGGTCGCGATGCGCACGTCCGGCATGGCCGTGACGTTCTCCGGCGTGACCGTGATCGTCGCGCTCGCCGGGCTGTTCCTGATCGACGCGAAGGTCGTGCAGTCGATGGCCGTGGGCGCGATCGTCGTCGTCGGCATCGCCGTGATCGCCGCGGTCACGCTGCTGCCGGCGCTGATCGCCGCGCTCGGGCACCGGGTCTCCCGGCCCGGGAAGATCATCGGGCGCATCAAGCCCAAACCCAAGCCCAAGGAGGGCCCCGGGTTCTGGGAGCGGTGGACGGCGATGCTGATGCGGCGCCCGCTGCCGTTCGCGCTCGCCGCGACCGCGCTCATGCTCCTGATCGCCTCGCCCGCGCTGGTGCTGAAGGAGAACACCGCCGCGATCGCGATGTTCCCCGAGGACTTCGAGACCCGGGTCGGCTTCGAACTGGCGGCGCAGCAACTCGGCGGGGAGGGCGCGCTCGGGCCGATCCAGCTGGTGTTCGACGGCACGAACGTCGACGGCTTCGTCGCCTCGGACATCGAGCCGTTGCCCGGCGTGAAGGCGGTGACGCCCGGCGTCCCGTCGCGGGACGGGAAGAAGACGCTCGTGGTCGTCACCCCCGACGAATCGCCGGAGAGCGAGTCGACGCTCGCGCTCGTCGATCGGTTGCGTGACATCCGTGCGCCGGTGACGATGCACATCGGCGGTGCGACGGCGCAGAACCAGGACGACACGGCCGTGATCTCCGGGTCGCTGTGGAAGGTCGCCGTGTTCGTGGTCCTGCTCAGCTACCTGGTGTTGCTCGTGGTGTTGCGCAGCGTCATCCTGCCGCTGAAGGCCGTGCTGATGAACGCGCTCTCGGTCGCGGCCGCCTACGGCGTGCTCGTGATGGTGTTCCAGTGGGGCTGGTTCGACTCCGTCACCGGCTTCAACTCGCTCGGGTACGTGCAGGCGATCACGCCGGCACTGCTGCTCGCGGTCGTCTTCGGCCTGAGCATGGACTACGAGGTGTTCATGCTCTCGCGCATCAAGGAGCGCTTCCACGCCACGGGCGACACGCAGAAGGCCGTGTCGCAGGGCCTGGCCGCGAGCGCCAAGACGATCTCGTCCGCCGCGCTGATCATGGTCGCCGTGTTCGCCATCTTCGCCGGCACGGGCGTGCCGCAGGTGAAGGAGATCGGCGTCGGCCTGGCGGTCGCGATCGCCCTGGACGCGACGGTCGTGCGGCTCGTCCTGGTCCCGACGACGATGCAGCTGATGGGAGACTTCAACTGGTGGATCCCCAAGTGGCTGGACCGGCGGCTCCCTGACATGGACTTCGAATCGTCTCCCACGAAGCAGGAAGAGGTTGTGACTGCCGCATGAGCAAGACCGTGTTGATCACCGGATGCTCCTCGGGCATCGGACGGGCGACCGCCAAGTTGCTCGCCGAGAAGGGCTACAGCGTCTACGCGACCGCTCGTCGGACCGAGTCGATCGCCGACCTGGAGGCGGCCGGCTGCAAGACGCTGGCGCTCGACGTCACGAGCGAGGAGTCGATCCAGGCTGCCATCGCCGCGATCCCCGAGGGGATCGACGCGCTCGTCAACAACGCGGGCATCCAGGACGTCGGGGCGATCGAGAGCCTGCCGATGGACCGCGTGCGCGGGCTGTTCGAGACCAACGTCTTCGGCCCGGTGCGGCTCACGCAGCTCGTTCTGCCGCAGATGCGCGAGCGCGGCGCGGGCTACGTGATCACCGTCGGCTCGATGAACGGCAAGTTCACGTGGCCGGGCACGGGCTACTACTGCGGCACCAAGCATGCGCTGGAGGCCATCCACGACGCGCTGCGGCACGAGACGCGCCCGTTCGGGATCAAGACCGTGCTGGTCGAGCCCGGATTCGTGAAGACGCCGCTGGGCAAAAGCGCGGTCGGCCGCCGCGTCGAGGACGACGGGCCCTACGCCGAGTACAACGCCGCCGTGGCCGAGATGACCGGCAGCTACACGACGGGAGCGCTGGGCAAGCTGGCCTGCAGCGCCGAGGCCGTGGCCGAGACGATCCTCAAGGCGCTGAGCTCCGACAAGCCGAAGGCCCGCTACCGCGTGGCGTCTTCGGCGGGCCTGTTCATGACGATGCGCTGGGCGTTGCCGGACGTCGCGTTCGACGCGTTCCTGCGCTCCGGGTCGCCGGTCCCGAAGCCCAAAAAGTCTTAGAGGGTGCGCTGGAAGAAGTCGACGATTTCCTCGGTCTCCGCGGACACGTAGCGGTAGCCGTCGTAGCGGCCGCTCGAGGGGTAGTGCACGACCGGCCCGTCCAGGGTCGGCGTGCCCTCCGCGAACGCGAGCACGTCGACCATCGTGCCCCAGCGGTCGCCCGTGCCCTGCACGTACTTGACGATCGTCCCGTTCAGGTGCTTCGCCGGCGCGCCCGGGTCCTGGGCGCTCGGCGGCGGCGTCTTCGCGATCCGGTACAGCAACTCGATCGGTGACACGATCGCGGGCCCGAACGGACCGAACTGGTCGAGCGCGAAGTTGTAGTTGAACGTCGTGACCTTGGCCGGCTGCACGGCCAGGATCGACTTGATCGGCTGGCACTCGGGCGCGCCGTACAGCGCGATCGTGCCGCCCATCGAAATCCCGAGCGAACCGATCCGTTCGCCGTCCACGTCCTCACGGGTGCGCAGGTAGTTCACGGCACCGATGAAGTCGTACTTCTCGAGCGGGCCGAAGGAGAGCAGGCCCTTGCCGCTCTCGCTCTCGCCGTGTTTGCGGATGTCGTACAGCAGCACGCTGTAGCCCGCGTCGTGCAACGCCTTGGTGGCGGGCAGGAAGTCCACGTCGCGGTCATCGATCGGCGCGCGCCCCGCGACGTTGCCGAGCCGATTCCACATCCAGCCGTGCACGAACACGACGGTCGGCTTGGGTCCATCGCCGTCCGCGGGGATGAACCAGCCTTTGATGCCGACGCCGTCGCTGGCCCCGAATGCGACGGGCTCGTAGTCCAGGCCAACTTCGGCGGGCGTGCGCGAGACGGGCTCACGACGCGAGAAGAGCATCAGTTTCGTGAGTTTCAGCAGGCGCCTCATAGATGCGACCATACCTCCGGTGGATGACCGCGTGGTGATTGCGGCCGGGGCGCGCACGCCGATCGGCAAGTTCAACGGGGCGCTCGCGAAGGTCGACGCCGTCGAGCTCGGCGCGCACGCCGTGCGGGCGGCGCTGGCGCGCACGGAGCTCGAGCCCGACTACGTGGCCGTGGGGAACGTGCTGCAGGCCGCGAACGGGCAGAACCCGGGGCGCCGAGCGGCGTTGCTGGGCGGCGTCAAGCGCGAGGTGCCCGGGATCACGCTCAATGACGTGTGCCTCGCGAGCATGAGCGCGGTGGCGATGGCGGCGGCGATGATCCGGGCGGGTGAGGCCACGACCGTGCTGGCCGGCGGATTCGACTCGATGACCCGGGCGCCGCACGCGATCCGGTTGCGGCCGGGCACCCGTATGGGCGACGTGCCGATGACCGACGTGATGATCCACGACGGCCTGTACTGCTCGATCGCCGACGAGGGGATGGGCGGGATGTCGGACGCCGAGAACGCGCGGCTCGGGGTCACGCGCGAGTCGCAGGACCGGTTCGCGGCGGACTCCCACGCCCGGGCGCTGGCGGGGCGCGAGCGGCTGGCCGACGAGATCGCGCCGGTCGGCGACCTCCTCTACGACGAGGGCGTGCGGGAGACGAGCTACGACACGCTCGCGGCCCTCAAGCCGGCCTTCACGGCGGACGGCACGATCACCGCGGGCAACGCCTCCCAGGTGTCCGACGGCGCCGCGGCGGCCGTGATCACGAGCGCGGAGCGCGCGCCCGAATTCCTGGCCGAGGTCGTCGGCCGCGCCGTGGTCGCCGGACCGGACTCGACGCTGCACCTGCGACCCGCGGAGGCCGGCGCGAAGCTGCTGGAGCGCTACGGCCTCGCGCCCGCCGACATCGCGCTGTGGGAGATCAACGAGGCCTTTGCGGGCGTCGTGCTGGCCTCGGCGACCGCGCTCGAGCTCGACCTGGACACCGTGAACGTCAATGGCGGCGCGGTCGCGGTCGGCCACCCGCTCGCGGGCTCCGGCCTGCGCCTCATCCTCACGCTCGCCTACGAGCTGCGCCGGCGCGGGGGAGGCCTCGGCATCGCCACCCTGTGCGGAGGCGGCGGCCAAGGCGAAGCGGTGCTGCTGCGTGTCTGACGTCGTCGTGATCGGGGCCGGGCCGTACGGGCTGGCCACGGCCAAGGCGCTGCGCGACCGCGGGCTGTCGGTCACGGTGTACGGGAAGCCGATGGGCTTCTGGCGCGACCACATGCCGGACGGGATGCTGCTGCGCAGCGGGCCGGACTGGCACATGGACGCGGCGGGCGAGCTGACGTTCCGCGCGTTCTGCCCCGACCCGCCGGATCCGATCCCGGTCCAGCTCTTCCTCGACTATGCGGCCTGGTTCCAGGCCGAGGCCGGGATCGAGGTGATCGAGGAGGAGCTGAGCGAACTGCCGGACGCGCGGTTCGTGGTCGCCGCGCCGGGCATCGAGTACTTCCAGCATCGGCCCGAGTGGGCCACCGACGAGGTCCACACCTGCGACTACGTCGACTTCACCGATGTCTCCGGCGCGGAGCTGCTGATCGTCGGCGGTCGCCAGAGCGCGTACGAGACGGCCGCGCTGGCGCTCGAGCACGGCGCCGCCCGCGTCGACATCGTGCACCGCCACCCGCAGCCGCGCTTCGCCGAGGCGAGCTGGGACTTCGTCGACCCGCACGTGCAGGCCACGCTCGAGGAGGACGGGTACTGGCGCAACCTGCCGATGGGGGACCGGGCCGAGATCGCCCGCCGCTTCTGGGAGGTGGGGCGGCTCACGCTGGAGCCGTGGCTCGCGCCGCGCATCACCCGCGCCCACGTGCACGCCGAGGCGGAGGTCGTCGGTGTGGACGGAGTGGTCCGGCTGAGCGACGGAACGGGTCTGCGCCCTGACAAAATCGTCCTTGCGACCGGCTACAAGGCCGATCTGGGCCGCGTCCCCTATCTGCCGCCGCTCGCGACCGCCGCGCTCGACGTGCACATGCAGTCCGTCGCCCGACCCGGCCTCTATCTGCCCGGATTCACGGCGACCGCGGACTTCGGTCCGTTCTTCGGGTTCGTCCGCGGCGCGCCGGCCGCCGCCACGCTCGTGGCGCGGCACATCCAGCACTCCTCTTAGGGCTAGCGCACCGGTATCGGGCGCGGTTATGCTCGCGCTCTGCCCGCCGGAACGATGGAGAAGTAAGCACGGATGCAAGCCGCCATGAACCGACTCTCGGCGTTCGTGCGGACCCGCAGAAAGCTCGTGTTGATCACGTGGCTGCTGCTGGTCGTCGCCGCCGTCCCGCTGATGGGCCAGCAGACCAAGCACCTCACGAGCGGTGGCTTCGAGGTGCCGGGCTCCGGCTCCTCCGAGGTGGACAAGGCGCTCAGCCGCTTCCACCACGAGCAGGGCGAGGGGCTCGGCATCGTGCTGCAGGGCAAGGGCGGCGATCTCTCCGCCGCCGTCGACCGCGTCGTGGCGGCGGCGAAACCGATCGAGCACGCCGAGGTCGCGCCCGAAGCGGCGGAGGCCGCCAAGCAGGCCGCCGCGCAGCAGGACGTCGTGGTCATCCCGCTCGCCGTCAGCGGCATCGCCGACGACATCCTCCAGGCCGCCAAGGACCTGCGTGAGGAGCTCAAGGTCGGCGAGGTTGACGACGGCGTGCAGGCCTACGTCGTCGGCCAGCAGGCGCTGTGGGCGGGCATGCAGGAGCTCCAGAAGGAGGACCTCGAGCACGCCGAGGCCACCGGCTTCCCGGCGATCCTGATCGTGCTCCTGGCCGTGTTCGGCACCGTGCTCGCCGCGCTGCTGCCGGCCGCGCTGGGCGTCGCCGCCGTGGTCGTCACCGGCGCGATCATCTACCTGCTCAGCCTCGTGATGACGATGTCGGTGTTCGTCACGAACATCACCTCGATGCTCGGCATCGGCGTGGCCGTGGACTACAGCCTGTTCGTGCTGAGCCGCTACCGCGAGGAGGTGGCCGCGGGCAAGGACCGCGCCGCGGCGCTGGATACCGCCATGCGCACCTCCGGCGCGACCGTCGTCTTCTCCGGCGTGACGGTGATCGTCAGCCTCGCCGGCCTGTTCCTGCTCGACTCGACCGCGATGCGCTCGCTCGCGATCGGCTCGATCACCGTGGTCGCGATCTCGATCATCGGCGCCGTCACGCTGCTCCCCGCGCTGATCGCCTGGGCCGGGCCGCGCGTCGAGGGCCGCGGCAAGATCGTCAGCTTCACCGGCATGCTCGCGCGCCGGATCAAGCCCAAGCGCGAGCGGCCGCCCGGCGCCCCGACGTTCTGGGAACGCTGGACCGCCGCGGTGATGAAGCGCTCCGCGCTGAGCGCGATCCTCGCGGCCGCCGTCCTGCTCGCGCTCGCCATCCCGGCGCTCTCGCTCGACTTCGGCAACGGCGCGCTGCGCCAGTTCCCGGAAGGACATGAGACGCGCGTCGGCTTCGAGCTCGCCGCCGAGCAGATCCCGGCGGGTGAGTCCGCCCCGCTGCTCGTGGTGGTCGACACCAAGGGCTCGATCACCGGCAACGAGGACCCGCTGAAGGCCTACGCGGAGCAGCTCAAGGGTGTCGAAGGCGTCGCGCGTGTCGAAGGGCCGATCGTCTCCGACGACGGCAAGGCCGCGCTGATCAAGGTCGTGCCGCGGGAGGATCCGGAGGCGCCTTCGACCTTCGCGCTGCTGGACCGGCTGCGGGCCGACGCAGGACGCGAGTCGGGTGCGGCGGGCCTCGGCGACGTGCAGATCGGCGGGTACTCCGGTCAGCAGGAGGACTTCAACGACCTCGTCTCCTCCAACATCTGGAAGATCTTCCTGTTCGTGATGATCTGCAGCTACCTCGTGCTGCTGGTCGTCCTGCGCAGCGTCATCCTGCCGCTGAAGGCGGTCGTGATGAACCTGCTGACGGTCGGTGCCGCCTACGGCGTGCTGGTGATGTTCTTCCAGTACGGGTGGTTCGACTGGACCGGCTACGACGCGCGTGGCTACATCAACGTGGTCACGCCGCCACTGTTGCTCGCGATCGTCTTCGGGTTGAGCATGGACTACGAGGTGTTCCTGCTCTCCCGGATCCGCGAGCGCTATCTCGCGACGGGCGACAACCGCCGGTCGGTCGCCGAAGGGCTGCAGAGCAGTGCCAAGGTCATCACCAGCGCGGCGGTGATCATGGTGGTGGTCTTCTCGATCTTCGCCACCACCGGCGTGCCGCAGGTCAAGGAGATCGGTCTGGGTCTCGCCGTGGCCATCGCGCTCGACGCCACCCTCGTCCGGCTCGTGCTCGTGCCGGCGACGATGGAGCTGATGGGCGACTGGAACTGGTGGGTGCCCAAGTGGTTGGACCGGCGTCTCCCGAACGCCGATTTCGAGTCAGACAGTCTGGTCAAGGAAGACGAGGTGCAGCATGTCCCCGCGTGAGGAAGAACAGCGCGCGTTCCTGGAGACGTACTGGCGCTGCCTGGTGGTTGAGCCCGACTGGGAGCGGTTTGCCTCGATCGTGGCCGAGGACTGCGTCGTCCACTACCCCGGCAACCACTTCCTCTCGGGCGACCACGTCGGCCGCGCGGCGGTGGTGGAGCTCTACCAGACGCTCCGCCGGCTCGGCCCGGAGACGGGCACGTTCATCGGCGAGCTGCACGACACCGTGTACTCGGACACCCACTGCTGCGCGCTCGTGAAGTACAAGATCGTCGTCGCGAAAGGGATGGAGATCGAGGGCGACGCCGTCGGCGTCTTCCACGTTGAGAACGGCCAGATGACCGAGTACTGGCTTTTGGAGCGCGATCAGAAGATGATCAACGACATCTTCAACATGGGCGGAAAAGCACTACTGGCCGGCGGCGCCACGAAGGACATGGGCAAGGGCGTCGCCACGCACCCACTCGCACTGACCCGGACGTTGCGGCGGATCGCCCGCATCAAGCGCGGCAAGAACAAGAGGATGGTCTGATGGCAGCTGGTCTGACCCAGATGGCGCGCAGCGCCCCGGAGGCCGCTCGCGGCGAGCGGCCCGTCACCACCTATCGCGAGGACCTGATCACGGCCGCGCTGACCATCTGGCCGATCACGGCCATGTTCTTCGACGGGCGCGGCCACAACAACGAGACCGGGCAGGAGTCGTTCTTCTCGCTCGCGCACCTGTTCCTGTACGCCGGCATGACGGCGGTCGGGATCTGGGTCGGGCTGCTCGTCACGCGCTACCAGCTGGCCGCCGGCGCGGACCCGCGCAAGTCGCTGATCCCTGACCTGAAAGCCATCCCGGTCGGCTACGGCGTCGCCATCCTCGGCCTGCTGACGCTCGCGCTGGGCGGTCCGACCGACTTCATCTGGCACTCGGCGTACGGGTTCGAGGTGGGCGTGGACGCGATCTACTCGCCGCCGCACCTGCTGCTGTTCTTCGGCGGCCTGCTGGTGTCCTCGACCGGCATCCGCTCGATGTGGGCCAAGCAGGACGTCGTGCTGGACTTCAAGGGCTTCGCTCCGGTGCTGCTCAGCGCGATGCTCTTCATCGGCGTCTCCGGCTTCATCACGATGTACCTGTCGGCGTTCATGACCAACGTCACGCCGACGAGTGACTTCGTCGCCGACTACCAGGCGAACTTCAAGGACGACTTCTCCGACCAGACCCAGTCGCTCAACGGCGGCCTGACGGGCTACGGCGACGACCAGTGGCCGTTCTACTACTACTCGGCCTCGCACGGCATGGCGTCGATGATCATCTCGACGCTGATCCTGCTCGGCCCGGCGCTGCTGCTGCTGCGCCGCTGGCGCGTCCCGTTCGGCGCGTTCACGCTGATCTTCACGGGTTACGGCCTACTCGCGAGCATCATGACCGAGTACCGCGACTGGCCGCTCATCATCTCGCTGACGCTGTGCGGCCTGGCGCTCGACCTGATCCAGCGCCGCTCCGGGGAGCACCGCCTGACCCTGGGCGGCATCCGCACGGCCGGCGCGATCGCGGCCGCCGTGCTGTGGATCTCCTACTACTCGATCATGGCGCTCGACAAGGGCATCGGCTGGGAGCCGACGCTGTGGGTCGGCGCGCTCATGATCGGCGTGCTGACCGGCTTCGGTGTCGCGTTCCTGATCGCGCCGCCGTCCTACGGCCCGCGCCTCGTGGACGCTTCAGACGGTTAGAGATTCGTCGTGAAGAACGCCGCTACGTCAGCGACTTCCTCGTTGACGTAGCGGTAGCCCTCGTAGCGCCCGCCTGACTCGTACCGGATCAGCGGAAGGGCGTTGGGCGTCGCTTCGACCATCGCCTCGACGTCGCGCATCTCGCCCCACGGGTCGCCCGTGCCTTGGACGTACTGGACGACAGTGTTGGGGGAGAGGCCGCGTGCGGGGATGGCCGGGTTGTGGTGGCGCGGGAGCGGCGCGCCCAGGAGCTTGTACAGCGGGTCGACGGGGCGCAGCATGGTCGGACCCATCGGGCCGAGCTCGTCACGCGCGTAGTTGCGGTTGAAGTGCGCCAGGCGGGCGGGCTGGACCGCGAGGATGGCCTTCACCGGCGGGCGGGCGTAGATCGCCGCGTTCGCGCCCATCGAGCAGCCGAGGATGCCGATCCGCTTGGCGTCCACGTCGGCCCGCGCGCCCAGGTAGGCGACGGCGCCGGCGACGTCCGCCGCTTCATTGATGCCGTAGGTGATCGGCAGCCGGCGGCCGCTGCGCCCGTGGTTGGACAGGTCGAACAGCAGCACGTGGTAGCCGGCCGCGTGGAGCGCGTCGGCCGCGGGCAGGAAGTCCACGTCCTTGTCCGGCACGGGGACCTGGCCGGCGACGTTGCCGAGCCGGTTCCACAGCCAGCCGTGGGCGAACACGACGGCGGGACCGCGACCTTCGCCCTCGGCCGGGATGAACCAGCCGCTCAACTCGACGCCGTCGGCGGCCGGGAACTCGACGTCCTCGTACGCGTGCTCCGGCGTCCGATCCAGCGCAGCCCGGCGCCCGACGATCATCAGCTTCGTCAGGACACTGGGCTTGAGCGCCGCGATCATAGGCCGATGCCGGGAACCCCTCCCGAGCTCATCTGGAGGTCGTCCCACGCCTTCGCGGCGAGCTCCCAGTCGGTCTCGGAGTCCTGCGAGTCGTCGTTGCGCAACATGCGGATGAGGTAGGCCATGGCCGAGAGCAGCGCGATCGCCGCGAACGCGATCTGGATGCTGAGCACGCCCTCCTCGGTCCAGTACACGTCGTCGAGCTCGAGCAGCAGCGCGGACTCGTCGAGGACGAGCGCCACGCCGACGCCGTACGGGAATGCGAGGTACTTGTCGAGGTCGGCCTTGGTGCCGATCGCGACGGCGCCCGCCGCCAGCGCGAGGATGCCGCCGGGCAGGAAGTGGTGGATGTGGCGGTCGCCGACCACGACGTCCTTGATCGGCCCGAACCCGCCCTTCTCGCGGATCGTCCACGTGATGCCGCGCGTGATGCCGAACGCGACCGTGAACGACGCGAGCATGTTGAACAGCGCGTTCTCACGGGTGCGGGAGACCCCGTAGCCCTCGCGCAGGGTCATCACGGCCTCGATGGGCTTGGAGCGACGCTCGTCCTCGGAGTGGATCTGACGCGACCGCGGCAGCGTGCCGAGCCGCCACACGCGGGTCAGCTCCGCACCGAACACGGTGATCACCGCGCCGCCGGCGAGGATGCCGAGCACGTGGGTGCGTCCGGACGACTTCGTACGAGCCGCTTCCGCGGCCGCGAGCCGCTTAGCTTTGCGCGGCGACACGCTTCTTCGACCCCCTACGTAGATACACCTGAGCGAGCTGCTGGGCGAAGATCACCCCGAACTTCACGAGCGCGCCGAGTTGCGCGCCCAGCCCCGGCCCGGAGGACCGGAACGTCGTGAGCTGCTTCGCGAAGTCCCGTATCCGGATGATGATGATCCCGGACCCGACGATCTCCGCGCTGTCGTCCTGACCCTCCGCGACGTGCCCGCGCAGCACGCGGGTGAAGAGCGTCGTCGTGTCCTTCCAGAGGTCGAAGCCCGCGTCGTTGGCGACCAGCTTGTAGCCGGTCATCGTCAGCGGGTGCCCGACGCCGTCGTAGAACCACAGCCGGTAGAGCATGTGCTTGACGCCCGGCTCGTCCTGATCGACGAACAGGTTGAACCAGCCCTCGATCACGGGGAGCTGGCCGCCGAGCGCGTCGCAGTGGACCCAGCCGATGGCACCGGCGGGGCGCAGCGGGTCCTTGCCGAACTTATCCATGTCGGCCACCTCGATCGTGAGGTGGAACTTGAAGTCGGCCGAGCCGTCACGGCTGGGCTGGGCCCCGCGGGCGAAATCGGTCTCGCCGAACGTGATGTGACCGAGCATCTCCTCGGTGAAGCGCACGGTTGAGGTCATCTGGCCGCCGCCTCCGCGGCGCGTCGGTCGGGATCGAGGATCTGGTCGGCGAAGCGGTCTGCCAGCGCCGCGATCGTGAAGCTGGGGTTCGGGCCGGTGGGCCCGGGCATGACGGACCCGTCGGCGATGTGCAACCCAGGATGCCCGAAGACGTTGCCGTACGCATCGACGACACCCTCCTCGCGGGTGCGTCCCATCGGCGCGCCGCCCAGCGGGTGCACGGTGATCACGCGCCGCAGGAACCAGAGCGGGTTGTCGGCGAAGCGCCCGCCCAGCACGCCGGCCATGTCCCGCGAGACGGTGCGGACCCGCTCGAAGTAGGCCTCGGAGGCCTTGCGGTTCCAGTCCAGGTCCAGCCGGCCGTTGCGCAGGTACATGCGCCCGTCCGGGATGTCGCGGCCCATGCTCAGCAACGGTAGGCCACCGGCGGAGAGCTCGCTCGGCAGCATCAGGTCGGCGATGTGGCCGGTCACGTCGGTGTCCGGCGAGCCCTTGATCCAGTTCTTGACCAGGTGCGACGCGCCCTGGCGCCAGCGCCAGAGCTGGATCGGCGCGGCCAGGACGTGGAGGATCCAGGCCAGGTGCTGCGGGTAGCCCGCGTCCTGCAGGTAGAAGCCGCGGCCTTCGCCGCCGTCCTCGGCGCCGGGAATGTGCGCGGTCGTCGTGATGACCGGCCCGTAACCGGGGTCGACGATCCGCGCCTCGCGCTTGCCGTCGGTGACCTTGCTCGTGTTCAGGATCAGCGTCAGCAGGTCGCCGTTGCCGCAGAACCGGCTGCCGATCTTCTTCGACAGGCCCGGGAGCACGGCGCGGTTGCGCAGCAGCAGGTTGGTGGTGCCGAGCGTGCCCGCGGACAGGATCAGGTGGTCGCACGTGAGCGTCACCGTCGGCGGCGCTTCGGGCGCGCCGACCGCGAGGTCCGCGTAATGGACCGTGTAGCCGCCACCCTCGCGCGGCTCGAACCGGCGCACGTCGGCCAGCGTGCGGATCTCCGCCCCGTGGTGCTTGGCGTGCGTGAGGTAGTTGTAATCGAGCGTGTTCTTGGAGCCGAAGTTGCACCCGACGTCGCATTCGCCGGTCATCTGGCACGTGGTGCGGGTGCGGCCGTGCAGATTCGGGATGTCCTCGACGATCGCCTCCCCCGGCACCGGCGGGCGGCCCTTGTTGGCGAACGTGACCGCGAGCTTGGGGTGGAAATGGCGCAGGCCGAGCTCGTCCGCCGCCTCCTTGAAGGCGATCGTCTTCGGCGTGGACGCGTACGGCTCGTGGTCGACCGGGAACTCCTGGAGCCCGATCATCTGCTCCACGCGGTCGTAGTGCGGGTCGAGCGTGGCGCGGTCCACCGGCCAGTACTCGTAGCCGCCGTCGCTCAGGTCCTCCTGCACGAACCAGCGCTCGTCCTTGCGGATGAACACGTTCGCGTAGATCAGCGAACCGCCGCCGAGCCCCGAGGACACGAGCGCGTCGATGCCCTTGAACGACCAGTAGTGGTACATGCCCGTGAGCCCGCGCGGCGGGTCCCAGAAGCTCTCCCGGGCGCGGTACGGGCTACGCGTGAACGACCCGGGCGGGTACGGCCGCCCGCGTTCGAGAATCAGCACGCGCTTGCCGGCCTCGGCGAGTCGGTAGGCCGTGACTGACCCACCGAATCCCGAGCCGACGACGATCGCGTCGAAATGCGTGTCAGGACTCAATGTGGTCCAACGCTAACCGGCCCCGTAGTTGCGCGGCAAGTGCCGTCGGTCCAGATAGGCTCCGCCCGAGGCATGACAACGGGCCAGGATCAGACACAAACACTCCACGAAGCGGCCAATCGGACCCGCGCCGGCGTCGTCGACCCGCGGTTCACGCACGACGTCGACGAGGCGATCGAGTACTTCGGCGCCGACCTGGCCTCCCACGTCGGCCGCTACGACACCGGCGAGCTGTTCGTGCCGCTGGAGCTGTGGCTCGGCAAGTGGGAGCCCGGCGCGGCTTTGGTGTTGCAGGACCGCGCGGTGCTCGTGTGGGGGCGGACCCAGGTTCAGGCCCAGATCATCCCGCGCAAGCGGCCCGGCGGCGTGGCGGAGGTCGACGTCCAGTCGGACGCGATCACCCTGTGGATCGACTGCGAGCAGCCTCGCAACGTGCGCGTCAAGCGCTACGAGGGCACGACGGACGTCCCGACGACGTTCGCCGACATGCTCCGCCCCGACCGTCGCGACCGCGAGCCGACCGCCGTCCTCCCCGATGCGATGGAGCAGTGCCCGCACTGCTTCGGCGAGATCGACAAGGGCGCAGACATCTGCCCGCACTGCGGCCGCTACCTCGGCGAGAAGCCCAAGCGCTCGAAGAAGTTCTGGATCATCCTCGCGCTCCTGCTGCTCCTATTGTTGCTGCTGATCGTGGGCGCTGTGCTGCTGCTCACCGGCGACGAGGAGAAACCGGCCCCGAAGCCGACCCCCACGGCGGTGGCGTCCGCCGAGCCGAGCGCCGAGCCCACCGCCGACGCGTTCCGCCGCCTCACCGGTCCCGGCTGGGAAGGCCGCGCGCCGCGCTCCTTCAAGGTCGACCGCTCCGGAGGCGGCGACCTTCGGATCCACGTGCTCACCGACGGCAAGACCGTCATCCGGATCTTCCACACGCCCGACGAGAGGGCGAATCCGGGGACATTCGAAACGGGCAAGCGCAAGCCGCTGGAGACGCAGGCGGAGGAGTCCGAGTTGGCGACCGTCAAGAACTTCGGCGTCCCCGAGTGCGCGAACCGCAACTGCTCGGACCTCCTGCTCAACGACCCGGGCTGGGGCGGCATTGCGATCACCGTCAACGCCACCCAGGGCGAGCGCCTCGACGCGGCGAAGGAGATCGCGGCGTCGATCAAGACGCGGTGACCAGTTCGGCGCGCCGTGGCCTGCCGGCCGGTGCGCTCTTGTGCGGGTGAGCCGGTTGCACCGGGTGCGCCCGGGCGCGGGCCGGTGCGTCTCCGCGGGCGATTGGTCGATTCGGTACCGCAGCGGTACTCAAGTGACCAGTCGTGCCGGGAGTGGCGCGTTGCCGCTCGCGAGCGGGGCGATTGGTTGATTCGTGTTGCATAGCGACGTCAACTGACCAATGACCCGCGGCGCCGGTGTTCGAGCGCTCCCGCCCGCGCCCGGGCGCGCCGGCGCCAGCCGGCCTGAGTGCGACGCCGCGGAGCTACTCGAGCGCGGCGTGTCCGGCGCAGCGGGTCGCGCGGAACGCCGCTAGGCGAGGAGCGTGCGGCCGCCCGAGCTGGACAGCGGGAACGTGTCGAGGTCCAGGGCGACGACGGCGAGGTCGGCGAACAGCGCGACCTTGCCGAGGTCCTCACGCAAATAGGGGCCGCCGTCGCGGCGGTCCAGCACGGAGAGGCAGCCGATCGTCTTGCCTTCGCGGACGAGGGGTGCGACGACCATCGTGTAGGGGACGTAGCCGGTGCCGGCGGCGACCTGGCGGGCGAAGCGCGGGTCCTTGCGGCACTCGGGGACGAAGACGCCGTCGCCGGACGCGACGACCGCGCCGGCGATGCCGACGCCCGGCGGGAGGCGCATGCCGACGACCTCGCTCGCGCCGGCGCCCCAGGCGGCCTCGTAGACGAGTTCGCCGTTGGAGGGGTCCGTGAGCGCGATCGAGCAGGCGGCGGCCTCGAACATGCCCGCGGCGGTGCGGACGATCGCCTCCATGACCTTGCGGCGCGTGGTCGGGCGGCCGAGCGACTGGGCGAGGGAGTGGCCGCGGTCGCCGGTGAGCGGGACGCCGATCGCGTCCGCGAACGCGGCGGCGGACGAGATGCGCGTCTCGGGCAGCATCTCCAGCCCGCCCGCGAGCGCGGCGTGCAGTTCCGGGGGCAGGTCCGGGGCGAGCTTGTCCAGCTTCAGGACGTCGCCGTAGCGCGGCGGGGTGCCGATCAGCAGGGTCCACAGCGTCGCGGCGAGCGAGAAGATGTCCGAGGCCGCGCTGACGGTGCCGCCGGCGAACACCTCGGGCGCCATGTAGCGCGGGGTGCCGACCGCGATCGTGCCCTGGTCCTCCTCGGCGCCCAGCGCGCGGGCCACGCCGAAGTCCACGAGGACGACGCCGTCCTCGCCGTGGATCATGTTCTGGGGCTTCACGTCGCGGTGGACGATCTGCTGCGAATGCACGTACGAGAGGGCCTCGCAGCCGTGGCGCACGTACTCGATCGCGTCGCCGAGCGTCAGCCCCGGGTCGCCGCTGCGCTTCAAAACGGCGCCCAGGTCCACGCCGTGGACGAGGTCCATGACGATGTACAGGCCCTGCTCGTCGCTCGAGTGATCGAGCACCTTGACCACCCGCGGGTGGCTCAGGCTGGCGAGCAGCCGCGCCTCGATCTCGAAGCGGGCCGCGTGGCGCACGTCCAACAGGCGCTTGACTGCGACTTCGGTGCCGGTCTCCCGGTCGAAGGCACGGTAAACCGCGCCCATGGCCCCACTGGAAATGGGTGCGACGATCTCATAGCGCCCGTTTAGCGCTTCCCCCCCGACGGCTGTTGCCTGCTGATCGGGCCGCGTCAGTCGATCACACCCTCACGCCGCCTCGGCCAGGCACGCGGGCGCGGGACGTCCGAGTGCGCCGAGCATGTCGATGACGAGGGCGCCGGCAGAGGCCGGACGTTCCTCCGGGGCTTTGGCCATCCCCGCGGCGAGCACGGCGTCGAGCGCCCGCGGCAGCTCGGGGCGGCGCTCGCGCACGCTGGGAGGCGGGTCCACAATGTGGGCGTACATGATGGCGGCGTCAGTGTCGCGCACATAGGGGACGGTACCGGTCAGCGTCTCGACCGCGAGACAAGCGAGCCCGTAAATGTCGGTCGCAGGGCCAACTCGCTCGCCGTCCAGGAGCTCCGGAGCCATGTAGTCGATGGTGCCGAGAACTTGGCCCGGAAGTGTTAATTGGCTGCCTTCAGTGTCGCGCGCGAGACCGAAGTCGCCGAGGAAGACCTCGGGACCGGGGTCGATCAGCACGTTGGCGGGCTTGACGTCGCGGTGCACGACGCCCGCGGCGTGCGCGGCGTCCAGGGCGCTGGCGACCGAGACGAGCACCTTCATCGCCACGTCGAGCGGAAGCTGGTCGTGGGCCAGGATGAGGCTGCGCAGCGTGCTCGAGACGAGTCGGCTCGCGGTGTAGAGCTCGCCGTCGATCTCGCCCATGCCGTAGATCGGGATGACGTGCGGATGGTTGAGCTGGGACAGCAGCTCGCCCTCGCGCCGGAAGCGCGCGCGGTACACGGGATCAGCGCCGACGTCCTCACGCAGCACTTTCAACGCGACTGCGCGTCCTGTGATGCGGTCGATCGCAAGATAAACGACGCCCATGCGCCCTACCCCTACGATCCCCTCGATCCTGTAGTCACCGAGCCTTGGCTTATCCATAGCGAGATCGGCCTCTAGTGTCCCCGCTTCATCGGTGACGCGCAAGTGACGGCTGACCGGAAGTGGGGTGCTGGGACTGGACCCCTGGTCGAGCCGATAGACTGCGGACGCTCGTATGCCTGAGATCGCACTCGAGCCCAGGCCGGGCGATTCCGTAGGTCCTTACAAGATCACGCGGACAATCGGGCGCGGCCGTATGGGCATCGTCTTTGAAGGGATCGCCGACGGCGGAACTCCCGTCGCGGTGAAGGTCGTCACGACCGAGCTCTCCCAGGACGAGGTCTTCGTCCGGCGCTTCCAACGCGAAGTCGCTGCCGCCCAGAAGATCTCGCATCCTCATGTGGTTCCCGTCTTGGACGCCGGCGACTCCAGCGGCCTGCCGTATCTGGTCCAGGAGCTGATCCCGGGTGGGTCGCTGCACGACCGGATCGCGGCCGCGGGCACCCTCGACGTGGAGACGACCGTCCGGCTGCTGTCCGGGCCGGCCGAGGGCATCGACGCGCTGCACGCCTCGGGCCTCGTCCATCGCGACATCAAGCCGGCGAACATCCTGCTCGACGGCGATCGCGCGTACGTGACGGACTTCGGCCTCGCGAAGGACTCCCAGGCTTCCAACCTCACCCGCCCGGGTCAGGCGCTCGGTTCGCTGGACTACATGGCGCCGGAGCAGATCCGCGGCGAAGACGTCAGCGCGGCGACCGACATCTACGCGCTCGGCTGCGTAATCCACGAGTGCCTCACGGGCACGCCGCCGTTCGGTGGGCGTCCCTCGATGCGCGTGCTCTTCGCCCATCTGCAGGAGGCGCCGCCGGACATCTCCGAGGCGCGCCCGGACGTCAACGCCGCGACGGCGAAGGCGATCAACCGGGCCCTGGAGAAGGAACCGGAAGATCGCCCTGCCAGCGCGGCCGCCTACGTCAAGGCCGTGCTGAAAGCCGCTTCGGCCTAGCCGAGGCGGCTCTTCACGAACTTCGTCGCGTCCGCGGCGGCCTTCGAGTTGAGCACGGCCCCGGCGTGATCCACGCCCGGGTAGGTCTTGTAGGTCAGCTTCACGCCGCTGGCCTTCAGCTTCGGCGCGAGCTGGTTGGTGAACAGCGGCAGCACGGTCGTGTCCGCCGTGCCCTGCTCGAGCTGCACAGGCGAGCGAATCTTCAACGTCTCCGGATCGTTCTCGTTGAGCGCGGCGATCGTCGGCGCGAGGTCCACGCCGGGCCGGAACAGCTCGGACGGTGCGAGGCCGCCGAACGAGTCGGTCTCCGTGAGGTCGCCGAGGCAGACTTCGTCGACCTGCGGGAACAGCGCCCGGGCGCGGTCGCTGAGCAGCGATGCGATCCCGAGGTCCTGGTGCTCGTTGTCGACGCCGCGCACGATCATCGCGGCCAGGCCGCTGAGCGGGCTGGGGGAGGTGAGCGCGCCCAGGAGCCCGGCCTGCTCGCCGAGGTGGCTGGCCGGCGCGAGCGCGAGCGTGCCGCGCACGTCGAGCTCCGGCGTCCACTTGCCCGCGAGCGAACCCGCCCAGAGCGCGGCGTGGCCGCCCTGCGAGTGCCCGGCGATCACGACCTGCTTGCCCAGCGTTCGGTCCAGCTTGCGCGCGGCCCGGACCATGTCCAGCACCGAGCGGCCCTCCGAGACGCCGATCAGGTACGGATGGGTCGACGGCGTGCCGAGGCCCTCATAGTCGGTGCGCACGACCGCGTAGCCCGCCTTCAGCCAGCTGTTGAGCAGCTTCTGGTCGTACTGCGCGGGCATCGCCACGCGTGAGGGTGCGCAGGCGTCGGCGATGCCGATCGTGCCGTGCGCCCAGGTGACGATCGGCCAGCCGGCCTTCGGCGCCTTGCCCTTCGGGACGTGGACCGTGCCGGAGATGGCCGTGTCGTGGTTGGTCGTGCTCTGCCCGAGGTACAGGAGCAGCCGGTTGCTCTTCGCGCTGGTGAGCTTGGCCTTGCCCGTGAGGGAGCGGACCCAGATCGGCGTGCCGTGCGTGCCCTTGGGCATCGTCTTGGGTGGCGTGTAGAAATCGAGCCCGGCGGGACCCTTCTTGACCGCGGCCTGAGCGGGCGCGGCGAGCAGAAGGACGGCAAGGACCCCGGCGAAGAGGGTGCGCATGCGTTAACGAATACCCGTGACAGCCGTTCGGATCGGTGAGTCGCCGTCGAACAGCTCGAATTCGGCGTGAATGGTGTTCTCGGCGAGCAGGCATTCGTAGAGCACCTGCGCCACGTTGTCGCGGCTGACGGGGCCGGTGTGACCGAGCGTGGTGGGGATTTCGACCTTGCCCGAACCCGGGTCGTTGTTGAGGCTGCCGGGCTTGACCACCGTCCAGCTCAGGCCGCTGGCCTTCACGGCGTCGTCGGCGGCGCGCTTGGCCTCCAGGTACACGCGCATCGAGCCGGAGCGCTCCATGTCCTGCATCCCGATCGAGGACACGATCACGAACCGGTCCACGCCGAGCTCGCGCGCGGCTTCGACGCACTTGACGGCGGCGCCGAGGTCGACGGTCTGCTTGCGCTCCGGCCCGCTGCCGGGCCCGGCGCCCGCGGCGAACACGATCGCCTCCGCGCCGCCGATGTGCGGGCGCAGGTCGTCGTGTTCGAGATCGCAGAGCACCGGGACGGCGCCGTCGGCCTGAAGGTCGGCGGCGTGGTCGGGGTTGCGGATCAGCCCGCGGGCGTGGTGGCCGTGGGCGGCGAGGATTCGGTGGAGCCGGCGGGCGATCTGTCCGTGGCCTCCGGCGACGAGGACGTCCATGGAGTCCGCCGTACCCAGGTCACGGCCGCAAGCACCACGAGGCCGCCGGTGATCTGCGTCGCCGACAGCGCCTGGTCGAGCCAGAACCAGGCCATGACCGACGCCAGGACGGGCTCGAGAGTCGCCACCACCGCGACCTTGGCCGCCGGTAGGTGGCGCAGCGCGGTGACCAGCAGCAGGAACGGGACGAGCGTGCCGATCACGGCCACGCCGAGTGCCAGCGCGACGTTGCGGGACGAGTCCAGCCGCTCCCACGGGAACGTCCAGGCCGGCTGTACGACGAGCCAGAACAATGTCGCGAAGCCGAACCCGTAGGTGAGCGTGGTGAACGCGTCGTAGCGTTGGCCCGCCCGTTGGGAGGACGTGAGGTAGATCGCCAGCGTGACGGCGCCCGCGAGCGCGGCGAGCACGCCGATCGCGTCGAGGTTGCCCGTCCCGGCGGGCGCGTCGACCACGAGCGCGCAGCCCGCGACCGACAGCGCCACCGCGCCCCAGAGCGCCTTCGGCGGGTGGATGCGGTGCACGGTGGAAGCCCAGATCAACAGCAGCGCGGGCGCGAGGTACTGGATCACGAGCGCCACGCCGATGTCCATCCGCTCGATCGCCAGGTAGTAGCTCGCGTGGACGAGCGCGATGCCGGCGACGCCCAGCCACGCCAGCGGCAGGATGTCGGCGCGGGCGATCCGCAAGCGGCGCGGAGAGAACGCCGCCAGCGCGCCGATCAGCAGCAGCGCGGACACCGCCGAGCGGAACTCGGCGAGCCGCGTGGGGGACATCCCGTCGTCGAGCAGATACCGCGAGAGCACGCCGTTCAGGGCTGAGCACGTGGCCGACAGCGCGGTCAGGATGTAGCCGAGACGGGGATTGGGCACGCGCGGCATTCTGGCGATGCCTCCTGCTAGAACCACTCATAAGTGACGGACCAGGTGAGCGTGCTCGACGTGGATGCGGGGCTGGCGGAGTTGGTGCCGGCCGACCAGCGGACCCAGGCTCGCCAGGCGACCGGGGCCACGATCCTGCGGTACGGCACCGGCCCCTGGCGTGAGGCGGAAGCGGAGACGATCGAACGGGCCCGCGGCGGCTACGGGATGCTTGTCGTCGACGGGTTGCTGTTGCGGCGGGTCGGCGTCGGTGGGCGCCACGCGGCCGAGTTGCTCGGCCCGGGCGACCTCCTGCGGCCCTGGCAGCTCGACTCGGAGTCCACGCTCGACGTCGAATGGACCTGGCGCGTGGTTGCGCCGACGCGGATCGCGGTCCTCGATACGCGCTGGACGTCCCGCGCGTCGCACTGGCCACAGCTCGGCGCAGAGCTCGCGGGCCGCGCGATGTCGCGCGCGCTGCGGCTCGTCACCTCGATGGCGATCGCCCAACAGCCCAAGCTGGACATCCGGCTGTGGATGCTCTTCTGGGAGCTCGCCGACCGCTACGGCAAAGTTCACCCGGATGGAATCCACCTCGAGCTGCCGCTCACGCACGAGGTGCTCAGCCACCTGGCGGGCGCGCGCCGGCCGTCGGTCTCCGGCGCACTGACGCGGCTCGCGCAGGACGGGCGCCTGATGCGCTCCGGCCGCCACTGGGTGCTGTCGGGTGAGCGCCCCGTGCCCGACGCGCTACCCGTGTAGGGCGAGCGACTCCTCGAGCGCCTTCATGAGGTCCGGGACCGGCTGCGTGCGCTCCGGGTCGGCCTCCGGCAGCTTGATCTCGCCGCCCTTGCGCTTCTTGCGGACGATCGCCAGCAGCCGCTTGCGGTACTCGTCCTCGTAGGCGGACGGGTCCCAGTCGCCGGAGAGCGCCTCGACGAGCTTGACGGCCTCCTTGACCTCCTTGGGCTTGGTGCGGCCGCCCGCGCCGGGGATGCCCTTGGTCTCGCGCACCTCGTCGGCGAAGCGCATCGTGGAGAGCGTGAGCGCCTTCTCGCGCACACGGATGGCGACGAGGTACTCCTTGGTCCGCAGCACGAAGCGCCCGATCGCGACCCGGTCGGTCTGCTCCATCACGCCCGCCAGCAGTCGGTAGGCGCGGACGGTGCCGTCGGTCTCGCCGGCCGGGACGAGGTAGTACGGGTGGTCGTAGTAGATCGGGTCGATCTCGTCGAGCTTGACGAAGGACTCGATGTCGATCGTGCGCGTCTTCGCCGGGTCGGCGGCGCTCAGCTCCTCGTCGGTGACCACGACGCCGTCGTACTCGTTGCCGATCTCCTCGTACGGGACCTCTTTGCCGTCCTTCGAGCACACGCGGTGCGTCTCGATCGGCGTGTCGTCGGACTCATGGATCTGGCGGAAGTGCAGGTCCAGGTCGCGCACGGCGCTGACGAGCTGCACGGGCACGTTGACGAGCCCGAACGAGAGCGAGCCGGTCCAGAGCGCTCTAGCCAAGGCTGGCCTCCAGCGCCTTCATCAGGTCGTCGGTCTCTTCCTTGGGCTCGGGCTCGGGCGTCTCGATCTCCTCGCCCGCCTTCTTGCGCTCGATCACCTTCAGGACCGCCTCGCGGTAGGAGTCCTTGTACTGGCCGGGCGTGAACTTGGCCTGCAGGCTCTTGACGAGCTTGCCCGCCATCTCCAGCTCGCGCTTGGTCGGGTTCTTCTGCGGGCTGGGCAGGTCCAGGTCGTCGGGCTCGACGACCTCGTCGTGGAAGTTCATGACGTGCATCCCGAGCACGCCGTCGAGCGGTTTGACGGCCACGAGCCGCTCACGGTCGTGGAACACCCAGCGGCCGATCGCCACCTTGTCGGTGTCCTCCAGCGCCTTGCGCAAGAGCCGGAACGCGTCCTCGCCGTCGTCGCCCGCGCCGAGGTAGTAGGTCTTGTCGTAGAAGATCGGGTCGATCTGGTCGTCGGGCACGAAGGTCTCGACGTCGATCAGCTTCGCGTTCTCACCCGCGGCAGCCCCGATCTCCTCCTTGGTGAGCACGACGATGCCGCCGTCGGAGAGCTCGTAGCCCTTGACGATCTCGTCGCTGGAGACTTCCTTGTCGTCCTTCGGGCAGACCTTGCGGTGCTCGATCCGCGCCTCGTCCTTCAGGTGGACCTGGTGGAAGTGGATGCTCTTGGACTCCTGCGCCGTGAACACCTTCACGGGCACGTTGACGAGCCCGAAGGTGAGCGTGCCGTTCCAGAGTGAGCGGGGGCCGGCCATAGACCGGCTCCTACCCAGCTTTCAGTCCAAGAAGTACGCGATTTCCTCGACGGGCGCCCGCTCGGGGACGCGCTGCTCCTGGCGCGGCTCGCCCAGGTAGAGCAGGCCGATCGGCAGCTCGTCGTCCGGAAGGCCGAGCGCGGGGAGCACCGGCACCGTGCGCCAGTAGGCGGCGAGACCGCGGGCGTGTGCGCCGAGCAGCACGATGTAGGCGGCGACCGCGGTCGCGAGCACGTCCTCGTGATCCTGCTCGGCCTGTCCCGTCTGTTTGACGCTCACCGCGACCAGTGTCGGCGCGCGGTCGAGCTTGGCCGCGGAGCCGGGCTTGTGCCCCTCAGCCGCCGCCTTGAGCGCGGCCAGCGCCTGCGGGCCGATCACCCGGAACCGCCAGGGATTCGTGACGTGATGATTGGGCGCCCAGCGAGCCAGCTCGAACAGCTCGAGCAGCGTCTCGCGCGGAACCGGTTCCGGGCCGTACGCCTTGTGCGTCCGCCGGGTGCGGATGAGCTCGTCGATCACTGATTCGATGGTACGGGTAGTGCCGCGGCGTGCCTGAGACCGTCAAGACCCGCATCCCCGCCCGCATGGACCGGCTGCCCTGGAGTGGCTGGCACTGGCTCGTCGTCCTCGGCCTCGGAACCGTCTGGATCCTCGACGGGCTCGAGGTCACGATCGTCGGCGCGATCGCGAGCCGGCTCAGCGAGCAGGACGCGCTCGGGATCAGCGAGTACCAGGTGGCGGTCGGCGGCACGTTCTACATCGCCGGCGCGGCGGTCGGGGCGCTCACGTTCGGGTACCTGACCGACCGGCTCGGGCGCAAGAAGCTGTTCATCGCCAGCCTCGGCCTCTACCTGGTCGCGACGATCCTCACCGGCTTCACCTGGAGCGCGTACTCGTTCTGGTTCTTCCGCTTCCTCACCGGCCTCGGCATCGGCGGCGAGTACGCGGCGATCAACTCCGCCATCGACGAGCTGATCCCCGCCAAGTACCGCGGGCGCGTCGGGTTGATCATCAACGGCTCCTACTGGCTCGGCGCGGCGTTCGGCGCCGCGCTCTCCGGCCTGCTGCTGAACAAGGCCCTGTTCGGCCCGGATCTCGGCTGGCGGCTCGCGTTCTTCCTCGGGGCGGTGCTGGCCGTCGGGATCATGCTCGTCCGTCGCCACGTCCCGGAGTCACCGCGCTGGCTGATGATCCACGGCCGCAACGACGAGGCGGAGGCGCTCGTCGACGAGATCGAGCACGAGATCGAACGCAAATCCGGCGTCAAGCTCGAACCGGTCGGCGAGGACGACGAGATCGAGATCCTCCAGCGCAAGTCGACGGGGTTCGTGGAGATCGCGCGCGTGCTGTTCCGCGACTACCCACGGCGCTCGCTGCTCGGTTTCACGCTGCTGGCGACGCAGGCGTTCGTCTACAACGCCGTGATCTTCACGTTCTCGCTCGTGCTGACGGGCGTCTTCGACGTGGACTCGGCCGTCGCGGGCCTCTACCTGATCCCGTTCGGGATCGCGAACTTCCTCGGCGTGCTGATCCTCGGCCGCCTGTTCGACACGGTCGGCCGGCGCCCGATGATCTCGGGCACGTACTTCGTGGCCGCGGCGGGACTGGCGGTGCTCGCGGCGCTGCTCGCCGCCGACGCGCTCGGCACGTGGGGCTACATCGCGATCCTGTGCGCCGCGTTCTTCTTCGCCAGCGCCGCCGCCTCAGCGGGGTACCTGACGGTGAGTGAGACGTTCCCGCTGGAGATCCGGGCGATGGCGATCGCCCTGTTCTACGCGGTTTCGACCGGCATCGGTGGCGCGGTCGGGCCGCTGCTGTTCGGCCGCCTCCTCGGCGGCGACGACCCCGCGGGCGTCGCCGTGGGGTACTGGATCGCGGCGGGCCTGATGGCACTCGCCGCGATCGTGGAGATCATCTTTGGCGTCGACGCCGAGCAGCAGTCGCTCGAGGAGGTCGCCGAGCCGCTCTCGGCTCAGGAGGCTGGCTGACGAACGCGGCAGCCGGCTGGCGCCGGCGCCATGCGCGTCAGCTTGGAGATCGCTTCGCGGATCTCCCTTTAGGCCGCCGCGACGAGGGGCACCGTGCTCGGCCCGCAGGCGAGGATGTCGGCGATCAGCTGGTCTACGCGTTCCTCGAGCCAGCGCCCGCTGTTGAGCAAGTGCTCGGCGAGGCTGCCCATGTCGCGGAGCGACTCGCGGGCTTCGTCGAGCGACGTAGCGAAGATAAGGGTGTCGGCGGCGTCGCGAATGCGAGCCTGCTCGCGCGGCTGGAGCTTGCTCGGCCCCAGTTCGGCGAGTGTCTGTACAACGCGCCCGTAGGCCTCTGTGCGTTCGTTGGTCATGACACGTGGTCTCCTGTCAGGAGTCTTCGTCACTTCAACAACGAAGCTGAAGGGCAAATCTGGTCGTAAAGGTCCGGACCCAACAAGTGTTCGAGTGCCCGCGCGCGGGTACCGGAATCTGGGGATGGGCATGATCGACGTAGGCGTCTTCCACCGCGTGCCTGGGCTGGCGGTGATCGATCCGGCGACCGGAGAGGCGATCGGACACGTTCCGGCGTGCGCGGCGCCGGAAGCGCACGACGCCGTGATCGCCGCCCGCGCCGCACACGGCGCCTGGGCGCGGACCGCCGCGGACGCCCGCGGCTCGCTGCTGAAGGCGGCCGCGCGCCGACTGCGTGAGCACGCGCGGGAGATCGCCGAACTGCAGACGCGCGAGACGGGCACGCCGCTGTCGGGGTCGCTCGGGGGCGTGGAACGGGGGATCTCCGCCATCGAGGCCTACGCGGAGCTCGGCCCGCTGGACCGCGCACCCGCCCCGCGAGGGGACCTCGTGGTGCGTGAGCCGCGCGGCGTCGTCGCGATCCTGATGCCGTGGGCGGACCCGCTCGCCGCCTCCTGCAGCGCGCTCGCGGCGTCGTTGGTGAGCGGCAACGTCGTGGTCCTCAAGCCGTCCGAGAAGGCGCCGCTGGCCGCCCAGCGCATGGTCGAGCTGCTCGACCTGGGCGACATCCTGCAGATCCTGCACGGCGACAAGCGCGCGGCGCAGCCGCTCTCGACCCATCCGGGCGTGGATCTCGTGATCCGGCCGGGGGAGGAGGCCGCGGGCAGCCACCTCGTGGTCATCGATGCGGGTGTGGACGCCGAGTGGGCGGCCGAGGAGGTCGCGTCGAGCGCCTTCGCCGGCTCCGGCCAGTCGTGCGGCTCCGTCGAGCGCGTGCACGTGCACCGGACCGTCGCGGAGCCGTTCCTCGAAGCGCTGGCCGCGCGGGCCCGCGCGCTGCGGATCGGACCGGGCCTGGCCACGGGCACCGAGCTCGGGCCGCTGATCGACGACGATCAGCGCGTGTGGGTGCACCGGCAGGTCCAGGATGCCGTCTACGAGGGTGCGGAGCTGCTGGCCGGCGGGGAGCCCCTGTACGGGCCGGGCTACTTCTACCCGCCCACCGTGCTCACCGGCGCGCCCGACGACGCGCTCGTGATCTGCGGAGAGACGCGCGGTCCGGTCGTGACCGTCCGCGTGGTCGACTCGTTCGGTGAGGCCCTGATGGGCAGCGAGCGCATCGGCATCGCCTCGGTCCTGACGCCGGCGCACGCCAACGCCCAGCGCGCCTGGCGCGAGCTCCCGGCCCGCACCGTCAGCGTCAACTCCGTCTTCTGCACCCCGCGGCCGGGCGCCGAGCCCGAGCTGCTCACGGCCGTGACGCGCACCAAGGTCGTGCACCTTTCCTAAAGGTGCCAGGCACCTTTAGGTAGGGGACGTATCGGGGTCACCTAGGGTGATCCCCAATGGTGGGATGACGGTCGTCCCGGCAGCCTGTGCGCCATGGAACCCGTAGCCCCCGAACGCAAGCTCACCCTCTCGACGTCCGACAAGCACGTCTGGGGCGTCGCGGGCGGCCTCGGCCGCTACTTCGGCGTGGACGCGATGCTGTTCCGGGTCGCGTTCGGGGTCTCGGTGGTGTTCGGCGGGATCGGGATCGTGGCCTACCTGGCCTTCGCCGCGTTCCTCGCTTCTGACAACGGCAAGCCGGCCTGGATCGCGGACAAGCCTCGCGCCGCTTCGGCCGCGGTCATCATCGCGCTCGCCGTCGCCGGGCTCACGACGTTGTCACCGCCCGGGTTCGTCCTCGGCCCGGGCCTGTTCGGGATCGCGGTCTTCACGCTGCTGGGCGTCGCCGGCTACCGCTCACTCAACGAGCAAGTGCGCAACGACCCGGCCAAGCTGGCGGCCAAGGGCGTGCTCGCCCTGATCGGGCTCGTCGCCGCGCTGGGCGCCGCGACCGGCATCGGGTTCATCGTCGCGCTCGGCGGCGGCGTCGCCGTGGCCGTCGTCTCGATGGTCGCCGGCCTCGGGCTGATCACCGCCGGGCTGCTCGGCGGGCCGCGATGGCTCATCCTTCCGGTCCTGGTGCTCGTCGTCCCGCTCGCCGTCGTCTCCGCCGCCGACCTCAACCTCGAGGGTGGCGTCGGCGAGAAGACGTTCCGCCCGGCCGCGGTGGCCGACGTGCGCCCTGAGTACCGCGTCGGCGTCGGCCGCGTCGAGGTGGACCTGCGCGACGTCAAGTTCCCCGCCGGCAACACCCAGGTGAGCGTGCGCGTCGGGATCGGCGAAGCGCGCGTGCTCGTGCCCGCCGGGATGTGCACGTCGATCCAGGGCGACATCGGCATGGGTGCGGCGGACATCCCCGAGCGCTTCGAGGAGGGTCCGGACATCACCATCCGCGAGAACCGCAAGCAGCTCGTGATCAACGCCGACGTCGGCGTCGGCCACCTGCAGGTCGACCGGGATCGCAACGCCTGCACATGAGGCGAGGCCGTGTCGACCGCACGCTCATCGTCGCGGGGCTCGCGACCATCGCGCTCGGCACGCTGCTGCTGCTGGACCGGCTCGGGTCGATCGACCTGCGCTTCGAGTACATGGCACCGGCGGTCCTGGCCGCGATCGGCCTCGTCCTGCTCGCCGCCGGTCTCACATGAGCACCGCTCCGCTGCCCGTCCGCCGGGACCCGTCACACGGGTACCTCGGCGGCGTCTGCGCCGGGTTCGCCGTTCGGTTCGGGATCGATCCGCTGCTGATCCGCATCGGGTTCATCGCCGCGGTCGCGATCGGCGGCGTGGCGATCCCGCTCTACGCCATCGCCTGGCTGCTGATCCCGGCCGAGGGCCCCGAGCGGCCCTCCGTCCAGCGCCTGCTCACGCGCTCGGACACGTGGCTCGTCGCCGCGGGGATGGGCTGCCTGACCGCCGCGGGCCTGCTGCTGCTCCGCGCCTGGGACGTGTGGTTCGTCGACGACCGCTTCATCTGGCCGTTCGTGATCGCCGCCGCGGGCGGCGCGCTGATCTGGCGCCAGTCGCAGACCGCGCCGGAGCGCGTGGCGCAGCGGTCGCGGCTGCCGCGCCAGACCGTCAACCGGGCGACCGCGGGCGCGGCGCTGGTCGTCGGCGGCGCCTTGATCTTCCTGTACGTCAACGACGCCCTGGCGCCCGCGCGGGACATCGTCCTGCCGGTGCTGGTGATCCTCGTCGCGGCGGCGATCATCCTTGCCCCGTGGTGGATCCGGCTCGTGCGCGGACTGGCCGACGAGCGCGCGGAGCGGATTCGCTCGCAGGAGCGGGCCGACGTCGCCGCGCACCTGCACGACTCCGTCCTGCAGACGCTGGCGCTGGTGCAGAAGCGCGCGGACGATCCACGCGAGGTGGCGGCGCTGGCCCGGCGCCAGGAGCGCGAGCTGCGGGCGTGGCTGAACAACACCAAGCCCGCCGAGGTCTCGCTGGCGAGCGCGCTGGAAGCCGCGGCGGCCGAGGTCGAAGCCGACCACCACGTGCCGATCGAGGTCGTGACCGTGGGCGACGCGCCGCTCGCGGAGCCGGCCGCCGCGCTGGTGGCCGCGGCCCGGGAGGCGCTGGTGAACGCGTCCAAGTTCGCGGGGCCGGAGCCGATCGCGCTGTACGCCGAAGTGACCGACGATCGCGTGGAGGTGTTCGTGCGCGATCGCGGGCCCGGGTTCGCGGTCGACGACGTGCCCAACGACCGACGGGGCGTCCGTGACTCTATTGTCGGGCGTATGGAGCGCCATGGCGGCCGGGCGACGGTGCATTCCACCCCCGGCCACGGAACCGAGGTCGAGCTGGTGATCGAGCCGTGAGATCCGTCGTCATCGTCGACGATCACTCGCTGTTCCGCGCGGGTGTGCGCAGTGAGCTCGACGGCCTCGTGGACGTGATCGGGGACGCCGCGACCGTCGAGGAGGCGATCGAGTGCGTGGTCCGGCTCGAGCCCGACGTCGTACTCCTGGACGTGCACATGCCGGGCGGCGGCGGGCTGGAAGTGCTGCGCCAGGTGACCGAGAAGCGGCCCGCGCAGCGGTTCCTCGCCCTGAGCGTGTCCGACGCGCCCGAGGACGTGATCGCGATCATCCGCGCCGGCGCGCGCGGCTACGTCACCAAGACCATCTCCGGCGAGGAGCTCGCGGACGCCGTGCGGCGGATCGCGGACGGCGACGCGGTGTTCTCCCCGCGGCTCGCCGGGTTCGTCCTGGACGCGTTCGCGTCCATCAGCGGGCCGGTGGAGGTCAACGACCCCGAGCTCGAGCAGCTCACCGCGCGCGAGCGTGAGGTCCTGCGCCACATCGCCCGCGGCTACCTGTACAAGGAGATCGCGGCGCGGCTGAACATCTCGACCAAGACGGTCGAAGCGCACGTCAGCGCCGTACTGCGCAAGTTGCAGCTCTCGACCCGACACGAACTGTCCCGGTGGGCGGTCCAGCGCCGGCTCGTGGATTAGCCGACCTGCGCGACGAGATCGTCGCGCACGGCGGGTGCGGCTACGAGCCGTGCGAGACCGCGACGCGGATGGTCCCCGGCGACGGGAACCCCGACGCCGCGGTGGTGTTCGTCGGCGAGGCGCCCGGGAAGACCGAGGACGAGCTCGGGCGGCCGTTCATGGGGCGCGCCGGGAAGCTGCTCGACGAGCTCCTCGCCGAAGCCGGCGTGGTGCGCGCGGACGTCTGGATCACGAACGTGGTGAAGGCGCGGCCGCCGAAGAACCGCGACCCGAAGGCGCCGGAGATCGCGCACTGGATGCCGTTCCTGGTGCGCGAGCTCGAGCTCATCCAGCCGCAGCTGATCGTGCCCCTGGGCCGGCACGCGCTGAAGCACTTCGCGCCGGAGGCCAAGATCGGCGAGGTGCACGGCACGCTGCTCGACGAGCGGCTGTTCCCGCTCTACCACCCGGCCGCGGCGATGTATAACCAGACGCTCAAGGCGACGCTGTTCGAGGACGCCCGCGCGTTAGGTGCGCTGCTAGATCCCTAGCTCGTCGAGGGACGAGTGCAGTTCGGCGGCGTCGCGGTAGACGCGGAACGCGCCGGCGGCCTGCAGCTCGTCCGCGCCGTAGCCACCGCTCAGCAGCCCGATGCTGAGCATCCGCGCGCGGCGGGCGGCGAGCAGGTCCCACACCGCGTCGCCGATCACGTAACACTCGGCGGGATCGGCGTCCAGGCGGCGCGCGCATTCGATGAACAGGTCGGGCTCCGGCTTCGCGCGGGCCACGTCGCCGCGTTCGACCACGACCGTGTCGTCCGGGATGCCGAGCGATTCGAGCGACGCGTCGATGCTCGGCCGGCGGCCACTCGTCGCGATCCCGTGCGTGACGTCCCGGTCACGGAGCTCCGCGAGCAGCGCGATCGCGCCCGGCAGGGGGCGGCGCTCCTCCAAAGGCAGCAGCTCGCGGAACAGGCGGTCGTGGATCAGCTGGAGCTCCTCGGCCTGCTCGTCGGTCAGCTCGTGCCCGATCTCGCGGCCGACCGCGCGGGTGAAAAGGCCGCCGCTCATCCCGATCTTGCGGTGGATGCGCCACCCGTCCACCGCCATCCCGGTCTCCTGGAGGGCCTTCTGCCACGCAAAGACGTGGGCGTACACGGTGTCGACAAGTGTTCCGTCGAGGTCGAAGATCAGGGCTGGCATGTCGGTCAGTTTGACCCGGCGCTCCTGAGCGACGGCGCACGCTCGCGAGTGTGGAGGCCGAAGTGGTGCGGCAGCGGGGCGCCACCGTGCCAGGCGGCGACGATGCGCTCGGCCAGCGCAGGGCCGTGCTTGAAGCCGTGGCCTGAGCCGCCGCCCACGAGCCAGACGCCGTCATGCGCGGCCGCGATGAAGTGCGAGTCGGGCGTGATCTCGTAGCGGCAGGTCTTCGTGCCCTTCAGCCGGGCGGTCGCGAGCGCGGGGAAGCGGTCGGCGACGTAGCCGCGCATCAGCTGCTCGGTCTCCGCCGTGGCGGGCGGGAGGTCGGCATCCGGGTCGAGCGGTGGGCCTTCTTGGTCCCAGGCGAATTTCACGCCGAGGTCGTCGAGGTCTCCGGTGCCGTAGACGCCGCGGTCGTAGTCGATCCAGGCCGGGACGCGCTCCCAGCCGGACCCGCCGTCGAGGAAGAACAGCTCCTGGAACGTCACGCGCACGTCGACGAGGCCCGGAAAGAGCTTCGCGAGCCAGCCGCCGCAGCTCCACACGACGCGGTCGGCTTCGAGGACCTCGTCGCCGAGACGCACGCGATCGCCGTCCGGCGCCGCGCGGCCCCGGACGACGCGGGCGCCACGTGCGGCCGCGGCCCGAGCGAGGGTCTGGACGGCGAACTGGGCCCGCAGCACACCGGCCTCGGGCTCGTGCAGCACCCAGGTGAGGTCGTCAGCGGCGAACGACGGGTACGCCCGGGTGAGGTCCTGGCGCTCGACCGGGATGCCGAGCGCGCGCAGCGTGGCCTCCGACTTGGCCTCCCAGCCATCGTCCGAGTGTGCGAACCACGACACGCCGGTCTCGGTGTACAGCGACGCGCCGGTCTCGGCTTCGAGCTCGCACCAGAGTGTGCGCGCTCGCCTCGCCATCGCGGTGTAGTCCGCGTCCGTGCCGTGGCCACACCGGATCAGGCGCGTCTCGCCGCCGCTCGTCGCGCGCACGTCGCCCGGCTCGAACTGGTCGACTAGCACGACGTCATCGCCACGCCTGGCGAGGTGCCAGGCCAGCGATGCGCCGAAGGTCCCGGCGCCCACGATCACGACGCGCTCCACGCCGGAGACGGTACAAAGAACGGCATGCTGGTCGCCGCGCTCGCCTCGACGCTCGTCATCGGGCACTCCTCCGAAGGGCGCGAGATCCGCGCCACGCGGGTGGGGGAGGTGGGCGCGCCGGTGAAGGTCCTGGTCGTCGGCGACGTGCACGGGAACGAACCCGCCGGTGAAGCGATCGTGGCCGCACTGCGGAAGAAGTCCGTGGACGGCGTCCAGTTCTGGCTCATCCGCACGGCCAACCCCGACGGCCGCAAGGCGCGCTCCCGCCACAACGCGCGCGGCGTGGACCTGAACCGCAACTTCCCCTACCGCTGGGCGAAGGGCGCGAAGGGCACCTACTACCCCGGCCCGTCGGCCGGCTCAGAACCCGAGACCAAGGCGCTGATGCGCTTCGTGCGGCGGATCCGGCCGCAGCTCGGCATCTACTACCACCAGCACATGGGGATCACGGTCCGCGCGCGCAGCGTCGACACCGAGGTCCAACGTGACTACGCCCGCCGCACCGGGCTGCCCTTGCGCTGGTTGCCGAACTACCACGGCACCGCAATTGGCTGGCAGAACAACCTGATCAAGGACGGGACGGCGTTCGTGGTCGAGCTCAAGGCCGGCCAGGCGCCGGTGAAGACGCACGTCGACGCCGTGATCGCGGCAGCCAGGAGCTATGGGCGATGAGGATCGTGCTGATCCGCCACGGTGAGACCGAGTGGAGCGCGTCGGGCAAGCACACGTCGACCACCGACATCCCGCTCACCCAGCGCGGGCGCGAGAAGGCGGTGACGTTGAAGAACCGGCTTGCGGGGCAGGAGTTCGCGCTGGTGCTGAGCTCGCCGCGGCAGCGGGCCTTGGAGACGGCGCGGCTGGCCAGCTTCGAGCCGGAGGTCGAGGACGACCTGGTCGAGGTGGACTACGGCGACTACGAGGGCCTGACGACGCCGGAGATCCGGGAGACGCGGCCGGGCTGGACGCTGTGGGCCGACGGCTCGCCCGGCGGCGAGACCGTGGCCGACGCGGGTGCACGGGTGGACCGGGTGATCGCGCGCGCCTTGGCGGCCGACGGTGACGTCGCGCTGTTCGCCCACGGGCACATCCTGCGCGTGCTGGGCGCGCGCTGGCTCGAGCTCCCCGCGCAGCACGGCGCGAACCTGCTGCTGGACACCGCCGCGGTGTGCGAGCTCGGCTACGAGCGAGAGACGCGGGTCCTCGCGCACTGGAACACCTGAGAACCACACCGTTTCCACAAGAAGCGGGTTGAAGCTGGTGGCATGAAGAGATGGATCATCGCCGCCCTCGCCGTGCTCGCCGCCGTGGGCCTCGTCACCACCGCCACGGCCGCGCCGAGCAAGAAGCAGGCCGGGGCCGGCGCGTTCAACAAAGTGCTCGCGGCCAAGCTCGGCGAGCAGCTCAACAAGCCGGCGGACGACGTGCGCGCCGCCATGAAGGCCGCGCGCAAGGGCGTGAAGGCGACGGAGAAGGGCAAGAAGCGTGAGGTGTGGACCAACGCGGTTGCCGCCTCGCTGAAGGTGGAGCCCAAGGCCGTGATCGACGCCGTGCGCGCGCTCGTCAAGCAGCGCCTGGACTCGCTGGTCGAGGACGGCTGGATCACCGCCGAGCAGGCCGCCAAGCGTCAGGACAAGCTCTGGATCCCGTTCCTGCGCCTCCGCTGATCCTCGTCGTCGACGACGAGGAGGCCATTCGGGTCGCCCTCGAGCGCGCGCTGCGCCTCGAGGGCTTCGCCGTGCGTACGGCCGCCGACGGGGCGAGCGCGCTCGAAGCCGCGCAGGAGCGCCCGGCGGCGATCGTGCTCGACGTCGTCCTGCCCGACCTCGACGGGCGCGAGGTCGCCGCGCGGCTGCGTGCGCAGGGGTTCGACACGCCGATCTGCATCCTCTCGGCGCGCGACGAGGTCGCCGACCGCGTCGCCGGCCTGCAGGCCGGCGCGGATGACTATCTGGTCAAGCCGTTCGCGATGGAGGAGCTCGTCGCGCGGCTGCACGCCCTGCTGCGCCGCGGCGCGCCCACGAACGTCGGTGAGGTACTCGTCTCCGGCGACCTGCGTGTGGACCCGGCGCGCCGGATCGCCTCGCGCGGCGGCGCCGAGCTGGACCTCACGCGCCGCGAGTTCGATCTGCTCGAAGCGTTCCTCCGCCACCCCGGCCTCGTGCTCACGCGCACGCAGCTGCTCGAACAGGTGTGGGGCTACGACTGGGAGGCCGACGGCAACGTGGTCGACGTGTTCGTCGGCTATCTGCGCCGCAAGGTCGGCGAGCCGCGGGTGATCCAGACGGTCCGCGGTGTCGGATTCGTGCTGCGGTGAAGTCTCTTTCGGGTCGCGTCGCGCTGCTCGTCACGTTGGCGGCGGCCGCCGTGTTCGTCGTCGTCGGCACGGTCCTGATCGCCGAGGTCGGCCGCCGCGAGCGCGCGACCTTCGACCGCGAGCTGCGCGCAACCGCCGAGCGCATGGTCGCCCCGGCGCGCCGCAACCGCACCGCGCAGCTGGACCGGCTCGCGGGCGACGCGTCCGTCCGGCTGCTCACCCGCGGCCGCGAGACCTACGACAACCTGCGCGCGCCCGAGCTGCCGATCTCGAAGAGCGGCCTGCGGACCGTGCGCGCGGAGGACGGCTCGTCCTGGCGGGTGATGCGCCGCGGGCGCCTGCTCGTCGCCCGCCCGCTCGCGCTCGTCGAGGACCGGATCGGCGACCTGCAGCGCACGATCGCGTTCGCGGCGCTGCTCGGGTTGCTCGCGACCGCCGTCATCGTGCGGTTCGTCGCCGCCCGCTCGCTGCGCCCACTCGCCACCCTCCGCGACCAGGCCGCGACCATCACCACCACCCGCGCGCGGGTCGACGAATCGGGCCCGGCCGAAGTCGGCGAGGTCGCGCACTCGCTCAACGCGATGCTCGCCCGGCTGGAGGCGTCGGTCGCCGCGACCGAGCGGTTCACGGCCGACGCCGGCCACGAGGTCCGCACCCCACTCACCAGTGTCCGGGCCAACCTCGCCGCGCTCAGACATGGCCCTGACGATCGGGTGTTGGGAGAGCTGGAGCGCGACGTGACGCGGCTCGCCGCGCTCCTCGACGCGCTCCAGGCCCTGGCCCGCGGCGACGCCGGCGCCGTCGCGCACGAGCCCGTGGACGTCGGCGACGTGGCCGACGCCGCGCTCGCCGACGCGCGCCGCCGCCACCCGCACGTGGACTTCGCGTTCGGTGACTCCCAAGAGCTCACCGTCACCGGCGACGCGACCGGCCTGCGCGCCATCTTCGACAACCTGCTCGAGAACGCCGCGCGGCACGGGGGGCGCACGGTCCGGATCGAGCTCGGGCCCCGCCACCTCGCCGTCGACGACGACGGCCCCGGCATCCCGGAAGACCAACGTGAGCGCGTGTTCGAGCGCTTCGTCCGTGGCGGCACGCAAGGCTCGGGACTCGGCCTCGCGATCGTCGCCCAGCAGGCCCAATTGCACGGCGGCGAGGCGTGGATCGAGCGCTCTTCGCTGGGTGGCGCACGCGTTCTCGTCACAATGCGCGCGTGAAGGTCTCTGCCAAAGCCGATTACGCGGTGCGCGCCGCCACCGAGCTCGCTGCTGCCCAAGAGTCCGGCGGCCTCGTGCGCGCCGAGACGATCGCCACCGCGCAGGGCATCCCCCAGCGCTTCCTCGAGAACATCCTGTCCGACCTCCGCCACGCCGGGCTCGTGCAGAGCCAGCGCGGCGCGGAGGGTGGGCATCGCCTGAACCGGCCCGCGGCCGAGATCAGCGTCGCGGACATCATCCGCGCCGTCGACGGCCCGCTCGCCGCTGTGCGCGGCGAACGGCCGGAGTCCGTCACCTACGCGGGCCCGGCCGAGCCACTCCAGCGCGTGTGGATCGCCGTCCGCAAGAGCCTGCGCGACGTCGTCGAGCAGGTGAGCCTCGCCGACCTGGCCGGCGGCACGCTGCCGGACTCGGTCAACGCGCTCGCCGACGACCCCGAGGCCTGGACTACGCGATAGTCACCGGGTGCCGCACGACGGCGCCGAACAGGTAGCCGTTGGGGTTGAAGGCGACCGTGTCGGGTTGGGTGTTCCCGCGCCAGTCCGTGGCGCGGGCGCGCAGTTCGACCGCACCCGTGGCCCGCGGCTTGGACACGTGGCGCCAGCGCACCCACGTGTTCGGGAGGTTGGGACCGTGCAACTGGGCCGGCTCGTAGCGGCCACCGGTGGAGATCTCGACGCGCTTGATCGGTGCGCGCCCGGACCATGAGCGGCCGGTCAGCACGTGCCGCCGGCCGGCCTGCAGCTCAGCGCCGAACGGCAGCTCGAACGCGCTCTTGACGACCTGCTGCGTGATCGGGACGCCGTCGAGCGTGTACTGCGTCGTGTTCCAGGCCGAGAAGAGCGGCTGGTCTGAGACCTCGATCCGGCCGACCCACTTGATCGACGCGATCCCGATCCAGCCCGGGACGACGACGCGGACCGGCGCGCCGTGGTCGGGCGGGAGCGGCGCACCGTTCATCTCGTAGGCGAGCAGGACGTCGTCAAGCGCCTTGCCGATGGGGAGTGGACGCCGCACGTGGCCGTTGGTGGCCACCTCGGCGTCCAAGCCCTCGGGCATCACGTCCACTGCGCGGCGCGTCACACCGGCGTGCTCGAGCACCGCGCGCAGCGGCACGCCGCGCCAGCGCGCGACGCCGATCGCGCCGAGCTTCCACTGCGTGCCGGTGGCCGGCGTCCCCTGCTGCGACGCGAAGAACGACCGCCCGTTGCCCGCGCATTCGATCGCGCTGAAGATCGTGCGGGACGGCAGCCGCTGCAGGTCCCGCAGCGACAGCGAGATGCCCTCCGGCCGCCGCAATCCGCTCCCGAACACCTGCAGCCGGTACGTGCGCGGGTCGATGATCGGCGTCGACGTGTGGTTGCGCACGAAGAAGCGCTCGTTCGGGATCGTGTACGGCAGTCCCGCCGCCGTGTCCCACCGCATCTCGGCGTTCGTGCTGAGCGGGATGAACCATTCGGGCGGGAGCGGCTTGACGATCGGGCTCGTCTGCGCCCACGACGGAACGGCGGAGCGGCCGAGGGCGAGCGCCGACGCGCTCGCCGCGCCGACCTGCAACAGCCGGCGCCGGGTGAGGTCCTGCGTCATGCCGCCGCAGACTACACAAAGCTGATCGGGATTGCGGTATTTGTGGTAGCGTGCGGCGTATGCGATGGGAGTCCCTTTGTCCGTGCTCGCTGACCCCCGCGCGCAGCCGGCAGCGACGCACGTAGCCACCCTGCGCCAGATCCACCTGGGCATGATCGATGCCGTGCTGGCGGGCGGCGGCATCGCCCCGGTCGCGGCACTGGCGGCCGAGCAGCTCTCCGGCACGGTGGCGATCGTCCTGCCGGCCGCCGACATCGCCACCGCGGCGCCGGACGAGCGCCGCTTGGCCGCGGTCGAGCGCTACGTCACCGAGCGCCTCGAAGGCCGCCCGGTGAAGGTGCCCGCGGGCGTCGTCGCCGAGGTCGAGGTGCGCTCCGGCGACGAGCCGCTCGGCGCCGTCGTCCTGCTGGACGCTCCGCTCGCAGGGGGCGAGCGCGAGGTGCTGGAGCTCGCCGCCCTTGCCGCCCTCACCGCCGTGACGTTGCGCGACGCGCGCGTCTCCCAGCGCCGCGCCGCGGCGGCGCTCTTCGACGAGCTCGAGCTGCTCTCCGGACCGGAGGTCCTGGCCCGCGCGCAGCGGCTGGGCGCCGACCTCGGCCAGGGCGCGAGCGCGTTCGTCGCGCGCCCGCCCGAAGGCCACACCGACCGCGTGCTGGCCGCGATCGCGCAGGAGCTCCCCGGCGCGCTCGCGGCCGCCCGCGGCGACCTCGTCGAGGCGCTGGCACCCGGCTCACCCGAGCGGCTTGCGCAGCGGCTTGCGGGGACGATGCCGGTCGGCGTCTCACCGCACGGGCCGGACCCCGCGGGGTTCGGCATCGCGCTGAAGGTGGCCGCGCTCACGCTGGAGCTCGACGGCGGGGAGGAGCTCCGCAACGGGAGCTGGCGCCTGCTGCTGGCGACGGCCGCGACGGACCCGAGCGCGCTGACGGCGCTCGTGGACAGCACGGTGGGCCGTGCGATCGAGCACCTCGACACGCTGCGCGCCTACTTCGAGCACGGCGCCAACATGAACGCGACGGCGGAGGCGGTCTACGCGCACCGGCACACGGTGGCGAACCGGCTCGAACGGGTCCGGACCCTCACCGGGCACGACCCGCAGGTGCCCGCGGGGCAGGCCCAGCTCGCGCTGGGCCTGCAGGCGCTGGACGTGCAGCGGGCGCTTAGAAAGCGGGCAGAACGGCGCCCTGGTACTTCTCGTCGATGAACTGCTTGACCTCGGGCGAGGTCAGCAGCGCGGCGAGCTTCTTCACGCGGGGATCCTGCGCCTCCTCGGGCAGCGTGACGAGGAGGTTCGCGTTCGGGTTGTTCTCGGCGGCCTCGAGCACGAGCGCATCGGTGGACGGCGTGAGGCCACCCTCGATCGCGTAGTTGCCGTTGATCACGGCGAGATCGGCGTCGTCGAGCGCGCGCGGCGTCTGCGCGGCCTCGACCTCGGCGAACTCGAGGTGCTTGGGGTTGGACTCGATGTCGCGGACCGTCGCCGACTCGGTCGCGTCGGCCTTGAGCGTGATCAGGTTGTTGGCCGCGAGCAGGCGCAGCGCGCGGGCCTCGTTGGTGGCGTCGTTGGGGATCGCGACCTGGGCGCCATTCGGCACCGCGCCGATGTCCTTGATGTCACGCGAGTACAGGCCGAGCGGCTCGATGTGCACGCCGACGACCGACGTGGCCTTGAAGTTGCGCGACTTCTCCTGCTCGGCGAGGTACGCCGGCGTCTGGAAGTAGTTCGCGTCGAGCTGGTGGTCGACGAGCGCGGTGTTCGGGAGCACGTAGTCCGTGAACTCCTTGACCTCGAGCTCGAGGCCGTTCTTCTCGGCGAGGTTGTCCTTGATGAAGTTGAGGATCTCGGCGTGCGGGACGGGGGAGGCGCCGACGACGAGCGGCTTGGACGTGTCGGTGGACGACGACGAAGCGGGCTGCTCCTCGTCGCCGCAGGCGACCACACCGACGGCAAGCGCGGCGGCGGTCAGGGCGAGGGCGATGCGACGCATGGGGAGGGCGTCCTTTCAGGAGTGGGAGAGGCGCCGGGACACGCGGTCGCCGGCGAACTGCAGGAGCTGCACCAGGACCACGAGCACGACGACCGTGGCGATCGTCACCTCCGTCTCGTAGCGCTGGTAGCCGTAGCGGATGGCCACGTCGCCGAGGCCTCCGCCGCCGACGGCGCCGGCCATGGCGGAGTAGCCGATGACGCCGATCGTGGTGATGGTGATCCCGGACACGAGGCTGGGGAGCGCCTCGGGGACCAGGACCTTCTGGACGACCTCGCGGCGCCTCGCGCCGGAAGCCAGAGCCGCCTCCACGAGGCCGCTCGGCACTTCACGCAGCGCCGTCTCGACGATCCGCGCGAAGAACGGGATCGTCGCCAGCGCGAGCGGCACGATCGCCGCCGTGGTGCCGATGGTGGTGCCGACGAGCGCCCGCGTGAGCGGGATCACGGCCACCAGCAGGATGATGAAGGGGACGGACCGACCGACGTTCACGACCGCGCCGATCACCCGGTTCGCGACCGTCGACTCGAGCAGCCCACCACGGTCGGTGAGCAGCAGCAGGACGCCGAGCAGGAGCCCGAACGGGATCGTGACGAGCATCGCCACGCCCACCATCGCGAGCGTCTCGAGCGTGGCCTCCCACAACAGCGGGGTCCATTCGCTCCAACCGTCGGTCATACCGTCACGCCTTTCGGGCTCACGACGAGCGCGCGGGTGACGCGCCGGTCACCGATGCGCTCCGTGGAGCGCGCCTCGACGCGTTCGCCGTCGGAGAGCTGGAGCTCGTCGTCGAACACGACGACCTCGCGCGCCTCCTCGTGCTCACCGATCTCGACCCGGCCGAACTGGGGCAGCAGGCCGGTGGCGAGGCGAGAATCCCGGCGCGCGACGACCTCGCCGAGCGGGCCGTGCTCGACCACGCGGCCGGCGTCGAGCAGCGCGACGCTGTCGCAGGCACGCCGGACGACGTCCATCTCGTGCGTGATCAGCAGGACCGTCAGGCCGAGCTCCGTGTTGATCCGCCGCAGCAGATCCAGCACCGAGTTGGTCGTCTCCGCGTCCAGCGCGGAAGTCGCCTCGTCCGACAGCAGCAGCGAAGGCTCGGAGGCCAGCGCGCGGGCGATGCCGACGCGCTGCTTCTGGCCGCCGGACAGTTGTGCCGGATAGGAGTCGCCGCGGTCGCCGAGCCCGACGAGGTCGAGCAACTCGTGCGCGCGGCGGCGACGTTCGGCACGCCCGACGCCCGCGATCTCGAGCGGAAGCGCGACGTTCTCCGCCGCGGTCCGCGAGGTGAGCAGGTTGAACTGCTGGAAGATCATCCCGATCCGCCGGCGGGCGGCCCGCAGTTGCGGGCCGCGCATGCGGGTGATGTCCTCGCCCTCGAGCGAGATCGTGCCGGCGGTCGGCTCCTCGAGCCGGTTCACGCAGCGGATCAGCGTGCTCTTGCCGGTCCCGCTGCGCCCGATGACGCCGACGATCTCACCCGCGGGCACGACGAGGTCGACGCCGTCGAGGGCGACGACACCGTTCGGGAAGACCTTGCGTAAGCCACTGATTTCGAGCATCGAGGGGCGCAGCATAGAAAAGACCTAATCCGGATCAGATTTAGACTTATTAGCGCCGAGGTGCAAATTCCCATCGGGTTTGTGGTCTTTGTGTAAGGTGAAGCCCGATCAACTTCTACCTGTTTCGAGGAGCCCTTCCCGTGAGATCCACCACAGCCCTGGCGGCCGTCCTGCTTGCTCTGGTCGTCGCTGCCTGCGGTGGCGCGAGCGACGAAGTCGGCGGCGAGTCCACTCCCGCCGCCGCGGCCGGTGGCGGCGAGGCCGTCAAGCTCTCGCTCGTCGCATACGCCGTGCCCAAGGTCGGCTTCGACCTGGTCATCCCGGCCTTCAACCAGACGCCCGAAGGCAAGGGCGTCAGCTTCAACCAGTCCTATGGCGCTTCCGGCGACCAGTCGCGCAAGGTCGAGTCCGGCCTGCCGACGGACATCGTGAACTTCTCCGTCGAGCCCGACGTCACCCGGCTCGTGAAGTCCGGCCAGGTCGACGACGACTGGAACTCCGGCGAGCACAAGGGCATCCCGTTCGGCTCCGTCGTGACGATCGTGACGCGCAAGGGCAACCCCAAGGGCATCAAGACCTGGGACGACCTGCTCAAGGACGGCGTCGAAGTCGTCACGCCGAATCCGTTCTCGTCCGGCTCCGCGAAGTGGAACCTGCTCGCGCCGTACGCCGAGAAGAGCAACGGCGGCCAGGACCCGAAGGCGGGCCTCGCCTACCTCGAGAAGCTGATCGGCGACCACATCAAGGTGCAGCCGAAGTCGGGCCGTGAGGCCACCGAGACGTTCCTGCAGGGCACCGGCGACGTGCTCCTCTCCTACGAGAACGAGGCACTGTTCGCCGAGCGCAACGGCGAAGAGGTCGAGCACACCAACCCGCCGGTGACGTTCAAGATCGAGAACCCGGTCGCGGTGCTCAACACGTCCAAGAACAAGGAGAACGCGCAGGCCTTCGTGGACTTCCTCTACACCGAGGAGGGCCAGACCAAGTGGGCCGAGGCCGGTTTCCGCCCGGTCGACGAGGCCGTCGCGCAGAAGTTCGCGGCGGACTTCCCGGCGCCCGAGAAGCTGTGGACGATCGACGACCTCGGCGGCTGGAGCAAGGTCAACGACGAGCTCTTCGAGCCGGAGACCGGCTCCGTGGCCAAGATCTACGACGAGGCCACGAGCTAGCGCTCCATGGCGTCGCTCGCGGTCCCCAAGCCGCCGGCACGGACCAGGCGAAACCTCGGCGGCGGCGTCGGCCCGATCGGGCTCGGCGTCGCCTCGCTGTGGCTGAGCCTGATCGTCCTGCTGCCGCTCGCGGCGGTGTTCACCAAGTCGCTCGAGGCCGGCCCGGCAGAGTTCTGGGACGCGATCACGGCGCCCTCGGCGCGCTACGCGCTGCTGCTCACCACGGCGATCTCCGCGGTGGTGGCGCTGATCAACGTCGTCACCGGCACGCTCATCGCGTGGGTGCTCGTCCGCGACGACTTCCGCGGCAAGTCGCTGTTCAACGCGATCATCGACCTGCCGTTCGCGCTGCCGACGATCGTCGCCTCGATCGTGCTGCTGTCGCTCTACGGGCCGCGCAGCCCGGTCGGCATCCACCTGTACGCGACCAAGCCGGCGGTGATCATCGCGCTCGCGTTCGTGACGTTGCCGTTCGTCGTGCGGTCCGTGCAGCCGGTGCTGATGGAGGTCGACCGTGAGGCCGAGCAGGCGGCCGCTTCACTCGGCGCGAGCGGGTGGACGACGTTCCGCCGGATCATCCTGCCCGCTCTGTACCCGGCGCTGCTCGGCGGCGCCGGCCTGGCGTTCGCGCGGGCGATCGGCGAGTTCGGCTCGGTCGTCCTGATCGGCGGCGGCATCCCGCGCGACACCGAAGTGGCTTCGCAGTACATCGCCAAGCAGATCGAGACGGATCGGCCGGCGAGCGCAGCCGCCGTGTCCGTGGTGCTGCTGCTGATCTCGTTCGTGGTGCTGTTCGCGATCCGCTGGTTCACGAAGCGCAAGGACGTCTCATGAGCACCCGCATCGCGCTGCGCACCGCCGCGCTCGGCTACCTCACGTTGCTCGTCCTCGTGCCGCTGGCGATGATCTTCTACCGCACGTTCGAGGACGGCTTCGTCGCGTTCTGCGAGTCCGTGACCACGCCGGCCGCGATCTCCGCGATCTCGCTGTCGCTGACGATCGTCGCCATCGTCGTGCCGCTGAACGTCGTGTTCGGGCTCGTCACGGCACTGGCGCTCGCCCGCGGACGGTTCCCGGGCAAGGGCGTCCTGCAGGCGGTCGTGGACCTGCCGTTCGCGGTCTCCCCGGTGATCGTCGGCGTCGCCCTGATCCTGTTCTGGGGCAACGACGGGTGGCTCAGCGGAGCCTTCCCGGTGATCTTCTCCCTGACGGGCATGGTGCTCGCCACCGTGTTCGTCACCCTGCCGTTCGTGGTGCGGGAGGTCGAGCCGGTGCTGCGCGAGATCGGCACCGAGCAGGAAGAGGCCGCCTCGACGCTCGGCGCCACGCGCTGGCAGACGTTCTGGCGCATCACGCTCCCGGCGATCCGGGTCGGCGTGGGCTACGGCGTCGTGTTGACGGTCGCTCGTTCTCTGGGCGAGTTCGGCGCGCTGACCGTCGTTGCCGGCGGCGTGGCCGGCGAGTCCCAGACGCTCACCCTGCTCGTCCACGCCCGCTACATCGACGACCACAACACGTTCGGCGCCTATTCGGCGGCGACCGTGCTGATGGGCCTCGCGCTCGTGACCCTCGTCCTGATGAACCTGCTCGAAAGGAGGCGGGAAGCATGATCACCGTCTCGAACGTGTCCAAGCGCTTTGGCGACTTCACCGCTCTCGACAACGTCTCGATCGAGGTCCCCGACGGATCGCTGACCGCGCTGCTGGGACCGTCGGGCTCCGGCAAGTCGACGCTGCTGCGGATCATCGGCGGGCTCGAGTACGCCGACGAGGGCACCGTGACCATCCTCGGCGAGGACGTCACGGACGTCGCGCCGCAGAAGCGCGGCATCGGGTTCGTCTTCCAGCACTACGCGGCGTTCAAGCACATGACGGTGCACGACAACGTCGGCTTCGGGCTCAAGATCCGCAAGACGCCCAAGGAGCAGGCCGACGAGCGCGTCAACGAGCTGCTGAAGATCGTGGGCCTGGGCGGCTTCGCCAAGCGCTACCCGTCCCAGCTCAGCGGCGGCCAGCGCCAGCGCATGGCGCTCGCCCGGGCGCTCGCGGTGGAGCCGAAGGTGCTGCTGCTCGACGAGCCGTTCGGCGCGCTGGACGCCAAGGTCCGTGCCGAGCTGCGCGAGTGGCTGCGCCGCCTGCACGAGGACGTCCACGTGACGACCTTGCTGGTCACCCACGACCAGGAGGAGGCGCTGTCGATCGCGGACAACATCGCGGTCATGGACAACGCCCACATCGAGCAGGTCGGCGGCCCGCGCGAGCTCTACGACCGCCCCGCGAACCCGTTCGTCATGAGCTTCCTCGGGCCGGTCGCGAAGGTCGACGACCTACTCGTGCGCCCGCACGACATCTCGCTGCGCACGCAGCCGGACGACAACTCGCGCGAGGCGCAGGTGACGCGCGTGAGCCACCTCGGGTTCGAGGTCCGCGTGGACCTGCAGCTCAGCGACGGTCAGCTGGTCTTCGCGCAGCTCACGCGCTACGAGGCCGCCCAGCTGGAGCTCAGCGAGGGCGACATCGTGTGGCTAGCCCTTACCGGGGACCGCGATGCCCGACTCGTAAGCGAGGACGACCGCCTGGACGCGGTCGCGTAGGCCGAGCTTCATCAGCATCCGGGCGACGTGGGTCTTCACGGTCGTCTCGGAGACGATGAGCTCGGCGGCGATCTCGGCGTTGGACAGGCCGCGCGCGACGCAGCGGAAGACCTCCAGCTCGCGCGCGGTCAGCTCGTCCAGGCCCTTCGGCGGCGTATGCCGGGTGGGGGAGGCGGCCGCGAACTCCTTGATCAGGCGGCGGGTGATGCTCGGTGCCAGCAGCGCGTCGCCCTGGGCGACGACGCGGATGCCCGCGGCGAGCTGCTCGGGCGGGACGTCCTTGAGCAGGAAGCCGGATGCCCCCGCGCGCAGCGCCTCGTAGACGTACTCGTTGAGGTCGAACGTCGTGAGCATCAGGACCCGGACGGGATGATCGCCGGCTTGGGCGAGCAGGCGGCGGGTGGCCTCGATGCCGTCGAGCTCGGGCATGCGGATGTCCATCAGGACGACGTCCGGCTTCAGGCGCTTGGCCTGCTCGATGGCGTCCAGTCCGTCCGTGGCCTCGCCGATGACGTCGAGGTCGTCCTCGGCGTCCAGGATCATGCGGAAGCCCGCGCGCACGAGCGCCTGGTCGTCCGCGATCAGCAGCCGCACGTTCATCCGACGAGCTCCTTGCGCTCCGCCAGCGGCAGTCGCGCGCTCACGCGCCAGCCCCCATTGGCCGGGCCCGCCTGCAGTTCGCCGCCGTAGAGCCGCACCCGCTCGGCCATGCCCGTCAGGCCGTGCCCACCGCTGGAGGTCACGGCGCCGTTGGCTGCGTTGCGGATCTCGAGGGCGAGGTCGTGCGGCGCCCACGAGACCGTGACGATCGTGACGGCGCCGGGTGCGTGCTTCATGGCGTTCGTGAGTCCTTCCTGGACGATTCGGTACGCGGCGAGGTCCAATCCCGCCGACAGAGGTTGGCGTTCGCCGCGGACGTCGAGCACGGCGGGCAGTCCCGCGGCGCGAGCCCGCGCGACGAGCTCGCCGATCTCGCCCAGCGTGGGCTGGGGTGCGAGGGCGGCGCGGTCGGTGCCGTCGGAGAGCATGCCGAGCAGGTGGCGCATCTCGCCGAGCGCTTCGCGGCCGGTGCGCTCGATCCTCGTCGCGGCCTCCACGGCTCGGCCCGCGTCGCGCTCGAGGATGCGGCGCGCGCCACCGGCCTGCACGACCATGACGCTGATCGAGTGCGCGACCACGTCGTGCATCTCGCGCGCGATCCGGCGCCGCTCGTCGACCGCCGCGAGCCGCTGCTCGTCCTCGCCCGCTTCGGCCAGCCGGGCCGTCGCCTCGTGCAACTCGGCGGCGAGCCGCGTGCGTGACCGGACCATCCGCCCGGCGCCCCACGCCACCGCGCCGATCAGCGCCGCGAAGAAATAGTCGGCGAAGGCCTGTGGGCCCATCGCCACCTGGACCGCCTCGAGCCCGACGACGGCGAGCACCAGCCCCGCGTAGCTGGCCCGCCCTTCGCGGTGCGCGCCAGTGGCGTAGGTGCACGCCAGCACGATCGCGAACGGCACGAACAGGTTGAGGATCGGCGTCAGCGCGAAGTCCATCAGCAATGCTCCGCCGAGCGCGATGCCCAGTGCGAGCAGCGGCGAGCGCCGCCGCCACAGCAGCGCGCTCGCGTACAGCAGCGCGACCGCCACGTTCGCGATCACCGGCCCTTCCCGCTCGGGCCGCAGGAGCACCTCGACCACCGCGGCGACCGCGAACAGCCCGGCGACCAGCCGGTCGACATTGCGCGGGCGGCGGACGCGGCGCAGGCGGCGAAGATAAAGGGGCCTGGCCCCTTTAGGTTGGGCGGACTCTTCGCGCCCGGTCACCGTGCGGCCGTCGAACGCCAGGGCGGCGGACACGGTGTGGCCGCCGGTGCGACGGGTGCCGGCGGTGAAGCGGCCGCCGTGGAGGAGGACGCGTTCGCGGATGCCGGTCAGCGGGCGGGCGCCGACGGTGGCGCCGTCGTCGCGGATCTCCAGCTCGAGGAGGTCGCCGCGGTAGGCGACGCGGACGTCGGCGCGGCCGGCGCCGCCCTGCTCGCGCGCGGCCAGCAGCGCCTCCTGGATGACGCGGTAGGCGGTGACGTCAAGGCCGGCGGCCAGCTCGCGCGGCTCGCCCTCCACGCGCAGCGCGACGGGCAGGCCGGCGGCGCCGGTGCGCCGCGCCAAGGACCGCAGGTGACGCAGCGAGGGCTGCGGCGCCAGGGACACGCTCGTCTCTTCGCTGCGCAGCACGCCGAGCAGGCGGCGCAGCTCGTCCAGCGCCTCGCGGCCGGTCGTCTCGATCGCGCAGAACGCTTCGCGCGCGAGCTCCGGGCGGGTCAGCGTCAAGCGCCGGGCGCCCGTGGCCTGCACGGTCATGGCGCTCAGCGCGTGCGCGACGACGTCGTGCAGCTCGCCGGCGATCCGGGTGCGCTCGTCGACGACGGCCCGGTCCGCGGCGTCCTCGCGGTGCCGTTCGAGCTGGCGCGCCTTCTCACGCAGCGCGCGGTTCAGCGCGGCGCGCGAGCGCAGCAGACGGCCGACGAGCACCGGCGCGCCGACGGAGATCACGGCGGTGAAGATCCCGCTCGTGAACGCCGCGTTCTCGTCGTAGGGCGCGGTGGCCACGACGCACAGCGCTGTCGCGAGCGGGATGCCGACCACGAGCTCCCAGCGGGTCGCGCGCAGGCCGAGCCAGTAGGAGGCCACGAACGGCGTGGCGAACGGGATGAACAGCTCCTCGTAGTACGTCTCCGAGAGCATCGGCAACAGCGCGACGGCCGAGAACACCGTCAGCACCCCGGTGAGCGGGTACCAGCGTCCGGCCACGACGGCCACGCCGAGCGCGACGAGGATCAGCGACACGAGCGCGCGGTACGGCGTCCCGCCGTCGATCAGGAACGCCAGCTCCAGTTGGAACTCGACGATCACGGCGAGCCCGATCAGGGCGGGGAGACGGCGGCGATCGGGCACGACCGGGAGTCTGACGTGCGGTTACCCGTATGTCCTCGTAAGCAGGGACGATGTGCGTGTCATCCGGAAGGATGACGCGAGGTCATCCCTACGCGTCATCACAATCGTCACCCGGGCCGACGACGTGCGACGCGTGGACAGGGAGAGTTCGGTCCATGAAGACGTGGACCGCCACTGCGACCGCCGAGGCTCACCCCGCGGCTGTGCTGCACGTGCTGACGGACCCGGACGCCGCTTCCCGCTGGGCGCCCGTGCCGTTCGACGTGGAGGACGACCGCCGTCTCGCCGCCGGCTGCACCGCGCGCGTCTCCGGCCGCTTGGCCGGGAAGCGCGTCGGCTTCGACGTCCACGTGCACTCCGCTGACCTGAACGGCTTCGCGCTGACCGCGTGCGGCCCCGTCGGCTTCGACGTCGACTACCGGTTCGTCAGGACAACCCGTCCCGAGGGATTCCCTGACGGCACGCTCGCTCCCCACGCCGCCGGCAGCGAAGTGCACGCCTCCATCTCCGTGCGGCCCAATCGTGGCCTCGCCGGCCGCCTCCTCGCCGAGGCCACCACCGCCCTGCTGAACGCAGGCGCCCTCGAGCAGACCCTCGCGCGACTGACGCGCGAGGCGGCCGCTACCGCCTAAACGCAAGGAAGCCCTCCCCATGACCGCTCTCGCCTACGCCCCGTTCGACCTCCCCGAAACCGACTCCGTGGCCGTCGCCGCCTCCGCTCTCACCCGGACGTACGGCGAGGGCGGGTCCGCCGTCAACGCCCTCCGCGGCGTCTCGATCGAGGTGCCCAAGGGCCAGTTCACCGCCGTGATGGGCCCGTCGGGCTCCGGCAAGTCCACGCTGATGCACCTGCTGGCCGGCCTCGACACGCCGGACGCGGGTTCCGTCCACATCGCGGGCGAGGACATCACGCGCATGTCCGACCGCGACCTCACGCGCCTGCGCCGCAAGCACATCGGCTTCGTCTTCCAGTCCTTCAACCTGCTCCCGACGCTCTCCGCCGAGGAGAACATCACGCTGCCGCTCGCGATCGCGGGCCGCAAGCCGGAGCAGCCCGTCGTCGACCGCCTGCTGGACCGCATGGGCCTGACCGAGCGCCGCGACCACAAGCCGGCGCAGCTCTCCGGCGGTCAGCAGCAGCGCGTCGCCGTCGCCCGCGCCCTGATCTGCTCGCCGACCGTGCTGTTCGCGGACGAGCCGACGGGCAACCTGGACTCCGCCTCCGGCGCGGACGTGCTCGACCTGCTGCGCTCCGCGGTGGACGAGGACGGCCAGACGACCGTCATGGTCACGCACGACGCGCGCGCCGCGGCGTCCGCCGACCGCGTGCTGTTCCTCGCCGACGGCCGCGTCGTCGCGGACCTCGCGAGCCCCTCCGAGGACGCGATCCTCGCGGCGATGCGCGACGCGGCCCGGGCATGATCCGCGTCACATGGAAGGGCCTGGCGGCGCGGCCGATCCGCACCGCCCTGACGACGCTTGCCATCGTCGTCGGTGTCGCGTTCGTGTGCGCGGCCTACACCCTCACGGACACGATGTCCGGCGCGGCGGAGAACCTCACGCACGCCGCGTACGACGGCACGGATGCCGTGGTGGTCACGAAGACCGGCTTCAAGGGCTCGCAGACGTCCGAGATCCGGGCGCTCGCGCCCACGATCCCCGCCACCACGCTGGACAAGGTCCGCAGCGCGCCGGGCGTCACCGCGGCCGTCGGCGACATCACCGACACCGCGCAGGTGATGGCCAAAGACGGCAAGCCGGTCGGCACGGGCCCGTACTTCGGCGTCGGCTTCGACGCGAAGACCCCGGGCGCCGAGCGGCTCACCCCGTTCCGCCTGCACGACGGTCGCTGGGCCGCCGCGCCGGGCGAGGTCGTGATCGATCGCGCCACCGCCGAGGCCCAGCACTACGCCGTCGGCGACCGCATCCAGGTCGCCGCCCGCGGCGAGGCGCAGACGTTCACGCTCACCGGCATCGCCAACTTCGCGAGCGTGAAGTCGCTCGGCAAGGCGAGCGCCGCCGTCTTCGACCTGGAGGCAGCACGCACGCTGTTCGCCAAGGATGGCTACGACCGCATCCTCGTCGCCGGCCGCCGCGCCGACATCGCCGGTGCGGCCGGTCCGAACACGGAAGTCCGGACCGCGGCCGAGGATGACCGCTTCTACTTCAGCTCCCTCGACACGCTCGTGAGCATCCTGCGCACGATCCTGCTCGCGTTTGCCGCCGTCGCCGTGCTCGTCGGCGGGTTCACGATCTTCAACTCGCTCTCGATCACCGTCGCCCAGCGCACGAAGGAGTTCGGGCTGCTGCGGATGGTCGGCGCGTCCCGCCGCCAGGTGCGCGGCGCGGTGCTGCTGGAGGCGCTGACGATCGGCCTGCTCGCGTCCGCCGCCGGCATCGGCGTCGGCATCGTCCTCGCGGAGGGCCTGAACGCCCTGTTCACCGCCGTCGGCGCGGAGCTGCCCACGGACGGGATGGTCGTCGCCACGCGCACGATCGTCGTCAGCCTGCTCGTCGGCACGCTCGCCACGGTGCTCGCGGCGATGATCCCGGCCCGCCGCGCGACGAAGATCGCGCCGGTCGCCGCCCTGCGCGACAGCGCTCACGCCACCAGGCCAGGCCTGATCGCCCGCGGCGTGCGTGTGCTGGCGGGCATCGTCGGTCGCCCTTCAGCCGCCGTCGGCGGCGCCGCGGGCTCGCTCGCCCGCCGCAACGCCATGCGCAACCCGGGCCGCACCGCGGTCACGGCGCTCGCGCTGACCATCGGCGTGACGCTCGTCACCGCCGTCACCGTCGTAGCCACCGGCCTCAAGAACGAGAGCTCCGGCGCGCTGGAGCGGCGCGTGCAGGCCACGAGCATCGTGACCGCCGCCGACGGCTGGTCCCCGATCGACCCCAAGGTGGAGGCCGCGATCGGTGGCCGGACGAGCAGCATCCGCCAGGACGGCGCGCTCGTGTTCGGTCACCAGGAAGGCGTCAACGGCGTCGATCCCTCGACGATCGGGCGCTTCTACCGCTACGACTTCACCGCGGGCTCGCTCACGGCGGACGGCGCGCTGATCGACGAAGGCTTCGCCACCGAGCACGGCCTGAAGGTCGGCAGCCCGCTCTCGCTCACGTCGATGAGCGGCAAGACGCTCGACCTGACCGTGTCCGGCATCGAGCAGTCGCCGGTGCTGGACGTGCTCGGCCTCGGCCCGATCACGATCTCGCACGCCGCGTTCGACGCCACCTTCGAGCAGGAGCGCAACCGGCTGACGTTCGCCGACCACGACGCCACGCAGGCGCTGCAGGCCTTCCCGAACGCCAAGGCGCAGACCAAGGCCGAGTTCATCGACGGGCAGACGGCCTGGATCGGGATGATCCTCGCGATCCTGTGGGTGCTGCTCGCGCTCGCGGTGATCGTCAGCCTGTTCGGCATCGTCAACACCCTGGTCCTGAGCACGTTCGAGCGCATGCGCGAGCTCGGCACGCTGCGCGCACTGGGCTTCAGCCGCCGGCAGATCCGGCGGATGGTCCGTCACGAGAGCGTGATCACGGCGCTGATCGGCGCGAGCATCGGGATCGCGGCCGGGCTGGCGCTCGCGGCGGTCGTCGTCCAGTTGCTGGGCGAGTACGGGCTGAGCTTCGGCGTCCCGGTCGGCAGCCTGCTCGCCGTGGCGATCATCGCCGGGCTCGCCGGCATGCTCGCGGCGACGATGCCCGCACGACGCGCCGCGAAGATCGACGTCCTGAAGGCCCTTGCCTACGAGTGACGATCTTGGGCCTTGGCGGCGTCGAGCGTGCTGCGGACTTCCCGCAGCAACTCGTCGCCGTCGAACGGCTTGGCCAGGAACGCCGTCACCGGGTCGTCGGTCCCGCCGAGCGGCGTGTCACCCGTGTAGCCGCTGACGAACACCACAGGCAGGCCGGGACGGAGGTCCCGCGCCTGCACCGCGAGCTCGACCCCGCTCATCCCCGGCATCACCACGTCGGTGACGAGCACGTCGGCGGCGTCCAGCCGCTCCAGCGCGACCGCGCCGCTCTCCACCGAGATCACCTGGTAGCCGGCGGCGTAGAGGATCCGGCCGGTGAGCATCCGCACGGCGTCGGCGTCCTCCACGACCAGGACGGTCTCGCCCTTGCCCCGCGGGGCGCTCGGCGACGGACGGTCGTCGGACGCGCGCCGCACCGCGGGCAGCGTGATCGTCACCGTCGTGCCCTGGCCCGGCTCGGACTCCAGCTCGATCCGCCCGCGCGCCTTGGTCACGATCCCGTACACCGTCGCCAAGCCGAGCCCGACGCCGTGGCCGGAGACGGCCTTGGTGGTGAAGAACGGCTCGAAGGCGTGCGCGGCGACCTCCTTGGCCATGCCGCGGCCGGTGTCGCTCACGGTCACGCGCACGGCGCGCGAGCTCGGGCCGTCCTGGTCGCGCATGACGGCGTTCGTGGCTTCGATCCGCAGGCGCCCGCCGGCCGGCATCGCCTCGCGCGAGTTCATCGCGAGGCTCATCAGCATCTGCTCGAGCTGGCTGCGGTCGGCCTCGACGTCCCACAGCCGGTCGTCGCACTCCACCTGCAGGTCCACGTCCTCTCCGAGCGTGCGGTGCAGGAGTAGCTCCAGCGACTCGATCACGCGCCGCAGCGACAGCACCTCGGGCGTGCCGGACTGGCGGCGCGAGAACAGCAGCAGCCGGCGTGTGAGCTCGGACGCGCGCCGCGAGGCGGCGATGATCTGGTCCACGTCGCCGGCCGTGCGCGAGTCGTCGGGCAGCTCCTTGCGCACGAACGCCGCATAGTTGGCGACCACCGCGAGCAGGTTGTTGAAGTCGTGCGCGACACCGCCCGCGAGCTGGCCGACGGCCTCGAGCCGCTGCGCCTCCCGCAGGCGCGCCTCCAACCGGACGTGGTGCGTGATGTCGGTCGCGATCCCGCCGACGCCGTAGACCTCGGCGGTGTGCTCGTCGATCAACGGGAACTTGACCGAGAGGAACGTCCGCGTCTGCTCGCCGTGCGTGACCTCCTCCTGAAGCTCGATCGGCTCGCGCGAGGACATCACGCGCAGGTCGTCGACGCGCATCCGGTCCGCCACCTCCGGCGGGAGCACTTCGCGGTCGTGCCGGCCGATCAGGTTCGCGGCGGGTTTGCCGTGGAGGCGCTCGAAGGCCCGGTTGACCAGCAGGTAGCGGCCCTCCGGGTCCTTGAGGAAGATCGCGGCGGTGGTGTTGTCGAGCACGGCGCGCAGCGACCGCGGGTCCATCTCGCGGATGACCACGAGCTCGTACTCGCCCATCGGCGAGCGCGCCACGCTCCATCCGCCGGGCAACTCGCCGAGTGGCTCACCGATCGGATCGTGGCCCAGCAGCTCCTTCGCCCGTCCGTTCGCGAACACGGCAACGCCCGCAGGATCCACCCCCACCATGGCGTCGGGTGCAGCTTCGAGCAACTCCTCGAACGTCGGGGGGCGGTTGGGCATCTGTTGCCGCGCGAGTGTAGGGCGTCGATCAGGCCTTGAGGCGCCGAGCCGCGCGAACGCGCTCGACCTGCTCCAAGGCGACCTTACGCAGCCGGACCGAATGCGGCGTCACTTCGACACATTCGTCCTCGCGCACCCACTCCAGCGCCTGGTCGAGAGACAGCGTGCGATGGGGAACGAGACGCACCAGCACGTCGCCCGTGGCGTTGCGCATGTTGGTCAGGTGCTTTTCCTTGACGGCGTTGACGTCGAGGTCTTCCTGACGCGCGTTCTCGCCGACGATCATGCCCTCGTAGACGTCCGTGCCCGGACCGACGAACATCGTCCCGCGCTCCTGCAGGTTGAAGAGCGCGAACGACGCGGTCTTGCCCTTGCGGTCGGCGACGAGCGAGCCGTTCTGGCGCAGGCGCATGTCGCCCGCCCACTTCTCCCAGCGGTCGAAGACGTGGTGCATGAGGCCGGTGCCGCGCGTCTCCGTGAGGAATTCGGTGCGGAAGCCGATCAGGCCGCGGGCGGGAACCAGGTAGTCCATGCGGACCCAGCCCGTGCCGTGGTTGATCATCTGCTCCATGCGGCCCTTGCGCAGCGCGAGCATCTGCGTGATCACGCCGACATAGTCCTCGGGGACGTCGATCGTGAGCCGCTCGACCGGCTCGTGACGCGCGCCGTCGATCTCGCGGATGACGACCTGCGGCTTGCCGACGGTCATCTCGTAGCCCTCGCGGCGCATGATCTCGACGAGGATCGCGAGCTGCAGCTCGCCGCGGCCCTGGACCTCCCAGGTGTCCGGGCGCTCGGTGTTGAGCACGCGGATCGAGACGTTGCCGATCAGCTCCTGGTCGAGCCGGTCCTTGATCTGGCGGGCGGTGAGCTTGTCGCCGTCCTGGCCGGCCAGCGGCGAGTGGTTGATGCCGATGGTGACGCTGATCGACGGCTCGTCGACGGTGATCACCGGCAGCGGGCGCGGGTCCTCGGGGTCGGCCAGCGTCTCGCCGATCGTCACCTCGGGCAGGCCGGCGACGGCGATGATCTCGCCCGGGCCCGCCTCGTCGGCGGAGACGCGCTCGAGGTTCTCGGTGATGTAGAGCTCGGTGATGCGGGCGTTGGCGATCGTGCCGTCGGCCTTGCACCACGCGATCGTCTTGCCCTTGCGGATGATGCCGTTGTGGATGCGGCAGATCGCGAGCCGGCCGACGAACAGCGAGGCGTCGAGGTTCGTCACGTGCGCCTGCAGCGGCATGTTCGCCATGTACTTCGGCGCCGGGATCGTCTCCACCAGCAGGTCCAGCAGCGGCTGCAGGTTCTCACCCGGCTGCGCGAGGTCCAGCGTGGCCGTGCCGGCCTTCGCGTTGGTGTAGACGACCGGGAACTCGATCTGGTCCTCGGTCGCGCCCAGGTCGATGAAGAGCTCGTAGACCTCGTCGACCACCTCGGCGACGCGCGCGTCCGGCCGGTCGATCTTGTTGATCACGAGGATCACCGGCAGGCGGGACTCGAGCGCCTTGCGGAGCACGAAGCGCGTCTGCGGCAGCGGGCCCTCGGAGGAGTCGACGAGCAGCAGCACGCCGTCGACCATCGTCAACCCGCGCTCCACCTCGCCGCCGAAGTCCGCGTGGCCCGGCGTGTCGATGATGTTGAGCTTGACCCCGCCGTGGCGAACGGCGGTGTTCTTCGCGAGGATCGTGATGCCCTTCTCGCGCTCGAGGTCCATGGAGTCCATGACCCGGTCATTGACGTCCTGGTTCTCTCGGAAGGCGCCGGACTGCCAGAGCATGGCGTCGACGAGCGTCGTCTTCCCGTGGTCGACGTGCGCGATGATCGCCACGTTTCTGAGGTCTTCGCGAAGCTGCATGAGCAACGGACCAGGGTAGGACGCCGCACTTTTCGGGTTAACTCCGCGGTATGGAGCTGATGCCGGCGCGGGAGTCGCGTGCCTGGACGTTGCTGCTGTTCGGGGCCGCCTCGGTGGTGGGCGTCCCGCTGCTCATCTGGCGCGCGCAGGGCGACGACACGGTCGGCGAAGTCGTGCAGATCTTCTTGGTGATGATGGCCACCGGGCTGGCGGTCGTGGGGGCCTTCATGGTGTGGCGCACCCGCGCGAACCTGAAGAAGGCGAAGCCGGTGCCCGAGGACGCCAAGGTGCTGACCGGGAGCCTGGGCTACCGGATCATGTTCGTCGCCCTGGGGGTGGCCGGCGGCGTCGCGCCGTTCGGCCGCGACGGGCCGAACGAGGGCGACGCGGTGTTCGCCGCGTTCGGGCTCGGGCTGTGCTTCGGCGTGCTGGTGGGGCTCTTCATCGGCCTGCTGTACCTCCACCGCCGCGAGGCCGCGGCGGGAGAGTTGCTGATCCGCAGCGCCGGCAAGGGGCACGGCAAGCAGTACTTCGTGCGGTAACGGGACCGTCACGACCCGGGGCGACGGCGCCCATAGCGTCGCGGCCGCTATGAGAATGACTCTCCCCCGGCGGCTTGCCCTGGCCGCCGTCACGATCGCTTGCGCGGCCTTCCCCGGCGCCGCCTCGGCCCAGGACGGCCCGCGCTCGAGCTTCCTGCTCGGCGTGCTCCCCGACACGCAGTTCTACTCCCGCTACTCCACCGCGGGAGCCGGCGACCTATTCATGGCCCGCTACGGCACCGAGCCGTACATCGAGCAGACCAAGTGGCTCGCCGCGAACAAGGACAACCTCAAGATCCCGTTCGTCACGCACCTCGGCGACATCGTCGACCGCGCGACCGTGACGCAGGAGTGGGACGTCGCCAGCGAGGCCATGAAGGTCCTCGACGACGCGAAGCTGCCGTACTCGATCGCCAACGGCAACCACGACGCGACGCAGAACCCGGCGACGGAGCTGTTCCCGCGCTACTTCCCGAACTCGCGCGCCGCGGCGCAGGCGACGTTCGGTGGTCGCGACGCGTCCGGCCTCAGCGAGTGGCACACGTTCACGGCCGAGGGCCGCAAGTTCCTCGTGCTGGCGCTCGCGTGGCCGGCCGACAACGCGACGATCGCGTGGGGCAAGAGCGTCGTCGAGGCCAACCCGACGCTGCCCGTGATCCTCACCACGCACGACCTGCTCGCGATCAAGAGCGACGCCGTGTCGCCGCTGGAGACCGAGTCCGGCCTGCGCCTGTGGGAGGGCCTGATCAAGGATCACGACCAGATCTTCCTCACGGTCAACGGCCACAGCCACGGCTCCGCGCACCTGCGCAAGACCAACGACTTCGGCCACAGCGTCGATCAGATCGTCTGGGACTACCAGATGGCCTACCAGGGCGGCAACGGCTACCTGGGCCTGATCGAGTTCGACTTCACCAACCGGCGCATGGCCACGACGGTCGTCTCGCCGTGGGTCCGCCTGAAGCCGAAGAACACGCTCGTCGGCGAGTACGACATCGCCGTCAAGCCCGGCCCGAACGAGAACCTGACCATGCCGATCGACTGGAACCAGCGCTTCGCCGGCTTCCAGAGCGCTCCGGCGCCGGTTGCGGCCGCGAACGGCGACCTCGTCGCCGCCGCCAAGGCCAAGGTCCTCGAGGGCTTCGAGGAGCCCGAGGTCGTGCTCCCGAAGCTGCCGCTCAACTCCGCGGACTTCCCCGAGGTCGCGGGCACCGTCGCCCACTGGCGCTTCGACCCGGCCAAGGCCGGTGCGCTGCCCGTCGGTGACGTCGGCGCCAAGGACATCGTCGCCGGCGCCGACATGCGCCGCGCCGCCCTCACCGGCCCGTCGCAACTCGACGACCTGAAGATCTCGACCGACCACCACGCGCTGTCCTCGGATGCCGCGAGCGCGTGCTTTGCGAACAACAACGCGGGCCGCAACTCCTTCATCAACACCGCCACGGGCCAGGCGATCAACGCGAACGCCTTCCCGAACGGCTTCACGTTCGAGACGTTCATCAAGATCGACGCGAACTGGACGGCCGCGACCAACCAGTGGAACGGCGCGATCAGCCGCGAGGGCGTCCGGCGTGAGGTCGCGAACGTCCTCAACCCGGGTTACAACTACGACGAGCCGACGTTCGCGCTGGGCGTCTCCAACCTGCGTGAGATCCAGTGGAACGCGCTGGGCATCTCGGCGCAGGGCAACGGCTACCGCGAGCGCACGAACTGGTCGGGCGAGATCCTGACCGACCGGTGGATCCACATCGCCAACGTCAACGACCCGGTCGCCAAGACCTCGACGCTGTACGTCGACGGCGCACCGGTCCTGCGCAACTCGATCGACGCGGTCGGCCTCGCCACCGCCAACCAGCCGTGGCGCATCGGCTCCACCAAGGGCAGCGGCTGGCTCGGCTGCGTCGGTGAGACGCGCATCGTCGATCACGCCACGACGCCGGACCAGTGGCTCACGCAGCGCCGCTACTTCCCGGCCGAGGAAGCGGCCGCCGTCGGCGGCACCGTCCCGGCGACGCTCTCGCTGACGCTCGGCGCTCCGGCCACGTTCGGCGCCTTCACCCCGGGCGTCGCGAAGGAGTACACGGCGGCGACGACCGCGACCGTGATCTCCACCGCCGGTGACGCGACGCTCACCACGAGCGAGCCCGGCCACCTGGTCAACGGCGCGTTCAGCCTCGCCCAGCCGCTGCGCGTCGAGCTGTCGAAGGCGACGTGGACCGGCCCGGTGTCCAACGCCGTCGTGGACGTGGCCTTCAGGCAGGCGATCGCGGCGAACGACGCGTTGCGCACCGGTACCTACGCCAAGACGCTGACCTTCACGCTGGCGACCACCACGCCGTAGGTCGAGTATCCACCTCAGCTATACACCGCGCGTATACGCGCGGTGTATAGTGGTGGGCATGGCGATCGGAACGACCTTCCTCGGCCTGCTGGAAGCCGGCCCCAGACACGGCTACGACCTCAAGCGCGCGTACGACGAACGCTTCGGGGCCGACCGGCCGCTGAGCTACGGCCAGGTGTACGCGACGCTCGCGCGGCTGCTGAAGAACGGGCTGGTGGAGGTGGAGGGCGTCGAGCCCGGCGCCGGGCCGGACCGCAAGCGCTACGCGATCACCGAGGCGGGTGTCACCGACATCGAGCGCTGGCTCTCGCAGCCCGAGAAGCCGGAGCCGTACCTGCAGTCCACGCTGTACGCGAAGGTCGTGCTCGCGCTGCTCACCGGCCGCGAGGCGAACGACCTGCTGGATGCGCAGCGCTCCGAGCACCTGCGGCTGATGCGCGAGCTCACCGCGCGCCGGCGCGATGGCGACATCGCAGACGTGCTGATCTGCGACCACGCCCTCTTCCACCTGGAGGCCGACGTGCGCTGGCTGGAACTGACCGCCGCTCGCCTCGACGAGCTGACGGAGGTGATGGCGTGATTCTCTGCGCGCGCGGGTTGGAGAAGACCTACGGCCGGACGCCGGCGCTGGCGGGCGCGGACTTCGCGATCGACGCGGGGGAGGTCGTCGCGCTGATGGGCCCGTCGGGCTCGGGCAAGTCGACGCTCCTGCACTGCATCGCGGGCATCATCACGCCGGACGCCGGCACCGTCGAATACGACGGGCGCGAGCTGTCGGCCATGGGCGACGTCGAGCGCAGCGCGCTGCGGCGGACCGACTTCGGCTTCGTGTTCCAGTTCGGCCAGCTCGTCCCGGAGCTCTCCTGCCGCGAGAACGTGGCGCTGCCGCTGCGGCTCGACGGGACTTCGCGCAAGGTCGCCGAGGCGCGCGCCGACGAGCTGCTGGAGTCGCTGGAGGTCGCGGGCGTGGCCAAGCAGCGGCCCGGCACGGTGTCCGGCGGCGAAGGGCAACGGGTCGCGGTCGCGCGCGCGTTGGTGACCAACCCACGCGTGCTGTTCGCGGACGAGCCGACCGGCGCGCTCGACTCGCTCAACGGCGAGCGCGTGATGGAGCTGCTGACCGGAGCTGCGCGGGACCGCAACACCGCGGTCGTGCTCGTCACCCACGAGACCCGCGTGGCGGCGTACTCCGATCGCGAGATCGTGGTCCGCGACGGCCGCACCCGCGACCTCGTGTCCTCGTGAGGGAGCTCCTGTTCGGCGCGCGGTTGACGCTCGCCGGCGGCCGCACGGGCATCGTCCGCACGCTGATCACCGCGCTGGGCGTCGGGCTCGGCGTGGCGGCGCTGCTGCTCGCCGCATCGCTGCCGACGATCTCCGCGGAGCGCGCCGACCGCCGGCACGCACGCGACGCCGTGCTCACCGAGCGCTCGGGACCGACCTCCGTGCTCGTGGGCACGCTCCGGACGGAGTTCCAGGGCGAGGAGCTGCAGGGCCGGCTGCTGCAGGCCGAAGGTGACCGGCCCGTCTTCCCGCCGGGCCTCTCACGCTTCCCCGCGCCGGGCGAGCTGTACGTGACGCCCACGCTCGCCACGCTGCTGGCGACGCCGGACGGCCGGCGCGTGCTCGCGCCCCGGCTGCCGGGGCGCGTCGTCGGGGAGATCTCCGCCGAAGGGCTGCTCGGCCCGAAGGACCTCGGCTTCTACGCGGGCGTGGACGATCTGAGCGTCGGCGGTCCGGTGGCGCGCGCGGAGCGGTTCGGCACCGACGCGTCGGCGACGCCGCTCGACCCCGCGCTCGTGCTGCTGATCGTGATCGCGCTCGTCGCGCTGCTGATCCCGGTCGGGACCGTCGTCGCGGCGGCGGTGCGCACGGGCGGCGAGGACCGCGACCGACGGCTCGCCGCGCTGCGGCTCGTCGGCGCCGACCAGCGCATGGCCCGCCGGATCGCGGCCGGCGAGGCGATCGTCGCCGCCGTGGTGGGTGTGCTCGTCGGCATCGGCTTCTTCCTCGTCGCGCGGGCGTTCGTCGACGGCGTCGCGTTCCAGGGGCTGAGCCTGTTCGCCGGCGACGTCCGGCCCGCGCCGCTGCTCGGCGTGCTGGTCGTGTTCGGCGTGCCCGCGGCCGCGGTGGTCGTGTCGCTGGCGGCGCTGCGGCGCGTCGTGGCCGAGCCGCTGGGCGTGGTTCGCAACCAGGGCTCCAGCCGGCGCCGCCGCCTGTGGTGGCGACTCGTGCTGCCGGTGATCGGCCTCGCGGCGCTGCTTCCGACGACGGCGATGGACGAGGACGCCGTGCCGACCCTGCAGCTCGCGCTCGGGATCATCGCGCTGCTGGTGGGTGTCGCGGCGCTGCTGCCGTGGCTCGTCGAGCGCGTCGTGGCCCGGCTCGGCGCGGGCGCGGTGGCGTGGCAGCTCGCCGTGCGGCGCCTGCAACTGGACCCCGGCGGCGCCGCGCGCGCCGTGTCGGGGATCGCGGTGGCGGTCGCGGGCGCGATCGCGCTGCAGATGGTGTTCCACGGCGCGCAGGCGCGCTTCCAGGAGGACACGGGCGCCAACCCGGACCGCGCGCAGCTCGTGCTCATCCGCGACGCGCCGTCCGTGCCCGCGGAGGCACTCGCGCAGCGGCTCCGGCAGGTGGACGGCGTGCGCGCGGTGACCGCGAGCACCGAGTACGACGGCTCGGTCTACGTCGGCCCGTGCCCGGCGCTGCGCGAGCTCGCCGCGATCCGCGAGTGCGCGCTGGGCGACACGTTCCGCACCGCCGGCGCGCCCGGCGCCGACCCGGCGACCGCCCGCGGCGACGCCGCCTCGCGCTACGCGGACGCGCCCGTGGTGGCCGAGCGCGAGGATCCGGGCGGCGCGTATCGCGACGGGGTCTTCACCACGCGCGCGCCCGCGACCGACCCGATCTCGACCTACGCGTTCGTGCGCGCCGACCCCGCCGCGTACGAAGCGGTCCGCAACGCCGCCGCGGAGCTCGATCCGCTGATCACGGTGAGCCAGGTGGAGCGGATCGCGACCGACTCCCAGTTCACGCTCCTGCGCCGCGCGATGTTCGCGGGCGCGACGATCGTGATGGTGCTGATCGGCTTCAGCCTGCTGTTGACGGCGCTGGAACAACTGCGCGAGCGACGCCGGCTGCTGGCCGTGCTCGTCGCGTTCGGTACGCGGCGATCGACGCTGTCGTGGTCGCTGTTGTGGCAGTCGGCGGTCCCGGTCGCGCTCGGGCTGGTGGTGGCGCTGACGACGGGAATCGGGCTCGGCGCGATCCTGCTCGCGGTGATCGACACCGGCATCCGCGTGGCCTGGCTCGACGTGTTCGCGATGGTGGCGGCGGGCGCCGTCGTGGTGCTGCTCATCACCGCCGCGAGCCTGCCGGTCCTGTTCCGCACGATGCGACCGGAAGGGCTCAGAACCGAGTAATCTGTCGCTCGTGGGCGCGTTTTATTACTTCCTCTAGAAGTCCGTCAGTCCCCTGACTCTGGCCGCGCCTGTCTTCGCGCGGCCTCGACTTTCTGAGGATGCGCCATGCCCCGCAGGACCCCGAGCGACGCGCGTCGGCGCGCGCTCTCCCAGAACTTTCTCCATGACCAACAGGTCGTCGCCGACGTCGTCGCGACCCTCCACCCGCCGCCGGGCGCCCTGGTCGTCGACCTCGGCGCGGGCGCCGGCGCGCTGACGCAGGCCGTCGCCGCGGGCGGACACCGCGTGCTCGCGGTCGAGCTCGACCCGCACTGGGCGCGCCACCTGCGCACCCACGCGCCGAGCTGGGGGGCCGTGTCCGTCCAGCACGGCGACGCCCTGCGCGTCCCGTTCCCGGCCGAGCGCTTCCTGGTCGTCTCCAACGCGCCGTACGCGATCGGCACCAAGCTCGTGCGCCGCCTGCTCACCGACGCGCACGGCCTCACCCGCGCCGTGGTCGTCCTGCAGCGGGAGGCGGCGTTGCGGCTCGCGGGTGGCGGGCGGTTCGCCGCGTCGTGGGCGCCGTGGTTCGAGCTCACCGTGCACCGCCGCATACCCGCGCGTGCGTTCCGCCCCGTGCCCTCGGTGGACGGCGCGATCCTGACGATCGTCCCGCGTCCCATCCCGCTGCTCTCGCCCGCCGCCTACCCCGACTACGACGCGTTCCTGCGCGCCGCGTTCAGTGGCCGCGGCAACACGCTCGCCCGCCGCCTGGGCGTCCGCCCGGCCGCGCTCGACGCGCTCGGCCTGCCCCGCGACGCGACGCCCGGGTCGATCCCGCCGGAGAGCTACGCGCGCGTCTTCCAATCGGTAGTAGGTTCCGCCCGCTACCTGACGTACGGGGAGGGGTCTCCATGAAGCGCGTTGTGCTGTTCGCGGCCATGTTCGTCCTGGCCATCGCGGCTCCGGCGGTCGCCGCCGGCCCGTCACCGGGTGCGTCCGGGATCGGGGACCCGCTGTTCCCCGGCCTCGGCAACGGCGGGTACGACGTCCAGCACTACGACGTCGACGTCCGCTACGGCCGCGCCTACACCGACCCGGTCGAGGGCAACGTCACGATCCTCGCGCGCGCGAGTCAGGCCCTCAGCCGCTTCAACCTCGACTTCGCGGGGCGCAGCGTCGGCGGCGTCGTGGTCAACGGCGCGCCCGCCCAGTGGCAGCGGGACGGGTCCGAGCTCGTGATCGCGCCGCGCAAGGCGATCGCGAAGGGCGCGCTGTTCGTCGTCACCGTCTCGAAGTTCGTCGCGGTGCCGACCGTGCCGGGCGACGACCCGACCTCGACCGCGCTGTTCATCCACACGTCCGGCACGGCCACCGCGCCGCAGCCGGACCTCGCGCGCTACTTCCTGCCGTCCAACGACCACCCGCGCGACAAGGCCAGCTTCGACTTCCGCTTCGACGTGCCGGCCGGCCTCACGGCCGTCGCCAACGGCGTCCCGCTCGCGAAGTGGACGAGCGGCGGGCGCACGCACTCCGTCTTCGTCCAGCGCCAGCCGATGGCCACCGAGCTGATCCAGATGGCGGTCGGCGACTACGACATCACCTACGAGGGTTTCCACAACGGCGTCCTCCTGCGCGAGGTCACGGCCAAGCCGCTGACGCCGAAGTACCTGCCGCTGCTCGACCCCACGCGCTCCCAGCTCGACTGGATGAAGGCGCGGGCCGGCGCCTACCCGTTCGACCTCTACGGGTCGCTGGTGATCGAGGCCGACCTGGGCTTCGCGCTGGAGACGCAGACGCTCGAGCTGATCGACACCTCCTGGTACGAGGACTACGGCCAGGGCACGTGGGATGCGACGCTCCTGCACGAGCTGAGCCACATGTGGTTCGGCGACTCCGTCGCGCCCTACGCGTGGAGCGACCTGTGGCTCAACGAGGGCCACGCGAGCTGGTACGAGTTCACCTGGGGCGAGGAGAACGGCGTGCTCGAGGAGGACACCGAGGGCTACCCGGACGACACCGGCTACGCGACGCTCGACGAGCTGATGAAGGCCGTCTACGCGCACGGCGACGAGTGGCGGGCGGAGAGCGGACCGGTCGCGGCGCCGTCGAGCGCCGACGAGCTGTTCGCCTTCCAGCGCTACCACGGCGGCGCGCTCGTGCTCTACGCGCTGCGGCAGAAGGTCGGCAACGCCGCTTTCCTGCGGATCGAACGCGCCTACCCGGCCCGCTTCAAGGATCGCTCGGTGACCACGGACGACTTCATCGCGCTCGCCGCGGAGGTCTCCGGTCGCCGCGACGTCGTGCCGTTCCTGCGCGAGTGGGTGTACGGCGCGAAGACGCCGCCGATGCCCGGCCACCCGGACTGGACCGTCAACGACCCGGCGACGCAGCGCACGCTCACGACCCCGAACAGGAGGGCTCGCAAGTAACTCCGACCGCATTGGTAGGCTTTCAGGGCGATGATCTTCACCACGAAGGCCGAATACGGGGTGCGGATGCTGATCCAGCTCGGCCGCCAGGGCACGGGGCATCCCGTGTCCCTGAAGGCGATTGCCGAGGCGGAGAACCTCCCCCTGGCGTACTGCGAGCGGATCGCTGCGCTTCTGAAGAAGCACGGCCTCGTGGTGTCCACCCGCGGCGCCCACGGCGGCTACGTGCTGGCCAAGCCCGCGGAGGAGATCACGATGGACCAGGCGGTGCTCGCGCTCGAGGGCGCGATCGCGCCGATGGACTGCTTCCTCGACGACCATGACGGGCGTGTCCAGTGCTCCCACGGCACGGACGCCGGCGCCTGCGCGACCAAGCTGTTGTGGACGCGGGTGCAGCTGGGCGTGATCCGCTCACTGCAGAAGACGACGCTGGCGGAGCTGATCGAGTTCGACTCGCGCCCCGGCATCGGTGCTCCCAGCGCCGCTCCCGCGATCACTGTGACGACTCACTAAGGAACCAATGGGCGAGCTCCAGATCAAGAACCTGCACGTTTCCGCTGCGGACAAGCAGATCCTCAAGGGGGTCGACCTGCACGTCCGCTCCGGTGAGTTCCACGCGCTGATGGGCCCGAACGGCTCCGGCAAGTCCACGCTCGCGAACGCGATCATGGGTCACCCGAACTTCGAGGTGACCGAAGGCCAGATCCTGTTCAACGGTGAGGACATCACCGAGGCCGACCCGGACGAGCGCGCCCGTGCGGGCCTGTTCATGGCGTTCCAGTACCCGGTCGCCATCCCGGGTGTGACCGTCGCGAAGTACCTGCGCATGGTCATGAACGCGCACCGCGAGGGCCGCGGCGAGCAGGCCATCTCGCTCAAGGACTTCCGCAAGACGGTCGAAGCCGCGATGGAGCTCACGAAGGTGCCGAAGGAGTTCTCCTCGCGCTACCTCAACGACGGGTTCTCCGGCGGCGAGAAGAAGCGCATGGAGATGCTCCAGCTCGCGCTCACCAAGCCGGCGCTCGCGGTCCTCGACGAGACCGACTCGGGCCTGGACATCGACGCGCTCAACACCGTCGCCGCCGCCGTGAACACGGTCTCGCAGGAGACGAACATGGGCGTGCTGATCATCACCCATTACCAGCGCATCCTGCACATCGTGCAGCCCCAGTTCGTGCACATCATGTTCGAGGGCCGGATCGTCAAGGAAGGCGGCCCGGAGCTCGTCACCGTGCTCGAAGAGAAGGGCTACGGCTGGATTCGCGACGAAGTCGCGGCGGCCGCCTGATGTCGCTGGCGGTCCCCACGTCCTCCGAGTTCCCGACCCTCGCGCGCGAGGGCCTGGTGTATCTCGACACCGCGGCCACCTCGCAGACCGTGCGGCCGGCGCTGGAGGCGATGGACCGCTACTACGAGACCTACCGCGCCTCGATCCACCGCGGCATCTACGCGATCGCCACGGAGGCCACGGACGCGTACGAGCTCGCGCGCGAGCGCGTGGCGCGGTTCACGAATTCCACGGTCGGCGAGACCGTGTTCACGAAGAACGCGACCGAGGCGATCAACCTGGTCGCGTACTCGTGGGGCCGCGCGAACGTCGGCCCGGACGATCTCGTGGTGCTCTCCCAGATGGAGCACCACGCCAACATCGTCCCGTGGCAGCTGCTCGGCTGCCGGCTCGCGTACATCCCGATGGGCGACGACGGGGTGCTGGACCTCGACGCGTACGACGCGCTGCTCGAGCAGGGCCCGAAGCTCGTCGCGGTCGCGCACGTCTCCAACGTCGTCGGGACGATCAACCCGGTCGCGGAGATGGTGTCCCGGGCGCATGCGGCGGGAGCCGTCGTCCTGGTGGACGGCGCCCAGGCCGTGCCGTCGCTGCCGGTCGACATCGCCGAGCTCGACGCCGACTTCTACGTCTGGACCGGGCACAAGGCCTACGGGCCGACCGGGATCGGCGTGCTGCACGGCCGGCGCTCGATCCTGGAGGCGATGCCGCCGTTCCTGGGCGGCGGGCACATGATCGCCCGGGTCGGCGACTTCGAGTCCACCTGGGCCGAGCCGCCGACGCGCTTCGAGGCGGGCACGATGCCGATCGCCGAGGCGATCGGGCTCGGCGAGGCCGTCGAGTGGCTGGCTGCCATCGGCATGGAGCACGTGCGCGAGCACGGGCGTGACGTCACGGCGTACGCGCTCGAGCGGCTCGCAGAGGTGCCCGGGCTGTCGATCCACGGGCCGGCGGATGCCGACGCGCGCGGCTCGCTCATCTCGTTCGCGCTGGACACCGCGCACCCGCACGACGTGGCCGAGATCCTCGGCCGCGAGGGCGTGTGCGTGCGCGCCGGCCATCACTGCGCGCAGCCGCTGATGCGGCGGCTCGGCGTTCCGGCTTCCACGCGCGCATCGTTCGCCGTCCACGCCACGCGCGAGGACGTCGACCGGCTCATCGACGCCCTCGGCACGGTTCAGGAGATCTTCGCTTAGACCATGGACGACCTGTATCGCGAGAACATCCTCGAGCACTACAAGCGCCCGCATCACTGGGGTGAGCTCGAGGATCCCGACATGGAGTTCTTCGACACGAACCCGCTGTGCGGGGACGAGCTGAAGGTGCAGATGAAGGTCGCGGACGGGAAGGTCTCGGAGGTCGCCTTCTCCGGCCACGGGTGCGCGATCTCCCAGGCCGCGGCCTCGATGACCTCCGACGAGCTGATCGGGATGCCGGTCGAGCAACTGCTCGAGCTCGATCGTGAGTTCGTGCTCGACCTGTTGGGGATCGACATCTCGGCGACGCGCATCAAGTGCGCGCTGCTGTCGCTGAAGGTCATCAAGTCCGCGGGCCTGGGGCACGCGGCATCCTGGGAAGCCGCTTAGCTAACGGCCACCGCGGTGCTGCTGCTTCGGCATCTGCCGGGGCACCGGGTTCATGGCCGGGCGCGGCGCGCGCTTGGGCGGCAGCATCGGACGCTTCGTCGTCGGCTTCTTGGACGAGGCCGAGGGTTGGCGTTGCATATAGAGACGCTCCTTGGAAAAGAGATTTCCGTACCGGGGACTACCAGGCAGATGGAGGTGCGTCAGAGAATGATCATGCGTCGGAGCGTACGCGCCCGATGACGTGATCGGGGTGCGGGCAGCCGTACAGTGGCTTGCATGAAGCTGATGCCGTTGGTCGTGGTCCTCTGTCTCGCGCTGTTCGCCTGTGGTGGTGAAGACGAGCCCGCCGCCGAGCCGCAGCGCCCCGCCTCGACAACCACGCCCGCGCCCGAGGCGACGGAGTCGACCGCCAGCGACGACACCAACAGCGCCGGCGGCGAGGAAGAGGTCCGCGAGATGTTCACGGACTACACCAAGGCGCTCGGGGACCGCGACTGGGAAGAGGCCTGCGAGCACCTCGCGCCGGAGACGACCGACAAGCTCAAGGCCAACATCGCGCAGCTCGGCCTCACCGACGCGCCGGACGACTGCGTGGGCCTGATGGGGGCCCTGTACGCGCAGATCGACAAGGACCCGACGGCGAAGAAGACGATCGACGACATCACGCAGACGGCCAAGGTCTCCGAGGTGAAGATCGACGGCGACACCGCCACCGTGAGCTGGAGCGCGCAGGTCAACGGCACCGACACGCCCGTCACGCAGACGGCCCGCATAATCGACGGTGAGTGGAAGCTCATCGACGTGAACTAGAAGGCGCGCTCGAGCGCGAGAGCGCCACCCGGGAGATCCTCGAGGTCCTCGGGCGCTGTGCGTTCGAGCTCGAGCCCGTGTTCGAGACCGTGCTCGGCCAGGCCGTGCGGCTGTGCCGCGCGGACGCGGGTCTGATCTACGTGCTCGACGGCGACGCCTACCGGGTGGAGGTCGCGCTCGGCGCCTCCCAGGCCTACCGCGACTACATCAGCGGCGTGCCGATCGAGGCGGGGTCGGGGACGTTGGTGGGCCGGGTGGGGGCGGAGCGCCGGACGGTGCAGATCCTGGACGCGCCCGCGGACCCCAACTACACGATGTCGCGCGCGATCGAGCTCGGCGGCTTCCGCACGATGCTCGGCGTGCCGATGCTCGACGGCGAGCGCGTGCTCGGCGTGATCGTCCTCTGGCGCGAGACCGTGGACCCGTTCGACGAGGCCACGGTGGAGCTCGTGACGACGTTCGCCGCGCAGGGCGTGATCGCGATCCAGAACGTGCAGACGGCGCGCGAGCTGGAGGTGGCATCCGGGCACAAGTCCGCGTTCCTGGCCTCGATGTCGCATGAGCTGCGGACGCCGCTGAACGCGGTCATCGGCTTCTCGGACGTGCTGCTCGACGAGCTGTTCGGCTCTTTGAACGAGCGCCAGTCCGAGTACGTGCGCGACATCCGGGACTCCGGCCAGCACCTGCTGGAGCTGATCAACGAGATCCTCGACCTGAGCAAGGTGGAGGCAGGGCGGATGGAGCTCGAGCCGGCCTCGGTCGTGCTGCCGGACCTGCTCGAAGCCGGGCTGGCGCTGGTCCGCGAGCGGGCGGCGCGCCAGGCGCTGACGGTGACGTTGGACATCGGCGAGGGTGTGGGGCTGGTGTGGGGTGACGAGGTCAAGCTCAAGCAGGTCGTCGTGAACCTGCTCACGAACGCGGTCAAGTTCACGCCCTCGGGCGGGTCGGTGGCCGTGACCGCGTGGCTGGAGGGCGAGGACGCGGTCGTGCTCGTGCGCGACTCCGGGATCGGGATCGCGGTGGAGGATCAGACGCGGATCTTCGAGGCCTTCCAGCGCGGCGACCGGCGCGTCTCCACCGAGGGCACGGGCCTCGGCCTCACGCTGTCCAAGCGCTTCGTCGAGCTGCACGGCGGGCGGATCTGGGTCGACTCCGCGGTGGGGGCGGGCAGCACGTTCGGGTTCGCGATCCCGGTGGGGACGCCGCTATGAGGGTGCTCGTGGTCGAGGACAACGAACGCAACCTCAAGCTCGCGCGGGACGTGCTGTCGCACGCGGGGTGCGACGTGGTCGGCGCCGGGTCGGGAGAAGAGGCCTTGGCGTTGGCGGCGGGGGTGGACGTGATCCTGATGGACATCAACCTGCCGGGAATGAACGGCGTCGAGGCGCTGGCGGCGCTCCGGGCCGCGGGCGTGAGCGTGCCCGTCGCGGCGTTCACCGCACACGCGATGCACGACGACCGCGACCGGCTGCTCGCCGCGGGCTTCGACGGCTACATCGAGAAGCCCGTCGACGTCCGCGCGTTGCCCGGCCAGGTCCAGGCGCTGCTGTCGTGATCCTGGTCGTCGATGACCTGCCGCAGAACGTGCGGCTGCTGCAGGCGGTGCTCGAGCCGCGCGGCCACGAGGTCGCCGTCGCCTCGTCGGGTGCGGAGGCGCTGGAGATGTTGGCGGGCGTGGACCTCGTGCTGCTGGATGTCGTGATGCCGGGGATGGACGGCTACGAGGTGTGCCGCGCGATCCGCGCCGACCCGGCGACGGAGTTCCTGCCCGTGGTGATGATCACGGCCAGCGGTGAGCAGGAGAAGCGCCGCGCGCTGGACGCCGGCGCCGACGACTTCCTCGCCAAGCCGTTCGATCACGCCGAGTTGCTCGCGCGCGTGCGCTCGCTGCTGCGGATCAAGCGCTACCACGACGAGCTCGAGCGCTACACGGCCGGGCTGCGCCGCTTCCTTCCACCCGAGGTGGCCGACCTGGTGAAGGCCGACCCGTCCGTGCTGGAGACGCATCGCCGCGAGGTGGCCGTGCTCGTCTGCGGCCTGGACGGGTTCGCCGCGTTCGCCGAGTCCGCCGCGCCCGAGGACGTGATGGCGGTGCTGGCCGAGTACCACGGCGCCGTCGGCGCGCTGATCGACGACGCCGGCGCGACGCTCTCCCGCCTGGCCGGGGACGTCGTCACCGTGGTCCTCAACGACCCGGTGCCGATCGACGATCCGGCGCGGGTGGCGGTCACGCTCGCGCTCGCGCTGCGCGACCGCGTGTGGGAGCTCGGCGAGCGCTGGACGCGGCTCGGCTTCTCCCTCTCGCCGGCCATCGGCCTGGCCCTCGGCCACGCCACCATCGGCCGGATCGGCTCCGACCGGCGCTGGCAATACGCGCCGGTCGGCCCGGCGCCCCTGCTCGCCGAACGCCTGGCCGAAGCTGCCACCGCCGGCCAGATCCTCGTCTCCCAGCGCGTCGAGGCCGCGACGGAAGCGATCACGATCGAGACCACCCTGTCCCTCCGAGGCTTCACCACCCCGGTCCGCGCCTTCGACCTCGTCGGCACCTAAAGGTGCCAGGCACCTTTATTTTGACGCCAAGATAAGGGGCCAGGCCCTTTATCTAACCGCCGCCCCCGCAGCCACCGCCGCCGCAGCCGCCCCCGCCTCCGCCGCCGTCGGAGCCGCCGCCGAAGAAGCCGCCACAGCCGCCGCTGCCGCCCGCGTAGCCGCTGGAGCCGGAGTAGGTGGCGTACCGGCGCTTGCGCGGTCGCTGTGAATGCGAATAGGTGTCACGCATGCGGTGCAGGTCGGCGGTGGAGTAGACGTAGCCGTCGCGGTAGCCGGAGTCCTCGTCGGCGGTGAACAGGACCATCGGGATGGCGTGGCGCTCGGCGATCTCGAGCGTGGCGGGGAGGAGGCTCGTCGCCGGGATCTTCATCGTCGAGTCCGGCGTGTGGTGCAGGTAGGCGCCGAACGCGCGCTCGCAGAAGTTCGTGTACTCGCGGGTGCGCAGGATGAACTCGTGCCAGGCGACGTCGACGATCTTCGACGGCATGCCGATCATGCGGTTGTCGGCGCAGAGGCAGGCGATGAACCAGGCGTCGAGGCCCTCGAGGGCGCGCAGCGCGGTGGCGCGGTCGCCGAGCTCGCCTTGGAGCTTCTTGATGAAGTCCGGCGCGTACTCGTAGCTCTCGATGTACTTGCGCCGGCGGTTGCGGGTGAAGGTCTTCATGGGGCGCATGGTGCGGCCAGATCGCCCCGGGTTACAGCGCCCCTAGGTGGTGGATTTCCCACCTTGCCGCCGGCGCGCGTGGGCGAGCTGCGCGGCCAGCGCGGCGATGCGTTGCGGTTTGCCCGGTTGGTCGTCGGTCCGGGCCGCGCGCAGACGGGCCTCGATCCGCTGGGGCGAGTCGGCGTCGAGCACCGGGGCGGGCACGGCGGTGACGTCGGACGAGGTCGCGGCCGCGATCGCCGCGGCGCCCAGGGCGGCGCCGCTCTCGAAGCGCTCCGCCGGCTCCTTCGCGAGGGCGCGGGCGAGCACGGCCTCGAAGCCCGGGACGGCCGGCGGCGGCTCGGACAGGTGTGCCCACAGCTTCGGCTCGGTGCCCTCGACGTCGAACACGGGGCGGCCCGTCAAGGCCACGTAGAGCAGGCAGCCGAGCGAATACAGGTCGGCGGCGGGGCCGTCGCCCGCGCCGCGGATGCGTTCGGGCGCGATGTAGTCGAGCGTCCCGACGACCTCGCCGGTGCGCGTGAGGTCGCTGCCGTGATCGAGCGCCTTCACGAGGCCGAAGTCGGTCAGGTACGCGTGGTCGGAGGCGGTGACGAGCACGTTGGCCGGCTTGACGTCGCGGTGCACGAGCCGCCGCTCGTGCGCGGCGTCCAGCGCCGCGCCGACCTGGGCCACGATCGTGGCCGCCCGGGCCGCGGGCAGCGGCGCCAGCGACCGCAGGTCCGCACCCGTGACGAGCCGCATCGACAGCCACAACATCCCGTCCTCGGTCTCGCCCGCGCCGAACACCGGCAGCACGTTCGGGTGATCGAGCGAGGCGGCCATCCGCGACTCGGCGACGAACCGCTCGCGGAAGCCTTCCTCGCGCACGCGCTCGGGCGCGACGACCTTCAGCGCCACGGTGCGGCCGAGCGCCTCCTCCACCGCCTCGTAGACCACGCCCATGCCGCCGCGGCCGACCTCGCGGACGATGGCGTAGCCGGGGATCACCGTCCGCCCACGGCGCGCGCGGCCGCCGCCGCGCCCACGCGCTCGGCCTCCGCCGCGAACGCCTGCTCCATCGAAGGCATCGTGCCGGCCACGACGCGGTCGAGCAGCGGATTGTCGAGCAGCCCGCGGGCGGCCATCATCCCGCGCAGGAACGGTGGGTAGGCGACCGCGCGCGAGCGGCGCTCGATCCCGCGCACCGTGCGCGCCACGGCGGGCTCCAGCGGCCACGTCTTCGCCAGCGGGGCCGGGAGCCGCGACTTGGTCCGGGCGAAGATCGGCGAGTCCTCACTCGCGGTGACCATCGGCGTGTTCAGGAACAGGTAATAGGCGACGCCGACACCCACGCCGTGCGTGCGCAGCTCGACGCGCAGCGTGCGGCCGAGCGCCTCGACTCCCGCCTTGGACGCGCTGTAGGCGCCGAGGCCGGCGGTCGGGACCACGGCGGCCGCGGACGCGACGAGCAGCAGATAGCCGCGGCGCGGGAGGACGTGCGGGATGGCCGGTCGGACGGTGCGCCACACACCGAGCAGGTTGATGTCGAGCGTCTCCTCGACCGTCTCGGGCCCGACGAGCCGGAGCGGCCCACCCGTCGCCACGCCCGCGTTCGCCACGGCCACGTCGAGGCCGCCGCAGCGCGCCGCGAGGTCGTCGATGGCCGCGCTCAGCGCCTCCGCGTCGCGCACGTCGGCGACCGCGGTCTCGGCGCCCGGCAGGCCGGCGGCGACCGCCTGCAGAGCCTCGCCGTTGACGTCGATGAGCGCGAGGCGCATCCCGCGCGCCGCGAGTTGGCGGGCCAGTTCGGCGCCGATGCCCGAGCCCGCTCCGGTGATCAGGGCGACGCGCCCGTCGAGGTTCCACGCCATCAGGAAAGGAACGCTAACGTTCGCCGACGATGAGCACGCCGTCCGACGACGATCCTCCCTATCAGCCCCCGCAGTGGCAGCAGCCTGAGCAGCAGAAGCCACAGGAGCAGGGCGGTTGGCAGAGCTCGTGGCCGCAGCAGGACCAGCAGCAGGGTGGCTGGCAGAGCCAGTGGCAGCAGCCTGAGCAGAACCAATGGCAGCAGCAGCAGCAGCCGGAGCAGAACCAGTGGCAGCAGCAACAGACGCCGCAGTGGACCGGCTACCAGCCCGCCCCGCCCACCCCGGGCAACGCGATCGCCTCCCTGATCCTCGGGATCATCGGCATCGTGCTGTGCCCGATCATCACCTCGGTCGTCGGCCTGATTCTCGGCTACGGCGCCAAGAAGGAGATCGACAACTCCGGCGGCCGCCTCGGCGGACGCGGCGTGGCCATGGGCGGCATCATCACGAGCTGGATCGGCCTCGCGATCTACATCCCGATCGTTGCCCTGATCGTCATCGGCGTCGCCGTCGGCAGCTGACCGGCCCACGACCATGAGCGGCACCCACGACGAGGACCCGCCGCCCTGGCAGACCACACCACCGCCCGCCGAGGGCGCGCCGCCGCACGAGGCCGCCGAGAGGCAGGACCAAGCCGAGGGGCCGCCGTCGTGGCAGCCGCCGTCGCCTGAGGCGGCCGACGCGCAGGCGCCCGCCGAGGGCGCACCGTCGGCCGGAGACGCGCCGCCGTGGCAGTCGCCGCCGCGCGAGGCCGCG
>JAPDDQ010000325.1 GCA_027587225.1 Solirubrobacter taibaiensis
TGACGGAATTTGATGAAACGTTAGTAGCGTTTGCACAAGATACTTTGAAAAAAGTAGAAGAAGCAATGGAGAATATGGAGTTCTCTGTAGCGTTAGGATCTATTTGGCAACTAGTTAGTCGTACGAATAAATATATTGATGAAACACAACCATGGGTATTAGCAAAAGATGAGAATGATCGTGAAAAGTTAGCCTCTGTAATGGCTCATTTAGCAGAAGTACTTCGTCAAACAGGTATTATGCTTATGCCATTCTTAACAGTAGCACCAAGCAAGATGTTTGCTCAGCTTGGCCTTACTGATGAAGCTCATAAATCTTGGGAAAGTCTATCTACAATTGGCTGCATTCCAGCTGGAACAAAAGTAGAAAAAGGAAACCCAATTTTCCCTCGTTTAGAAATGGAAGTGGAAGTAGAGTACATTAAAGAACAAATGAAAAGCTCTGCTCCTAAAGTAGAAGAGAAAAAAGAAGAAGAACCGAAGGCAGAAGAAATTACAATTGATGATTTCTTTAAAGTAGAATTACGCGTAGCTGAAGTACTATCTGCTGAACCTGTGAAAAAAGCAGACAAGCTGTTAAAAATTCAACTAGACTTAGGTACAGAAAAGCGTCAAGTTGTTTCTGGAATTGCAAAATTCTATTCGCCGGAAGACTTAAAAGGTAAAAAGGTTATTTGTGTAACAAACTTAAAACCTGTAAAATTACGCGGTGAATTATCGCAAGGTATG
>JAPDDQ010000326.1 GCA_027587225.1 Solirubrobacter taibaiensis
CATACTACATATAAAAATATAGTTAAAGAGATGATGAGGGTGAAAACAACTAAGAAAACATATTCGTTTTTTCAGCGGATGTGGAGAATATTAAAGTTTCAATATTATAAGTTGCTTCGATCGCCAGAAGGCGCAAAGAAAGTATCGTTAGGGTTTGCTATAGGATTCGGCTTAGAAATGTTAGTCATTTATACGGCATCGCTCGTATATGTAATATTTTATCCAATCGTCAGGTTAGCAAAGGGATCTTTTCCTGCGGCAGTTATTGGCAATATTATTGGGAAAATATCGTTTCTCCCAGTATTTTTATTTCCGCTTGCGTATGCGCTAGGAAAAATGATTTATCCATTTCATGTACAGAAAATTCATCATGAACCATTTACGATATCGGACTTGTTTTCAAGTCACATTTTTACGATATTAAAGAGCTTATTACAAAGTGAAGTGTATGTATTAATTGGAATGACGATTTTAGGAGTTGTGTTTGGTCTCATTTCGTATTTCGTTGTGCATTATTTATACGAAAAGAACCGTAAGTTACGCTTGAAGAAAAGGAAGAAACGAGTGAGAGAACCACTTGTACAATTATAAACAATGTCACATTCATTTTCTCCTTTGAATATGTTTAAGAAAAAGGAGGAGAGGATAATGTATTATTATTACGTACCTCAAGTATATCCATATGTAAATTATTATCCGGTTTATGATACGAGTAGACAATGCGAA
>JAPDDQ010000327.1 GCA_027587225.1 Solirubrobacter taibaiensis
TGGACTAGGGGCTGAAGATCAGTCTGTTATTTTATTTGAATTGCGTATGCCGCGTATGGTAATTGCTCTACTAGTCGGATCTGCTTTAGCTATGTCAGGCGCGATTTTGCAAGGTTTATCACGAAATCCGCTTGCTGATCCAGGTATTATAGGTATTAATGCTGGAGCGGGATTAACAGTTGTTATATTCGTCTACTTCTTCTTCGGGAAAGTAGGGACTGGTACATTTTTATCTGTATTCATTCTCCCATTCTTCGCACTAGTTGGAGCGATATTAGCAGCGGTAATTATTTATTTACTAGCATGGAAAGACGGCGTTTCATCGACTCGATTAATACTAGTCGGTATTGCCGTTGCAGCTGGATTTGGAGCTGTTAGTTTAATTTTCTCTATGAAGATGACATCTAACGATTTTCGTTTTGCTACGATTTGGCTGGCGGGAAGTCTATGGGGTACAGATTGGAAATTCGTATTAAGTGTACTTCCATGGATGGTTATTTTCTTACCGCTTGCTATAAGTAAAGCACACATATTAAATGTAATGAACCTAGGCGATTCTACAGCAGTTGGCCTTGGTGTAAACGTAGAAAAAGAAAGGCGTAAATTATTATTTATTGCAGTTTGTTTAGCAGGGGCATCTGTTGCTGTTGCCGGCGGAATTGGCTTTATCGGTTTAATGGCCCCACATTTAGCAAGGCGCCTTGTTGGTGGTAAACATCAAATTAT
>JAPDDQ010000328.1 GCA_027587225.1 Solirubrobacter taibaiensis
TCTGAAGAAGAGAAGACGTTGGAAATTGATGTACAGGGCGAAGGTATTGTCACAGCTGCTGATATTACTCACGATAGTGATGTAGAAATCTTAAATCCAGATTTACACATTGCAACGTTAGCAAAAGATGCGCATTTCCGCGTGCGTTTAACTGCAAAGCGTGGCCGTGGGTATACGCCAGCTGATGCAAATAAAAGCGAAGATCAACCAATAGGAGTAATTCCTATTGATTCTATTTATACTCCAGTATCACGTGTGACTTACCAAGTGGAAAAGACACGTGTCGGACAAGTGGCTAATTATGATAAGCTTACGCTTGATGTATGGACGGATGGAAGCATCGGGCCAAAAGAAGCTATCTCTTTAGGTGCCAAAATCTTAACTGAGCATTTAAATATCTTTGTTGGTTTAACTGATGAAGCACAAAATGCTGAGATTATGGTCGAGAAGGAAGAAGATCAAAAAGAGAAAGTTCTTGAGATGACTATCGAAGAACTAGACCTTTCTGTTCGTTCTTATAATTGCCTAAAACGTGCAGGAATTAATACTGTACAAGAGCTTGCGAACAAAACAGAAGAAGATATGATGAAAGTTCGTAACTTAGGACGTAAATCCTTAGAAGAAGTTAAACATAAACTTGAGGAATTAGGTTTAGGTTTACGTAAAGACGACTGAGGATTTAAACCCATCAACAAAGGAGGGAACTACGAATGGCATACAGAAAAT
>JAPDDQ010000329.1 GCA_027587225.1 Solirubrobacter taibaiensis
TAATATTCAAAATATATACAATCACTTTTTGCGTATAATAAATACCTATTTTATTTATGGTATAATAATGAAAAATTGAAAGGAGATTCAATATGAAACCTTCACAACCACAATCTCAATTACAAAACCAACATTCTATTAATCGACTAGCTCAATCTATTTTCGTTGTGAATCGTCATGCTAAAGCAGCTACTAATCCTAAATATTTATACTGGTTAAAAAAGACAGCTTTAGAACGTTTGATTGCTGAAAAAAAAGCAATTAAAGAAGGATTGCATTTTTCTAGAAACCCACGTTTTAGCCAACAACAATCTGATGTCCTTATACGTTTAGGCGATTATTTTTTCCACATCCCTCCTACGAAAGAAGATTTTCGAATTCTACCGCATCTTGGTCATCTTGAATCCTCCTATCGAAATCCGAAAACAACCTTATCTTTAACAGTAGCAAAAAAAACACTTCAAGATTATATTGGTCCTGAAGCATTAAAACAAGAAAAAAAATTAAGTGAGCCTGTTCCATGGTATAGTCGTACTTATACAAAAAAATAAAACAGTTTGGCCAAGTGTAGGCCAAACTGTTTTATTTTTTCTCTTCTTTAATTTTAATATTTGCTTGTTTATAAAAAGCTACTTTTTCTGTATTATAAGACTTTGTAAATTCATTAAATTTATCTTTTTCTGACTCAATATCCTTATAAGATTGATTTACTACTTTTACTTTTT
>JAPDDQ010000330.1 GCA_027587225.1 Solirubrobacter taibaiensis
TGATTGAAATTAAATTTTTTATAATTTATTATATACCCGTACAGGTATAGGTTTTATATGTGTGATATATGAAGAAATTAAATAATAAATAATATGGAGGTTCGAAATATGTCTAGAAAAATTGTTGTAGTAGGCGGAGTTGCTGGCGGGGCATCAGTAGCTGCAAGGCTTCGTCGTTTAAGTGAGGAAGATGAAATTATTATGGTTGAACGCGGTGAATACATTTCGTTCGCAAACTGTGGATTGCCATATTATATTGGCGGTGTCATTACAGAAAGACAAAAGTTATTAGTACAAACTGTTGAAAGGATGTCAAAACGTTTTAATTTAGATATACGTGTATTGAGTGAAGTTGTAAAGATTAATAAAGAAGAGAAAACAATTACGATAAAGAATGTAACTACAGATGAAACATATAACGAGGAATATGATGTTTTGATTCTTTCACCAGGGGCGAAACCAATTGTTCCACCTATTCCGGGCATTGAAGAAGCGAAGGCGTTGTTTACGTTACGAAATGTACCTGATACAGATCGTATAAAAGCGTATATTGATGAGAAGAAACCACGTCATGCGACGGTTATTGGTGGAGGATTTATTGGAGTGGAAATGGTTGAGAATTTAAGAGAACGCGGGATTGAGGTTACTCTTGTAGAGATGGCAAATCAAGTGATGCCACCAATTGATTACGAAATGGCGGCATATGTACATGAGCATATGAAGG
>JAPDDQ010000331.1 GCA_027587225.1 Solirubrobacter taibaiensis
CCATTCTATACTCGCTTCCTTACTTTAACGAATCATTACCCATTCACTTACGATGACAGTACAAAATTAATCGATGAATACAATTCTGGTGATGGAGTATTTGACCGTTACATGGTAACTGCTCGTTACTTAGACGAAGCAATGAAACACTTTATTGAGCGTCTAAAAGCAGAAGGTATTTACGACAACTCAGTAATCGTATTCTACGGTGACCACTACGGTATTTCTGAAAACCATAACCGTGCAATGGCACAGTTCTTAGGAAAAGAAGAAATCACTGCATTTGACCATATGAACTTACAAAAAACACCGATGTTTATTCACGTTCCAGGTCAAAAAGAAGGTAAAACAATTTCGAAACCAACTGGTGAAATTGACATTAAACCAACTATTCTAAACTTACTTGGTGTAGATTCTACAAATGACGTTCGATTCGGTCATGATGTATTCTCACCTGATAATAAAGGATTCGTTGTTCTTCGTGACGGTAGCTTCGTTACAGATAAATACATGTACACAAACAGTACATTCTATGACCGTGCTACTGGCGAAGTTGTACAATTACCGAAAGAAGAATCCCAGCCACTAATTGATCGTGCCCAAAATGAATTGAACATGTCTGATAAAATCATTGAAGGTGACTTACTTCGCTTCTCTGAAAGTAATAAGATCAAAACTGTTGGAGTAAAAACAGCTATAACGGAAGAAACGAAGAGCGCTGGG
>JAPDDQ010000332.1 GCA_027587225.1 Solirubrobacter taibaiensis
GTCCGAAAATCGAAATGTCTTATATAGGAGGATAAGAAAGGGGGCTATCGCATGCAGGAGCGATATTCAAGACAAATATTATTTTCTGGTGTTGGAGAAGAAGGACAGAGAAAAATAAGAGAGAAGCATGTGCTTATTATTGGTGCTGGTGCTCTCGGTGCGGCAAATGCAGAAGCGATTGTTAGAGCAGGTGTTGGAAAAGTAACGATTGCTGACCGTGATTATGTAGAATGGAGTAATTTACAAAGACAACAACTATATACAGAAGAAGATGCAAAACAGTATAAACCGAAGACGATAGCGGCTGCAGAACATTTAAAAGTGATTAATTCTGAGGTGGAAATAAATCCGGTTGTGACGGATGTAACGGTGCAAGAAATGGAAGAATTAGTGAATGATGTAGATTTAATATTAGATGCGACAGATAATTTTGAAACGCGTCTTCTCATTAATGATATTTCACAAAAGTATAATATTCCGTGGATATATGGTGGGTGCGTTGGAAGCTACGGAGTAACGTATACAATTTTACCAGGGAAAACACCGTGTTTTCGCTGTTTAATGGAGCATCCAGCGAGCGGTGCAACATGTGACACAGCTGGTATTATACAACCGGCAGTACAATTAGTAGTTGCGCATCAAATTAGGGAAGCGCTGAAAATATTAGTAGAAGACTTTGGTGCGCTTCGTGAAACGATGTTATCGTTTGATCTTTGGAATAA
>JAPDDQ010000333.1 GCA_027587225.1 Solirubrobacter taibaiensis
AAAGAGCCTGCATTATGCCAAGTACTGAAGCAGCACCACACATATCAAATTTCATCTCATCCATACCAGCACCAGGCTTCAGTGAAATACCACCTGTATCAAAGGTTACACCTTTACCGACAAGTACGATCGGAGCTTGATCTGTATTGGCTTTGTATTCAAGAGTAATCACTCGACCTGGACGATCAGATCCTTTGCTTACAGCAAGGAACGCATACATCCCAAGGTCAGCCATTTGTTGTTCATCAAGAATGGTAACTTGCAACATATCTGGATATTGCGCAGCAAGAGCCAGTGCTTGATCAGCTAAATATTCTGGGAAGCAAATATTTCCTGGTCGATTACCTAAGTCGCGTGCATAGTTTTGTCCAGACTGAACAGCATGAACTAAGTTGAGTTGTGCATCATCTAATAGAGTTGTTTCAGCAACAAGATGAATGGTTTCTAAGACAAATTCATTTTTTTGGATTTGAATTCGTCATAACCATAGCCTGCTTGACTTAAAGTGAGTGCGAATAAGGCATGTAAATCTGTTGGCAAAGCAGTGAGATCAATCGTAATTTCTTTAAATTTATTTTGTGACGATTTGATAATGCTTTGTGCGAGTTTTGCTAATTTATTCGGTTTTAACTCGTTACTTTTACCTAAACCAAGCAGTTGGGCATTAGATTGCACTTCTATTTGAGCAATAAGCGGTAAATTCTCGTTAAAGACTGCTTTAA
>JAPDDQ010000334.1 GCA_027587225.1 Solirubrobacter taibaiensis
CCTAAATCAAGTATAAAAGCCTTATCAGATAGATAGCGTAAAAATGGTTGGTATAGGCTCTCTATATCTACCTCAAATGTAGACTCGAAAAATCCCAATGCATTGATATCGTAATAATCTAAAGATTGTTTCATTTATAACATGAGTAATTTTTTTCGATTCTACCAAAAAAATAAGGGAGCAAAAGCTCCCATTACTCTCGTTGTTCTAGCTTAGACTCAATCCACTGATGGATTTCCCAAGCTGACCAACCAATACGCATTTCAGTCAGCCGTATAGGCTGAGGAAATGTAGGATCGTAATACTTTGATTCCTTCTTAATCATCTCATAGATTTTTGATCGACTAAGGGCAGTAAACTCAACAACATGCTTGATGTTAATTATTTGATTCATCTGAAAAGTTTGACCTGTGAACGCATTCATGATGTTTTTCTCCTAATCAATGAAGCGAGCGCATTTCGCTCAAACAATAGGTCAATTCCGTAAGAAATTATTTTTACTAGTTCAAAGCCTGAACCGACTGCTGCAAACCTTTTTGAATATCCTGAACATGAGTCAAATCATGGGTTTGTTGATGATGTTCTAATTTAGATTCATCCGAATAAAATTCCTCAACAATATCCAAACCTTCTTCACCTCCCACTTCAAAACTGGCATTGCCATAACCCTGTCGAGCCACATGATCTAACGCCTCCTGATAAAACCCTGCTGCTTTGCTTTG
>JAPDDQ010000031.1 GCA_027587225.1 Solirubrobacter taibaiensis
GACCTCGCGCCGAGCGCGCTCGCGGCGCCGGATCGCCTCGCGGCGCCGCCCGCACCCGACCTCGCGCGCCGCGCCGCGTCTCACCGCCCCTCCCGGCGCGGTCCCGCCCGGACGTGGACCGTGCGCGCGGCCCTCGTCGTCGGGCTCTCGCTGCTCGTGCTCGCGTTCGCGCCGGGGAGCGCGCCGGCCGCGACGTACCGGGTGGAGTCGTGTACCAACGGCTCGGTCGCCGGGTGGGCGCCGTTCGCGCACGGGCTGTGGTCGACCTGGGGGGTCGGCTGCGGGCTGCCCGGCGGGTCGATGCGCGCCGGCATCTCGCACTATGCAGGCAGCACGGCCGGGTGGACGTTCACCGCGCCGGCGGACACCGAGCTCGCGGGGTTCCGGCTCTCGCGAAGCTACGCGCTGGCCGCGAACCAGCCGTACGGGACGATGGTCGTGTCCACGATCACCGGGCCGGCCGCGAGGCACTGGGACTGGCGCCCGAACTACGGCGGCGCGGTCACGGTCGGGCCGGAGAGCAATGCCGCTGACGGGCTGCGCGGGGAGAAGACCTTGACGATCCGCGTCGACTGCGGTGGCGGCTTGTCCTGCACCGGCGATTCGTCGCTGCAGATCCACGGCGGCTCGATCGACCTGCGCGACGACGTGGGCCCGACACTCGGTGGGGTGTTCGGCTCGCTGCTCGCAACGGGCGCCCTCAAGGGCACGCGGACGATCGCGTACGCGGCCCAGGACAAGGGCGGCGGCGTGCGGACCGCCGAGCTGCTCGTGGATGGCGCGGTCGTGGCCGGCCGCGCTGCGGACTGCTCGTTCGCGCTGCCCGTCCCGTGTCCGTTGTCGGAGTCGGGGACGCTGACGCTCGACACGACGCGGCTGGCCGAAGGCGAGCACGAGGCGAAACTCGTCGTCGCCGACGCCACGCTCGTCAACCGTGCCCAGCACGGCCCGTTCACGATCACGGTCGACAACCTCCCGGCGCCCGCGGCGACGACCGCGCCGCGGATCTCGGGCGGCCCGACCCTGCACGGCGACGACGGCACCTGGACCGGCGCCAACCTGACCTTCGACCGCCGCTGGCAGCGCCTGGAGGACAGCACGTGGCAGGACGTGGCCACGGGACCGGTCTACGTGCCCGGTCCCGACGACGCCGGCCATCGCCTCCGGTTCAGGATCCGCGCGACCAACGCGGAGGGGACGGGCGAGGCCGTCTCGGAGCCGACCGCGCGGCTGCCGGAGGCGCCCACGCCGATCCCGACCTCGACGGCAACCCCCACGGCAACCCCGACCAGCACTCCGGCCGCACCGATCGTGGTCGCCGCCCAACCGGTGCCCGCACCGGTCGCCACGGCGCCGGCGTCCCCGGGCAGGCTGAGCGTGGCGTTCGCCGCGACGGGTCGCTCGACGGTCACGCTGCGCTGGGGAGAACGGCGCAAGGTCAGCGGTGTGCTCGTCGATGCCGACGGCCGTGCCCTGGCCGGCGAGCGCGTCGCGATCGCCGGCACGCTCCGGGTGAGTGGAGCCACGGCGCTCCCACTCGGCCACGTGACCACGGACGCTGCGGGGCGCTTCGCCTATCTCTCGCCCGCAGGCGCGTCACGGACACTCACCTTCACACGCGGCGAGAGCACGGCGACGGCGACGGTCCACGTCGTGCCGCGGATCACGGTTCGCGTCACCCGCGCGGGCGCCATCACGGGCCGCGTGAGCGGAGCGCCGCCGGGCATCGCCAAGCGCGTGCAGCTGCAAGCGCTCCGGGGCCGGACCTGGCGGACGTTCGCGACGACGCGGCTGCGGCCCACCGGCGGGACGTTCGCCCATCAGCCGCGCACGTTGCCGCACCGGGTGCGGGCGCGCGTGCTGGCCGAGCCGGGGTGGCCGTTCGTCACCGGCGCGTCGCTCTCAACCCGAGGAAAGTGAGTGGACGCAGCGGTTTCCCAGATTCTCGGAAGGGGTCCAGGCGACGGCGTGGAATGGCGGCTCGATGGGCCGACAGCAGCAGCCGCTAGAACACCGCTTGCTGCTGACCGCAACCTTCTGCCTCTTGGCGGGGGGCGCGGTGATGGTCTACTCCGCGTCGAGCGCCCGGACCCTGCTGCAAGGCCAGGGCGACGGGACGATGTACCTCGTCAAGTACGTCGGCTACGGCTTCTTCGGGCTGATCGCGATGTACACGATCTCGCGCCTGCGCCTGGAGCTGATCCGGCGCTACACGTCGCTGCTGCTGATGGCCGCGTTCGCGATGCTCGTGATGGTCAAGATCCCGGGCCTGGGCGTGGAGGTCAACGGCGCGACCCGCTGGCTCGGGTTCGGCCCGCTGCAGTTCCAGCCGAGCGAGATCGTCAAGCTGGCGTTGGTTCTGCACGTCGCGGCCGTGATCGCCGAGCGGCCGAAGATCGCCCGCAACATCAGGACGGTCGTCGGACCCGTGATCGCCGTCGGTGGCGGGGCCGTGCTGCTGATCGCCGCCCAGCCCGATCTCGGCACATGCCTGGTGATCTGCTTCACCATGGCGGTGCTGCTCGTCATCGCCGGCCTGCCGCTGCGCCAGCTCGGCCTGGTGGCGGGCATCGGTGCCGTGCTCGTGATGCTGTTCGCGCTGTTCGAGCCCTACCGCCGGGCGCGGCTCGTCTCGTTCCTGGACCCGTGGGCGCACGCCACGACCGATGGGTTCCAGTCCACGCAGGGGCAGATCGCGATCGGGTCCGGCGGGCTGTTCGGCAACGGCCTGGGTCAGTCCATCCAGAAGATCTTCTACGTTCCCGAGGCCCACACGGACTTCATCCTCACGATCATCGGGGAGGAGCTCGGCCTGATCGGTATCGTCGGCCTCCTGAGCCTGTACGGCATCATCGCGTACGCCGGGTTGCAGACCGCCAAGAAGGCCAAGGGCATCTATGCCACCCTCGTCGCCGCCGGCGTCACCTCACTCATCCTGTGCCAAGCCCTGCTGAACGTCTACGCCATCCTCGGCCTCGCGCCGCTGACCGGCGTCCCGCTGCCCTTCATCTCGTCCGGCTCGACGAGCCTGATCGTGCTGATGGCGTCGATGGGCGTGCTGCTCAACGTCGCGTCCGGCGGCCACGCCCACCGGCTGAATTCCGTCCCGCAACGTTCGAAGGATGCCCGTGACCGTGCCGCCAAGGATCGTCATAGCGGCGGGGGGGACAGCCGGGCACGTAGTGCCGGCGATAGCCGTCGCCGACGCGCTGCGGGCTGAAGGCGCGCAGGTCACCTTCGTCGGCGGGCAGCGAGCGGAAGCCGAGCTCGTCCCGCAGGCCGGCTACGAGCTGGACCCGATCAGCGTCGAAGGCATCAGCCGCACGAACCCGCTGAAGGCCGCCCGCGCGGTCGGCAAGGCGGGGGGCGCCCTCGTCGCCGCGCGCAAGATCCTCAAGCGCCGCGGCGCCGACGCCGTCCTGGGCGGCGGCGGGTACGTCGCCGGCCCGGTCGGGCTCGCCGCCACGATGGCGAAGATCCCGCTCGTGCTCACGGAGGCCGACTCGCACCTCGGGCTGACCAACCGCCTCCTGGCCAAGCGGGCCGAGCGGGTCTGCCTGGCGTTCCCGCTCGAGGGCTGTGACGGCGACCGCTACCGCGTGACCGGTCGCCCGGTGCCGGAGACGTACGCCGACCGCGCGCACGCCCGCGCGCAGCTCGGCATCGGCACGGACGAGACCGCTGTGTTGATCTTCGGCGGCTCACTCGGCGCGCGCTCGATCAACCACGCTGCCGTCGAGGCGTTCAAGGACGCCCCGTACCGAGTCATCCACGTGGCCGGCACGCGCGACTTCCCCGACCTTACGAGCCCCGGCCCCCACTACGTCCTGCTCGACTACCTCACCCCCTTCGGCGTGGCGCTGGCCGCCGCCGACGCCGCGGTCGCCCGCTCCGGCGGCTCGATCTTCGAGCTCGCCCAGTACGGCCTCCCCGCCGTGCTGATCCCGTACCCGCACGCCACCGGCGACCACCAGACGACCAACGCGCGCTGGATGACGGACGCCGGCGCCGCGCGGGTGCTTCCGGATTCCGAGCTCACGCCTGAGCGGCTGCGGGCGGAGACGGACGCCGTGCTGGCCGCGCGGGAGGAGATGGCCGCCGCCGCGCGCGGGCTCGCGAAGCCCGACGCGGCCGGCGAGATCGCCCGCGAGGTGCTCGCGGCGGTCGCCGCGCGCTGAGGGTGGAGCTCCGCTCGGCTGGCGCGGGTGCGTCGGCCGGGTTGGGCGAGCACACCGTCAGGCCGCGCGTCAAACAACTCGTGCCCAGGCGGTGAGGCGGGCCACAGTCGTCACGAGTCGCTTGACCCGCGGCGGCCGGCGCGCTCTTGTGCGGGTGAGCCGGTTGCACCGGGTGCGCCGGCACCCGGCTCGCAAGCGCTACGAGGTCTTCCCTGACGGCACGGGCGCGGGCCGGGGCACCTGTTCGGCGGGGGTTGTGCACGATCCGGTCCTGTCAGGACCGGTTTGTTCCTCACCCCCGCGCGGAGGAGCGGTAACGCGCCACCCGGGCAGGCGAGTGGTGACTTAGTCGGCCTGAGCCCGATCAACTCACCACTCGCGTGGCGTGGACCGTCCCTCGGCGTGGAAAGACGTGAACGCCTCGGCGTTCACGCAGTGCGGGGCACCCGCCTCACCCGCAATCAGCACGCCCGACCCGTCGGCCGCGGGCGTGCTCGCCGTTGACGTTGTGCCGCAGCAAGGGTGGATACCGCACCCTCAACTTCCTTCGGATCAGGGTCGTCCCTGAGGCGCAGACGTCGCGGCGACGGCAGAGTCCGGTTCCTCCCCACTGACGAAAGGAACCACCTGATGCGCAAGCTCCTCACCGCCCTCGCCACTGCCACGTCGATCACCCCGTCGCGGCGTGTGGCGGCGCCGACATGAACGGCCTGACGAACGAGACGCTCGACGCGGCGAAGGGCGCCAGCCTGCCGCCGGAGGCCCAGGCGCAGCTCGAGGCCGCGCACCAGCTCAACGCCGAGAAGTAGCGCGGCGTCTGGCGACGCGCCGCCATCCCTGAGGGGATCGCCGACAGTCCCTAAGGGAGTTCTCCACACCCTGAACCGGCGTATTTCCGGGTGCTAGCTCCGAGGCGGCCAGGGCCGCCGGACGACAGAGTACGTGCTCCCCGATGGAAGGAACTCCCCAATGATTCGCAAGCTCCTCACCGTTTCTATCGTCGCTGTCTCGCTGGCCGCCGTGGCCTGCGGCGGTGGTGGCGTCGATCAGGACGAGGCCAAGAAGATCCAGGACCACGCGACGCAGGTCCAGGAGGACGCGCAGAAGACCGCGGACGAGGTGCGCGCCGGCACGAAGGACGCCGAGCAGGCCGCCAAGGAGATCCAGGAGGACGCGACCGACGTGGCCAACGAGTCGATCGACGCCGTCGAGGACGCCGACATCCCGGACGAGGCGCGCGAGCAGCTCGAGGCGGCCCAGGAGCAGATGAACGAGGCTCAGGGCCAGAACTGACGCTTGGGGGAGCCAGCGCGGGCGCGCGCCGCGACGGCCTACACGGCGGTCAGCAGCGCGCGCTCGCGCACGACTTCCAAGGCGAGCGTCTTGTAGCCCGCCTCGTCGAACAGGACGACCATCGAGTCGTCGTCGTAGCGCTGGACGACGCCCTCGCCCCACGAGCCGTGGGCGACCCGGGCACCGACCGGGAACGGCACATCCGACGGCGGGGCGTTCACACGCCCCGCCTCGCAGTTGTCGCAGAACCCGCACGGCGGCTCGAACGGCTCGCCGAAGTAGCTCAAGATGAACGCGCGCCGGCAGTCGTCGGTCTCGGCGTAGGCGCGCATCATGTCCACGCGCGAACGGTCGAACGAGCGCCGCATTTCCTCGGCCTCGGCGGCGGCCATCACCAGCTCCGCCGACGGTGCGTCCGTCAACGGCGCCACCTCGCCGTCCATGGCCACGCGGACGGCGCCCGCGTCCTCCAGCCGGGACAAGGCGGACGCCAGCTTGGTGTCCGACAGATCCAACTCGGCGCGCAGGTCGGTCGCCGGCACGCCGCGGCGCACGGCATCGAGCACGTGCGCGAGCTCGTCGACCTCGACGTGCCCGCCCGCGAAGAAGCGCCGCAGGCCGACGTCCTCGCTGCGGTAGAACAACACGATCTCGGCGGGCGCGCCGTCGCGCCCCGCGCGCCCGGCCTCCTGGTAGTAGGCGTCCAGCGACTCGGCGACCTCGGCGTGGAAGACCCAGCGCACGTCGGCCTTGTCGATCCCCATCCCGAACGCGGTCGTCGCCACTACCACGTCCAGCGAACCGTCCATGAAGCGCTCCTGCACGTCGTCGCGCTCGGACGACTTCATCCCCGCGTGATACGAAGCGGCCCGCAGCGGGCCGGAGCACAGCTCCGCCGCCAGGTCCTCGGCCTCGCGCCGGGTCGAGACATAGACGATGCCGGGCGGTGGCGAGTCGTCGATCAGCTCCACGAGCGCCCGCCGCTTGCGCTCCGCGCCCTGCTCGCCGTGGAAGCGCTCCACGGAGAACCGCAGGTTGGGCCGGTCGAACCCGCGGATCAAGAGCACCGGGTCCCGCAACCCCAGCCGCGTGACGATCTCATCGCGCACCGGGGGCGCCGCCGTCGCCGTCAAGGCCAGCACGGGCGGGCGGCCGAGCGCCTCGATCGCCGCGCCCAGACGCAGGTACTCGGGCCGGAAGTCGTGCCCCCACTCCGACACGCAGTGCGCCTCGTCGACCACGAACAGTGAGATGTCGGCCACGGCGAGCTCGTCGAGCACGTCGCGCCGCGCGAGCTGCTCCGGCGCCAGGAACAGGAACTCGAGCGCGCCTTCGGCCAGCTCGTGCAGCGCCTCTTCGCGCACACCGCGCGGCAAGGACGAGTTGAGCTGCGCCGCGCCGCCGGCCGCCACGTCGCGCAGCCCGTCCACCTGGTCGCGCTGCAACGCGATCAACGGCGACACCACGATCGTGGATCCCGGGGTCAGCAGCCCGGCGATCTGGTAGATGGCCGACTTGCCGGCGCCGGTCGACATGACCACCAGCACGTCGCGCCCGTTCAGCGCGGCATCGATGGCCTCGCGCTGCCCTGGCCGCAGCTCTGGATAGCCGAACGCCTCCTGCGCAACCCGCTCGATCCTCGATTCGTCGGCCAGGGCACCTAGGCTGACAGGCGTGAATCAGCCGTGGTCAGGACGCAAACTCCACTTTGTCGGCATCGGTGGCATCGGGATGAGTGGGCTCGCGAAGGTGGCCCGCATCCTCGGCGCCGAGGTCACCGGATCGGACCGGTTGTTGGAAGGCCACGCGGCCGAGAACGTCCCGCCCGGCGCCGAAGTCGTCTACTCGAGCGCGATCCCGCCGGACAACCCGGAGCGCACCACCGGCGCGCCCGAGCTGCACCGCGCCGACCTGCTCGCCGAGCTCACGCAGCTCAAGCCGACGATCGCCGTCTCCGGTACGCACGGGAAGACCACCACGACGTCGATGCTCGTCCACGCGATGCCCGGCCAGAGCTACCTGGTCGGCGGCGAGGTCCGCTCCACCGGCACGAACGCGGACTGGAACCCAGACGGCGAGTGGCTGATCGTGGAGGCCGACGAGTCCGACCGCAGCCTGCTCAAGCTGCACCCGACGATCGCGGTCGTGACCAACGCCGAGCTCGACCACCACACCGAGTACGCCTCCAGCCGGGACGTGGACGACACCTTCCGCGAGTTCCTCGCGCGCGCGAGAGATGCCGTCGTCGCGCCCGACCTCACCCGCCTAAGAGCTGACGCCCACGTCTTCGGCGAGTACGACGGGCCGCTCCCGGTGCCCGGAGTGCACAACCGGCGCAACGCCGCGGCCGCGCTCAAAGCGATCGGGCTCGCCGGGGGAGACGTGCAGGTCGCAGCGGACCGTCTCGCCACGTTCGCCGGCGCCGGGCGGCGCTTCGAGATCGTCGGCACGGCCAACGGCGCAACCGTCGTTGACGACTACGCGCATCACCCGACCGAGGTCCGCGCCACGATCGAGGCTGCGCGCACGCAGGGCGCCGAGCGGGTCATCGCGCTCTTCCAGCCGCACCTGTTCAGCCGCACGCAACGGGAGGCCAAGGCGTTCGGCGAGGCGCTCGCGCAGGCCGACCTGGTCGTGCAGATCGACGTGTACCCCGCCCGCGAGCGCCAGGAGGACTACCCCGGCGTCACCGGCCTGCTGATCGCCCAGCACACCGCCGACGCCCGCCGCGGCGTCCCCGTGGTCTGGGCGAAGACGCACGCCACCGCCCGCGATTTTCTGCAAGGGACGTTGCAGAAAGGCGACCTCCTGCTCACGATGGGCGCCGGCGACGTGAACACGATCGGGAGGGACCTGGTCGCGCATAGCGAACCAACCGGACGATGACGCGCCTCAAAGTCGGACTCGCGCTCGTCGCCGTAATCGTGCTGACGGGCGGCGGCTATCTGTGGCTGCGCGACTCCAGCCTCGTCGCCGTCGAGGACGTGCAGATCAGCGGGATCACCGCGTCCGACGGAGACAAGGTCCGCGCCGCGCTGGAGAGCGCCGCACGGGACATGACCACGCTCCACGTCCGCGAGCAGATCCTGCACGAGGCCACTGCGGCCTACAGCTCGGTGGACGACCTGCGGGTGCAGGCCGACTTCCCGCACACGCTCCGCATCAAGGTGATCGAGCGCCGGCCGGTGGCCGCGCTCGCTCGCGCGGGGGAACGGCGGATTCCGGTCACCAGCAACGGCACGCTGCTGCGCGGAGTGACGGCAGAGCGCGATTTGCCGAGCGTGAAGTTGAAGGCCGACCCGGCCGGCGCGCGCGTGGAAGACCGCAAGATCCTCAACGCGCTCGCCGTCGCGAGCGCCGCTCCGGACGCACTTCGCGGCCGCACGAACGAGGTCAAGCTCGACAAGCGCGGCGTGATCGTCGACCTCGACGACGGCCCGGAGCTGATCTTCGGCGGCGGCGAGGAAGCCGACAAGAAATGGGCGGCGGCGGCCCGCGTCCTGGCCGAGATCTCGGCGCGCGGAGCCGTGTATCTCGACCTTCGCGTCCCGGGTCGCGTGGCTGCGGGCGGGCTCGCGCCGATCGTCACACCGACGCCTGACCCGAACGCTCTACCTGAGGCTGAGAATGCCCTTACTCTCAATCCGTAGTCGAGACTTCGGCAGTCTGCAACGATCCTTGCGTGGATTCGCTCCCGTTGACATTGGGAACGAAATCCCCGTACCTTGCGGTAATCCGCGCCGCCAACGAGCCTGCTAAAACGCTCGACCCTAACTAGAGGTCCGGACGGAAAACCCAAATGGAAGCCAGCGGTTATCTCGCAGTCATAAAGGTCGTCGGAGTCGGCGGCGGTGGAACCAATGCCGTGAACCGGATGATCGACGCCGGTCTATCGGGCGTTGAGTTCATCGCGGCGAACACCGACGCGCAGGCGCTCCAAATGACGGACGCCGACCTGAAGCTGCATATCGGCAGCACCCTTACGAAGGGGCTCGGCGCGGGTGCGAACCCGCAGATCGGCCAAGGCGCCGCCGCGGAGTCGCGCGACGACATCAAGGAGGCGCTGAAGGGCGCGGACATGGTGTTCGTCACGGCCGGCGAAGGCGGCGGCACCGGCACGGGCGCCGCGCCCGTGATCGCCGAGATCGCCAAGAACGAAATAGGAGCGCTCACCGTCGGCGTGGTGACGCGGCCCTTCGCCTTCGAAGGCTCCCAGCGGGCCCGCCAGGCGCAGGAGGGCATCGACCGTCTGCGCGAGATGGTGGACACGCTCATCGTGATCCCGAACGAGAAGCTGCTCGCGATGGTCGAGCGGCGGACGAGCATCCTCGATGCGTTCCGGGAGGCCGACAACGTCCTGCGTCAGGGCGTCCAGGGCATCACGGACCTGATCACGATCCCGGGTCTGATCAACCTCGACTTCGCCGATGTGCGGGCGATCATGGAGAACGCGGGCTCGGCGCTCATGGGCATCGGCACCGCCCAGGGTGAGAACCGCGCCAGCGAGGCGGCCAAGGCGGCCATCAGCTCCCCGCTGCTGGAGGAGTCCGTCGAGGGCGCCACCGGCATCCTGCTCAACATCACCGGCGGTCGCGACCTCGGCCTGTTCGAGGTCAACGAGGCCGCGGAGCTGATCCATTCCGCCGCCGACGCGAACTCGAACATCATCTTCGGCGCCGTGATCGACGAGAACATGACCGACGACATCCGCGTCACGGTCATCGCCACGGGCTTCGACCACGGCGGCCTGCGGGCCGCGCGGGAGGAGCGCACCCGCGGTCCGCGTGACCGCAACCCGCGGATCGACGAGCGCCAGCGCGACTCGCTCGTGATCCGCGACGACGATCTGGACATTCCTCCGTTCCTTCGCTGACCTGATCTTCCGCGTATCGGCCAATCGGCCGATAACGCGGGTGGATGGTTTCTCGTCGCCCACTGCTCATGGTGCCGCTGCTCGCCTGCGGGGCGTGGTTGCTGGCGCACGCGCTGCGGGTCGTCGTCTTCGACGGGGTCGATCTCGGTCCCTTCAGCTCGCGCTTCGCGCACGATGTGGTGCTCGTGTGCGCGGCGGTCATCTGCCTCGCCCGCGGCGTCCTCGTCGCCCGCGAGCGCGCCGCCTGGCTGCTGATCGGCGCCGGCGTGACGGCCTGGACGCTGGGTGAGCTCTACTACACCGTCGTCCTCTGGTACGACAGCTCGCCGCCGATCCCGAGCCCCGCCGACGCCGGCTTCCTGCTCTTTCCGCCGCTCGCGCTCACCGGGATGCTCGTGCTCGTCCGCCGGCGCGCGCACCTGCGCCTCGCGCTCCTCGTCGACGGCATCGCTGCCGCGCTCAGCGTCTCCGCGCTCAGCGCCGCGATCGTCTTCCAGGCCGTGCTCAAGCACGCCGAGGGTGAGCCGGTGGCGGTGGCCACCAGCCTCGCGTATCCGATCGCCGATCTCGTCCTGCTGGCCGTGGGTGTCGGCGCGCTGGCCACGACCGGCTGGCGCCTGGACCGCACCTGGGTGCTGCTGGCCGCCGGCATCCTCGTGTTCTGGTTCGCCGACTCGATGTACCTCGTCCGCACGGCCGAAGGCGTCTACGAGGCGGGCGGCTGGTTCGACCTCGGCTGGTGGCTCGGGCTCCTGCTGATCGCGGTCGCCGCCTGGCAGCGTGGCCCGACGCACCGACGCCGGCCCGCGGACGACAGCCTGCGCCTGATCATCGCGCCCCTCGTCTCCGGTGCCATCGCGCTCGAGTTGCTCGTATACGCCTCGCTCGGTGACCTGAACCCGCTGGCGGTCGTGCTCTCGGCGGCGGCGCTCGTGTTCGTCCTGATCCGCCTGACGCTCACGTTCCGCCAGAACGTCGGCATGCTGCGCGCAAGCCGCGACGAAGCGCTGACCGACGCGCTCACCGGCCTGGGCAACCGCCGCGCGCTCACCCGCGCGCTCGACGAGGCCTTGCTCGAAGGGGCGCACGTGCTCGCGCTCTTCGACCTCGACGGCTTCAAGCACTACAACGACACCTTCGGCCACCCGGCCGGCGACATCCTGCTCGCGCGGCTCGGCGCGGGCCTGGAGAGCTACGTCGGCGACCGTGGTCGGGCGTTCCGGGTGGGGGGCGACGAGTTCTGCGTCCTGCTCCGGGGCGAGGGCGCCGACCACCTCGTCGACGGCGCCGCACGCTCCCTGTCCGCCGAGGGCGAGGGCTACTGGGTGGGCTGCTCGTACGGGTTCATCAGCCTGCCCGATGAGGCGGCCGACCCCGACGCCGCGATGCGGATCGCCGACCAGCGCATGTACGCGTCCAAGAACGCCGGCCGGATGTCCGCCGCCCGCCAGGCCCGCGACGTCCTGCTCGCCGTGCTCGGCGCTCCCGATCCCGCTCCGGCCGAGCGGGCAGAGGTGGCGGCGCGCGCCGCCGGTCTCTCCACCGACGAGTGCGAGGCCGTGCGCTGGGCGGTCGAGCTGCACCCCCTGGGCGAGGACGTGATCGCCGCCGCGCCGTCGTTGCGCGTCGTCGCGCGGCTCGTGGCCGAGAGCCACGCGCCTGAGTCCCCCGCCGCGCACATCGTCGCCGCGCAATTCGGGGCCCGCGCGCGCTAGGGTCCGGGGCCGCATGGCCATCGGGTCCGATTCCACACTGCTGAAAACCGCCCTCTACGACCGCCACGTCGCCGCGGGCGCCAAGCTCGTGCCGTTCGCGGGCTGGGAGATGCCCGTCCAGTACACGGGCATCAAGGAAGAGCACCTCGCCGTCCGCACCAAGGCGGGCGTCTTCGACGTCTCCCACATGGGCGAGATCGAGACCACCGGTCCGGACGCGGAGCGCTTCCTGCAGCGCATCCTGTCCAACGACGTCTCCAAGATCGCCGAGAACGGCGCGCAGTACAGCGTGCTGTGCAAGGAGGACGGGGGCGTCCTGGACGACCTCTTCACCTACAAGCTCGGCGAGAACCACTACCTGACGGTCACGAACGCGGCCAACCACGAGAAGGACCTCGCGTGGTTCCGCAAGCAGGCCGCAGCGTTCGACGTCAGCCTCAAAGACGCGCTGCACGACTACGCGATGCTCGCGGTCCAGGGCCCCGAGGCGCGCGGGATCGTCGCGAACCTCACGCAGGGTGAGCTGCCCAAGCGCTTCCGCACCGCCCGCCTCACCGTGGCGGGCGTCGAGGACGTGCTCGTCTGCGGCACCGGCTACACCGGCGAGGACGGCGTGGAGCTGCTGATCGACCCGATCGGCTCGGTCAAGGTCTGGGACGCGCTGGTGGACGCCGGCGTCGTCCCGATCGGCCTGGGCGCGCGTGACACGCTGCGCCTGGAGGTCTGTTACCACCTGTACGGCAACGACCTGATGGAGACGCGTGGTCCCATCGAGGCCGGCCTCGGGTGGTGCGTGAAGGAGGACACGGGCTTCATCGGCGCGGAGGCGATCAAGGTCGCCCGCTCCAACGGCCCGTCCGAGCTGCTCGTCCCGTTCGTCACCGAGCAGGGGATCGCCCGCCAGGGCAACGCCGTGCTCGGCGGGGGAGAGGTCACCTCCGGCACGTTGAGCCCGTCCCTGAACCAGGGCATCGGCATGGCCTACGTCCCGGTCGACAAGTCTGAGCCGGGCACCAAGCTCGAAATCGACGTGCGTGGGCGGACCCGTGCCGCCGAAGTGCGTTCCAAGCCGCTTTATTCCAAGGAGACCTGACGGATGGCCGAAGCCAGCTACCCCGACGACCTCAAGTACCACGCCGAGCACGACTGGGCCCGCATCGACGGGGACGTCGCCACGCTCGGGATCACGTGGTACGCGCAGGACCAGCTCGGCGAGGTCGTGTTCTTCGACCCGCCGGAGGTCGGCTCGTCGATCACGAAGGACAGCCCGTACGCCGAGGTCGAGTCCGTCAAGGCCGTCTCCGACGTCGTCGCGCCGCTCAGCGGCGAGATCGTCGAGGTCAATGAAGGCCTCAAGGACTCGCCGGAGCAGATCAACGAGGACTCCTACGGCGAGGGTTGGCTCGTCAAGATCAAGCTGTCAGAGCCGTCTGAGGCCGACAGCCTGATGGACGCCGACAGCTACATCCAGAGCCTGTCATAAGCTGAGCGGCTCACTATGAGCCGCTACACGTCTGCGACTGAAACCGACCGGCAGGAGATGCTCGCCGCCATCGGCGTCGAGTCGATCGACGATCTTTTCGCGGACGTCCCGGAGGGCGTCCGCCTTGGTCGTCCGCTCGATTTGGCCCCTGGCAAGCCCGAGCAGGAGGTCTTTGCCCGCCTCCGCGACCTGGCCGCGAAGAACGTCTCCGCCGAGGACGAGATCTCGTTCCTCGGCGCCGGGATGTACGACCACTACGTGCCCGCGCTGATCGACTCGATCATCATGCGGTCCGAGTTCCTGACGCCCTACACGCCCTACCAGCCCGAGATCTCCCAGGGCGGGCTGCAGGTGATGTTCGAGTACCAGACGGCGATCTCCGAGCTGACCGGCCTGCCGATCAGCAACGCGTCCGTCTACGAGGGCCCGAGCGCCGTCGCCGCCGCCGGTTGGCTGGCCCACACGCACACCAAGAAGACCAAGTTCCTGGTCAGCGAGGGCCTGCACCCGCACTCGCTGGACACGCTCCGCACGACCAGCGCCGGTTGGGGCACGACGATCGAGACGCTCCCGCTGGAGAACGGGCTGACGCAGCTCGGCGAGGTCGGCGACGACGTCGCGGCGATCTTCGTCGGCCAGCCGAACTTCTACGGCGCCGTCGAGGACATGGCCGCGCTGTCGGCCAAGAAGAGCGGCGCGCTGCTGATCGTGCAGGCCGACCCGCTCACGCTCGGCGTGCTGCGGTCGCCCGCCGAGGACGACGTGGACCTGTGCGTCGGCGAGGGCCAGTCGCTCGGCAACCGCCTGGACTACGGCGGGCCGTCCTTCGGCTTCTTCGCCGCCCAGCAGGCGCTGCTCCGCCGGATGCCGGGTCGCATCGCCGGTGAGACCACCGACGTCGACGGCCGTAGAGGCTTCGTGCTCACCCTGCAGACGCGCGAGCAGCACATCCGCCGCGAGAAGGCCACGAGCAACATCTGCACGGCGCAGGCGCTCAACGCGCTCGCCGGGATGATCTACCTGAGCTGGCTGGGCCGCGAGGGCCTGGTCGAGCTGGGTGAGCTGCTGGTGTCACGGACGCACTACGCCCGCGAGACGCTGGCCGCGATCGACGGCGTCGAGCTGTGGCACGACCAGCCCGTCGTGCGCGAGTTCGCGCTCAAGCTCAACAAGGACGTGCTCGAGGTGCTCGAGTTCTGCGCCGAACGCGGCGTGAACGCGGGTTACCCGCTCGCCGACAACGGCCTGCTGGTGGCCATCACCGAGCAGCGCAGCAAGGCGGACATCGACCGCCTCGCCGAGGTTCTGACGGAGGCCCTGGCATGACGATCACCGACAACCAGCTCCACGGGGACCCGGGGATCGAGGCCCACGAGCTGCACCCGCAGCGCAGTGCCGTCATCGAGACCGAGCAGCAGCGCGACCGCGCCAAGACGATCTACGAGAAGTCCAAGACCGGCCGGCGCGCGTTCATGGCGCCCGAGCTGGACGTGCCCAAGCACGAGCTGCCGTCGCAGTTCCGCCGCGCGGAGCCGCCGAAGCTGCCGGAGATCGCCGAGCCGGAGATCGTCCGCCACTACAACCGGCTGTCCAAGCGCAACTTCGACCTGGACTCCGGCTTCTACCCGCTCGGGTCGTGCACGATGAAGCACAACCCGAAGCTGCACGAGCGCGTCGCGGCGCTGCCGGGCAACGCCCGTCTGCACCCGCTGCAGAACCCCAAGCGCGCCCAGGGTGCGCTGGAGCTCATGCACTCGCTGCAGGAGTCGCTGGCCGAGGTGGCCGGCCTCCCGCACGTGTCGCTGCAGCCGTCCGCCGGTTCGCACGGCGAGCTCGCGGGCGTGCTGGTCACCCGCGCCTACCACGAGGACCGCGGCGATCACCGCACCAAGATCCTCACCCCGGACACCGCGCACGGCACCAACCCGGCGACGGTGACCATGGGCGGCTACGAGGTCGTCAAGGTCGGCACGGATGAGCACGGCGGCGTCGACGTCGAGGACCTGCGCGCCAAGGCCGACGACCAGGTCGCGTGCCTGATGCTCACCAACCCGAACACGCTCGGCGTGTTCGACCGCAACATCGAGGAGATCGCCAAGATCGTCCACGGCGTCGGCGCGACGCTGTACTACGACGGCGCGAACCTCAACGCGGTGATGGGCAAGACGCGGCCCGGCGACATGGGCTTCGACATCGTGCACTTCAACCTGCACAAGACGTTCACGCAGCCGCACGGCGGCGGCGGCCCGGGCGCCGGCCCGATCGCGGTCTCAGACCGCATCGAGCCCTACATCACCAAGCCGCAGGTGGTCAAGCGCGAGGACGGCACGTTCGACCTCGACTACGACCGGCCGAAGTCGATCGGGCGCCTGCGCGGCTTCCAGGGCAACTACGGCGTGTTCGTGCGCTCGTACGCGTACATCCTGTCGCTCGGGGGTGACGGCCTGCAGGAGGCGAGCGAGACCGCGGTCTTGAACGCCAACTACCTGCTGGCCAAGCTGCGTGAGCTCGGGGTCACCGACCTGCTCCCGCCGGCCTACGACCGCCTCTGCATGCACGAGTTCGTGCTCAGCGGCGCGCCGATGAAGAAGGAGCTGGGCCTGCGCACGCTGGACCTGGCCAAGCGCCTGCTCGATCACAACTTCCACCCGCCGACGGTCTACTTCCCGCTGCTGGTGGACGAGGCGCTGCTGATCGAGCCGACCGAGACCGAGACCAAGGAGACGCTCGACGCGTTCGCCGAGGTCATGGCCGAGATCCTGCGTGAGGGCGCGGAGGATCCGGAGATCGCGCGCAACGCGCCGTACGGCACGCCGGTCCGCCGGCTCGACGAGGCCGGCGCGGCCAAGCGCCCGGTCATCCGTCAACCGCTGTAGACGAGAAACCGTCAACGTCTGTAGACGGCATCAACACCCCTTGACGACGGCGTCCTGAAACCACCCCACCGGTTTTCAGGACCCCGTCGCTCGGGGGAGGCCCCCTGCGTCAACCAATCCTCGTAGGGGAGGACTTATATGTCCAGAATGCGACTCGCCTTCACGGCGGTCATGGCTACGTGCGGGCTGCTGCTCGTCGGCGGCACGAGCGCCGCCAACGCGCAGGATGTCTCGCGCCTCACACAAGTCGTCCCGATGTCCGGAACCGTCACCAAGGGCGGCCAGAAGGGCAAGCAGTTCACCGGTACGTACACCATCCAGCGCTTCGTGAACTCGGGCGGCAAGCTCTACTCCGTCGGCACGCTCAAGGGCAAGGCCGGCAACAAGAAGGTCTCCAAGGAGAACGTGCGCGTCCCGGCCGCCGTCGCGAACAACGCCGCGCCCAGCGGCACGGCCAGCGCCAGCCAGGTTCCGCCGCTGCCGCTGCCGCCGCTGCCTGCCGGCAACGCCTGCTCGATCCTCTCGCTCGACCTCGGGCCGATCAACCTCAACGTCCTCGGCCTGGTCATCCGCACCAACCAGATCCAGCTGCGCGTCGACGCCGTCCAGGGCCCGGGCAACCTGCTCGGCAACCTCCTGTGCGGCATCACCGGGCTGCTGAATCCGGCCACGGGCGGCACGCCGGTGGCGAACACGCCGCTGGCGCAGCTCGCCCAGATCCTCAACGCGTTGCTCGCGCTGAGTCCGCGTACCGCATAACCGGGTATGGGGAGGCGCAATGCGTCTCCCCATTGCCGCTGTACTGATCGCTGCGCTCGCCCTTCCCGCTTCGGCGAGCGCGGGCACGGTCGCCCTCGAAGGCACCGAGCTCGTCTACCGCGGTGACGCCGCACACGAGCGGCTGGTCATCAAGCGAGACGACGGGGCGGTGACGTTCGAGCTGGACCGCGGAGCGCTCGCGGGCTGCCCGCCGACGGGCTGTCCCTTGACCGGCGTGACCGCGATCCGCGTGCTGACGGGTGACGGTGACGACACCGTCGTCACCGTCGGGCCGCTCCCGCTGATCGTCGACCTCGGCTCGGGCGACGACGAGCTCATCGGTGGTGGCGGGCTGAAGACGCTCACCGCCAACGGCGGGCCGGGCGACGACCGCATCGAGGCCACGCCCTCCGAGCGCGGGGCGGTGTCCGGCGACGCGGGCCGCGACAGCCTCGTCCTGGACGCCGGGTACAGCGCCGCCGGGCCCTACACGGTCGATGGCGGGCCGGACGCCGACACGATCGACGTCGGGACCCGCGGCCCGGGCATGACCCTCGCGGGCGGAGACGGGGACGACGACATCCGGCTCATCGGCGTCGGCGTGCCCGTCACGATCACCTGCGGGGCCGGGAAGGATCGTTGGTACGGGACGCCGGACGACGTGATCGGCGACGGGTGCGCGCCGCACCTGGCCGGCATCACACCCTGGACCGTCTCGCGGGCGTTCCGGGAGGGCAGCCTCACCGCGGCGGCGAGCGGCTCGGTCACGCTCCGGCGCCGCGTCGGCGATCAGGGGCGCTCGCGCGAGATCATCGCCCGCGGTGCCTTCACCGCCCAGCCCGGGGCGCTGCGCGTGAGCCTGAAGCCCACCAAGATCGGGCGCCGCTGGCTGCGGCGGGACCCCCGCCTCACCGTGTTCGTGTACGTGCGGACGCGCGACACCGCCGGCGAGCGCGGCGAGGTCAGCTTCCAGTCGAGGATCCGCTGATGCTCGCGGGCACCGGTGCCGACGTCAGCGACTACGAGTTCGACTCGCGGTTCGCGCGATGAGGTGGCTCGTGCTGCTCACCTTGCTCCTCATGCCGGCGAGCGCGCAGGCGGGGACGATCGCCCGCGAGGGATCCGAGCTCGTGTACCGCTCCGCGCCGGGCGAGAGCGACTACATCGTGGTCCAGGACCTCGGCGCCGGTTCCTCGGTGTCCGCCGGCGGCACCGGGGTCACGCCCGGCACGGGGTGCGTTCGCCGGTCGTGCTCGATCGATGGCATCACCGCGGTACGCGTGATCGCGGCCGACGGCGATGACCAGGTGGAGGTCTACGTCGACCTGCCGGTGATCGTCGACCTCGGGCCGGGCAACGACTCCTTCGGGGGGAAGGCGACCGCGCTGACGGTCTCCGGTGGGGAGGGCAAGGACGTGATCGGCGGCGAGATGGGCGGCGGCCTCGTGGACGGCGGGCCCGGCGACGACCGCCTCCGGGCCGACGCGAGCGATGCGCTCACGGGCCCGCTGGTCATCGCCGGAGGTGCGGGCGACGACCAGATCACGCTCGAGGGCATCGCGCGCGCCGGCACCTCGATCGCGGGCGGGGAGGGGGACGACAAGCTCTCCACCGCCGAGGTCATCGGGCTCGGGCCAGGCACCGACGTGAGCTGCGGGCCCGGCGACGACCGCCTCCTGCTGTATCTCACCGACCGTCCGGGGGAGGGCTGCGCGCCGGGCATCACCGGCGTGACGGCGAACACGGTCTCGCGCGCCTTCGACGAGGGCACGCTGGCCGGCCCTGCGGCGGTCGCGGTAAAGCTCTACCTCGCTGTGGGCCGCGGGACGGTGGCGCGAGGCTTCGCGACGTTCAGCGCGGCCGGCCCGTTGCGGCTGCGGCTGAAGACGACGGACAAAGGACGGCGCTGGGTTCGCCGCCACCCGCGACTGGACGTGGGCGTGAGCATCCGGACGCGTTTCCGCGGCGACGTCAACGACTGCTTCTTCGTGGCCAGGCTCGCGCGATGAGGTGGCTCGTGCTGCTCGCGATGCTCCTCACACCGGCGAGCGCGCAGGCCGGGACGATCGCCCGCGAGGGCACGGAGCTCGTGTACCGCTCCGCGCCGGGCGAGGCCGACCAGGTGAATTTCGAGGGCATCCAGCCGACGCTCGTGGCCGAGGGACGCGTGACCGCCGGGGCGGGCTGCCGCCCGGGCGAAGACGCGGCCTACTGCCCGCTGGAGGGCGTCACCACCCTACGCGTGCTCGCGGGCGACGGCAACGACGAGATCCTCGTGCTCGGCGGCAAGGTCGTCGTGGATCTGGGGCCGGGCGACGACGAGTTCGCCGCCGGCACCCGCAACACCGTGGTCGACGGTGGCCCCGGAAACGACGACCTCACCCTGCTCGCCGAGACCGGCGCCAGCGGGCCCCAACACGCCGAGGGCGGCGAAGGCGACGACGTGCTCGCCGTCGCCGGCCGCCACGGCGCGGTCACGCTCTCCGGTGGCCCTGGCAACGATCGCTTCACCACGGAAGGACAGGGCGCCCCGGGCATCGCGCTCGCCTGCGGGGCCGGCGACGACACCTACACGGTGGGTCCGCGCGACTACCCCGGCGACGGGTGCGCGCCGTTCCTGGCCGGCATCTCGGCCGGCACCGTCTCGCGGGCGTTCCAGGAGGGCACGCTGACGGCCCCGGCCTACGGGTGGGTCTCGCTCCGCCGGGCGAAGGGCCGGTACGACCGTCCCCGCGAGGTGCTGGCCCGGGGCACGTTCTCCGCGGAGGCGGGTCCGCTACGGGTGAGCCTGGAGCGCACCGCGTTCGGCAGGCGCTACAAGGCCTCGCGGGTGCACGTGACCGTCCGCCTGCGCTCCGGCGCCGAGCGCGGCACGATCGTCTACCGCTCCAAGCTCAGGTGAGGTGCGCGCTGATTCTCCTGCTCGTCCTGCTCAGCCCGGGCACAGCGAACGCCGCGACGCTCGGCCGCAACGGCTCCGAACTCGTTTACCGCTCCGACCCCGGGCAGCACGACGACGTCTTCTTCCAGGACAACGTCGACACGGTGGACTTCTCCGACCACGACGTGACACCGGGCGAGGGTTGCCGCGCCGTGACCGAACACGGCGTCGTGTGCGAGCTCGAGGGCATCGACCGGTTCCGGATCATCGGCGGCGACGGTGACGACTTCATCGCGTTCAAGGCCGCGCTTCCCGTGATCGCGGACCTTGGTCCGGGCGACGATGAGCTTCGTGGTCAGACGACCGCCGTGACGATCAGCGCGGGGGAAGGGGACGACGTCGTCGGTCTCGGCGTGCCGGCCGGGATGGTGGACCTCGGGCCAGGCCGCGACCGGGTCGACGCGGAGCTGCATTGGGCCTGGGAGGGCAGCACCCCGTTGCGGCTGGCCGGCGGCGAGGGCGACGACCGCATCACGTTGTTGGGCCGGAGGCGCGGCGTCACGTTGTCCGGTGGCGGCGGGGACGATCGGATCGTCGTCAACGGGACGCGGGACATGTACCGCGTGGACATCGCCTGCGGCCCGGGCGCCGACCAGCTCCTGATCAGCTACGTCGATCGCACCGGCGACGGCTGCGCCCCGCATCTCGAAGGGGTCACGCCGGGCACCGTCTCCCGCACGTTCCAGGAGGGTCGCCTGTCGGCGCCGGGCGCGGGCTCGGTCACGCTGCGCCGGCGCGTGACGAACTACTTCACGCCGCGCGAGTTCATCGCCCGCGGCCGGTTCCACGCCGCGGCCGGTCCGCTCCGCGTGCGCCTGCACACGACGCCGATCGGCCGCCGCTGGCTGCGGCGCGACCCGACGCTGCCGCTCTTCGTCTACGTACGGACCCGCAACGGCGAGGACCGCACGGTGATCCGCTTCTGGTCGAGGCTCGGATGAGGCGCGCGCTGCTCGTCCTGCTCGTGCTGCTCACGCCGGGCACGGCGGAGGCCGCGACCGTCGGCCGCGAGGGCTCCGAGCTCGTGTACCGCTCGGCGCCCGGGCAGGAAGACCTGGTCGCCGGCGAGCGGGAGGAGGATGAGCTCGTGCTCGGCGGCATCGACGGTGCCGACACCGACCTCCAGGCCGGCGCGGGCTGCACGCTCGACCGGGGCATCGTCAGCTGCGCACTGGACGGGCTGACGGCGGTGCGGGTGCTCGGGGGCGACGGTGACGATCTCATCGCGATCTATGACCCCCGGATCCCGGTGGTCGTCGACCTCGGACCGGGCAACGACGAGTTCGACGGCCTGGCGCCGTCGGTGACCGTCGACGCCGGTGACGGTAGCGACCGCGTCAGCGTCATCGCGTCTACCGGGACGATCGACTTGGGGCTGGGTGAGGACCACGCGGACGCGCAGTTCTCGAAGGGTGTCGGACGGTTCGCGGTCGAAGGCGGCGAAGGGCGTGACACGATCGCGGTCCGGGGCACGAGCAAAACCGGCATCTCGCTCTCCGGCGGCTCCGGGGACGACGAGATCCGCGTTCAGACCGCGCCACGCGGCGCGGGCATCGACATCGCCTGCGGCCCGGGCAACGACTCCACCTGGCTGCGCCTGGCCGACCGCCCGGGGGACGGCTGCGCCGCGCACGTCACGCTGCCCGACCCGCGGACCGTGTCGCGCCGGCTGAGCGCCACGCTCACCGCGCCCGCCACCGGCTCGGTCAAGTTCCACCGCGGCGGCTCGCTCCTCGCCCGCGGTCCCTTCTCCGCACCCGCCGGCCCGCTCCGGCTACGGCTGAAGACGACCGACGCCGGCCGGCGAGCGCTCCGGCGCGACCCGGACCCCAAGCTGATCGTCACCGTCAACACGCGCACCGGCGGCGACACCAGCGAGATCTCCTTCCAGTCGAGGCTCAAATGAGACCACTGCTCACGCTGCTCTTCGTCCTGCTCGTCCCCGCCACGGCGCAGGCGGCGACTCTTGGCCGCGAGGGGACGGAGCTCGTCTATCGCTCCGCGCCCGGCCAGCAGGAGCTCCATCTCCTGATGGAGGACGACGACGGTGGCGACCTGGTCATGATCGGCGGCGATGTCACCCCCGGCGCGGGTTGTGAGGGCGTCGAGGTGAGCTGCTCGCTCGCCGGCGTGACGACCGTCCGCGTGTTCCTCGGCGACGGCAACGACCGCTTCGAGGTGCGCGCGCCCGTCGCGATCGTCGCCGACCTCGGCCCAGGGAACGACGAGTTCGAAGCCGACGGCCTGGGCGCGGTCGTCACCGGCGGGCCGGGCGCCGACCACATCACCGGGTTCAACGCCGAGAACGCCACCGGCCCGTTCCAGCTCGACGGCGGCGAAGGGGACGACACGCTCGTCTTCGCCGGGCGGATGCCGGGCATCACGCTCACCGGCGGGGCGGGCGACGACCTGCTCGCGCTCGCGCTCACCAGCCCGGACGGCGCGCCGATCGACTTCGTGTGCGGGCCCGGCGCCGATCGGGCGATCATGGAGCCGCAGGACCGCGCCGGCGACGGCTGCGCGCGGCCCGTGACCGGCCTCACCGGCCTCAAACGGGTCTCCCGCACCTTCCGCGAGGGTCGGCTCGAGGCGCCGGCCCGCGGCGGAGTGACGCTGCGGCGGCGGACCACGACGGGCGGCCTCAACCTCGCCGTGATCGCGCGCCGCGACTTCAGCGCGCCCGCCGGCCCGCTGCGCGTGCGGCTGCGCACGACGCCGGACGGGCGGCGCTGGCTGGACCGCAACCCCAAGCTCCCGGTATGGGTGTTCATCAGGACTCGAACCGGGTCCGATCGCGCCGAGGTGATCTTCGAGTCGAGGCTAGGCTAAGCCCCACAGTGGTCATCTTCTCCGGCATCCAGCCCACCGGGCGCAAGCACCTCGGCAACTACATCGGGGCGATCCTCAACTACGTCAAGGGTCAGGACAAGGCCGATCCGGCGATCTACTGCATCGTCGACCTGCACGGCACCACCGTCCAGTACGACCCCGCGGAGCTGCGTCAGCGCACGCGCGACACCGCCGCGCTGCTCGTCGCCGCCGGGCTGGACCCCGAGCGCTGCGTGCTCTTCCGCCAGGGCGACGTGCAGGAGCATTCCGAGCTGTGCTGGCTGCTGTCGAGCGTCACGTCCGTCGGGCAGCTCAACCGGATGCACCAGTTCCGCGACAAGGCGGGCGCCGCGCGTGAGCGCGCCTCCGCGGGCCTGCTGTTCTACCCGGTGCTGATGGCCGCCGACGTGCTCGCCTACCGTGCGAACGAGGTGCCGGTGGGGGAGGACCAGCGCGAGCACATCGAGCTCATGCGCGACGTGGCGGGGGCGTTCAACAAGCGCTTCGGCGACACGCTGGCGGTGCCCGAGGGCAACATCCCGACGGTCGGCGCCCGTGTGCGCGACCTCAAGGAGCCCGAGCGCAAGATGTCCACTACGGGCGGCACGCCGGCCGGCACCGTCTACGTGGACGAGGAGCCGGAGTCGATCGTCAAGAAGTTCAAGAAGGCCGTCGCCGACAGCGGCTCGGAGATCGTCGTGGCCGACGACAAGCCCGGCATCTCGAACATGATCGAGATCCTGGCCGTCGTCCGCGACGTCACCCCGGCCGACATCGAGCGCGAGTTCGCCGGTTCCGGCTACGGCACGTTCAAGACCGCCGTGGGCGAGGAAGTCGCCGCCTGGCTCGCTCCGGTCCGCGAGAAGTACCTGGAGATCCGCGAGGACACCGCCGCCATCGAGAGCTTCCTCGAGCTCGGCGCGGAGAAGGCCCGGGCGCTCGCCGCGCCCGTGGTGGCCGACGTGCGCGAGGCCATGGGCGTCGGGCCCGTCCGCACCCCCGCCTAGTCTTGGCGGCGTGCGAGTCACGCATCTCGAGCTGGATCTGGACGTCTTCGCGGGCCCCTTCGACCTGCTGCTTTCGCTGATCCTGCGCGAGGAGCTGGACCTGCTCGAGGTGGACCTGGCGGAGATCGTCGTCTCCTACCTGGACCACCTGGAGTCGACGGAGCAGCTGGACCTGGAGTCCGCGACGGAGTTCCTGGTGCTGATCGCGGCGCTGCTGGAGCTCAAGTCGCGCCTGATGCTCCCGGGTGACGAGGTCGAGGAGCTGGACGAGCTCGCGCCCGCCGAGGCCGCCGAGGAGCTCATCGAGCGGATGCTGCAGTACGCGCGCTTCCGGGCCGCGGGCGCGCACCTGCGCAAGCTGCACGAGCACGAGCGCGGGTTCCTGTACCGCAGCGCGCCGGCGAAGCTCGGGCCGGTCGAAGTGACCGCGGGCGCCTACGAGCCGGCTGTGCTCGGGGCGGCGCTGGGCTCGCTGCTGCGCATGCCCAAGCCGATCGACCTCTCGCACATGGCGATTCCGCGCGTGACGGTCGCCGAACGGCTCTCCCACCTGCGCGGCCTGCTCAAGCGGGCGAGCTCCTTCTCGTTCGACGAGGCCGTCAAGGACGCTGACCGCGTCACCGTCTGCGTCACCGTGTTCGCGCTGCTCGAGCTCTACAAGCGCGGCGAGGCCTCGTGGGAGCAGGACGAGCCGTTCGGCGAGATCACCGTGCACACCGCCGGCGCCCACAACCAGATCGCCGCGGCGTGAGCGCGCCACTCACCCTGTCGGCGCGGCTCGAGGCGCTGCTCTTCCTCGCGCCCGAACCGGCCACGCTCGAGGAACTCGCGGACGCGCTGCAGACCTCCGAGGAGGCGGTCACCAGCGCGGCGCTCACGCTGGACGGCGCGCTCGCCGACCGCGGCCTGGTGCTCAAGCGGCTCGGCGGCGGGCTCGCGCTCGCGTCCCACCCGGACGCCGAGGAGGCCGCCCGGCGCCTGCTCGCCCGTCCGCGCACGCCCGCGCTCACACCCGCCCAGGCGGAGACGCTCGCGATCGTCGCCTACCTGCAGCCCGTGTCCCGCCCCGAGGTGGCCCGCATCCGCGGCGTGGCAAGCGAATCCGCCACCACCGCGCTGGCCGACCGCGGGCTGATCGAGGAAGCCGGCCGCTCGCAGTTCGGCGCCGTGCTCTACCGCACCACCCCGCAGTTCCTCAAGCTCTTCGGGCTGGATTCCCCCGAGGCGCTGCCGGACATCGCACAGTGGGACCCGAGCCCCGAGGAGGCCGCCGCGCTGCGCGACCGTCTCCTGCGTGCCGGCGAGGCCCGGACAAGCGGCACAAGTAGTTAGCCTTCGCTGCGCAGCGGGGACATGTGGCGCCAAATGGCCACTGAATCCCCGCAGTATCAGCCGGCGCCGCCGCTGTCTCCGGACCCGGTGATCACCTCGCACCCGGCCCAGCACCGCATCTGGCGACCACTGGAGAATCGCCTGCTGGCGGTCAAGATCGTCTTCTGCCTGATCGTCGGCGTGTGGGTACTCGCCGTGATCTCGGGCGTCTTCGAGCTGCTGCTCGCGAACCGGGCCGCGGCGGGAGAGAACATCGCTCCCAACGTGCTCAACGCCAGCGACACCCGCCAGATGTTCGTGGGCTGGGTCCAGTGGGCCCTGTGGGTCGCGGGCGCGATCGTCTTCATCATGTGGCTCTACCGCGCCTACCAGAACGTCGACGCCACGGAACCGGGCCGGCGCCGCTACGGGTACGGCTGGACGATCGGCAGCTGGTTCGTCCCGATCCTCAATCTTTGGCGCCCCAAGAAGATCGTCAACGACATCTGGCGCGCCGGCCAGAACCCGGGGGACCCCGGGTTCCTGCTGATCGCGTGGTGGTTGCTGTGGCTCGCCAATGGCTTCGTGTCGTCCTCCGCGCGCGGCGCCTACAGCAACGCGGACACGCCCGAGGAGTGGCGGACCGGGATCATCCGCTACCTCGTCGCGGACGGCCTGGGGGCGCTCGCCGCGCTGCTCGCCGTGCTCGTGGTGATCAAGCTCACCCGCAACCTGAACGCGCGCGCTCAGGCCGCGGACGGTTCCTTGTTCCGCGACAGCAGCAGGGAAGCCCCGACCGACGCGCCGAGCGTGATGACGATGACGCCGAGCGAGACACCTACGGGCAGGTGACCGACGACGTCCTCGATCAGCATCTTCACGCCGACGAAGATCAGCAGCGCGCCGAGCCCGTAGTGCAGGTACTCGAAGCGCTGCGCCATCCCGTCGAGCAGGAAGTACAACGCGCGGAGCCCTAGGAGCGCGAACGCGTTCGCGGCGAAGATCAGGAACGTGTCGGTCGTGATCGACAGCACGGCGGGGATCGAGTCGATGGCGAAGATCACGTCCGCGAGCGCGACCGCGAGCAGCGCGGCCAGCAACGGCGTCGCCACTCGGTGGCCGTCTTCCTTCTCGAAGACCGCGCGGCCCTTGTACTCCTTGCCGACCGGCAGCACGCGCCGCAGGGTGCGCATCGCGCGGCCGTCGGCGAAGTCCTCGCCGGTGTCGTTGGAGCGGATGAGCCGGAACCCGGTGAACACGAGCAGCGCGCCCATCACGTACAGCACCGGGTGGAAGAGCTCGAGCAGCGTCACGCCCGCGAAGATGAACACCGTGCGAAGCATCAGTGCGACCGCGATGCCGAACGTGAGCACGTCCGCCTTCAACGCCTGAGGGACCGCGAACGTGCCCAGCAGCACCGCGATCACGAAGACGTTGTCGAGCGATAACGCCTTCTCCATCAGGAAACCGGCGAGATAGGAGCCGGCCTCGGCTGAGCCGATCAGCGCGAGCACTACTAAGGCAAACGCCACTCCGACCGCCATCCACCATACGCTCCAGCCCGCAGCGCGTCGCAGGGAGACCTCATCCTCCCCGCGGTGCGCGAAGAACAGGTCGAACGCGAGGAGAGCGACGATGGCCACGATCAGAGCGGCCCAGCCAGCCAATGATGCGGAAGCGAAGATCGCGGCGAGCCTACCCGCAGCGCAACTTCTCAACCGATCGCGAGTTGCGTCCAAGGTGCGCAAAACCATGCTCGCGCTCGGCGCGACCGCTGCCCTCACCGGCGGCTCTACATTCGTCTTGGCGCAGGCCAGTGCCCAGCAGGAACCCGTCTTCTCGGTCTATCCCGTTCCAGGCACGCTGACCGCGGGGGAGGAGACCACGCTCTCGTTCCGGGGCGGGCCCGCTGACGCGATCGGCACGGTCACCGTGCGCGGCTCACGCAGCGGCAGCCACCCCGGCAAGCTCGTCGCCCACCCCGATGGGCAGGGCGCCAGCTTCGTCCCGGACAAGCCGTTCGAGGCCAACGAGAAGGTCTCGGTCACGACCGATCGCAACATCGTCAACGCCACCAGCGGCGACTTCGAGATCAACATCGGCGACGAGACCACGCGCAAGGCGCGCCCGGTCGAGTTCCCGAACGTCGGCCGGGGCACCGTGCAGAAGTACGCGACGCGTCCCGACCTGGAGCCACCGTCGGTGACGGTCACCACCGCCAAGCCCGGCCGCGCGCCCGGCCTGGTGTTCCTCGCCCCGAAGGCGGGGCGCGGCCAGGACGGCCCGATGATCATCAACGACAAGGGCCAGACGGTCTGGTTCAAGTCCACGCCTGGCAAGATCCCGGCCGACTTCCGCGTCCAGCAGCTCGGCGGCAAGCCGGTGCTGACGTGGTGGGAGGGCCAGCTGTTCGTCGGCGACGGTGACGGCGTCGGCCAGGTCTACGACCAGAACTACAACAAGGTCGCGACGGTCACGGCCGGCAACGGCTACTCGTTCGACCTGCACGAGTTCACGCTCACGCCGCAGAACACGGCCGTGGTGCTCTCCTACGAGCGCTTCAAGCGCGACCTGCGCCCGTGGGGCGGCCCGCGCGACGCGCGCATCGTGGACAACATCGTCCAGGAGATCGACCTGCGCACCGGCGCCGTGTTGTTCGAGTGGCACTCGTTCGGCAACGTCTCGCCGAAGGAGTCCAACGTGCCGCCGCCCACCGGGAACGGCTTCGAGTGGGAGTACTTCCACGTCAACTCGGCCGAGATCACGCCGGACGGCAACTTCCTGATCTCCGCCCGCAACACGTCGGGGGTCTACAAGATCGACCGCCGCACGGGCAAGATCATCTGGAAGCTGGGCGGCAAGGACTCGACCTTCAAGCTCGGCAGCGGTGTGCGCTTCGACTGGCAGCACAGCGCCCGCCAGCAGGCCGACGGCACGATCAACATCTACGACAACTCGGCCGCACCGCCCACGCGCAAGAACTCGCGCGTGCTCAACATCCGCCTGGACGAGCAGGCCAAGACGGCCACGCTGGTGAAGGCCCTCAAGCACCCGCTCGGGCTGCTCTCAGCCAGCCAGGGCAACGTCGAGACGCTGCCGAACGGCAACCTGTTCGTCGGCTGGGGCTCGCAGCGCTGGTTCACCGAGTTCGACGCGCAGGGCAACGTCGTGTTCGACGGCCGGCTCGCCCGCGGCAACGACAACTACCGCGCGTTCCGCTACCCGTGGCAGGGCTACCCGTCGCAGGCGCCGAAGGTGGTCGCGACCGCCGACGGCGGCAAGGTCACCGCTCGCGTCAGCTGGAACGGCGCGACCGAGGTGGCGAAGTGGGAGCTGCTCGGCGGCGCCGACGCGAACGCGCTCGCTCCGCTGGCCAGCGCCGCGTACGGCGGCTTCGAGACCGCGGTGAGCGCCAACTCCGCGCCGGCCCTCGTGGCCCTGCGCGCCTACGACGCGGCCGGGAAGGTCCTGGCCACGTCGACCCCGGTGAAGCCGGGCTCCTAACGGCTCGGTACCGTCCAGCGGGTGGTTCAGGTCGAGACCATCCGCTGGCCGGTCGCACCGCCGCAACCGCAATTCGAGATCCTGCGCGCCCTGCTGCCGAGGGACGAGGTCCGGGTCGAGGTCACGTGCCTCGACGTGCGCGATGCGTGCGTCGCGCAGTCGCTCGACGTGCGCGGCGCGACCGTCCGCCTCGTCGGTCCCGGTTCCGACTACGCCGCGATCCTGCGGGCCGCGGTTCGGGCGCTCAAGCTCGCCGCGCTGATCCCACGCACCGCCGCGCCCCGCTTCGCCCGCGTCGCCGCCCGCCTGCGCGCCCTTACGCTCAACCCCGCTGATGCCGCCTTCAACGCGGATCTCGTCGTCGCGATCGAGGCCTGCGAGCTCGCGGGCATCGACGCCGTGCTCGCCACCCGCGGGCTCGGTCCACTCCGGCCGTCCCAGGCCGTTGCGTTCTCATCCGACGTTCACTAGGGTCCGCCGCGCACGGAGGAAACCCTGCGCGGACGCGGGGGCGACATGGCAAGGACGGCGAATGAGCACTGACCCGAACATCTACCGGTACGAAGACGGCCCGGTGTCCGAGAACGTCCTGCGGGGGGACCCGGCGCTGGTCGCCGCCCTCGAGGCGCACATCACCGCGCACTACGGGCCGGACTCCACGGTGTGGCAGCACCCCGAGATGACGTCGCCGGTCCACATCCGGATCGTGCCGCCGACGGAGGCGCGGCCCGTGATCACGCTGATCACGGTCGGCATGAGCGAGCACCCGATGCTTGCGGGCGAAGAGGAGCTCTCGTCGGAGCTCGTGGCCGTGCTGCCGCCCGACTGGTCGTTCGACGACCCCTGCGACACCTGGCCACTGCTGGCGCTGGACCTGCTCGCGAACTTCCCGCACGAGTACAGCACGCTGTTCGGCCCGGGGCACACGATCCAGAACCCGTTTCCGTGGACGCCGTCCGGGCTGATCGCCACGCTCGTCGCCCAGCAGCTCCTCGCGCCGTCGGACGCCGCGGAGCTGCTCGTCCACGAAGGTCGCGAAATCAACCTCTACGCCGCCTACTTCCTCTACGAGGACGAGATGCAGTTCAAGCTCGAGCACGGCGTGGACGCGCTGTGGGAGCGCCTCATGGACGCCGGTGTCACCGAGGCCGTCGACCTGCGGCGCGCGAGCGTCGCCCCGCGGCGCCGCCGGGGCCTGTTCCGGCGCAAGTAGCGCTCAGCGGGGGACGGCCGGCTCCGCGCCGGGCTGATCCTTGGCCGCGAGCTGCCCGCAGGCCGCGTCGATGTCGCGGCCTCGGGTGAGCCTGACCGTCGCGCTCAGGCCGTGCTCCTCGAGCGCGGCCCTGAACGTCTCGATCGCGTTGCGCGAGGACCCGTCGTAGATCGAGTCCGTCGGGTTGTACGGGATCAGGTTGAGCTTGTAGATCTTCGGATCGAGGATCTGCGCGAGCTTGACGGCGTGCGCGTAGCTGTCGTTGACGCCCGCGAGCATCACGTACTCGATGAACACCATGCGGCGCTTGCGCTCGTAGAACGCCTCGCACGCCGCCAGCACCTCTTGCAGGTCGTAGCGCTCGTTGACCGGCATGATCTGCGAGCGCAGGTCGTTCTCGGGCGCGTGCAACGAGAGCGCGAGCCGGATCGGCATGTCCGATTCGGTCAGGCGCTTGATGCCCGGCACCCAGCCGACGGTGGAGATGCCGGTACGGCGGTGCGTGATGCCCACGTCGGGGAGCCGGCGACACGTCTCGAGGACGCTGTCGAGGTTCATCATCGGCTCGCCCATGCCCATGAACACGAGGTGGTTGACGGGCTCGATGCGGCGGAAATGCAGCACCTGGTCCAGGATCTCGGACGCGGTCAGGTTGCGGCCGAACTTCATCGTGCCGGTGGCGCAGAACGTGCATGTGAGCGGGCAACCGGACTGCGAGCTCACGCAGATCGAGCGGCGCCCGTCGCGGTAGCGCATGAGCACGGCCTCGACGGCGCGCCCGTCGTGGGTGTGGAAGAGCGCCTTGACCGTGCCGTCGCTCGAGTGCGCCTCACGCACCAACTCGAGCGTGCTGAACGGCACCTCCTCGGTGAGCTTCGTGCGCAGCGCGGCCGGGAGATCCGTCATCTCCTCGTAGGACGTGGCGCCCTGGGACGCCCAGCGCCAGACCTGCCGCGCCCGGAACGCGGGCTGACCCGCAAGTGTGGTATCGAGGAGTTTCAGGTCCACGCCATCTATGGTGGCAGCCGCACCCATGCGCCTCGTCAAGTACCTCGCACACGCCGGCGTCGCCTCGCGCCGCGCCTCCGAACTGATCATCGCCGACGGTCGCGTGACCGTGAACGGCAGGATCGTCACCGACCCCGCCCGCGACGTCCACGACGAGCTGACCGTCAAGGTCGACGGCAAGCGCGTGAAGACGACGACCCAGACGCTCGTCGTCTACCTCGTCAACAAGCCGGCGGGCTACGTGTCCACCGCCAAGGACCCGCAGGACCGGCAGACCGTGACCTCGCTCGTGCCCTCCTCGCAGCGGCTGTATCCGGTCGGGCGCCTGGACTTCGACACCACGGGCCTGATCCTGCTGACCAACGACGGCGATCTGGCGCACCGGCTCACGCACCCGTCGTTCGAGGTGCCGCGCACCTACCGCGCTCGTGTCGCCAACGCCCCGGTGCATGAGCCCGCGCTGCGCGCACTGCGCGAGGGCGTCCTGCTCGAAGACGGCATGACCGCGCCCGCGAAGGTCCGCAACCTCTCCTCGGGCCACCTCGAGCTGACGATCCACGAGGGCCGCAAGCGGCAGGTCAAGCGCATGCTCGAAGCGGTCGGGCATCGCGTCTACACGCTCGAGCGCGTGTCTTTCGGGTCGCTGCGGCTCGGTTCGCTGCAACCGGGCGAGTTCCGCAAGCTGGGCCAGCCTGAGGTCGAGCGTCTGCGCGAGCTTGGTTGAATGCCGGAAATGCGGGTCGTCGCGCTCCGAGGCGCCAACGAGGTCAACGAGAACACGGCCGAGTCGATCCTCTCGGCGACCGACAAGCTGATGCGCGAGATCCTGTCGCGCAACGAGCTCGGCGCGGACGATCTGGTCAGCTGCATCTTCACGCTCACGCCCGACCTCGACGCCCAGTTCCCCGCCGCGGCGGCCCGCGCGATGGGGCTTTCGAGCGTCCCGCTGCTGTGCGCGCGGGAGATCCCGGTGCCGGGCGCACTGCCGAACATCATCCGGGTGCTGATCCACGCGTACATGGACCGCCCCGCCGAGCACGTCTACCTCGGTGAGGCGGCCAAGCTGCGCCTCGACCTCACCGGCGCTCAATAGCCGGGCACGTTGAAGCATCCCGACACGCCCGCTGCGGCACATCCGCGGCACCTCGCGCCACCCGCGAGGCTCACGTGCCAGAGGCACGCCACGCCGTCGCGTGCGGCCCGAGGCACTGGCGGCTGCACCACATCAGGCGCATCGCTCATGCTTCAACGCACCCGGTAGCGCCGGACGCTCACCGGCACGAACACCGCCAGCAGCACCGCCGCCCACGCGAGACAGGCGAGCACCGGGTGTTGCAGCGGCCACACGTCCGGCAGGTTGCCGGTGGGAGAACCGAACAGCTCACGGCACGCGGTCGCCAGCGCGGTCAGCGGGTTCCACTCGGCGATCTGCCGCAGCCCGTCCGGCAGGCCTTCGACGGGCACGAAGATCCCCGACAGGAACATCGCCGGGAACATCACGCTCATCGCGATCCCGTCGGCGCCGTCCGGATCGCTGACGATGAGGCCGAGCCACACGCCGACCCAGGTGACCGCGAGCGCCATCAGCAGCAGGAGGGCGAACGCCCCGACCGTGTCCAGGACCGACCCGTGCGGCGCCCAGCCCACGACGAGCCCACAGGCGGCGATGACCAACAGGGCGACACACAGCTCGGCCAGCTCCGCCACCGCCCGGCCGGCGATCGCCGAGCCGCGCATGATCGGCAACGCGCGCAGCCGGTCCATGAGGCCCGAGCGGATATCGGTCGCGACCCCGATCGAGACCCCCGGGAGCATCCCGATCATCGTCTGGGCGAAGATCCCGGACACCAGGTACGCGTGGTAGTCGCCGCCGCCGGGCACTTCGATGGCGCTGCCGAAGACGTACGCGAACAGCAGCACGAACACCAGCGGCACCACGATCGCGCCCACGAGCTTCTCCGGGATGCGCGGGACGTGGCGCAGGCTGCGGCCGGCGAGCAGCCGGACCTCGTTGACCGCGGCGGTCATGTCGCCGTCAGCGCGAAGAACGCGTCGTCGAGGGTGGGCTGAGCCAGCGACGCCTCTTCGACATCCAGGTCCTCCAACTCGGCGAGGATCGTGCGCAGGTCGTCGGACCCGTTGGGTGCGCTGATCGACACGCGCCGCGCGCGCGGATCGACCTCTCCGCCCAACCGGCGCGCGGCCTCCTCGAACGCGTCCAGCGTCACGTGCACGCGACGGTCGCCGACGCGGCGCTTGAGCTCCGCCGGCGTGCCCTCGGCCACGGTGCGACCACCGCTGAGCACGATGATCCGGTCCGCGAGCCGGTCGGCCTCCTCGAGGTACTGGGTGGTGAGGATGAGCGCGGCGCCATCGGTCACCAGATCGGCGATCGCGCCCCACATGTCGGCCCGGGCTGCAGGGTCCAGTCCGGTGGTGGGCTCGTCGAGGAACACGACCGGGCGGCGCACGATCAGGCACGCGGCGAGGTCCAGCCGCCGCCGCATCCCGCCGCTGTAGGTCATCAGCAGGCGATCGCCGGCTTCGGTGAGGCCGAAGCGCTCCAGCAACTCGCCGGTTCGCGTGACCGCCTCGCGCTTGCGCAGCCGTTGTAGGCGGCCGAGCAACATCAGGTTCTCGCGGCCGGTCAGGCGCTCGTCGAGCGACGCCTCCTGCCCGGCGACGGCGATCTGAGCGCGCACGGCACCGGGTTCCCGCGCGACATCGTGGCCGGCGACCACCGCGTGGCCGGAGGTGGGGGCGAGCAGCGTCGTGAGGATGCGCACGGCGGTCGTCTTGCCCGCGCCGTTATGGCCCAACAGGCCGAGCACGGTTCCGGGAGCGACTTCGAGATCGAGGTCGGCGAGCGCATGCGTCTCGCCGAAGCGTCGTCCGAGCCCTTCCGTTCGTACGGCGTACGAATTCATACGGCGTACGATAGGAGTACGCTGTACGAATGTCAACCCCGATCTGGGCCCGTCCGGAGCCGAAGGGCCGCGGCCGCCAGAACCCGCTCTCGCGACGGGGGATCGTGGGCGTGGCGATCGCGATCGCGGACGACGAGGGCATCGAGGCCGTCTCGATGCGGCGGCTGGCGCGGGAGCTGCACGCGGGGGCGATGTCGCTCTACCACTACTTCGAGAACCGCGACGAGCTGCTCGAGCTGATGATCGATACGGTCGCGGCCGAGATGGTCGTGCCCGAACTCCCGGAGCAGTGGCGCCCAGCGGTCGAGGCCGTCGCGCACCACAGCCGCGACATGTTCCGCCGCCACACCTGGGTGCTGCCGATCTTCCAGGACGTGCCCGCGGTGACGCCGAACCTGCTGCGCCACATCGAGCAGTCCGCGCGGTCGGTCGTGCCGCTCGCCGGCACCGACCCGGTCCTGCTCTCCAGCCTCGTCAGCGCGGTGGACGACTTCACGATCGGCTTCACGCTCCGCGAGCTGAGCGGGGAGGAGCGCCGCGGTCGCCAGTGGGACTCGCCCGAGCTCCGCGCCCTGCTGGAGAGCGGTGAGTTCCCGCTCGTGGCGGGGTTCATCGCGTCCGACTCGCCGATGCCGCCGCCCGATTTCGCGCTCGGCCTGAAGTGGCTGCTGGACGGCTTCGAGGCTCAGCTAGCCTGATCGCCCATGCCCATCGAGTTCGGCGAGAAAGTTCGGCGTATCCCGGTCTATCCCGCGGCCGAGGGCTACGGGTTCGAAGGGCCGGTCGCCAAGATGGCGTCCAACGAGTCGCCCTATCCGCCCATCCCCGCGGTGATCGAAGCGGCGACGAAGGCGCTCTCGGGCATCAACCGGTATCCGGACCCGACGAACGCCGGCTTGCGCAAGAAGCTGTCCGACGTGCACGGCGTGCCGGCGCAGCGGATCGCGATCGGCAACGGCTCGTGCGACATCCTGCTCGCCGCCGGTGACGCGCTGCTGGAGCCGGGCGCGGAGCTCGTCTACGCGTGGCCGTCCTTCAGCGTCTATCCGCATCTGGCGGCCGCTTCGGGCGCGCGGGCGATCGAGGTCCCGCTCGACGAGAACCACTTCCACCAGCTCGACAAGATGGCCGAGGAGATCACGGCGGCCACGCGGTTGGTGATCGTCTGCAACCCGAACAACCCGACCTCCACCGCGCTGCCGCTGGCCGAGATCGAGGCCTTCATCGACCAGGTCCCGCGCCACGTGGCCGTGATCCTCGACGAGGCCTACATCGAGTTCAGCGTCCTGCAGGACCCCGACGACTCGGTGCAGCTGCTCGAGAAGCACCCGAACCTCGTGCTGCTGCGGACGTTCAGCAAGGTCTACGGGCTCTGCGGGCTGCGGGTGGGCTACGCGCTGTGCGGGTCCGAGGCGTTCCGCACCGCGGTCGATCAGGTGCGCCAGCCGTTCTTCTGCAACGCGGCGGCCCAGGCGGCGGCGATCGAGGCCTTGAATCACCAGGACGAGGTCACGCGGCGGGTGGAGCGCAACCTCGCCGAGCGGATGTCGCTCGAAGAGGGGTTGCGCGGGCTGGGAATCGAGCCGGCCGCCTCGCAGGCCAACTTCGTCTGGTTCGACCTGCCTGAGCAGGTCAGCGAGGCCGACGTCCTGCGCGGGCTGTCGATGACCGGTGTGCTCGTGCGCTCCGGCCAGGCCCTCGGCCGCGAGGGCGCGTTGCGCGTCACCGTCGGCACCGAGGCCGAAAACGAAAGATTTCTGGAAGCCCTGCAGCCGCTTCTGTAAGCTGCGCCCCGCTGATGACGTCGACGCCTGCCACATCTGTGCTCTCGCAGGCGTCCTCCTACGCGTATTACGGCTGGCGATTTAGTTAGGCGCTCGGCCGGCGACGCACCTGTCTCCGTCCGCACTTCGGACCCAAGGGTCGAGCGCCGGAGAAGCCCAATCGCCGTACCGTAATTGTCAGCTTTTTCTCCAGGAGTACGCAGATGATGATCGTCATGAAGCCGGGCGCCAGCGAAGCGGACATCGAGTCCGTCGTCGGTCGCATCGAGAGCTGCGGGGCGCGCGCCCACCTCTCGCGCGGTGAGGAAGTCACCGTGATCGGCGCGATCGGGGACCGTGAGCACGTCCAGCGCCTCGGCCTCGAGGGCCACGCCGCGGTCCAGCAGGTGGTGCCGATCCTGCGCCCCTACAAGCTCTCCTCGAACCAGTTCAAGCACGGTGAGCGGAGCGTCATCGAGATCGACGGCCGCAAGATCGGCGGCGAGCACTTCACGATGATCGCCGGGCCGTGCACGGTCGAGTCGCGCGACCAGGTGCTCTCCACCGCCGACACGGTGGCCGCCGCCGGCGCCTCGATGTTCCGCGGCGGCGCCTACAAGCCGCGTTCATCGCCGTACTCGTTCCAGGGTCTTGGTCAGGAGGGCTTGCGCCTGTTGGCCGAGGCAAAGGAGCGAACGGGGTTGCCGATCGTCACCGAGTTGATGGACGCGCGTGACGTGGAGCCGATCCTCGAAGTGGCGGACGTGATCCAGGTCGGCGCGCGCAACATGCAGAACTACCCGCTGCTGGCCGAGATCGGCCGCACGGGGCGGCCGGTGCTGATCAAGCGCGGCCTTTCGAGCACCTTGGAAGAGCTGCTGATGGCCGCCGAGTACGTCTTGAAGGAGGGCAACCCGAACGTGATGCTGTGCGAGCGCGGCATTCGCACGTTCGAGACCGCCTACCGCTTCACGCTCGACATCATGGCCATCCCGATGCTCAAGGAGCTCTCGCACCTGCCGGTGATCGTCGACCCGTCGCACGCCCCCGGGCGCCGCGACATGGTGCTCCCGCTGTCGATGGCCGCCGCGGCCGCCGGGGCGGACGGCATCATCGTCGAGGTGCACCCGAACCCCGAAGAGGCCATCTGCGACGGCCCGCAGCAGATCTACGCCGAGGAGTTCGCGAGCTACCTCGAGCAGGTCGAGCGCGTCGCGGCCGTTGCCGGCAAGGTCCTGAGCGCGGCCGCGTGAAGGTTGCCGTCGTCGGTGTCGGGCTGATCGGCGGTTCGATCGGCTTAGCGGCTCGCCAGCGCCTCGGCGCGCACGTGTGCGGCTACGACCCGTCGGCGGGTGCTCTGGAAGCGGCGATCGCGCGTGGCGCGATCGCCGAGTCCTGCCGGACCTTGGAGGATGCCGTCGCGGACGCCGACTTCGCGTTCGTGGCCGCGCCCGTGCACGTCTTGGCGGGCGTGGTGTCCGACGTGCTCGCGGCGGCCGGTGAGGACTGCGTCGTGTCCGACGTCGGCTCGGTGAAGCGTGCCGTGGCGGGCGCGGTGTCCAACCCGCGCTTCATCGGCGGGCATCCGCTGGCGGGCGCGGAGACGGCGGGCGTGGAGCACGCGCGCGCCGATCTGTTCTCCGACGCGACCTGGTACCTGACGCCGACGCCGAAGACGGTCGGCACCGCCTACGAGCGCCTGCACCGCTTCATCACGCGGATCGGGGCATGGCCGACGGCGATCGAGCCGGAGACGCACGACGTCGTCATGGCGTCGGTGTCCCACCTCCCGCACGTGCTGGCGAACGTGTTGGTGGCGCAGGCCGCGCGCGTGCTGGGGGAGGAGCGGCTGCCGGCGACCGGGCCGTCCTTCCGCGACGTGACGCGCGTGGCGGGCGCGAACTCCGCGGTGTGGGGCGGCATCTACGCCGCCAACGCCGACGCGCTGGTGGCCGCGATCGACGATCTGGTCGCACGGCTCGGTGCGGTGCGTGAGCAGCTCGCTTCCGGCGACGCCGCGGGGATCACGGAGTGGAACGACGGTGCGCGTGACGATCGCCGGCGGCTGCTGGAGACCGGCCTGGCCGGCGGCGAGGTCCACGAGCTGCGCGTGCTCGTCCCGAACCGGCCCGGGATCGTGGCCGAGATCGCCCTGGCCCTGGGTCGCGCGACGATCGACATCGTCGACATGGGGCTGTACCCCTCGTCCGGCTCGCACGGCACCGTGGCGCTGTGGATTCGCGGCCGTGTCGTGGCCGAGCAGGCCGAACGTCTTGTCCGAGAACTTGGGTTGGAGGTAGTACGAGCGTGAGGTTCGATCCGTCTGGTCCGTTGAAGGGCACGTTGCGCGCGCCCGGCGACAAGTCGATGTCGCACCGTGCCGCGCTGTTCGGCGCCATGTCCGCCGATCCGGTGCATGTGACCGGCTATCTGGACGCCGCGGACACGCGCTCCACTTTGGCTGCGGTGCACGCTTTGGGCGCGCTGGTCGAGGAGGGTGCTCCGGGGACGTTGACCATCCGCGGGCCGGGGTTGCGCGCCGCGCGCGACGCGCACATCGACGTCGGCAACGCCGGCACTTTGATGCGCCTGCTGCCCGGGTGGCTCGCGGGCCAGGACGGCGGCTCGTGGACCTTCGACGGCGACGAGTCCATCCGCCGCCGGCCCGTCGACCGGATCGCCCAGCCGCTGCGTCAGATGGGCGCGCGGATCGACGCGACCGACGACCGTCTCCCGCCCTTCACCGTCCACGGCACGCCGCTGCAGGGGATCGAATACGCGCTGCCGGTGGCTTCGGCCCAGATCAAGTCGTGCGTGCTGATGGCCGGCCTGCTGGCCTCCGGCACCACGACGGTGATCGAACCCGAGCCCTCGCGCGACCACACCGAGCGCCTGCTCGCCCGTTCCGGCTGCCACATCACCCGCAGCGGCGACCGCATCTCCCTGACCCAGCACGACGAGCTCGAGCTGGGCTCGATCCATGTCCCCGGCGACCCTTCGTCCGCCGCGTTCCACATCGCCGCGGCGGTGTTGGTGAAGGGCTCCCGGATCGTGGTCACCGACATGAGCGCGAACTGGACCCGCATCGGCTTCGTGCGCATCCTCGAGCGCATGGGCGGCGTGGTCGTCGGCGACCTCGAGACCCCCGATTCCTCCACGATCCGCTCGGACGAGCCGGTCACCGAGGTCGACGTGCGCTCGGGTCCGTTGATGGGCACGGTCGTCGAGCCCCACGAGGTCCCCTTGGCCATCGACGAACTGCCCCTGGTGGCGTTGCTCGGCTGCTTCGCCGAGGGCGAGACCGTCGTCACGGGCGCGGCGGAGCTCCGCGTCAAGGAATCCGACCGCATCGCCACCGTCGTCGACGGCCTCCGCGGCCTCGGCGCCTCGATCGAAGCCACCGATGACGGCTTCGTGGTCCAGGGCACCGGCGGCATCCGCGGCGGCACGATCTCCTCGCACGGTGACCACCGCCTGGCGATGCTCGGCGCGGTCGCGGGCCTCGCGAGCCGCGAGGGAGTCACGGTTCAGGGTATGGACGCGGCCGCGGTCTCATATCCGGGCTTTCAGAGCGATCTTGGCTCACTTTTGTAACAGTCACGCGTAGATTCCGGAGAGCCCCGGCGGCAATGATTTTGGGGTGGTCGACCTTACTTTCGGAAAACGAAACAAACATCGACCACCCGAGGTTGAAATCGCCGCGCGGCAGTACGGGCTCGCGACCGCCAAGCAACTGAACGCCGCTGGAATGGATGGGGCGGCGATCACGCGGCGCGTTCAGGCCGGCCGCCTGTTTCGAGTCGGGCGGGGCGTGTACGCGGTCGGGCACACGGCGCTCTCGCGCCAGGGCGAATTTCTCAAAGAGGTATTGATTGCGGGCGATGGGGCGGCGCTCAGCCATGAGGCCTGCGCTGAGCTCTACGAGGTTCGGCGCTGGCGCGCCTCCCTTATCGATGTCGTTGTCCCAAGTGAACGCCGTGCACGGTCGAAGGCGCGGATACACCGCTGCCGCAACCTTCACCCCGACGACGTCACCGTCCACAAGGGCATCCCGTGCACCACCATCGCCCGCCTCGTCGTCGACCTCACCGATCACCTCACCTCGTGGGAGATCACCAACGTCATCCACGAGGCTGAGTGGCGCAAGCTCTTCCGGCTCGAAGACACCTACGCTGCGATCGAACGCGGGCGCGGGCGACGGATCGCCGCGGCGCGCAGTGCGGTGGCGATGCACCTCGACGGCAGCGCGGGAACAAAGAGTAAGAACGAGCTCAGAGCCCTCATCGATCTCGAACGCAAACGCCTCCCAGAGCCGAAGGTGAACACGGACCTCAACGGCGAGGAAGTGGACTTCCACTGGCCACGCCTCAAGCTCGCGATCGAACTCGACGGCCCGGGGCACGAGCGCGAACGCACGCAGCAGGAGGACACGCGCAAGGAGCGAGCGTGGCGAGCCGCCGGGTACGAGGTCGTGCGCGTCAAGAGCCCCTACGGCGTTTCACGCCTCGTTGACTTCCGCCTGCGGAACAAATGATCGGGTGCTGGGCATGAAGCGACTTCTCACGGCCACACTGGCCCTGACCGCGATTCTCGCCCCGACCGCGAGTGCCCAGAACGTCAAGCTCGAGGCTCGGGCGATCCTGCCCGCCGACGCGGCGTTCCCGGCCCCGTTCGCCGGCGTGATCAACACCGACCCGGTGCCCGCTCCAGGCGCCACCCAGCCCGTCGGCGGCTTCTCCGCGCTGCTCGACGCCGGCAACGGCGACTTCTGGGCCATGCCCGACAACGGGTTCGGCAACAAGGCCAACTCGCGTTCGTTCATCCTGCGCCTGTACAAGGTCAAGCCGAACTGGCGCACCGAGTGGAGCGGCAAGGGCACGGTCAACGTCAAGTCCGCGATCACGCTGAGCGACCCGGACGAGAAGGTGCCGTTCCCGATCGTGAACGAGAACACGGAGGAGCGCATCCTCACGGGCGGGGACTTCGACATCGAGTCGGTCCGCCAGGCGCCGGACGGCACGTTCTACTTCGGCGAGGAGTTCGGCCCCTTCATCGTGCACGTCGACGCGACCGGCAAGGTGCTCGACGCGCCGATCGGCATCCCGAAGATCGCCGGCCAGAAGCCGGTCCGCTCGCCCGACAACCCGTACCTGTTCGGCCGCGCGAACAACCTCGGCGGCTCGTCCGGCTTCGAGGCGATGGCGCTCTCGTTCGACGGCAAGACGCTGTACCCGATTCTCGAGGGCGCCGTGATCGGCGACGACCCGCTGGTCCGCCGCGTGTACGAGTTCGACGTCAAGGACCGCCACTACACGGGCCGCACCTGGACCTACCGGATGACCCAGCCGACCACGTTCGTCTCCGACGCGGTCGCGTTCGGCCGCGACCAGATCATCGTCACCGAGCGTGACAACGGCCAGGGCGCGACCGCGCTGTGGAAGAAGGCGTTCGTGATCGACGTGCCGGACCGCCGCCCGAACCTGGCCAAGCGCGAGATCGTCGACCTCATCGACGTCAAGGACAAGGAGGGCATCTCGCTGTTCGGCGCCCGCCCCGGGGACTTCGGCCTCGGCAACCCGTTCAAGTTCCCGTATTCGACGGTCGAGGCGGTCCTGCCGCTCTCCAACAACGAGCTCGCGTTTGTAAATGACACGAACTTCGGCTCGACCGGTCGGAACGCGAACCTTCCGGACTACAGCGACTTCATCATCCTCAAGGTCCCGGGCATCAAGTAGTACTTTTCGTCCCGGGAGGCTCGGGAGGCCTCCCGGGACATAAGGGGTGTTCAGGTGGGAGTACGTGTGGCGGGGATCGCCGTAACGGCGATCACGTTGTGCTGCGCGCTGCCGGCGGGAGCGGCAGCGCAAAAGGCGGACCCGGCGAAGCAGATCGAAGCGCTGCAGAAGATCAAGCGCTCGCTGTCGCCGGGCGAGCGCAAGCTGGACGGCAAGCTCGCCGTGAAGCTGCGCCAGAAGCAACTCGGCGGGCGGACCGAGGTCGACATCACGGTCCGCACGCCCGGTGACGACCTCGTCACGCGGCTGCAGAAGGTGGGCGCGACCGTGCGCCACGTGGCCAGCACGGGCGAGATCCGTGCGTCGGTCCCGGCGAGCGCGCTTTCAGCGGTCGCGACCTGGGGTGCGGTGGAGCGCATCGAGCCCGCCGCGCTGGCGATGACGGCCCGCTACGGCGGCCGGACGCTGAGCAAGGAGGAGCGCGGGGAGATCGTGACCGCGCTGTTGGCCACCACGTCGGAGGGCGTCCGCGCCCACGCCGCGGATACCGCGCGCGAGGCCACGAAGGTCACCGGCGTCGGAACGAAGCTGTGCGCCCTGAGCGACGGCGTCGACTCGCTCGCCGCCTCGCAGGCGGCGGGGGAGCTGCCGGCGGTCGACGTGCTGCCGAACATGGCGGGCGACGGCGACGAGGGCACAGCGATGCTCGAGATCCTGCACGACATGGCGCCCGGCGCCGAGCTCGGCTTCGCGACCGCCTTCATCAGCGACGCGAGCTTCGCCGACAACATCCGCGCGCTGCGGGCCGACGGCTGCGACGTGATCGTGGACGACATCTTGTACTTCAACGAGTCGCCGTTCGAGGACGGGCCGATCGCCCAAGCGGTCAACGACGTGACCGCCGACGGCGCGCTCTACTTCAGCTCGGCCGGCAACGAGGGCAACACGCTCGACGGCACGTCCGGCAACTATGAGGGCGCGTTCCGCCGCTCTGGCCGGACCGTCGGCAAGTTCGCGGGGGAGGCACACGACTTTGATCCCGGCACCGCGGTGCAGGTGTTCGAGCCGATCTCGCCCGACTCCGACGACGGTGTGCCCGTGACGCTGTTCTGGGCGAACCCGCTCGGCGCGGCCGCCGACGACTACGACCTGTACCTGTTCAACGCGGCCGGCCAGGTCGTCGACTTCGCCCAGGACACGCAGGATGGCGACGACGACCCGTACGAGATCCTGTTCACGCCGACCGCGGGCGGGAGCGGGTTGCGGCTCGCCGTGGTGCGCTTCACGGGCGAGCCGCGCTATTTCCAGCTCAGCGCGCTGCGCGGCCGTTTCGAGGCGGCCGGCGGCCTGCCGGCCTGGGTCACCCCGGGCGTGACGCGCGGGCATTCCGCAGCCCAGGAGGCGTTCAGCATCGCTGCCGCACCCGCCGCGGCGCCGCTGCCGTACTCGCTCGAGCCGGGCGACCCGCCGAACCCGTCCGGGCCGTTCCCCGGCTCGTTCACCGCTGCCCAACTGCCGGAGCGGTTCACCTCCGACGGTCCGCGGCGCGTGTTCTTCCCGGCCGAGCAGGTCCGCCAGAAGCCGGACTTCACCGCCGCCGACGGTGTCAACACATCAGTTGCCGGGTTCAAGCCGTTCTTCGGCACCTCAGCCGCCGCGCCGCACGCGGCCGCGATCGCCGCACTGATCCTGTCCGGCAACCCGGGCACGACGGGTGCGGAGGTACGAGAAGCATTCAACGCGACCGCGCTGGACCTCGTTCCCGCCGGGGTGGACGGGCGCACCGGCGCGGGCATCCTGCGCGCTGACAGCGTGCTGGGTTACACGGGCGGCACGCCACAGCCACTGGTGAAAGCGCAGCCGCCGGACGTGCTCTCACCCACCGGTGACGGCGACGCCTTCCTGGAACCGGGAGAGAGCGCGACGCTGCGCCTGCCGGTGAAGAACGTCGGCGACGGCACGGCCACCGGCGTGAGTGTGACGGTGACGACCGGTGACGCGCGCACGGTGGTCACACCCCGCAATCAGGCCTACGGTGAGATCGCACCGCAGATCACGCGTTCGCAGGACTTCACGATCCGGCTAGCGGCGGACTATCCACTCGGCAAACGCGTGCCTTTGAACGTACGGGTGACTTTTGCCGGGGTCCTGTCGCCGACATTGGAGACGTTCTCGCTGCCGACCGGCCAGCCGGGGACGACGGCGACGAAGTTCAGTTACACGGGGCCGGCCGTGCCCATTCCCGACAACAGCACCCTGGGAGCCACGGTGACGATTCCGGTGACCGGGTTCGGGTACGCGTCCAAGCTGCGGTTCTCGGTGGACGGTGCCACCTGCACCACCACCGCCGGTTCGGCGACAGTCGGCATCGACCACACGTTCGTGGGTGACCTGACCGGCACGCTGACTTCCCCGTCAAATGCGAAAGCGCGGGTGTTCCAGCGTTCGGGAGGCAGCGGGAACAACCTCTGTCAGGTGGTGTTCGACGACGCGTCGACGACGCCGTTCACCACGGCCACCGCGGCGCGCGCGCCGTACACCGGCACGTGGAAGCCGTTCGAGCCGCTGAGCGGATTGCTCAACGCGTCAACGGACGGCGACTGGAAACTGACGGTGACCGACGGCGCTTCGCTGGACACCGGCTCGCTGCGGGCGGTCTCGCTCGAGCTGACGGGGTTCGTCAGGTGAGCGCGTTCAACGCCGCGTCGACGTCGGCTTCGGTGTTGTACAGATGAAATGACGCGCGGAGACGGCCCGCGCGGGCGGCGGCCATGATCCCCGCTCGCGCGAGCTTCTCCGTGGCATCCGGGACGGCTGAGGTGACGATCGCGGAGGTGCCCTCCGGTTCGCCGAGGCCGGCCCGGAAGCGGTTCGCGAGCGCGAGGTCGTGCGCGTGGATGGCCTCGACGCCGATCTCGTTGATCACGCGCAGCGCGGGCTCCGTGCCCACCCAGCTGAACCACGCGGGCGACGTGTCGAAGCGGCGTGCGTCGGGTGCGAGCCGCAGCGGCGGGCCGAACTGGTCCGTGAGCGGGTTCGCGGCCGCGTACCAGCCCGCCTGGTCGGGGTTGAGCGTGTCCGCCAGGTCGGGCTTGAGCACCATGAACGCGGTGCCGCGCGGGCTCATCAGCCACTTGTAGGCCGCGCAGGCGACCGCGTCGAAGCGGGTGGCGTCGAGCGGGAGCCAACCGATCGCGTGCGTGGCGTCGATGATCGTGCGCGCGCCGTGGTGGTGCGCGGCGTCGGCGATCGCGTCCAGGTCGGCGAGCTCACCCGTCGAGGACTGCACCGCGGAGACCGCGACGACATCGGTGCTGGCGTCGATCGCTTCCGCGAGCTTGTCCAGAGGCACGACATCGACGGTGACGCCGCGCCCGGCCTGCGCCAGGAACGGGAACAGCAGCGACACGAACTCCGGCTCGGGCGAGAGCACGCGCGCGCCGTCGGGGATGGCGGTGGCGATGTGTGACACGAGGCCCGAGACGGTCGCGCCGACGACGACGTGCTCGGGGTGCGAGCGCGTCAGCGTCGCGAACTCCGCTCGTGCCCGGTCGGTGACAGCGGTCCAGTGCTCCCAGCTCACGCGGCCGTGGCGCCAATCCTGCTGCGCCTGCTGCAGCGCCTCCCAGGCGGGATCGGGCGGAAGCCCGAAACTCGCCGTGTTCAGGTACACGGTCTCCGGGTGCCAGAGCGGCCGGATCACGAGGCGCCGCTCAGCGGGCGCGGCGTCGGCTTCCAGTTGTGGCGCTCGGCGTGCGGCCTGAGCACACCGTTCACGAACCGGCCCTTCGAGGGCGCGAGCAGGAACTCCTGGTAGAGCATCGCGCTGCAGGGAAAGTCGTAGACCAAGTGGCCGTCGGTGAAGAGCAGCTCGATCACACCCCGGTCGGGGTCGAACCTGTAGGCCTCAACGGCCGCGGAGCCACAACGGCGCCAGTTCACGAGCCGGGACGATACGTCTGTGGGCGAGGAGTTGTCGAATGCTGATCGGTGGCGAAAGCCTCACGCGGCGCGGGTGCGGCGCGGCGGATGGACCGCTGCGGCCAGCGCGGCCGCCAAAGCCGGGGCCTCGTCGAACCGCAGCGTCGCGGTCGTCACGCGGATCGCCGGGCCGGCCTCGAGGCGGAACGGCGCGCCCGCCGCGACCGACACGCCGTGGGCGAGCAGCGCGCGGACGGCCGCGTCCTCGTCCGGCACGGGGACCCACACGTTCATCCCGCTGCGCCCGTGGGCGGCGAGCCCGTGCGCGGCCAGGGCATCGACGAGCGCGGCGCGGCGGGCCGTGTAGACGTCCGCGGCCTGGTGGACGACCGCGGCGACGTCCTCATCCGCCCACAGACGGGCGGTGAGTCGTTGCAGGATGCCGCTGACCCAGCCGGGGCCGAGTGAGAGCCGGCCCTCGACGCGCGCGAGCGTGAGCTCGTCGCCGGCGAGGACGGCGCAGCGCAGGTCCGGCCCGAGCCACTTGGAGACCGAGCGCACGACCGCCCACCGGCCGCTCGCCCCCGCCGCCGAGTGATACGGCACGCCGGCGACCGGGCCGAGATGGTCGTCCTCGACCACGAACACGTCGCGCAGGAGTGCGCGCAGCGTCGCGGCGCGGTCAGCGTCCAGCGCCGCGCCGGACGGGTTGTGCCCGCGCGGCGTGATGATCGCCCCGCGCGCGCCGGCGTGCAGCGCCGCGGCGAGTGCCTCAGGCCGCATCCCGTGATCGTCCACCGCCACCGGCGCGAGCCGCAGCCCGAGCGCCCGCGCCAGATCGAGCACGCCCGGCCAGCCCGGGTCCTCGACCGCCAGCAGATCGCCGGGGGAGAGCTGCGCCGCGAGCACGCGCTCGATCCCGTCGAGCGCGCCGTTGACGACCACGATCCGCTCGGCGGCCACGCCGTCGGCGACGAACGCGTCGCGCGCCAGCGCAGCGAGCTCGGGGTCCACGGGTGACTCCCCATACAACCTCTGGGAGGGGGAGATGGAGGGCAACGCGGGGAGGAGGGCCGGGTCGGGGTTGCCCAGGGCGAGGTCGCGCGTGCCCGCGGGCGCCGGCGCGGGCGCTCGCGAAGAGCTCAGGGGCGGGCGGTCGGCGACGCGGGTGCCCGACCGGGGGCGGGAGACGACCACGCCGCGGCGGCGGAGCTCCGCCAGCGCGGACGCGACCGTCGTCGGCGACACGTCCAGCTCGCCCGCGAGCGTGCGCACCGACGGGAGCCGAGCGCCCGGCGCCAGCGCGCCCGCGGCGACCGCGCGCTCGACCGACGCCGCAATGGCTTCCGCCGACGCTCCGGATATGACAAACTGTGCCGACACAGAACTCAAACTGTACTGTAACAGATGCTCAAGACACCCAGAACCAAGCTCACGCGGGTCCCGGACCGGGGCCACCACGACACCGAGACGCTCTACGCGATCCTCGACGAGGCGCTGATCGGCCACGTCGGGTTCGTCACCAAGACCGGTCACCCGGCGGTGATCCCGACGCTGATCGCGCGCGACGGGGACACCCTGCTCATCCACGGCAGCAACGCCAGCCGCACCGTCCGGGCGCTGCGCGCGGGCACCGAGGCGTGCATCGAGGTCACGCATGTGGACGGGATCGTGCTCGCCCGCAGCGCGTTCCACCACTCGATGAACTACCGCTCCGCGATCCTGTACGGCACGCTGGAGCAGGCGCCGGACAAGGAACGCGCGCTCGAGCTGTTCACCGAGAAGCTCATCCCGGGCCGCTGGGAACACGTCCGCTGGCCCAACCCGAAGGAGCTCAAGGCCACCGAGGTGCTCAGCCTGCCCCTGCACGAAGGCAGCGCCAAGGTCCGCTCCGGCCCGCCCGGCGACGACGAGCCCGACTACGAGCTGGACACCTGGGCCGGCGTGGTCCCGATCACCGCCACGCGCGGCGAGCCGATCCCGGATCCGCTGCTCAGGGCGGGCATCGCGACACCCGATCACGTAAGGGCGCTGACTGACCGGTAGCTAGCCTCTGTAAGTCATGGTCATCGCCATCGACGGTCCCGCAGGGGCAGGGAAGTCCACGGTTGCACGCGCTGTCGCGGAGCGGCTCGGCTTCACCTACCTCGATACGGGGGCGATGTATCGGTGCGTCGGCCTCGCCGCGCGCGACAGTGAGGAGCCCGCGGGCGTCGTCGCCTCGCGCGCGAACATCGCCTTCCACGACCACGCCGTGCTGCTGGACGGCGAGGACGTGACCGCCGCGATCCGCCGGCCCGGCGTCTCGGACCTGGCCAGCCAGGTCGCCGCGGACCCCGAGGTGCGTAAGGCGCTCGTCGCCAAGCAGCAGGAGATCGTGGCCACCGGGAACTGGGTGGCGGAAGGCCGGGACATCGGCACGGTCGTCGCGCCGGACGCCGCCGTCAAGGTCTTCCTGCACGCCGACCCCGAAGTGCGGGCCGAGCGCCGCGCGTCCCAGCTGAACCTGGACGTGCAAGACGTCCTGGCCAAGCAGCGCGTGCGCGACGAGCGCGACAACACCGAAGGCCGCTCCACCCTCGAAGCACCGCCTGGCTCCGACCAGGTCGACACCACCAACCTGACGCTCGACGAAGTCGTCGACGCGATCGCTGCACTCGCGGAGGCAAAGCGATGAAGATCGCCGTCGTCGGCTACCCCAATGTGGGCAAGTCATCCCTCGTCAACCGGCTCACCCAGAGCCGCGAAGCCGTCGTCCACGAGCGCCCCGGGGTCACGCGTGACCGCAAGGAGCTCTCGACCGACTGGAACAGCCGCACGTTCACGCTGATCGACACCGGCGGCGTGGACCTGCACGACGAGGACCCGCTCGCCGTCAGCATCCAGGACCAGGCGCGGGAAGCCCTGGCGGACGCCCAGGTCGCGCTGCTCGTGGTCGACGCGCGCGCCGGGCTGCGTCCCGGCGACGCCGAGATCGCGGACATCCTGCGGCGCGGCAACATCCCGATCGTCGTGGCCGCGAACAAGATCGACCAGCCGCAGGACCTGCCGCTCGCGCACGACTTCTACGGCCTCGGCCTCGGCGAGCCGCTGGCCGTCTCCGCCGCGCAGGGCCTCGGCACCGGCGACCTGCTCGACAAGCTGGTCGAGCTCCTGCCGGATGAGGACGAGCTGCCCGAGGAGGACGAGGACACCGTGCGCCTCGCGATCATCGGCCGCCCGAACGTCGGCAAGTCCAGCCTCGTCAACGCCTTCCTGGGCCGCGAACGCGTGATCGTCTCCGACATCGCCGGCACCACGCGCGACGCGATCGACACGCCGATCGAGGTCGACGGCCGCAAGGTCATCCTCGTCGACACGGCGGGCATGCGCCGCCAGGCCAAGGTCACCGAGTCGGTCGAGTACTACACGAACCTGCGCTCGCAGCGCGCCGCGGAGCGCGCGGACGTCGCGCTCGTCGTCTGCGACGCGCAGGACGGCGTCACCTCGCAGGACCTGCGCGTCGCCGAGCTGGCGATGAAGGCCGGTTGCGCGACCGCGCTCGTGCTCAACAAGTGGGACATCACGGGCGGCGACCAGGACGCGCGTGGCCCGGGCGGCGGCGTCGGCGCGGAGGAGCTCGAGGCCGAGCGCGCCCGCGTGAACCAGAAGCTGCGCCTGCGCCCGCGCGTGCTCACGGCGTCCGCGAAGACGGGCCGCAACATCAACCGCGTGATGACCGAGGTGCTCGCGATCGCCGACCGGTCCAAGCACCGGATCCCCACGCCGGAGCTCAACCGTTTCCTGGCGGATGTGCTCACCGTGCGCCAGCCGCCGGCCAAGCAGGGCCACCGGCTGAAGATGCTCTACATCACGCAGATCGGCGAGGCGCCGCCGCGGTTCGCGATCCAGATCAACTCGCGCCAGCGCGTCACCCGCGACTACGCCTACTTCATCGAGAATCGGCTGCGGGACCGCTACGGGCTCGACGGCGTGCCCGTGATCATCGACTTCGTAGAGCGCAAGAACCGATCAAAAGCTGAACGATCGGCCTAACGGCAAACAACCCCAAACTCGCTAGCCTTTCACGTTCAATGAGCCATCAGAGCGACAACGAGTACCTGTTCACGTCCGAGAGCGTGACCGAAGGCCACCCCGACAAGGTCGCCGACCAGATCTCCGACGGCGTCCTGGATGCCGTCCTGGCTGCCGATCCGACGGGCCGTGTGGCCTGCGAGACGCTCGTGAACACCGGCCTCGTGGTCGTGTCCGGCGAGATCTCGACCTCCACCTACGTCGACATCCAGGAGATCGCGCGCGAGACGATTCGCCGCATCGGCTACGTCGACGCGGACCTCGGCTTCTCCGCCGACTCCTGCGCCGTGCTGAACGCGATCGACAAGCAGTCGCCGGACATCGCGCAGGGCGTCGACGAGGCGCTCGAGCGCCGCACCGACGACTCCGACAACGATGAACTGGACATCGCCGGCGCCGGCGACCAGGGCATGATGTTCGGCTACGCGTCGAACGAGACGCCGGAGCTCATGCCGCTCCCGATCTCGCTCGCGCACAAGCTGGCCTTCCGCCTGTCGGAGGTCCGCAAGGACGGCACGCTGGACTACCTGCGTCCCGACGGCAAGACCCAGGTCTCGGTCAAGTACGTGGACGGCAAGCCCGTCTCGGTCGAGAAGGTCCTGATCTCCACGCAGCACGCCGAGCGGGCGACGCGCGAGCAGATCGAGAACGACCTGTGGGAGCACGTCGTGCTGCCGATCCTCCCCGAGGACAAGTACGACGCCGCCAAGCTGCGCAAGAACTTCCTCGTGAACCCGACCGGCCGCTTCGTCATCGGTGGTCCGGTGGGCGACGCGGGCCTCACGGGCCGCAAGATCATCGTCGACACCTACGGCGGCATGGCCCGTCACGGCGGCGGCGCGTTCTCGGGCAAGGATCCGTCGAAGGTGGACCGGTCGGCCGCCTACGCCACGCGCTACGTCGCGAAGAACCTCGTCGCCGCCGGCCTCGCCGACCGCGTCGAGGTCCAGGTCGCCTACGCCATCGGCGTCGCGCACCCCGTCTCGGTGATGGTGGAGACGTTCGGCACGGAGAAGATCGGCCGCGGCCGGATCGCCGCCCTGGTCGACGAGTTCTTCGACCTGCGTCCCGGCGCCTTCCGCGAGTACCTGCAGCTGCACCGTCCGATCTACCAGAAGACCGCTGCCTACGGCCATTTCGGCCGCGAGGACGACGACTTCACGTGGGAGAAGACGGACAAGGCCGACGCGCTGCGTGAGGCCGCCGGCCTCGCCGTGGCCGACACCGTCGCCTAGGCGACAGCGCGCTCTCATCTAAGGAACGCTTAAACGGGTAAGGGGCCTCCATGAGGAGGCCCCACTCGTGAATGACGTCAGGCTCGACACCAACTTCGTCGACTACCTGATCGTCGCGTCGTACTTCGTCGTCGTCCTCGGCGTCGGCTTCGCCGCGAAGCGCTACATCAAGAGCAGTCTCGACTACTTCCTGTCGGGACGCTCTCTGCCGGCCTGGATCACAGGCCTGGCGTTCATCTCCGCCAACCTCGGCGCCACCGAGGTGCTCGGCATGGCCGCCAACGGTGCCCAGTACGGCATCGCGACGGTCAACTACTACTGGATCGGTGCGATCCCGGCCATGGTGTTCCTCGGCCTGGTGATGATGCCGTTCTACTACGGCTCGAAGGTCCGCTCGGTGCCGGAGTACCTGCTGCTGCGCTTCAACAAGCAGTCGCACGTCTTCAACAGCGTCACGTTCGCGATCGCGACGGTCCTGATCGCCGGCGTGAACCTGTTCGCGCTCGCGCTCGTGCTCAAGCTGCTGCTCGGGTGGCCGATCATCGTCGGCATCATCGTCGCGGCGGTCATCGTCGCGGCCTACATCTCGCTCGGCGGCCTGTCGAGCGCGATCTACAACGAGGTGCTGCAGTTCTTCGTCATCCTCGCGGCGCTGATCCCGATCACGGTGATCGGCCTGCACGCCGTCGGCGGCTGGAACGGGCTCAAAGAGGAGATCCGCGGGGGCAAGCTCGGCGAGGCCGGCCTGCACGCGCTGCAGGGCACCAACCCCGGCGATGTGACCAACCCGATCGGGGCGACCTGGATCGGCATCGTGTTCGGTCTCGGCTTCGTGCTGGCGTTCGGCTACTGGACGACGAACTTCGCCGAGGTCCAGCGCGCCCTGTCCGCGAAAGACCTGCGCGCCGCGCAGCGGACGCCGCTGATCGGTGCCATTCCGAAGCTGTTCCTGCCGTTCGTGATGATCATCCCGGGCATGATCGCCATCGTGGTGATCGAGGGCCTCGGCTCCGGCGGGCCGAACATGGAGTACAACAACGCGATTCCGCTCTTGATGAACCAGTACTTGCCCAACGGCATGCTGGGCATCGCGCTCACCGGGTTGATGGCGTCGTTCATGGCGGGTGTGGCGGCGAACGTGAGTGCGTTCAACACGGTGGTCACCACCGACCTCGTGGAGCCGTACCTGAAACCGAACATGCCGGATGAGTGGTACATCAACTTCGGCCGTATCGCGACCGTCGGCGGCATCGGGATCTCGATCTTCACCGCGTTGATCGCGTCCACCTACGACAACCTGATGAACTACCTGCAGGCGCTGTTCTCGATCTTCAACGCGCCGCTGTTCGCGACGTTCATCATCGGCATGTTCTGGAAGCGGATGACGCCGGCCGCCGGCCTGTGGGGTCTGATCGCGGGCACCATCACCGCCGGCGGGCTGTTCATCGGCTACAAGGCGGGCTGGATCGCGTTCGGCTCCGACCTCGACCAGTCGATGTGGGGCGCGGGCTCCGCGTTCGTCGTCGACGCGATCGTCACCGTGATCGTGACCTACTTCACCAAGCCCAAGCCGATCGAGGAGCTGCAGGGGTTGGTGTACGGCATGGCCGCGGAGGACGAGCACGCGGGCACGCAGTACGCGTGGTGGGAATCACCGAAGCTGATGGGGTTCGGCGTGCTCGCCGGCGCCGCCATCCTGACCCTCGCACTCTGGTAGGAGGTGAGACATGTCTGACACGGACAATCATGCGGAACGCGCAGCGAACCTGTTCGATCTGCGTCGCATCATCGGCGGCGTGTTCACCGCCTGGGGCGTGCTGCTGATCATCCTCGGACTCTTCGACTCACAGGCAGAGATCGACAAGGCCGCGGGTGTGCACATCAACCTCTTCGCCGGCATCGGCATGCTGATCTTCGGGCTGCTGATGCTGCTGTGGGCCTTCACCCGCCCGCTCGGGCAGGAGCTGGCCGAGTCAGAGCAGGCGAGCAGCAGCGTGGGGAGCGACGGCGAGGGCACCCGCCGGCCGGGGGACTCCTCCGGGTAAGAGCGCGAGCACCGAACCGCCGAAGCCGCCGCCGACCATCCTGGCGCCGGCGGCTCCGGCGGCCTTCAGGCGATCCACGGTGGCTTCGACCTCGGGCACGGACGCCTCGTAGTCGTCGCGCAGTGAGGCGTGGGACTCGTCGAGCAGGCGGGCGACGGTCTCGAGATCGTGGGCGTCGAGCGCTTGGGCCGTGGCCTCCACGCGGGCGTTCTCGCTCACCACGTGCCGGACACGGCGCTCCAGCACGCCGTCCAGGCGGCCGGTCGTCGCGTCGCGGAGGGTCGCGATGCCGAGGGCTTCGCATGCGGCGCGGCACTCGGCGCGGCGCTCGTTGTAGCCCGAGGCGGCGATCGAGTGGGTCGCGCCGGAATCCACGGTGACCAGCTGCCAGTCGCCGAGGTCCAGCGGGTAGGGATCGACGGCGAGCGAGCGGAAGTCGATCCGCAGCACGTGCGCCTCGCGAGAGCACAGGGACGCCAGCTGGTCGAGCAGGCCCGTCTCCGCGCCGACCCAGTCGTTCTCCACGCGGGAGCACAGCTGCGCGAGCTCGATCAGCTCGTCGGGTACGCGGCCGAGGAGCGCGAGGGCGAGCGCGGCTTCGAGCGCGGCGGACGACGAGAGGCCGCTGCCCTGCGGGACGTCGCCGGTGATCGTCAGGTGCGCGGGGGCGACGTCGAACCCCGCGGCACGCAACTCGGCGACCATCCCGCGCGGAAAGGCGCGCCAGCCGTCGGCTCGCTTGGGTGCGTCGAACTCGTCCTGCTCGCCCAGGTCGAGCGCGTCGACGGTGAAGCGCCGCGCCGGCTCGGCCGTGACCGTGACGCCGCGCTCGATCGCGAACGGCATCGCGAGCCCGTCGTTGTAGTCCGTGTGCTCCCCGATCAGGTTCACGCGGCCCGGGCCGAACGCGACGATCCGCTCAGGCAAGGCGTTCCCGCATGACCCGGACGGCCTCCGGGCTCTCGTCGATCAGCAGATAGCGACGGTCCAGCTTGCGCGCCACCGCGCCGAGCGTGCCGGAGCCCGCGAACGGGTCCACGCACAGGTCGCCGGGGCGGGTGCTCGCCTGCACGAAGCGGCGCAGCAGACCCTCGGGCTTCTGCGTCGGATAGCCCGTCTTCTCGCGCCCGGTGGGGGAGACGATCGTGTGCCACATCACGCTCACCGGCAGCTTTCCGCGCTTGACCTTCTCCGGGGTGACGAGGCCCGGCGCCATATAGGGCTCACGGTCCACGCCCTCGCTGTCGAAGTAGTACTGACGCGGGTCTTTGACGTACACGAGGATCGTGTCGTGCTTCTGCGGCCAGCGGCCCTTGGCCTTCGCCCCGTAGTCGTAGGCCCAGATCAGCTCGTTCAGAAAGCACTCGCGGCCGAACAGCTCGTCAAGCAAAAGCTTGACGTAATGAGCCTCGCGGTAGTCGAGGTGGAGGTACAGGGTGCCCGTCGGGTGGAGGATGCGTCGGATCTCCTCCAGCCGGGGTCCGAGGAACCCTAAGTAGTCTTCGAAAACATCCTTGTACGACGATTGGGCGAGGAGCTTGGTGCTGTACCGGCGCCCGCCGAAGCCCGTCCGGTCGCCGTCGTCGTCCGGCGTGGTGACGAGCGAGCGGCGGGTCTGCGTCTTGCCGGTGTTGAACGGTGGGTCGGCGTACACGATCTGCGCCACCTCGTCCGGCAGGTCTCGCAGGTGGGCGAGGTTGTCGCCCTCGAGGATCAGCGACGGCCGCCCAACAGCACGGCGGCGGCGCCCATGGCGACGTAGAGCACGCCGGAGACCTTGTTCAGGCCACTGAAGCGCTTGGCCGGAATCGCGGCGAGCGCCGCATAGCCGCAGTCCATGACGAGTCCGAGACCGCCGAGGATCGCGCCGAACACGAGGACCTGCGTGGCCACCGGTCCCTGCGCGGGATCGACGAACTGCGGCAGGAACGCGACGAAGAACAGCGCGACCTTCGGGTTCAGCAGCTGGACGACGATCGCCTGCCGGTAGGTGCGCCCGCGCTCGACGGCCACCGCGCCAGGCGTCTCCTTGCTGCGCCACGCCTTGACGCCGAGGTACACCAGGTAGACCGCGCCGGCGTAGCGCAGCACGTCGAACGCCAGCGCCGAGGACGCGATCACCGCCGCCACGCCGACCGCGGCCGCGGCGATGTAGATCAGCGTGCCGGTCAGCAGCCCGAACGCGGCCGCCACGCCGTTCCGGCGGCCCCCGGCGAGGCTCTGGGCGACGATGAACAGCATGTTCGGCCCGGGAATCAGGATCAGCACGAACGCCGCAGCGGCGAACAGGGCGAGCGTGGACGCGGACGGCACGTGCCGAGCGTACTGGCGCGGCCGGTCAGAGGAGCTCGGCGATCAGCGCGGCCGCGCGCGCCGCTCCACCCGTCTCCACCTCCAGGTAGTCGACGTCACGCCCGATCTCCGCCGCGATCGCGTCGGCGATCTCCTCCGGCCCGTCGGTCTCGAAGTCCATGAACCGGCCCGCGCCGTAGCGCTCGAGTCGGTGGCGGACGTGGAAGTTCTGCTCGAAGTGGTGGCGCAGCGGGAACGCGAGGAACGGGCGCTGGTTGGCGGTCAGCTCCATCGCGGTCGTCAACCCGCCCTGCACGACGGCGAGGTCGCAGGCCGCGAGGTGCTGGTAGAGGTCGTGGACGTAGGCGCGGACCTCCAGGCCCGGGTGCTGCGGGAGCGAGGCGGGGTCGATGCGCGGGCCGGCCACGACGATCATCCGCAGGTTCGGGACCCGCGCCCGGGCCAGTGGGTAGGCGGCGATCACGCGCCGCAGCAACGCCGCGCCGACGCCAGAGCCGCCGACAGTGACGACACACACCTGCTCGCCCGGCCGGTAGCCGAGCCGCGCGCGTAGCCGCTCGCGGTCCTCGACGGGCGCGAAGCCCGTCACGTAGCCCGGGAAGTCGAAGTGGCGCTCGGTCCAGTCGCGGATGGCCGGGAGGTCGTTCCCGAACGTGTCGGGCACGACGTCGTCCGGGTCGCCGACGAACAGCGACCGGTCCCGCAACCCCGGGTGGCGATCGATATGCGACAGCATCTCGGCGTTGTAGTCGGTGGTGAGGTGGGCCTCGCCATTCATGGGCAGCCAGCCGACGAAGTCCGTCAGCCACACGTACGGCGCGCGCTTGAGGTTCGGGTTCTCGTGCAGGAAGTAGTCCAGCTCCCAGGCCTCGTCCCCGATCCACAGGTCGTAGTCCTGCGCCTCCACGACGTCGTCGAAGACCATGAAGTTCGCGACGAGGATCTCGTCCATCCGGCGCCAGGCCTGGAAGCAGTGCAGGTCGTGCTCGGCCGACTCGGACTCCATGTGCGCGGACTCGTTGGCGAGGTACCGGCTGGCGGGATGGATGCGCTCGCCCTCGGCCTCGAGCACGCGGGTGACCGGGTCCTGGGCGAGCCAGTCGATGTCGAGGTCCGGGTGCAGCCGGCGCAGCTCCTGGGCGATCGCGACGTCGCGCCGCGCGTGGCCGAGGCCGATCGGGGAGGAGACGAACAGCGCGCGGCGGCGCCGGGAGCGACGACGCTCCGGCCGTGTGCCGCCGGCGAACTCGTACAGGAGCCGGTTCACCTCGACCGGCTTGCGCGCCTGCGGGCCGTGGCCGGAGCCGGGCATCGTCACCAGGCGACCGCCGGTGGCCTCCGCCAGCGCCGCGCCCTGGGCGTGTGGGCGGATCAGGTCCCGGTCGCCGTGTATCACCAGCACCGGGCACTGCACGCGGGCGATCGTGTCCTCGAAGGACTCGAGCCGGCACAGCGACAGGGCCGACATCGTGTCCGCGAGCGTCTCCGGGTCGGTCTCCAGCGCCCAGCGCACGCAGTCCTCGATCTGCTTGGTCGAGTGCGGGTCGTTGAACATCTGGGCGAAGAAGAACTCCAGGAAGCCGCGGTAGTCCTCGCGCCAGTAGTGGCGGTTGTACATCGCCCACGGGTCCGACGCGCCCCGCAGGTCCTCCTCGAAGCGGTCGCAGATCGCCCGCTCCGGGTGCGGCGGCGCGAGCGGCACGGCGGGCCCGATGTAGGCCACGCCGCGCACGCGCTCGGGGTGGTTCGCGGCCAGCAGCGTCGCCCACAGCGCGCCGCACGACAGGCCGGCCAAGAAGGCCGCGTCGGTCTGCGTGGCGTCCAGGACCGCGAGCGCGTCGGCCGCGAACTCCGCCTCGGTGTAGGCGGGGATGCCTTTTGGGCGATCCGACTTGCCGTTCCCGCGCCCGTCGAACGTGATCACCCGGAAATGCCGCGCGAGGTAGGCGATCTGGGCCTTCCACATGCGCGAGTGGATGATCGACCACGTCGGGAGCAGCAGGATCGTGTCCTTGGCGTCCCCGTAGACCTCGTAGAAGAGCCGCACGCCGTCACGCGTCGCGTACCCCTCGTGGTCGGGGTACCGCGCTCGGCTCACGGGCGCACCTCGAGCACGAGGTTGAACGGCGTCTCGGCCACGCGGGTCATCCGCGTGAAGCCGGCGGCGGTGACGACGTCGCGCAGGCGCGCCTCTCCCGCCTGGGCGCCGAGCGCGAGGCCGACCTCCTGCGAGAGCGACGCGGGCGTGCAGACGAGCGTGGAGACGGCGTAGTAGACGCGGCCGACCGGGTTCAGGTTCTCCTCCACCGTGTCCCCGGCGAAGGGCTCCACGAGCAGCCAGGTGCCGTCGTCGGCGAGCGCTTCGCGGATGTGGCGCGCGGCGCTCACCGGGTCGCCCATGTCATGCAGGCAGTCGAAGGTGGTGACGAGGTCGTAGCCCTTGCCGGGGAAGTCCTGCGCGGACGCGACCTCGAACCAGGCGCGCTGGTCGGCCTTCTGGGTGGCGGCGGCGATCGACTCGCCGTGGTAGTCGAAGCCGCGGAAGTCGGACGCGGGGTAGGCGTCGGCCATGATCAGCGTGGAGGCGCCGTGGCCGCAGCCGACGTCGGCGACGCGCGCGCCGAGGCGCAGCTTGTCCTCGACGCCGTCCAGCGCGGGAATCCACGACTGCGTCAGGTTGTGCTGGTAGCCGGGGCGGAAGAACCGCTCGCAGCCTTCGAACAGGTCGTGGCTGTGCTGGTGCCAGCCGACGCCCGCGCCGCTCTTGAAGGCCTCGGCGATCTTCGGCTCGTCCCGGACGGCGGCGGTCATCAGCTGGAACGCGCCGGGCAGGAACGCGGGGCTGTTCTCGTCGGCGAGCGCCATGGCGTGCTCGGCGGGGAGCGTGTAGCGGCCGTCCGCGTAGGTGACGTAGCCGCCCGCGGCCTGGGCGTTGAGCCACTCGCGCACGTAGCGCTCGTTGGTCTGCGTGCGGTCCGCGAGCTCGCGCGGGGTGAGCGCGCCCGCGCCGGCCATCGCCTTGTAGAGGCCGAGGCGGTCGCCGATCACCACGAGCGCGGCGTTCAGCGTGGCGCCGAGCTCGGAGACGGCGTTCATCACGAACGCGTTGACCTTGGCCTCGTCGATCGTCTGTGTGGACATGGTGGCGACGCTAAGTCGGGGCGTCGGGCGCTCGCATCGGGAGGGGGTCCTGATGGGGCCCGCTGAAGCATTCCGACACCCCTGCTGCGGCACATCCGCGGCACCTCGTGCCACCCACGACGCTCACGTGCCAGAGGCACGCCACGCTTGTCGCGGGCGGCCCGAGGCACTGGCGGCTGCACCACATCAGGTGCATCGCCCATGCTTCAGCGAACCCCAAGTGCTTGTGCGAGGGCGGTGCGCGAGTCGATCGCGAGCTTGCGGTAGACGCTCTGCAGGTGGTGGTCGACGGTCTTGGGGGAGAGGAAGAGCTTGCCGGCGGTCTCGCGGATCGTGTGGCCCTCGGCGACGACGAGCGCGACCTGGAGCTCGCGCGGGGTGAGGGCGTCGAGCGTGAGCGGGTCGCGTCTTCTCGCCGTCTCCCCGCTGGCCTGCAGCTCGCGGCGGGCGCGCTCGGCCCAGGGGGCGGCGCCGAGCGCGTCGAACGTGGCGATGGCGGTGCGGAGCGGTTCGCGCGCCTGCGTGCGCTGTCGTGCGCGGCGGAGCGCCTCGCCCTGGGCGAGCAGGGTGCGGGCGGTCTCGAACCGGTCGGGGGTGCGGGCGTGCAGGTCCAGGGCGCGCTCGTACTCGCCCTGCGCGCGGGCGAGACGCGCGAGGGACCAGGGCTGGCCTTTGGCGATGGCCGCCTCGGCGAAGGCCTCGAGCGGCGTGTCCGGGTCGATCGAGGCGAGATCGGGCACGGGGGACACGTCGGGGTCCGCGATCCCGCGCTCGGCGAGCAGGTGCTGTTTGGCGCGCAGGTGCTGGGTCGCTTGCTCCAGGTTCCCGCGGCCCAGCTCCAGCTCGGCCAGCGCGTCGAGGGCCCACAGCTCGAAGAAGGCGAGCCCGAGCTGCTGCGCGAGCTGGAGCGCCTCCGCGGCGTGGGCGGTCTCACGGCCCTGGCGGGCTTGGACGCACGCGAGGCCGGCCAGCCCGGCGCACAGGCTCGTGGCCTGCCCGGTCTCTCGCGCGAGCCGGATCGCTTCCTCGTAGAGCGCGACCGCCACGTGCGGCCGGTCCGACGTGGCCGCGTCGCGCCCGGCGAGCCAGAGCGGAAACGGCAGCGCGCCGACGGCGCCCTGGTGGCGGGCGGTGTCGATCGCCCGCTGGATGAGCACTCGGCCGCGTTCGGCCTCCCTGAGCCACAGCGCGCCGATCGCGGCGGACGCGAGCAGGGTCGGGTCGGTGGCGAGGGCCGGCTCGGCGTCGAGGATGGCGGTCGCCTCGCGCAGCGGCGGCGCTCCGTCCTCGCCCGAGTAGATGAGGGCCATGCCGAGCGCGAGCGTCGCCCGGACGCGTGCGCGGGGTGGGGAGGCGGGGGTGAGCGTGGCCTGCGCGCGGCGGGCGGCGTCGAGCATCCGGGCCGGGTCCGCCGCAAACCCGGACGCGTCGGTGGCCTCGGCGAGCATCTCCACGGCCTGCTCCGGCGCGGCGTGGCGCGCTGCTTCGACGAGGATGTCGTGCGCGGCCCGGACGTTCCCGCCGCGGAGCGCCGCGTGCCCGCGCAGCTGGTCGATCTCGACGCGCAGGACCGGGTCCTCGCACAGCGCGCGGGCCTCGGCGAGGCGCTCGTCCGCGCGCTCGGCGTGCCCGGCGAGCCACGCCGCCTCGGCCGCTTGGAAGAGCCGCCGCGCCCGGGCGGGCGGGTCCGCCGTGAGCCGCGCCGCCCGCTCGAGCGAACTCGCCGCCGCCGTATACGCCCCGCGCTCGCGCGCCCGCAGCCCCGCACGTTCGAGCTCGTGGGCCACCTCCGCGTCGGGCCCGAGCGTCGCCGCCGCCCGGTGCCACGCCCGCCGATCGGCATCCGGCTCGACGTGCGCGAGCGCCGCGTGCGCGGCCCGCCGCTCGTCCGGCGCCACGCAGCGATACGCCGCCGCCCGCGCAAGGGGATGGCAGAACGTGAGCTGGTCGAGCGCGAGGGTGACGAGCCCCGCCGCCTCCGCGGCGGCGAGTGGAGTGAGATCCCCGGCCGCAGCGGCGATCACGCCCAATCCTCCCTCCTCGTCCGCGGCGGCGATCGCCAACACCGACCGGGTGGGATGCGGGAGGGCGCTGACTCGGGCGGCGAACGCCGCCTCCAGACTCGTGCGTCCCGGCACGGCGGGCTCCAGCGGCAACTCTCCCGCCGTCGCCGCCAACTCGACGAGGGCGAGCGGGTTGCCGAGGGTGGCGTCGAACGCGCGGTCGGCGGCGCCCGGGGGGAGCGGGCGGCCCGCGTGACGTTCGAGCAGCAGCGCCGCGGTGGCGCGGTCCAGACCCGGGAGCGCGAGCTCGGGCAGGTCCAGCGGACCGCCGCGGCTGGCGAGCACGATCGCCAGCGCGTCGGCGAGCAGCCGGCGGGCGGCGAACAGGATCGCGGCGAGCGAGGACTCGTCGATCCACTGGGCGTCGTCGATCACGACCAGCACGGGACTGTGCTCCGCGCACGCGGTGAGCAGCGTCAACGTGGCGGCGCCGATCAGGAACCGGTCGCCGCCGGCGCCCGTCGCGAGCCCCAGCGCCGCGCGCAGCGCGTCGGCCTGCGGCACGGGCAGCTCGTCGATCCGTCCCAGAACGGGCCGCAGCAGCGTCAACAGGCCCGCGAACGGGATCTCGGACTCGGACTCCACGCCCGCGGCCCGCAGGACGGTCATCCCGGAGGCCTGCGCCACGGCGTACTCGAGCAGGGCGGTCTTGCCGATCCCCGCCTCGCCGGTGATCACGAGCGCCTCGCTGGTGCCGAGGCGGGCACTCGCGAGGAGCCGGTCGATCTGGGCCAGCTCCGCGCCGCGGCCGATCACCATGCCGCGATCCTACGGTCCGCCGCCCCTGCCACGCTAGATCACAACGATGTTCGCCCGGGTCGAGCCCCTCACCACCACGCGCCGCCTGTCCGGGCCGTTCGACTACAAGGTGGACGGCCTGGCGCTCGTCAAGGGCTCGATCGTGCGGATCCCGTTCGGCCACCAGCAGCTGGACGGCGTGGTGGTGGCCACGACCGACGCGACCGACGTCCCCGAGGAGAAGCTGCAGGCGCCCACTTCCGTCCGCGACGACACGGTCCCCGAGGACCTGGTGGATCTGGCGCACTGGATCGCCGAGGAGTACTGCTCCACGCCGGCACGCGCCCTCGCCATCGTCACGCCCCCGCCCGGCAAGTCCAAGACCCACTTCTACGCGGAGCCCACGGGCGAGGAAGGCAAGCTCACCGCCAAGCAGCGCGAGCTTCTGGACCGCCTGCCCGGCCCGGCCGGCAAGGACCTCGCGGCGCTGCGCCGCCTCGAGGCCCGCGGGCTGGTCACGATCAGCGAACGCGCTGAGCGCCGCACGCCGCGCACGAACGCCGTCGAGGACCGCGTCCACGACCTCACGCAGCCCCAGATCGACGCGCTCGCGGCCATCGACGCGGGCGGCAGCCACCTCCTGCACGGCGTGACCGGCTCGGGCAAGACCGAGGTCTATCTCCGCGCGGCGGAGGCGTGCCTGCAGCGTGGGGAGGGCGTGATCGTGCTCGTGCCCGAGATCGCGCTCACCCCGCAGACGGTCGCGCGCTTCCAGGCGCGTTTCGGGGACACGGTCGCGCTGCTGCACTCCGCGCTGTCGGAGGGCGAGCGCTACGACGAGTGGCGGCGCCTCAGGACCAACGAGGCCCGGATCGCGGTCGGTCCGCGCAGCGCCGTGTTCGCGCCCGTCGAGAACCTCGGCCTGATCGTCCTCGACGAGGAGCACGACGCCTCCTACAAGCAGGACGGCGACCCGCGCTACGACGCGCGCCACGTCGCCGCCTACCGCGCCTACCAGTCGGGTGCGCGACTCGTCGCCGGCTCCGCGACCCCGCGCCCGGAGACCGTCCACGCCATGCACCGCCTGCGGCTCCCCTCACGCGTGGAGACCAAGAAGCCGCTCGTGTTCCAGGACGATCCCGCGCCGCCCGGCGTGCACGTCGGCGGCGTCACGCCGCGGACGACGCTCACGCCCCGGCGCGCTGACGGTCTCCCGCCCGTCCGGATCCTGGACATGCGCGAGTCCCAGCACTCGCTGCACCCCGAGACACGGCGCGCGATCCTCGGCACGCGTAAGTCGATCGTGCTGCTCAACCGCCGTGGCTGGTCGAATTTCCTCAGCTGCAAGACGTGCGGGAAGGCGTGGGAGTGCCCGCGCTGCGACGTCGCGCTGGTCCTGCACCGCGCGCAGCACGAGATCGCCTGCCACCACTGCGGCCACAAGGAACGCGTCCCGAAGCGCTGCGACGCGTGCGGCTCACTCGCCGTCGCCCGCCACGGCGCCGGCACCGAACGGGTCGAGCACGAGCTCCGCGGCATGCTCGACGTCCCGATCTTCCGCCTGGACGCCGACACCACGCAGACCAAGGACGCCGTCCCCGAGTTGCTCGCGCGCTTTCACCAGGCGCCGACCGGCCTCCTGCTCGGCACCCAGATGGTGGCCAAGGGCCATGACTTCCCGGACGTGACGCTCGGCGTGGTGCTCGACGCCGACAGCACGCTGCGCTTCCCGGACTTCCGCGCGGAGGAGCGCACGTTCGCGCTGATCGCCCAGCTCGCGGGCCGCGCCGGGCGCGGGCCCAAGGGCGGCCGCGTGCTCGTGCAGACGCGCTCTCCCGACGCCCCCGCGATCGTCGCCGCCGCCAACCACGACAGCGATGGCTTCCTCAAAGAGGAGCTCGCGCGCCGCAAAGCGCACGAGTATCCGCCGTTCGCGGACCTGATCCGCGTCATCACGAGCGCCACCGACCCCGAGCCCGCCCGGGTCGCCGCGGCCGCCATCGCCGAGCAGATCAAGGTGCCGGAGACGCAGCTGCTCGGCCCGGCGCCGCTGTTCCGGCTGCGCGACCGCGACCGCTTCCAGCTCGTGCTCAAGACCCACGAGCGCAGCGCCGCCATCCACGCCACAGGGCGCGCCGTGGAGGACGCCGCCCGGACCAAGGCGTTCAAAGAGGTCAACTTCTCCGTGGACGTCGATCCTGTCTAACATCGAGCCAATGGCTGATGAGGCGCACGGAGAGGTTGTCGAGCCCGCCGAGGGGCTCGACCCCGAGACCCGCGCGCGTCGCGAAGCCGCGCTCAAGCACGTCCGCAAGTACGGCGACCCGGTGCTGCGCTCACGCGCGCTGGAGATCAACCACTTCGACGCCGCGCTGCGCGAGGAGGTCCTCCGGATGGGCCGCCTGATGCACGACTCCTACGGGATCGGGCTCGCCGCCACCCAGGTCGGCAAGATGCACCGCCTGCTCGTCTACCGCACCGAGCTCGAGGGCACCGTCGCCGCGCTCGTGAACCCCGTGCTGGAGTGGGCGAGCAAGGACAAGGAGACCTCAGAGGAGGGCTGCCTGAGCCTCCCGGGCGTGGGCGTGGACGTCGAACGGCCCGTGCACGTCCGCGTCTCCGCGCTCGACGAGTACGGCAAGCCGCTCCTCGTCGAGGCCTCCGGTCTGGAAGCGCGCGTCATCCAGCACGAGATGGACCACCTGGACGGCGTGCTGATCCTCGACCGCACCTCACGAGACCAGCGCAAGCAGGCCATGCGCACCCTCCGCGAGCAGCTCGAAACCGCACCCGCTTGAGAAACGTCTACCTCGGCACCTCCGAGTTCGCGGCGGTCGTGCTGCAGGCGCTCGCCGACTCCGCGCACCGTCCGCAGCTCGTCGTCACGCGGCCCGACGCCAAGCGCGGCCGCGGCCAGAAGCTCGCGCCGCCGCCCGTCGCGGTGCTGGCGGAGCAGCTCGGCATCCCGTTCATCCAGCCGGAGAACCTGCATTCGGAGGAGACGCTGCAGGCGATCGCGGACGCGGAGCCGGAGGTGCTGACCACCTGCGCGTACGGCGTGCTGATCAAGGAGCCGCTGCTCAGCGACTACGAGATGATCAACGTGCATCCGTCGCTGCTGCCGCGCTGGCGCGGGGCGGCGCCGATCGAGCGCTCGATCATGGCCGGCGACGCCGAGACCGGCGTGGCGATCATGCACGTGACCGCGGGCTGGGACTCCGGCGCGGTCTACGCACTCGGCCGCGAGCCGATCCACCCAGACGACGACTACGGCACCCTGGCTCCCCGGCTGGAGCAGCTCGGCGCGCGCCTCCTGGTCGAGGTGCTGGATACGCGCCCGGAGCGGGTCGAGCAGGACGAGTCCAAGGTCACCTACGCGAACAAGATCGGCCCGCGCGAGCGCGCCCTGGACCCGACGCAGACGCCCGAGCAGGTCCAGCGCACGATCCGCGCGCTGCGCCCGCACATCGGCTCCCGGCTCCCGCTGCCCGACGGCACGTTCCTCGGCGTGATCGACGCGCGGGTGGACGGCCCGACCCGCGCCCCCGCCGGCGGCCTGGTCCGCACGGACGGGCTGCGGTTGCTGCTGGACTGCCACGGCGGCGCGCTGGAGCTCACGCAGGTCAGGCCGGCCGGCGGCAAGGTCATGTCCGCCGAGGACTGGCTGCGCGGCCAGCGCGACGAGAAGCTGAGCAACTTCCGCTTCGACCCCGCGCTGCCCGACCGCTCGCTGGAGGAGATCCTCCAGACCGCCCAGCGCGAGTGGCGGGACCCGGAGGACGAGTGGCAGCCGCACGTCTGCGCACTTGCCGCGCGCGGGAACGCCGAGACGCTCGCGACCATGAGCGAGCTCGCCACCTCCGAGGACCCGGAGCTGCGGGAGCTCGCCGCCTACGTGCTCGGTCAACTCGGCACCACCACCGCCGCGCTGCCCGCCGAGCAGGAGGCCGCGCTGCGGGCGATGGCCGAGCGTGAGGACAACCCGCACGTGCTCTCGGCGATCATCTGCGCCTTCGGTCACCTCGGCGCGCCCGCCGGCCAGGACTGGCTGCTCGCCCAGCGCGCGCACGCGGACACGTACGTCCGCGAGGCCGTGGCCTTCGCGCTCGGCGGCCGCCCCGGCGAGGAGACGCTGCAGGCGCTGGTCGAGCTCTCGGCAGACGCGGACGCCAAGGTCCGCGACTGGGCGACGTTCGCGCTCGGCACGCTCGCCGAGACCGACAGCCCGACGCTGCGCGACGCGCTCGCCGCCCGCCTCGAGGACCCGGACGAGGACACGCGCATGGAGGCCGTCCACGGCCTCGCCTTGCGCGGAGACGAACGCGCGGAGGCGCCGGCCCGCGACCTGCTCGAGGGCCGCGACACGACCGACGACGGCGTCTGGCGCCGCCACCTGCTGGCTGAGACGGCCGAGAAGCTCGACGCTTAAACACGTCGGGCGCCCCGGAGGGCGCCCGATCGGCGAAGTGCCTTGTGGTGCTTACCAGGCGGGGGTTTCGGCGGGGTCGGCGGCCGGCGTGGCGACCGCGGCCTCGGCCGGCGTCTCGACCGGGGCCGGAGCCGGAGCTTCGACCGGAGCCGGGGCGGGCGCCTCGACCGGAACCTCGGCGACCGCGGCCGGCGCCGGAGCGGCGGGCGGAGCCTCGACCTCGGGGGCCTGCTCAGGCGCCGGAGCCGGGGCGGGAGCCTCGGGCGCGGGCGTGGCCTCCGGGGCGGCCGGCGGCGCTTCGGGCGTCTCGGCGGGCGGAGCTTCAGGCGTCGGATCGGTCGGCGTGGGCTGCTCGACCGTCGGCTCTTCGACCGGCGGCGCGGGCGTGTCGTCCTCGACCGGGGTCTCCTCGACCGGCGGCGTGACCGGCGTCGGCTCGTCGTCGACCGTCGGATCCTCGACCGGCGCGGGCGGGACAGGCAGGCCGTCCGGGTAGCCGTCGCCGTTGCGATCGTCCATGCCGTCGGCGTCACTGCCGCCGTCGGAGTTCGGGTTCAGCGGGTCGCTGCCGTTGGCCTCTTCGACCGCGTTGGAGACGCCGTCACCGTCGGAGTCGTCGTCGCCGTCGATGCGACCGTCGCCGTTGGTGTCCTTGGCGAGCGGGCTGCTCGCGATCCGGACCGCGGTGCCGCCGCTGATGCCGGACTTGTCGGCCTCGTCGCGGTTGGTGCCGAGCTTGGTCTCGACATCGTTCGGGATGTCGTCGCCGTCCGGATCGCCGAGGTCAGGCTGCGTGAACGTGGCGGTACCCGAGGTGAACGTGGTCTCGCCGCTCTCGGCGTCGGACTCGACGGTGCCGCTCGTGCGCCCCGCGCCGGAACCGGCAGCGCGTCGGACGCCATCGGCCTCGGCCTCAGCCTCGGCCTCAGAAGTCGTGTTGGTGCCGCTGCCGCCGCCGACGATCACGGCCACGGCCGTGCCGCTGCCCGTGCCGCCGCCCGGGAAGCCGACCGCCGTCAGCGGCGTGGCGCTGCCCGTGCCGGTCTCGCCCGTGCCGGACTTGATGTTGGGCTGGTTCGGCTTCTTCGTGGCCGGCTTGGCCATCGCCAAGGCCGGCGCGGAAGCGTTGCGCTCCAGCCCGGACGTCCAGTCCTTCCAGCCGACGAGCGGCGCGGCGAGGGCGCCCAAGCCGAGAGTTCCAGCGACGAGGCCAGTCGCGATCGTGCCTGCAAGGCGCAGGTCTCCGAGCGCGGAGGGCCGCGGTGCGATGTGCGTGGTGTCAGTGTCCGACATTAGTCTCAATCCCCTTCCATGGGGAGGTGTCGGCAAGTTGTACGCGGTCCATTAGCCCTATCGGAAGAAATTAAGGCTCTCAACGGCGATTTGGACGAACGTATGAGCATCGACGAAAAGGGCCGTAAAAGCCCACGTTCACACCTTAAGGATCAGACCGGAAATTGGACCTCTGTACGAGGCATCACTGCGCAACCGTGCGCGAGCTTCAGCCAATCAGAACCCGACGCGCTCGTAAAGGCTCGCAAGGACAAGATGGACGAACCATCTAGAGGCGATTCGCTCGTCTCGCCCGCGCGCGAATGCGCGTACGCGGTCGTGCGGCGCGTGTTCGAGGGCGGTGCGTGGGCCGACCGTGCGCTGCACGGCGAAGCGCGCCGGCTGCAACTCGACGCCCGCGATCTCGGCCTGGCCACGCGCCTGAGCTACGGCACCGTCCAGCGCGTGGCGACGCTCGACCACGTGATCGAGGCGCTCGCCCGCCGTTCGTCCAGCAAGCTGGACAAACCGGTGTTGGCGGCCTTGCGGCTCGGGATCTTCCAGCTGGCCTATCTGGATCGCGTGCCGGCGCACGCCGCCGTGGGGGAGGCCGTCGAGCTGGCCAAGCGGGACGCCCCGCGCGGGGCCGGGCTGGTGAACGCGGTGCTGCGCCGCGCCACGCGGGAGGCGCGCCCGATCATCGCCAAGCTCCAGGACACCACCCCGAAGCAGGCCGCGCTCGCGCACTCGCACCCCGAATGGATCGCCGAGCTGTGGTTCGACGCACTCGGCGCGCCCGACGCCCGCGCGCTGATGGCCGCCGACAACGAGCCCGCGGAGTCCGTCCTGCGCGCGAACACACTCAAGACGACCGCGCCCGACCTGCTCGAGCGCCTGCACCTGCAGGCCCGGCTGGAGGACGAGGCGCTGATCCTCGACGAGCCGTTCGACGCGTTCTCGACCGTCGAGTGGGAAGACGGCCTCTTCATGCCGCAGTCGCGGGCCGCCATGGCGGTCGCGCGGGTCCTCGGGCCCCAGCCCGGCGACCGCGTGCTCGACCTGTGCGCGGCGCCGGGCGGCAAGACGACCCACCTGGCGGCCCTGATGGGCAACGAGGGGGAGATCGTGGCCGTCGAGCAGCACGCGGGCCGCGCGGACTCCCTCCGCCGCACCGCCGCCCGTATGGGCGCGACGATCGTCGACGTCCACACCGGCGACGCCGCCAGCCCGCACGCCACGGGCTTTGACCGGGTGCTCGTGGATCCACCGTGCAGTGACCTGGGCACGCTCGCCTCCCGTCCCGACGCGCGCTGGCGCAAGGCCGGGCGCCCGCAGGCGCTCGCGGAGCTCCAGCTCCAGATCCTGCAGGCCGGAGCTAACGCACTCAGACTCGGCGGTACCCTCGTCTACTCGACCTGCACGATCTCGCCCAGCGAGAACGAGCAGCTGGTGAGCGCTTTTCTGGCCATTCGTCCCGACTTCAGCGTGGACGACCTTTCAAGTGAGCTCCCGCTCTGGAAGCATCCGACCATGCCGCAGTATCTGCAGACGCTCCCGCACCGAGACCGCACCGACGGTTTCTTCATCGCGCGTCTGCGCAAGAGCGCATGAGCAGCACCGAAGAAACGGGCTCCACCTGCCCTGCGTGCCACGAGCCGTGGCTGCGTGCCACGAACCTCCCCGGCCGCTACCGCTGCGTGAACTGCCTGCACCGCTTCGAACTTCGCAGCGTGTGCCCGAACTGTGGCGAACACTCGACGATCGTGCGCATGTCGAACACGGCCCTGTATATGTGCGGGCACTGCCAGTCATCGATGCTGGCTCCGATCTAGAAGGCACATGGCTCTCAAAGGCATCGCACCCTCCATTCTCGCCGCCGACTTCGCCCGTTTGGGCGAGGAAGTCGGCACGGTCCTCGCGGCGGGCGCGCGCGTGATCCACGTCGACGTGATGGACGGCCACTTCGTGCCGCCGATCACGATGGGCGACCTCGTCGTGAAAGCGATCGCGGACCAGGTCCACGAGGCCAACGCGAAAATCGACGTGCACCTGATGATCGAGCGCCCCGAGGAGCAGATCCGCGCGTTCGCGAAAGCGGGCGCGGACTCGATCACCGTCCACGCCGAGGCCACGCCGCATCTGCACTATGCGTTGCAGGCGATCAAGGAAGCGGGCTGTCTGAGCGGCGTCGCGATCAATCCGGGCACACCGGCGGAAGCGATCAGCGCGGTGCAGGCCGACATGGTCCTGTGCATGACGGTCAACCCGGGCTGGGGCGGCCAGGCCTTCCTGGACTCCTCGATCGCGAAGCTGCAGCGCATCCGCGAGCTGATCGGCGACACGCCGGCAGTCCAGGTGGACGGCGGAATCGGCAAGGAGACGGCCGCGCGCTGTGCCGCCGCCGGGGCCACCGTGTTCGTTGCCGGGACCGCCGTTTTCGGGACGCAGAACCCCGCCGCAGCGGTCAAAGCCATCTCGACCGCCACCAACGGGTAGAAACCCCGCATTCACACGTTGTACGGCCAGCCGTATGTGAAGGGGTCCGCAGGGTGACGACAATCGATCCCGTGGACTGCACCGTCCTTATCGTCGACGACCACCCGTCCTTTCGGGCGAGCGCTCGCGTGCTCCTCGAATCCGAGGGGTTCAACGTCATCGGCGAGGCCGTGGACGGCGCCAGCGCGGTCTCTGAGACCTGCCGGCTCAAGCCTCAGCTCGTTCTTCTGGACGTGCAGCTCCCCGACATCGACGGGTTCGATGTCGCCGCTCGGATCACGGGCCACCCGGACTCTCCCGCGGTGATCCTCGTTTCGAGCCGGGACTCCTCGGACTTCGGGCCTCTCGTGTCGCGCTCCGGCGCGCGCGGGTTCGTGCCCAAGGCCGAGTTGTCGGGCGAGCGCGTTCAGGAGCTGCTCGTTTGAACGCGCTCACCCGCGCGCTGGCGATGCTGGCGCTCGCAGCCCTCCTGGTAGGGCTGCTGGCCGCAGCCGTGATCGCCCGGTCCGACCACGTCGACGACGCCACCTTCGCGGCCGTCTTCATGGTCGGCGTCGGGTTCGTGTGGATCGCGACCGGGCTCTTCGCCTGGCACCGCCGTCCGGCCAACAAGGCCGGCGCGCTGATGACGTGGACCGGCTTCCTGTGGCTCGTGAACGCGTTCGTGGCCGCGAACTCGCCCGCGATCTTCACGTTCGCGGTCCTGGCGTCGAACCTCTACCTCGGCGTGTTCGTGCACCTGCTGCTCGCCTACCCGGAGGGCACGCTGAGCCGCCGGATCGATCGTCGGCTGGCACTGGCCGTGTACGCGCTGTGCACGTTGGGCGCGCTCCCGATCCTCCTGTCGGGGATCCAGGCGTGCGAAAGCTGCCCGGAGAGCGTGATCCAGGTCACGAGCTCGACCACGCTCGGCAACATCGGCGACGTCTTCACGAGCGTCGCGGCCATCGCGCTCGCGGGCGCGGTGATCTGGGTCCTCGGCGCCCGCTGGCGTGCCGCGAGCCGCCCGCAGCGCCGCGTGCTCGCGCCGCTGCTGTGGTCCGGGATGGCGCTGATCGCGCTCGTCGCGGTCACGCTCACCTCCCAGACCGTCACGGGCGACCAGGTGCCGGGCATCTTCCCGGTCGCGTGGCAGCTCGTCTTCGCGGCCGTCCCGTTCGCGTTCCTCATCGGCCTCCTGCGCGGCCAGCTCGCGCAGGCCGACGCCGTGGGGGAGCTGCTGCAGCGGCTCGGCGCCACCGGCACCGACGGGCTGCGCGGGCTGCTCGCGGACGCGCTGGGCGACCCGTCGCTCCAGCTCCTGTACTGGGTCGAGGACGGGTGGGTGCGCCGCGACGGGCGCCGCGCGGACCGGCCGAACCACGCGTATACGCCCGTGGAGCTCGACGGTGAGCTGGTCGGCGCGATCATCCACGACGCGAGCCTGGAGCCGGAGGCGCTGACGCACGTCGCCGCGGCCGCGGGCCTGGCGATGCGGGGCGAGCGGCTGGAGGCGGCGCTGCGCCGGTCCCGCGCGCGGATCGTCGAAGCGGGCCTCCAGGAGCGCCGCCGGCTCGAGCGCAACCTCCACGACGGCGCCCAGCAGCGGCTCGTGGCGCTCTCGCTGACGCTGCGGATCGCGCAGAACCAGATCCCCAAGAATCCCGAGCTGGCGGCCCAGATGGTCGGCGCGGCGCAGGAAGAGCTCACACACGCGCTCGCGGAGCTGCGCGAGCTCGCCCGCGGCATCCACCCGGCGGTGCTGTCCGATCGCGGGCTGCAGGCGGCCGTGGAGGCGCTCGCGGTGCGCTCCCCGCTGCCGGTCAAGGTGGTCGAGGTGCCGGGCGAGCGACTGCCCGAGCCGATCGAGGCGGCCGCCTATTTCGTGATCGCCGAAGCGCTCACGAACGTGGCCAAGTATGCGAACGCCAGCAACGCCACGGTCGCGGTCCGCCGCGTGAACGGGCATGCTTGCGTCGAGGTGCGCGACGACGGTGTCGGCGGAGCCGATCCGGGACGAGGTTCCGGACTGCAGGGTCTTGCCGATAGGGTCGGTGCGTTGGATGGTTCACTCGCCCTCGACTCGCCACCCGGGTCGGGCACTACTCTCCGAGCTGAGATCCCCGTATGAGCACACCAGATACACCCCTGAAGGTCGTCGTCGCCGAAGACTCCGTGCTCTTGCGCGAGGGGTTGGTCCGGCTGCTCGAGGACTCGGGCTTCGAGGTCGCCGGCCAAGCCGGTGACGGCGAGGACCTGCTCCGCAAGGTCGGCGCCCACAAGCCCGACGTGGCCGTGATCGACGTGCGCATGCCGCCGTCGCACACCGACGAGGGCCTGCGCGCCGCACGCAAGATCCGCGCCGATCACCCCGGCACGGGCGTGCTCGTGCTCAGCCAGTACGTCGAAGAGGCCTACGCGCTCGACCTGCTGTCGGAGTCCACCGAGTCCACCGGCTACCTGCTCAAGGACCGCGTCGCGGACGTGGACACGTTCACGGACGCCGTCCGCCGCGTCGCCGGGGGCGGCAGCGCGCTGGACCCGGAGGTCGTGGCGCTCCTGCTCGGCCGCCGTCGCCGTGAGGACCCGCTCGAGGGGCTGACGGCGCGCGAGCGCGAGGTGCTCGGGCTGATGGCCGAGGGCCGGTCCAACGCCGCGATCGCGGAGGCCCTGGTGGTCACCGAGCGCGCCGTGGAGAAGCACGTCACATCGATCTTCTCGAAGCTCGATCTGACGCCGACGGTGGAAGATCACCGCCGCGTGCTCGCCGTCCTGGCGTATCTGCGCTCTAGTTAGCCCTACCCCCGATCACGAGGCAGCCGCACTTTAAGGGGGCGGTTGCTTCACGATGCTGCCGGTATGAACATCGTTTCGACGGCGGACCTGCGCCGCATCTACGGCGAAGGCGAGACCGCCGTGCACGCGCTCGCTGGGGTGACGCTGTCGTTCCCGGCCGCGCAGTTCACCGCCATCATGGGCCCGTCCGGGTCCGGCAAGTCCACGTTGATGCACCTGCTCGCCGGCCTCGACAAGCCCAGTGGCGGCTCGGTCGTGGTGGACGGGCAGGAGCTGGCGGGGATGGGCGACAAGGGGCTCACCGAGCTCCGCCGCGACCGCCTCGGCTTCGTCTTCCAGGCCTTCAACCTCGTGCCGGTGCTGACCGCCGAGGAGAACATCAAGCTGCCGCTGACGCTCGCGGGCAAGCAGGTCGACCAGGAGTGGTTCGACCGGCTGGTGGACACCATCGGCATCCGCGATCGACTGACGCACCGGCCCGCGGAGCTCTCCGGCGGCCAGCAGCAGCGCGTCGCCGTGGCGCGCGCGCTCGTGCACCGCCCGGCCGTGCTGTTCGCCGACGAGCCGACCGGCAACCTGGACTCGCACTCCTCCGAGGAGGTGCTGGGGCTGCTCCGCCAGGCCGTCGACGAGTTCGACCAGACGGTGATCATGGTCACCCACGAGGCGGCCGCCGCGTCGGTCGCCGACCGGATCGTGATCCTCAGCGACGGCCAGGTCGTCCACGACGGGCCCGGCGCCGATGCCGAGGGCGTCCTCGACCTGATGAAGGCGGTGGGCTAGCGTGAACAAGGTCGCGCTGCGCGGCCTGCTCTCGCGCAAGCTGAGATCGGTCCTGACGGGGTTCGCGGTCGTCATCGGCGTCGCGTTCGTCGTCGGCACGCTGGTCTTCACGGACACGATCGACGAGTCGTTCAAGAACCTGTTCGAGCGCACCCAGCAGGGTGTCGACGTCGCCGTCGAGGGCAGGCAGGCGGTCAAGTCGGACTTCTCGGTGCCGCCGACGATGCCCGCCGACACGCTGGAGAAGGTCAAGTCGGTGCCGGGTGTGGCGGTCGCCGAGGGCGGCGTGAGCTCCGACGGCACGCTGCTGGACAAGCAGGGCGAGGTGATCGTCTCCCAGGGCCCGCCGACGCTGATCGTCTCCGAGAACACGGAGAAGATCTTCCAGGTCCTCGACTACGAGGAAGGCAAGGCGCCGGCTTCCGCGGACGAGATCGCGCTCGACCGTGGCACGGCGACGAAGTACGACTTCAAGGTCGGTGACAAGGCGACCGTGTCGGGCCGAGCGCCGGCCAAGGCGTACACGGTGTCCGGCATCGCGACGATCGGCGGCCAGGACAGCCTCGGCGGCGCGAAGATGGTCGCGATGACACTGCCGGAGGCGCAGCGCGTCACCGGGCACGACGGCTACGACTCGATCTCGATCTCGACCGGCGGGGAGGACCCGGACACGGTCAAGGCCGCGGTCACGCAGGAGCTCGGGCGCGACTTTCTCGTGCGCACGGGCAAGGAGGCCGCCGAGCAGCAGGCTCAGGACCTCTCCAGCGCACTCGGGTTCATCCGGATCGCGCTGCTCATCTTCGCCGGCGTCGCGCTGCTCGTCGGCGGCTTCTTGATCTTCAACACGTTCACGGTGACCGTCGCGCAGCGCACCAAGGAGTTCGCGTTGCTGCGCGTGCTCGGCGCCTCGCGGAGGCAGATCCTGAACTCGGTGCTGATCGAGACGTTCGCGATCGGCCTGCTCGCCTCGATCCTCGGTGTGCTCGCCGGGTTGGTCGTGGCGCCCGCTTTGGCCGCCCTGATGCGGGCGGGCGGCATCGACCTCGGCACGACCGGGATCGTCGTCTCCCCGATGACCGTGATCATCGGCCTGGCCATCGGCCTGGTGGCCACGATGGTCTCGGGCTTCGTGCCCGCGCTGCGGGCGACGCGGGTGGAGCCAGTCACGGCCATGCGCGACGCCGTCACGCCGGGCCTGAAGCACATGGGCACGATCCGGATCGTCGGTTCCGGCCTGCTGGCCGCCGCCGGCCTGGCGGTGCTGTTCATCGGCCTGTTCGGCGGGCTGGACTCCAACAGCGCGGCCGCTTCGCTGATCGGCCTCGGCGCCGTGCTGATGATGTTCGCGTTCGCGTTCCTCGCGCCGCTGCTCGTGCGGCCGTTGGCGCGGATCCTCGGCGCGCCGATGGCGCGCATCCAGGGCCTCACGGGCGTGCTCGCGCGTGAGAACGCCATCCGCCAGCCGCAGCGCACGGCTGTGACGGCCGCGGCGCTGATGGTGGGCCTGGCGCTCGTCGTCCTCGTCGCCGTGTTCGCGGCGGGCCTGAAGGCCACGATCAACGGCACGGTCGACGACCAGGTCCGGGCGGCGCTCGTCGTCCAGAACCAGGACGGCTTCAGCCCGATTCCCGCCGACGTCGTCTCCACCGTGCAAAAGGTGCCCGGCGTGACCGACGTCGCGTCCATGCGCTTCGCCGTCGGCCAGGTCAAGGGCGATTCGGGCACGACCGCGGTCAACGGCATCGATGCCAAGACGTTCAACTCCGTGCTGACGCTGAACTGGGTCGAGGGCAACCCGGACACGCTCAGCAACCTCACCGACCAGCAGATCATCGTCGAGTCCGACTGGGCCTCTTCCCACGATGTGGGCGTCGGCGGCAACGTCGAGTTCACGACGCCCGTGGGCAAGCAGGTCACCTACCAGGTCGCGGGCACCTTCAAGAACCAGGCCGGGCTGACGGCGGACGTGCTGCTCACCAGCGCTGCCCTGGAGAAGGACTGGAACGCGAAGGACATCGCCTACGCGATGGCCGCCGCCGGCCCGGACACGAACGCCGACGAGCTCGCGGCCGAAGCCAACAAGGCCCTCGCCGGCTTCCCGCAGACCGAGGCGCTGACCCGCGAGGAGTTCAAGGACAACGCCACCGGTTCGATCGACGGCCTGCTCGGGCTCGTCTACGGCCTGCTGCTGCTGTCCGTGATCGTCGCCCTGCTCGGCATCGTGAACACGCTCGCGCTGTCCGTGCACGAGCGCACGCGCGAGCTCGGCATGCTCCGCGCCGTCGGCATGACCCGGCGCCAGGTGCGCCGGATGGTCCGCGCCGAGTCGGTGATCACCGCGGGCATCGGCGCGATCCTCGGCATCGTCCTCGGGGTGGTGTTCGCGCTGATCATCTCGCGGCCGCTGGCGGAGCAGGGCTTCGTGTTCACGCTCCCGATCGGCACGCTGATCCTGTTCTTCGTCCTCGCGGCCGTCGCGGGCGTCGTGGCCGCGATCCCACCGGCCCGCCGAGCCTCGAAAGTGGACGTCTTGAGGGCGGTGACGACCGAATAGGCCGGAGCACCGGCTAGCCTCGTCTGCCAGTGCGGCGACGCCTGCCCTTCATCCTGTTTGCCGCCGTGCTCGCGTTGTCCTTCGGGCTCAACGCGCGCGTGGCGGCCGATCCGCGCAACGACTACCAGTCCGCGGACGAGCGGTCGTACGGCAAGTTGGCCGTGGACATCGCGGACAACGGGCACTACGGCGGGCGCGCGACGAACATGAAGGAGCCGCTGCACTGGCCGCCGGGGGCGCCGATGCTGTTCGCGGCCGGGTACAAGCTGTTCGGGTCCGACGCGGACCGTGAGGACTACGACATCAGCGCCGTCTATTGGCAGCAGGCGCTGATCACGACGGGGACGACCGCGCTCGCCTTCGCGCTCGCGTTCATCCTCGTCGGGCCGTGGGCCGGCGTGGTCGCGGCGCTGATCGTCGGCACGTATCCGCCGCTGATCGGGGCGACCGGGGACCAGCTGTCCGAGCCGTTGGGCGCGTTCCTGCTGATCGCGGCGTTCACGGTGCTGGCCCTCGCGATCAAGAAGGCGCGAAGACTGTGGCTCTACGCCGCGGCGGGCGCGCTGTTCGGCCTGACGATCCTCACGCGCACGGACCTGTTGCCCGTGCCGTTCCTGATCGCGGGAGCGATGATCGGGCTGGCACTCGTCCGCCGCCGCGAGATCGTGCCCAAGCTCAAGACCTACGGCGTCCTGGCGGTCACGGCGGGCGTCGTGCTGCTGCCCTGGACGGCGTACGCGTCCAACGAGGAGGGCCGGTTCATCCCGGTCACGGTCGGCAGCGCCTCGGCGCTGTTCGTCGGCACCTACCTGCCCGGCGGCGGCACGACGATGGGCATGAAGACGCACATCGAGGATGAGCTGCGGCGCCGCCACCCCGAGTACAACGGGATCAAGACGTACAAGATCCCGGCCGCGGACGCGCTGGAGATCTTCGCCGAGCGCCACCCCGACCTCACGCGCGACCAGGCCCTGCAGAAGGAAGCGCGCAAGAACCTCATCCACTACTCCACGAACGAGCCCGTCGCGTTCGTGCAGATGCAGTGGTCCAAGGCCAAGCGGATGTGGTTCTTCTACTACCGTGGCGGCGGCGTGCACTACATCTCGACGCCGATGCGCATCTGGCAGGTCGTGCTCGTGATCCTCGCCGGTCTCGGCCTGCTGGCGGGCTTCATCCGGACCCGCCACCCGCTGCTCGGCGCCGTGATCATCACGATCGCGTTCAGCACGCTCATCCACACCATCGTGGTCTCGCAGGCCCGGTACAACCTGCCGCTGATGCCGACGCTGGCCGCGGCGGGCGTCGCGGGCTGGTTCCTGGCGTTCCAGCGCCGCCCGAAGGCCGCAGAGGCCGAGACTGCCACGATGCCTGCATGGAACTCGGAAGAATCGGCGTCTGGCGCTCCAAGCGCCACGGCGCCGGCGACCTGAAGCAGCTCGAGGCCCTCGGCTACACCGCCTTCTGGATCGGCGGCAGCCCGAGCGTCGAGGAGGCGCGGCCCTACCTCGAGGACGGCGACGCGATCACCGTCGCCACTGGCATCCTCAACGTCTGGCAGCACACGCCGCAGGACGTCGCTGCGGCCCACGAACAGCTCGTCGCCGATTTCCCGGACCGCTTCCTGCTCGGGATCGGGATCGGCCACCCGGAGGCCACCTCCGACTACAAGCGCCCGCTGAAGACGATGCGCGAGTTCTTCGACGGCCTGGACCTGCCGAAGGAGCAGCTCGTCGCCGCCGCGCTCGGCCCGAAGATGCTCGATCTGGCCGCGGAGCGCAGCCTCGGCACGCACCCGTACTTCATCACCCCCGAGCACACCAAGTTCGCTCGCGAGCGCGTGGGGGAGGGCGTCCTGGTCGCTCCCGAGGTCGCCGTCGTGGTCGACCCCGACCCCGAGACCGCGCGCGCCCACGCCCGCGACTACGCGCAGCTCTACCTCGGGCTCCAGAACTACACGAACAACCTGCTCAACTTCGGCTTCACCGAGCAGGACATCGCGGACGGCGGGTCAGACCGCCTGATCGACGCCGTGATCCCGAACGGCAGCGCCGAGCAGATCGCGGAGCAGCTCCGCGCCCACTTCGAGGCGGGCGCGGACCACATCTGCGTCCAGCCCCTCGGTCACGGGCCGCAACCGGCCCGTGACTACGAGGAACTGGCGAAGGCGCTGCTCTAGCGCACCCCGAACCCGCTGAGCGCGCGGCGGACCAGCGCCGCCCGCTCGGTCGGGCTGGTCACGTGCTCCAGGCCGAAGCCGAGCAGCAGCGTGTCCTGCGTGGACGTCCCGGCGTAGAACTGGACGGTCTGGGGACCGATCTCCCAGTTGCTCGGGTTCTCGGCCGACCCCTCGGGGGCGTCCTGGACCGTCCAGGTGCTGGTGGCGCCCTCGAACCCATCCTGCTGGGTCTCGACGCCGCCGACGACGAGCGCCGTGTCATCCAGGAACGCCCCGACGACGCCGGTCGACGGGTCGCCCACGTAGGCGACCGTGATCTCGACCTGCTTGCCGGCGTACGCGGACAGGTCGAAGGCCACGTCCTGCCAGCCGTCGCTCGTACCCGTGAACGCGTTCCACTGGCCCGACGTGCCCGTGTTCGAGCACCCGGCCGCGCCGAGCGTCAGGTAGTGCGTGAGCCACGGATGGGCGTCGAGCAGGTAGCCCTGCTCGCACTGCTGCGACGGGTCCGTGGTGGTGCCGCCGTTGAGGTCCGGCAGCGTGGTCCAGTCGCTGCCGCCGGCCGTCCGCGCCTCCACGAGCACGTGGTCGAACCCGTCCTCGGTCAGGTACGACAGCTGCGCAGTGAGCTTCGGGGCCTGCGCGGCGGTCACGTTGCGGAGGTCGAACGTCTTCGTCAGCCGCATGTACGAGTAGTCCGCGTGCACCGCGGCCGCGTAGTTGGACCCCTCGGGCGGCGTGGTCGGGTCGCCCGTGAAGTCGTACTCCGCGGCGCCCTGGCTCGCGAACTGCGGGAACTGCGCGACCGGCAGCACATCGCTGGTCGGCTGGAACGTGCCCGCGACGTCCAACGGGTTCGTCGGTGTCCCGCTCAGCTGGCCGGTGAACCCGTTGATCGGGTTCGCGATCCCGCGGAACAGGTTCGGCCCGGGCAGGCCGATCCGCGCGAACGCGCCGAGCCAGTACTGGCGGAAGTCGTTGGCCAGGATGAGGCAGTCGTCGAACACGCCGTACAGGCCCGTGGTGATGACGCACTCGGCCGACGGGTCACCGTTGAGGCCGTAGTAGAGCCCCTCGGAGATGCCCTCGAAGATGCCGTAGTCCTGGGCCATCTCGCCGGCGTGGATGAGTTTGCCGCCCGCGTTGAGGTAGTCCCGCACCGCGAGCGTGAGGTACTGCTGACGCTCGGCGACCCCGATGTACGGCAACTCGCCGTACCAGACCGGGCCCGTGTCGATCAGGAAGTCCTCTTCGTCCTGTGTGTACTGGTTGTCGCCGACGTACCACACGACGGCCTTGTAGTGGCCGAGCACGCCCAGGTCGTGCGGCACGCCCTGCTTGTCGACGTCCCACACGTCCACGCTGTAGCCCGCGGCCTTGACCGCGTTCACGTGCGCCGTCAGATAGCGCGGCGCACCGTTGTACGGCGCTTCCTCGGGGTTGAAGCCCGTGTAGTCCTCGTTGGCCAGCACGAGCACCTTGGCGCCCGTGTCGGACTTGACGGTGTAGGTGAACGGAGCGCTCTCGACGTCGCGGTTCCTGGACCAGTGCTTGTCGCGCTTCTCGCCGGAGAACCACACCTTCACGCGGTCACCGGCGCGCGCGCCCTTGACCTCGCCGCGGAACTCGGCGTAGTACTCCTTCATCTCGTGGCCGTAGCGCTCGCCGCCGCGCCACTCGGAGACGTTGACGGTCTTGGTCTTGCCGTTGTTGATCCGGTAGTTGAGCTTGAGCTGCTTGAGCTCGCGCTTGGCCACGACGGCGACGGTCTGCGGATCGCCGTAGGACACGTCGAAGGAGTCGGGACGGAAGTCCGGAGCCGTGCGGCCGACGGCGGACTCCGGGTCGGCCGGGTCATCGGCCGAGTCGGCGACCGAGAGCGCGAACGGGATGTTGCGACGGAACTCGGCCTCGACCAGGGCTTCGTCGTCCGGGAACTCGAAGTCGGTGCCGCAGTCCTCGGCCTCCCACTCGTCGTTCGGGTTCTCGTCGGACGCGGACTTGCAGGTCCCCATCTCGGGCGTGAAGCCGTACGCCCCGTAGTTCTCCTGCATGTGCGTGTCGGTGTCGCCGTTGGTCGTGTAGAGCTCGGCGGAGAGATCGGGGTCATAGCCCGGCACGGCCGGGTGCGCGTCGTCGCCGGCCATCGTCTCGCCGATCACGTCGTCCGGTGAGGGCGTCGCGACCTGCCAGCCCGTGCCGTAGAGCAGCAGCTGGGCGGCCGAGTGGTAGTTGACGAAGAACTCCGGCGTGATGCGCTTCACGAGCGCCTCGAGCGCCTTGTTCTCGGGCTCGGAGGTCGCGGACGGGCCGCGGAAGGTCTCGCTCGTCGGGTCCGGCGAGGAGCCTTCGTTGTCGTAGCCCCACTTGTAGGCGAAGTTGCGGTTGAGGTCCACGCCGTCGCCCGGCTCGGTCGTGCCGTTGCCGTTGTTGTCGCGCAGGTTCTTGCGCCACAGGCGCTGGTCTTGCTCGAACGTCCAGTCGTAGCCGTCCGGGTTGGCCACCGGGACGATCCACAGCTCGCGGGTGTTGATCAGCTCGCGGACCTCGCGGTCCCGCGTGTAGTTCTCGAGCAGATAGTGCATGAGCCGGCGGTTCATCTCCGGCGTGATCCACTCGCGCGCGTGCTGCGCGCCGATGTAGAGGACCGTCGGCTTGGACCCGTCGCGCGTGAGCGGCGCGCCGAGCGTGATCTTCATGCCGACGATGTCCTTGCCGCGCAAGGTCTTGCCGACGTTGACGGACTTCGCGATCGGCCAGTACTTCTTGGCCATCTTCTCGAAGTCGGCCTTGATCTCGTCGTACTGCTTCCACACTTCGAACCCGGCGGCGGCCTCCAGCGTCGCGCGCTGCGCGACGGTCTGGCCGTCGATCTCCTTGGCCTCCAGCTCGACGCCCTCGGCCTCGAGCTTGTCGGCCTGCGTTCCGCTGAGGATGACCTCCACGCGGGCACTGTCCTTGCCCCCGTCCTTCGAGCGCGAGAACTTCAACTCGTGGCGGTCCACGCCGAGCTCGACCAGCTTCGCGATCTGCGACCGCGACAGGTCACCGACATAGACGTCGAGGCGCGGCGCCCCCGCCGCTTGCGCCCCCGAAACCGCTGTCAACGACGCCGCGAGCATGGACAGGCCCACGGCGGTGCCAGCACGTGCACGTAACAAACGAACCCTCCCTGAAAGGAACTACGTGAGTCTCTGCTGAGGCGCGACAGTCTTCCGGTGAGCGGACACCGTGTCAACAACCGTCACTGGAACGTGACGTTGAATCCGCCTCGGGGTCGTTCACCACCGAAGACGAACAGGAACGCGCCGCCCGGTCCCGGCGGCTGCGACTCGCCGTTGGACGTGATCTCGCGCACGCTCTCGGCCGCCACCCCGAACACCAGGACGTTCGGCCCGACCTGCCGTTGGTCGAAGGTAGAGCGCCCCGGCGCGATGCACGCGCCGACGGTGTCCGCGGGGTAGGGCCGGAACTCCGCACCCTGTACGACACCGAGTTGGCGTCCGCGCAACTGCCCCGCGAGTGCGCACGTCTGGTCGCCGGTCGAGGTGTAGAGCGCGACGCCGTAGTCCAGGTCGCTGTCGGGGTCGTCGGCCTGCAGGACGACCTGGCGCGCGGCGGTGGGCTCGTACTTCTCGAAGCCGTCGACCGTCCGCAACTCCGGGGAGGGATCGCCGATCGCGATCAGGTCCGCCGCGGTCGCCGCCGCCGTGCCGCCGAGCAGCAGCGCGACGACCACCCCGATCGCGCGCCGGCTGCGGCGCCGCCGGACCCGCTGCGCCGCGACGTCACGCTCCGCCGCCTCCAGCAGCCCCTCTCGGAGTTCTTCCACGGCCTTCATGCGGCGTCCTCGAAGACGGTCTCGCGCGTCTCCAACCGCAGCGCGAGGGCGCGTAGGCCGCGCGAGACGCGGGCGCGGGCCGTCTGCTCGCTCACGCCGAGCCGGCGCGCGACGTCGGCGTAGCCGCACTCGTCGACCACCCGCAGCTCCACCGCCCGGCGTTGCTCGGAGGGGAGCGCGGCCATCGCGTCCGCGAGCGGGCGCGCCACCTCGCTCAGGCCGGCCAGGTCTTCGATCCGTTCGATCTCCGGATCGGTGAGCCCCGGCGCGGGCACGCCCAGGCGGGCCAGCGCGTTGCGCTCCACGCGGCCCGAGCGCCAGTAGTGCGAGAGCTCTGAGCGGGCGATGGCGAACAGCCAGCCCTGCTCTTCCTCGGCGGTCCCGCCGCGGAACTGGCGACGCCGCTCGAGGGCCATCGCGAACGTCTCCGACAGCAGGTCGAACGCCACGTCGACGTCGAACACGCGGCGCGTGAAGAAGACGAGCACGCGCTCCGCGTACGCGTCGTAAAAGCGCGCGAACGCCTCCGGGTCTTCCCGGGATTGCGCGAGCAGGCAGACGCGAGCGCGGCGGGCGACGGTGAGGCGACGCACAACGCTCAGGAGCCTACCGGCGTCACACGCGGACGCCTCAGGGCTCATAGGAGTCACCGGCGCGCGCACCGGTCCATCAACGCAACTGAGGGGAACCAAAATGGACCGACGTCTGCGCTTTACGGCGCTCGCGGTGGCGTGCGTCATAGCTCTGACTTCCGGCGCGACAGCCTACGCCTACGTCACGAGCGACCTCACCGATTGGAACCTGACGGAGTCGACGACCACGTGGCCGACCCAGTACCACGTGGCCCAGAACACCGACGGGCGGGTCTCCTACCGCTGGCTCGACACGCCGGCCAAGGTGACGGTGATCTCGACGAACACCTGCTCGGACCTGTGGCAGTACGGCGGCGACTCGATCGGCGTCAACGACACCAGCTACCACACGATGCACTACGGCTCGGCCGGGCAGTGCTTCTACCTGCGCGGGCGCACCGCGAACGGCCAGGGCTCGATGGTCAACCACGACGGACGGGTGCAGCGATGACCAAGCGAAGCGTTGTGGGACTCCTCGTCGCGTCCGCGCTCGCGGGCGTCGGCGTCGCCGCGGCGGCGGGGCCGGACTCCCGCGAGTCCTTCCCGCTGCCGGCGGGCGGCAACTTCAACGGCATCCGCTGGCCGCAGGACGAGACCCTCGAGCCGCCGGTGGTGGAGGCCACGCAGGCCTACAACGCCGCCTGCCAGTGGCTGCGCGCGTGGCGCGATGGCCGGGACGACCGCGCGCTCGCCATGCTCGCCGACATCCCGTCGTGGCCCGCGATCGAGGCCGCCGGCTCGGCGCCGGTCCTCGCGCTCGTGGCCAAGGAGGCCGCGGCCGGTGGCGGGGAGACCGTCGCCGGCGTCCTGGCCGCGTGCGACGCGTCGCACGCCCGCGAAGTCTCCTACGCGAGAGCGCAAAGGCTCACACCGAGCTCATAAATCTCACGCGTCGGTCACAACCCAGCAGTCAGGCGGCTCATAGCCAATGCGTCACGCCGGGCATGGTCAATGTTTAGGCCGGGCGAGTAGATCGCCTGCCCCGGCGGCTCAGGCCGCCGGGGGTGACGTACTGGCCGGTCGTCGGTACACGACCGCCAAGAGGGCACACAGCAAGCTCGCCGCGCCGAGGTACCCGACCTCGGCGCGGAGGAGCTCGTCGTCGATCACGTCGGCGAACATCCACGCGAGGAACACCGCGGCGGCCAGGAGCCACGCGATCGCGGCGGTGCCGGCGTGGTCGCGCGCGAGCGCGGCCTGGTTGAGCGTCCCCGCTGCCAGATGGAAGCCCATGCCGAGCGCCACGGCGGCGAGCCCGAACCGGGCGAAGGTCTTGTCGTCGTCGAACAGCAGGTCCATCGCGAACGGGCCGAGCAGCACCAGCCCGAGGGCCACGGCCAGCGCGAAGCCGGCGATGGCGAGGATCGTGATCCGGATCGCCTTCTCGAACTCCGCCTTGCCCTGCTTGGCCTCGAGCCCGGCGAGGTGGGGGAGGAGCGAGCCCTGGACGGCCTGGAAGAGCTGCAGCGGTGCCCGCGCGATCAGCAGCGCGCTGAACACGTAGCCCGTCACCGCGGCGTCCGTGGCCGTCAGGTCGGCGGCGATCACGCCCGCGTTGAGCAGCGTCTGCTCCGCCAGCATGATCGCGAGCACGGCGACCGCGAACCGCCCGCCCCGCGCGAGGCCGAGCTCGTCCTGCTTCTTGGAGGTGCTCTCCTTGGGCCGGCGCGAGAACGCGAGCGGGACGACGACCAGTGACACGAACGGCGCCGCGGCCATGCCCATCGCCACCACGGACTGCCCCTCGGCGATCCCGACGAGGACCGCGACCGCGAACAGCAGCCGTGCGGTGGCCTCGATGAAGACCAGGCCGCCGTAGAGCGCGAACCACTGGTGCCCGGCGAGCCAACCGCGCGCGAAGTAGCTCGCCGCGTACGCCAGCACCGCGATGACCAGCACCCAGTAGAGCGCGGCGAAGCCGTCGAACAGCTCGTTCTGGATCGGGTCCCGGAAGATCAGCGCCACCGCCAGGAACGTGAGTGCGAACGCGCCCTGGATGAGCATCGGCGTACGCAGCGGGTGGTTGGCCTCGAACCCGCGCGCCCGGCGGTCGGCGATCGTGCGCGAGAGTAGCTGCTCGATCGGCCGGTAGATCACCGACACGATCACGAACAGCACCGACCACAGCAGCGAGATCCGGGCGTAGGCCTCCGGATCGTTCAGCGCGTGCGACGCGACGCTGAAGTAGGCGAACGTGACCAGGCCGGTCGACGCGATGCCGACCGACAGGATCTTCGCGCCGGCGCCGTAGCCGGACTTGGCTTGGCTCACACTCGGACTAGGAGCATGGTCCACGGGAACGGAGAGCGGGTCTCTTCGACCGTTCCGACCGTGGACAGCAGTTCGACGAACGCCTTGCGCGACCAGTGGTTCAGGTGCCCGGGCGTGTTGCCGAGCTCCTTGATGTAGGCGCCGCGGGCCATGTTCACGCCGCGCCAGACCGGCTCGCGGGGAACGGAGACGAGCAGGTGGCCGCCGCGGGCGACGCGCGCCATCTCGCTGACGGTGTGCGCGGGGTCCGGCACGTGCTCGAGCACCTCGATCGCGGAGGCGAGCTCGAACTCGCCCTCCTCGAACGGGAACGTCTCGGCCTTCATGATCTTGTACTCGAGGTTCGGCGCCTGGCGCTTGGCCCACTCGGCCTGGATCGTCGGGTCCTCGAGGTCGATGCCGACGATGCGCCCGTCGCGCAGACGCTGGGCCCACTTGTGCGTGAGCACGCCCTCGCCACAGCCGACGTCGAGCACGGAGCGCGGCGAAGCCTTCGCCCACAGCTCGTCCAGCGTGCGCTCGAAGCCCGCCATGAGCTTCTTCACGACCGGGTTGTTGGACCCGTACTTGTCGTAGGTGTTGCCGGTGACGGTGCCCTCGGCGTCGCGGGTGACGGTGCTGCTCACAGCTGGACGGCCTCTCGCTCTTCGGTTTTGCCGGCGTTCGCGCCCGTGGTGGGCGGCTGGCCCGTGGGCACGGCCCCGGGCTCGTAGTGCGACGGCGGGATCTCAGCCTGCAGCTCCAGGCGGCGGACCCGCTCGAACGTGCGTTGCAGCATGATCCGCTGGCCGCTCAAGAGGTCGCCGATGATGCCCAGCGCGGCCAGGACGACGGCGGCGTTGAACAGCACGGCGCCGAGAATGAGCGACTGCACATGGCCGGCGCCCTCGCCCTGGATGTAGGAGACGAGGAAGCGCGTCCACACGGCGACCGCCCCGAAGCCGATGATCGCCGCGAGCGTCATGAAGACCTTCAGCGGCTCGTACATCGAGTAGATGCGGAAGATCGAGACCGTGTTGCGGCGGACGTACTGGCCCATCGACTTGAACAGGCGCGACTCGCGCGTCTTCTCGTTCGTCCGGATCGGGACGTGCGCGACGGCGACGGTCATCTTGCCCGCCTGGATGATCGTCTCGAGCGTGTACGTGTACTTCGAGACGACGGAGAGCTGGAGCGCGGCCTCGCGGTTGTAGGCGCGGAAACCCGACGTCGTGTCCGGCACGTCGGTCTCTGACGCCTGGCGCACGACCCACGAGCCGAGTCGCTGCAGCGACTTCTTCAGCGGCGAGAAATGCTCGATCGTCATCACCTGACGGTCGCCGACGACCATGTCGGCGTTGCCGGCCAGGATCGGCGCGACCAGGTCGGGGATGAACGAGGCGTCGTACTGGTTGTCGGCGTCCGTGTTGACGATCACGTCGGCGCCGAGCTTCAGTGCCGCGTCCAAGCCGGCTTGGAAGCCGTTCGCGAGCCCCTTGTTGTTCGTCAGCTTGACGATGTGGTCGACGCCGTTCGCACGCGCGACCTCCACGGTGCGGTCGGTCGACCCGTCATCGATGACGAGCCATTCGACGCTGTCGAACCCGGCTACCTCGCGCGGCAGATCGGCGAGGGTTCCGGGGAGCGTCTCCTCTTCGTTGAGGCAGGGGATCTGGATGATCAGCTTCATTGGCGTAGGACGAAGACGGTACCGCGCGCGTCAGACTTATCGGCTCGCATGGAGGGTTCCACACTCACCCGGCCCGAGCCGGGCTCGACTTCCGCACGGCCTGAGCCCAGCATCTGGGAGCGGGGCGACCGGGTCGCGAAGATCGCGTTCGCGCTGCTGTGCGTGGGCTTCGTCGTCGGCTTCTTCGTCTTCCCGACGTACCCGGTCTACGACTCGTACTACTCGCTGCTGTGGGGGCGGGACCTGTGGCACGGCGACGGGCTGGTGTTCGACGGGTTCCGGTACCCGACGCAACACCCGTTGACGATCGCCGCCGGCTTCTTCCTGCAGTTCTTCGGCGAGTGGGCGGACCGCCTGTGGGTGGCGCTGATCCTGGCCTCGTTCCTGGTGCTCGTGGCGGGGCTGTACCGGCTGGGGAAGATCGCCGCGACGCCGCTCGTGGGCGCGATCGCCGCGGGCCTGCTGCTGACCCGGTTCGACTATCCGTTCCTGGCCGCGCGCGGCTACCTGGACATCCCCTACATGGCGCTCATCGTGTGGGCCGCGATCCTCGAGTGGCAGCGGCCGCGGCGCGGGATCTCCGTGCTGGTGATGCTCTCGCTCGCGGGGCTGCTGCGCCCCGAGGCGTGGTTCCTCGCGGCGATGTACTGGTGCTGGGTGGCGTGGAAGGCGACGTGGCGCCAGCGCTTCATCTACGCGGCGCTCGCGGCCAGCGGGCCGCTGATCTGGTGCGCGGTCGACTACGTGGTCACCGGGGACCCGATGTTCTCGCTCAACTACACCTCCGCCAGCGCGGAGGACCTGGGTCGCCAGCGGCCGTTGAGCGAGTTGCCCTCGGCCATCCCGGGCTTCTTCCAGAACCTGGTCAAGCTGCCGGTGTTCGTGGCCGCCGGCGTCGGGCTGGTGTTAGGAGTTGTGATTTCGCCCCGGCGGATGCTGATGCCGATCGTGGTCCTGGTCGCCGGGCTGATCACGTTCGTGGTGCTCGGCGTCGCGGGCGCGTCGGTGATCGAGCGCTACCTGGCCGTCCCGGCGCTGGCGCTGATGGTGCTGGCGGCGGTCGCGATCGGCGGCTGGACGATGCTCCTCCCGGGTTGGGTCCGCACCACCTGGATGGTCGGGGCCGTCGCGCTGGTGATCTTGGGCGTGGGGTTCACGGCCACGCGCCTGAACCTCGCGCGCTTCGACAACGAGCTGCGGTTCCGCGGCCAGGCGCACGAGGATCTGACCGAGGTCCTGAGCGACCCGCAGGTCAAGGCCGGACTGCGCTGCGGTCCCCTAACAGGCCCTAATCACAAGATCGTCCCGGACGCCCGCTGGATCGCCGGCACCGCCGAAGGCACCGTGCTCGCGCGCGAGTGGGTGGACCGGATCGAGCGTCAACAGCGCGACGCGGACGCCGGCAAGAAGAACTCCAAGGGCGAGAAGATCGTGCACCCGGACCCCGAAGACCTCGCGCGGGCCAAGGCCAGCCACGAGGGCGGCGTCGCGATCGTCGTGACGAGCCGCTTCGCGATCTTCAAGCACGCGTGGAGCGACCGGGCCGACAACCCGCTGATCCAGGTTCCGCCGGAGGGCTTCAAGCGCGTGAAGACCACGCGGTTCTACGCCGCCTATGTCCGCTGTTAGTCGGCGCTGGGCGTGGCCGGCGGCGCTCGTCGGACTCTTTGCCCTCGCCCTGATCCTGCGCCTGGTCGGCTTCAAGACCGGGCTGCCGTACGTCTACAACGCGGACGAGAACGCGCACTTCGTGCCGCGCGCGATCGGGATGTTCGGGCACGGCTGGAACCCGGGCTACTTCATCAACCCGCCGGCCTTCACGTACGTGCTGCACCTGCTGTTCGCGATCCGCTGGGGCACCGATCCCGCCTCGGTCGGCGGCGCGTTCGCGGCCAATCCGACGGAGGCGTTCGCGATCGCCCGCGCCGCCTCCGGGTTCCTCGGCGCGCTCGCCGTCCCGCTCACCGCGATCGCCGGCGCGCGGCTGTTCGAGGACAAGCGCGTCGGGTTCATCGCGGGCGCGCTGCTCGCGGTCGCGTTCCTGCCCGTCCACTACGGCCACTTCGCGCTCAACGACGCGCCGACGATGGCGCCGCTCGCGCTCTCGCTCGTCGGTGTGGCCGGGATCTACCGCACCGGCCGGATGCGCGAGTACGTGCTCGCGGGCGTCGGCCTGGGGCTCGCGATCGCGACCAAGTACCAGGCGGGGATCGTGGTCGTGACGATCGTCGCGGCGGCGTTCGCGTCGCCGGTCGTCCACAGCCGGCTGAAGGGGCTCGCGTTCGCGTTCGCGCCGATGCTGCTCGCGTTCCTGGTCGCGAACCCGTACGCGCTGCTGGACCGCACGCAGTTCATCGACGACCTGCAGAAGCAGACGTCCACCGCGGCCGGCAACGAGGGCGGCGGGAAGCTCGGGCTCGCCCAGACGCACGGTCTCGGCTACTACCTGCAGACGTTCACCTGGGGCTTCGGCTGGCTGCCTTCGCTGCTCGCCCTGGGCGGGCTCGGGGGGCTGATCGCGCGCCACCGGCGGCTGGCGATCGTGCTCGCGCCGGCCCCGATCCTGCTGCTCCTGTACTTCGGCAACAACTCGCGTTTCTTCGCGCGCTGGATGCTGCCGATGTACCCGATCCTGGCGATGTCGGCGGCGTGGGCGATCGTGGCGCTGGCCGAGCGCTGGCGCCCGCGGGTGCTGATCCCCGCGCTCGCCGCGCTGGCGCTGCTGCAGCCGCTCGTGTTCAGCGTCCACAACGACGTCGTGCTCGCCCGCGACGACACGCGGCAGGTCGCGCGCGACTGGATGCGGCAGAACATCCCGATCGGCACGAAGATCGTGATGGAGCCGATCGCGCCCGACCAGTGGGCCACCGACGCCGGGCATCCAGTCTTCGGTGAACCGCCGCTCGGCACGGGCTCCGGCGCGCGCTGGAACAAGTACGCGACGTCGCGCTCGTGCTTCAAGACGACGGTCCGGCCGTGCCCGGTGGTCAAGCTCGAGGACTACGAGCGCACGCTGCACCCGCCGCTGATCGAGTCCTACGCCAACGGCGGCTTCTGCTGGGTGATCAGCGGCTCGACCCAGTCCGGGCGCGCGTACGCGGACCCGGAGGAAGTGCCGGACGCGCTGGAGTACTACGACGAGCTGCGCAAGCGCGGCGACGAGGTGTTCCACGTCAGCCCGTACGGCGAGCGCGGGCGCGTGCCGTTCTCGTTCGACTACTCGTTCAACTACTACCCGCTGGACTACGAACGTCCAGGACCTGAGATCACGATCTACAAGCTGCGAAACTGTGACCCGTGATACGCGTGCTCGCGATCGCCGTCGGGTTCTTCGTCGTCGTGCTCGGCGGGTCGAACTTCGTGGTCTGGCTGGGGGGCCGCGCGCCCGTCACGCAGGACACCGAGGACGTCCCGCGCGCCCAGGCGGCACTCGTCCTCGGCGCGCAGGTGATGCCCAACGGCGCGCCCTCCTCGATGCTGTCGGACCGCATCACCGCGGCCGCTGAGCTCTACGAGGCCGGCCGCGTGGACAAGCTCCTGCTGTCCGGGGACCACGGCCGCGTCAAGTACGACGAGGTCAACACGATGAAGCGCATCCTGCTCGCGCGCGGCATCCCGGCGCAGGACATCTTCCTCGACCACGCCGGCTTCGATACGTGGGATTCCGCCCAGCGCGCGCGGCGCGTGTTCGACGTGGACTCCGCGGTGGTCGTCACCCAGCGCTTCCACATGGCCCGCGCGCTCTGGGACGCCCGCCGCGCCGGCCTGAAGGTCACGGGCTACGCGGCCGACAAGCGCGACTACGGTCGCGTCATGCCGCGGCTGCAGGTCCGCGAGGCCGCGGCGCGCGTGAAGGCCATCGGCGACACCGTCACCGGCGCCGATCCCCACTTCCTCGGGCCCGTCATCCCCATCACGGGTGACGGCCGCTTGAGCTGGGACTGATTTGCGAGTCAATATCGTGTGGGGAGCCCCGTGAGCACGCTTGAAGCCACCGACCACCTGCACCTCGCCCGCGCGATCGACCTGGCCGAGGGTGGGCGCGGCGCGACGAGCCCGAATCCGCTCGTCGGCGCGGTGATCGTCCGCGACGGGGTGGTGCTGGGCGAGGGCTTCCACGCCGAGCTCGGCGGGCCGCACGCCGAACGCGCCGCGCTCGCGTCGGTCGAGGACGCCCGCGGCGCGACGATGTACGTGTCGCTGGAGCCGTGCGCGCACACCGGCCGCACGCCGCCGTGCACCGAGGCGATCATCGAGGCCGGGATCTCCCGCGTCGTGATCGCCTCCGACGACCCGACCGAGAAGGCCGCCGGCCGGGGCCCGGGCATCCTGCGCGACGAGGGCATCGAGGTCGTCTTCGCCGACGGCGACGTCGCTTCCCGCGCGCGCCGCCTCAACCAGCCGTTCCGCAAGCACGCGCGCACCGGGCGGCCGTGGATCCTGTTCAAGTCCGCGATGACGCTGGACGGCAAGGTCGCGACGCGCACCGGGGACTCCAAGTGGATCTCGGGCGAGGACTCGCGCCGGCTCTCGCACCACTGGCGGGCGGAGGTGGACGCGGTCGTGGTCGGGATCGGGACGGCGCTGACCGACGACCCGCAGCTCACCTCCCGGATCGAGGGCGTCAAGCGCCAGCCGCGGCGGATCGTGTTCGACTCCGAGGCGCGCCTCCCGCTCGATTCCCAGCTCGTCAAGGGCGCCGCGGAGGTGCCGCTGACGGTGGTCGTCACGCGCGCCGCGCATCGCACCGCCGTGGACGCGCTGGAAGTGGCGGGCGCCGACATCATCACCGCCACGGGCGCGAATGAGCCTGACCGGGTCCGCAACGCCCTCGTGCAGCTGGGCGCGCAAGGCATCACGGCGATCCTGCTCGAGGGCGGTCCCCATCTGGCCGGCGCGTTCCTGGACGCGGGCGAGGTCGATGAGATCCGCCTGTTCCTCGCGCCGGTCGTGCTCGGCGGGTCCTCCGCCCGCGACCCGCTGGAAGGCGAAGGCGCCGAGCGCATCGCCGCCGCCGTGCGAGCGCTGTCGCTGGACTGCGCGCGGGTGGCCGACGACGTCCTGATCACCGCGCGCATGCGGGAGTGGTAGGCGTGTTCACCGGACTGGTGGCTGACCTCGGGACGGTCGCGGCGATCGACGCCGGCGTCGAGGGCGTGCGGCTTTCCGTGCGCACCACGCTCGCCCCGGAGATCTCTGAGGGCGACAGCGTCGCCGTCAACGGCGTCTGCCTGACCGCGACGAACATCGCCGACGGCGCGTTCAGCGCCGACGTGATGAACGAGTCGCTGCGGCGCACGAGCCTCGGCGCCGTCGCGGAAGGCGGCACGGTCAACCTGGAGCTCCCGCTGCGGGCGGCCGACCGGCTCGGCGGCCACTTCGTGCAGGGGCACGTGGACGGCGTCGCGACGGTCCGTGACACGCGCGAGGACGGCTTCGCGCGGGTCGTCACCTTCTCTGCGCCCTCTGAACTGCTGCGCTACATCGTCGAAAAAGGCTCGATCGCGGTGGACGGCGTCTCGTTGACGGTGTCCGCGGTCGACGAGGAGTCGTTCGCGGTGTCTCTCATCCCGGAGACGCTGGAGCGGACGACGCTGGGTACGGCCGAACCCGGCCGGCCCGTCAATCTGGAGGTGGACGTGCTCGCCAAGTACGTGGAGAAGCTCGCTCGATGAGTAAGCCGTTCGCGACCGTCGAAGAGGCTCTGGAAGAGATCCGCGCCGGCAAGATGGTCGTCGTCTGCGACGACGAGGACCGCGAGAACGAGGGCGACCTCACGATGGCGGCGCAGTTCGCGACGCCCGAGGCGATCAACTTCATGGCCAAGGAGGGACGCGGGCTCATCTGCCTCGCCTTGACTCCTGAGCGCTGCGACGAGCTGGGCCTGGACCTGATGGCGGCCAAGAACGAGTCGCCGTTCGAGACCGCGTTCACCGTGTCCGTGGAAGCGCGCGACGGGATCACCACCGGCATCAGCGCCGCCGACCGCGCGCGCACGATCCAGGTGGCGATCGATCCGCGAAGCGCGCCGCGGGACCTCGTCCAGCCGGGGCACGTGTTCCCGCTCAAGGCCAAGCCGGGCGGCGTCCTGGAGCGCACGGGGCAGACCGAGGCCGCCGTGGATCTCGCGCGGTTGGCCGGGCTCAACCCGTCCGGCGTGATCTGCGAGGTCATGAACGACGACGGCACGATGGCCCGCGTCAGCGATCTCGCCGTCTACTGCGAGCGCCACAACCTGAAGATGATCACGGTCGCCGATCTGATCGCCTACCGGCGCAAGCACGACCGGCTGGTCGAACGCGTCGTGGAGACGCGGCTGCCCACGGGCTTCGGCGAGTTCTCCGCCGTCGGGTATCGCGCCCTCATGGACGGCAAGCACCACGTGGCGCTGGTCAAGGGCGAAGTGGCGGGAGAGACCGACGTGCTCGTCCGCGTGCACTCCGAGTGCCTCACCGGCGACGTCTTCCACTCGCTGCGCTGCGACTGCGGCGAGCAGCTGGAGAGCGCGCTCGCGATGATCGAGCGCGAGGGGCGCGGCGTGCTGCTCTACCTCGCCCAGGAAGGCCGCGGAATCGGCCTGCTGAACAAGCTCAAGGCCTACAACCTGCAGGATCGCGGGCTGGACACCGTGGACGCGAACCTGGAGCTGGGGCTGCCCGTCGACCTGCGCGACTACGGCATCGGCGCCCAGATCCTCGTCGACCTCGGACTCTCGTCAATTCGCATCTTGACGAACAATCCCAAGAAGATCCGCGGCCTGGAGGGCTACGGGCTGTCCGTGACCGCCCAGGTGCCGATCGAGCACGCACCCAACCCGCACAACGAGGCCTACCTGCGCGCCAAGCGCGACCGGATGGGGCACACGCTCCATCACCAGGGCCTCGCGCTGGACGAGCAGATGGTCCACGACGAGGCCATGCACGACAAGGAGCGCCAGGGGTGAAGTTCGCCATCGTCGTCGGCAAGTTCTACGAGGACCTGGCCGAGCGGCTCGTCGCCGGCGCCCAGGGCGTCTTCGGCGGCGACGCCGACGTCTACGAGGTCCCGGGCGCGTTCGAGCTGCCCCTCGCCGCCCAGTACCTGGCCGAGACCGGCCGCTACGCCGGCGTGGCCTGCCTCGGCGCGGTCATCCGCGGCGAGACCGACCACTACGACTACGTCTGCGCCGAATCCGCCCGCGGGATCATGAAGGTGTCTTTGAAGACCGGCGTGCCGTGCGCGTTCGGGGTTTTGACGGTCGAGAACATGGACCAGGCCTTGGCCCGGACCGGCGGCGGCAAGCGCGACCAGGGCGCCCACGCCGCCGAGGCCGTGATGACGCTCGCGAAGCTCAAGACGTCGCTGTAGGCGCGGCGAGGCGCCCGGGCGCGGCCGAGCTCGCTCGAACACCCGCGCGGCGGGTCATTGGTCAGTTGACGTCGCTATGCGATACCAATCGACCACTCGCTGCGCTCGCGAGCGGTAACGCGCCACCCAGGCACGCGAGCGTTCACCAACTTGCCTGCGCGGCAAGTTCGTGAACGCTCGCGTGGCGTCGACCGTCCCTCGGCGTGGCAAGACGTGAACGCCGAGGCGTTCACGCAGTGCGGGGCACCCGCCTCACCCGCCCAAAGCACACCCGCGCCCGACGGGTCAAGACACCCGTGACCACCGCCCAAGCCACCCCGCCACTGCGGGCACGGGTTTCTTGACGCGGCGCCCGCGGGTGTGCTCGCCGTTCACGCGGCACGTCCGATCGTCCTGTCGCCCTCGTAGGCTCGGGGCCATGCTCGGGCGTCGTTCGCTCCTGCTCGCCTCGGGGGCGGGCGCGCTGCTGGCCGCGTGCGGCGGTGACTCCGCGTCCTCGCCGGCCCGGCCGGGCGTCACCCGCGCGGACATCGCACTGCTGAACGAGCTGCTCGCCTTCGAGCACCTCGAGGCGGCGTTCTATCGCGCCGCCGCCGAACAGGACGAGCGCTTCGCGGACCTCGCCGCGCAGGAGGCGGCGCACGTCGCGGCGCTGACCCGTGCGGTAAGGGGCGCGGGCGGCCGCCCCGTTGGCGCGCCCGCCACGGCGCCGCGCCTCCCCGTTCGCGACGACATCCCTGCGCTGGCCCTGCGGGTCGAGGAGCGCCGCGCCGCCGCCTCCCTCGCCGTGGTGTCGAAGCTGGACAACGCGGGCCTGCTCGCCGCCGCCCTGTCGATGCACGCGGTCGAGGCCCGGCACGTGATCGCGCTGCGCGACCTCGCCGGCGTCGCCCTCGCACCCACCGAGCCCTTCGGCGCCCCGCTCGCCGCCGCAGCCGCCCTCGCCGAGGTCCGCGCATGGCTCGCCTGACCCGCAGGACCTTCCTGGCGACCGTGACGGCGCCACTCCTCATCCCGGGGACGGCCCGGGCGGACGAGGACGACCAGGCCGTCCTGAACTTCGCGCTGCTGCTGGAGGACCTGCAGGTGACGCTCTATCGCGAGGCGTTGGAGCTGGACCTCGGGTTCGATCTCGCCGGGCTCCTGCGGACGTTCGCCGACCACGAGAACGAGCACGTCGAGCGGCTGCGCGCGCTCGGGGGCGGGTCGGCGGAACCCCTGCGGTTCGCCTACGGGCTCGAGACCCGCGACGAGGTGCTGCAACTCGCGCCGACGGTCGAGGACACCGTGGTGGGGGCGTACATCGGGGCCATCCCGGCGGCGACCACGCCGAAGGTCCGATCACTGCTGGCGGGGATCGTGCACACCGAGGCCCAGCAGGCGTCGACGCTGCGGATGCTCGCGTCCGAGGCCGCGGCGCCGGCGGCGTTCGACGAAGTGCTCAGCCGGACGGTGCTGCTCGACCGCGTTCGACCCTTCATCGCCACGTGACCGCTTCCAACCGCGGCGTGGTGGCCCTGTTCTCGGCCACGATGCTCACGAGCGCGATCCTGCTGTTCTCGGTGCAGCCGATGGTGGCGCGGTTCGTGCTGCCGACGTTCGGGAGCGCGCCCCAGGTGTGGGCGGTCGCGCTCGTGTTCTTCCAGGCCGTGCTGCTGCTCGGCTACCTGTACGCGCACCTGTCGTCGAGTCGGCTCGGCATCCGAAAGGCGCTCACCCTCCACGGGGTCCTGCTCGTCGCGCCCGTCCTCACGCTCCCGCTCGGTGTTCCCGCCGCGAGCGCCGACACGGCGGCCGGCAACCCGGCACTCGTCCTGCTCGCCCTGCTCACGGTGTCGGTCGGGCTGCCGTTTTTCGTCGTCTCCTCGACGGCGCCGCTGCTGCAGCGCTGGCTCGTGCACACCGACCACCCGGCCGGCAAGGACCCGTACTTCCTGTACCGGGCGAGCAACTTCGGCAGCGTGCTCGGGCTCGTCTCCTATCCGCTGCTGTTCGAGCCGCGGCTCACGCTCGACGACCAGGGCCGGCTGTGGACCTGGGGCTACGCGGCACTCGTCGTCCTGCTGGCGGGCTGCATCACGTACGTGTGGCGCTCGAGCCGCAAGGTCGCCGCGCAGCCGGTCGCCACCGGGCCGGACGAGGAGCTGACGGTCCGGCGCCGGCTGACGTGGCTCGTGCTCGCCGCGGTGCCCTCCGGCCTGATCGTGGCCGCGACCACGACGCTGACCACCGACGTCGCGCCGATCCCGCTGCTGTGGGTGCTGCCACTCGGGCTGTACCTGATCACGTTCATGATCGCGTTCTCCAGCGGCGGTGGGTCACGACGGGTCTACGAGCTGTCGGTGTGGCTGATGCCGGCGGCCATCCTCGCCGTGATCGTCGTGACCGTGGCGGAGATCCGCACCCCGCTGTGGCTCATCATCGCCGTGCACCTGCTCGCGGTGTTCGTCGTGGCGATGGTCTGCCACGGCCGGCTCGCGCAGGACCGCCCGGCGCCGCAGCGCCTGACGACCTTCTACCTCGTGGAGTCGGCCGGCGGCGTGCTCGGCGGCGCGTTCGCGGCGCTGGTCGCCCCGGTCGTGTTCAACGCGCTGTGGGAGTACCCGCTGGCGCTGCTGCTGGCCGCGCTGCTGTGGCCCGGCGTGCGCCGCGACACCCCGCCACGCGCCGTCGGCGACCTCGCGTGGCCGGTTGCGATCGCGATTGCGGTGTACCTCGCGCTCACGGAGCTCGACGAGGAGAACCTCGTGCTGATCCTCGCCGCAGCGGCCTGCACGCTGCTCGCGCTGCGCCGGCCGCGGCGGCTCGCCGTCGGCCTCCTCGCGCTGCTGATCGCCGGCACACTCGGCGTGGCCGCCATCGGCACGCCGGTGATCGACCGCGAACGCAACTTCTTCGGCGTGCGCACCGTCGAGCAGGGCGGCGGGGTGCGCTCGCTCGTGCACGGGACGACGCTGCACGGCAACCAGCTGCTGCGCCCCGGCCTGCCGCAGCCGACGACCTACTACCACCCGGCCAGCCCGATCGGCCAGCTCGTCACGGGCGGCCCGCGCGGGCTCACGCGCCGGACGGCGGTGATCGGGCTCGGCACCGGCACGATGGCCGCCTACAGCCAGCCCGGGGACCGCTGGACGTTCTACGAGATCGACCCGGAGATCATCCGCGTCGCGCTCAACCCGCGCTACTTCACGTACCTCCGGGACGCCCCGGGGGAGACCGAGACCGTGCTCGGCGACGCGCGCCTGTCGCTCCAGGAAGCGGACGACCGCACGTTCTCGCTGATCGTCGCCGACGCGTTCAGCTCCGACGCGATCCCGACGCACCTGATCACCCGCGAGGCGATCGCGCTCTACTTCCGCAAGCTGCTCCCCGACGGCGTGCTCGCGTTCCACGTCTCCAACCGGTACGTGGACCTGCAGACGGTGCTCGGCAACCTGGCCCGCGACGCCGGCCTCACGTGCTTCGCCGGCAACCTGGACGCCCCGCTGGCCGACGGGATCGAGGAGGCCAACGCCTCGGCGTGGGTCGCCCTGGCACGGACGCGGGAGGACCTCGGCGAGGTCGGCACGCGCGGGCTGTGGCGCACCTGCCCGATCGGGCCGCGCTCGCACACCTGGACCGACGACTACTCGAACATTCTCAGCGTGCTGCGCTGAGCTACTTGCCGCGCGCGGCCTTCTTGGCGTCGCGCAGCGCGCGCCGGACCTCGCCGCTGTCGTTGTCGCCGAACTCGTCGAGGCGGCGCTGCAGCGGCGCGATCGCCGCTTCCGGCTGGCCGAGCCCGATCAAGGCGACGCCCTCCTCGAAGAGCGCGTAGCCGCACGGGCTGAGCTCCTTCGAGCCGGCGCACAGCTGCTGCGCCTCGCGCGCCTTGGTGAGCGCGGTCTGGAAGTCCCCGCCCTGGCGCGCGTTGTAGCCCTCGAGCTGCGCCGCCTGCGCGGCCTTCAGATCGGGCTCACCGGACGGCGCCTCAGGGGTCTCCTCGGGCGTCGGCTCGGGGGTGGGCGTGTCCGCAGGGGTGGCTTCCGGCGTGGCGGTCTGTTCCGGGGTCGGCTCGGGGGTCGCGGTGTCCTCGGGCGTCGGCTCCGGCGTGGACTCGCGCGTCGGCTCGGCCGTGGGCTGCTCGGCCCGCTGGGTCGGCTCCTCGTCACCGCGGTTGGCGAGTGCGTACACGCCGCCGCCCGCGAGCAGGATGAGCGCCACGAGCCCCGCGATCAGCGGCCCGGCGCCGCTGCGGCGCTCCTCGGGCTCCGGCGCGCGGTCCGGCGTGGTCGGTCCGCGGCCGCCGCGGCCACCGGCCG
>JAPDDQ010000335.1 GCA_027587225.1 Solirubrobacter taibaiensis
TTGCAAAAAATCCCTTGCCGAATTGGCAAGGGATTTTAGTTTTAAATTATTTTGTTTGTTTAGCAGTTAATTCGGCTTCTTTTGCATTCACTTTACTTCTTGTTCCTAACATAACTAAATAGCATAGTACGGCAAACAAGCAAGAAATGAATAGAGAATGTAACAATGCCATTGCTAAACTAGCGTTTGTAAATACAACTAAAACTCCTACTACAGCTTGAAGTGTAACAAGGATAAATGAAATGATCCATCCCCAATATACGACAGGTTGCTGTTTGTAATGGCGAATAGCGAGAATCATCGCGTATAGTATCCAAGCGAAAATTAACATCGCTGCAACTCTATGGCCCATTTGAACCCATTCATGTAGTTGAGTTGGCATAGGTCTGTTTTTGCTACATAAAGGAAAGTCTGGACAGGCTAAGCTAGCTCGTTCGTGACGTACTAAAGCACCTGTGTAGACGACGATATAACTGTAAATTGTTACACCATAAATATGAAATTTCATTTTTTTGTCCATAATAAGTGAACGTGCATCAAATTTTTGGTCAATTTCAAAGATAAGACAAGTTAATAAAATGACAGCACCAAATGAAATTAAGGAAATACCGAAGTGGATAGCAAGTACAGCTGGCATTTGGCCCCAAACAACTGCTGCTGCTCGCATTAATGCTTGTGCAACTAAAAATACGAAGGATAAAATTGCTAACGTTTTTGTTTC
>JAPDDQ010000336.1 GCA_027587225.1 Solirubrobacter taibaiensis
TCACATTCTCTACAGGCATAGACATTTGTTTTTTCGGCACTTCTTTTTCTTGTTTTACTTCTTCTTGCTTTCCTGTTTCTAACTCAACTACATTAGAAATTTCCGATTCTTGCTTTCGTTCAATTTCTTTCTCTTCTGTTTCAACTTTACTTACTTCTATTTTACTTACGGCTGGGACTTGTTCTTCTCCCATTTTCGTTTTTTTCTTTCGTAAAAGACGATTTACAAGGAAGAAGACGATTATACAAAATAGTGCATATCCTGCAATTACAATTGAGGACATCTCATCTCCCCCTTACTTATGAATACGAACTGTCACATTCATGCCAGGAACAATATTTACTGATTTGCTATGATCTAAAGAAATTTTAACTGGTACTACTTGTGTTACTTTCGTATAGTTCGCTGTTGCGTTGCTTGATGGCAACATAGAGAATGTATTCGCTGTTGTTAAGCCAACTTGTTCTACTTTTCCTGTTAACGTTGTATCTGGGTATGCATCTACATACACATCTACATCTTGACCTTTTTGAACATCATCAACATCTGTTTCTTCAATGTTTGCTGTTACCCATAAATTGTTCATATCAAATGCATAAGCAATTGGGCTACCCGCTCCAACGAAAGCATTTGTTGTCGCGTTTGATTGTACAACTGTTGCATTTTGTGGAATTGTTACATCTACTGTTTGTTCTCCATTAGCTGCCGCTACAGTAACA
>JAPDDQ010000337.1 GCA_027587225.1 Solirubrobacter taibaiensis
GGTGAATATAGAACCTTTAATTATGGCCAAGAAAACTATGTATTTTTTATTTTAGCATTTTTCGCTCCAAAATCGACCAAGCCTGATAGAGAAAGGGTGGAAATGAATGAAAGAAACCTTGAAATCACAATTTCAAAATGTGCGTTTCACTGTATTCGTAGCTTTAGCCTTATGGCTGAAAACTTACCTTATTACACGCACAAGCTTTGATTTAAAACTTGAATCTTTCATGCAAGAATTCATTTTATTCCTTAGCCCATTAGCAGCATCATTACTGCTTGTTGGTCTTGCATTATTTGCAAAAGGGAAAAAACGTAACTATATAGCACTTGGAATTAATTTTGTCTTAACAATCGTTCTTGTTGGTAACGTAATGTTCTACGGATTCTACAATGACTTCGTTACATTACCGGTGCTAGGACAAACATCTAACTTCGGAAGTTTAGGTTCTAGTGTGAAAGAATTATTTAACTACAAAATTATCCTTGCATTTGCAGACATTATCGTTTTCTTCGTTCTATTAAAGAAAATGAAGAACTTTGCACCTACAGAGCGTGTAGCACGCCCGATGCGTTCTCTATACTTCGTATCAACAGTTGCTATTTTCTTCGCAAACTTAGGACTTGCAGAAGCTGAACGCCCAGAACTATTAACACGTTCATTCGACCGCGTTATGCTTGTTAAAAACTTAGGATTATATGTACACCAAGTATACGAT
>JAPDDQ010000338.1 GCA_027587225.1 Solirubrobacter taibaiensis
TGTCTTTGGGATAGGGCCTGCAGGAACTGGAAAAACATACTTAGCTGTAGTAATGGCTGTGAGGGCTTTAAAACAAGGGTATGTAAAGAAAATTATTTTAACAAGACCTGCTGTAGAAGCTGGAGAAAATTTAGGTTTTTTACCAGGGGATTTGAAAGAGAAGGTAGATCCATACTTACGCCCGTTATATGATGCTTTACATGATATTCTTGGACAAGAATATACGCAGCGTATGATGGAGCGAGGAGTAATTGAAATAGCTCCGCTTGCTTATATGAGGGGGCGTACGCTTGATGATTCATTTGTTATTTTAGATGAGGCCCAAAATACAACGGGTGCTCAAATAAAAATGTTTTTAACAAGATTAGGTTTTAGTTCTAAAATGGTTATTACAGGGGACCCTTCACAAGTAGACTTGCCAAAAGGGGTAAAATCAGGGCTATCTATAGCTGCTAATATTTTATCTGGTGTATCAGGTCTGTCATTTATTACATTAGAACAAACGGACGTTGTGAGACATCCATTGGTGCAACGTATTATTGAGGCATATGATAAAATGGAATGATCCTATTTGTCAGGATCATTTCTTTTTGTATGATAAGGTTGGCGAACGTCATATTTTTTACTATCATGAAAGATAAGGAAAATAAACTATTGGTACTAGTGTATAAAATATTGCCTCAAAGTATCGTTTGGTAGAAGAAATGAAAGCTATA
>JAPDDQ010000339.1 GCA_027587225.1 Solirubrobacter taibaiensis
CTAAAATAGCTAAATTCATTGTCCCTATTTTATTGGCTGTATCTCCATTTGCGACAATTCGATCCGCCCCCACAATAATTGCGTTTATTTCTTTCGTTTGAATAGCATGAGCTGCAGTATTATCTGTTATAAGGGTGACATCAATATTTGCTTGCTTCAATTCCCACGTCGTTAAGCGACCACCTTGTAAAACTGGTCTCGTTTCACACGCATATGCATGTAAACGCACACCTTTCTCTTTTCCAATATAAAAGGGAGCTAATGCAGTTCCATATCTGGCAGTTGCGATACTTCCAGCGTTACAGATTGTTAAAATATTATTGCCATCTTTAAAACATGTTAACGCATATTCCCCAATATTTCGACACACCTCTTCATCTTCCTGTTGAATGCGAAGCGCTTCTTCTTCTAATATTTTTTGTGCTTCTTTTATTGTAGTAATCTCTCGAATAGATTCTCTCATACGATCAATTGCCCAAAATAAATTTACTGCCGTTGGGCGTGATGTCCCTAAATAGTTACAGTCTCTATTAAACTTCTTTTGAAATTCTTCGATATGTAAAGTATTATATTTTTTCGCTGCAAGCGCCAAGCCAAATGCAGCTACAATTCCAATTGCAGGCGCTCCGCGTACTTCTAACATTATGATACTTTTCCAAACCTCTTCAATAGTCGTTAATGTTTTGTATTCTGTGCTATGTGGCAATTTCGTTTGA
>JAPDDQ010000340.1 GCA_027587225.1 Solirubrobacter taibaiensis
GCGATACCACGTTCATCAAACCGAGCTGTTGTCGCATCAAGTTCAATAAATGTTGCATTCGTACGAAATGGAGATTTAGGATTTCGTTTCGCTTCTTCTAATACAAGACGTGCTGCCGCTGTTTTCCCAACACCTGGTGGGCCATATATGATTACATGTTGCGGATTCGGACCACAAAGAGCCGCTTTTAACGACTTAATTCCGTCCTCTTGCCCTACAATATCTAAAAAGGTTGTAGGACGCACCTTTTCTGCTAGCGGCTCTGTTAAAGAAATCTCACGCATTTTACGAAGTTGTTCTAATTCTTTTTTCGATTCTCGATCAATTGAAACTTTTTGTGTTCGTTGATTTCGAAGTAAATGCCAGAAATACAATCCGACAATTACACCAAAAACAAGTTGAACAACTAAAAATATATTTGTCCAGCTCATTATTTATTTCCTCCCGCAATATTTTATCTCTTAGTATTTCCGCGGAGGAACGTAGCTAAACATAAAGAAAAACAGCAATTATAAAAATTGCTGTTTCCCTTTCGCATTATGCAGATGTTTTTGTATCAAGTACAGTACCGTCTTGTAACACCAATTTTGGCGGCTCATTATCAGCTACTGTTTCTTTTGTAAGAATACACTTCTCGATATCTTTACGAGATGGAAGTTCGAACATTACATCAAGCATTAAGTCTTCAATAATAGAACGAAGTCCACGAGCACCC
>JAPDDQ010000341.1 GCA_027587225.1 Solirubrobacter taibaiensis
CAATTTGACAAGCTTGATACATAACTTGCTCAAAAGCAGATGGAATCCCGATTTTTAAAATTTTCCCGATATATTCTTTTGATAAGGTGAAATAATATTGTAATTTTACACGATATTCCATAACGCGGTATAGTAACCAGAAGAAAACAATAAGCGCTATAAGTCGGCTGACAGCAGAAGAAATGGCAGCCCCTTGTACACCGAGCTCAGGGAAACCAAATTTCCCGAAAATGAGTACATAGTTTCCAGCGATATGAATCATATTCATTCCGAGTGAAATAAACATCGCTTGCTTTGTGAAACCGTGTACACGGATAATTGCGGCTAATGAGTTAATAATAGCTTGTAGGAAGATGGCTCCTCCGACGATAGATAAGTAGTTTTGCGCATACGTTAGTACATCGCCTTGTAAGTTCATTGCGAGCATCATATGTTTCGAAAATAAAAGAAAACCAGCGCTTATAACGAGCCCAACTATTAAATTTAATGTGACGGCTAATGCTGATATTTTAGATGCTTCCATAAAGCGTTTGGAACCGAGGTATTGAGATACGACGATAGCTGCGCCGTTCCCGATGACTTCTAGTACCAAAATAGCGATATGGAGGTATTGATTCGCTGCACCAACCCCAGATACAGCATCGACTGATAATGCACTTAACATGAAAGTATCAGCGATCCCCATTAACATAAAAAGAAAAACTTCTAGAAA
>JAPDDQ010000342.1 GCA_027587225.1 Solirubrobacter taibaiensis
GGAAGGGATGTTTTGCTTAACTAATTTTTGAGTTAGGTGTTTCATCAATCTTATGAAACCCTTTCATGTAATATACGATTGCTAAGCCGATAAGCCAAATTGGGCCGACAATCAATGCAATTCGTGTATCTTCTGAATACGCCATTATACCTAATACTAATACAAGGAAAACGAGTGAGAAATATGAGCTTAATGGGTATAAAGGCATTTTATACGATAACTTTTGTTTATTTTGAGTAGGCAAGCTTTTACGGAATTTAATTTGAGCGACTAATATAATTCCCCAAGTCCAAATTGCACCGAAAGTTGAAATGCTAGTAAGCCATGTAAATACCTTTGCAGGTACGAGATAGTTTAATATAACACCAATTAGTAAAACGATAGCAGTTGCTACAATTCCTTGGCTTGGAATGCCATTTTTATTTAAACGACCAAATCTTTCAGGAGCTTTTTTCTGCTGAGCTAATGTATATAGCATACGGCCTGTACTAAATAAACCACCGTTACAAGAAGAAAGAGCTGCTGTTAATACGACAAAGTTAATAATACCTGCTGCTTTTGCGATACCAATTTGCTGGAATGTTAATACGAATGGACTGCCTTTCTCACCAAGTTCGTTCCATGGATAAATTGCCATCATAACGAATAATGCCCCAACGTAAAAGAGTAGGATTCTCCAAAATACGTTATCGATTGCCTTTGCGAGTGTTTT
>JAPDDQ010000343.1 GCA_027587225.1 Solirubrobacter taibaiensis
TCGCAAAAAGGCTGTAATTTTATCATAAACAATTAAACGAGTGAGCCTAAAGGCTGCTAACGCGAAAATAAAAAATAAAAGCCAGCTTGTAAACAGCATAATTCCACCTTCCCTTATCCTCTTTCGCCTATTTAAAAAAAAAGGTCTTGAGATTGTGACCAAATCTCCTCGACTCCAATATCTTATTAATGTAAATACAAACAAGAAGATAAGGAGTGACATTAATGAGTTGTAACGAAAATAAACACCATGGCTCTTCTCATTGTGTAGTTGACGTTGTTAAATTCATCAATGAATTACAAGATTGTTCTACAACAACGTGTGGATCTGGTTGTGAAATCCCATTTTTAGGTGCACATAATACTGCATCAGTAGCAAATACACGTCCTTTTATTTTATACACAAAAGCTGGAGCACCATTTGAAGCATTTGCGCCATCTGCAAGCCTTGTTGGCTGCCGATCTCCAATTTTCCGTGTGGAAAGTGTAGATGATGATAGCTGTGCTGTACTACGTGTATTAAGTGTAGTATTAGGTGATAGCTCTCCTGTACCACCTACTGATGACCCAATTTGTACGTTTTTAGCTGTACCAAATGCAAGACTAGTATCGACATCTACTTGCATTACTGTTGATTTAAGCTGTTTCTGTGCGATTCAGTGCTTACGCGACGTTACTATCTAATAAGTGAAGTAAACTAAAAAACTATTGGG
>JAPDDQ010000344.1 GCA_027587225.1 Solirubrobacter taibaiensis
CAACGATGTGAACATTCACTTCTTTTGGCTCAAATCCTGTCATCGTAAAGAGTGCTTGGCGAATATTGTCTTGAATCTTTTGTGCAACAACTGGAATTGCTACACCAAAATACATTACAACATAAAGGTCAACGATAATATCTTCGTTTGCTAATTCAACCTTTACACCTTTACCATGATTTTTCTTACCTAACTTCTCAACAACATCTGTAGCAAAATTACCGCGCATTGCCGCTACACCTTCTACTTCAGCAGCTGCAATACCTGCAATTACTTCAATTACTTCTGGTGCAATTTCTACTTTACCAAGAGTTGTATCTTGACCCATATCTAACATATGTTCAGCCATGAAAAAAACCTCCTTTAATGTATCACTGCGTCACAAGTTCATGCTCTTCCAAAAATTTCGTATTAAACTCACCTTTTACAAAATCAGGATGATCTAGCAATTGCAAATGGAACGGGATTGTTGTATGTACGCCTTCAATGACAAATTCACTAAGTGCGCGCTTCATTTTTGCAATTGCCTCTTCACGTGTTTTTCCGTGAACAATTAATTTAGCAACCATCGAATCATAGAAAGGTGGGATTGAATATCCCGGATATACAGCTGAATCGACGCGAATACCAAATCCTCCTGGTGGTAAGTACATTTCGACTTTACCTGGAGATGGCATAAATTTTTTGGCAGGGTTTTCCGCATTAATTCGA
>JAPDDQ010000032.1 GCA_027587225.1 Solirubrobacter taibaiensis
GGTGACGGCGACGTCGAGCCTGGCGTCGTCGAAGCTGACGGTCTCTGACCCCAGCTCCACGGCCACGGGCCATCTGGTCAACGGCACGCTGCCGATGCCGCAGGCGCTGAAGGTCGGCGTCGTGGGCAGCAGCCTGGGCACGTTGGGTGGCACCGCCAACCCGACGTTGCTCGCCACGTGGGCGCATCCGCTCGCGAACCAGGCGATCAACCTGCAGTTCCGGCAGTCCGTGGCTGCCAATGACGCCCTGCTCGTGGGCGACTACAGCAAGCGCGTGACGCTGACCCTGTCAGCGACCACGCCGTAGCAAGCAACCCAGTCGCTCCCGTCCCCGCGGTTCGCCGCGGGGACGGGGCGGAGGGTCTTACGCGCAGGTGCGGTACGTACGTATCAGCGCGGCGCCTCGCGGCTCTCAGCACGCATGATCCGCAAAGCGATTCTCGTGCTGGCGCTGCTCGGCGCCACCCTGCCCGCGGCGTCCGCCTCGGCGCAGACGCCGCCTCCGCTGCCCGGAGGGGCGCCGGTCTTCCCGATCGAACCGGGGCTGACGCCCTTCCCCGGCACGGTCGGGCCGCAGATCCGCCAGTTCGACTGCCGGACGTACTGGGTCCGGTCCTCCGAGCCGCCGCACCGGCTCGAGCAGCAGACGGTGTGCTTCGGGTGGGAGATCATCCGGCCCTGATCAGCGCAGGAGCCCGAGCTGGCCGCGGACCGCGGCGATCTGCGTACGCAGATCGCCGTCGCCAGTGGCCAGCCAGCGATCGAACGCCACCCGCAGCATCACGATCGCGACCTCGGCGGAGAGCTCGGCCTCGCCCGCCTCGACGCCGCGAGCGCGCAGCGCCTCGGCGAGCGCCGTGACGGTGGCAGCCTGTTTGATCAGCTCGCGTTCGCGCAGCGCCGGGTGGGAGGCGATCAGCTGGGCGCGGCGGCGGAGCTCCGCGCGGCGCGGCTCGAGCACGTCGGCGACGGCCTCCAGCCCGGCCTGCACGAATCCGGTGTCGGCCTCCTGCACGCCGGTCACCAAGGCCTCCTGCATGGTCGCCTCGTTGGCGAACAGCACCTCGCGCTTGTCGGCGAAGTGGCGGAAGAACGTGCGCTCGGTGAGCCCGGCTCGCGCGGCGATCTCCGCCGCCGTGGCCTGGTCATAGCCGCGCTCCTCGAACAGGTCCAGTGCAGCGGCCTGCAGACGTTGGTTGGCGTTGGGTTCCCAGCGGGCGATGCGCACAGGATGACAGCGACTGTCATCACACGCGCTACGCTGATGTCTGTGACTGACATCAAGGACAAAGTGGTGGCCATCACCGGCGCCAGCAGCGGGATCGGTGAGGCGACGGCACGGCGATTGGCCGCGAGCGGAGCGCACGTGGTGATCGGCGCGCGCCGGGAGGACCGCCTCCAGGCGCTCGCCGCAGAGATCGGAGCCGCCTACGCAGCGGTCGACGTGACCCGCCGCGAGGACGTGCAATGGCTGGTCGACCTCGCGCGGGAGCGCTTCGGCCGGCTCGACGTGCTCGTCAGCAACGCGGGCGTGATGCCGATCGGGCCGTTCGACGAGCTCGACGTCGACGCCTGGGAGCGGATGGTCGACGTGAACATCAAGGGCGTGCTGTTCGGGATCGCCGCGGCGCTGCCGGTCTTCCGCGAGCAAGGGTCGGGGCACTTCGTGACCACCGCCTCCACGGCGGCGTACAAGGTCGTGCCCAGCCAGGGCGTCTACGCCGGCACGAAGGCGGCGGTGCGGATGATCTGCGAAGGCCTGCGCCAGGAGGCCGACGGCACGGTGCGCGTGACCACCGTCTCACCGGGCTTCGTGAACACCGATTCGCCCAGCCACGTCTCCAGCCCGGCGGTGCGCGAGCAGATCCGCGAGGCCCGTGACCGCATGGCCATCCCGCCGGACGCGATCGCGCGCGCCATCGCCTTCGCCATCGAGCAGCCGCGGGACGTGGACGTCAACGAGATCATCGTCCGTCCTACCGCGCAGACGTAGCCTTGCGCTCGTAGAGCACGCGCGACGTCAGCCAGCCGATCAGGGTGAGCGCGACGATCCACATGAGGCTGAGCCAGCCGTTGGCGCCGAGGTCGGTGTCGAAGAGCAGCGCGCGGAGCGTCTCGATGAACGGGGTGAACGGCTGATGCTCGGCGAACCACTGCAGCCAGCCGGGCATCGACTCGGTGGGCACGAAGCCGCTGCCGAGGAACGGGAGGATCATCAGCGGGAGCGGCAGGTTGCTCGCGCTCTCCACGCCCTTGGCGAAGACGCCGACCGCCGCGCCCAGCCAGCACAGCGAGAACCCGATCGCGGCCAGCAAGCCGGCGGCGCCGAGGATCTCTACGACGGAGGCGGGGGCGCGGAAGCCCATGAGCAGGGCGACGCCGGTGATCACGGCGACAGCGATCAGCAGCTGGACGAGGTTGCCGAAGACATGACCGGTCAGCACGGCGGAGCGTGAGATGTCCATGGTGCGGAAGCGGGCGATGATGCCTTCGCTCATGTCCTTGGACACCGACAGGGCGGGGCCGGTGACGCCGCCCGCGATCGTGAGCAGCAGCACGCCGGGCACGACGTATTCGAGGTAGGCGGCCGTGCCTTCGCCGCCGATGCCGGCGCCGAGCGTGTCGCCGAAGACGTAGACGAACAGCAGCAGGAAGATCAACGGCGTGGCGATCAGGTACGTGATCACCGGGTAGCGGACCGCGTGCAGGAGGCTGCGGCGCAGCATCGTGGTCGAGTCCGTCACGGTGTGGGCGAGGGTGCTCATCGGGAGGGTTCCTCCTGGCCGGTCAACGCGAGGAACACGTCGTCCAGGTCCGGGGTGTGGATGGTCAGGTTGCGCGGTTCGACGCGCTGGGCTTCGAGGCGGTCCATCACGACGCGGATGGAGGCGAACTGGCCGTCGCTGGGCACGTCGAGCGTGAGCGCGGTGTCGTCGCGGGTGGCGTCGGGCAGGGCGGACGCGGCGTCGGCGAGCGACCGCGCGTCCTCGAACTCGAGCTGGATGCGCCCGCCGGGGACGAGGCGCTTGAGCTCGGAAGGCGTGCCGTCGGCGACGATCGTGCCGCGGTCGAGCACGGCGATCCGGTCGGCGAGCTCGTCGGCCTCCTCCAGGTACTGCGTGGTGAGCAGGATCGTGGTACCGGCCGTGACGAGCTCGCGCACGATGTCCCACATCTCCGCGCGGCTGCGCGGGTCGAGGCCGGTCGTCGGCTCGTCGAGGAACACGATCTCCGGCCGGGAGACGAGCGTCATCGCCAGGTCCAGCCGGCGGCGCATGCCGCCCGAGTAGGTCGCCAGCGGCTTGCGCGCCGCGTCGGTCAGGTCGAAGCGCTCGAGCAGCTCCGCGGTGCGGCGCTTGCCCTCCTGCCGCCCGAGGTGGCGCAGGTCGGCCATGAGCCGCAGGTTCTCCTCGCCGGTGAGCAGGTTGTCGACGGCCGAGAACTGCCCGGTGACGCCGATCAGCGCGCGCACCGCCTCGGGGGAGGCGACGACGTCGTGGCCGCCGACGCGGGCGACGCCGGCGTCGGGGCGCAGCAGCGTGGAGAGGATGTGGACGGTGGTGGTCTTGCCGGCGCCGTTTGGGCCGAGCAGCGCGAACACACCGGCGGGGGCGACGTCGAGGTCGAGCGCGTCGAGCACGAGGTTGTCGCCGAAGGACTTGGACAGCCCTTCGAGTTGGATGGCGGGGGTCATTCAGGCCTCCGATCGATGGACGTTGATCGAGCCGTAGCCCGTGCGGATGTGCAGCTCGAGCGTGTCGTCACCCGACGTGGGGCCCGAGTCCGCCGCGAGGTCCGTGCGGACCACGCCGTGCTGCGAGTTCGCGTCCAGCCACACCGCGGTGCCGGGACGCACGCCGACCTCGACGTTGCCGTAGGAGCCGTCGATGCGGAGGACGCCACGGACCGCCTCGCGGATGCGGACGCCGCCATACGCGGCGCGGATGGTCGCGCCGGACGCCGTGGAGCCGATCTCGAGCGAGCCGCTCGAGGTCTTCAGCTCGGCCTCCCCGGTCACGCGGTCGACCGTGATCGGGCCGTCCGCGCCGGTCAGCTGCAGGCGGCCGCCGACGTGGCCGACGCGCATCACGCCGGACTTGAAGCGGATCTCGGCGTCGCCGTCGACGTGGGTGACGCGGTAGTCGCCGTGCCCGCCTCTGAGCTCGAGCGCCTCCGCGGCGTCGAGGACGAACTCGCCGAACGGGACGTCGGCGCGGACGAGGCCGAACCGGCCCGTCAGCCGTGCGGCGCCGTACTTGACGACGAGCTCGACCTCGGAACCTTCCGGCACCTCGACGACGACGTCGACCGAGTCCTTGCCGGGGCCGAAGATCCGGGGCTTGGTCGGGCCCTTGACCACGACCGTGTCGCCGACGTGATCGACGCGCACGCCCTCGGCGGCGCCGCGGTCGCCCGCGCGGCCGGGGTTGCTCGGCGAGGCCTCGACCGCCACGTCCTCCCGGGTGCTCGCGAGCACCTGGACGTTGCCGACCTCGACCTCGATGCGGACGCTCATCGCACCCACCCGGTGAACGAGCTGCCGTGCGACTGGGGCGTCGGGCGGCGCGGCTCCAGCGCCGCGCCGACGGTCCGGACGAACCAGGTGTTCAGCGAGATCCCGGACGCGGTGGCGGCGGCCTCGGCGCGGGCCTTCAGCGAGTCGGGCAGGCGGAGCGTGGTGCGGCTCGTGGTCCCGTCCTCGACGTCTTCGGCCGGCGCCTCTCCACGCGATGGTGTCTCCGATGACACCACCGGGTCGGTAGCGGGCTTGGCGACGACGAACTCGACGTCGCGGCCGCGCAGGCGCACATCCACCGATCCAGGCGCGAGGTCGCGTGTGATCTCGCCCGCCGCCTCGGAGAGGGCCTCGAGCAGAACGAGGCGAGCGGCCGATTCAAGTGCGGCGGTCAGGCGGTCGGCGAGGTCCTGCGCTTCCGGACCGCCCGCCGCGGCGGCGGTCAGGAGCTGCCGCTGGAGCTCCTCGACGTGATGGCTGATCTGCATGGGCGTCAGTATGACACCAAAGTGGTGTCAATGCAACACCATGCGTGATGTCGCTACGTGTGCAGGCGCAATGCGGCCCGTACCGCGAAGCCGGTCCCGTCGACCGGGCCGGCCTCCACCCACCCGTCGTAGAGGGCCGCGCGTTCGCGCATTCCCACCAGTCCGTGGCCGCCGTCGGCGGGGCGTGCGCAGCCGTGCCCGTCGTCGCGCACGTCGATTCGGAGCTGGTCCGCGTCGGCGAGGACGGCGATGTCCAGTTGCCTGGCACCCGCGTGGCGCAGCGTGTTGGTGACCGCCTCCTGCACGATCCGATAGGCCGCCAGCTGGGCGCCGCGCGGAGCGTCACCCGCGCGCTCGTCGAGGTGCAGGTTCACCTCGAGCCCGGCCGTCCGGGCGCGCGCGGCCAAGGCGTCGAGCTCGCGGAGTCCCGGTTGCGGAGCGAGCCCCGGCTCGGAGCCGTTGCGGACGAGGCCGAGCGTGCGCCGGAGCTCGGACAGCGCTTCGCTGCCGGTCTCGCGGATGGCGCGGAACGTTGCGCCCGCCGCGGTCGGGTCACGGTCGGCGAGGCGTTCGCCGGCGCTGGCCTGGATCGTGATCACGCCGATGGTGTGTGCGAGCACGTCGTGCATCTCACGAGCGATGTGCGAGCGCTCGCGCTCGGCGGACAGGCGTGCGCGCGCTTCGCGTTCACGGCGCAGCTCCTCCGCCAGTGCCTCGAGCTCGGCGATCCGGCGGCGCCGACCGCGCAGCGCGCGTCCGGCGAACCAGGGCGGCAGCAGGAACACCTGGACGAAGACGATGTCCGCGAACACACCGCGTTCCAGGACGTCGCGGCTCATCGCCAGCTCGCCCCGGATCATCGCGAACTCGGCCACGACCAACCACGCCGTGGCGGCCACGACCGCGTGGTGTGCCCCGACGGAATACAGCAGGATCATGAACGCCGCGACGCCGCACAGGAACGGCTGCTGGCCCGCCATCCCCAGCAGCGGGAAGCCGACGATGCACGGCAGCAGTCCGAGCCCGGGCGCGACGCGGCGCAGGACGAGCCCGAGGCTCATCGCGATCGCCACGGTCTGCTCGAGCAACAACGGCTCGTGCAGCAACTGCCCTTCGACGAGCGCCTCGACCACACACGCCAGCGCGAGCAGCAGATCGCGCGGATCAGGCCTCACGCCTCCGCTCCCGCGCGGATGAGGCCCGATTCGTAGGCGACGATCACGGCGTGCGCGCGGTCGCGCAGGCCGAGCTTGCGGAACACGCGCTGCACGTGGGTCTTGACCGTCGCGTCGCCGAGCACCAGCTGCGCGGCGATGTCCGGGTTCGCCACGCCGCGGGCGAGCAGCCGGAAGATCTGTTCCTCGCGCGGCGTCAGGTCGTCCCAGCCGTGCGGCGGCGTGAACCCGGCCGGGCCACTCGCGCACGCCTCGATCACCTGTCGCGTGACCGCCGGGGCGAGCAGTGCCTCGCCGTTGTGCACGACGCGCACCGCCTCCACGAGCCGATCCGGCGGCGCGTCCTTGAGCAGGAAGCCACTGGCACCGGCCTGCAGCGCCGCGAACAGGTAGTCGTCGCGCTGGAAGGTCGTGAGGATCACCACCCGCGGGCGTTCGTCACCGCCGCTGCGCAGGCGCCGAGTCGCTTCCAGGCCATCGAGCTCGGGCATCCGCACGTCCATCAGCACGACGTCCGCGTCGACGCGTGTCGCGAGCGCCACCGCGGACCGGCCGTCACCGGCCTCGCCCACGACCTCGATGTCCGGTTCGACCGACAGGATCGTGCGCAGGCCGGCTCGCACCAGCGGCTGATCGTCCGCGACGAGAACCCGGATCACGATGCGACCCTACCGGCGTACGCACCGGAGCAAGTCCTCCCGTAGGGGGATCGCGGATCACCCCTAAGTGGGATGACGCGCTCAGCGCCGGCCGTCTAGCGTCGGTCGGGCAATGAAACGAACGCTCACGCATTGGCAGCGGCGACGCGACACTTGCGTGAGCCTGCGACTACGGCGGCGACGCTCACCTCACCCCCCGGCGAGCCGAACCTGGACCCGTGCTCGCACCGATCGTGCCCGGCGCCCCTGTTCCCCCCGATCTCGGTTGGGGCGCCGGGCACGAACCCGCTCGTAGGGGCGTGGAGTTCACGTGTCCGAGGCGCTGGGTCTCGGCGTGGTTCGGAACGGCGGCCACCGAGGGGGGAGGGAGCGGCGTTTCCGCCGCGCGCCCGTGCTCGGCGCCTCCGGGCTCCGCGTGGCACGGTCGCGAGGGCGTGCCGCTCTCCGTCAAGTTACGGGCACCGGAAATCGCGAGGAGCGGCTTTGGTTGCTTCACGCCGCTCTACGTTCGGTCGATCGCACTCGACCACGACCGCGCTCCGAACAAAGGGGGTGGTGGACGTTTGTATCGGTTTCCGATACTTACGTCCACCACCCCGCCCCAGCGCGTGTTCGTTTCCGCGAGATCCGCAGAAGACCGACGGGCTGCGCAAGCGCAAACGCCGCTCCCTTCCTCCTCGATGAGCCGTTTCGAACAACGCACGTACTCAGTGCGCCGAAACGTGGACGCCGCGGGCTCAGCCCACGCCGGGCTCCGGGGCGTACTCCCCGAGGAAGTCCGGGCCGATGATCTGCTGGCGTACCGCTTCCTCGCCGACGTAGCAACTCCAGGTGCGGCCCTGGGCGTCGTGCGAGCGGCAGCCGCCGTTGACGTGCTTGGTGGCGTCGACGGTCGGCTCGACGGTGCCGGTGAGGTCGGCGACCTCGGATTCGAAGTCCTCGTGGATGGTGCACCGGTACTCGACGCCCTCCTTGACGCTCTCGCACTCGGGCGTGGTGCCGACGAGGAACTTCGTGCCCGCCGGCATCGAGCGCGCGACGTCCTCCGCGGTCAGCAGGCTCGCGGCGACGGCGACGCTCGGCACGAGCAATGCGACGACGGCGGCGCCGGTGAGCACGCGCCGGCGGCGTGCGGAGTGGCCGCGCAGCTCACGGCGAGCGGCGCGTTCGAGATCGTCGCCGATCTGGTCGATGCGCTCGGTCATCGGGTCTCCTTCGCAGACAGTCGTGTGCGCAACGCCGCCAGCCCGCGATGCACGCGGACGCGTGCGGCGGCCGGCGTGGTGCCGAGCGCGGTGGCCACCTCGGCGTACTCGAGCTCGTCCTCGACGCGCAGGCGGATCGCCTCGCGCTGGGTGGCGGGGAGCGCGTCCAGCGCCTCGTCGAGCCCGTCCAGCCAGGTCTCCTCGGGCGTGGCCGCGGGCGGCCGGACCTGCATCCCGAGCCGCGCGCGGGCCTTCGCCTCGAGCGCGCGGCGGCGGACGGACACCAGCAGGACGTTGCGGGCGATCCCGAACAGCCACGGGCCGGCGCTCCCGTCGCACTCGTCGCGAAACCGCTCGCGCACCAACCACGCCTGCGCGAACGTCTCGGCCAGCAGCTCGTGCGCGGCGTCCTCGTCCCCTGATCGTCGCCGGTGGTAGCCGAGGATCCGCTCGGCATGGCGGTCGTAGAGCTCGCGGAACGCACCGGGATCGGTGCGCGCCGCGGCCAACAGCGCAGCATCGGTTCGCATACGACCCCTACATGATGCGAGCGGCTGTCCGTGTTACGCCCCGGCATGAGCGGCGCGGGGAACTTTCGGCTGATCGTCCAGCGCATACGCGCCACCTCCCCCGTACGGGTGGGTGGAAGCGGACGCGCAGGTCCGGTGCGACGAGTACCCGGGCTAGTCATGAACTCTCCCTCCCGCCTCTTCGGGGTGCTGGTCGCGCTGGTCGCGGCCTGCCTCTTCGCCCCTTCCGCCGCCAACGCCTCCCACATCCAGGGCGGGTCGATCAACGCCGCGATCGACGCCAACGGTCATCTCACCGGCACGGTCACGTACCTCACGACCGGCTCCTGCGTCACCGGCCAGACGACGATGGCGATGCCGGTCATCAGCGTCACCAACCCGAGCAACACGACCCTTTCGATCCCCACGGTCACCGGCACGTACACGCGCTGTCTCCCCGGCTCGATGACCGCGACCGGCACGCTGGACGTGGATCTCGCCGCCCTGTTCGGGACCGCCACGGACGGCGCGTACGTCGTCAAGGCCACCCAGAGCGCCCGCGTGGGCGGCATCGTCAACGACGGCGGGAACGGCTCCTCCGAGTTCAACACCCGCGTCACGAAGACCGGCACCACGCCGTCGCGCGCGCCGCTGATCAACTCGGCCGTGGCGAACGCCGTCGCGAAGGGCTACGCGTTCAAGCAGAACCTCAACGGCGTGGACCCCGACGGCGGTCCCGTGACCTACGTCTCGCGTGCCGGGCAGTCCAACGGGCCGAGCTATGACGTGGTCTCGATCAGCCCTGCCGGGGTGGTCTCGATGACCGCGCCCCAGACGGACGCGTTCACCAACGGCCAGTACTTCACGTACACGGTCCGGGTCGTCGACTCGACCGGTGACTACTCCGAGCGCGACGTGCTGCTCACCGTGACCAACACCAACATCCCGCCGGCCATCCACGGCCTGTCGAGCGCGCCGGTCCCGGCCACCGCGGGCGTGTCCCAGACCGTGAACTTCACCGCCGACGACGCGGACGGCGGCCAGACGGTCAGCCTCGCGCTCGCCGCCGGCGCCCCGGCCTGGGTGTCGCTGAACGCGACGCCCGGCAACCCGGCCAACGCCACGCTGACGCTCAATCCGCCGGCCAACCTCCCCGCGGGCACGTACGCGTTCAACATCGACGGCGTCGACTCGCACTCGTCGGTCCCGCTGTTCGCCTCCGAGCCGGTCGAGGTCGTCATCGGCGGCGCGCCCGCGGAGACCACGCTCACCGCGAAGCCGAGCGCGCTCACCAACTCGGCCACGGCGACCTTCGCCTTCGCCTCCGACTTCAACGCCGCGACGTTCGAGTGCAAGCTGGACGCGGGCGCCTGGACCGGCTGCGCCTCGCCGGCGACGGTCCCGAACCTCGCCGACGGTCAGCACACGTTCCAGGTCCGCGCGCTCAACGCCGTCGCTCAGGCTGACGCGACGCCGGAGAGCCACACCTGGACGGTCGACACCGTCGCTCCGGCCGCCCCGGCGCTGATCGGCGCTCCCGAGGGCACGATCACCGCCAAGACCGCCAAGTTCACCTGGACGGGCGAGGACGGCGCCGCCTCCGAGTGCTCGATCGACGGCGGCGCGTTCGCCCCGTGCGCCTCGCCGCTCGCGCTCAACGGCGTCGCCACCGGCAAGCACACGTTCATCGTGCGTCAGATCGACGCGGCCGGAAACGTCGGCGCCAACCGCGCGATCACGTGGACCGTCGGCGACGCGCCGAAGCCGACCACGCCGACCAAGGTCGAGGCGATCACCGGCACGGCCGCCGCGGTCGCCGTCCAGGGCGACACCGCTTCCGTCGGCTGCCGCGTCAGCGGCGGCACGCTGTCCGCCTGCACCGTCGACGTGTACGCCTACGACAAGGCGGCCGAGGCCGGCGTCAGCGTCAAGGCGAAGGCCAGCGCCGCCAAGGCCAAGGCCAAGCTCGTGCTGATCGGTCGCGGTCGCGTGAAGGCCAACGCCGCCGCGGGCGCCAAGCGCCTCGCCGTCGACATCGAGCTCAACGCCACCGGCCGCCGCCTGGTCGCCGAGCAGATCACCGGCATCGACGTGGTCCTCAAGATCGAGGCCCGCACGGTCCAGGGCCCGAAGCTGAACTCGCGCACGAACGCCAAGCTCGTCCCGCAGAAGCAGCTGATCGTCCCGGAGAACGGCCTGTTCGCGACGGGCAGCGCCAAGCTCTCCAAGGCCGGCGTCAAGCTCGTCAAGTCGGTCGGCGACCGCCTCGGCAAGGTCAAGTCCGTCACCTGCGTCGGTCACACCGACTCGGTCGGCTCGACCGCCGTCAACGAGCAGCTCGGCCTCGCCCGCGCGAAGGCCGTCTGCGCCGCGCTCAAGCACTACGGCGCCCGCGGCAAGCTCGTGGCTCAGTCCGCCGGCGAGTCCGCCCCGCGCGCGACCAACGCGACGGTCGAGGGCCGCGCCCTCAACCGCCGCGTGGACATCAACGTCCGCTACCGCTAGGGGAGCCAACGGAGACCCCGCCGCGAGGCGGGGTCTCCGGCGTTTCTACGGTGTCGTCGTCGACAACGTGAACGTCAGCGTCCGGCTGTAGCTCCCGGTGCGCAGCGGCTCGGTCCGGCCGATGTGCTGCCGGAAGGCGATGTTGACGACGTCGTTGGACACCGGTGCCGTCCAGGTCGACTTCGAGAACGAGACCTGGACCGGCTCGCTCAACGTGAACGCGCCGTTGGCCAGGCGGCCGCCGTCGACCGACAGCGTCGCGTCACCGGCAGTCGAGATGACGTTGGCGGTCGTCGACGCGTCGTAGGTGCGATCGACGCCGGGTGCGAATGCACCGAACGTCGCCGGCGCGCCGAGCGAGAGCGACAGCGTCGCCGGGACGGTGCCGCCGACCGGCAGCTCCGCGCTCGTGCCCTGCAGGAAGGTCACGTCGCCGGAACCGACGTCGTAGACCTGGTAGCCGTCCTCGTAGCGCAGGTACTTCGCGTCACCGCTGCCGGTGGCGACGAACGTCTGCGCCGCGCTCTTAGCCGGGACGTAGACCGTGGCGCTGGTGTTGGCCGGCACGGTCACGTCGTAGCGCGTGATGCCGGTGGCGTTCCGGCGCCACTCACTGCGGGCCGTGCCCTGCGGAGTGGTGTAGTGGCCCTTGGCGTGACCGAGGTCGCCGACGGGGGTCGGCTTGTAGATCAGGTTGCGGTAGGCGATCGAGTTGGGCGCCTGCTTGATGCCCGCGACGCCGGTGTGGAACCACTCCTCGATCTGCAGCAGGATCACGTGGTTCTGGGAGTCCCCGAGCGTCCAGCGCTCGGGCATGGTGGTCATGCCGTTCGGGTGCGCGGCGGTCGGCTGCAGCATGAAGCCGTAGCCGGGCCGCGTGTCCTCGTTCATGACGTCCCAGATCACGTCGGCGCGACCGGCCTCCATCAGCGAGCGCACCACCGGACCGAGGCCGACGTGCCCCGCGCTGAAGTGCGGGCCGCCGCCGAACGGCGCGTACGCGTAGATGTTGTCGACGAGCGCCTGCAGGATGTACGGCCGCTCGCCCTCGGGCGCGAGCCCGGCGTCGAGCGAGATCGCCTGCGCGGCCTGCGTCGCCCCGGTCGTCCCGGCGTTGCCGGCCGCCGTGTAGCGCCGCAGCGTCGTGTTGTAGAAGCGGTTGTTGTACGCGGTCTTGATGTTCGCGGCCAGCTCGCCGTAGGTCGCGGCGTCGCCGGTGCGGCCCATCAACGTCGCCATGTCCGCCATGTTCTTGGCGGCGATGTAGTAGCCCCACGTGCCGAACATCTGCTGCGAGGTCTGCTCGTTGGAGACCCAGTCGGCCAGCAGCGCGGTGACGATGTACGCGTCCGCGCCCGTCCCGGCCTTGCGCCGCGCGACGAAGTCCATGTAGGTCTTCATCGCGTCCCAGTGCTCACGCATCGTCTGCGTGTCGCCGTAGAGCTTGTACAGCTGCCACGGCACCTGCACGATCGAGGAGCCCCAGTTGATCTCGTCGCCGAACTGGCCGGAGTAGCCCCAGTCGTAGACCGGCGTCTTGAGCGCGACGTTGCCGGAGTCGATGCCCTGCTTGGACTGGCCCTCGACGAGTTGGACCTCCATGTTGCGCAGGTAGGCGGCGAAGTCGTAGTTGACGTTCAGCGAGCCCATCGGCTGCACGTAGTCCGCGCCGTAGGGCAGCTTCTCGCGGCCCGGGCAGTCCGTGAACACGCTCATCATGTTGCTCTCGATGGAGTGCACGGACATGGTGTGCAGGCGGTTGATGCGCGCGTTGTCGGTCTCGATCCCGCCGGCGCGCGGGGTGTCCGCGAACACCTGCAGGCCGCGGATCATGTCCGTGGTCGGGGTGACGCCGGCCGGAAGACCGGTCACCTGCAGGTACTGCATCGCGAAATAGTTGAACTTCGGGTGCCACGTCTCGCCCGGCGTACCGAGCGTCGTGTACGTCGCGAAGATGTCCGAGCCACGGCCGCCGACGCCGATCGAGGCCTGGTTGACGGTGCCGTTGGCGTTCAGCGTCTCGCCGGGCAGCATCTTGATCACGGTGCCGGCGGGCAGTCCGTTCGGGACGTGCACCTCGGGCCAGCCCGCGAAGTTCTGGCCGAAGTCGAACACCCACGTGCCCGCCGTCGGGTTGCTCACCTTCACCGGGGTCCACGTCTGCTGCACCTTCACCGGCTCCGCGGTCCGCGCCGCGAGCTTGGTGGTGAGGTTGGGCGCGGGGACGAGGCCGGCGCTGCGCCAGTCCATCGCGCTCCCGTCGCGTCGCGTCGCGGTCGCGCTCAGGTCACTCGCGTCGACCGCCTCGCGGCGGGCGTCGTAGTCCGTGCCGCCGAACCAGTGGTCGGTGACGGCCGCACCGTAAGCGGCGCGCCAGTCGCGGTTGGTGACGATCGTCTCGGACGTGCCGTCGGTGTAGGTGATCTCGAGGCGGCCGATCAGCCGCGGCGTGACCTGTGCACCGGCGCTCGCGTCGAGCGCCGCGATCGGGTTGCCGGAGCCGGTGACGAGCGACCCGGACGCGTGCGCGCTGGAGAGCGCGGGCGTGAACGTGATGCCGGTGCCCGGCGTGGTGATGGCCGTGCCCGAGGTGTACGCGCGATCGAGGCCCGACGACAGCGTCAGCCCCGAGCCGGAGTTCACGACGGTGGCGTTCAGCGCGTGCGCGGCTCCGAGGGCGGGCGTGAAGGTCACGCCCGTGCCGTCGTAGCGCACGGCGGCGCCGTTGGCGGCGGCCGCGGCGAGTGGCTCGGCCAAGGTGAGGCCGGTGCCGCCCGCGCCCTGCGTGCCGACGGCCGTGACCTGCACGGACTGCCCGCCCACGGTGATCGTGCTGGGTGCGACCAAGCCCGTGACGCTGGCCACGCGCACGTTCGTCGCGCCGGCGGCGGCCGCGGCGGACAGCGTCGTCGCGCGACCCTGCGTGCCGACGTCGGTCACCGTGCGCGTCTCGCCGTCGACGACGAGCGAATTTCCGGCGACGATGCCGGTCGTCGCCGCGAGCTTGACGTTGGTCGCGCCGGCCGCGACCGGCGAGAAGAGCGTGGTCTGCGAGCGCGCGGTGCCGACGGTGGTCACCGTGGCCGTGCCGCCGCCGTCGAAGCGCAGCGTGTCGCCCACGCCGAGCCCGGCCACGCTCGTGACCTTGACGTTGGTGTCGCCGGCGGCGGCCGCGAAGGCCAACGCCGTGCTCGACGGCGCCGTGCCGATCGCGGTGATCGTGCGCGACTCGAAGCGCTCGCCGCCGTCGCCGGTGTCGACGTTGATCGCGCCACCGACGTAGTAGCTCGCGACGCTGTTGACCTTGACGTTGGTGTCGCCCGCGGCGGCCGCGGCGGTGAGCGTGCCGTTGCCGACGGCGGAGCTGCTCCACCACGCGAACGAGTTCACGCGGTTCACGCCCGCGGCCGGGTTGGGCATCTTGACGTTGTGCGCGGTGCCCTGGCCGAGCTCGACGCCGATCGTGTTCGCGCCGCCCCGCAGCTTGCTCGTGACGTCGTACGTGCGGTACTCGGCGGAGAGCTGGTAGTTCGAGTAGCCCGGCGCGAGCACCTCGTCGGTGAGTGGAGCGCCGTTGATCCGGGCGTCGAACAGGCCGAGGCCGCTGACGTACAGGCGAGCGCTGCGGACACTCTTGTCGAGCGTGAAGCCGCGGGCGAAGACCGGCAGCGGCTGGGCGGTCGTGCGCCCGGCGAGCTCGATCCACTTCGCCGCGCCCCAGTCGGACTGCTGCAACAGCCCGGTCTCGAACGCCGCCGGCGTGCTCCACGCCGAAGCCTCGCCGTTGACGTCGTACACGCGCACCTGCCATACGGCGGGCTGGCGGGAGGGCAGCGGGTCGCCGCCGTAGACGATGTCGGACGCCTTGTCGGACGCCACCTTGCCGGACTGCCACAGATACGGCCCCGACGCCAGTTGCCCCTCAGCGGCCGCGACGCGGATCTCGTACGCGGACTGCTGCGCGGCGCGACCGGTGCCGCTGAGCTTCCAGCTGAAGTCAGGCGTGCTGTCGCCGATGCCCAGCGGCTGAGCCAGACGGTTCGTCTTGAGCTCGCTCGGGCTCAACGCGGGCGCGGCTGCGGCCGTCGAGGTCCACAAGGCAGCCGATGCTACGGCAGCCAGGGCGACGCCGCGACGGACCCCTCTGGACCGTCGAGGTCGGTGCTTCACGACCATTTTCTCTCCTCCTGAGTGACCACTGATCGAGATCGATCAGGGAGCGACTCTAAGGACGGGTCCATGGCTTTCGCGCCGGGGAAAAACCCTAGGAACCGAAACTCTAGGGTTTTTCCCGGGCGCGAGAGGCGTAGTGAGTCCTCTAAACACCACAGTCGACCATGAACAGCCAGGGAATGACTTGATCGCCGAAGCGCGCAGGGAGCAGATTCGCGAGATGCTGCTGGAGGCCGGTGCGGTCACTGTCGGTCAGCTCCAGGCGCGCTTCGGCGTGTCGCCGATGACGGCGCGGCGGGACCTCGTGGCGCTGGAGGAGCGGGGCCGCGCACGCCGGACGCACGGCGGTGCCGTCCTGCCCTCGATCGCCGCGCCGGAGAACTCGTTCTCGCAACGCGTGGTGGTCGCCGCGGAGGCGAAGGTGCGGCTCGCGGAGGCGGCGTTCGCGCTGCTGACCCCCGGTGAGACGATCTTCCTGGACTCTTCGTCGACGGCGTACTTCGTCGCTTGCCGGATCGCCGAGAGCGGACTCGGCGTGCGGGTGCTGACCAACAGCGGACCGGCGATGCACGTCCTGGCCGGCTCCGAGCACGACATCCCGCTGGCGGGCATCGGCGGGACGCACCGCCGGCTGACCGGTTCATTCGTCGGGCCGTCCGCCGTGCGGATGATCCGCGAGCACTTCGTCGACCGCCTTGTGTTCAGCGTCACCGGCCTCGCGCCCAGCGGCGCGCTGACCGATGCGGACGACCTCGAAGCCGCGGTCAAGCGGGCGATGCTCGACCAGGCCGGCGAGGCCACGCTGCTGCTCGACGCGTCCAAGCTGACGGCGCACGGGCGGCACGCGATCGCGCCGATCGGCCGCGTCTCGCTCGTGCTCACGGAGGTCGACGACGTGCGCTTGCACGCCACCGGCGTGACCGTGCGCCGGATCTGAGCTATTGCTTGCATCGTGCAGATGACGCAGGCCTTCGTCGGCCGGGAGACTGAGATCGCCGCGCTGGGCGAGCGCTTCGGCGCGGTCGCCGACGGCACGCCGGCGGTGCTGGTGATCGAAGGCGAGGGCGGCATCGGCAAGACCACGCTCGCGGAGCGCTTTCTCGCCTTGCACCCCGAGGCCCGGGTGCTGCGGGCGAGCGGCGACGAGTCCGAGCGTGGCGTCAACTTCGCCGTCGTCGACCAGTTGCTGCGCTCAGCCGGCATCGACACCGTCGATGCCCTCGGGGCGACCCAGCATCTGACGGTCGGCCTGGAGCTGCTCGACCGGCTGGGCGCCGACGAACCGCGCCGGACGGTCGTCGTGATCGACGACGCGCACCTCGCCGATGCCGACTCGCTGCGGGCGCTGCTGTTCTACGCGCGCCGGCTGAGCGAGAGCGCGACGCTCTTCGTGCTGGTCGTGCGCGGCTCCGCGTCCGACGTGCTGCCCGAGGGCTGGCTCAAACTCGCGGACGAGACGGTCATCCGTCCGCGACCGCTGACCGCCGACGACGCGCGCGCGATCAGTGAGGAGCTCGGGGTGCCGCTGACCGCCGGCGCGGCCGAGCGGCTGATCGAGCACACGGGCGGCAACCCGCTGCACCTGCGCGCGGTCCTGCGTGAGCTGCCCGCCACGGGCAGCTGGCTCTACGACGATCGGGCGCTGCCCGTGCCGCGTCCCTACGCGCACCTCGTCGACGCGCAGCTGCGCCGCTGCCCGCCGGACGTCGTCGCGCTGCTGGACGCTGTCGCCGTGTTGGGCGTGCGGGCGCCGGCGCATGCGGCGCTGCCGCTGGCCGCGCTCGCCGCTCCGCTCCCGACCATCGACCGCGCCGCGAGCACCGGCCTGCTGCGGGTCGCGGAGCGCGACGACGGGACGTGGCTCGAGTTCACCCATCCGCTCACGCGGGCGGCCGTGCACGAGGCGATGCCGCACACGCGACGATCGCAGCTCCACGGGACTGCGGCGACGCTCGCGCTGTCACCCGACGCCGCGCTGCACCATCGCGTCGAGGCGCACACCGGCGCCGACGAGGACCTGCGCGCGGAGCTCGAGCGCGCCGCCGACGAACACCGCGCGCGCGGCGCCTGGGTCGGCGCGATCCGGCTGCTGCTCGCTGCCCGGCGCGTCACCGCCGAGCCGACGGAGCGTGAGCGCCTGACGCTGGACGCGATCGAGGCGCTGCTCTACTCCGGCGACGGTGGCGCGGCTCGCCGGCTCGCCGAGCAGTCGTCCGTCGCGCCCGGCGCGCGTCGCGACAGCGTCTGGGCGTACCTCGCGATCTTCGCCGGTGATCTCGACGCCGCCGAGCAGCTGCTCCAGCGCGCTTGGGAACACCGCGGCGACGATGCTCGGCTAGCGGCGACCATCGCGCAACGGCGTGCGTTCATGGCCAGCTCGCGGCTGCGCGGCGCCGACGCCATCGAGTGGGCACAGCGCGCGATCGCACTCATGCCCGGCGACACCGGCACGGCGCTGCTCGCGGCACCGTCGCTCGCCAACGGGCTGGCCTTCGAAGGCCGCGCCGACGAGGCGCACGCGGTGCTCGACCGCTGGCTCGGTGACCGCGACGCTCCCGCCCCCGGCAGCGGCTACGTGCTGCTGACGCTCAAGGCCCGGCTGCTGGAGGCGCGCGGCGAGATGGCGCAGGCGGGCGAGTTGTTCAAGCGGTCCGCCGACGTCAGTCTGGCCGAGGGCCTGCTCGTCGTGGCCGGCATGGCCCTCGCGGGCCTGGCCCGCGTGCAGCACCTGCGCGGGCGCTGGGACGACGCCGTCGTGTCCGCCCAGCGCGCGGTGGCCGTGGCGATCGAGTCCGAGGACCGCTGGGTGGTCGCGCAGGCCCGGTGGGCCGCGGCGCTCGTGGCGAGCGCGCGCGGGGATGGGGAGAGCGTGGAACGCTGGCACGACGAGGTGCGCGCCGAGCCCGCGACGTTCGAACGCCACGCCGCCGTCCAGCACCTGTTCGGCGCGCACCTCGCGGCGGCGCAGGAGCGCCCGGCCGACGTGCTCGAGCACCTGCGCCCACTGGCGGCGCTGCACGCCGACTTCGCCGTCCTGCCCTGGCAACCCCTGCACGCGCAGGCGCTCGTGGACGTCGGGCGCCTGGCCGAAGCCGCGGCGTTCATCCGCGAGGCAGAGGCGCTGGCGGCCGCGCGACGGTATCCGCTCCTCGCCGCCCGCCTGGCTCACGCGCGCGCCGAGCTGGCGATCGCGCACCACACGCCCGAGGCGGCGATCGAACCGCTCGAGTGCGCGCGGGAGACGCTGCAGACGCTCGAGATGCCCTACGAACGCGCGTTGATCGCGTTGGCCTACGGTCAGGTCCTACGCCGCGAGGGGCGGCGCCGGGCCGCGTCCGAGCTGCTCTTGGAGGCGCGTGAGACGTTCGCCTCACTCTCGGCCCTGCCCGCCCTGCGCCGCGCCGAGCGGGAGCTCACTGCCTCCGGCCTGCGACCCGCGGCGCGCTCGGCGCGCGACTACGCGCGGCTCACGCCGCAGGAGACGGCGGTCACGCGCCTCGTCGTGTCGGGCATGACCAACCGTGAGGTCGCGAAGGAGCTGATGCTGAGCGCCAAGACCGTCGAGTTCCACCTGCGCAACATCTACCTGAAGGTGGGCGTGCGCTCGCGCGCCGAGCTGCGCACCCGTGCGCGTGACAACGAGCTCGCGCTCTAGCGTGAACGCACGAGGGGGGTGCCGTAATTTGGCGTCACCCCCAGACGCTTGATTGACGCACCCCGCCCGGCCCCGTGTGCACCCGGCGGCTAGCGGAGCGAGGTGACGAAGGCGCCGAGGCGCTCGAGGCCTTCCTGCAGCTCGGCGCGGGAGGCGGCGTAGGACAGGCGCACGTGCGTGTCGCCGCTGTGCTCGCCGAAGTCCTTGCCGGGCGTGAACGCGACGTGGGCCTCGTCGAGCGCGCGGTCGCAGAACTCCCAGGCGCCGAGGCCGGTGCCGGCGACGTCGAAGTAGACGTAGAACGCGCCGTTCGGCGGCGCGGGGACGGGTAGGCCGATGTGCTCGAGCCCTTCCAGCACGAGCGCGCGGCGGGCGGCGAGCTCGGTGCGGCGCTCCTCGCAGATCGCGAGCGACTCGGGCGTGAAGGCCGCGAGTGCCGCGTGCTGGGCGGGTGCGGAGGCGCACAGGAAGTAGTGCATGCCGAGCCGCTCGACGGCTTCCGCGAGGGCCTCGGGCAGGACGGCCCAGCCCAGCCGCCAGCCGGTCATCCCGAAGTACTTGGAGAAGCTGTTGATCACGATCGCGTCCGGGTCGATGCTCAACGCGCTGCGCGGCGGCGTGCCGTCGGGGGCCGGGTCGGCGAGGTCCAGGTAGATCTCGTCCACGATCCGCCACGCGTCGCGGCCGCGCGCGAGGTCGCAGATCGCGGTCAGCTCGTCGAAGGGGATCGAGGTGCCGGTCGGGTTCGACGGGGAGGCCATCATCACGGCCCGCGTGTGCTCGGTCCAGGCGCTCTTGACGAGGTCGGCGGACAGCTGGAACTGGGTGTCGGCGTCGGCGGGGACGGCCACGACGCGGCCCCCGAAGCTCGCCACCATCTCCCGATTGCACGGGTAGGAGGGGTCGGCGAGGATCACTTCGTCGCCGGGGTCGGTGGTCGCCGCGACCACCAGCAGCAATGCCGTGGAGGCGCCGGAGGTGACGATGATGCGCGCCGGGTCGACCTCGACGTCGTGGCGGTCGCGGTAGAAGTCGGCGATGGCGCCGCGCAGGGCCGGGAGGCCGAGCGCGTGCGTGTACGGCAGCGGCCGGCCGTCCATCACCTCGCGCATCGCGTCGCGCACGGCCGGGGGCGCGCCGAAGTCGGGCTCGCCGATGCTGAGCTTGATGATCCGGTGCCCGTGCGCCTCCAGGGCGGCGGCGCGCTGGCCGAAGACCAGCGCGTGGAACGGCTCGACGGTCTGGGCGCGGTGGGAGAGCTTCATCGGTTCGGTGCACGATAGTTTGGGCGCGCGCATGTTCACCGGATTGAGTGCTTTTCCCCTTACCCCGCTCGACGCCGACGGCGCGATCGACGAGCCCGCCTTCGAGCGCCTGATTGCGCGCCTCGCCGCGGCCGGCGTGGACTCGATCGGCGCGCTCGGCAGCACCGGCAGCTACGCCTATCTCACGCGGGAGGAGCGGGCGCGCGTGGCGCAGCTCGCGGTCGGCGCGGCCGGCGACGTGCCGGTGATGATCGGGATCGGCGCCGTCCGCACCGAGCACGTCCTCGCGCACGCGCACGACGCGCAGGCGGCCGGCGCGGCGGCGGTCCTGCTCGCCCCGGTCGGCTACCAGGCGCTCACCGAGGACGAGGTCTACGGGCTCTACGCGGACGTCACCGCCGAGCTGTCCGTGCCGCTGTGCGTCTATGACAACCCGGGCACGACGCACTTCGCGTTCAGCGACGACCTGCACGCGCGCGTGGCGGCGCTCGCAGGCGTGCGCGCGATCAAGCTGCCCGGCGACGGCGCGGCCGCGCGGATCGCGACGCTCCGGCCGCGCGTGCCCGAGCACGTGGCGCTCGGAATGAGCGGCGATTGGTTCGCGGCGGCCGCGCTCGCGGGCGGCGCCGACGTGTGGTTCAGCGTGATCGGCGGGCTGTTCCCGGAGGCCGCGCTCGCGATCGTGCGCGAGGGCGAACCGGCGTCGGAACGGCTCGAGCCGCTGTGGGCGCTGTTCCGCCGCTACGGGAGCGTCCGCGTGATGGGCACCGCCGCGGCGCTGCTGGGCCTCGCCGGCGAGCGCAACCTCCCGCGCCCGCTACGGCTGCTGGAAGGGGACGCCCGCACCGAGCTCGACGCCGCGCTGCGGGAGATCTAGCCGGTCGAGCTCCACGTCGGCGAACGACCGTGGGTCCTCGGCGGGTTCGAGGTGCGTGAAGACGGTGGCGTGGGGGAGCGCGGTGCGCAGCGCGTCCTCGATCTCCTCGGCGACGTCGTGGCCGCGTTGCACGGTCCAGGCGCCGGGGACGAGCACGTGCAGCGAGACGAACGCGCGCGACCCGGCCTGGCGGGTGCGGAGCGCGTGGTAGCTGATGCCGTCGTTCTCGAAGCGCGTGAGCACCGCGGCGATCTGCGCCTGTTCGGCGGCATCGAGGCCGCGGTCCATCAGGCCGCCGATCGAGCGGAGCACGAGCCGCAGGCCGGTGCCGATGATGTTGACGGCGACGGCGAGGGCGATCAGCGGGTCCAGGATGTTCCAGCCCGTCAGCGCGACGAGGACCACGGCGCCGAGCACGCCGACGGAGGTCCACACGTCCGTGAGCAGGTGCTTGCCGTCGGCCTCGAGGATGATCGAGCGCAGGCGCCGGCCTTCGCGCAGCAGCAGCGCGCCGACGGCGAGGTTGATCAGCGACGCGACGGTGGAGATCGCGACGCCGAGGCCCGCCGCCTCGATCGGCTGCGGGTCGAAGAGCCGCGGGAGCGCGGTCGCGCCGATGAGCACCGCGGCCACGACGATCATCGCGCCCTCGACGCCGGCCGCGAAGTACTCGGCCTTCTGGTGCCCGTAGGCGTGCTCCTCGTCGGCGGGCTTGAGCGCCCAGCGCATCGCGAGCATCGCGACGACGGCGGCGACGAGGTTGACCACGGACTCGGCCGCGTCCGACAGGAGGCCGACCGAGTCCGTCAGCAGCCACGCGGTGGTCTTGAGCGTGATCGTGGCCACCGCCGCGGCGATCGCCAGCCAGAGCAGTTTGATCAAGCGCCCGTGCTCCATCGACGACCAGTCTAAAAGGCTTCATTTGCGGGGAAACAATGAAGCGGTCGCAACTTCGGGATGTGGCGTGCGCAACTCTGAAGTTCGGTCCGAGAGCGGCTCGGACAAAGGTCCCATGGAATCCGCGACCGCCTGAGCCGCACGATGGTGGGCATGAAGAACTTCTCCCGCGTTGCTTTGATCGCCGGCGCCGCTCTGGCCGTGTCGGCGCCCGCCGCGTCCGCGCAGACGCGCGAGTACGAGGGCACGGTCGTGTCCGTCAACCGCGCCGAGCGCACGTTCAGCATTCGCGACTCCGAGCGCGGCACGATCCGCGTGCGGGTCACGAACCGGACACGTTTCGAGCGCATCAGCGGGTTCTCCGGCCTGAAGGTTGGCGCCACGAACATCGAGACCATCGTCCGGCGCTCCAATGGCCGTTGGCTCGCGGTCGAGGTCGAGCGCTCCGGCGGGGGCGGCAAGCACGGCGGCGACGACGACTGAGCCAAACCCTCGGGTGTCCGTATGGGGGTCACCCGATTGCGCTCGACTCCGTGAGCGAAGAGGGTTGAGCTCCAATGCTCAAGCCCGCGCTCATCCCGGCCGCGCTCGCCGCGCTGCTGCTGGTCCCCGCTCCGGCGCAAGGCGCCTGCGGCGTGGCCACCGCCAAAGCCGACTACGAGAGCCCCGAGGTCCAGATCTACTCGCGTGAGACCAGCGCGGGGAACACCCACTACGCGTGCCTGCGAGCGACCGGGCGGCGGACCGAGCTCGGCAGCGACAGCGAAGGCGTCGGCTCGGCGGCGACGACCACGCTCGGCGTTTACGGGCGCTGGGTGTGGCTGCAACACAGCCAGTACGACCCGGACAGCGACTCCAGCGACGTGCGCCACCAAGTGGTCGACCTGCGTACGGGCAAGCAGGCCGCGACGAGGTCGTTCAGCGAAGTGGTCGCGCTGCCGGGCGCGCTCGTCGTCGCCTCCGACGGTGTCACGGCGCACTTCACCAGCGGCCGCAAAGTCAAGCTGAGCACGGACCCGTTCGCGTCCGGGCTTGCCGTCGTGGGCTCGCGCGTGTACTGGCAGTCCCGCGACGGGGCGCACACGGCGGTGCTCGAACTGCCCAAGGCCGCCGCGGCGCCCAAGGGGCCGGTGGCCACGAAGCTCGGGCGCTGCGTCCCGCGCAAGGGCGCGCGGCTGGAGCTGTTCGCGCCCAAGCTCGTGCTCACGCGCCAGGGCGGGAAGATCTGGGCGTGCCGTACCTCCCCGGGCAAGACGCGCGAGGTCGGCGCGGTCACCGGACTGGTGGTGCGATCCGACCGGGAGATCGCCTTCGTGCGCAGCGGGAAGGTCGCGACGCTGAACGTGCTCACCGGCGCGCGGACTGAGGTCGCGGGCACGGCGTTCGCCGCCACCGGCACCCGCCTGCTGGTCGTGGCCAAAGACGGCCTGCACAGCCCGGTCGATCTGCTCGCGGCGGGCCCGGCCACCGAGCCGGCGCTGGCCGGCGACTACGCCTACTGGCTCGACGGCGCGGGCGTGCCGCAGGTCAAGCTGCTGACGTAGACGCATCGTTTCGGCGTGGCCCCCGTTTCAGGGGCATGCGTCGTTGTCTTGCCGCCCTCGCCGTGGCGCTGCTCTGCGCCACGGCACCGGCCGCCCAGGCGGGCCCCGGGGACCTGGACCGCAGCTTCTCGAAGGACGGGAAGCTCGGCTTCAACCCGTACAAGCTGGGCGGCACCGTCCGCGGCCTCGCCCTGCTCGACCGGCGCAACCCGCTGCTGAGCGTGCAGGCGCAGCGCGGCGCGGACGTCGCGCCGACCTGGATCTCGCTCAGCGCCGCCGGTCGCGTCAGCAGTCGGGCGCTGCTGCCGCCACCCGCGTTCTACGCGCCGCTGATCGCCGACGGCTACGCGCTGACGGAGTACCGGTACGACCCGGCGGCGACGCGGTACGGGCTGTCGCGGATCGGCGCGCGCGAAGCGATCACGCTGACGCTGGAGCCGCAAGTGAGCGTCTACGCGTTCGGTGTCGACGCACAGGGGCGGGCGGTCCTGGTCGGGAACTCGGGTCGTCACGGTCGCGTCTGGCGCTTCCTGCCCGACGGCACGCCCGACCCGTCGTTCTCCGGCGACGGGCACGTCGACGTCGACGGTGGCCGGTTGGTTCTCCGGCCCGACGGTCGCATCTACCTGTGCGGCGGCGTGTACCTGACCGCGTTGGACGCGTCCGGCAATCGGCTTGCCGGGTTCCGCCACGGCCGCGTGCTCCCGCCACGCCGCCACCGCTCCGAGTACGGCCTCGTGTCGCACATGATCTCGGCGCCGGGCGGCGGGCTCTTCGTGATCGGCGGCGGGTACTACGAAGAGCGCGCATGGATCGCGCGGCTCCGGCCCGACGGTCGCCTGGACACGACCTGGGGCGACCGCGGCTACGTCGTGCGCAAAGCCGCGCTCAGCCGGGCATCGTTCTCCACCGCGGCGGTCGACCGCCGCGGTCGCCTCCTGCTGGCGGGCAACCACCTGAGCGGGGACTACGGGTTCAACGCGCTGATCGTCCGGCTGACGCGCGGCGGGAAGATCGACCGCCGGTTCGCGAGCGATGGCCGCAAGGTGTTCCGGCTGGCGAAGGTCGCCGGAGTCGTCATCGAAGCCTCTGACATCCAACACGTCGCCGTCGACGATCGCGACCGGATCGTCCTCGCCGGCAACGTGTACGACAACGAGTACGTCGACCGTGAGGACTACGGCAGCCCCTATCCGGCGATCGCACGCCTGAAGGGGTAGCGTTGGCGACCATGGCCGGCTGGGATGACGTGCGCCGGGCCGCGCTCGCGATGCCCGAGACGAGCGAGGGCGAGTCTTGGGGTCTGCCTGTGTGGAGCGTGCGCAAGAAGGGGTTCGTGTGGGAGCGCCCGCTGCGCAAGGCCGATGTCGCGGCGCTCGGCACGGACGCGCCGGACGGGGAGATCCTGGGCGTGCGCGTGGAGCACGTCGGCGCGAAGGAGGCGCTGCTCGAGAGCGAGCCCGGCGTGTACTTCACGACGCCGCACTTCGACGGCTACCCCGCGGTGCTCGTGCGGCTCGACGTCATCGCGCCGGACGCGCTCGAGGAACTGGTCGCCGAGGCGTGGCTGGCGGTCGCGCCGAAGCGGCTCGCGGCCGCCTGGCTGCAGCAACGCTGACCGGCCTCGCCCCGCAACCAAGCGGGGCGAGACCGACCGAGCTTCCTTCTACGGCGCCGTCGTGGACAGCGTGAAGGTGAGCGTCTTGCTGTAGGTGCCCGTGCGCAGCGGGTCGTTGGCCTTGATGAGCTGCTTGAACGTGATCCCCACGGTCTCGCTGCTCGTCGGGGCCGTCCAGGCGGACTTGCCGAGCTCGACGCGGAGCGGCTCGGCGAGCGAGAACGCGCCGTTGGTCAGGCGGCCGGGATCGGAGACCGAGAGGGCCGCGTCACCCGCGCTGCTGGTGACGATGGCGCTGGTGGTGGCCGTGTAGTCGTTGGCCACGCCCGGCACGAAGGCCGGGAACGCCGCCGGCGCGCCGAGGGTCAGCGACAGCGTGGCGGGCACGGTGCCGCCGACGGTGCCGGTCGTGGTGGTGGACGTCGGGTTGTCGATCGACTCCTCGAGCAGGGCGATGATGGCCCGGGTCGGGCGCAGGACCGCGTCGCGCGCGGCGGCGTCGGTGATGCCGGCGGCCTGGCCGGCGACGTCCTGGAGGAAGAAGATCGCCGTGTACTTGTCGTCGGCGGTGCCGTACTCCTCGGCCTTCGCGAGGCTGGCCTTCAGCCGGGTGGCGGTGGCGGCGGGAATGCGCGCGCCGGACTCGTTGACCAGGTCGCGGATGTCCGTGTACCACGCTGGGTCGCGGGTGAAGTCGGCCGGGATGTAGCCCTTCGCCGCATTCGCCAACGTGACGGAGACGACCTCGTCGACGTAGGACTGCACGGTCGGGTAGAGCGTCGCCAGCTGGGCGTCGGTCAGCGGTAGCGAGCTGCCGTCGAGGGCGCAGAAGCCGCCGCCGCTGTTGGAGCCACTGTTCACGCGCAGCGGGACCTCGTGCTGGGAGAGGCGGATGCCGCCCTCGGCCAGCCCGAGGCTGTCGCGCGTGATCGCGCCGCCCGCCGGCGTCGCGGTGGTGATGACCGGAGCGGACGGCGGCGCGAGGCCGTAGGCGACCCAGCTGAAGGTGTGGTCGTAGACGGCGTTCTGGACCATGTGCTGCGGGACGCGCGAGAGCGATGGCAGCGTGCAGGTCTGCGGCTCGCCCGGGTAGCCGCCGGGATACGTGCCCTGGTCGCGCTTGCGCAGCGGGCCGTAGTCGGTGATCAGCTTCCAGTCACCGTGCGAGGCGCCCGCGACCTCCCAGTTGCGGAAGATCGGCGAGTCGGGCGCGCGGGCGCCGTTGCCGATCCCGAAGCTGATGTCGCCCTCGGAGTTGATGCGGAAGATCGGCATCGGCAGGTCGGTGCGCATCGCGCCGCCGCCGCCGTGCAGGACCGTCGCGTCGAGGATGTTGGCCAGCGGCTGCACGGAGTTGGCGTACGTGCGCAGGCGGCCGGCGGACTGCGAGTGCCCGGTGGCGATCACGTAGTCCGGCGCGGCGAGCGGGCCGAGCGGATCCAGGGCCGCCGGGCTGCGGATGGCCTTGACCGCCTGGGAGAAGATGTCGTAGGAGAGCGAGTCGTCGTTGATCGTGTTGGCGACCGTGACGTCGAGTGCGCCGTACCGCGTCGGGCTCCACGGCCGCAGGCCGGTCGCCGAGTGCACGCCGACGCGCTGGGCCGAGACGCCGACCCAGGTGTAGCCCTCCTTGAGGAAGTGCTCGTGCGACTGGAACCAGTCGACCTCCTGGTCCCACGAGTTGCTGACGTTCATCCACTCGGCGATCACGGTGCCGTTGAACTTGGCGGCCGAGGTGGGGCGGCGGACCACGATCCGCGTGCTGTACGGGTGGCCGGTGCTCTGGACGGTGGCCGTGTTGGTGCCGGTGATGGCGTATCGCGTCGCCTGACCGGTGATGAAGTACTCCTGCTCGACGTAGCCCGCTTTGGCGAGGTCCACGTCGGAGGTCAGGAACGGGTAGCCGTGCGCCGCGTCACCGACCGGCGACGTGCTCGCGATCGGGCCGGTGACGGTCGGCGCGGCGACGGTTGCGCCAGTGGCCGTGGACGCGCGCGGCGGTTCGCCGTTCGGACCGGGTGGTACGGCGCTGGCTGGTGCGGCCAGGCCCGCCGTGGCGGTCAGTGCTGCGAGCAGCACCGAGGCGCGGACGCGTTTGGACAAGTCTCCCCCTCATCAATCGTGTTCGAGGCGGGATTCTTCAGGCGTTGGTTACACGTGTCAAGCCGTGGTCTGAATGACGAACTCGATCGTCGGGTCGATGAACTCGCGCCCGTGACGGAGCATCGCGTGCTTGCCCTCCGGCACGGAGAGGTAGCGAGCACCGAGCGCCCTGGCGAGCGCAGCCGAGCGGTCGGGGCTGGCGACCCGGTCGCGGGCGCCGTGCACGATCAGGATGCGGCGGTCCGCGGCGCCGGGCGCGACATCGGTCGCATAGACCCACGGCGCGAGCGCCACGACACCGCGGACCGCGGGTGCCCCAGCGCTCAACAGCGCCGCGCGGCCGCCGAGCGAATGTCCGACCAAGCACGTCGGCAGCGGGCCGAAGCGGTCGGCGATCTCTGCCAGCGCCCAGCGCACGTCCTGCACGGGCGTGTGCGTGGTGTCCCACCCGCGGCGGGCGTTGAGCAGCCGGAAGACCGCGAGCCGATCGCCGCCGGCCCGCGCGATCCGACGGGCGATCGGGATCATCCGCAGCACCGAGAGCTGCGTGGGACTGACCCGCATGTCCTCGCGGCGCGCCGCTCCGCCGTGCAGCACCAGCACAACGCCCTCGGGCGCGGACGGCGCGTGGACCTCGATCAGCTTCGCGTGCCGCTCCATTCCCGCCCGCGCTACCCAGGCTCGGGCACGTCGGACGCAATTCGGGCGCGTCGACCGGGTAGGGCAGCGCCATGAGCTTCTTCGAGGGCTTCGAGCTCGAGCACGTGGACGTGGGCACGGCGACGCTGCGGATGCGGCACGGCGGCTCCGGCCCGGTCGTGCTGTTGCTGCACGGGCACCCGCGGACGCACACCACCTGGTACCGCGTCGCGCCGCTGCTGGTGGACGCCGGATTCACCGTGGTGTGTGCCGACCTGCCGGGCTACGGCGAGTCCCGCCGCACCGTCGGCGACTTCACCAAGAAGGCGATGGCCGGAGACCTCGCGACGCTGATGGAACGCTTCGGTGCGTTCTCGGTCGTCGGTCACGACCGCGGCACCGGCGTGGCGCACCGGCTCGCGGTCGAGGGGCACGCGGAGCGCCTGGTCGTGCTCGACGGCCTGCCGATCACCGAGCACCTCGAGCGCTGCGACGACCGCTTCGCCGCCGCGTGGTGGCACTGGTTCTTCTTCACGCAGACGGACAAGCCGGCGGAGGCGATCATCAACCGCGATCCGGACTTCTGGTACCGCGCCGACCCGGCCAAGCTCGGCCCCGAGAACTACGCCGACTGGTGGCGCGCCGTGCACACACCGGAGGTCGTGTTCGCGATGGTCAACGAGTACCGCGCGGGGCTGAACGTCGACCGCCACGATGAGGCCGCCGACCGCGCCGCGGGTCGCCTCGTCGACTGCCCCACGCTGGTCGGCTGGTCGCTGCAGGACGACCTCGAGGAGCTGCACGGCGACCCGGTCGCGATCTGGCGCACGTGGGCCACCGGGCCGCTGGAGGGCGTGACCATCGACTCCGGCCACCACATGGCCGAGGAAGCGCCGGAGGCGGTCGCCGCGGCCCTCGTTGCGTTCCTGCGGTAAAGCGAGCAGGAACGGAGAAGCCACTTCGGGCGTGCGGACGTAGCCTCGCCGCATGGCTTCCATCACCTCCGTCACCCTCGAAGTGGCCGACCTCACCGCCGCCCAGGACTTCTACGCGTCCGCCTTCGGTCTCGGCCCCGAACTGCGGCTGCGGGAGACCGACGCGCCCACGACCGGCTTCCGCGGATTCACGCTCTCGCTGACCGTGTCCCAGCCGGCCGACGCCCGCGCGTACCTCGACGCGGCCGTCGCCGCGGGCGCGACCACGGTCAAGCCGGCCGCCAAGTCGCTGTGGGGCTTCGGCGGCGTCGTGCAGGCGCCGGACGGGACGATCTGGAAGGTCGCGAGCGCCAAGAAGAAGGACACCGCTCCGGCCACTCGCTCGTTCGAGAAGCTCGTGCTGCTCCTGGGCGCGACGGACGTGGCCGCGAGCAAGCGGTTCTACGTCGAACACGGCCACGCCGTGGCGCGCAGCTTCGGCCGCAAGTACGTCGAGTTCGAGCCGGCGTCGGGTGCGGTCACGCTCGGGCTCTACGGGCGCCGTGCGCTGGCCAAGGACGCCGGCGTCCCGGACACCGGCACCGGCTCACATCGGCTCGTCATCAACAGCGATGTGGGTTCCCATACCGACCCGGACGGGTTCGAGTGGGACGCCGCGCCGGTCTTGGCGGCCATTGCCGTCTAGTCGTAGGTCTCCAGCGCGCGCTGCTGGAGGGCGACGATGAGCCGGCGGGCGCCCGCGAGCTCGGACTGCTCGACGCCCTGGCGGCCGAGCGCGCGGATCAGGACCTGGCCGAACCGGTCGAGGAACGCGTGCCGTTCGAGCAGGGTGGTGCCGTGCGCGCGTGCCTCGCGCAGCAACGTCTCGGTGACCGCGATCGCGGCGTCGAAGTTGCCTTGCGCGCAGCCTTGGCGCAGCGCGTTCAGCCATCCGTGCAGCGCGGGGCGGGCGTGCTCGGACGTGAGCCAGCCGTGCGGCTCCTCGGTGTAGATCGACGACGACGCGGCGCCCGCGATCTGCGTTCCGAAGGTCGCCAGCGTCGCGGCGACACCTGGGAGGGGGCGATCCGGTGGAGCGATCGGTCGCAGGCGGGGGAGCGCTCGCAGTTGGTCGGCGAGCGCACGGACGTCCTCGAGCCGGAAGCGGCGGTGTCCGCCGCTCGTGCGGATGGCCGCGATCCGCCCCTCGTCCGACCAGCGCCGCAACTGCGAGCGGGACGCGCCGAGTGTGCGGGCGGCGACCTGGAGCGTGACGTACTCGTCGGCGGGCGCGGCGGCAGGGTCGTCGGGGAAGCGCTCCAGGATCCGGGTGGCGCCGTCGAGCGCGCCGAGCAGCGCATCGAGCACGACCGGATCGAACTGGAGCCCCTGTTCGGCGCGCAGCACCTCGGCGGCGATGGCGACCGAGCGGGCGCCGCGGTGCGGGCGGTCGGTCGTGATCGCGTCGAACGCATCCGCGACGGCGGCGATCCGGCCCGGCAACGGGATCGCGTCCCCGGCGAGGCCGCGCGGATAGCCCGTCCCGTCGAAGCGCTCGTGATGCGTCCACGCGATCACCGCCGCGGCGGTGTAGAGCTCGGCGCACGAGCCGTCCAGCAGCGCGCGTCCGATCTCGGTGTGCGTGTGCAGCCGCCGTCGTTCGGCGTCGCTCAGCGCGCCACGGCGGTCGACGAAGGTCATCGCCGTCATGCCGACGTCGTGGAGCCAGGCAGCGTGACCGAGCGCGTGCGCGTCGAGGCCCAGCCGGCCACCGATCAGCGCGCACAGCTCCGCCACCCTGCGCCGGTGAGCGAGGGTCTCGAGCAAGGCGGCAACGCTAGAGCGACAATGCGCCGGTTCCAGGAGTTTCACCCGGGTGAAATGCTGTCGCGCAACGGATGTTCGACACCGTTCGCCGCAGCAAGATCACGCCCCCGCGCCTGCCGGCCGCGCCGGTCGCGCGCCCGCGGGTCGACGCGCTGCTCGACGCCGCCGCGGCCAAGCCCGTCACGCTCGTCTCGGCGTCCGCGGGCTACGGCAAGACGAGCGCCGTCGAGGCGTGGCTGACCACTCGCCGCGTGCCGGCGGCCTGGGTCTCGGTCGACGCCCACGACAACGACGCGCTGCACCTGTGGCGCTACGTGATCGCCAGCGTCGAGCGAGCGTTGCCGGGCTTCGACGAGACACCCCGGCACCGCGTGCTGACCGCGGAGAGCACGCCGGAGCCGGCGATCGAGGTCCTGCTCGCCGCACTGGAGGACGACGGGCGGCCGCTCACGATCGTGCTCGACGACCTGCACCTGGTGACGGATCGGCGCGCGCTCGACTCGCTGAAGTACGCCGCGTTCCGGCTGCCGCCGACCGTCCGGCTGGTGCTGATCACGCGCGTGGACCCGCCGCTGCGGCTCGCGTACCTGCGCGCCGCGGGGAGGCTCGCGGAGGTGCGTGACGCCGAGCTCGCGTTCACGCCCGAGGAGGCCGCGCCGCTGCTCGGCCCGGCCGCCTCGGAGGAGGTCGAGGCGCGTTGCGAGGGCTGGCCGGTGGCGCTGCGGCTCGTGGCGCTGCGCGGCGCGGCGCCCGTCACCGGGCGCCGGCGCGACGTGGCGGCGTACCTCACGGCGGAGGTCGTCGACGGGCTGCCGGACGACCTGCGCGACTTCCTCGAACGCACGTCGATGCTGCCGCGGCTGAGTGCGGACCTGTGCGACCACGTGCTCGAGCGCGACGACTCCGCGGCGCTGCTGGACCGGGTCGTGCGCGCGAACCTGTTCGTCGTCGCGCTCGACGAGGACGGCCTGTGGTGGCGGTATCACGCGCTGTTCGCCGACTACCTGCGGCTGCGCCTGGGCGAGCGCGCCACCGCGCTGCACCGGCGTGCCTGCGACTGGTTCGAGATGCACGGGCTGCACGAGGACGCCGTCGATCACGCCGCCGCGTGCGGCGACTTCGAGATGATCGCGCGGACGCTCGAGGCGGAGCAGGTGCAGATGTCGCGTTCGGGACGGGCGGCGACGATCGAGCGCTGGCTGGTGCTGCTCCCGCGCGCGCTGGTCAGCGAGCGGCCGGGCGTGCTCACCGCGGGCGCGCTCGCCGCCGGAGGTCTGGCACGCCCGCGCGTGGAGGTCCGGCGCATGCTCGGCCGCGCGGACCAGGCGCGCGAGCAGCACCCGGAAGCGTGGACCGGGTACCACGAGGCCGCCCGCGTCCTGCTCGCCGCGCTCTACGGCGACGACGACGTGGCGACCACGGTGGAGCGCTCCGCGAGGGCGGTCGAGCTCGCGCGCGTCGACGCGGACACGCTCGTGGTGCCCGCGATGGCGATGCTGGCCTGGGCCCAGCTGCTCGCGGGGGAGGACGACGCCGCGCTCGCGCTCGCGCGCGACACCGAGGTCCATCCCGACGCCGACCGGCGGCCGTTCGGCGTCGTCGGCGCGCTCTCCGTGCAGGCGGTGATCGCGGCGGAGCGTGAGAACTCTCTGGTCGCGGAGCGGCTTGCGGAGCGTGCCCTGTTCGAGGCCGCTCGCGCGGGTGTGCTGGAGAGCACGGCCGCGGGCTGCGCGCACTTCGCGGCGGCGCTGGGCGCACTCGCCGACGGCCGGCCCGCCGACGCCGAGCGCGCGCTGCACCGGGCGCGCACGATCGAGCCCGCGATCGACGGTGGCGCGATGCACGCGTGGGTCCTGGCCACCTTCGCCCGCGCGCTCGCCGCCCGTGGGCGCCCGCGTCGCGCCGCGCAGGCGATGGAGGCAGCCCGCGGGATCCTGGCCGCGTGCATCGACCCTGGGGCGGTGGCCGTGCGGGTGGACCGGGCCGCGGGGGCGTTGGCCGCGCTCGAGGCGGCCGCGCCGGTCGTGACCGAGGCGCTCTCACCCGCCGAGGTGTCCGTGCTGCGCCACTTCGAGGGCGACCGCACCGCGCGCGGGATCGGCGCGGAGCTGTATCTCTCGATCAACACCGTCAAGACCCACATCCGGGCGATCTACCGCAAGCTCGGCGTCTCCACGCGCGAGGACGCGCTCGCCCGCGCGGCGGCACTCGGCCTGCTCGACACGTGACCTCCGCGATGATGCATGGCGACCCATGCCCACCGCACTGCTCGTCGCCCTCGGCGGAGTCGCCGGCGTCCTCGCCCGTTACGGCCTGACCGTCTGGGTCCAGTCGATCTGGACCGTCGTCGCCATCAACCTCGTCGGCTCGTTCCTGCTCGGCTTGCTGACCACCGCCGGGGCGCACTTCTCCAACGACGTGCGTACCGCCCTGGGCGTCGGGGTCCTCGGCGGGTTCACCACGCTCTCGACACTCACCGTCCAGACCGTCCTCGAGGCCGACGGCGGTCGCCCGGCGACGGCGGCGGTGTACTTCGCGGTCAGCACCTTCGGCGGACTCGCGTGCGCCGCGTTGGGCTACGCGGTCGGCCGCGTCATCGCGTGAGTCAGACTGGAGGGATGAGCCAGAACACCGAGACCGCGATTCTCGCCGGAGGCTGCTTCTGGGGCGTCCAGGAGCTCTTGCGCGTGCGCGACGGAGTCATCTCCACCCGCGTGGGCTACACCGGTGGGCAGAACGAGCACCCGACCTACCCCCACCATCCCGGCCACGCCGAGGCCGTCGAGATCGTCTTCGACCCCGAGCGCATCTCCTACCGGGACATCCTCGAGTTCTTCTTCCAGATCCACGACCCGTCGACCAAGGACCGTCAGGGCAACGACATCGGGTCCAGCTACCGGTCCGAGATCTTCTACACGAGCGACGAGCAGCGCCAGGTCGCCGTGGACACGATCGCCGACGTCGACGCCTCCGGGCTGTGGCCGGGCAAGGTCGTGACCGAGCTCAGCGAGGCCGTGCCGTTCTGGGAGGCCGAGCCTGAGCACCAGGACTACCTGCAGAAGTACCCCAACGGCTACACCTGCCACTTCCCGCGCCCGGGCTGGAAGCTGCCGCATCGGGAGACGGCCGCCTAGGCGCACAGGCGCTGCGCGAGCCCGATCAGCGTCCTGGTCACGGCCTCGGTGGCGGACAGGCTGACCCACTCCTCGACGGCGTGGGCGCCTTCGCCGCTGGGGCCGAAGAGCACGGTCGGGATGCCGGCGGCGGCGATCATCGACGAGTCGGCCCAGTAGCTGCCGCCGCCGATCGCGAGCGGCTCGGGGCCCGCGGCTTCGCGCAGCAGGCTCACGAGCTCCGCGGTCGGGTCGATCTCGAACGGGTCGCGCACCAGCAGGGTCCGCTGGGAAGCGACGAACTCGGGGTCGGCGGCGCGGCAGCGCTCCAGCAGCGCCTCCAGCTCCGCCTCGATGTCGGCGCCGGTCTCGCCCGGGAGCGTCCGGCGTTCCACGTTGAGCGTGCACTGCGCGGGATAGCTGGAGAGCTCGACGCCGCCCGCGATCAGGGAAGCGTGCAGCGAACCGCGGCCCAGCATCGGGTGCGTGCGCTCCGCCAGCGAGCGGTCGAGCTCGTCGAGGCCCTGGAGTACCGCGCCCATCTTCAGGATCGCGTCGACGCCCAGGTGCGGGCGCGAGCCGTGCGCCGCGCGACCGGTGATCTCGATCTCGCTCCAGACGAAGCCCTTGTGCGCGACGGTCAGCTCGAGCTCGGTCGGTTCGGTCACGACCGCGGCGTCGGCCGAGACGTGGCGCAGCGCCTCTTGAATGCCCAGGCTGGCGTGCTCCTCGTCAGCCACCGCGGCGACCACCACGTCGCCCGCCAGCCCGAGCCGTGACGCTTCCCGGGCGGCGATGAGCGCCGCGGCGAGACCGGCCTTCATGTCGTAGGTGCCGCGGCCGTACATCCGGTCGCCTTCGATGCGCGGCGTGAACGGGTCCGTCATGCCCTCGACGTTGACCACGTCGAGGTGCCCGCACAGCAGAAGCGTGCGCCCGCCGCCGGTGCCGCGCGCGCGGACGAGCACGCTCGGGCGACCGGGCGTCTCCTCGAGCCACTGCGTCTTCAGCCCGTTCTCCCGCGCCCAGCCCTCGACCAGAGCGGCGATCTCATCCTCGCCCGCGCCATCGGCCACGAGCGAGGGATTGACCGAGTCCACGGCCACGAGCGACGTCAGCAGCGCGATCAGGTCTGCGTTCATGCCGTGCATCATGCGCATCCGGGTACGAGAGCGGCGTGCGCCGCTTCGCTGTCGTTGCCGTGGTGGCCGGGCTGTCCGGCTGTGGCGGTGAACCCGAGGACCGGACGGCCGACCTGGTCGCGTGCTTCGAACGCGCGGGCGGAACCGTGGTGGAGCGCCCCGCGCAGCTCGCCGACTTCCCGACCGCGGACGCCGACTACGGCACGGCATTCTCGCTGGAGAGCATCGCGTTCGACAGCATCGACGCCGCGACGGGGAAGGGCGACGAGCGGCAGGCGCTCGTGCTGATCGCGCGCCCGCAGATCCCGCAGCCCGCATCCAGCCGTGCGATCCCCGCCGCCGAGTTCGTGCGTCGCGCGCAGCGGGGCGAACGCGTCGCCGCGCAGCAGCTGATCGTCATGCCGCCGTTCGCGGACCAGGCCGATCCGATGAACGATTGCGCCGAGGAAGTCGCGCGGGAACAGATCTTTCCGTGACGCCCGGCGCGGTCGCGCGTAGTACAGGCGTGGGACGCTTGTGCCTCGCCGCCGTGCTGGTCGTGCTGGTCGTGCTGGTCATGGCGCCGTCGGCGCGAGCGGGCTGCATCGCGGCGATCGTCGTGGACGGCGTGGTGCTCGTCCACCAGGACGCGGACGGGTGGACGCTGCCGCCGACAGAAGGCCGCCGGTCCGCGGTGCTGCCCGCCTGCAACGACGCGGGCCAGAACGAGCCCGACGGGGCGATCACGGTGCTGCCGTTCAAGGGCGTGCCCGCCGACGTGGCCGTGGTCTCGAGTGTCGACAGCGGGTTCTACCTCGTCGGCGGTTCGTTGGTGGCGAGCGCGGCGCATCCGCTGCACCGGCCCGGCCGGAGCTACACGCGCCGCGGGTGCGCGCGGGGACGCACGCTGCGGGGCACGGCGACCGACGCGGGGTTCGACCGCCTGATGCTCGGCGACCGTGTGATCCGGGTCGACGCGCGCACGCGCATCGCCAACCGTCCCGCATATCAGCCGGTGCGCGACGGTCAGCGGCTCCGGGTCACGGCGACCCGCTGCGGCAACCGGCTGATCGCGGACCGGATCGCGTTCGTCGGGCCGACGATCGAGCCGGTCCGCTACGAGCGCGCCGGGGTGAGCCACGACACGGCGTTCGCCTGGGGTGCGGTCGCGCTCGTCCTGCTCGGCGTGGTGGCCGCGGGCTTCCTGTTCGAGCGCCTCACGCGTCCTTGAGCACCGCGCGGATGAGCAGGAACTCGGGCCTGCTCGCGAGCTGTTCCCACACGTCCGGGAAGCGCTCGCGGCACTCGGCCAGTGGCTGGGGCTCCTGGAGGTTGTCGATCGCGAACCCGGCCTCCGTCACCGCGCCGAGGATCGCGGCGAGCGGTCGCCGCCAGAAGCGCACCTCGTACTCGCGGGCGGAGAGCGTCCAACGGTCGACGACGAGCTCGGTGGCGAAGTAGTCATGCGTGTGCGAGAGCTCGATCGCTCTGGCCGGGTGGTGGGTCGAGAACACGAGCGCGCCGCCCGGGCGTAGGACGCGGCGCAGCTCGCGGAGCGTCGGGCCCCAGTCCTGGAGGTAGTGCAGGCGAGGCTCGCGACCACGATGTCGAACGCGCCGTCCTCGAGGGCGAGCGGCTCGCCCAGGTCGGCGACCGCGAACGTGCCGCCGGGTACACGGGCACGGGCGCGGGCGAGCATCTCCGGGCTCGCGTCGAGGCCGACGACCTCCGCTCCCTGCTCGGCGAGCCAGGCGGAATGGCGACCCGCTCCGCAGCCGGCGTCGAGCACCCGCCGGCCGGCGACGGGCGGTAGGAGCGCGCGCAACGCCGGCTGCTCGTAGAGCGCGAGGTACGGGCTGTGCTCGACGTCCGCGACGTAGTCGGCCGCCATCGCGTCGTACGTCTGCCGCGCGCGGGTCATGCGCCGTCAAGGTACCCCGCGGGCATCGGGATCGCGTGCTCGGCGGCGCGGCTCACCTCCTCCCACTGCTCCCACGTCGCGATCCGCTGCTTGGACACCGCGATCATGGCGTCCAGCACCGCGCTGCCGAGCACGAGGCGCAGCGGCGGGTCCTCGCTGTCCACGAGCTTCATCACGGCTTCGGCGGCGAGCTTCGGGTCACTGTCCACGGACTCGTCCTCGCCGCCGTCGCCGGAACGCAGCGGCGCGTACGCCTCGAGCGGTTCGGTGTTGAACATGCCGGTGCGGTAGAGATCGGTCCAGTACCCGCCGGGCTCGACGATCGTCACCTTCACGTCGAACAGCGCGAGTTCCTGAGCGAGCGCCTCGCTCATGCCTTCGAGCGCGAACTTGGCGGCGCTGTACATCCCCGCGGTCGCGCCCGTGGCCACGCCGGCCACGCTCGAGACCTGCAGGAGCCGCCCGCCGCGCTCGCGCAGATGTGGCGTGACGGCCTGCGTGACCCACAGCGCGCCGAAGAAGTTGAGCTCCATCGCCGCGCGGGCCTCGTCCTCGCTGAACTCCTCGATTGCGCCGAGCCACATCGCACCGGCGTTGTTGACGACGACGTCCAGCCGGCCGAAGTGCGCGACCGCCTGTTCGACGGCGGCGAACACGGCGGCGCGGTCGGTCACATCGGCCGCGATGGCGAGTGAATCGCCACCCAGCGGTTCCGGCGTGCGCGAGATCGCCACGACGCGGTCACCGGCGGCGAGTGCCGCCTCGGCAAAGGCCCGGCCGAGCCCTCGGCTGGCGCCCGTGATCAGCCATACGCGCGGAGCAGTGGTCATGCTCAACCTCCATATCGAGACGAAACGTCTCGTATAGAATAGCCGTCGTGCCAAGGACGAGAAGCGATACGTCCCGCCGGGCGATCCTCGACGCCGCGTTCGCGCTCGTCGGCGAGGTCGGCTACGCGAAGCTGACGATGGAGGGCATCGCGGCCCGCGCGGGCGTGGGCAAGCAGACCATCTACCGCTGGTGGCCGTCCAAGGGCGCCGTGCTGTTCGACGCCTTCCTGGCCCTGTCCGAGAACGCCGAGGGCAGCCCGGCGCTCCCCGACACCGGCGACCTCGCGGCCGACCTCAAGCTCGTCCTCCGCGCGACCGTGGAGGAGCTCAACGACCCGCGCTACGACCTGCCGATGCGTGCGTTGACCGCGGCCATCCTCAACGATCCGACGCTCGCGGCCGAGTACGAGCAACGCCTCGAGGCCCCGATGCGCGCAATCAAGCTCGCCCGCCTCGCGAACGCCGCCGAACTCCCACCGGGCACCGACCTCGAGCTCGCCCTCGAGCTCCTTTGGAGCCCGTTGCAGAGCCGCTGGCTCGCGGGCGGCGAGCTCACGCCCGCGTTCGCCGACGCCGTCGTCGACACCGTCCTCGCCGGTCTACGCGGGAGCCGCGACCCGGCGTAGGGAGCGGCTGCCAGAATTCGCCACTTGCGGCTCGTCATCCATGACCGCTTGACCAAGGGGCGGCTTTTGTCGTTGCACGCCGTGGCGGCGTGCGTCGCGCACCTGAGAGCCGGTGGGCTCGCCGTGCTCCCGACCGAGACCGGGTACATGCTCGCCGCCGACGCGACGAGCGAGCAAGCGATCGATGCGGTGTACGCCGCGAAAGGGCGCCCGCCGGCCAAGCCGATCCACGTCGCCGTGACCTCGCTGGAAGCGATCGAGCGGTACGTGGAGTTGCCGGACGCCGCACGGCGGGCATGCGCGAACCTCATGCCCGGGCCCTTCACGGTCGTCGGCGCGAGCCGCGGCCTCGTGCCCGACGTGCTGACCGCCGGCACGGGAACGCTCGGCGCGCGCATCCCGGACGCCCCGGTGACGCTGCAGATCCTGCACGCGCTCGGTCGCCCGTTGTCGGCGACTTCGCACAACCTGTCGGGGCAGGCGCCGGATCCCGATCCGGTCGAGGCGGCGGAGCAGCTGCAGGGAGACCACGTCATCCATGTGGTCGTCGACCCCGCCGCGGCGGTCTACGACAAGCCGTCCACGCTCGTGCGGTACGTCGACGGTGCGTGGGAGATCTTGCGTCAGGGCCCGGTGACTGAGGCGGCGATCGCCGCCGCGGCCGTGTGACCGAGTCGCTCTTCGTCGTCATCGGCGGGCTGCTCGCGATCGCGGCGGTCACGACCGTCGCGCCCCGGGTCGGGATCGCCTCGCCGCTGTTGCTCGTGCTGCTCGGCATCGGCGTGAGCTTCCTGCCGTTCGTCCCCGACGTGGAGGTCGAGCCGCACTGGATCCTCACCGTCGTGCTGCCGCCACTGCTGTATTCAGCGGCGGTCTCGATGCCGGAGATGGACTTCCGGCGCGAGTTCACGGCCATTCGCGGGCTGTCCGTCGTGCTCGTCGCGCTCTCCGCGGTGCTGCTCGGCGTGTTCTTCTCCGCGGTGATCCCGGGCCTCGACCTGGCCTGGGGCATCGCGCTCGGGGCGATCGTGAGCCCGACCGACGCGGTCGCGACGCAGATCGTCAAGCGGGTCGGCGTCTCCGGCCGGATCACGGCGGTGCTCGAGGGCGAGGGCCTGCTCAACGACGCCACCGCGCTCGTGATCCTGCGTACGGCCGTCGCCGCCGCGGCCGTGTCGGTCTCGTTCGGCGGTGTGCTGTGGGACTTCGCGTTCGCGGTCGGTGCGGCCGTCGTGATCGGGTTCCTCGTCGGCCACGCGAGCATGTACGTCCGCGCCCGGGTGAAGGACCCGGCGGTCAACACGGTGGTCGGGTTCACCGTGCCGTTCCTGGCCGCGCTCCCGGCCGAGGAGATCGGCGCGTCGGGCCTGGTGGCCGCGGTCACCGCGGGCCTGGCCGTGGGCCGGCACGCGCCGGAGATGCTCTCGCCGCGCCACCGCCTCTCCGACCGCGAGAACTGGCGGACGGTGGAGCTGATCCTCGAGGGCGGGATCTTCCTCGTGATGGGGCTGGAGCTGTCGGCGATCGTCGAGGAGGCGGAAGGGGACCTCGGCACGGCGATGACCGTCGCGGCCGCCGCGCTCGCACTCACACTGCTCATCCGCGCCGCCTACGTCGCCCTGCTGCTCGTCGGACTGGGACGCCGCGCGCGCCGCGGCGCGCGGTTCAAGACCCAGGTCACGAGCATGCAGGAGAAGCTCGACGCGGGCGATCCCGAGGTCGTCGAGCGCGTGCTCAAGCGGGCTCGCGGCAACGAGGACGCGCTGGAGCGCTTCCGGACCCGGGTCCGCCGCCGGATCGCCGACATCGACTATTTCCTCGCCGAGCCGCTCGGCTGGCGGGAAGGCACGGTCGTGGTGTGGGCGGGCATGCGCGGCGCGATCACGCTCGCGGCCGCGCAGACCCTGCCGGAGGACGCGCCGCAGCGCTCGCTGCTGATCCTGATCGCGTTCCTCGTGGCGGCGGGATCGCTGGTGATCCAGGGCGGCACGCTCCCGCGCGTCGTCGCGCTCGTCAAGCCGGCGCCCGAGCGGGAGGACCCGGAGGAGCGCGCGCGGCTGCGCGAACTGCTGATCGCCGCCCTCGAGGGCACGAGCGACGAGCCGATCGCGAAGCTCGACGCGCAACGCCGCACGCTCCTCGATCTCCGTGACGAGGGCACCTTCAGCGCCAACGCGCTCAACCGCGAGCTCGCGCTGCTCGATGCGCGGCAGATCGGGCTCGAGCTCCGCGACGCGTAGGCCGCGTTAGAGTCGCGCGCTCGATGCGCCTTGTTCTGGTCCTACTGATTGCGCTGCTGTTCGCGGCGCCGGCCCACGCCGCTCCGCGGGCGCTCGCCGCTGTCGGCGAAGACGAGGGCTTCGTGTTGTCGGGCGACCGCGTCGTCTTCACGCAGACGAACGGGCGGAAGATCCGCGTGCTGAGCATGCCGCTCGCGGGCGGTGCGGCGCAGACGATTTTCACGTACACGGCACCGCCCGGCCGGCTCGCCTACGGCGAGCAGCTCGTCGCCACTCCGACGCGTGTGGCGATGCTCTTGGCCCACTCCGATCGGAACAGGCAGTCGACGACGACGCAGGTGCTCGCCGGCACCGCTACCGGTGGCTGGAGCGTCGTCGTGCCGCCGCGCGCGTCAGGCAAGGACCTGCCGTTCGCGAACGTGGTGCAGCTCGCCGGCGACGACGTCGTGACGTACGAGCGTCTCAGCTGGGAACAGGACGAGTTCGAGCTCGCCCTCTACGACCCGCTGCGTCGCGTCCTGCCGCTGCCGGTCGGCACGCTCTTCCACGGCGATCTGGCCATCCGCTCCGAACGGGGGCCGCTCGACGAGGCGCCGCGCGAACGGGTCCTCGTGACGAACTGGCGCACGGGCGAGCCGGTCACGGCCGCCGAGTTCGACGACATCATCAAGAGCTACGAGGTCGCCACCGACGGGCGCGCCCTCGTGACGGTCGGTGACACGCTGCTCGAGATCGCCCCGGGTGGTGCCGTCACCCGGCTCACCGAAGCGGTCGACTCGCCGATGCGGGCCGGCGAGCGCGTGCTGTTCTTTCGCACGGACGGGATCGGCGTGTTCGAGCGCAACGGGGCGAAGCGCCGGTTCGGCGTGCGCACCGAGCAGCTCGAGCGCTTCGTGACCGACGGCAACAACGTGCTGTGGAGCGCGAACGGCTGCCTGCTGCTCGCGCCGATCACCGACCCGGCGGCGCGCGCACCCGGCCCGGGCCCGTGCGCACGCAGCGAGGCGGCGCTCACCTTGAGCGTCAAGGGCCGCACGGCGCGGGTCAAGGTCCGCTGCGTCGCCGCGCCCGCCGGCGGTTGCCGGGGCACGATCGAGCTGCGCATCGCCGGCCAGCGGGCGGGGCAGGCGCCGGTCCGTTTGGCCGTCGGGAAGACGGTGGAGCGGACCGTCCAGCTGAGCCGGTCCGGCGCCGCGCGGGCCACGTTCCTCGAGCGCGGCTAGTCGATCGGCATCGTCGTGCGGTGCGTGGTGCCGTCGGTGAAGCGCGCGGTGACGGTGATCGAGCCGGCGAAGAACTCGCCGTCGTAGACGACGAGGAACGCGCGGCCCGGCCCGGCCGGACGGAGCGTGCGCACGTCGCGCGGGGTCTCGATCGTGATCTCGCGCACGTCGCGATGCGCCGTGCCGGAGATGATCGTCCGCCCCGGCAGCGTGCGGCGCACGCGGGCGCTGACCGGATCGGCCTCGCCGGGCACGCTGGTGCGGCCGAAGAGCAGCGGCTGCGCACGCGTCGGAGCGGTCTGCGCGCACGATCCGCCCTCCTGCACCGGATACGGCGCGAACCGGTTCCAGCGCGGGTCGAGGGTGCCGACGGCGCCGCCGACCACCCGGCCCGCGTAGGTGCACGCCTGGCCGTCGGCGGTGCGCCATTCGAGCAATCCGTACGGCGCGGCGCCGTCCGGGTCCGGAGCCCGCGCCGCGACGCGCTCCGAGCCGGGCACGACCGCGAACCGCGGGATGGAGCGTCGGTCGGAGAAGGACACCTCACGCGCCGTGAGCTCCGGGGCGAGCAGGATCAGGAACGGGCCGCGGGGCAGGTCGCGCCGCCCCGCCGGAGTGGTGAGCGCGACGCGCCCGTCCCCGACGCCCCAGGCCACGGTCCGTTGCCGCCGTGGCGCGTACGCTCGCGCGTCGTCGACGAACGTGTCGACGCGGCTGATCGGCGTGCGGCCACAGGCGGCTTGTTCGAACGGTGGGCCGACGAAGCGCCCGGCCTCGACTCGTCCCAGCTGCGCACAGCTCAGCTGCCGGCCGTTGTGCCGCAGGCGCGCGTCGAACGTGCGCACGGCCCAGTCCGGGCCGCCCGCGGGATCGCCGACGCGGGTGGCGATCCGCACGGTCCGCCGCTCCGGCACCAGCCACGACGAGGATCGGCGGCGCGGACGCAGCGCGGCCGGGACGGGCACCGGCTCACGCACCTCCGCCGCGCGCCGCGAACCGTCTGCCGCGCGCAGGTTCTGCGCTCCGACGAACTGGCGCGGCTCGCCGCCGCGCAGCGTCACCTCCACCTTCAGGTCAGCGGGGCGCGTGCCTGCGGGGAACACGGCCACGAAGCCCTTCGGGGAGAGCTCGACCGGCTTGCCGCCGATCGTGAGCCGCTCCACGTCGGCGCGCGTCGCGCCCCATACCACCGTGCGCGGGGCCGCGAAGCCCCAGGCGTAGGTCTGGCGCGGCTTGCGGATCTCCTCGGCCCGCGGCAGCGCCGCGACCTCGAAGAAGAACGCATCGTCATGCAGATCCCCGCAGACGGGATAGCTCATCCCGCCGGTGTCGACGTCGCGGCTGCGCTCGCGCTGCACCTGCGCGCACGTCTGGCCCTTGCGGTCGCCGACGGCGCGCTCGTCGGCATTGACGGTCCACGCGCCTCGCACCGGGTCGGCCGCGCGCGGCCCGTCCACCGCGGCGAGCGCGACCGTCCGATCACCCAGCCGGATCACCGGCGCAACGTCCTCCGGATAGCCGGCGAACACGGTGATGAACGTGCCTTCGGGCCCGAGCGCGAGCGTGCGCGTGTCGCCGCCGCCGTCGACGACGACGCGGTCGACACCGGCGCCGGCCACACCGCTCACCACGGTGCGCACGTCCGCGCGGCGCGGTGCGTCGAACACGCGCGCGCCGACCAGCACGGGCGCTTGCCCGCAGGTGTCGTAGCCCAGCTGGGGCAGTGTGCGGAACCGGTCGTCGAGGCCGACGATGCCGAGCCGGCCGTCCACGACCTGGCCGACCGCCGTGCACAGCTGGCCGGTGCGGCTGCGCGACACGCGCACGTCCCACGGTGGCCCGCCGGCGGGATCGGCGGCGTCGAGCCCCATCAGCCGTGCCGTTTCACGCAGCGGCGTGGATTCATCCGGCACGTCGCGCGCGTGCGCCCCCGGGATCGGCGAGCCCGTCAGCAGGTAGCTCGCCGTCGCCGTGGCGCCGGCCAGGAAGAGCGTCGCGAGCAGCGTGAGCACGAACGCTCGTGCACGGGGCACGCGCCGGCGCCGCTCGCGCGCGATCGCACCGTCGAGCTCGGCGCCCAACGCGTCGAGGACGCGGAACCGGGGGTCGCTCATGCGAGGCCTCCTTCGTGGCTGAGCACGCGACCGAGCGCGCGCAACCCACGCGACACCCGGGCTCGGGCGGTGGGCTCGGAGACGCCGAGCCGGTGCGCGACCTCGTCGTAGGGCAACTCCTCGACCACGCGCAGGCGCAGCGCCTCGCGGTGATCGTCCGAGAGGTCCTCCAGGCCCGCACGGACGCGGTCGCGCACACCGGCCAGATCCGCCTCACGCTCGATCTGGTCGATGTCGTCGACCGTCAACTCCGGCACCTGCATGCCGAGCCGGGCGAGCGCGCGCCGCTCGGTCGCGCCGCGGCGGAAGAAGCGCGAAAGCCGGTGCTGGGCGATCCCGTACAGCCACGCCCGCGCGTCGTCGTCAGTGTCGCCGCGGAACCGTCGCCGCCCCGCGAACGCTTCCGCGAACGTCTCCGCGCACAGGTCCAGCGCCGCGTGCGGGTCGCACGTCCGACGCGCGAAGAAGATCAGCAGCCGCGGCGCCTCGGCTTCATAGAAGCGCGAGAAGGCCGCAGGCTCGCGCACGGAGCGGGCCAGCGCACAGGTCGATCGACTCGTCACATCCACCAGTTGCCAGATCTCACGCGCCTGTGACGCAACTCCCACCGAGCGGGGCCGTTGAATGGTGAGTGCGCGTCATCACGCTCGTGATCCTGACGGTGTTCGCGGTCGCCGCGCCCGCCCGGGCGGCCACCGTGGACGTCGAGTTCCGCGGCGACCCACGGCGCGGGTCCGACGTGATCGTCTTCAAGGCCGCCCCCGGCGAACGCAACGTCCTGACGTCCGAGCACGTCGGGCAGACCGTCACGCTGCGCGACGGCGGCGCGCCCATCACGGTGTTGGATAGCCGGTGCACCGCGGTGGAGGGCGGGGTGAGCTGCCCGTCGTGGCCGCTCGAGGCGGAACTGGGCGATCAGGACGACGTCTCGACCGTCGGCGGCATCACCGATGGAGGCCCGGGCAACGACCGGCTGTCGGGTGGGGGGACGCTGATCGGCGGCCCCGGCGAGGACGTCCTGACCGGGATTGGACCGTTCGTCGACGACGACGGCGCGACGCCCGCGCGTGACGTCTACACCGGCACCGGCCGGAGCGAGCTGTCCTACGGGACGCGCCGCACCGGTATCCGCATCGACCTGCGCATGGGACGCGCGGCCGAGGACACGGTCTCCGGCGTCCCGAACGTCGAGGGCGGCTACGGCGACGACGTGCTGATCGGCGACGACGGGCCCAACCACCTCAGCGGCAGTCGTGGCGGCGATCGCGTCGTCGGCCTCGGCGGCAACGACGACCTGGACGCGGGCTCATGTTGCCTGTACGGCTTCGGCGGCGGCGCCGAGACGATCCTGGGCGGCGCCGGCGACGACGAGATCGACCCCACCGGCGGGCGCTCGGCGACCGTCCGCTGCGGGCCGGGCGCCGACGAGACGTCCACGGGCCCCGACCGGACGTTCCTCGCCGCGGACTGCGAGACCGTCGACACGGATGCCGGCGAGGGCCGCTTCGCGCCCGACCTGCGCAGCGCCACCGCGGCCTTCTTCACGTTCCCGCGCTGCGGCTGCCACCGGCACACGTTCCGCGTCCTCGCGGGCGACGATCAGGTCGTGGCCCGCGCCTCGGGCCGCAACGGGGCGGTCAAGCTGCGCCTGAACGCGCTCGGCCGCCGGTTGCTGCGCAAGGACGGCCGGATCGCGGTCCGGATCACGTCCCGTGACGGCGACGTCGATGACGGCTTCAGGACGGTGTTGAAGCTACGCCGCTAGACCGCTCTGGATCGCGCGATCCACCGCTTCGGGCGAGAGGATGTGCTCGATCACCATGATCCCGGCGCCGACCGCTCCGGCCCGGTCGCCGAGGCGCGACGGCACGATCCGCAGGTCGCCGGTCGCCAGCGGGAGTGAGCGCTGGAAGATGACCTCGCGCACGCCCGCCAGCAGCTGCTGGTGAGCGATGGCGATGTCGCCGCCGATCACGATCGCGCCCGGGTTGAAGAAGTTCACGCACCCCGCGAGCACCTCACCGAGGCAGCGGCCCGCGTCGCGCACGGCCTGGATGGCCTGCGGCTCGCCGGCGCGCACGAGCTCGACGACCTCCCGGGAAGAGTGGGCGGGCAGCCCGAGCTTCGTCAGCTTGGTGGCGAGCGCGCGGCCGCCCGCGACGGCCTCCAGGCAGCCGGAGTTGCCGCAGCGGCAGATGACGTCGTCGTGGCCGGAGAGCCGGACGTGGCCGACGTCGCCCGCGGCGCCCTGCGACCCGCGGTGGATCCGACCCCCGGACACGATCCCGCAGCCGATGCCGGTGCCGATCTTCACGTACAGCAGGTGCTCGCTGTGACGCCAGTGCGTCCAGTGCTCGCCGAGCGCCATGATGTTCACGTCGTTGTCGACGAGCACGGGCCCGTCGTAATGCTGCGCGAACCAGCCCGGGATCGAGAAGCCGTCCCAGCCGGGCATGATGGGCGGCGCGACCGGCTCACCGCGCGAGAACGCGACCGGGCCGGGGACACCGACGCCGATGCCACGGACATCGACCGCGCGGCGCCCGATCTCGTCGAGCAGTGCCGTGAAGCACTCGTGCACGGCGGCGAGCACCACTTCGGGACCCTGGCCGATCTCCAGGTCGAAGGTCGTCTCGGCGAGCGTCGCGCCCGCGAGGTCGGACACGACCAGCCGCGAGTGGGTGGCGCCGAGGTCCGCGACCAGGACGACGCCCGCGCCCTGGTTGAACATCAGCACCGTCGGCGGGCGTCCGCCGGTCGAGGTGGTGCCTCCCGCTTCGTAGACCAGCTCGTGCGCGCGCAGCGCGTCGAGCCGCTGCGCGACCGTCGAGCGCGCCAACCCGGTTTGGCGTACCAGGTCGGCACGCGTCACCGCCTCGCCGCTCCGGATCAGCCGCAGCAGTGAACCCGCGCCCGTCAAACCCCCAACCCCTTTAACGCTTCCGCCATTCCGGCAGTTAACCAGAGCGGTACGCGGAATGCGCACCGTTTTGGACCAAAGTCCGCCCGTATTCGACACGCGGGCCAGCTGCTTTGTGCACCTACCGATGAAATCAAGCCGGCGTGACCGTGCGCGCGCGCCCATTCGGGGCAGGCGATTCGTTCTGTACCGCACGATCGATGACCGCCGGGTCGAGCACGTGCTCGACCACCATGATCGCCGCGCCGACCACGCCCGCGCGGTCGCCGAGTTGTGAGTGTCCGAGCCGCAGGTCCCGCGTGGCCATCGGCAGCGAACGCCCGAAGGACATCTCCCGCATGCCCGCGAGCAACTGCTGGTGGACCTCGGACAGGTCGCCGCCGATGATCACGGCACCCGGGTTGAAGAAGTTGATGCACTCGGCGAGCACCTCGCCGATCGAGCGGCCGGCGTCGCGCACGGCCTGCGCGGCCTCCGGATGGCCCGCACGCACGAGGGAAACGACGTCGCGCGTGTTGTTCGCCTCGAGCCCCGCCTTGGTGAGGCGCATGGCGAGCGCGCGACCGCCCGCGACGGCCTCCAGGCAGCCCGTGTTGCCGCAGCGGCACACGACGTCCTGGTGCCCCGCGAGCCGGACATGCCCGATGTCCCCCGCCGCGCCCTGGGCGCCGCGGTGGATGCGGTTGCCGGAGATGATCCCGCAGCCGATGCCGGTGCCGACCTTCACGTACAGCAGGTGCTCGCAGCCGCGCCAGTGCGTGTGGTGCTCGCCCAGCGCCATGATGTTCACGTCGTTGTCGACGAGCACGGGCACGTCGTAGTGCTTGGAGAACCAGTCGGGGATGGAGAAGCCGTCCCAGCCGGGCATCATCGGCGGCGCGACGGCCTCGCCGCGGGAGAACGCGACCGGGGCGGGGATGCCGACGCCGATGCCGCGGACGTCTTCACGCGTGCGATCGATCTCGCGCAGCAGGTCGTCGAAGCGTTCGTTGACCCAATAGAGAATTTGCTCCGGGAGGCGAGCGATGTCGGTCTCGTAGCCCTGCTCGGCGAGCGGGTCGCCCGCGAGATCGGTCACGGCGATACGGGCGTGGGTCGCGCCCAAGGCGGCGACGAGCACGACGCCGGCCGCTCGGTTGAAGGCGAGCACCGTCGGCGGCCGGCCGCCCGTGGAGGCGGTCCCGCCCGCCTCGTACACGAACCGGTGCGCCATCAGTGCTTCTACGCGCTGCGCCACGGTCGACCGGGCCAGCCCGGTGCGCCGTGCGATGTCCGCGCGTGTGACCGCCTCCCCGTCCCGGATCAGCCCCAGCACACGCCCGGCTCCCACCGGTGTGCCGGGGCTTTGACTCTCTCCTGCGGTCAACATGGTCGCGAGTTAACCAGAGTCGCGACTCAAAATCGACACAACCCTTGAGCAAGCCAGGTCGAAGAGTGGCGATTGTCGAACTTAGTTTGCGATCTTTTGCCTGATACGAAGGGGAAAGAGCGGGGTGAAAGACTCGTGAGCGGAGGTTTTGCGGCGAGGTTTCTGTGCTGACACGAGTCAGTGCCCGTTCGCGGTCCGATCGACGTACGCCTCGGCGAGGACGTGCTCGATCGCCATCACCGCCGCGCCCAGCGTCCCCGCGTCGGCGGCCAGATGCGCCGGGCTCACGATCAGATCGCGCGTCGCCATCGGCAGCGAGCGGGCAAAGGCCGTCTCCCGCAGCCCGGCCAGCAGGTGATGCGACGCCTCAGCGAGCTCGCCCCCGAGCACGATCGCGCCGGGGTTGTAGAAGTTCACACACTCGGCGAGCACCTCGCCGATCGCGCGCCCGGCCGTCCGCACGGCCTGGACGGCCGGCCCGACCCCGTTGCGGGCCAGCGCGGCGACGTCCGCCGCCGAGTCGGCGCGCAGTCCTTGAGCCGTGAGCTGTTCGGCCAGCGCCCGCCCGCCGACGGCGGCTTCCAGGCAGCCGGTGTTCCCGCACGGGCACAGCACGTCCTCGTACCCGCGCACGCGGATATGGCCGAGTCCGCCGGCGGCGCCGCGGGCGCCGCGGTGGACCTTGCCGTGGGAGACGATGCCGCATTCGATGCTCGCGCCGACGAATACGTAGAGCAGGTGATCGACCTCGCGCCAGTGGGTCCACTGCTCGGCGAGGGCGAGCAGGTTCACGTGCCGGTCGACGAGCACTGGTCCGTCGCCGGCGAACGGCGTCGCGGGATGCGCGGGGGGCTCGTCGACACCGACACCGACCGCCCACACCCGCTCCGGTGCGACGCCTGCGAGCGCGAGCGCCTCGAGTGCTGCTGCGCGCACGACCGCGTCGGACGCCGCGTCCGGATCCAGCTCGACCGTATGCTCGATCAGGGGCTTCGCGTCGAGGTCGCAGACCGCGACCCGGCAGAAGTCCGAGTACACAGAAGTCGCGAGAACGACTCCCGCTGTAGGGTTGAAGATGAGTGTGGCCGGAGGGCGGCCGCCGGTCGACGCGCCGTGGGTCTCGGTCACGAGGCCGAGGACCAGTAGGGCGTGGACCCGTTCGGCCAGCGTGGAGCGGGAAAGCCCGGTGGTCAGCGCCAACTGGGTCCGCGTCGTGGCGCCACCGCGAATCAATCGCAGTACGGCGCCTGCGCCCGTAGAGGCCTCGACCATGTCCGCGAGTTAATCAGACTTGCGTCGGTTACGAGCGGAAGTCCTTACGTTGAGTTCGTGTTTACTCGTGCTCCTCGGACAGAAACCGTCAGCCTTTTGCTTGACATTCGGGCTAAGCCGAACTAGCGTGCGCCTCCATGCTTGGAGGAGAAGTTCGCGTCGCCATTGCGGGGACGGGGTTCATGGGTGCTGTCCACGCTCGTTCGGCGCGGCTTGCCGGTGCACGCTTGGTCGGCGTCGCCGGGTCCACGCCAGAGAAGAGTTCGCTCGCTGCAGCGGCTCTCGGCGCCGAACGCCCTTTCGCCACGTGGGAAGCACTGGTCGAGTCGCCGGACGTCGACGTGGTCCACGTCTGTACGCCCAATCACCTGCACCGGCCCCTGGCCGAAGCCGCGCTCGCCGCGGGGAAGCACGTCATCTGCGAGAAGCCGCTGGCGATCGACGATCGCGGTGCCGAGGAGATGCTCGACGCGGCGATCGCGTCGGGGCGTGTCCACGCGGTCCCGTTCGTCTACCGCTACCACCCGATGGTCCGTGAGGCGCGCGACCGTGTGCAGACCGGGACGTCCGGCGCCATCCGCCTGATCCACGGCGGGTACCTGCAGGACTGGCTGCTCAAGGCCGAGGACGACAACTGGCGCGTCGACGAGTCGATCGGCGGCGCGTCGCGGGCGTTCGCCGACATCGGCTCGCACTGGTGCGACCTCGCCGAGTTCGTGTCCGGTCACAGGATCACGCGCGTGAGCGCGCGCACGTACGGAACGTTCCCGGAGCGCGCCACCGAAGACGCGGTGATCATGCAGTTCGAGACCGATCAGGGCGCGGTCGGCTCCACCGTCATCAGCCAGATCTCGGCGGGCCGCAAGAACCAGCTCACGCTCGAGATCGACGCCGCCGAGGAAGCGCTCTACTTCAATCAGGAAGAGCCGGAGACCCTCTGGGTCGGCAAGCGCGAGGCCGTCACGCTGCTCAAGCGCGACCCGGGCGTGCTGTCCGCGAACGCCGCACGGCTCGCCAACGTGCCCGCGGGTCACCCGCAGGGCTACAACGACGCTTTCAACGCGTTCGTCGCGGACGCTTACGCCGCGACGCTGACGGGCGAGGCCCCCGATGGGCTGCCCGACTTCCGTGACGGACTGCGTGCCGCCCGCATCACCGCGGCCGTGCTCGCGTCGGCGGAGACGGAGACCTGGGTCGACGTGCCGAGCGCGACGGCCGTGACAGCGGAGACTGCCGATGTCTGATCAGCTGCTCCTGCAGATGCAGGGCATCAAGAAGTCGTTCGTCGGCGTGGAGGTCCTCCACGGAGTCGACCTCGACCTGCGGGCCGGCGAGATCCACGCGATCGTGGGTGAGAACGGCGCCGGCAAGTCCACTCTGATGAAGACGCTCGCCGGCGTCCACGAGCCCACCGAGGGCACGATCCGGATCAACGGCGAGGAACAGACGTTCCACCATCCGGCCGCCGCCCAGGCCGCCGGCGTGGGCATCGTCTACCAGGAGTTCAACCTCCTGCCGGACCGCAACGTGGCCGAGAACGTCTTCATCGGCCGCGAGCCGCGCAAGGGCCCGATCGTCGACGGTCGCAAGATGGAACGCGACACCGCGGCGCTGCTCGAGGAGGTCGGCGAGTCCGGCTTCGGGCCCAAGACGCCGGTGCGCTGGCTGTCGGTCGCGCAGCAGCAGGTCGTCGAGATCATCAAGGCGCGTTCGCTGAACGCCAAGATCCTCGTGCTCGACGAGCCCACCGCGGCACTCGCCGAGGGTGAGGTCGAGCTGCTGTTCAAGCTCGTGCGCCGCCTGCAGGAACTGGGCGTCGGCGTCCTGTACATCTCGCACCGCCTGCGTGAGGTCTTCGCGCTGTCGGACCGGATCACGGTCATCAAGGACGGCGGCGTCGTCAAGACGCTCGACACGGCCTCGACCAACCAGCGTGAGCTCGTGAACCTGATGGTCGGGCGTGAGCTCGACGGCTACTTCCCGGAGAAGGGCGCCAAGGAAGACCTCGGCGAGGTGCGGCTCTCGGTCAAGAGCCTCACGACCGGACTCCTGCGCGACATCAACTTCGACGTCCGCGCCGGCGAGATCGTCGGTCTCGCCGGGCTCCAGGGCTCCGGCCGCACGGAGATCGCGCGCGCCGTGTTCGGTGCTGACCCGATCACCTCGGGCACGGTCGAGATCGACGGCAAGGAACGTCGCTTCAAGCATCCGAGCCAGGCGATCAAGGCCGGCCTCGGGTTCATCACCGAGGACCGCAAGGCCGAGGGCCTCGCCCTCGCCCAGTCGATCGCGGACAACATGATGCTGGCCGTGCGGACCGTGATGTCGCCGCGCCAGCGCCGTGCCGCGAAGGGCATGATGTCGATCAGCGAGCTGGCCAAGGTCACCGAGCTGCGCGCTCGCGGTCCCGAGCAGGAAGTCCGCTTCCTCTCGGGCGGCAACCAGCAGAAGGTCGTGCTCTCCAAGTGGCTGGAGACCCAGCCGCAGATCCTGATCTTCGACGAGCCGACGCGCGGCATCGACGTCGGCGCCAAGGCCGGCATCCACGACCTCATCCGCAAGCTTGCGAAGGACGGCGTCGCCGTCCTGATGATCTCGTCGGAGCTGCCCGAGCTGATCGGCATGAGCGACCGCATCCTCGTCATGCACGAGGGCAAGCTCGCCGGCGAGTTGCCGGCCGGTGCCAGTGAGCCCCAGATCATGGAATACGCGACCGGTTCGCACGAGGAGGTGGCGGCGTGAGCGTCGTCGACCCGACGGAGCAGAGCCCTGGGGCTCGAGCGGCCGCGCGCAAGGAACGGAATGCCGCCTGGCGTGTGGGTGTGCTGGCCTCGCCCGCGGCGCCGGTGTACGGCGCCCTCATCGGCATCATCGTCCTGGCCTGGATCGTCGTCACCATCGACGGCGGCGACTTCCTGACCACGGGCAACATCGTCAACATGCTGCAGCGCTCGGTCGCGCTCGGCATCGTGTCGCTCGGCCAGACGGTCGTGATCCTGCTGGGCTCGCTCGACCTCTCGGTCGCGGCCCTCATCTCGCTGTCCTCGCTGGTGACGGCGCAGCAGATGGAAGGCGGCTCCGTGCTCGGGGCGATCGTGGTCGTGCTGCTGATGGGCGCCGGCATCGGCCTCGCCAACGGCCTGATCATCACCAAGCTGCGCGTGAACGCGTTCATCGCGACGCTCGGCATGGCCCTGATCATCGGCGGCATCATCGAGAACGGCTGGAGCGGCCCGCAGACGGGTGTGAGCGACGGGTTCTCCGAGAACCTCGGCTACACGCGCTTCGGCCTCATCCCGATGTCGTTCATCCTGTTCGCGGTCGTCGCGGTGATCATCTGGTTCGTCCTGCGGCACACGCGCTTCGGCTATCGGGTCTACGCGGTCGGTGGCTCTGAGGACGTGTCCAAGCTCTCCGGCCTGCGTACGCACCGCACGATCATCGCCGCGCACATCGTGTGCTCACTGACCGCGGTGATCACCGGCATCTTCCTGGCCTCGCGTCTGAAGGCCGGCACGCCGACCGTCGGTCTCGACGGCGGCTACGACCTCGAGTCGATCGCGGCCGTGGTCCTGGGCGGCACCGCCCTGACCGGCGGGCGCGGCGGCGTCATCGGCACCATCGGTGGCGTCTTCATCCTCGCCGTGCTGGACAACGTCTTCAACCAACTCGAGTTCAACTCGTTCTTGAGGGACGTCGTCCGAGGCATCATCATCATCGCGGCCGTCGCGGTCTACGCGCGACGCACGGAGAAGAAGGCATGAGCACCGAGAACGTTGCTGCCTCGGGCTTTGGCGCCGAGACAGGGGACCGCCGCAGCCGCTTCCTGAGCTCGCTGGCGAGCACCGGGACGATCTTCGTCCTGCTGCTGATCCTTTGGGTGTGGATCACGATCCTGAACCCGACCTTCGCCGAGCCGGGCCCGTTCCTGGCGTACCTGAAGCGCTCGGCCCCGCTCGTCATCCTGGCCGCCGGCGCGTACTTCGTGCTGGTCAGCGGCAACTTCGACCTGTCGGTCGGCTCGCTCGTGACGGTGATGGTCGTCGTCGCGGCGCGCGTGATCGACAACGAGCCCAGCCGCATGTGGCCCGTGATCGCGCTGCTGCTCGCGATCGGCGTCATCGTCGGCTTCGTCAACGGCTTCATCTCGACGGTCCTGCGGGTGCCGTCCTTCATCACAACCTTGGGAATGCTGCTCATCCTCAACGGAGCGGTATTCCTCTGGACCGGAGGCGCCCCACGTGGCGCGCTCTCGGAGAACTTCCGCTCGATCGGACGTCAGGGGATCGATGGGATCCCGTGGATCGAGCAGCTCCCGTGGTCGGTGATCATCATGGTCGTGATCGGTGTGGCATCGGTGTTCTTGATGCGCGCCGACTTCGGTCGCCAGTTGCTCGCCACGGGTGACAATGAACGAGCCGCCCGCCTGTCGGGCGTGCGCGTGGACCGCGTGCGGATCTTGGCCTTCGTCCTTTCGGGCGTTCTGGCTGCCGTCGCGGGCATTCTGCTCGCAGGCTTCGGCGGGGTTTCGGCCCAGGTTGGCCGGGGCCTCGAGTTCGACGCGATCACCGCCTGCGTGCTGGGTGGGGTCGTGCTCGGGGGCGGCCGTGGATCGGTCGTCGCCGCGATGGCCGGCGCTCTCACTCTGGAGGCGCTGTTCACGTGGCTCAACCTGCAGGGCGTCTCTGGCGCGCTCGAGGACACAGTCCAAGGCGTGATCATCATTGCCGCCGTGGCCTTTGCCGCGTACCGGCTCCGGGGCGCGCGCTGAGATGCACACACAACGAGGAGGAACACGGATGATCTGGAGGAGACTGGCCGGCGGCGTTGCCATGCTGGCCTGTTGCGGCACGATTGCCGCTTGCGGTAGCAGCGACGACCCGGCTGACGAGGGCGCGAAGAGCGGCGAGACGCCGGTCGCGACCGAGACGGCCGCCCCTGAGTCGAAGACGGGCGAGCAGTCCGAATTCTTCGTGCAGGCCGACTACGACAAGCAGCTCGCGCAGCGTTCGGCGACCCCCGAGGGTCCCGCCGACAAGCCGTGGGAGCAGATGATCGAGCCGGGCGAGATGGTTGACACGTCCGAGTTCAAGTCGGACAAGGCGGACGGCTGGAACGTCTGCTTCTCGAACGCGGCCAACGACAACCCGTGGCGCCAGAACGGTGGCATCACGATGAAGGCCGAGGCCGACAACACGCCGGAGATCGGCAAGTTCACGGTCGTCGACGCCGAGGCGAAGGACGACAAGCAGATCTCCGACATCGAGTCGATGACGTCGGGCGGCAAGTGCGACATCATCATCATCGCGCCGAACACCACGGCGACGCTGACGCCGGCCGTCGAGAAGGCCTGCGAGTCCGACATCCCGGTCATCGTGTTCGACCGTGGTGTCACGACCGACTGCCCGGTCACGTTCATCCACCCGATCGGCGGCTACGCCTTCGGTGCTGACGCGGCCGAGTTCCTGCGTGACAACGTCAAGGAGGGCGGCAAGATCCTCGCCCTTCGCATCCTGCCGGGCGTTGACGTCCTTGAAACCCGCTGGTCGGGCGCCAAGGGCATCTTCGACGAGGCCGGTCTGAACGTCGTCGGCGTCGAGTTCACCGATGGTGACCCGGCCAAGACGAAGTCGATCGTCTCCGACTACCTGCAGAAGGAAGGCTCCCTCGACGGCGTCTGGATGGACGCCGGCGCGACCGCCGTTGCCATGGTCGAGGCGTTCGAGGACGCCGGCCAGGAAGTGCCCTTCGTCACGGGCGAGGACCAGAACGACTTCCTCACCAAGTGGAAGGAAGACGGTCTGAAGGCCGTCGCCCCGACCTACTCGAACTTCCAGTGGCGTACGGCGATCATCGCCGCCACGAAGATCCTGAAGGGCGAAGAAGTTCCGAAGGAATGGATCCTCCCGCAGCCGAAGATCACGGCTGAGAACCTGGACCAGTACGTCAAGCCGGACATGCCGCCGCTGTACTACGCGCTCTGCGGCTGCGAGGACCTCCCGGGCTTCCCCGAGAAGTGGGGCGGCAAGTAGTTCTATGAAGCTGGGCGCCAACACATGGATCTGGGTCTCCCCGCTCACTGATGAGCGGCTGACCCAGCTCGCGCCGCGGGTGCGCGACATGGGCTTCGACGTTGTCGAGCTCCCTGTCGAGCAGCTAGGGGACTGGAGTCCTGAGCACGCCGCAGAGGTACTGACCGAGCACGGGCTCGGTGCCTCGATTGCGGTGGCGATGGCTCCGGGGCGTGAGTTGTGTGGCGCTGACGCGGAAACGGTCGCGACGACCCAGGCCTTCCTTCGGGATTGCCTGGACGTCGCGGCCACAGTTGGGGCCGGCGCCATCGCCGGCCCCATCTACACCTCGACCGGCCGGACGTGGCGAATCACGCCGGACGAGCGAGTCAAGCTGTACGCGGAGCTGCGGGAGAACCTCGCACCCGTCGCCGAGTACGCCGGCGAAGTCGGCGTGAAGATCGGCATCGAGCCGTTGGTTCGTTACGAGACGAGCCTCATCAACACCGTCGAGCAGGCGCTCGAAGCCATCGACCCCTTGCCTTCGTCCGTGGGTCTGCTGCTCGACACCTACCACGCGAACGTGGAAGAAAAGGACTTCGCCGAGTCCTTCCGCCTCGGCGGACCCCGGTTGGCCCACGTCCACGCTTCCGCGAACGACCGCGGAGCGCCCGGCGCCGACCACATCGACTGGATCGGATTCCGCGACGCGATCCGCGACACGGGCTACGACGGCCCGGTCGTCATCGAATCCTTCACCGCGGAGAACGAGACCATCGCCACGGCCGCTTCGGTCTGGCGCCCGCTCGCCGCCTCCCAGGACGCCATCGCCGTCGACGGCCTGGCCTTCCTGCGCGAGCTCTTCGCTTCCTAGCCTCCGCGCGCAGCGCCAAGCTGCGCGCCGCTTCGACTTCGGGTCCGTTCGCGGACCCTTCTGTCGTTGTGCCCCCAAACTCGGTGACCCATTTGGCGCTTTCTGTCGTGCGCGCAGACAAAAGTCCTTGACAGCGCCGAGAGAACCTCTATAGGTTCGACGAGCCGGACGCTGTTTTGTCAGACAAGTTGTCAGTAGGCGTATCCGGGGTCTGAGGGGGCCCCGGGGGAGGAGAGACAGAGTGGGACGAGGGTCGAGTCTCGGCGTGCCGGATCGGCGCGCCCTGTTGCTCGGAGTTGCGGTAGCCCTGATTACGGCTCTCGCGCTACCGAGCTTTGCCGCCGCACAAGGCGAAGGGAAGCGGATCCTGCTCTACACGGGCACGACCGGCTTCCGTCACACGGACGCGATCAACAACGGTCGCCCCGTCGTGCAGGCCGCGCTCGTCGCGGCGGGTTACACCGTTGATTGGGAGGACTGCACCAACAACGGCACCACGGCGCCCCCGACGGCGACGCAGTGCAACAACGCGGACAAGAACCCGCGCATCTTCACCGACGCGAACCTCGCGCGCTACGACGCGATCCTGCTCCTCAATGCGTCGGCCGGTCCTCCCGGCCCGCTGTGGGACGCGAACGCCAAGGCCGCGATCATCAAGTTCACGCAGAACGGCGGCGGCATCGCCGGCGTCCACAACGCGTCGGACATGGGCACGCAGCAGCTCACGTGGGACTGGTGGGACGGCAACAGCCCGAACTCCGCCGTCGGTTCGCTCATGGCCGGCCACGCCGCCACGAGCCTGACGAACATCGCCCAGGTCCAGGTCGCCGACAAGAACCACCTGTCGACGAAGGACCTCCCGGATCAGTACGGGATGGGTGACGAGCACTACAACTTCCAGCGCAACGTCCGCGGCTCGCACCACGTGCTGGCCACGCTCGACGAGCGCACGTACAACCCGGGCGCCAACGGCAAGGGCCAGGACCACCCGATCTCGTGGTGCAAGCTCTATGACGGGCCGGACATCAACGACAACACCGGCACCAACAAGGCCTACAAGGACGGCCGTGTCTGGATCACCGGCATGGGTCACTTCGGTGCCTCGTACACGGAGAACGGCGGCAACAACCCGCTGATCAAGCAGATCGTCGGCGGCACCGCGTGGGTGGCCGGCGGCGGCAAGAAGACCGACTGCTCCGGCACGGTCTGGTCCGGCTACCGCCGCACCGTGCTGGTCGCGAACGCCAACCAGCCGATCGGCATCGACGTCTCCAAGGACGGCAAGGTCTTCTGGTCCGAGGCCGGCCTCGCGGGCACCGCTGCCAACAACTACAACTCCGAGGGCTCGATCGTCATGCACGATCAGAAGGGCGCCCCCGGCAACAAGACGACGGTCGCGGTCATCCCGACGCGAGCCGATCACGGCAACTCCGAGGACGGCGTCCTCGGCTTCACGCTGCAGCCGGGCTTCGACCTGGCCGATCCGACGAAGCGGCACGTGTTCGCGTACTACTCGCCGCGTCCCGGCCCCGGTGACAACTGGCCTACGGGCCTGACGTCGCCCCCGGCCACGGCCGTCGGCTACAACCAGATCTCCCGCTGGACGCTGACGGCGGACGGCAAGGGCGTCGAGCCGAACTCCGAACGCGTGATCCTGCGCGTGCCCAAGGCGAAGATCGGCGGCACCACGTCGACGGCCACCCCGCCCGTTCCGGGCCAGGGCGCGCCGGCCGGCTTCCCCGGCGGTCCGACGGACTCCGGTCCGGGCCACGTGGGTGGCGCCGGCCTGGACTTCGACTCCGAGGGCAACCTGTACCTCGGCGTCGGTGACGACGTGTCCCCGAACGCTTCGGGCCACAGCGGCTACATCCCGATGGACTACCGCGCCTCTGAGCGTTGGGACGCCCGCAAGACCTCGGCCAACACGGCCGACCTGCGCGGCAAGGTGCTCCGCATCAAGCCGACGCTGGCGCCGATCGCGTCCGACTTCCCGCCCGGTGTCGGCTCGACCTACACCATCCCGGCGGGGAACCTGTTCCCGATCGGCACGGCCAAGACCCGTCCCGAGATCTACGCGATGGGCTTCCGCCAGCCGTTCACGCTCCACACCGACGCCAAGAACCCGGGCCTGATCGGCGTGGGTGAGTACTGCCACGACGGCTCGACCGACCGTGCGCAGCGCGCCCCGGCCGGCACGTGCGAGTGGAACCTGGTCGGCAAGGCTTCCAACCAGGGCTGGCCGTTCTGCGTCGGCGACCAGTCGGTGGCCAACACGGCCTGGCGCTGGAACTACGCCAACCAGACCACGACGGGCTCGCAGTACGACTGCACGCAGGAGCAGATCCCGTCCGACATCCGCTGGGCGCCGGAGGGCCAGACCGCGGCCGCGCCGACGTTCGACGGTCTCGACATGATCCCGAAGCCGGTTCCGGCGACGATCTGGAAGAAGTACCCGAACGCCGGCAACACCGGCCTCCAGAGCGCCGCGGACTTCGGTGACCTGTCCCTGGGCGGCATGCAGCCGATGGCCGGGCCGATCTTCCGCTACAACGCGGCGACGGCGGGCTCCGGCGGCTTCCCGGCCTACTACGACGGCTCGTGGCTGATCAACAACCGCGGCGCGAACGACGGTTGGTGGAAGGAAGTCAAGATCCGCAACGACAACCAGCAGATGCTGGGCGTCAAGGACTGGCTGCCGTACAACAACGCGGGTACCGCCACGACGCAGCAGAACAGCCTCGTGATCGGTACGCAGTTCGGCGACGACGGCGCGCTGTACATGGCTCGCTATCCCGTCACCTGCTGCCGTAACAACACGAACGCCGGCTCGACGGTGCAGATCGTCAAGATCACGTTCGACGTCTACGAGGAGACCAACGCCCCGTCCGTGACGGCCGCGTTCGATCCGGTCGCGCCCGGCAACGGCCGGACGTACACGGGCCCCGTGACGCTGAACTTCACGTCGACCGATCCGGCCAACGCCGACCCGGCGCAGCCGCAGGCCGGCGTGGACTACATCGAGCATCGCGTGATCCTCAACGGCGTGCCGGGCCCGTGGGTCCGCTCGACCAACCCGGGCCTCGTGAACCCGTACACGAGCTCGGTCACGGTGTCCGAGCTGGGCGCCTACTCGATCGAGTACCGCTCGGCCGACCGCGGCGGCAACGCCGAGGCCGCCAAGTCGGTGTCCTTCTGGATCAACCGCCCGACGACGACCACCCCGCCCGCGGGCAAGGTCAGCGCGATCGTGCCCAGCACGCTCGGGCTCGCCGTCAACCCGATGGTGCTCGGTCCGTTCATCCCGGGCGTGGCGCAGACGTACACCGGCACGACGACCGCGGTCGTCACGTCGTCGTGGCCCAACGCCACGCTGTCCGTCTACGACGAGGACGCGAACACCAACACGAACGGCCGCCTGCTCAATGGCGCGTCGATCATCCCGCGCGACATGGACGTCCTGAACAACCTCGGCGCCTACCAGGCGCTGGGCAACGCGACCGCGCAGCGCACGATCGCGACCTGGACGACCCCGGTGGCCAGCACGTCGGCCACGATCACGCTCCGTCAGGTGATCCAGAACAACGATGTGCTCGTGGCGGGTGAGTACGCCAAGACGCTGACGTACTCGCTGTCCACCACGACACCGTAAGCAGCAGTGATCACCTCGCTCGCGCGGTCCGCCGCGCGGGCGAGGTTGCAGTTCATATCCGGGTCTGTCGAAGGGGAACGCTGGTCATGAAGGTGAAGGTCCTGCCGTGGATGATCTGTGCGCTGGTCGCGCTCTTCGTCGTCCCGGCCCTGGCGAACGGGGATTCACACGCCGCACGTGAGAACGTGGACGCCGCGTTCGTGGTCTTCGACAACGGCTTCCACGAGGACGGACGGCCGCTCGAGGACAACACCGTGAACATCACGCCCGGCGGCCGCGTGACCTTCAGCTACCCCGTCGGCTTCAGCGTCCACAACGCGGACTTCGAGCAGACCCCACCGACGTCGTGTGTGCAGACCGCGGCCGGAGCCGGGTCCACCATCGAACCGGCGCCGCCGCTCCCGGCCGGCGTCCAAGGCCCAGGCTGGGAAGGCTCCTGCCTCTTCCAGACCACGGGCGTCTACACCTTCCTCTGCGTCGCGCATCCGAACATGACCGGCACGGTCATCGTCGGCACGCCGACGCCGACCCCCACGCCGACCGCGACGCCGACGTCCACCCCGACCGCGACGCCCACGGCGACCCCGACTCCCCCCACCCCGGCCGGCCCGCGCATCGAGGCGCACGACGGCACGGGCTCGCCCGCGTACTGGTGGCAGGACGCGTCGCAGTCGAGCCCCGCCGACAGCAGCGTCACGATCAAGGCCGGCGAGCGCGTCACGTTCGGCTACCCGGCCGGAACGAACCTGCACAACGTGTCCTTCACGGGCACGCCCGCGCCGACGACGTGCCCGCAGACGAAGGCCGCGACCGGGTCGACCCTGATCGATCCCGACAACGCGCCTCCGCTCCCCGGCTTCGTGGTGCCCTTCGGGCCCGGCTGGGAGGGCTACTGCGAGTTCCCGTCGCCCGGCACCTACCGGCTCGTGTGTGCTGTGCACCCGGACATGACCGGCACGGTGATCGTCGAGCCGATCGCGACGCCCACGCCGACACCGACTCCGACGCCCACGCCGACACCGACGCCGACACCGACGCCGACTCCGACACCGACGCCGACTCCGACTACGACTCCGACGCCCACGCCGACTCCGACGCCCACGCCGACACCGACCCCAACCCCAACGCCGACGCCGACGCCGACGCCCACCGCGACCCCGACGGCCACGCCGACCGCGACCGCGACGCCGTCCCCGAGCCCCACACCGGTCCCGGGCACGACGACCGCGCCCGTCACGGCGCGCAGCATCGTGCCGTGGATGCTCGCGATCAACCTCGCGACCACCGGGCCGACGCTCGGGCCGATCATCCCGGGCGTCGCCGCCACCTACGACGCGAGCGTCACGGCGACGCTGACGAGCACCACCGGCAACGCGACGCTCTCGATCGCGGACGCCGACAGCGGCACGGGCCGGCTCACCAACGGCACCACCGAGCTCTCGTCGGCGCTCCAGGTGCGCGCGACCAACGCGGCCAACCCGAACACGACGTTCACGAACCTGCGTGGGCTGAGCAACCCGGTCGCGCTGCTCAGCTACACCACCGCGCTCGCGAACGAGCCCGTCACCGTCACCGTGCGCCAGACGATCGCCGCCACCCAGGCACTGACCGCGGGCGCCTACACCAAGAGCGTCGTGTTCATCCTCTCGACCACGACGCCGTGACGGACCGACCGTCCGCCGGGATTACCGGCGGACGGTGACGCTCGCGCGCGGAGCGGACTTCGCGGCGTTGCCCGCGAGGTCCTTGGCGCTGACCTGCACGCGGTAGCTACCGGTCTTGAGGCCCTTGACCGTGATCGAGCGCGTGCCCTTGGCCACCTCGACCGTCCGCGTGGTCACGGAGCGACCGCGCGTGGCCTTGACGGTGACCTTGCCCGCCTCTGACAGCCGGAACTTCACGCGCACGCCGCGCGCGACGCGCGACACCTTCACGCGGTCGAGCTTCGGCACGACCGTGTCCCGCACCTCGAAGACCGACAGCGGCGGGATGTCGTTCGCCAGCGGCTGCTCGCTCAGCGGCGGCGGCGGCAGCGGGGCCGGGGCTTGGCCGTCGGCGCCGAGCACGATGACCTTGCCGGTCATCGTGGAGCCGTGCAGCGCACACAGGAACTCGTACTCGCCGGGCGTCGTGAACGTGTTCGACGCGGTCTGAGGCGCCACCAGGTTCAGGGACGCGAACTCCCAGTTCGCCGACTTGTTCTTGACGTTGTGCGGGAAGGACGCGAACGCCCAGTCGACCTTCTCGCCGGCCTTGATCGTGACCTCGGCCGGGGACCACGTGTTGGTGACGTCCACGGCTCGCACCGTGGCGTCGGCGGCCGCGACGGCCGGGAACGCGAGTACGGCGAGCAGCGCCGCGGCGGGAACGGACGCGCGCATCACACGATCTCCATCTGCAGCATCATGGCCTTGTCGGCGTGCTCGAGCGCGTGGCAGTGGAACACGTACTTGCCCCGGTAGGGCGCGAACCACGCGAGCACGGTCACGGTCTCGTTGGGCAGGACGCCGACCGTGTCCTTCCACCCGAGGCGGTCGGCCAGCGCGACCGGCGCACTGGAGCGCTCGAGGATGCGGAACAGGAACCCGTGCAGGTGCATCGGGTGCACCCGGTTGGAGTTGTTCACGAACGTCCACAGCTCCGTGCTGCCGAGGCGCGGACGGACATCGATGCGGTTGGGGTCCCATCCCAGCCCGTTGATCTGCCAGGCGGCCGTGCCGAGCGCGAGCTCCCAACGGCGGCGCGCGTTCGGCGCCGGTAGCGGCTCCGGGTCGCGCAGGCGCGAAGGGACGCGGAAGTCCTCGCTGACCTTGCCGCCCTCGATGTCGAAGCGCATGATCGGCGTGGTGCCGGCGTTCGCCTCGGCGTCGGTGTTGTAGAGCACGAGCTCCTCCCCTGGCCCGTAGGCGGAGAAGTCGATCACGATGTCCACGCGCTCGGCCGGGTGCAGCGGGATGTTGGTTCGCGGGACGGGGCGTGCGAGCAGGCCGCCGTCGCCGGCGATCTGCGTCATCGGCCGCCCGCCGCCGAGCCGCAGCGCGTAGGAGCGCGCGTTGGAGGCGTTCAGGAACCGCAGGCGGTACTTGCGGCGCTGGACGGCCATGCGCGGGGAGATCGCGCCGTTGACCAGCAGCGTGTCACCGCGGAAGCCGATGTCCACGTTCTCCGCGTAGCGGAACGAGCCGTCCTTGTTGAACGCGTGGTCGGCCAGCACCAGCGGGACGTCGAACTCGCCCTGCGGCAGCCTGAGCTCGGTCTCTAGGTCGTCCTCGAGGATGTACATCGAGACGAGCCCGTAGTAGAGCGTCTTGGACGTGCGGCCGTGCGCGTGATCGTGGTACCAGAGCGTCGCGGCGTCCTGGTCGTTGGGGTACTTGTAGTCGAAGTGCCCGCCGGCCGGGATGACGTCCATCGGGTGCCCGTCGTGTTCGGCGGGGACGTAACCGCCGTGCAGGTGCACGTTGGTCTCGAACGGGAGGCCGTTCGTCTGCCGGACGACGACCTCGCGGCCCTTCTTGGCCCGGATCAGCGGACCCGGGTAGACGCCGTCGTAGCCGTAGATCGGGGTCTGAAAGCCGGGCAGGACCTCGGCCATGCCCTCGCGCACGGTCATCGCGTACGTGTCCCGCGTGCGTGACGTCGCGACCGGGACCAGCTCCGGGATTCGCGGCAGGTCCTGCTGGAAGGGCGTGAACGGCGACTTGGCCTGGGAGCGGATCGCGGCGGAGGTCACCGTCGCCTTGCGCGGGCGCAACACGTCCGGGGCCGCGAACGTGCACAGCAGCGCGATCGAGCCGAACCCGTTGCGCATGAGATCGCGTCGCGACCACGCGTCGGCGGGCGGACGGAAGCTCATCGCTTCACCTTCAGCGTCTTCTTCGCCACGTTGCTCTTGTTGGCCATCGCGTCGACGGCGCGCCACTCGACCGTGTAGGTGCCCGTCTTCCGCAGGCTCGAGCTGCGGAGCACAACGGAGCGCGTGCCGGCCGCGACGTGCAGCCGCGCGCTCGTCACCACGGTCTTACCGCGCCGGACCGTGACCTCGACGTTGGCCGGCTCGGAGACCCAGAAGCTGAGCTTCGCGCCGCCGGTGGCGGGCGTGACCCGCGCGCGCAGCAGGCGTGGCGCCTCGGTGTCCTTGGTCGCGATCTTGCCGGGGGCCGGTGTGGTGGTGTGATTGTCGGGCACGGGCGTCGCGCCAGGCGGCGGCGTGGACTGGAAGGTCGCGGTGGCCGTGGCCGATGCGGTCGGCGTGGAGGTCTGCGTCACGGACGGGGTCGCGGTCTGCGTGACCTCGACGGGCTCGCCCTCGACCGTGATCGTGCCCTTCATCGTCGAGCTGTGCAGGAAGCAGTAGTACGTGTAGACGCCGGGCTTGCCGAACCTGTGCGAGCTCGTGCCGCCGACCTGCCACTTCATCGGGTCGCGGCCGTTCCAGCCGGCGTCCGGCGTGTTCTTGTCCACCGGGACGGCGTTGTGGTTCATCTGCGTCGCTTCGCCCGAGGCGAAGTCCCACGTGACCGTCTCGCCGGTTTGGATGGTCACGTTGCCGAGCTCGCCGGGATCGCACGTGGTCTTGCGCTCCAGGGAGAAGCACGGCCCGCCGTTCTCGACGGAAAAGATCGTCTTGCTCTCTCTCGCACCGGCCACGCCGACGCTGCCCACGACCCCGGCGACCAGCAGTGCAGCGGCCGCGGCGGCGATCCCGGGCCGACGCAGGCGGCTCAGATCGGTCCTCATCACAGTTCTCCTCAACCCGGCATGGCCCAAAACTCACCCTTAGGCCGATGAGCGACCGAAGGTACCACGGTTATGTATGAGGCGCGAGCGAAGTCTCCGTTCCTCGACGAAAGTGTGAGGCCCAAGCGTTCAGAAGTCATTGCCATCAGTTCAAGCCCTTGCTAGCTTCGGATTCGTGAGGAGAACGAGGTGGTTGCTCGGTCTCGTGGTCGTGCTGGTGCTTGCAGGTGTGAGCATCGCGATCGCGTCCCGAGGCGACGAAGAAGAGAAGAAGCCCGCGGGCGCCAATCTGAGCGCGATCCTGTGCCCGCTGGAGTCGACCGGCAAGACCGACGCCGGTGGTCAACCTGAATTGAAGCCTGCGAAGGACGCGTTCGACACCGCCGAATTGCTGGACCTGCCGCTCGAGGAGGCCCGTCAAAAGGCTGGGGCGAAGGGTTGCGAGATCGCGGTGTCCGTGCAGGACGGGGCCGGGCAGCCCGTCCCGATCGAGCTCAACCCCAAGCTGATCTACGTCTACACCGAGAAGGGAATCGTCACCCAGATCGAAGGCGTGGGCGGCGGCATCTAGCCCATGCGTCGCTGGGCCGTGATCGGCGCCTGGCTCCTGCTTGCGCTGGCGATGCTGCCGCTGCAGGGGCCGCTCCAGAGCCGCGCCGCCGACGAGAGCGACACCTTCCTCGCGCGCGGCTCGGAGTCCGCGGAGGCCAAGCGCGTCATCGACGAGAACTTCCGCGCCGGCAGCGAGAGCGCGGCGATCATCGCCTACTTCCGCGAAGGCGGCATCAGATCCGAAGATCGCCTGCGGATCAACGAGGACATGAACCGGATCTGCCGCGCGGGCACGATCCCCAACCTCAAGCAGGTCGGCTCGGCCTACGGGCTCAACTGCGGCCAGCAGGACCCGCTCGACCTCAGTCCGGGCGGTCCCGGCCTGTTGACGTCCTCGGACGCGAGCGTCGCGCTCGCCACGGTCGCGATGAACGACGACAGCACGCAGACGGCGGAGGCGGCAGCCTCGACGATCCGCTCGATCGTGCCGGGCCCGGAGGGCGACTCCACCGGACTGCGCACCTGGGTCACCGGCGAGGTGGGGTTCGAGGCCGACCGCAGCGAGGCGGTCAAGACGATCGACGAGACGCTGCTGCTCGTCACCTGCACCGTGCTGATCCTGCTGCTGCTCGCGATCTACCGCTCGCCGCTGATGGCGCTGGTTCCGATCTTCGTCGTCGGCATCGCCTACATCGTCGCCGGCGGGCTGACGTACCTGCTGGTCCGCGCGGGCGCGACCACCGTGAGCGGGCAGTCAACAGCGATCCTGATCGTGCTCATGTTCGGCGCGGGCACCGACTACTGCCTGCTGATCGTCGCCCGGTACCGCGACGAGCTGCGGCGCACCGCCGACCCCCACGAGGCGATGGAGCTCGCGAGCAAGCACACCGCGCCGGCGATCCTGTCCGCGGGCGCGATCGTCATCGTCGCGATGCTGGTGCTCGCGGTCGCCGACTTCAACGCGACGCGCGAGATGGGCCCGATCCTGGCGCTGGGCATCGCGGTCATGGTCGCGGCCGGGCTGACCCTGCTCCCGGCGCTCCTGAGCGTGCTCGGCCGGCGCGCGTTCTGGCCGGTCGTCCCGCGCGTGGAGCCCGAGCCGCGGCCCGTCTCGGCGCTGTGGTCGCGTGTCGGGCAACTCGTCTCCCGTCGCCCCGCGCTCACGGCCGGCGTGGTCACGGCGATCCTCCTCGTGGGCGCGCTCGGCAGCCTCGGCGGCCGTGAGCCGCTGGACTTCTCGGAGGCGTTCCGCACGCCGCCCGAGTCCGTCGCCGGTGAAGAGGTGATCGTGGACCGGTTCATCCCGGGGCGCGCCGCCCCGATCGAGGTGGTCATGGACTTCCAGGATCGGGAGCCGGTCATCAGCAAGCTGACCACCGGGCTCACCACACCTATCCAGGAGATGTACCTGTCGGCGGCTTCGGTCCCGACCAATGGCCAGGAATCCGAGTTCGCGCTGGCGCAGGCGTACTTGAAGATGAATCCTTTCTCGGATGAGGCCACGGACTCAGTTCCGGCGTTGCGCCGTGCCGCCAGCGCGGCGGCGGGTGGACGGCCCGTGCTGCTGGGCGGAGAAGTCCCCGAGGCCTACGACACGCGGCAGGCGCTCAAGCGCGACAACCGCATCATCGTGCCGGTCGGCCTGGCCCTCATCTTTCTCATCTTGGCGGTGCTCCTGCGCGCCGTCGTCATGCCGCTGTACGTGATCGCGACCGTGATCCTGTCCTTCGGCTTCGCGCTCGGTGTCAGCTCACTCGTGTTCACGCACGTAATGGGCCAGCCGGCGAGCGACCAGACCCTGGAGCAGTTCGCGTTCATCTTCCTGGTGGCGCTCGGGGTCGACTACAACGTCTTCCTGCTGGCGCGCATCCGTGAGGAGCGCGACCGTGGGGGCGTCACCACGCGCCAGGCCGTGATCACGGCCCTGGAGCGCACGGGCGGTGTGATCACGAGCGCGGGTCTGGTGCTCGCGGCCACGTTCAGCGTGCTGATGGCGCTGCCGCTCGAATCGTTGTTCCAGGTCGGGTTCGTCGTCGCCCTCGGGTTGCTCGTCGACACGTTCCTGGTTCGTGCCCTGCTGGTCCCTTCCGTCGCCGTACTGCTCGGTGAGCGGAACTGGTGGCCCAGCAGGCCGACTTAGGTAGCGAGACCGTACAAAAGGCCTTGACAGCGAAGAACGAAGTGGAGTAGCTTCGCTAGAAGGTCCGCGCTGAACTCTGGATGAGTGATGCGCGGAAGGCGTGAATTAGCCAGCGACACACCGGGGGAGAGCTAGTGGGCCCCGGGGAGGAGGAGTTCAGGGATGGTCAACCGAGGTCCCTTCGGCGTGCCCGCACGGCGCGCCGTCTTGATGGTCGCCGCGGTGGCGGCACTGGTCGCGAGCATGCTCGTGCCCGCGATTGCCAGCGCGCAGGATTCCAAGCGCGTGCTGCTCTACACCGGCACGACCGGTTTCCGTCACACCGACGGCATCAACGGCGGGCGCCCGATCGTCCAGACCGCGCTCACCACCGCCGGCTTCACGGTGGACTGGGAAGACTGCACCAACAACGGCGGCGCGGCGAACAACTGCGACAACGCCGACAAGAACCCGCGCATCTTCAGCGACGCGAACCTCGCGCGCTACGACGCGATCGTTCTATTGAACTCCTCGGCCGGGCCCCCCGGCCCCTTGTGGTCGGACGCGCAGAAGGCGTCGATCATCAAGTACGTCCAGAACGGCGGCGGCATCGCCGGCGTGCACAACGCGACGGACATGGGCACCACGGCTGAGACGTGGAACTGGTGGGACGGCAACAACGCGAACTCCGTCATCGGCGCCACGATGGCCGGCCACGCCGCCACCAGCACGACGAACATCGGTCAGATCCAGGTCGCCGACAAGAACCACCTCGCGACCAAGGATCTCCCGGACCAGTACGGCTTCGGTGACGAGCACTACAACTTCCGCCGCAACGTCCGCGGCTCGCACCACGTGCTCGCCACGATCGACGAGAGCACCTACACCCCGGGCGGCAACGCCATGGGCCAGGACCACCCGATCACGTGGTGCAAGCTCTACGACGGCGACAACATCAACGACAACACGGGCACGCCCAAGTCCTACACGGACGGCCGCACGTGGCTGACGTCGATGGGCCACTTCGGCTCCTCCTACACCGAGAACAGCGGCAACAACAACCTGATCAAGCAGATCGTCGGCGGCGTCCGCTGGGTCGCGGGCGAGGGTCGCAAGTCCGACTGCTCGGGCACCGTCTGGAGCTCGTACACGCGCGAAGTGCTGGTCGCGGACGCGAACAACCCGATCGGCATCGATGTTGCCAAGGACGGCAAGGTCTACTGGTCGGAGATCGGTAACCCGATCTCGCTGGAGTCCACGGGCTACATCAAGATGCACGACCCGGCCAAGGCGGCCGGCAACAAGTCCACGGTCGTGTCGATCCCGACCCGCGCGGATCACGGCAACTCCGAGGACGGCGTGCTGGGCATGAGCCTGCAGCCGGGCTTCGACCTCGCCGATCCCACCAAGCGCAACCTCTTCGTCTACTACTCGCCGCGCAACGCGGCCTGGCCCATGACCGGCACCGGACAGGTCGTCGGTTACAACCAGATCAGCCGCTTCACGCTGTCCGAGGACGGCACCGCGGCCATTCCGGGCTCCGAGCGCGTGATCCTGCGCGTCCCCAAGGCCAAGATCGTCGGCTCCCCCGCCGGCTGCGCCACGGGCTGCCCGAGCACGAACGGCCCGGGTCACGTGGGTGGCGCCGGCCTCGACTTCGACTCCGCCGGCAACCTCTACCTCGGCGTCGGCGACGACGTCGCGCCGGGCGGCGGCGGCCACAACAACTACGCGCCGATGGACTTCCGCGCGAAGGAGCGCTGGGACGCGCGTAAGACCTCCCAGAACTCCGCGGACCTCCGCGGCAAGATCATCCGCATCACGCCGAAGCAGGGCGACATCGCCGTCGACGCCGAGCCTGGCGTCGCCACGACGTACGACGTCCCCGCGGGCAACCTGTTCCCGGTCGGCACCGCCAAGGCGCGCCCCGAGATCTACGCGATGGGCTTCCGCCAGCCGTTCACCCTGCACACCGACCCGGCCAACCCCGGAATCGTGGGCACGGGCGAGTACTGCCACGACAACTCGGCCATCCAGGCCAATCGCTCCCCCGCGGGCACGTGTGAGTGGAACCTGCTGAACAAGGCGGGCAACCACGGCTGGCCGATGTGCGTCGGTGACAACTCGACGGCCAACACGATGTTCAAGTGGAACTACGCCACCAACGCGAGCACCGGCGAGCAGTACGACTGCAACGCCGCCAGCCTCCCGTCCGACATCCGTTACGCCCCGGCGGGCCAGACCGCGGTCGAGCCGACCTTCGACGGTCTGGACACGCTGCCGGGCCCGGTCGAGAAGGCGACGGTCTGGAAGAACTACGGCGGCACGCAGCCGGCTTCCTTCGGCAACCTGTCGGCCGGTGGCATGCAGCCGCTCGCCGGCCCGATCTACCGCTACCCGGACGGCACGGCCACGCAGGGCGCCTTCCCGCGCTACTACAACGGCTCGTGGCTGATCAACAACCGCGGCTCGGACAATGGCTTCTGGAAGGAAGTCAAGATGCGCCAGGACAACAACCAGATGCTGCGCGTCAGCGACTGGTTGCCGTACAACGGCGGCGTCAACCCGAACGCGGCCAACTCCGGCCTCGTGATCGGCACCCAGTTCGGCCCCGACGGCGCGCTGTACATGTCGCGCTACTCGGTCGGCTGCTGCCGTGACGGCACCAACGCCAGCCAGCAGAACCAGATCGTCAAGATCTCGTTCAACGTCCAGGACGAGTGCATCACCGACGCGAACGCGCCCACCGCGTCCGCCACGGTGAGCGGCCAGGCCTACCCGGACCGTCCCAACACGTACGTCAACACGGCCACGCTCAAGCTGGCCGCGACGGACTCCGGCTGCGCCGGCGTCAAGAACATCGAGTACCGCCAGCAGGGATCGACCGACTGGTTGCCGTACACGACCGACCTCGTCTTCGACGAGGCCAAGATCTACAACGTCGAGTACCGCGCGACCGACCGCAAGGACAACGTCGCGGCGCTCAAGACGGCCACGTTCGAGGTCCTGAAGATCAACGACACGACGCCGCCGGTCACGTCGGCCGACGCGTCGGGCAACAAGGACCAGCGCAACTACTTCATCGGCTCCGCGTCGTTCGCCATCACGGCGACCGACAACGAGGTCGGTGCCTCCGGTGTGCACCTGGTCGAGTACCGCACCAACGGTGGTGCCTGGACCCCGTACACCGCTCCGGTGGCGTTCAACGCGGCCGGCAACTACACCGTCGACTACCGCGCCACGGACAAGGTCAACAACACGTCCGCGGTCAAGTCGACCACGTTCCGCATCCTCTCCGGCGCGGGCTGCACGCAGGCTCGCTCTGACGAGTTCAACGGCACCGGGCTCGGCTCGCAGTGGACGCGTCACACGCGCAACGGCGGCTCGCCGGCGAGCGCGTTCACGCTCGGCAGCGGCCAGCTGCACTTCCCGACGGCCGACTTCGAGCTCGACGCCGCCAACGCCCAGACGTCCGTCGGCCCGGTGAACTTCATCGGCCAGGACCTCGCGGCGCTCGGCACCAACTGGCAGGTCGAGACCGAGTTCACGGTCAAGTACACGGGCGGCTGGCAGAACACCGGCCTGATCGTCTGGAACGGGGACAACAACTTCTTCCGTTCCTCGATCACGCACGACCTCAACGGCGGCCAGATCTACGTCGAGCAGTCCAAGGACAACCCGTCCTCGACCGAGGGCGCTCGTTCGCAGGCCGGCAGCAACGTCACGATCGCGCCGACCAAGGCCGACGCGGTCACGATCCGCATGCGCTACACGCGTACCAACGGGTCCAACACCGTCGTGCCGCAGTACCGCGTCATGGCTCCGGCCGCCATCGCGATGGCGGACTGGGCCAACTTCGGTGGCGCGGCGAACTTCCTGAACCTCGACCCGACGCAGGGCCGCCGTGACGCGGCCGGCTCGCGCATCGGCATCATCACCCAGTCGAACTTCCCGGGCACCGCCGGCACCCACGCCTACGCGGGCGTCCCGGGCCAGGTCGACGTCAACTACTTCCGGGTCACCCCGGATCCGATCGACTGCGAGGCGGTGGCCCCGGCCACGACGGCGACGCTCGACCCGGCGACCCCGGTCACCGGCGACACGTTCAACCGCGCGGTCAAGGTCAACCTCTCGGCGACCGACACCGGCACCAACGCGTCGGGTGTCGAGAAGACCGAGTACCGGATCACCACCAACGGCGTCGCCGGTCAGTGGACCACGAAGGCGAACTCGGCTTCCGAGAGCCCCTTCGTGAACCAGCTCACGATCTCCAGCAGCGGCACGCACCTCGTCGAGTTCCGCTCGTCGGACCTCGCGGCCAACACGGAGGAGACGAAGTCCGTCACCTTCAAGATCCAGCTGCCGGAGTGTGACCGCTCGGACGAGTTCGACGGTACGGGCAATACGTTGCGCCCGATGTGGCAGCGGTGGACCCGCAGCGGCGCCGGTACGCCGACCACGGGCCCGTTCGCGACGACGCTGATGGGCAACGGCAAGCTGAGCATGCCGACCAACGACGGTGAGCTCGACGCCGGGGCCCTGGGCCCGGTCAACTTCATCGGCCAGGACCTTCCCGCCCTCGGGGACAACTGGCAGGTGGAGACGCAGGCCACGGTCCACTTCAACGGTGGCTGGCAGCACGTGGGCCTGATCGTCTGGCAGGCGGATAACAACTTCTTCCGCTCGACGATCACCCACAGCCAGAGCGCCGACAACATCTACGTCGAGCAGTCCAAGGACAACCCGACGTCGACCGAAGGCGTTCGCCAGACCGCCGGCGGCAACCGCACGCTGCTCCCGAACGACGCGGAGCCCGTGACGATCAAGATGCGCTACACGCGCGCCAACGGCTCCAACAGCGTCACCGCGCAGTACCAGGTGATCGCTCCGGCCAGCATCGCCAACGCCGACTGGCAGACCTTCCCGGCCACCACGGCGGCTTGGAACAACACCGGCGGCCTGCAGCTGAACCCGACGGGCGGCGCCCGTCGTGACGCGACGGGCTCGCGCGTCGGCATCATCTCCGCCGGCAACTTCCCGACGCAGACCAACCCGCCGGCCGGTCCGTCGCGGGTCGAGATCGACTACTTCCGGGTCACCCCGGACAACTGCCCCGCGGGTGCGGACCAGACGGCTCCGGTGACGACCGCCACGGCGGCGCCGACGGCTCCGAACGGCACGGCCGGCTGGTACACGTCGGACGTCAACGTGAGCCTCGCGGCCACGGATGAGGCCAACGGGTCCGGCGTGGATCGCATCGAGTACAAGGTCAACGGTGGCGCCTTCGCCCCCTACACCGCCCCGATCGCGCTCACGACGACCGGCACGCACGTGATCGAGTACCGCTCGATCGACAAGAACAACAACATCGAGGCCACCAAGACGACGACCGTCAAGGTCGACAAGGCGGCCCCGACGTCCACGGCGACCCTGGAGCCGGCCACGACGCCGTCCCTCGGTCCCGTGACGCTGACGCTCGCCGCGACCGATCAGGCCGCGGGCTCGGGCGTTGCGAAGCTCGAGTACCAGGTCGGCACGGCCAGCCCGTTCGGTGCGCTGGGCGCGGCGAAGGTCGCCAACGCCGAGCTCGAGTACGTGACCTACGACCCGGCCAACAAGCCGACGTTCACGGCTCCGGGCGTGTACTCGGTCGACTACCGCTCGACGGATGCGGCCGGCAACGTGGAGACCGCCAAGTCGGTGGCCTTCACGATCACCGCTCCGAACAACGATCACACCGCTCCGGTGACCACGCAGACGCTGGACCCGGCCGCGCCGGGCGCCGGCAAGACGTACTCCGCTCCGGTCAAGGTCAAGTTCTCGGCGCTGGATCAGTCGCCGGGCGGCCCCGCGGCCAAGACGGTCGACGTCAACGCAGCGGGCGACCGCTGGGCGCCGGCGGCCGTGAGCCTGGTCTCGGGCGACACGGTGAAGTGGAACTTCGGGCCGGAGGAGCACTTCCCGCACGACGTGTGGCTGGTGTCCCCGGGCGGCAACATGGCGAACCCGACGAAGGAATCGGAGATCATCCTCCCGGGCGGTCCGTCCGTGACGAAGACGCTCAGCACGGTGGGCGCGTACACCTTCATCTGCAAGGTGCACTCGTTCTATGACTCCACGGAAGGCGCGTGGAGCGGCATGGTCGGCACGGCCACGGTGACGGCGCCTCCGGCGGGCGAGCAGCCCTCCGGCGTCGACTTCACCGAGTACAAGGTCAACGACGGCGCCTGGACGAAGGCCACGAACGCCGCGGGTGCCAACCCGTTCGCGTCCGAGGTCCTGGTCGAGGCCGAGGGCCAGCACACGGTCCAGTTCCGCTCGACGGACAAGGCCGGCAACGTGGAGACGGCCAAGTCGGTCGCCTTCGGCATCGACATCCCCGATCCGGGCTTCCCGATCATCGAGGCGTTCGCCGACCCGGCCACCGGCCAGGCCCCGCTGCAGACCCGCTTCTCCGCCTCGGGCTATGACCCCGACGGTGGCGAGCTGAGCTACAAGTGGGAGTTCGCCGACGGCACCGTCCTCGGACGGGGCGTGACGCGGACCTACACCAAGCCGGGCACGTACACGGCCAAGGTCACGGCCACGGACGACGAGGGCGACAAGACCTCCAAGGAGGTCACGGTCACCGTGACGGCGCCGGGCGTTCAGCCCCCGACCGTCGAGGTCGCGTCCGACCGCACCAACGGTGCCGGCCCGCTGGCGGTCAAGTTCACCGCCACGGGCACCGACCCCGACGGTCCGTCCGCGCAGCTCCTGTACAAGTGGGAGTTCGGCGACGGCACGGCGGCCTCGTTCGACCCGAACCCGACGCACGTCTACAACGCGCCGGGTGAGTACACGGCTCGCGTGACGGTGAGCGACGCCGCGGGCGCCACGGCGTCCAAGTCGATCACCATCACGGTCACCAGCGCCCCGGTCAACGTGGCTCCGGTGTTCGAGGACGGTCCGTACGCGGTCAGCCTCAACGACAACCCGATGGAGCTGACGTTCAGCGCCGGCGTCAAGGACCCGAACGGGGACAAGGTCACGCTCGAGTGGGACTTCGACGACCAGTCGGCGAAGCAGTCCGGCACGACGGTGGACCACCTCTACACCACGGCCGGCACGTACACGGTCAAGGTGACGGCGACCGACGGCAAGGGCGGCTCGACGACGAAGACCATCTCGGTGGTCGTCTCGCAGAAGGCCAACGTCCTGCCGACGGTCGATGTCCTGGCCGATCCGGTCCAGGGCACCGCTCCGCTGGTGGTCCGCTTCTCCTCGCAGGTCGGGGACGCGGATGGCGACGTGAACAACCTCGGCTACGTGTGGGCGTTCGGCGACGGTTCCTTCTCCGCGGAGAAGCACCCGGTCCACACCTACACGGCGGCCGGTGTCTACACCGCGACGCTGACGGTCACCGACGCGCGCGGCGGCAAGACCACCAAGACGGTCCAGATCACGGTCACGACGGTCGCCGGCTCCGCTCCGGCGGCGAAGGCTCCCGACGTGGCTCCGGCCCAGGCCTCCTGGTTCGGCGTGAGCGAGCCGGTCAAGACCTCGGTCAGCGGGTTCGCCAAGAGCGGCCTGTCGGTCAAGGTCACGGCCACCGAAGCGATGAGCGGCTCCGCCAAGCTGCTCGTCTCGAGCAAGGTCGCCAAGGCCCTCGGCCTGAAGTCGACCACGCTCGCCACGGCCAAGGTGTCCTTCACCAACGCCGGTAGCAAGTCCGTGAAGTTCAAGGTCAGCGCCAAGGTCAAGAAGGCCCTGGCGAAGGCCAAGGGCTCGGTCAAGGTCACCCTCTCCGTGAGCCTGAAGGCACAGGGCGAGGCGACCAAGAACTCGACCCGCGCGGTCACGCTGACGCGCAAGTAGTCACAACCGCAGGGCCCGTATGCGGAAAGGCGGCCGCCCTTGGTCAGGGCGGCCGCCTTCGGGCGTTTCAGGAGAGAGACCGAACAAGCAGCACCCATAGGTTGTGTTGAGGGGAGAGGGATGGCACGGAAGTGGGTTGGACTGGTCGTTGCGCTGCTTGCGCTCGGCCTGCTGGCGCCGGCGGTAGCCTCGGCGCAGGGCGATACGGCCAAGGTCCTGATCTATTCAGGGACGACGGGCTATAGGCACGCCAATTCCGGCGAGGCGATCCAACCCGCGGTGGTGGAGCTGATCCAGGCCAAGCTGGCCGCGGCCGGCGTCACCAGCGACTACCGCACGTGCAACGGACACGGCACCGGTGCCGGCACCACGCCCGGCTGCCGCAACGCGACGGTCGGCAACCCCGCGATCTTCACCGGCGCGAACCTCGCGCAGTACGACGCGATCTTCTTCTGGCAGGCCTCGTCGCTCAACCGCGGCGACACCACCAGCCCGCAGTTGTTCACCACCGCCGAGCAGACGGCGATCGAGGACTTTGCCCGCGCGGGCGGCGGCATCGGCGCGATGCACGCGTCCGTGACGATGGGCGCCGGCGCGCAGACGTGGCCGTGGTGGGACGCCCCGGGCGACAGCGCCATCGGCGCGCTGATGCCGGGCCACTCGGCGACGGACGCGAACAACCTCGCCACGGTCGAGGTCTCAGACCGCAACCACCCCTCCACGAAGGACCTTCCCGACAGCTACCGCTTCGGCGACGAGCACTACACGTTCTCCTCCAACGTGCGTGGCACGCACCACGTGCTGATGACGCTCGACGAGGAGAGCTACAACGTCGGCACCGGCGTCACGCGCATGGGCGCGGACCACCCGATCGCCTGGTGCCGCATGTACGAGGGCGCCCGCATCTGGGCCTCCAGCCTCGGTCACTTCTCGGCGGCGTTCCTGGAGAACGGCGGCGACAACAACTTGATGAAGCACATGGTCGGCGGCGTGAAGTACGTCGCGGGCCTCGCGGGCAAGGACTCCGACTGCGGCGCCACGGTGTGGACGAACTACGCGCGCACGGTCCTCGCCACCGACCTGCGGGGCGCGATCGGCATGGACATCGCGCGCGACGGCAAGGTCTACTGGACCGAGATCGGCAACCAGGCGCTCAACTCCGAGGGCCGGCTGCGGATGTACAACCCGGACACCAAGGCGACCAGCACGCTGCTGACGCTGCAGACGCGCGCCGACCACGAGTCCTCCAACGACGGCGTGCTCGGCATGACGCTGGACCCGGACTTCGCCACCAACCGGCGGCTGTACATCTACTACTCGCCGCGCATCGACCCGGGCTGCAGCAGCTGCATCGTGGTCGGCCACAACGTCATCAGCCGCTTCACGCTCAACGCTGAAGGCACAGGCGTGGTCCCGGGGTCCGAGCAGGAGATCCTGCGCGTGCCGAAGGTCAAGGTCGGCAACGACAACCGCGACGGCGTCGCCGGGCAGAACACGTACTCCGCGCACGTCGGCGGCGGGTCGCTGACCTTCGACGCCGAGGGCAGCCTGTACATCGGCACGGGCGACGACGTCGACCCGTTCGGCGCGGGCGGCAACGGCTACGCGCCGATGGACCAGCGCTACCCCGAGCGCTACGACGCGCGCAACACGTCGGCCAACACGAACGACCTGCGCGGCAAGATCCTGCGCATCAAGCCGCTCGCGAACGCGGCGGGCGCCGCGGGCGCGGGCACGACCTACTCCATCCCGACGGGCAACATGTTCGCTTCCGGGACGGAGAAGACGAAGCCCGAGATCTTCGCCATGGGCTTCCGCAACCCGTTCACGGTGCAGGCCGATCCGGCCCACCCCGGCACGGTCGTGGTCGGCGACTACGCGCCGGACGCGTCGACCAACTCCGCCACGCGCGGGCCCGCCGGCATCATCGAGTGGAACCGCGTGACCAAGCCGGGCTTCTACGGCTGGCCGCTGTGCACGGGCGACAACTCGGCCGCCAACAGCTACTTCCGGTACACGTTCCCGAACGGCCCGTCCGGCGCGCGCTTCGACTGCTCCGCCGCGTCGATCCCGAACGAGTCGCCGAACCAGAGCGGCCTGACGAGCCTGCCCGGTCCGGCCGTCGGTGCCGACGTCTGGCACAAGCGCACGGGCGATCACCCCGCGCGCTTCGGCATCCCGACGCGCTCGAGCCCGCAGGAGTCGATCACCGGCCCGATCTACAAGTACGACGCGGCCAACCCGTCCACCACCAAGTGGCCCGCCTACTACGACGGCGCCTGGTTCATGCTCGACCGCGCCCAGAACTGGTGGCGTGAGGCCCGCGTGCGCGACGACGGCTCCAGCCTGCTGCGCGTGAACGGACTGTTCGGCTCGAGCCAGTTCGGCTCCCCCAGCCACACCTATCCGATCCCGGTCAAGTTCGGGCCCGACGGCTCGCTGTACCTGGCGACGTGGGACTACGACTGCTGCCGCTCGCAGCTGCCGGCCAGCGCGCCGGGCCGGCTGATGAAGATCGACTACATCGGCGACCAGGTGGACACCACCGCGCCGGTGATCGAGCCGGCCGTGAGCGGCACGCAGAACCCGTCCGGCGCGTACCTCGGCCGCGCGACCTTGAATGTCAACGCGACCGACAGCTCCGGCATCTCTCGGATCGAGTACTCGCTCGACGGCACGCAGTGGGAGCGCTACACGGCGCCCGTCGGCTTCACGACGCGCGGTTCCTACACCGTGCGCGTGCGGGCGACGGACCGGGCGAACAACACGTCCGAGATCCAGCAGGTGACGTTCACGGTGGTCGCGGGCGAGGCCTGCCTGCCGTCCCGCTCGGACGAGTTCAACGGCGCGCTCAACACGGCCCTGTGGAACTACCGCCACGCGACCACGCCCGCGACGGGCGCGAAGGCCCCCAGCGTGTCCGGCGGCAACCTCGTGCTGCCGCTCGGCTCGTTCTCGGTGGACCTCGCCCGCACGGGCCCGATCGGGTACCTCGCCCAGCCGCTCGGAACCGGGGACTTCACGGTGGTCGCGAAGCTCTCCGCGCCGGGCCTCAACAGTGACGTCGGCGGCGTCGGCAGCGCGTATGCGCAGGCCGGCCTGAAGATCTACCAGGGCGACAACAACTGGATCAAGGTCGCGCACAACCGCAACGCGGACAACAACCCGACGGGCTCGGCGCAGACGTACTTCGAGCTCGCGAACGAGGTCAACGGCACGCGCACGCTCGGCACCCGCACGGGCCTGGCGGGCACCAACCTGCCGACGTGGTGGATGCGGGTCGTGCGCACCGGCGCCACGATCACGGCGTCGTACTCGCTCACCGATCCTGACGGCGCGGGCGCGACCTGGGTCGGGCTGGGCACGGCGAACGTGGACACGGTCATGCCCGCCGCCAACGGGCCGCGCTACATCGGCGTGTACGGCGGCAACGGCTCCGTCAGCGTCCTCGCGGATTACGTCCGGTTCACGCCGGACTCGCCCAACGACGCCGCGGCTCCGGTGAGCTCGCACTCGTTCGCCGCGGCCGACGGCAGCGCGGGCTGGCACCGCACGCCCGTGAACATCACGCTGGACGCCGCCGACGACGGTGAATGCGTCTCGGGCGTCGACAAGACCGAGTACCGCGTCGGCAGCGGCGCGCTGCAGGCCTACACGACGCCGATCGCGCTCACGGCCGACGGCACGCACACCGTCGAGTACCGCTCCACCGACAAGGCGGGCAACGCGGAGACGGCGAAGTCCGTCGCGGTCAAGCTGGACGCCACGGCGCCGGTGACCACGCACGCCGTCGCCCAGACGGGTACCGGGCCGGCGACGCTGACGCTGGACGCCGCGGACACCACGTCCGGGGTGGCGCTGACGGAGTACCGCGTCAACGGCTCCTCGTTCACTGGCCTTGCCGCCGCGCGCTTCGCCGCCGCGGCGGAGTGGCTGACCTACAGCGCGGCGAGCAAGCCCGCGTTCACGGCCAACGGCACCTACTCGATCGAGTACCGCTCGACGGACGTGGCCGGCAACGTGGAGACGCCGAAGACGGTGACGTTCACGGTCGGCGCGCCCACGGGCGGCGACGTGACCGCGCCGGTCACCAACGCGTCCCTGGACCCGGCGGCGCCCGGCCCCGGCCGGATCTACCCGGGCCCGGTGACCGTGAAGTTCTCCGCGCTCGACGCGGCGGGGTCGGCGGACAAGGCCGTCGACGCCAACGGCACGCAGTGGACTCCGTCCATCGTGACCCTCAACGCGGGTGACACGGTGACCTGGCGCTTCGGCGCGACCGCGGGCAGCGCCCACGACGTGTGGCTGATTCCGCCGGGCGGCAACCCGAGCCCGACCGGACCGGACATCGTCGAGGTGTCCCCGATCGTGTTCCCGGGCAGCCCGCCGGTCTCGCGCGCGCTGACGCAGACGGGTACATGGACGTTCGTGTGCCGTCTGCACGCGGCGTTCACCGGCGGCGCGTGGTCCGGCATGGTCGGCACCGCGGCGGTCGCCGCGGGCGGCGGCAGCGGCGTGGACTTCACCGAGTACCGCGTCAATGGCGGCGGTTGGGCGAAGGGGACGCAGGTCACGGTCTCCGACGAAGGCGACCACACGGTCGACTACCGCTCCGCGGACAAGGCGGGCAACCTCGAGGCGTTCAAGTCGATCGCGTTCGGCATCAAGACGCCGTCGCCGGGCTTCCCGGTGATCGAGGCCTACGCCGACCCGAGCACGGGCGCCGCCCCGCTGCCGGTGCGCTTCTCGGCCTCGGGCATCGATCCCGACGGCGGCACGCTGAGCTACCGGTGGGCGTTCGCGGAGGGCGCGGTGCTCGGCTCGACCGCGTCGCGGACGTTCACCAAGCCCGGCACGTACACGGCGACGGTGACCGCGACCGACGACGAGGGCGACAAGACCACGCGTGACGTGACGGTCACGGTGACCGCGCCGGGCGTGCTGCCGCCGACCGTCGCGGCCGCTTCCAACGTCACCGGTGGCGCGGCGCGCTTGAGCGTCGCGTTCACGGCGACCGGCGCCGATCCCGACGGGGACGCGGGCAAGCTCGCGTACGCATGGGACTTCGGTGACGGCGGCAAGTCCTACGACCAGAACCCGACCCATGTCTACGGCACGCCGGGCGTGTTCGCGGCCAAGGTGACGGTGACGGATTCGAGCGGTGCGACGGCGACGAAGACGCTGACCATCACGGTCACCGACGCGCCCGGAAACGGGGCGCCGACGGTGGAGGAGGCGTACGGCCTGGCGGGCATCGGCGGCAACCCGATGGAGGTCCAGTTCAGCGCCCGGGCCACCGATCCGGATGGCGACAAGCTCACGCTCGAGTGGGACTTCGACGACGGCTCCGCCAAGGGGTCCGGCACCGAGGTCAAGCACACCTACACCACGCCCGGCACCTACGACGCGAAGGTGACGGCGAAGGACAGCAACGGTTCTGCGCACACGTTCACGGTCCGCGTGACGGTCGCGCTCGCGGCCAACCTGCTGCCGACGGTGGCGGTGGAGGCCGACCCGCGGACGGGCACGGCGCCGCTGACCGTGCGCTTCAGCTCGCAGGCGTCCGATCCGGACGGCACGGACCTGAAGTACACGTGGGCGTTCGGTGACGGTGGCGGCTCCGCGGAACCGCACCCCGTTCATGTCTACGCGGCCGCCGGGACGTACACGGCCACGTTGACGGTCGAGGATCGCCGTGGCGGCCGCGCTTCGGCGTCCGTGCCGGTCACGGTCACGGCCGCGCTGGCTTCGCCCGGTCCCGGCGCGAAGGCGCCCGACGCGGCGCCGGCCCAGGCGCCGTGGTTCGGCGTGAGCGAGCCGGTCAAGACGTCGGTGAGCGGCTTCGCGAAGCGCGGGCTGTCCGTGCGGGTCACGTGCACGCAGGCCATGTCCGGCTCCGCGAAGCTGACCGTGGCGAGCTCGGTGGCGCGCAAGCTCGGCCTCAAGCGCACGACGCTCGCGTCGTCGGCGGTCAAGTGCGCCGGCGCGGGCAGCAAGACGGTGAAGCTCAAGCCGTCGGCCGCCACGCGGCGCGCGCTCGGCAAGGCGCGCGGTGCCGTCAAGGCCAAGCTCGGCGTGTCACTGGGCGGCAAGTCCGCGTCGCGGGTGGTCACGCTCACGCGCTGAACCTAAAGGGGCCAGGCCCCTTTAACTTCGCGGCCGTCCGGGAAACCGGGCGGCCGCTTTGCGTTAACCCGAACTTCGGCTACATTGCGTCGTGGCAAACGCTTTCCGTGAGGAGCAAAGTGGGTCAGCGCGTCGTCGGAATCATCATGAATGGGGTCACCGGCCGGATGGGGAAGAACCAGCACCTCATCCGTTCGATCCTGGCCATCCGCGAGCAGGGCGGCATTCCCGTCTCCGACGGTGAGGTCATCTGGCCTGAGCCGTTGCTCGTCGGCCGCAGCGAGGCCAAGCTCGCGGCGTTGGCCGCGGAGCTCGGGCTCGAGCGCTGGTCCACGGACCTCGACGCCGCCCTGGCGGACCCGCAGTACGAGATCTACTTCGACGCGCAGCTCACGTCCGCGCGGCCGGCCGCGGTGGAGAAGGCGATCGCGGCGGGCAAGCACGTCTACTGCGAGAAGCCGATCACGCCGGACGTGGAGACCGCGCTGGCCCTCGGCCGTGCGGCGCGCGACGCGGGCGTGAAGGTCGGCGTCGTCCAGGACAAGCTGTTCCTGCCGGGGCTGCTGAAGCTGCAGCGCCTCGTCCGCTCCGGCTACTTCGGGCGGATCTTCGCCGCGCGCGGCGAGTTCGGGTACTGGGTCTACCCGGGCCCCGAGCCTGAGCCGCAGCGGCCGTCGTGGAACTACCGCCGCGAGGACGGCGGCGGAATCATCAGCGACATGTTCGCCCACTGGCGCTACGTGCTCGACAACGTCTTCGGGCCCGTCCGCTCGGTGATGGCCGTGGGCGCGATCCACATCCCGGAGCGCATCGGCGAGGACGGTCAGCCGTACGAGGCGACGGCCGAGGACGCGGCGTACGCGATCTTCGAGTTCGACGACGGGCTCGTTGTGCAGATGAACTCCTCGTGGGCCGTGCGCGTGAACCGCGACGAGCTGTTCGAGCTGCAGGTCGACGGCACGGAGGGCTCCGCCGTGGCGGGGCTGCGCGGGTGCAAGATCCAGCCGGCCGTGGCGACGCCGAAGTCCACCTGGAACCCGGACCTCCCGGACCCCGTCGCGCATCGCGAGTCGTGGATCGAGGTGCCGGCCACCGAGCCGCCTGAGAACGGCTTCAAGCTCCAGTGGGAGGCATTCCTGCGCCACGTCGTGCTCGACGAGCCGTTCCCCTGGGACTTCGTCGAGGGCGCGCGCGGCGTGCAGCTCTACGAGCTGGCCGAGCAGTCCTGGAAGGAGCGACGCTGGGTCGACGTGCCGGAGCTGACGTTGTGAACGGCGTCACGCTCACGCTGCCGCGCGCGGACGGCTCGACCGAGACCTACACGCCGGAGCTGCGCGAGCCGCTGCCCGTGCTCGGCTCCGAGCCGCGCTCGCGCGTCTGTTACGCGGCCGCGCACGTCGTCGCCGACCCGCTGGCGGGCGGCGACCCGACCGGGCCCGCGCAGCTGGACTGGGAGGCGACGCTCGCCTTCCGGCGGCACCTGTGGTCACACGGGATGCGCATCGCCGAGGCGATGGACACCGCGCAGCGTGGCATGGGCCTGGACTGGGCGGCCACGCAGGAGCTGATCTCGCGCTCGGTGGCCGAGGCGAAGGCCGTCGGCGGCCGGCTGGCGTGCGGCGCCGGCACCGACCAGCTGCTCGGGGCGGCTTCGCTGGACGAGGTGCGGGCGGCCTACGAGGAGCAGCTCGCGTTCATCGAGGGCGAGGGCGCGCCGGTGATCCTGATGGCGTCGCGCGCGCTGGCCGCCGCGGCCTCCGGCCCCGACGACTATCGCTCCGTGTACGGGCACCTGCTCTCGCAGGCGTCTTCGCCCGTGATCCTGCACTGGCTCGGCGACATGTTCGACCCGCTGCTGCAGGGTTACTGGGGTTCGCTCGACGTGGGCGAGGCCGCCGACGTGGTCATCGACATCATCGAGGCCAACGTCGACAAGGTCGACGGGATCAAGATCTCCTTGCTCGACGCGGACAAGGAAGTCGCGCTGCGTGAGCGCCTGCCGGAAGGCGTGCGCATGTACACGGGCGACGACTTCAACTACCCCGAGCTGATCAAGAGCGGCAGCGACGCGCTGCTCGGCATCTTCGACGCCATCGCGCCCGCGGCGGCCGCGGCGATGCACGCGCTGGACGAGGGTGACCTGGAGCGCTACGACGAACTGCTCGCGCCGACCGTCCCGCTCTCGCGCCACATCTTCGCCGCGCCCACGCCGTACTACAAGACGGGCGTCGTCTTCCTCGCGTACCTCAACGGCCACCAGGAGCACTTCCGGATGGTCGGCGGGCTGGAGAGCGGGCGCTCCGTCCGGCATCTCTCCGAGCTGTTCGTGCTCGCCGACCAGGCGGGCCTGTTGCGGGAGCCGGATCTGGCGGCCGCGCGGATGCGGCTCGTGCTCGACCTCGCAGGAGTCTGTTGAGCCGCCTGTCGTTCAACTCGATGACGGCGGATCGGTGGTCGTTGGTCGAGGTCATCGACGCGTGCGCCGAGTACGGCATCGAGTGGATCGGGCCGTGGCGGCACAAGCTCGCCGAGGTTGGGGTCGAAGAGGCGCGCAAGCGGATCGACGACGCGGGGCTGCGGGTCTCGAGCCTGTGCCGGGGTGGCTTCTTCGCGGCGCCGGGCGCGGATGAGGACAACCGGCGCGCGGTCGAGGAAGCGGCGGCGTTGGGGACGGACGCGCTGGTGCTCGTGTGCGGGCCGGCGGCGGGCAAGGACCTCGCCGCGGGGCGCGACGTGATCGAGGCCGGGATCGAACGGCTGCTGCCGTTCGCCAACGAGCACGGCGTCCGGCTCGGGATCGAGCCGCTGCACCCGATGATGGTCGGCGAGCGGTCGGCCATCAACACGTTGGGCAGCGCGTTGGACATCGCCGAGCGGATCGGCGATCCCGGCGTCGGCGTCGTGATCGACGTCTACCACACGTTCTGGGACCCGGGTTTGGCGGAGCAGATCGCGCGGGCCTCCGGCCGGATCGTCGGCTACCACGTCAACGACTGGCTCGCTGCGACCAAGGACACCGTGTTCGAGCGCGGGATGATGGGCGACGGCATCATCGACCTGCCGGCCTTCAGCGCGCTCATCGACGCTGCCGGCTACGACGGGCCGATCGAGGTCGAGATCCTCAATCCCGCGATCTGGGACCTGCCGCGCGAGGATCTGATGCGCACCACCGTCGAGCGCTTCGAGGCATGCGTCTTCTAGCGAGTGGTGGAGCGGATGGCGAGGGCGTGCGGCAGCACGACGTCCTCGACGCTGCCGTCGAGCACCGCGTGGGCGGCGCGGCGGCCCATCTCGTGCAAGGGCACGGTGACGGTGGTCAGCCCGACGAAGTGCGCGGGGCGCGTGTCGTCGATGCCGGTGACCGAGACGTCGCCGGGCACGTCGACACCGGCGTCGCGCAGGCGCACGAGCAGGCCGATCGCGGCCTCGTCGTTGGCGGCGACGACAGCTTCGGGGAGCGTGTCGCGCGCCAGCAGCACCTCGGCGGCGGCGATCCCGTCCTCGTACGCGAAGCCGCCGGCGATGCTGTCGGTGCCACCGGCGCGCTCGAACCCCGCGCGGCGTTGCGCGCTCGTGTGCAGGCCCGCTGGGCCCTCGACGAAGGTGATCCGATCGTGGCCGAGGCCGCGGACGTAGGCCGTGATGTCGTGCGCGGCGGCCTCGTTGTCGAACAGGATCGTGGGCGCGTCGAAGTCGCGCTGCGCGAGGGCGACGACGGTGGAGCCGCGGTGGCGGGCATCGGCGACGGCGTTCGCGACGGCGTGCGCGCTCGGGTCTCCCTCCCGGCCGCTGCCGGCGAAGACGATCCCCGCGGCGTGATAGTCGCGCAGCTGGTGGAGATGGCCGAGCTCCGCCTCGCTGCCGAGCTCGGCGCTGCACACCATCGTCAGGTAGCCGAGGTCCGCGGCCACGGCCTCAACCCCGCGCGCGATCTCGGCGAAGTAGGGATCGACGATGTCGCCGACGATCACGCCGATGATGCGCGAGCTGCGGGTGACGAGGGCGCGGGCGAGCGCGGATGGCGCGTACCCGAGCTCTTCGGCGGCCTTCAGGACGCGATTGCGCGTAGCCTCGGAGACCGGATGGGCGGAACCATTCAGGACGCGCGAGCACGTGGCGATCGAGACGCCCGCGTGTCGGCTGATGTCGCTGAGCGAAGCCACGGTGGCAAACGTTACGGAGGAGAGCGGTCATGGAACATGACGTCCTGATCATCGGCGCCGGTCCCACCGGTGCGATCGCCGCCAAGCGGCTGGCCGAGGAGGGGTATCGGGTCCTCGTACTCGAGCAGGGCGACTGGCCCGACTACTCGAAGGCGACCGTCCACCAGGCGGATTTCCCGCTCACGGCGGGACGCGACTGGGGCTGGGATCCGAACCTGCGCCAGGCCCCCGGCGACTACCCCATCGACGACACCGAGTCCGACATCACGGCGCTGATGTGGAACGGCGTCGGCGGCGGGACTGTGGTGTACGCCGCGCAGTGGCAGCGCAACATGCCGTCGGACTTCCGCGTGAAGACGCTGGACGGGATCGCCGACGACTGGCCGTTGACCTACGAGGACCTCGAGCCGTACTACGTGCGCGTCGAGCGGGACTTCGGCATCTCCGGCCTGGCGAACGACACCGCGTTCCCGCCCGGCGAAGGGCCGCCGCTCCCGCCCGTGCCGCTCGGGCCGGCGGGACGGCGTGTGGCTCGCGCGCACAACGAGCTCGGATGGCACTGGTGGCCCGCGCCCAACGCGATCGCCACGCGCGATTACGGCGGACTCCACGCCTGCCAGCAGGTCGGCACCTGCCTGCAGGCGTGTGCCTACGGCGCGAAGGGCACGGCCGACCTCACGCACTGGCCCAAGGCGATCGAACTCGGGGTGGAGCTGCGCACCGGCGCGCGCGTCCGCGAGCTGATCGTGCGGCCCGACGGCCTGGTGGCCGGCGCGTCGTACGTGGACCGCGACGGCAACGAGCACGAGGCGCGTGCGGGCATCACGATCCTGGCGGCGAACGGCGTCGGCACGCCGCGACTGCTGCAGCTGTCGGGTGACTCGCCCGACGGGCTGGCGAACTCTTCAGGGCTCGTCGGCAAGCGGCTGATGATGCATCCCTTCGGGACCGTCGTCGGCGTCTTCGACGAGGACTTCCGCGCGTGGCAGGGGCCGTGGGGCCAGTTCATCCACTCGCTCGAGTTCTACGAGACCGACGAGTCCCGCGGCTTCGTCCGCGGCGCCAAGTGGGGGCTGCAGCCGACCGGTGGGCCGTTCTCCATGACGAGCGCCTATCCGTGGGGCGCCGAGAACGAGATCTGGGGCCCCGGCTTCCAGGATGCCGTCCGTGGCCGGCTCGGCCACTCGACCATGTGGGGCATCATCGCCGAGGACCTGCCCGAGGAGTCCAACCGGGTCGTCGTCGACCGCGTCAACAGCGACGCGTACGGCATTCCGGGCGCGAAGATCGAATACAAGCTGTCAGAGAACTCGCGGCGGCTCGTCGAGTTCCATCAGGCGCGAGCGAAGGAGTCGTTGCTCGCGGCGGGCGCGCGCGATGTCGTGGTCGCCCCGTTCATCCGCGCCACCGGCTGGCACCTGCTGGGCACCGCCGTGATGGGCGACGATCCGGCCATGTCGGTCGTCGACGCCCAGGGTCGTTCGCACGACGTGCCCAACCTGTACGTGTTCGATGGCAGCGTGTGGCCGACCTCGGCCGGCATGAATCCCACGGCGACCATCGCCGCGCTGTCCCTGCGCTTCACCGAGCAGCTGATCGCGTCCCGTCGAGAGCAGAAAGTGGCGGCCTGAGATGGCACTGACCGACGCACAGCGCGCCCAGCTCGGCGCCATCGCCGACCAGCTGATCCCCGCCGGCGGTGGCATGCCCAGCGCCTCGGAGGCGGGCGTCTCCGGTCAGTACCTCGACGAGGTCCTGAACTCCCTGCCCGACCTCGGCGACGCGCTGGACACCACGTTGGCCGCGGTCGACGGCCTCGACCCGGCCGAGGCGATCGCCGTCCTGCGCCAGGACCCCGCGGGGTGGGGCGTCTTGACGGCCGTCGTCCCGGGCGCCTACTTCATGAACCCCGCGATCCGCGAAGCCATCGGCTACCCGGGGCTGGAGCGCCGCCCGATCGACCCGAACGCCGAGCCCGACTACCTCGCCGACGGGCTGCTCGACTCGGTCGTGTCGCGAGGTCCCGTCTATCGCCCCACGCCGACTGATTGACTGCAGCCCATGCCAACCTTGACTGACGGTCGCATCCGACACGGCGTCGTGTTCACCCTCAAGCACGCCGAGGGCTCGGCCGAGGAGGCCGACTTCCTCCAGGCCAACGCGGCTCTCGCCTCCATCCCCGGCGTCGAGGCCTTCGAGCTCATGCGCGAGGTGAGCGCCAAGAACGACTACCGCTTCGCGCTGACCATGGAGTTCGTCGACCGCGCGGCCTACGACGCCTACTCGGCCCACCCGGACCACGTGTCCTTCGTCGAGAACCGCTGGATCCCCGAGGTCTCCGACTTCCTCGAGCTCGACTCCGAGGCGCTCTAGACCCCATGTGATGAATTTGCGGGACGCTCGGAGTCATACGAGACCATGAGCGTCCCCGCCTCCATCACCATCACGCCGGTGTTCGTGGCCGACCTGCTCGCCGAGGGCGAGCGGATGCCGGTCTACGTGCACGTCATCGACCATCCCGACGCGCGCATCCTGGTCGACACCGGGTTGACGGAGCTGCACCCGGCCGCGGCCGACATGGAGCCCCGCATCCAGCCACTGAGCGAGCAGGACTTCGATCTCGCGGCCATCGACATCGTCGTCAACACCCACCTGCACTTCGACCACTGCGGCGGCAACCACCTCTTCGTGGGCAAGCCGATCTACGTCCAGCGTCAGGAGCTCGACGACGCGCGCACCGAGGACGACTACACCATCCGCGAGTGGGTCGACCCGCCCGGCGTGCAGTACGTGCCCGTCGACGGCGAGCACGAGCTGCTGCCCGGGATCCGGCTCGTCCCGGCGCCGGGCCACACCCGCGGGATGCAGATGGTCGTCATCGAGACCGGCGGACGGCCGGTCATCGTCGGCGGCGACGTGGCGGTGTGGTTCGGCGAGCTCGAGGAGCCGCAGACCGAGGGCCAGCTGCGCGTGCTCGCGCTCGACCCGGAGCTGGTCTGGCTCACGCACGAGCACGAGCCCTGGCGACCGCGGTCGTGAGTCAGCCGGCGCGCGGCAGCGCGAACGGCCCGAAGTAGAGGAGGTCGTCGTCGAACGCGAGCGACATCCCGCCGAGCCGGGTGGTCCTCGTCTCGAAGGTGTCGTCGTGGCGGCGGGTGTGGGCCACGGGCTCGCCGATCCCCATCGCGGGGGCGTGGACGGACAAAGTGTCGTCGCCCATAGCGCCGACCGTGACCGGACCGTACGCACCCGCCAGGGCCGCGACCGGGCGACCGGGCCCGCCGGACGGGAACACCGGTGCGCGCACGCCCAACAGCGGCCAGCACGCAGGCGCGACGTGGTCGAAGACCGCGCTGCCGCCGGCGCCGCCGAGCAGCGGGCCGGCGCAGTTGGTGAGCAGCGCGAGCGCCGCGTCCTGCTCGGGGAAGATCCGCAAGAACGCGAGATGGCCGCTCGTGTAGCCGGACCACCCGAAGGCCTGGTACGGCCCGCGATCCCAGAGCGCCCAGCCCAGCGCCCAGCCGTCCGCGAACCCGCGGCCCGGCACGTCCGCGTGCCGCCGGCGCTGCTCGGCGGCCGCGGGGCCGCCATCCAGCTGCGAGCGCGCGAACCGGAGCAGATCATCGGCGGTCGCCCACCACCGGCTCCCGGCGGCGGACGCGGCCGGTCCGGCGGCGAAGCTCACCGGCCGCGGGGCTTCGCCGGGCGCGGACACGGCGTGCCCGGGCGCGCCGTCAGCGGGCGCCTCGAAGCGTCCGGTCATTCCGAGCGGCTCGAACACGCGCTGCACGGCGAGTTGCTCGAACCCGGACCCCGCGCTGTGCTCGAGCACGCGATCGATCACCGACCACACCGCGTTGGAGTACGAGAAGCGCCCCGGTGGGTGCACCAGCGGCATGGCGGCGACGCGGTCGGTGAACGCCGTCAGCGACTCGTCGTCGGCGGGCAGCACGTTCGGTCGCCCGCTGCGGTGCGCCATCAGCGTTCGCGGGGTCTCCGGCCAGCCGTCACCGCCGCCTTGCTCGCGCGCGGGGGCGTCCAGATCGAGGTCGCCGCGCGCGGCCGCGTCGAGCACCAGCGCCGCCGCGACCGCCTTGGCGATCGAGCCGGCACGGAACGGCGTCGTCGGGTCGACCGCGTCGCCCACGCACACCACGACGCGCTCCTCGCCGCGCATCAAGCCGAGTTGCGCACCCGGCACGCCGAACGACGCGCATCCCTCGCGCAGCGCCAACGCTGCGGCCTCGATCGACTCCACCTGCGGCACTATGACGACGAACCCGCCACGCGAGGAGCACCACATGACCGCGAGCTACACCTTCGACGTCTTCTCCAGCCTCGACGGCTACGGCGCCGCAAGCGCCAATTGGACCGGCTACTGGGGCAAACAAGGCCCCGAGTTGCTCGCGCACCGACTCGCCGTGTACAGCGTCGAGCAGCGGATGGTGTTCGGGGCCAACACCCATCGGGCCTTCGCGCGGATGCTGGCCGAGAGCGCCGAGGACGCCGAAGTGCGCGACCCGTGGGTCACCAAGATGGTGAACCTGCCGGCGACGGTGGTGTCGACGACGCTGGAGGGTCCGCTCGAGTGGCCGGACGCGACGGTCGCGAGCGGTGACGCCGTCGACGTCGTCGCGCGGCTGAAGGCCGAGTCCGAGGTGCCGCTGCGCTCACACGGCAGCCTGGCGATGAACCGGGCGCTGATGGCTGCCGGGCTGGTCGACCGCGTGTCGGTGACCCTTTTCCCGGTCATCACGGGAGAGACCGGGCTCGACCCGATCTTCCGGGGCGCAGCCGACTTCGACTTGGAACTGCTCGAGCAACGGACGCTGGACCGCGACATCCAGGAGCTCGTCTACCGGCCGACGCTCCATTGACGGCCGCGCGGGGAGGGAGGAGGGGCCTGCTCCACAAAAGGGGTCCTCGGCCATGAGGGAGAGAGGGTGTTGGCCGAGGCGCTGTGGAGCAGGCCCAGTCTCTGTATCGGACGCTCGGCGGCAGACCTTTAGCGATCTTCGGACTCCGGCGTTTTGTCCGGCGCGGGCGGCTCGGATCGGTCCGCTTCGCTGACGTTGGTCTCGTCGACTTCGTAGTAGTGGATCTCGTCGTCGCCGCGGCCGGCTTCGCCGGGCTCGGGGACGGGCTTGTCGTCACGCATGACCTCTCCCTACCCGGCGAGGGCACCGAGGGTGTCGTGGTAAAAGACACGATCCGCTTCGAGCTCCTCAAGCCACGTTTCTGGTCCCCGGGTGGGTCGTCGTCGCAGACGTTCGCCCCGTTGACGCGAGCGGCGGTGCATCGCGCGGAACGCGTGCTCGAAGTGCGCCTGCCACGCGAGTACCTCGAGCTGCTCGAAGTGCAGAACGGCGGGTCCGTCGACGACGCCTTCGACGCCTTCCCGAGCGAACGGGCCACGAGCTGGGCCGACGATCACGTGCCGTTCGACACGCTCGCCGGCATCGGACCGCACGACTCGTGGCCGTCGGTGACCGCGTCCGGGCTGCCTGGGTTCCCCGCCGGCACCGTCCACCTCTGCGGTGACGGGCACTTCAACGTCGTGCTCGACTACCGCGAGGGAGACATTCCGACGGTTGGCTGGCTCGATCTGGAATGCGGCGAGGACTTCACGCTCGCCCCGGACTTCCGCACCTTCATCGAAGGGCTGGTGCCGGTGGCGAGCTTCCCGCAGGAGGAGCTCGAGCCCATCTTCCACATCGAGCGTCCCGGCAAGAACGCCACCTACTGCGGCTTCGACCTCAGCGCCAACCTCGACTGGGTGGCTGAGGCGGACATCACACCGGCGCTGCTGACCTGCCCCAACTGCGAGCGGCTGCAGGCCGAGTGGGCGGAGGTCGCGCGCCGCAAGGCCCAGGACGCGCAGTAGGAGATCGTCGGCTGCTTTGCTTTGGGTGTGAGCGCACCGACCCCCCTTCCCGTCCTTGACCTCTCCGGCTTTCGTGCGGACCCGGACGGCCCCGGCGGCGTGGAGTTCGTCGAGGCGCTGCGCGACGCCTTCCACGGCATCGGCGCCGCGTACCTCGTCGGCCACGGCGTCTCTGACGACCTCGTCGCGCGGGTGCGGCAGGTCGCCGAGGAGTTCTTCGCCCTGCCCGAGGAAGAGCGGCTCGCGATCGAGAACGTGCATTCGCCGCAGTTCCGCGGCTATACGCGCCTGGGCAACGAGCACACCAACGGGCTCCGCGACCTGCGCGACCAGATCGACATCGGCCGCGAGACGCCTGCGCCCGAGATCCACCCGGACGATCCGGCCTGGCTGCGCCTGCGTGGACCGAACCTGTGGCCGGAAGGGCTGCCGGCGTTCCGCGCGGCCGTCAGCGAGTACAACACGGCGGTCGAGGAGGTCGGGCACGCGCTGATGCGCGCGGTGTCGCTCGCACTCGGTCAGCCGGTCGATCACTTCGACGCCCTGGTCACACCACCCGAGGTGCTGACCAAGATCATCCGCTACCCGGCCCCCAGCGAGACCTTTCCGACCGACCAAGGCGTCGGCGCGCACACGGACGCCGGCTTTCTCACGCTCCTGCATCAGGACACGGTCGGCGGCTTCGAGGCCGAGGTCCACGGCACGTGGGTGGCGGTCCCCCCGCTCCCCGGCTCGTTCGTGCTCAACATCGGCGAACTGCTGCAGCTTGTGAGCAACGGCTACTTCCGCGCCACGCCCCATCGCGTGGTCAGCCCGCCCAAGGGCGTCCAGCGCATCTCGATCGCCTACTTCTTCAACCCGCGGTTCGAGGCCGAGATCGAAGCGGTCACGCTCCCGCCCGCGCTGGCCGCCGAGGCGCCGGGCGGCGCGAGCGCCGACCCCGACAACCCGATCCTCTCCGACTATGGCTCCAACACGCTGAAGGTCCGGCTGCGCGCGCACCCCGACGTCGCGGCCCGCCACCACGCCGACCTGTTGTAGCCCGCTGACCAGCGCGGTCAGCGGAACGTCTGCGGCGTGTCAGCGGCTCGTGATCCTCTTCCTGGCGTCGGACCCAACGAAGACGCCACTTAGGAGCCACCGCCTTGTTGATTCTCAAGCCCTTCACGTTGATCGCGCTGGTCATCGCCCTCGTGGCGGCGACCGCGTCCTCCGCTTCCGCCGCGGCCGCGCCGGACGCGCCGTGGGCCGCGACCGGCACCGCGACGACGACGGCCACGTCGAACGGGACCACGAGCGACCCGGTGCTCGACTACTCGGTGGTCGGTTCCAGCGGGAGCTGGACGTTCAGCGCGACCGCCAAGACCTCGCGTCAGCAGAAGGTCGCCTGGCACTACAAGGGCTACCACGCGTGGTTTCAGGTCCGGGTGGCGATCGAGCGGTTCGTGGTTCGCGGCGGCAAGGAGATCGTGACCGAGAAGCTCGCCGCGGCCGGGCCGGTCAATTGCTGCGTGGCGCCGTCGGGCGGCTTCGACTACACCGGCACGACCTCCTTTGACCTGCAGACCGGCGATGTCTACGGCTTCCGTATGAGCGGCAGCCACTTCGACCGCGACCGCCGCCTGATCGGCACGCTGACGCTCACGCCCGAGCAGCCGGCCGCCCTCGTCGGCATCGACGCCCTGGTCAAGCAGTCACAGGCCCGGTACGACGCGCTCACCGCGCAGATCAAGCAGGTCCAGATCGACATGCAGGCGGCGTCCGCGGCCGGCGACACGCAGAAGGCCCAGCAGCTGATGGTGCAGCTCCAGGGCCTGATCAGCAAGCAGAAGGACGAGATGGAGCTGCTGAGCAACCTGCTGAACAAGTACGCCGCCGCACGCGATCAGATCATCGGCAACCTCCGCTAGCCGAGGTGGTCGTCGAAGAAGGCGACCACGCGACGCTCGTAGTCGCTCGGGTACTGGCGGAGCGCGCCCGTGTGCGTCGCCTTCGGCAGGTACCAGAGCTGTGAGCGCTCGCCACCGGCGCGGTCGTAGAGCTCGCCCCAGGTCTTCTCGATCTCCCCCGCGGCGATCAGCAGGCTTGGGGCACGGGTGCGGGCGAGCTGGTCGGCGAGCGAGGCGTTCGGTCCGGACTGGCCCTGGATGACCTCGATGGCTCCGAACAGGACCCAGTAGTTGAACCGCGTCACCGGGTTCTTCGTGTACTCCTTGAGGTCCTCGTAGCCGATCGCGGCGGTCCCGTCGGCGACCACGGCGTTCACGTCGCTGCGCCGGGCGGCGATGTCGATCGCCATGTCGGCACCGGTCGACAGGCCGAGCGCACCCACACGCCCGGGCTGAACGTCCTTGCGCGTGGCGAGGTAGTCGAGGGCGGCGGCTGCGTCCTTCTCTCGGCCCCAGCCGTAGGAGTTGGGCGTGCCGTCGCTGTCGCCGGTCCCGCGCCCGCTGAAGAGCAGGACGCCGTAGCCGTGGCGGACGAGCATCTTCGCGTGGCTGATCGTGCCGCGGATGTCGCCGCTCCCGCCCGACATCATGAGCACGGCCGCGCCGTTGCGCGACGGGTGGTACCAGGCGTCGAGCTCGAGGCCGTCGGAGGTGGTCACGGTCAGCGTCTCGTACTCGGCGCTCGGCGGGTTGCCGACGGCACGGTGCAGCGAGTGGATGTCGACGATCGCCATGCCGACCGGCATGTAGACGAACATCACCGCGACCAGGCCGAGCGGGAGCACGGCGACGCGGATCACCCAGCGCTTGACGGGACCCGCGGACCCCTCGCCGCGATGGCGGAACGGAATCCAACCCGCGAGCCCGATCAGCACGACGCCGGCACCGAGCGCGATGACACCGGTCACGTCGTTGGCGGTCGTTCCCTCGTGGATGATGTGGTGCGCGTGGCGGCCGCCGTTGACCGCGGCCAAGACGCCGAACGTGAACGCGGTCACCGCGCGCAAGCCCGGCCGGATCCGTTCGAACTTGACGATGACGGCCACCGTCGCGGCGACCGCGATCGCCAACGCGATCGCGTGCCTCGTGAGCGGGACTCCAGAGCCGGGCAGCAGCAGCGCGTCGTCGAACGCGTGGGCAAGCGCGAGCACGGCCGCGAAGCTGAACACCACCGCCTCCGCCGAACGCGCGCGCAGCCAGGCACGCCGAGGTCGCTTCGAGGCAGACGCGGTCATGTTCAGGCTCCGTTGTTCGCGATCGGGGACACGTTCGACAGCGTCCCGCGAGCGCTCGGCCACGAACACAGAGCAGGCAGGCGTCCCGACCTCCGCGCCACGCCTGGGTCCGGGTGCGGCCTGCCCCCACCGCGCAGTGGCAGACATTCCCTGGTAGAGAGAGGGCAGCATGCGGAGCAAACGCTCACTCACCAGGCGGGCCGTGGTCGCGGCCCTGGTCATCGGCGTCATCGTCGCGGCCGGGCTCGTCGTCGCGACCAGCGTCCCCGTGCTCGTCGCGTACGTGCTCGGCTTGGGGCTGAGCACGTTCCTGATCTACGGCTACGACAAGCTGCGGGCGGTGCGTGGCGGTGTGCGCGTACCGGAGTCGGCGCTGCTCACGCTCGCGGTGATCGGCGGCGCGGCCGGCGGGTGGGCGGGAATGCTGATCTGGCGCCACAAGACGCAGCACGCGATCTTCTGGGTCGCCCAGGTGATCGGGACCGTCGTGATCGCCGCCGCGCTCTGGCTGGTGTGAACCGACGTGCTCACGCCAGGTCGATGGTCACACCCAGCTGCGAGGCGAGCGACGTGCAGTCCCAGAGCGTGCGCTGGGACGCGATCGCCCCGCGGTCGAATCCGACGATGACGATCGCGGTCACCGACACGTCACGGTCGGTGGGCGCGATCCCCGGAATCAGCCACGGCAGCTCGCGGTCGTGGACGAACGCGACGGTGAGCTCGTCGACGAGCCGGAAGCGATCGACGGTTCGCGAGCGACGGGTCCACCGCAGGTCGCTGGGCAGGTGCGCGAGCACCGCGTCGCGGTAGAAGTGGTCCACGGCGGCGCGGCCGTCGGCGCCGGTCCCCAGCGGCAGGTGCCGAACCGACGGCTGCGCGGTCATCTCGGACATCGCGGCATGGACGTCGCGGCGCTTGAGGAGCGCGTCCACGTGCCCGTCCCAGATCCCCTCGAGCTTGCGCATGAACTGGGCAATCTCGGTCGTCACGGCCATCGAGTGTCGCAAAAGTTCAGGGCGCCACCCCGATTGTCACCGGACCGAGGCCGGGCGTACCGTCGGCCGCAGTGCCCATGACGGACCGATTGCCCGCGAGCCTTCAGCGAGGGTCGCGCCCTGAGCCGCCGGTCGCGCCGCACGTGCGCGGGAGTCTGGGCAACCACGCCCTGGCCCGCTGGCTCGGCCGCAAGCCCGCGACGCCGGAAGTCGCCGACGAGACCTCACTCGCCGAGGACTTCGAGCAGATCGTCTCGGACGCGATGCTCACGATGGCGCTGGCCATCGGCGGCACGGGGCAGACGATCGCGCTCACCGGGTCCGTCGGGCGCGGCGGCAAGAACCTGCGCCGCGACGTCTCCGCCATCTGTGTGCGCCTGCTCGCGCTGGGCTTCAATCCGGGCACGCAGCCGGCCGAGCTCGAGGCCACGATCGAGCGCTACCAGCGCGAAGTCGTCGGCGCGCGCCGGCCGGACGGACGGATCGACCCCGGCGGGCGCACGCTCGCCGCGCTCGTCCAGGGCAAGCGCGCCCCCGCACCGGAGCCGGGGGAGGAGACCGCGCCGGCCGCCGCGGCTCCCGCGCAGCCGGCGGCGGCGCCCGCCGCCCAGACGCCCAGCGGCCCGCGCAAGTCGGAGGCC
>JAPDDQ010000345.1 GCA_027587225.1 Solirubrobacter taibaiensis
TGCCAAAGCTGCACAGGTAGTACGGCAATTAACAGCGCGACATCGTTTGTGTCTAACAGGTACCCCGATGGAAAATCATTTGGGTGAGCTGTGGGCACTATTTTATTTCCTGATGCCAGGATTTTTATATTCACAAGAAATTTTTAATAAAAAGTACCGTCATCCGATTGAAAAGCGCGGTGATGAGCAGTTAAGACAAAAGTTGGTCAACCGGATTAAGCCCTTCATTTTACGTCGCTTGAAAACTGACGTAGCCAAAGAGTTGCCAGAAAAAACCACGATTGAAGTCAATATTGATATGAATGACCAGCAATCCAAGTTATATGAGGCTGTTCGTGCCACGATGCAGGAAAATATTCAGAAAATTGTGGCAGAAAAAGGCTTTAAACGTAGTCAAATTCAAATTTTAGATGCCTTACTGAAGCTACGTCAGGTGTGCTGCCATCCTAGCTTACTAAAGCTGGATTCAGTGAAAACCGGGCAGGCACACTCTGCCAAACTTGAACAGTTGATGGATATGGTCGTTCCAATGGTGGAGGAGGGGCGAAAAATTCTGATCTTCTCTCAGTTTACCTCAATGTTGGAACTGATTGAGCAGCAGCTCCATCACGCAGAAATTGGCTATGTGAAACTGACTGGAAAGACCAAGAAACGGGATGAAGTCATTACAGCATTTCAGTCTGGACAAGTGCCGGTATTTTTAATCAGTC
>JAPDDQ010000346.1 GCA_027587225.1 Solirubrobacter taibaiensis
CCACTTCGCTGATCCTGTTTCACGTTTAATAACAGCTACCGTCGCTAAACACGGAACATATAATAAAATAAAGAACATAAATGCATAAGCTGATAATGCTGTATAATGTGCTCCCATTACATTTCCAAGCACATCTTCTTTAACTGCATAAATAATTGCCATTGTAGAAACGACAACTTCTTTTGCTAAAAATCCTGTTAAAAGGGATGCTGCAGCTTGCCACGTTCCGAAGCCGAGCGGTGCAAATAATGGTGCGATAAATCCACCAATCATCGCTAAGTAGCTATCTCCCATATCAACGCCGAATCCTGATGGACCTGCATAGTTTAATAACCAAATAACAACCGAACCACCAAAGATGAATGTACCAGCTTTACGAACAAATCCCTTTCCTTTCTCCCACGTGCTTAGCCATAATGTTTTTGCTTGTGGCACACGGTAAGGCGGTAATTCAATTACGAAAATAGACTTTTCCGCTTTCAAAATTGTAAGAGACATAATTTTTGTAACTAATAACGCAAGAACAATCCCTGCAACATATAAAGAAAATACAACAGTCGCCTGACTATGCGGGAAAAATACGCCCGCAAATAATGCATATACAGGTAATCGTGCTGAACAAGACATAAATGGTGTTACTAAAATGGTAAGTAAACGTTCTTTCTCCTGTTCAATCGTTCTCGCAGCCATAATACCTGGAACGTTACAT
>JAPDDQ010000347.1 GCA_027587225.1 Solirubrobacter taibaiensis
GCCATACTCTTAACCCGAAGAATAAGCTCCGCATAATTAAACGGCTTCGTAACATAATCATCAGCACACACCTGCAAGCCAAGCAACTTATCATTCATCTGACTCTTTGCTGTTAACATAAGCACCGGAATATCCCTATCCCTCTCACGGAACAAACGAAGCAACTCATACCCATCCGTATCCGGAAGCATAACATCCAAAATCAATACATCCGGCCCTTCATTCCATCGCTCCAAAGCTTCTCTCCCATCAGCCGCTGCCAATACTTCATAACCTTCCATCTCCAGCTGCTTCCGAATCAAATTACGAATACTCGATTCATCATCCACCACAAGTATTTTCATCATTCTCCTCCTTCCATCATGTATTATAGTACAGTTTAGTATAGCAAAAATCGTACAAAAAAAGAGAGGGTATTGTCGAACATATTTTGTCGACGATACCCTCTCTTTCACTTATTATATTTATTTAGCATATCCATTCGGTTGCTTTTGATGCCAATTCCAAGCATGTTCAATGATTGTCTTAACATTTACATACTTAGGATCCCATCCTAGCTTCTCTTTCGCTTTCTTAGAAGAAGCAACTAAACGTGCTGGATCGCCCGCACGGCGCGGTGCTACCTCAGCAGGAATTTCATGATTTGTAACTTCGCGAACTGCATCAACGATTTCTTTTACACTGAAACCATTACCATTTCCTAAGT
>JAPDDQ010000348.1 GCA_027587225.1 Solirubrobacter taibaiensis
TAATCCCCAATCTTCTTGGGTGATAGTTGGTATATCGGCAGGAATTAGTAACAGGACAGAGAATGTATGTGTAACGATTTGAGATAAAATTTGTTCTAGGGAACATGCTTCTTCATATGTTCCTCCAGTTCGAATAAATAATATGGATTCTGCCGTTTCAATTGTAGCTAGAAAACGATTAATACGATGTTCATAGTTTAACTTAATTTCTGTATAAGAAGGCCAAGAAGTTGGTGTGTTTACATCTGTTTTAAAGTCATGACAGGAGTCAATTTCATAAAGGTTGTCCCTTAATCTTAATTTTGCATCATCATCCCAAAATGAGATGAAGGATAAATTTTCGAAATTTAAAAAGCGGTCAAATCGATTTTGTAATAATACATTCACTTTTTCTAATGAGGGACTTAGCATAAAATCAATAACGCCAAAAAATGGTGATAATTCTAATTGATATAATGCCCAAGCGGGCCAGCAGTTTTGTCCTAAGCTGAATACCGCATTATATTCTTTTTTTATATCGGATAGATTCATGTGATTTATCTCATCCTTTTTGTTAATATTTTATGCCATTCAAAAATGGTATGTGAATAAAGATAGACAAGCATATTTGCAAAGAATAAGCAGAAATATGTTACAATAGAAAAAAATCGAACGAGGTGGTTGTTACGATGCGATCGAAGCGAGAACAAGAAGTCGGAGGCCAAG
>JAPDDQ010000349.1 GCA_027587225.1 Solirubrobacter taibaiensis
AATGGGCGATAGCTATAACGACCAAGCAATGATTGAATTTGCTGGTCTTGGCGTTGCAATGGGCAATGCACCTGATGATATTAAAGAAATTGCAAACTACGTAACAGATACAAATATGAACGATGGTGTTGCAAAAGTTGTAGAGAAATTCGTTTTAAAAACGGATGTACTTGTTTAATATTTTCATTCACAAAACCTATTTGAAGTCAAATACTTCAAATAGGTTTTTATTTAAATTCTCATGCTTTTGTGACTATATTTTGAACTTTGCACTATTCTCGTAGTGTAAACTTTCTTTTTGTATATAATGAAACAAAATAGACTATTTTATTTTGAAAAAGAATACAAATTTACTATATACAAGCATACGTTAAAGGAGGCTACTTTATGTTATCTACACCAATCGGACGATTAAGAGCAATTGGACTAGTTGAGGGTATTTCTTTCCTATTACTATTATTTGTAGCAATGCCATTGAAATATTTTGCAGGATTTGCAACAGCTGTTAAAATTACAGGCATGGCTCATGGTGTTCTATTTATTCTATTCATCTTTGCAGTAATTCAAGTAACAATCGTACACCGTAAATCAATTTTATGGGCACTTGGAGCATTTGTTTCATCAGTTATCCCATTTGGCACTTTTGTACTAGATGCAAAATTAAAGAACGAGCAACAATAATAATAAAAAGGTAGTTAACGACTG
>JAPDDQ010000350.1 GCA_027587225.1 Solirubrobacter taibaiensis
AACAATTATTGAACCGACTGCTGGGAATACTGGTATTGGACTGGCACTTGCAGCATTAGAACATGATTTACGTGTTATTGTTTGTGTACCAGAGAAATTTAGTATTGAAAAACAAGAATTAATGAAAGCACTAGGTGCAACTGTCGTGCATACACCGACTGAGCAAGGAATGACCGGTGCAATTGCTAAAGCAAAAGAGTTAGTAAATGAAATACCGAATTCATACTCTCCAAGTCAGTTCGCAAATGAGGCAAATCCTCGTGCATATTTTAAAACACTAGGACCTGAACTGTGGGACGCATTGAATGGAGAGATTAACATATTTGTTGCTGGAGCAGGAACTGGCGGTACGTTTATGGGGACTGCATCTTACTTGAAAGAAAAAAATATAGATATTAAAACAGTTATCGTAGAGCCAGAAGGATCTATTTTAAATGGTGGTAAGGCTGGTTCACATGAGACCGAAGGAATTGGACTGGAATTTATCCCCCCATTTTTGAAGACATCTTATTTTGATGAAATTCATACGATTTCTGATCGAAATGCATTTTTACGAGTGAAAGAATTAGCGAAAAAAGAAGGACTTCTCGTTGGGAGCTCTTCAGGAGCAGCATTTCATGCGAGCTTACTTGAGGGCGAGAAGGCAGCACCAGGTACAAATATTGTAACGATTTTTCCTGATAGCAGTGGGCGCTATTTAAGTA
>JAPDDQ010000351.1 GCA_027587225.1 Solirubrobacter taibaiensis
CTCTGTCTTAATCCTTAAGCTTGAATCATTTGCTTTTACAAACTCATCAATTGCATTAATATCTTTCTTTTGGAATGCTTCAATCATTACATTTACTTGCTTTTCTTTTGAAAACTTATATGCTCCAAATTTATATGCCCCAAATAATAATGCAGCAATAATGGCAAAACCAATGATTAAAAATAAATTTTTTTTACTTTTCACTGGTTTTGTCTCGCTTTGTAATTCTGTATATGAAGCAGCAGTGTTATCAACGATTACTTCTACTTTACTCCCACACTCAGGACAAAAGTTCAAATGGTCTGCAACATTCTTTTTACATGTTCCACAAAACTTCAACGTGCTCTCCTCCTATTTTTTAGCTAATTTCATTCCAGCAAATGCTGCTACATATGTCACAATCAAGCTAAACAAAGTTAAATATATAAATGAATTTTGCATAGATAATACCGTTCCACTTGTTCCAAATAAACTTGTTACCGTTCCTGAAACATTAATTTGGAACTTAGAAATCATATTCATTACAATCATCATAATTGTGTAAGAACCACTACATACCGCTAATGTAATATATATATTGGCAGTCGGTAATTTAGCTAACTTTCTTCCCGCTCTAAACATAAAGAACAATGGAATAATAAGCAGTAATAAACCATAATGGAATACGTTATTCACTCTATCAAATTCTGCAAGGCTTT
>JAPDDQ010000352.1 GCA_027587225.1 Solirubrobacter taibaiensis
ATTGCGAATACGTTAATATTCCGGAAAGTCCAGGTTTATTAACAACGAAAAACTTAATTCACTTATATACGCCTGTAGAAGCAAAAGGCGATGCGAGTCTTTTAACAATGGTAGAAGAATTACATCCAACACCAGCTCTTGGCGGGACACCTCGTTTGGAAGCGATGAAACTGATCCGTGATGTTGAATTGTTAGATAGAGGGTTGTATGGTGCACCGATTGGCTGGATAGATGATGAAGGAAATGGTGAATTTGCGGTTGCGCTGCGCTGTGGATTATTAAACGGCGAGAAAGCATCCTTATTTGCCGGCTGTGGTATTGTAATTGATTCAGTCCCGCAGCTTGAATATGAAGAAACAAGTTTGAAGTTTAGACCGATGCTTGGTGCTTTGGAGGAATTAATGAAATGAACAATCATATAGAAGCATTATCATATTATTTAGGCGCGTTCGTGGATGAACTGACGCGTCTAGATGTATGTGATGTTGTCATTAGTCCAGGCTCACGGTCAACGCCGATTGCTTTACTAATGGAACAACACGAAGGAATGAACACATATTTACATGTAGATGAAAGATCAGCAGGATTTTTCGCGCTCGGTATTGCGAAAGCAAAAAAACGCCCAGTAGCATTATTATGTACGTCAGGAACAGCAGCAGCGAACTATTATGCAGCTGTATGTGAAGCTTTTCATT
>JAPDDQ010000353.1 GCA_027587225.1 Solirubrobacter taibaiensis
TGCCTGAATCTTTAACCAATCTGCTTCTGAAGTACTTCTGCGACGTGCCATTGTTAACGCATCACCTATTCCATGAATGACGATATTGGAAGATCGAATCAACTCAAGAACTTCTTTCACGGAAGGCTCTGTCACAATAGACGCATATGCTTCGCTACTAACATGGTCTGGAACATACAATAAGCGATAATTACTCATCGTATTTTGCGCCATCTTGGCACAAATGGTATTGGCTTCTAATTCAACACCTTCTCCAATTCCACCACGTGCTGGGACAAACAGCATATGTAAATCTTTGCAATCAAGTTGCATCATGTCCGCAGCAGCAGCTAGCGTAGTTCCTCCAGCCACAGCAACGATATTATTCGCTGTCAGACGGTCTTTTATACAAGTCACACAAGCACGGCCCATCTCCAGTTTGACCCAAGGGGATTCATCACTATCACCAGGGACAACGAAAACTTCATCCAAGTCTAATGTTTCCTTAAGTTGCTTTTCTAAAACCTTTAACCCGGAAATTTCTTTCATAAAGTCTTCCAAAGCAAGAACTAAAGCTGTTCCTTCTTCTGTCAAAGTCATTCCAGAAGAAGCGACGTGAACTAAGTTTTGTTCTTTAAAAACTTGAACTTCACTTCGCAATACTCGTTCTGTCATACCGAGACTTGCTGATAAGTTTCTTCTTCCAATCGGCTGCA
>JAPDDQ010000354.1 GCA_027587225.1 Solirubrobacter taibaiensis
TACTAGAGAGCGAGGTGTTTGGTGATGAAAAAGAAAATGATGTTACAGTGGTTTGAGCAGGGAAGCATTGCAATTCCAAAATTACTTATGATGCATTATAAAAAATTAGGTTTAAATGAGACGGAATTTATGGTCGTACTTCATGTACACACATTTTTAGAATCAGGTAATTCGTTTCCGACTCCATCAGAGATTTCTGAACGGATGACGATAACGGAAATGAAATGTATGGAAGTAATTCAAGCATTGATTCAAAAAGGGTTTTTATCACTAGAAGGTGGACAAAGATCAGAAGCGATGATGTGCGAAAGTTATTCTTTACAACCGTTATGGGAAAAAATATTACATTTCTTAATGGATGAATCAATAGAGGAAGAGCAAAAAGAAAAAAAACAGCTGCAAGTAAATTTATATACAGTATTTGAAAAAGAATTTGGAAGACCACTTTCGCCGTTCGAATGTGAAACGTTAGGAATGTGGGAGGACCAAGATCAACATCATCCAAATTTAATTCAAGCGGCTCTTAGAGAAGCTGTAATGAGTGGAAAACTAAATTTCCGATATATTGATCGTATTTTATTTGAGTGGAAAAAGAATGGAATTAAAACGGTAGATCAGGCTCAAAATCAAGGTCAAACATTTAGAGCGAATCAACAATGAGCACAACAAATGACAAAACAAGAGACGAAATTTA
>JAPDDQ010000033.1 GCA_027587225.1 Solirubrobacter taibaiensis
CCGTGCCGCCGTGCCGCCGTGCCGCCGTGCCGCCGCGTTGCCGCGCCGCCATACCGCTGCGTTGCCGCACCGCCGCACCGACGCGCCGCCGTGCCGCCGTGCCGCCGGGCCGCCCGCGGCTCAGTCGACGGTGACGGTGCGGTGGACGAGCCGCTTGCTCTTCAGCGCCGAGGCGGCGCTCGCAGTGGCGCAGTCGCCGAACCACTGGTCGCGCGTGCCGCGCCACCACTCGCCGGCGCCGAGAACCTCGTCGAGGGGGGAGTTCGCGCAGCGGGACTGATGCTGCTTGTTGCCGGCCATGTGGCCGAGCTCGTGGAGCAGGACGCTCTCGAGGTCGATCTCGGACAGGCCTGGGTAGCTCGGGCCCGCGGCCCAGGTCTCGCCGGCGCGGAGCGCGAGGTCGCGCTCGATCACGCGCCCATTGCGCAGATAGTCGGTCTGCACACCCAGCGTTCCGCTCGGCACGGACGTCGAGAACCCGGCGACGCTGCGCCCGTCCTGAACGCCGGCGACGATCTTGGTGGTCGTGCCCGCCTTCAGGCCCCAGCGCTTGGCTGTGGTCTTCGCGAGGGTCTTGAAACGCGTCTTGGACAGCGACGCCGGCAGGTTCGCGGTCGAGACGAGGAAGCTCGCCGAGCCCTTCTTGCCGAACTTCGGATACAGATTGCCGCGTCCACGCTCGGCGGCCGGCAGCGTCACCGTGAGCTGACGGACGGGTCCGATCGGCCGGTCGTCGCCCTCGCCGGAAACGTACGCCTGCCAGTAGTAGCGCCCCGGACGCTGCCGCAGGATCGACGCGTTCGGCACGCTCCAGACCTGCAGATCCTCGAGCGCCTGTTTGGCGGGCTCGTCGAGCCAGCTGCCCTCAGGCCCGGTCAGCAGCCCGTCCTCGTCGACCAGGTTGCCGCCGGACACGCGCACGACCACGCTGCTCTCGGGCGCGTCGGTCCGCACCGCGAACATCAGCGGGGCGCCGCGCGAGATGGATGCGGCCGGAGCCTCGTACGCGAGCTCGACGGCGGAAGCAGAGGCGGGGAACGCGAGCAGCGCGAGACCGAAGGAGGCGAGGACGGAACGCATCTCAATACGCATCGGTCGCCCGTCGGGCCGGCTTGAGTACCGTTTCTACCCGTGCCCCGCGTCCGTCTGGACTCTTTGCTCGCGGAACGCGGACTGTTCGAATCACGAACGCGCGCTGCCGCAGCCGTGATCGCCGGCGATGTCCACATCGGCGCCGGCCGTCGCCGCGCCGAAAAACCCGGCCAGCTCGTCGACCCCGAGGTGGAGCTGGAGGTCAAGGGTCCGCCGCCGTACGTCTCGCGCGGCGGCGTGAAGCTCGCGAACGCCCTCGACACGCTCAAAGTGCCCGTCGAGGGCCGGATGGCGCTCGACGTCGGCGCTTCGACCGGCGGCTTCACGGACTGCCTGCTCCAGCGCGGCGCCGCCCACGTCATCGCCCTCGACGTCGCGTACGGCGAGCTCGACTGGCGCATCCGCGAGCACGAGCGCGTGACCGTGATCGAACGCACGAACGCCCGCTCCATCACCCCCGAAGACCTGCCGTACGCGCCGGACCTGATCGTCAGCGACGTGTCGTTCATCTCGCTGACCAAGGTCCTCCCGGCCGTGCTCGCCACCGCGGGACCGACGTTCGACTGCCTCGCGATGGTCAAGCCGCAGTTCGAGGTGGGCAAGGACCGGATCGGCAAGGGCGGCGTGGTGCGTGACCTCGAGCTGCGCCGCGAAGCCGTCCGGACCGTGGCGGCCTCCGTCGACGCAACCGTGATGGGCAGCGCCCCTTCGGCGCTCGCAGGCCCGTCCGGTAACCGCGAGACCTTCCTGTGGCTCGCCGAGCCGGGGCGGCCGGGCGCGGTCGAGGAGGTGGACGCCTGGTGATCGCCGCGCTGTTCACCCACCGCCGCCAGAGCGATACGCACGCCGCCGTCGGGCTGCTGTTGGAGATCGCCCGCCGCCGACGGATCACGATGCGCCTGACCCCCGACGAGGCCCGCAAGCACCAGATCGAGACCGCACCGTTCATCGAGATCACCGACGACCCGGGCGACGCGATCGACCTCGTGATCGTCCTCGGCGGCGACGGCACGATCCTCACCGCCCTGCGCCGATACGCCGACACCGGCGTGCCGGTGTTCGCCGTCAACTATGGCGAGGTCGGCTTCCTGGCCACGATCGACCCCGACACGCTCGCCGACGACTTCGAGCGTGCCTTCTCCGGCGAGTTCGACACGATCCAGCTCCCGACGATCTCCGTCGGGCGCCCCGAGGGCACCTGGAGCGCGCTGAACGACATCTCCGTGCACCGCAAGGCCGGCCTGCGCGTGGCCGATCTCGCGTATGCCCTCGCCGGCGAGGAGATCGGTCGCGTCCGCTGCGACGGGCTCGTGGTCGCGACCCCGCAGGGCTCGACGGGCTACAACCTCGCCAACGGCGGCCCCGTGCTGGCCTGGGGCGTCGAGGGCTACGTCGTGTCCTTCATCGCCCCGCATTCGCTCACGGCCCGTGCGCTGGTCGTCGCTCCGGGGGACGAGCTCACGATCAACAACGCGTCGCGTGAGGAACCCGTCGAGGTGCACGTCGACGGCCGCCCGACGCTCGAGCTGTCGCCCGGCGAGGACATCCACGTCGCGTTCGGCCTCACGCACGGCACGCTGGCGCAGCTTCCGGGCGCAAGCTTCTACCACCGCTTGCGCGAACGCTTCGGCCGCCTGGCGCGTTAGGAACGCGAGCAAGTTCATGGCCGCCAGTCTGGCCGAGAAATTGCAACGTGTCTGTTCCAAAAGTGTGCCAATTCTGTAACAACTGACGCGCTTCGCGGGCGATCTGTCCAGCCCCGCTGGTAGACCCCTCGACGTGCTTCACGAACTGCGCGTCGAGAATCTCCTCCTGATCGAGCGGGCCGAGCTGTGCCTCGGTCCGGGCTTGAATGTGCTCACGGGGGAGACGGGCGCGGGCAAGACGGTGCTCGCGCATGCGCTGGATCTGCTGCTCGGCGGCAAGCCGCGGTCGGGCATCGTGCGCCCCGGCGCCGCGGAGGCGTACGTCGAAGGCGTGTTCTCGCTGCCGGAGGAACTGCGGGCGCTACTGGGCGACCGGATCGCGGAGGATGCCGAGGAGCTCGTGCTCGCGCGGCGCGTGAGCGCCGAGGGCCGGACACGGGCCTACCTGGGCGGGCGCAGCGCCACAGCGGCCGATCTGCGCGAGGCGGGCACGGCGCTGCTGTCGTTCTACGGCCAGCACGAGAGCCGCAAGCTGATGCTGCACTCGGCGCAGCTCGAGATCCTCGACGGCTTCGCCGGCGCTGAGCAGTCCGGCCGCCGCGAGGCCTACCGCGAGGTCTATGTGCGCGAACGAGGGCTCGGCGAGCGCCTGCACGTGCTCCACGAGCGCGCCGGGGCGCGTGATCGTGAGCTGGACCTGCTCGAGTGGGAGCTGGGGGAGATCGACCGCGCCGAGCCGAGCGAAGACGAAGAAGTCGCGCTCGAGGCCGAGCGCAGCCGCCTCCGGCACGTCGAGGCGCTCCGCGGGGCGGCAGCGGCCGGTTCGGGCGTGCTCGCCGGCGACGAGGACGGCACCGGCGGAGCGGCGGTGGCTCTCGCCGCGGCGGCGCAGGCGATGGACGGCGTCGTCGGCGTGGACGAGGATCTGGACGCGATCGGCGTCCGCGTGCGGGCGCTCGCAATCGAGGCCGAGGACCTGCTGCACGATCTCCACCGCTACGTGGAGGGCGTGGAGGCGGCGCCCGGCCGGCTGGACGAGGTCGAGGAGCGGCTGTCGCTGCTCGAGCGCCTGAAGCGCAAGCACGGCGGCACGATCGCGGCGGTGCTGGCCTATGCCGAGCAGTGCCGCGCCCGCCGGGACGAGCTCGTCGGCGCCGAGGAGGCGATCGAGGAGGTCGAGGCGGAGCTGGCCGTGGTGCGCGCGGAGCTCGAGCAGCGCGCACGCGCCCTCAGCGCCGCCCGCGAGGCGGCCGGCGTGGCGCTGGCCGAAGCCGTGCGGGACCGGCTCGGCGCGCTGGCCATGGAGGGCGCCGAGTTCACCGCCGCGCTCGCACCGCGCGAATACGCGCCCAGCGGCGCCGACGAGGTGGACTTCCTGATCGCGCCCAACCCCGGTGTGCCCGCCGGTCCATTGCGCGAGATCGCGTCCGGCGGTGAGCTTTCGCGCGTGATGCTCGCGCTGATGGGTGCCGCGGCCGAGGCCGGGCCGGCGACGCTCGTGTTCGACGAGGTCGATGCCGGCATCGGCGGCGTCACGGCCCGCGCCGTGGGCGAGCAGCTGCGCGAGCTGGCGGCCGGCCGTCAGGTCATCTGCATCACGCATCTGCCCCAGATCGCGTCGCTGGCGGATCGCCACTTCACGATCGTCAAGGACACGTCGGGCGAGACCGCACGCACGACCGTCACCGAGCTGCGCAAGCCGGAGGTGGTCGGGGAGATCGTCCGGATGCTGGGCGCCGACCGTGAGGATGCCGCCGCGCGACGGCACGCGAAAGAGCTGCTCAAGGCCGCATGACCGACGACCGCCGCACGCCGTCCTATCCTCTTGGAGGCGACATAAGGAGACTTTCTGCAATGCCCGATCCCAGGCCACGAACCCGCTACATCTTTGTCACAGGGGGAGTGGTCTCTTCTCTTGGGAAGGGCATTGCTGCCGCCTCCATCGGCCGTCTGCTCGTCTCGCGCGGGCTGAAGGTGGCCATCCAGAAGTTCGATCCGTACATCAACGTCGATCCCGGCACGATGTCGCCGTTCCAGCACGGCGAGGTCTTCGTCACTGAAGACGGCGCGGAGACGGACCTGGATCTCGGCCACTACGAGCGCTACACGGACTCGAACGCCTCGCGGGCGTCGAACGTCACGGCCGGCGCGATCTACAACTCCGTCATCCGCAAAGAGCGCCGCGGCGACTACCTCGGCGGCACGGTGCAGGTCGTCCCCCACATCACGGACGAGATCAAGCACCGGATCCGGCTGATCGGCGAGACGCAGGACGTCGACGTCGTCATCACCGAGATCGGCGGCACGGTGGGCGACATCGAGTCGCTGCCGTTCCTGGAGGCCATCCGTCAGTTCCCGGTGGACGTCGGCCGGCGCAACACGATGTTCATCCATCTCACGCTGGTGCCGTACATCGGCCATGCGGGTGAGCTCAAGACGAAGCCGACGCAGCACTCGGTCAACGAGCTGCGCCGCATCGGTATCGCGCCGGACATGCTGATCTGCCGGTCTGAGGGCGGGCTGCCGCAGGACGTGCGCAAGAAGATCGCGCTGTTCGCGTCGCTGCCGCCCGAGGCGATCGTGTCCGGGCAGGACGTCGACAACATCTACAAGATCCCGCTCTACTACCGCAACGAGGGCGTGGACACCTTCATCCTCGAGCACTTCGGGCTCGAGGCCGGCCCGCCGGAGCTCAGTGGCTGGGAGCGGCTGGTCAGTCAGGCCACGGAGGCGCAGAGCAGTCCGCCGGTGAAGATCGCGCTCGTCGGCAAGTACGTGCAGCTCGAAGACGCCTACCTGTCGGTGGTCGAGGCGCTGCGCCACTCGGGCTTCCAGCTCGGCCGCGGCATCGCCATCGACTGGGTGGACTCCGAGACGCTGGACGACGGCGAGGTCCGCGCGCGGCTCGCCAACGCGGACGGCATCCTCATCCCCGGCGGCTTCGGCGTGCGCGGGATCGAGGGCAAGATCACCGCGGCCCGGATCGCCCGCGAGCAGAAGATCCCGTTCCTGGGCATCTGCCTCGGCATGCAGATGGCGGTGGCCGACTTCGCGCGCCACGTCGTCGGCATGGACGGCGCGAACTCCACGGAGTTCGATCCCGAGACGCCGTATCCCGTGATCGACCTGCTGCCTGAGCAGAAGGAAGTCGCGGACATGGGCGGCACGATGCGTCTGGGCGCCGACCCGATCAAGCTGCACCCGAACACGCGGGCACGGGAGATCTACGGCGAGGCCGTGATCTACGAGCGTCACCGCCACCGCTACGAGGTCAACAACTTCCTGCGCAAGCGGATCGAGGCCGGCGGGCTCGTGTGCTCGGGCACGTCGCCGGACGAGCGCCTCGTCGAGATCATCGAGATTCCGGACCATCCGTTCTTCGTCGCGTCCCAGTACCACCCCGAGTTCAAGTCGCGCCCGGAGCGTCCGGCGCCGCTGTTCCGGGACTTCGTCGCCGCCGCGCTCGGCCGTGCCGAGGAGCTGCGCCCGGATGAGCTCGCCTCGAGCGAGGAACCGGCCGCCGCGCGGTGAGGCCCGCGAGCGAGGCGGAGAAAGCCCGGCTCAACGACACCTTCGTAGCTCTCTGCCGCATCCTCTCCCCGTCGGGGGAGGAAGCGGCCTGCGCGGACCACGTCGAGCGTGAGCTGCGCGGGATGGGCCTGGAAGTCACGCGCGACGCAGCCGGGAACCTGATGGCCCGGCTGCGCGGCCGCGGCGAGCGGACGATCCTCCTGTGCGCGCACCTGGACACGGTGCCCGCGCATGCGCCGATCGAGCCGGTCCTGGTCGACGGTGCGTGGGAGAACGAGCACGACGGCATCCTCGGCGCCGACAACAAGGCGGCGGTGGCGATGCTGCTCGAACTCGCCCGGCGCTGCAGTGTGGAGGGCTCGCCGGTCGGCGTGGAGCTCGTGTTCACGGTCGAGGAGGAGATCGGCCTGCTCGGCGCCAAGCGGTTCGACGCGAAGCAACTGCAGGCCGAGTTCGGGTACGTCTTCGACCACGCGACCGCGATCGGCGAGATCGTCACCTCGTCGCCGACGCTGTACCGGATCGAGGCGCACTTCCTCGGCAAGTCCGCGCACGCCGGCCTGCGCCCGGAGGAGGGCCACTCGGCGATCCTCGCCGCGGCCCACGCCGCCGCCCACATGCCGCACGGCCGGATCGATCCGGAGACGACGGCGAACCTCGGCTACTTCCACGGTGGAGTCGAGTCCACGAACGTCGTCGCCGAGCGTGCCCGGCTGCTCGCGGAGGTCCGCTCGGTGGACCCCGACAAGGCCGAGGGCGTGCTCGCGGGCATGATCGACGCGCTCAGCGACGGCGCCAGCCACGGCGGCTGCGACGTGGACGTGATCACGGAGAAGCAGGTCGTGGGCTACCGCCAGAAGCCGTCATCGCCGGCGGTCGTCGCCGCCGAGGCGGCGTTGCGGGCGCACGGCTACGAGCCGAAGCGCATCGCCACGGGTGGCGCGTCGGACGCCAATGTCTTCGAGGCGGCCGGCATCCCGTGTGTGAACGTCGCCAACGGCACACAGCACAACCACGAGCCCACCGAGCGCGTCACCCAGTACGCGCTCGAGGCGATGCTCGACATCGGATTGACACTTCTGGAGGAGGCTGCGGCCGCATGAGCTCACGCTTCGAACGGATCGCCAACGAGACGATCTTCGAAGGCAAGTTCTTCAACGTCGAGCGCGGCACGTTCCGCCACGAGGACGGGGCGGAGGTCAAGCGCGAGAACGTCACCCACCCGGGCGCGGTCGGCATCGTCGTGCTGGACGGCGACGACCTCATCTTCGTCCGCCAACCGCGTGAAGCCGTCGGCATCCCCGACCTGCTGGAGATCGTCGCCGGCAAGCTCGACGAGGAGGGCGAGGACCCGCTGGACACGGCCAAGCGCGAGCTCGCGGAAGAGGTCGGCAAGCAGGCCGCCGAGTGGGAGTCGCTCGGCTCGTTCCTGACGACGCCCGGCTTCACGAGCGAGGAGATCCACCTCTTCCTGGCGCAGGGCATCAGCGACGTCGACGAGCGCCCAGAGGTGGAGGAGGACGAGCGGATCGACGTCGAAACCCGCCCACTGAGCGATCTCGATGCCGTCCTCGCCGAGACGAAGGACTCCAAGACGCTGATCGCGCTCTACCGCTTCCGGGATCGCCTGAGAGGCTGATTGCAGGCGGAGGGCAACGCCGTCCGACCGCGAAGGGGTGAGCGATGGCCGTCGCCGACGCTCCCTTTGCCACGCCTGCTGACACACAACCGTTCGAGCACCTCGTGCTCGACTTCCTCGCCTACCTCGAGTTCGAGCGCGGGCTCTCGCGCAACACGCTCGAGGCCTACCGCTCGGACCTGCTCCAGTACGGCTCGTACCTGAGCGGCCGCGACGCGCTCGCCGTCAACCACTCCGACCTGGCCGGTTTCGTCTCCAGCCTCGCCGCGGGTGACGGGGAGAAGCCGCCGGTCGCGCCGGCGACGCTGCAGCGCAAGGTCGCGTGCCTGCGCTCCTTCTACCGCCATCTCCGGCGGCAGGGCGAGCTGGAGACCGACCCGACCGCGAACCTGCGCGCCCCGAAGCAGAGCCGTCGGCTCCCGCACGTGCTGAGCCGTGACGAGGTCAGCAAGCTGCTCGAGCAGCCGCGGGGCACCGAGCCCGCGGCGCTGCGCGACCGCGCTCTGCTGGAGCTCATGTACGCCTGCGGGCTGCGCGCCTCGGAGGCGATCGATCTGGAGACCAACGACGTCGACCTCGAGATCGGCATCCTGCGCGCCCGCGGCAAGGGGTCCAAGGAGCGGATCGTGCCCGTCGGCTCGGCCGCGACCCGCGCCGTCAACGCCTATCTGGCCAAGGGGCGCGGGCGGCTCGTCGGCGACCGGCTCGAATCGAGCCTGTTCGTCAACCATCGCGGCGCCGGGCTCACCCGCCAGGGCCTGTACAAGATCGTGCAGCGCCACGCGGCCACCGCCGGTCTCGCCGAACGGATGAGCCCGCACACGCTGCGCCACACGTTCGCCACCCACCTGCTCGCGGGCGGGTGCGACCTGCGCAGCCTGCAGGAGATGCTCGGCCACGCGGACATCGCGACCACCCAGCTCTACACCCACCTGTCCGCGGACCGCCTCAAGGACGTCTACTTCGACGCCCACCCGCGGGCCAAGATGCGATAACACTCCTGCCCGTGACCAAACGGGCTTTCGTGATCGTCATCGACGCCTGCGGCGCCGGAGCGCTGCCGGACGCGGCTGACTACGGCGACGAGGGCACGAACACGTTGCAGCACCTCGCCGAGGCCGCCGGCGGCCTCGAGCTGCCGGTGCTGCAGGCGCTCGGGCTCGGCAACGTCCTGCCGCTCGCCGGCGTGACGCCCTCGCCGTACCCCGTCGTCCACGGCCGCCTGCATCCGCTTGGCCCGGGCAAGGACACGATCACCGGGCACTGGGAGCTGATGGGCGTCGTCACGCCGCAACCGCTGCGGACGTACCCGGACGGATTCCCCGACGACGTGCTGGAGCAGCTGCGCGACGCGACCGGGCGTGGCGTCCTGTGCAACCAGCCCTACAGCGGCACGGGCGTGATCGAGGACTTCGGCGCGCGGCACCTCGCCACCGGCGACCTGATCGTCTACACGTCGGCTGACTCGGTGCTGCAGATCGCCGCGCACGTGGACCAGGTGCCGCCGACCGAGCTCTACGCGGCGTGCGCCGCCGCGCGGGAGATCATGTCGGGCGAGCATGCCGTCGGCCGTGTCATCGCCCGGCCGTTCCGCGGCACGCCAGGTGCGTTCGTGCGCACCGACGGGCGCAAGGACCTCGCGCTCCCGCCGCCTGCTCGCTCGTACATGCAGGAGCTGCAAGCGGCCGGCGTGCCCGTCCACACGGTGGGCAAGATCGGCCAGGTGTTCGACGGCGTCGGCGTCGATCACGAGTACAAGGGCCCGACGAACGCCGTGGCGATGGCGGCCACGGCGGAGCTGATCGACACGCTCGACGGCGGGTTCGTGTTCACCAATCTCGTCGAGACCGACCAGGTCTACGGGCACCGCAACGACGTCCCCGGTTACCACGAGGCGCTGAAGGCGATCGACATGGAGGTGGGAACGTGGCTCCCGCGGCTGGACCCGGAGCGCGACCTGCTGATCATCACCGCTGATCATGGCTGCGACCCGACCACCCCCGGCACCGACCACACCCGCGAGCACGTGCCGCTGCTCGCCCGCTTCGCCGGACAGAGTGGTAAGCGGCATGATGGTCCGTTTGCTGACGTCGGAGCATCGGTGTTGAAGTGGCTCACAGACCGGGACGCGCCGCTTCCGGGCACACCGTTCGTCTAAACCACCAAATTTGCGGCAGACGTAGGGTGAGTTGTCTCGATAACTCGGGAACCCACTCATTGTGCGTTCACTGCTTGACACATCACGTTTGGCGGCAGTGACCGCCACGGCATTGCTCATCGCCGCCTGCGGAGGCGACGACGCGCCGAAGACGGACACCAAGCGCGCTTCGACGACCGAGTCCCAGGGCCAGTCGAAGCCGAAGCCGACCGCCACCAAGGAGCCGAGCGACACCGAGCAGCTCAACAAGCTGCTGGCGGATCGCGCGGCGGCGCTGCGCGACGGCGACGAGGCCGCGTTCCTGAAGACCGCGACCGGATCGCAGGCGTCCAAGGACAAGCGCGCGATCGCGAACGCCAAAGAGCTTCCGATCAGTGACGTGCGCATGACCGCCGAGGGCACCGAGATCGAGGGCGAGAAGGGCACGCTGCGCGTGGACATGACCTACCGCTTCGACGACATCGAGACCTTCTACATCAAGACGTCCCGCATGACGGTGCAGAAGACCGAGGACGGCTGGCGCGTCGCCCGCGACCGGCCGTCGGCAGGTGCGCTCGCGCCGTGGGAGCACACGCGCTACAAGGCGCGCACGAGCGACCACTTCCTCGCCCTCGCTCCGGCGAAGATGAAGGTCGGCAGCCTGATGACCGACCTCGAGAAGGGTCGGGCGAGCATGAAGCGCAAGCTGAAGGGCGTGAAAGTGCCCGGCAAGGTGCTCGTGATCGTCAACCGCAACAGCAACGACACGCGCGCGCTGACCCGGGATTTGAAGACGCTGAGCGCGCTCGTGGCGATCGCCGAAGCCCAGGTGTTCACCGACGGGCCGGCCAAGAGCGTCAGCGACGTCGCCGGCCAGAGGGTGTTCGTGCTCTGGCGCTCCTACGGCAAGGACTCGCGCAGCGGGCGCCGGCAGACGATCGCCCATGAGCTCGCCCACGTCGCCCTCGCGCGGCGCACCGGTGGGCGTGTCCCGGTGTGGCTGAGTGAAGGCACCGCGATGTACGTGTCCAAGGACAAGCGCGCCGGCGACGCGGGCGCCTTGCTCAGCGGCGCGCAGCTCAAGGACTCGTCCAAGCAGCAGTCGGCCGAGAACGTGCTGTCGCTGGCCCGGCTCTCGAAGCGCGACGCCTTCCACAACATGTCCTCGATCCCGCTGTCGTTCGCGTACTCCTACTCGTCCGCGGCGGCGGAGACGATCGCCGCCAAGTACGGCGGGGCCAAGGCGCTGCTGCGGCTCCACTCGGCGTACAACAACGAGAAGATCAAGGGCAAGCCGGGCCCAGCGCTCACGAACCGGGTGTTCAAGAAGGTGCTCAAGAAGTCCCTGAAGCAGGTCGAGTCCGAGATCGAGGCCTACGCCCGGACCCAAAGTCCGTTCTAGCTAGCCTGCTCGGGCGATATGCCCGAGCTGCCTGAAGTCGAGACGATCCGCGGTCATCTGGCGCCCCACGTGGAAGGGCGGGTGCTGGAGACCGTGGACATCCTCGACGAGCGCTGGTGCCGGCCGCTGGCGCCGGAGGAGATGCGCGCGGCGCTGCTCGGCCGGCGGGTGGAGAAGCTGGGCCGGCGCGGCAAGTACCTCGTCTGGGAGCTCGAGGACGACGTCTTTCTGCTCATGCACCTCCGCATGACCGGGACGCTCTTGCTCGACCCGGACCCGCCGAGCCGCCACGTGCGCGTGCGGCTTGGGCTCGGTGAACATGAGTTGGTGTTCGACGACCCGCGGCGGTTCGGGACGGGCGAGCTGGCGCTCGGGCCGGAGGCGCGCGACGTGTTCTTCGACGCGCGGCTCGGGGTCGAACCGCTCGAACGCGCGTTCACGGCCGAGCACCTGTACGCGTTGGCCAAGACCTCACGGGCGCCGGTGAAAGCGTTCTTGCTCGATCAAAAGCGGATCGCCGGCGTCGGCAACATCTACGCCGACGAGGCGTTGTTCCGCGCCCGCGTGCACCCATTGCGGCCCGCGAACAAGCTTACGCGCGCGCAGGTCGCGGCCATCCGCGACGGCGTCGTCGAGGCGCTGCTGCTGGGGCTCGAGTCCAAGGGCGCGACGATCGACGACTTCCGTGACCCGTACGGCGTCAGCGGCACGTTCCAGGACAAGATGCTCGTCCACACCCGCGAGGGCGAGCCGTGTCCGAACTGCGGAGCGCTCGTGCGCAAGCTGCGGGTCGCGGGGCGCGGGACGTACGTGTGCGAGCGCTGCCAGACGCGCCCGCGCGGGAGTTAGGAGATCCGCGAAGCGATCTTCAAGCGAACGCGCTTGGCGCCGACGCAGTCGGCTGCCGCGTTCGTTCGCCTAGATCACGCGGAAGTACTCGGCGCCTTCGGCGGTCTGCACGATGGCGAAGCCGAAGGCCTCGGGCTCGATGTCCTCTCGTCGGCCGAACGTCCTGACCGCGTCGCGCAGGGTGGGGGGCGCGCCGGAGGCGACGGTGTCGAACACTTCGCCCGGATCCTCACCCAGCCAGCGAGCACAGTGGTGGTACGGCGCGAGCATGCGCATCAGCTCGCGCGGGTTCTCCAGGTACTCCGGCTCGTGGGCGAGCAGGAGGTCGAGCAGCGCGGCCGTCAGCGCCCCAGGGTTGCCCGAGCGTGCGATGCGGGTCGGGCCAGGGAGGCGCTTCAAGCGGCCGCAGCGAACTCCGAGAGCTTGCCCGCCTTGTCGAACGCGACGAGCTCCTGGTAGCCCCCGATCGACTCGCCGTCGATTACGACCTGGGGGAACGTCATCATGCCGGTGAGACGCACGAGCTCTGCCCGGCCCTCAGGGTCCTTGGCGAGGTTGATCTCCTCATAGGGGACGCCGCGCTTGGCCAAAAGGGCCTTCGCGACGCGGCAATAGCCGCAGGGCTCGGTCGTGTAGACGGTGATCTGGCTCATGGCTTCAAAAAGGATAGTGCGATATCCGGATCGGTAAAAACCGAAGGAATCGTCCTGCGCTCCATTCGCTACGGCGAAGCGGACCGCATCCTCCACCTGTATACCCCGACTCGCGGTCGAGTGAGCGCAATCGCGAAAGGGGTCCGCAAGGCCAAGTCCCGGTTCGGCGGGCGGCTGGAGCCGTTCTTCCGGCTGAACCTCGTGCTCTACGAGGGCCGCAGCGACATGCTGACCGTGACCTCGGTCGAGACGATCGAGGCCTACCCGCGTGTGCGTGAGCACGGCGCGGCCCTGGACGGCGCCGCCCGCGCGTGCGAGGCCGTCTCGCGCATCTTCGACGACGGCGACCCGCATGAGGGTGTCTACCACCTCCTGGCGAACCAGCTCGCGCTGATCGACCGCGACGTGACACGGGCCGGCCGGGCGAACTCGCTCGCGTTTCGTTTGAAGCTGTTGCTGGCCGCGGGCTTCGCGCCACACCTGGCGGGTTGCGCCTCCTGCGGGGACCGCGAGCACCTCGTGGGCTTCTCCGGTGCGGCGGGCGGCGTCGTCTGCGGCTCCTGCGAGGCCAATGCGTTCCCGCTGGATGAGGACGCGCACGCCTTCATGGTCGCGGCGTTGGGGCGGCCCTTGGCGGAGACGCCGGACGCCCCACCGCTCGCGCTCGCGCAGGCCGAGCGGGCGATCATCGACACGTTGGAGCACCACGCGCACCTGCGGTTGCGGCCGGTGTCGACGCGCTGATCTGGCGCGTGGCGCTCAGTTCGCAATCGCGTCCGGAAGCGGCACGAGGTCGGTTTGCATCGAGGAAGGGCGGGACCTTCGCGCGGCAGGGGTGAGTCGTTTGACTGTCGTTTTCCGACAGTCAAACGACTCGGGTGGCCCGCTGGTCGGTGCGTCAGGGGGTCCGGCGGCGTTGCCACCAACGCGGTGGGCGGCGGTACGGGCGGACCGGCATGCGGACCGGGCCCGCTGAGGCCTCGAGACGGTTCGCCTGTCGGCGCGCCCAGTCCTCGTCCTCGTCGGCGTAGAGCGAAGTCACCAGCCAGCCGTCGTAGTCGTCGACGAGGTCTTCCAGGAACGCACGCTGCTCGCGGATCACGTAGAGGGTGGGGAGCGCCCAGCGCGCCACCGTCAGCTCCCACTCCGGCGCCTCGGGCGGGCCGACGCGTTCGGTCTCCACCGCGTAGCCGGCCTTCAACGCGGCGGTCCGTACGCGTTCGGCCTCGGCGGGCGACGTCACGTACACCGTGTGGGTGATCTCCTGGGGCTCGTCGAGCAGGCGCCCCACGCGCACCCGCAGGGACAGGACCCGCGCCTCGTCGTTCCACGGCCCGCGCCATCGCCACAGCCGCCAGCGTGCGCGGAGTCGATCCATCGACGATTCGAGTGCCCGATTCGCGCATGGTTGCAACCGCGCGGGTTCCGGCTCGTTTGTCCGGCTCTGCCATATAGGCTCCGGGCCGATGAGTCGGTTCTCTGTCGCGCTCGCCCTGACGATCACGGGGGTGGCCGCCACGGCTGTCGCCGCGCCCGCCGATGCCGCCCTGCGGACGTTCCGGTCGCCGACCGGGAAGCTCGGGTGCATGTTCTTCTCGGACGCCCGGACCCCGCGCCAGGTGCGGTGCGAGTGGAAAGGCGGGAATGACCGCGCCCTGATGGTCAACGAGACCGGGAAGGGCAAGCGGATCAAGATCACCGACACGGTGTTCGACCCCGACGCCAAGCCGCTCGCGTACGGCAAGAGCACGACCTTCGGGCGCCTGAAGTGCACGTCGCGGACGACCGGCATCACCTGCAAGAGCCTGCGGTCGAACCACGGCTTCACCGTCTCCACCACCAAACAGCGGGTGTTCTGAGCCATGGCCAAAGACGACAAGTGGGTCTACGACTTCGCCGAGGGCTCGAAGGACATGCGCGACCTGCTTGGCGGCAAGGGCGCGAATGTCGCCGAGATGACGCGCGTGCTCGGCGCCGACCGCGTGCCGGCCGGCTTCACGATCACCACCGCGGCGTGCGTGGCCTACATGCAGGCCGACCAGCAAGAGCCCGACGGGATGGCCGACCAGGTCGCGGAGGCGCTCGAGCGCCTGCAGGAGCACACGGGCAAGCGACTCGGCGACGACGATGACCCGCTGCTCGTCTCCGTGCGCTCGGGCGCGCGCGAGTCGATGCCGGGCATGCTCGACACCGTCCTGAATCTCGGGATGAACGACAAGTCCGTCGAGGGCCTCGCGAAGGCCACCGAGAACGAGCGGTTCGCGTGGGACTCCTACCGGCGCTTCCTGCAGATGTTCGGCAACGTCAGCCGCGGCATCGACGGCGAGGCGTTCGAGCGGACGATCACGGCGGTCAAGGAAGACCGTGGCGTCGAGGAGGACACCGAGCTCGACGCGGACGCGCTCAAGGAGCTCGTCGATCGCTTCAAGGCGCTCTACCAAGAGCACACCGACGAGGAGTTCCCGCAGGACCCGCAGGAGCAGTTGCGGCTCGCGATCCGCGCCGTGTTCGACTCCTGGACGGGCGACCGGGCGAACGAGTACCGCCGCATCAACCGCATCCCGGACGACTGGGGCACGGCGGTCAACGTCCAGCAGATGGTGTTCGGCAACAAGGGCGACACGTCGGGGTCCGGCGTCGCGTTCAGCCGCGACGAGGTGACCGGCGCGCCCGAGCCCTCCGGCGACTTCCTGCCCAACGCCCAGGGCGAGGATGTCGTCTCCGGCGCGCGCACGCCGCGCGACATCGCCGAGATGAAGGACTGGCTGCCCGACGCCTACGAGCAGCTGATGGACATCCTGCGGACGCTCGAGAAGCACTACGGGGACATGCAGGACACCGAGTTCACGGTGGAGGAGGGGCAGCTCTACATGCTCCAGACGCGCGACGCCAAGCGGCCGGCGCAGGCCGCGGTGCGCTTCGCGCGCGACGCCGTCGAGGAAGGCCTGCTCGACCGCGAGCAGGCGCTGATGACCGTCGACGCCGAGATGCTGACCGCGCTGCTGGTCAAGACCTTCGACCCCAACGCGGACTACGAGATCATCACCACCGGCGTGCCGGCGGCCCCCGGTGGAGCCAAGGGCGAGATCGTCTTCACGGCGCGCGACGCCATCGACGCCGCCGCCGACGACCGCGACGTGATCCTCGTCCGCCCGGACACGAACGCCAACGACGTCGGTGGGTTCCACGCCGCCAAAGGCATTCTCACGAGCCTCGGCGGCAAGGCCAGTCATGCCGCGCTCGTCGCCCGCGGCATGGGCGTGCCGTGCGTCACCGCGGCTTCCGAGCTGAAGATCAACCTCGAGGACCGGTGCATCCGCGTCGGCGACCGCGTGATCCACGAAGGCGACTTCATCGCCATCAACGGCACCAACGGCGAGGTCACGCTCGACGACGTCCCGCTCGTGGACCCGGTGGAGGACCCCGCCTTCGACGAGATCCTCAAGGCGTTCGAGACCGTGCTGGGCTGGGCGGACGACGTCCGCCGGCTCGGTGTGCGCACGAACGCCGACACGCCGGGCGATGCCCGCAAGGCGCGTGAGCTGGGCGCGGAGGGCATCGGCCTGTGCCGGACCGAGCACATGTTCATGGCCGAGGACCGCCAGCCGAAGATGCGGCGGATGATCATGTCCAACACGCGGGAGGCGCGCAAAGACGCGCTCGCGGAGCTGCTGCCGCTCCAGCAGGAGGACTTCGAGGGCCTGTTCGAGGCGATGAAGGGGTTGCCGGTGACGATCCGGCTCCTGGACCCGCCGCTGCACGAGTTTCTCCCGGACCTGCCGGAACTGGCGGCGCAGGTGGAGCGGGCGCGGATCGAGTGCACGGACGACCTGGACGAGCTCGAGACGCTGCTGGAGACGACCGAGCGCATCTCGGAGGAGAACCCGATGCTGGGCACGCGCGGGTGCCGGCTCGGGATCCTCTACCCCGAGATCTACGAGATGCAGGTCCACGCGATCATGCGCGCGGCGAAGGCGATGGACGAGCCTCCGCACCCCGAGATCATGATCCCGCTCGTCGACTACGAGCACGAGATCGAGATCATGCGCGAGCTCGTGGTCCGGATCGGGGACGAGGAAGGGCTGCACGAGCTAGAGGACTACACGGTGGGGACGATGATCGAGCTCCCGCGCGCGTGTTTTGTTGCAGATCGAATCGCAAAATTTGCGGACTTCTTCTCTTTTGGCACAAATGACCTGACCCAGACGGCGCTCGGGTTCTCCCGCGACGACGTCGAGTCCAAGTTCGTGCCCGTCTACATGGAGCGCAAGATCATCGAGCGCTCGCCGTTCGAGACGATCGACAAGCCGGGTGTCGGCTGGCTGGTGCGGCTCGCGGCCTGGGTGGGGCGCGAGGCGCGGCCGGATCTCAAGCTCGGGATTTGCGGCGAGCACGGGGGCGACCCGGACTCGATCGAGTTCTTCCACATGGCCGGGCTCGACTACGTGTCGTGCTCGCCGTTCCGCGTCCCGATCGCGCGGGTGGCGGCCGCGCAGGCGTCGATCATCCACGCGCACGATCGCTCGTGGGCGGACGCTGGGTAAAAGGTTTGCGCAAATCCCCGGTTCCGCAGGCGGGCCGGTCAGAATGGAAGGCGTGAGCGCGCCGACCGTCAGTGATTTCGCCTCCGCCCAGCAGGCGCGTGAGGCCATGTGGCTGTCGCCGCTCGCCATGCCGTCCTATCCGGCGCGCCGCGTGCGCGAGGAGGCCGACAGTGGCGTGCGGACACCGTTCCAGCGCGACCGCGACCGGATCGTGCACTCCAAGCCGTTCCGGCGGCTCAAGCACAAGACGCAGGTGTTCGTCTCACCCGAGGGCGACCACTTCCGCACGCGGCTCACGCACACGCTGGAGGTCACCGGGATCTCGCGCACCGTCGCGCGGGCCTTGCGGCTCAACGAGGACCTGACGGAGGCGATCGGGCTCGGCCACGATGTCGGGCACCCACCGTTCGGGCACATCGGCGAGGACGTGCTCGACCGGGCCGGCCGCGAGCGCTTCGGCCGCGGGTTCCGGCACAACGAGCACTCGCTGCGGGTGGTCGACGTGCTCGAAGGGCTGAACCTGACCGAGCCGGTGCGCGACGGCATCCTGCGCCACAGCTCGGGTGCGGGGGAGCCGGCAACGCTCGAGGGCAAGATCGTGCGGCTCGTGGACCGGATCGCCTACATCAACCACGACATCGACGACGCGCTGCGGGCCGGCGTGCTGCAGGTCGAGGACCTGCCGGTCGACGAGATCGCCATCCTCGGCCCGACCGGGCCGGCCCGGATCGACACGCTCGTCCACGACCTCGTGGAGCATTCCGAGGCCGCGGGGGACATCGTGCAGGGCGAGCAGGTCGGGCGCGCGATGTACGCGCTGCGCTCCTTCATGTTCGAGCGCGTGTACCTCGGCCCGGCGCAACGCGAGCAGGCGGCGCGCGTCGAGCGGGTGCTGCGCGGGCTCTTCGACTGGTACTGCGAGCACCCGGACGAGCTGCCCCCGGGCGAGATGCCGGATCGCGTGATCGACTATCTGGCGGGGATGACCGATCGATTTGCCATCCGCGACTGGACGGAGCGCATCGTGCCTCAGGGCCTGGCGCTCTGATGGCGCGGTACACCGACGATTCGCGCGAGCGAGTCCGCGACGCCGTGGACTTCGCGGAGCTCGTCGGCGCGCGCACGGAGCTCCGGCGAGCGGGCGCGGCGCGTCTGGAGGGCCTGTGCCCGTTCCACGACGAGCGTTCCCCGTCGTTCGGTATCAACCCGGTCGAGAAGGTCTACTACTGCTTCGGCTGTGGCGCCGGTGGCGACGTGTTCAAGTTCGTCATGGAGACGGAGAACCTGAACTTCGGGCAGGCGTTGGAGTCGCTGGCCGAGCGCTATCGGGTGACGTTGGAGCGGGAGGCGGAGGACCCGAAAGACGCTGAGAAGCGGCAGCGCCGGGAGCGGCTGCTCGCGCTCCTGGAACGGACCGCTGCCTACTACGTACGCGTGCTGTGGGAGTCGCCCGAGGCGGCGGATGCCCGTGCGTACCTCTCGGAGCGGGGTCTCGAGGAGGGCGCGCTGCGCGCGTACCGCGTGGGGTTCGCGCCGGACACCTGGGATCGCGTGGTGAACGGCTCGCGGCGGGCCGGCTACACCGAGGGCGAGATCGTCGCGGCCGGGCTGGCCACGCGCTCGCAGCGGGGCTCGATCTTCGATCGCTTCCGTGGACGCATCACGTTCCCGCTGGCCGACGAGCGCGGGCGCGTGCTCGGCTTCGGCGCGCGGGCGATGAAGCCCGACGACAAGCCCAAGTACCTGAACACGTCCGAGAGCGACCTCTTCCACAAGGGGCGGATCGTCTACGGCGCTGACCTCGCGCGCGCCGCGGCGGCGCGGGCCGGGCGGGTGGTGCTGGTCGAGGGCTACACGGACGTCATCGCCCTGCATCAGGCCGGCGTGCCCGAGGTCGTCGCGCAGATGGGCACGGCGCTGACCGAGCAGCAGGTGGACGCGATCGCCCGGCTGGCCCCGAAGGCCTTGTTCTGCCAGGACCCGGACCGGGCCGGCCAGGAGTCGGTCGCGAAGGGGATCGCGGCCCTGCGCACGCACAACAAGGCCCGCTCCACGCGTGCGGTCGAGTTCCGGATCGTGCGCCTTCCGGCGGGCCAGGACCCGGCCGACGTGGCGCAGACCGCCGGAGGCGAGGCGCTGCGCGGAATGCTCGAGAAGGCGGTGGCGATCGAGCGCTTCGAGGTCGAGCGGGCGTTGGAGCAGCCGGACGCGACGACCGACGAGATGCTCGCGACCGTGGCCCCGATCATCGGCTCGTTGGGGGCGACGATCCTGCGGGACGAGTTGGTGGCACTGGTGTCCGATCGGTTCGGGATGACCCCGAATCTGGTGAACGAGGCGCTCCGTCAACCGTTCACGACCGTGCGGCGGGACGACCTGCGCGGGGGTGGACAGCCCGGCCGTGGGGGCAACCCGCCGCGCTCGGGCTGGTCGCGGCCACCGCAGCACCAGCAGGGCGCGTCGCAGTACCGGCAAGGTTCGACCGGCCGACCCGTTGCGCCCCACCAGCAGGCGCTGCCGCACCCGCAGGCTTCGCCGCCGCAGCAGGGACCGGGTGCCCCGGCGCCGGGAGATGGTGCACCTCGAGAAGGTGCGCGCGGCCAGGGTGATGCGCCGCCGCAGGGCGCCGGGCCCGACCAGGCCGATGCGCCGAACCAGAGCGCGCCGCATCCACACGACACAGCGCAGGCGGGTACGCCGCACCAGCAGGGCCCCCCGGCTCCGTCCAGCGGGCCGCTCGCCCAGGGTTCACCTGCGCGCGCCGAAACGCCAGGCGCCGCGGCGCAGCCGCCCGACGACTATGACGGCCCGCCGCCGCCCGATTGGGACGGGTTCTCCGGCGGCGGCGACGAGTTCGACCCCGGCGCGATGGGGCCGCCCTCGGAATGGGAAGCCGCGGGTGATCCCGGGGCGGCCACGCCCGCTTCGGCCCTTCAGCCGGGCAGTCAGGAGCCTTCGCAGCCGCAGGAGGCTCCTCGACCGGGCTACCACGTGGATCAGGCGCCTCCGGAGGCGTACCAGCCGCCACCTCAGCAGGACCAGGGCTGGAGTCGTGAGTGGCAGCCGCGTGGCGGTGGTGGCGGTGGCCGCCGCGGCGGCGGCGGCCGGGGCAACTATCGCGGCGGCGGGCGTGACCGCGATCGCGATCGGTACCGGCGCAACGACGCACCGCCGCCTGACCCGATCGACCCACGTGCCCAGCTGACGCGGCGCGAGGAGAACGAGCGTGTGTTCCTCGCGTTCTGCATCGCGCTGCCCGAGCACGGGGAGAAGCGACTCGCGGACGTCGACGTGGACGACTACTTCGCCGCGCCGACTACCCGCCGCGCGGCGGCCTATCTCCGTGGCCGGCTGCGCTCGCCGATGGGCGGCATCCCGTCCGGCGACGACACCCTCGCGCACACCATCGCCGCGCTGGTCGTCCAGTCGGGCAGCCTCGACGCGACTCCCGCGAAGCTCGAGCTGGAGGACCTGCAGATGCAACTCAACCGGCTCGACCGGCACATCCGCCAGGCCCAGAGCTCCGGCGCCCCGGGCGTCCGCGATCTCGCCGCCGAGCGCCAAAGAGTGCTCGACGTCATCCGCCACAAGCTGACCTGATTCCGTCCGGCATACGAACTAGTGTTCGTATTTCCATGGACCGCGAATGGCTCGCCGCCCAGCTCGCCGACGGCCGCTCGATCGAGTCGATCGCACGCGAGGCGGGCAAGTCCGCGTCGACCGTCGGGTACTGGGTCAACAAGCACGGCCTGAGCTCCCGCCACACGGAACGGCACGCTCCACGCGGTGGGATCGCACGCGAGCGACTCCAGGCGTTGGTCGAAGAAGGCCTGTCGATTCGTCAGATCGCGCAGCGCTGCAACGTCAGCGCCACCACCGTCCGCCACTGGCTGCAGCGACACGAACTCAAGACTCAGCCGGCACGGTACGCGCGGCGGGACGAGGATCGACCGGACTCGCTCCTGCGAGACTGCGCACGGCACGGTTGGGGCTCGTTCGTGCGGGTCGGCGCTGCCGGTCACTACCGCTGCGCTCGTTGCAACACCGAGGCGGTGAGCGATCGTCGCCGACGCGTGAAGGAGATCTTGGTCGCGGAAGCCGGCGGCCAGTGCGTCACGTGCGGGTTCGATGCGTACGTCGGCGCGCTGCAATTTCACCACCGCGACCCCGCCACGAAAGCCTTCGAGGTCAGTAGGCAGGGAATCACGCGCTCGCTGGCCAGACTGCGCTTGGAGGCGCGGAAATGCGTGCTACTGTGCGCGAACTGCCACGCGATGGTCGAGGCCGGGCTGCTTTTGTTGCCAGCCGGAGCCGAGAGCGGGTAGTACATTTGAAGGGCACCTTCGGGGGTAGCTCAACGGCAGAGCATTCGGCTGTTAACCGAAGGGTTGTGGGTTCGAATCCCACCCCCCGAGCTTCACGAGGCCCGCGTCGAGAGACGCGGGCCTCGTTGCTTAAACGCAGGGGCGTCGAGACACCCGACGGACCTGTCGGTAGGCGTTCTCACGCCAAGTCTCATCGGTTTCACACCGTTTCTCGGGGAATCCCGCACATCTGTCGGGCCCCCGACGTTAGTTTGCAGCCGTTTACGGCTAAAGAGCCTCCATGTCAGGGGGCGGGGCGTCCCTCGCGTGACCAGAGCGCGCGGTGCCCGTCTCGCATCAGGAAGTGGGAGGAAAAACATGCGGAGGCAGGCCATCGCGGCCATGCTGGTGGCGGCGGGATGTGTCGGCATCCCGGCGGCTGCTCACGGGCAGACACCATCACCGACTCCGACGCCCCAACCGGGCGCGGAGAAGTTCGAGAAGATCACGCTGAACGATTTTCCCGGCGAGCCCATGAACCTTGCGGTGCTGCCGGACGGGCGCGTGCTGCATACGGCGCGCACCGGTGAGATTCGAATCCACGACCCGAAGACGGGCGGGAACCTCATCGCGGCGAAGATGGACGTGTACCAGCACGACGAGGAAGGGCTTCAGAGCGTCGCGATCAACCGGAACACGTTCGCGAAGGACAAGTGGGTCTACGCGTACTACTCGCCGCCGCAGAACACGCCGGCGGACAACCCGGCGACGCCCGGGTTCAACGAGGGTGACGCGCCGGACAACGGCACCGCGGCGGACTGGGCGAAGTTCAAGGGCGTGATCCGCCTTTCGCGCTTCAAGCTCAAGGGCGACCGCGTCGACCTGAAGACCGAGCAGAAGATCATGGACGTGCCGGTCGACCGTGGCCAGTGCTGCCACGTCGGCGGCAACATCGAGTTCGACGACGAGGGCAACCTGTACCTCTCGACCGGCGATGACTCGAACCCGTTCTTCTCCGACGGGTACACGCCGATCGACGCGTCGCCGGGCCGCAACCCGGTGTACGACGCCCGTCGCAGCGCCGGCAACACGAACGACCTGCGCGGGAAGATCCTGCGCATCAAGCCCAAGACGGACAAGCCCGGGTACACGGTGCCGAAGGGCAACCTGTTCGCGAAAGATCGCGCGAAGACGAAGCCCGAGATCTACGCGATGGGCCTGCGCAACCCGTACCGGTTCGGCATCGACCCGGAGTCGGGCGATCTCTACGTCGGCGACTACTCGCCGGACGCCGACAAGGCCGACGCGAACCGCGGTCCGGCGGGCCACGGCCGTTGGATCATCATCAAGAAGCCGGCCAACTATGGCTGGCCGTACTGCGCGACGCCCACGCTGGCCTACAACGCGTTCAACTTCGCGACCAAGCTCTCCGGTCCGAAGTTCGACTGCAACGCACCGCGCAATGACTCGCCCTACAACACCGGCCTGACGACGCTCCCCAAGGTCGAGCGGCCAGACCTCTGGTACTCGTACGTCCTCTCGCCGCACTTCCCGGAGCTCGAGGTCGAAGGCCCGGAGGGCAACGGCGGCATCGCTCCGATGGGCGGCCCGGCCTACGTGCCGATCAAGGGCAACAAGTCACCGTTCCGCTTCCCGAACAGCTACGCCGGCAAGCCGCTGTTCTACGAGTGGACGCGCGACTACATCAAGATGATGGAGCTCAACAAGCAGGGTCGCCTGAAGGAGATCGACGGCTTCGCGGGGTTCGTCGACAACCCGATGGACATCGAGTGGGGTCCGGACGGCTCGATGTACGTGCTCGAGTACGGCGACGGGTACTTCGCCGAGAACCCGGACGCGCAGCTGTCGAAGATCAACTACGTGCGCGGGAACCGGTCGCCGATCGCGAAGGTCTCGGCGAACCCGGCGGGCGGCGCGGCGCCGCTCACGGTCCAGTTCAGCACCGCCGGGACCACCGACCCGGACGGCGACTCGCTCACGTACCGTTGGGACTTCGACGGTGACGGCAAGGTCGACAGCCGCGCCCAGCACCCGGCGTTCACCTACACGCGTAACGGCGAGTTCCGCCCCGTGGTGAAGGTGACCGACGAGACCAAGCGCACCGCCTCGGCGGACGTGAAGGTGCTCGTCGGCAACCAGGAGCCGGTGGTCGAGCTGGTCACGACCCCGAAGCCGGACGATCCGCTGGCGCCGTTCCAGTTCGGCCAGACGATCACCTACGAGGTCAAGATCACCGACGATCAGCCGGTGGACTGCTCGAAGGTCACCGTGGCCTACATCCTCGGCCACGAGCGCCACGGCCACCCGCAGTCCTCGACGGCGGGCTGCACCGGCACGTTCACCGTGCCGCTGGACACGGGCCACGCCGGCGCGGCGAACCTGAGCGCCATCTTCGGCGCCTCCTACACCGACAGCGCGGGCCTGAACGGCACCGCTGAGGTGCGGTTCACGCCGCCGGCCCCTCCGCACGGCGGTAACTAGCGGTCTCGACGGTCGCGGCCCAGCGTTCCAGCTGGGTCGCGGCCGTGGCCGGCCCCGGGTGCTCCCGCGCCCAGCGCGCCAAGACACCCGCTCGCTCCCGCAGCGCACGCGAGCGGAGCGCCCGCCGGACCGCCAACCGCACGCCCCAGGCCGTGCAGAACCGCGGCGCGAGCCGCACGCCGACGCCCGCCCAGTCCACCCGCGCGGCGTTCTCGGCCATGTCGCCGGCCGCCGGGCAGATCAGCACCGGCACGCCGCACGCGAGTGCCCGCGCGACGGTCCCGTGCCCGCCGTGGCAGACCACGAGGTCGCAAAGCGGCATCGTCTCGGCGTAGGACATCCACGGCACGAGCACCGCGTTCGCGGGCGCCTCACGCTCCTCGGAGATCGCGATGACGCGCACCGGCTCGTCCGCCAGGCCCTCCAGACAGGCCCGCAAGAGCGAGTGCGAGGGGTCCTGCGACGTCGAGGTCGCCACCAGCACGACCGGCCCGTCACCCGGCCCCGGCTCAACCCGCGGCCCGCCCGGCTCCCACAGCATCGGCCCGACGATCCGCGTCCACGCCGGCCACTCCCGCGGGTACTCGAGCTGCGGGAACGTCCCGATCATCGTCAGCGAACGCGAGAGCCCGCTGTGCCCGTACGGCAGCGACGGCAGCCCGAGTTGCGCGCGGCAGTCGTTGTACTCCACGCGCCCTTGCTCGACGCCCATGGCCACGAGCCGGTGCGTGCGCGCCCACATCGCTCGCCCGACGCCGGTGCGGGGCAGGCGCGCGCCGATCGAGAACGGCGGGAACCCCGGCGGCAGGTCCGGGAAGACGTGGGGGATGAGCGTCGCGCGCGGCACGCCCTCCAGCTCGGCGGCCAACGCGGGCGCGGCGGTGAGGATGTCCGCCACGGCGACATCCGGCGCGAATGCCGCCACGAACTCCCGCGTGGTCCGGGCCGCGCGCACCGCCGCCTCGTAGGGCTTCAGCGGCACCTCGCGCGTGGGGAAGACCTGGTACTCCGGCGCGGCGGCGAACGTCATTCCCGCGGCCTCGGCCGGCTCCCGCCAGCGCTGCCACGTCTCGATCCCTACCTCGTGGCCGCGCGCGACGAGCTCCTCCCCGAGCGCCAGGACCGGGAACGCGTGGCCCGGGTCCCCGAATGCCCCCAGCAGGACCCTCAAGGCAAGTCTCGGGCGTACCCGACCATCTGCAGCCCCATCCACGGATGCCAGTCCGTGCGCCCGTCCCGCGCCCACCCACGGCCGCGGTAGAACGCCTCCGCGGGGGCCCCGTCGGGGGTCCACAGCACCGCGGATGTGTACTCGCGCACGACCATCTCCGCCTCCGCGCGGTCCATCATTGCCCCCGCGATCCCCTCGCGCCAGCGCGTCGGGTGCGTGAACACGAGCCCGACGTGCGCTACCGACGGCCCGATCTCCGACGGCCGGAAGGCGACCGTGGCCACGAGCCGCCCGTCCGGGTCGTACGCGCCTTCGATGAACGCGGCCGGCGCGAAGTACTGATTCGGCCAGCCCGGCAACAACTCGGGCACCACCCAGCCTTTCGGCGTCCATTCCCGGTACGTCGTGTCGCAGACGTGCGCAAGCGCGGTGAGGTCGGACTCGTCCGCGGCGGTGAGTGGGCGGACGGTGAGGTCCTTCACTCCACCAGCCCGGCGATCGTGCGCAGCTGTGAGACGCGCTCCTCGAACGTCCACGCCATCGGGGAGATCATCAACGTGCCGACGCCCGAATCGCGATACACACGCAGGCGCTCACGGATGACGTCCGGCGGGCCGACCAGCGCGACGGTGTCGATCAGCTCGCCCGGCAGCGAAGCTGCCGCCTCGTCCTTCTTGCCCGCCAGATACAGCTCCTGGACGGTGTCCGCCGCCTCATCGAAGCCGTACCGGCGCATCAGCGCGTTGTAGAAGTTCTGCTTGCGCGAGCCCATGCCGCCGGTGTACAGCGCGACGTAGTGGCGCATGGCGTCGCGGGCGCTCTCGAGGTCATCGCTGACCATCGCCGTGACCGTCGGGACGATGTCGAAGTCCTCGAAGCTCTTGCCGCCGCCCGCGCGCGCGAAACCCTCCTCCAGCAGCGGCCGGAACTCGCCCACGTGCTCGGGGGAGAAGAGCGTCGGCAGCCAGCCATCGGCGATCTCGGCGGCCAGTGTCGTGTTCTTGGGCCCGATCGCCGCGATGTAGATCGGGATCCGCTCCTGCACGGGCTGGATCGTGAGCTTCAAAGCCTTCCCAGGCCCGTCCGGAAGCGGGAGCTGCAGCGTCTCGCCCTCGTAGACCAGGCGTTCGCGGGACAGCGCCAGCTTGACCACGTCCACGTATTCGCGGGTCCGCTGGAGCTGCTTGGCGAACCGCTGGCCGTGCCAGCCCTCGGCCACCTGCGGGCCGCTGGACCCGATCCCGAGCAGCATGCGGCCATCACTCAATTGATCGATGGTCGCGGCGGTCATCGCGGTCATGGCGGCGGAGCGGCCGGGCATCTGGAAGATCGCGGAGCCGAGTTTGATGGTGGACGTCGCCTGCGCGAGCCACGCGAGGATCGTCGCGGCGTCGGACCCGTAGGCCTCGGCCGTCCACACGCTGTCGTAGCCGAGTCGCTCGGCCTCCAGCACGAGCTCCAGCTGCTGCGGGGCGGTGAGCCCGAGTCCCCAGTATCCGATGTGCAGCCCGAGCTTCACTGCAAGCGTCCTCCCAGCCGTTGTGGACAGCCGCCGAACAGCGCTACTTTCGGCGGCGTGCGCGACCCTATCACCGCGCTCGAGCGCGCCATCCGGTCTCTTCCGGAGCCCACCCGCGTCGCGATGCTCGACGGCATCCGGTCGCATCCGATCGTCTGCGGCGCGTACACGGACGGCCGCGGCGGGATCTGCCCGATGCTCGCGGCCCACCGGCACGGCGGCCGCGTGACGATGCTGGCCTTCGCTCGCTCGTGGGACGCGTTCACGCGGACGAAACGCCCACGGCGGGCGACGACGCGCGAGGTCCGCACGCTCGAGCACCTGCTGATGGCGTCGCTGGGGGAGGAACGGTCGGAGTTCGCGACCGCGATCGCCGAATATCAGGCGACGCGCCGGACGTTCCCGGACTTCCGGGTCCGCCGGCTTACCGAGCCGCGCCGATCCGGTCCACGAGCCGTAGCAGGTGCAGCGGCGAGAACGGCTTCGTGAGGAAGAGGTCCGCGCCGGCGTCCTGAGCGCCGCGCTCCACCACGTCCCCCGAGTCGCCGGTGAGCATCACGATCGTCGCGCTCGCCGTCGTCGGGTCGCTGCGCAGCCGGCGGCAGGTCTCGATCCCGTTCAGCCGCGGCATGTCCACGTCCAGGAAGACGATCTCCGGGCGTGACGTCATCGCCTGCTCGACCGCCTCGAGCCCGTCCCCGGCCTCCTGCAGGCGGTAGCCGGAGATGTCCTCCAGCGTCGTCGCGATCAGCTTGCGGATCATCGGGTCGTCGTCGACGATCAGGATCGTCCGCGTCACAGCGCACCTCGCAGCCGGGCGAACTGCTCGTCGGGGATCTGGTCGAACGCGTCCACCACGGTCGGGTCGAACTGCGAGCCGCTGAACCGCCGGATCTCCAGCCGCGCCTCATCCCACGATGAGGCGGGGCGGTACGGGCGATCGGTCGTGAGCGCGTCGAGCGTGTCCGCGACGGAGAACACTCGTGCCGCGAGCGGGATCTCCTCGCCGGCCAGGCGGTCCGGGTAGCCCGTACCGTCCCAGCGCTCGTGGTGATGGCGGACGACGAGCTTGCCCTCGCCGAGGAAGTCCACGTCGCGCAGGATCTCCGCGCCGACAACCGGATGCTGGGCGATCAGCGCGTACTCCTCGTCCGTGAGCTTGCTCGTCTTGAACAGGATCGCGTCGGGCACGGCCACCTTGCCGATGTCGTGCAACAGGAACCCGAACTCGATCTGGGGTGACTCCTCGAGGCTGAGCCCCACCGCGCGGGCCAGCTCCATCCCGTATGCCGTGACGCGTTCCGCATGCTTGCCGGTATACGCATCGCGCGCCTCGACGGCATTACTCAGCGCGCGAACCGTGGCCCGATAGGAGCGTCGGAGCTCCTGCGCGCGAGCGCGCTCCTGCTTGAAGACCTCGCGCAGATCGGCTGCGTAGCGTTCCAGCTGCCGCTGTCGGGACGCAGCCTGCTGCTCCGTGCGCTCAAGGCGTGCACGGAGGAGAGGAACTGTTTCCTCACCGGTACCGGCGCTCAATTCGTCACCATCGGGGCCCGCCAACGCTCGACTTAGCCTACTGAGCGCTGAAACGCATTGGCGGCAGGGATCTTGCTGTCAATTACAGCGGGCCCCTTCGGTGCGGGAGTTTTCCTAGCGCCAGCGGTGTTTCGGCCGCGCCGGACGGTCCGGCGGCGTGAGGTTCACGATGTCGTCGATGCGCTCGTCCAGCTCGGCCGCCATCTCGTCCCGCTGCGCCTGGGTGAGCTTGCCGTCCTTGACCGCCTGATCGAGCCGCTTGGTCGCGGCGTCCTTGATCGCGGCCTTGAGCCCGTCGACCGACTTGTTGTTGGCCTTGGCGACATCCGCGAGCGACTTGCCGGCATGGAGCTGCTCGTGCAGCTGCGCCGTGGTGATCCCGAGGTACTTCGCCGCGCCCTCGGCGCTCTCGAGGCTGAGCCCCATCCCGAACCCGGGGCCACCGAAGCCGGGGCCGCCGTGACCCGGAGCGCCACCACCGCGAGGGCCGCCGCCGAAACCGGGTCCGCCGCCCAGGCCGGGCAGGAGCGGCGCACCCGCGGCGAGCCGCTGCTTCGCCGCCTCACCCTGCTCCTTAGTGAGCTTCCCGGCCGCCACGGCCGCATCGATCCGCGCCTCCGCCGCACTCTTGAGCGCTGCGTCCAACTGATCGCGCGTGACGTTCAGCCGCTTGGCGACATCATCCAGAAACGCCTTCTGCTCGGCGGCGCGATCGGCGGGCGCCTTGCTGGTCGTCGGCCCGGACTGGCCGGCGGCATACGCCCCGCCGGACCCGGCGAGGACCGCAAGCCCGGCGGCACCGGCGACGAGCTTGCGCTTTACGGAGATGGACATGAACGCAACTTGAGCAGGCTTGCGTCAGAAACGTGTAAGAACGGGGGTAGCCTTACGCGCCGCAATCGTCTCCCGGGCCGGTAGCTCAGCGGTTAGAGCAGCGGACTCATAATCCGACGCGCGCAGGTTCGATTCCTGCCCGGCCCACTGCAGTTCCGGTCAGTTCCGAGCAGCATCGTTGCTGACCGGAGCCAGCGCGCCGGCGAGCTCCCCGCGAGACGTGACGCCGAGCTTCGGGAACACGCGGTAGAGGTGCGTGCTGATCGTGCGGTGCGAGAGGTACAGGCGCTGGCCGATCTCGCGGTTCGACATCCCGGTCGCCGCGAGCTGGGCGATCTGCAGCTCCTGTGCCGTCAGGTCGTCGCGGGCGGCGGGGTCGCGACGACGGCTGGATTCGCCGGATGCTCGCAGCTCGGAGCGTGCGTGGTCGCCCCAGTTGGTGGCGCCGATGGTGTCGAAGATGTCGCGTGCTCGACGGAGGGGTTCGCGCGAGTCCATCACTCGCCGGTGGCGGCGCAGCCAGCGGCCGTGGGCGAGCAGGAGCCGGCCGCGCCAGAAGGGCCAGCGGTCGAGGTCGACGTTGAGGGCCTCATCGAAGCGCAGGTTGGCTTCGTGCTCGTCGTGGGCGAGTACGGCGCGGGCATGGCGGAGGTTGATCGCGAGCCATTCAGTCGGGGTGTCGCCGACGATCTGCTCGACCTGGGCCAGCCGTCGGCGCGCTTCGGGTGCGCGGTCGGCGAGCGCGGCGGCCTCTGCGAGATCGCCGATCGCCATGCAGGCGAACTGCAGATGGTGGGCCGGATCGCTCGGGTCGAACATTCGCTCGGCGCGGCTGAGGGCCTCGTCGTGGTGACCGTGGGCCAGCGCGAACAGGATCGGACCGGACTGAGCGAGCGCGACGATGTGGGTGGCGCCGAGTGGCAGTGCGAGCTGCTCGGCGCGCGCGGTTGACTGCTCCGTCGCTGCCGCATCGCCGCGCAGGGCGGCGATCATCGCGATCGCCGTCTCGGCGGTGGCGAGCCAGATCGGCTGGCCGAGCTCGGTCGCCAGTCGGCGGGCCTCTTCTGCGGCGGGGATGGCGATGTCCCAGTTGGGCAGGCGAACCGCGAGGATCGCCTGCGTCGCGAGCAACCGGGGGAGGCCGCCGAGGCGCCCCTGCGCGCGAGCGCTCTCGATCGCGATGGCGCAGAACGTCAGGCCGTCGTAGAAAGCCCCTGTGGTGGTCGCCGCCGAAGCCAGATACCCGGCGGGCTCCGCCCCCGTGACGCCCCGGTCCACGGCGTCGTGCAGGCAGGCGACGACCTTCGCCGCGTTGCTCCACGGATCGGCGTAGGCATGGATCGAGACCAACCGCGGATCCGCGGCGCTGGGCGATCCTGCGCGATTGGCTGCGTCCACGATCAGCTCGCGGATGTCCGGAGCCGGGCTCGCCCACCACGTGCGCGCGGCGGCGATCCAGAGCAGGTTGTGGTGCAGTTCGCGATCGCCCGCCGCGCCGGCGCGCTCCGCGATGGCGATCAGCTCGGCGACACGTCTGCGGTCGGCCAGTGCACGCGCATCGGTGAGCTCGTCGATGAAGCGTGCGCGGGCGATCTCGACCGGGTCGAGATCCGCGCGGTCGATCTCGCGCACCATGGCACGGGCCATGTCCGGTCGCCCGCGCTCGTAGGCCAGCTCGGCGGTGGCGAGCATGCGATGGGCGCGGTGTTCAGGGGCGCTGAGTTGGACCGCCCGCCGCAGCGCGGTCACGGCCACGTCGATGGCGTCGCGGCGACGGGCCCGGAGGCCGGCCGCTTCCAGTTCGCGTGCAACCGCTTCGTGCGTTCCGGTCATCAGGGCGGCGCGGTGCCACACGCGGCGGTCGGGATCGGCGTCGAGTGTCGCGGCGAGGGCCTCGTGGACACGCCGGCGCTGCTGCACTCCGGCGCTCTGTCGGACCGCGGAGCGCACCAGGGGGTGCCGGAACCGGATCGAGTTGACGTCAAGTTCGATGAGCGCCGCGTCGGCGGCCGGCTCCGCCGCGCCGAGATCCAGCGCAGTCCCAGCGACGGCGCCGGCCGCCTGGAGGATCTCGCTCGCGGCATCCCCGTCGCTGAGGGCGGCGACGAGCACGACGAGGCGCGTCGCCTCCGGGAGATCGGACACGCGAGCCGCGAACGCGCGCTCGAGGCGGTCGGTCAGCGGCAGGCCGCCGGACAGCGATGACCCGTCGTCGGGCACGCCGGCCAGCGCGGGCAGCTCAAGGAGCGCCAGTGGGTTGCCGGCGGCCTCGCGCAGCACGCGGTCGCGCGCGCTCGGCTCCAGGCCCGGCGCAACGGCGTTCAGGAGGGCGTCGGCCGTCGGTTCGTCGAGCGCGCGGAGGCGGTGCTCCGGGAGCCCTGCGTCGGCGAGCGCCGAGGGATAGCCGTCGCGCACGGCGGCGAGCATGAGCACCGGGTCGGACTCGATGCGCCGAGCCACGAATGCGAGCACTTCTGCGGTCGGAAGGTCAAGCCAGTGCGCGTCCTCGACAACGAGCATCAGCGGCGCGTCGTGGGCGATGTCCGAGACGAGGTCGAGCACGGCCATGGCGATCCGGAAGTGCTCAGGTGCCGGCTCGGGCGTGAGGCCGAAGGCGGCGTCGAGTGCCGCCCGCTGGACGGGCGGCAGTGCGGCTGCCTGCGCGCGGACGGGACGGAGCAGCTGGTGCATCCCGGCGAAGGGCAGGTGCATCTCGGACTGCACCGCGGCGGTCGTGAGCACCGTCATGCCGCGCTCACGGGCGGTGCGCGCGGCGCTGGACAGCAGCCGCGACTTGCCGATGCCCGGCTCTCCCCGCAGCACGAGCGCCTGCCCACGCACCGCCACCTCGTCCAGAAGCGAGTGCAGCAGGGCCTCTTCCGAAGCGCGACCAAGTAGGGGGCTGGAGCCGATGTCGAGCTAGTCTGCCAACTGCGTCCGCAGCATCCACAGCTGGCGCTCGAGCTCGCGCTGCACCCCGAGCAACACGTGCTGCGAGAGGGTGTCGAGCGCGCCGAGCCGGTGCGCGCGGTGGCGCACGCGAAGGGCGACATCCCAGAGCTGCGAGCAGAGCCGCTCGACAGCGGTGGCGACCTCGACGAAACCGGGTTCGACGGGTCGATGAACGTCCAGCTCGATGACGGCGGCGGCGCTGCCGTCCAGCGCCACCCCGATCGTCACGGCGCGCTCGGCGACGATGTCCGCCAGCGCTCGCCATTCCTCGACGACCTGTCCCAGGTGCCGATGGACGCCGACGAACTCGCGGCCGTACGCGGTCCATTGCAGCTGCTTGCCGGCCAATGCGAGCGCGATCAGCTCGACGAGGGTGAACTGGAGCTGCTCGCCGATCTCGCCGCACACCTCGTCTGGGAGCGGCGGATTCGGCCGGTCGGGCTGTCGGGACATGAGCGCGGCGGCCGTAGCGGCTAGCCGCTGGCCCTCACACCGTCTCCGCGCTCGGCACGCGGGCTTCCTGCGCGGCGCGCTTGATCAACTCGGCGGTGGCCTGCGGCTGCGACACGTAGATCGAGTGGCTGCCGGGCGCCTCCACGACGGTAGCGCCGGCGCGCTCGGACATCGCGCGCTGGGCGGGGGGCGGGATCATGCGGTCGTCGGTAGCGATCAGGTACCAGCTGGGCTTGTTGCGCCAGGCCGGTTCGCTGACCGCGCCGTTGAGCGCCTCGACGCCCCAGGGGAGTTGCGAATCGGCCATGAAGGTGGCGTCCGCTGCGGGCAGGTCGGCAGCGAAGGACTGGGCGAACTTGTCGCGGTCGAGGAACAGGAACCCGTCGACGGGCGCCAGGATCGGCGGCACGGGCGCGCCTGGCGGCGGGTCGGCGATCAGCGTGTTGACGGACTCGCCGGCGTCGGGCGCGAACGCGGCGATGTAGACGAGCCCCGCGACGTTCTCGTGGCTCCCGGCCTCGCTGATGACGACACCGCCGTACGAGTGGCCGACGAGGATCGCGGGACCGTCCTGCGTGTCAAGCACGTTGTGGGTGGTCTCGACATCGCTCTCCAGCGAGAGCGTCTGGTTCTGCACGACGCTCACGTTGAACCCGTCGGCCGTCAGCTGGTCGTAGACACCTCGCCAGCCGGACCCGTCGACGAACCCGCCGTGGACCAGAACGACATTGCGGACATCAGTCATGGTTGACCTCCCTCAGCGATCACCGGCCCTCGGAGGCGGCCGGTCGTGTGCTTGGGACTCTGACCGTGGCCGGGCGATGTCGCGTGCGTCAAATGACGACGTTCGTGCGCGCCGGCGTACGTACTCCCTCGGGACGCGATGACGGCTGTTAGGCGAGACTTGCTCGATGACCAGACGCGCAGTGTCCAGCGAGCAGGCGCCAGCAGCACTCGGTCCGTACAGCCAGGCAATCGTCGCCAACGGCCTTGTCTTTTGCTCCGGGATGGCCGGCATCGATCCGGCGGGCGCGATTCCGGAAGGGATCGAGGCGCAGACCGAGCAGGCGCTGACCAACCTGGCGAGCGTGCTCGAGGCGGCGGGCGCGTCGATGGACGACGTCGTCAAGACGACGATCTTCTACGCGAACGTCGAGGACTTCGGCCGCCTCAACGAGGTGTACGCGCGGCACATGCCCGACCCACCCCCGGCGCGCTCGGCCCCGGCCCACGTGCGGCTTCCGCGCGGTCTACTCGTGTCGATCGAGGCCATCGCGGTCCTCCCGACCTGATCCTGGGCCGACGGCTCGCTCGCTCAGCGCTCCGACTGGCGACTGTCGCAACGGACGAAGGCACACGGGGTGGCGTCCGCGGGCTCGTCCGCCGGCGCAGGGGGTGCGCTTTGGTGGCCGTCGCGCGCTGTGCGCGACGGCCACCTGCACCTTCTGACCTACGGCTGAGTGGTGCTCAGCGTGAAGGTCAGGGTCTTGCTGTAGGAGCCCGTGCGCAGTGCCTCGTTGGCACCGATGGACTGGCTGAAGTCGACCGCGACGGTCTCGTTGGAGGTCGGGGCGGTCCAGGACTTCAGCGGTGTCGGCGCCGCCGACCCACCGACGTTGGCGAGCGCGGTCGGGGCCACGCGCGCCTGCAGCGGGTTGGCGAGCGAGAACGTTCCGTTCACGAGCCGGCCGGTGGCCGTCGTGCTCTGGTCGGAGACGCTCAGCAGCGCGTCACCGGCCGTGGAGATCACGTTGGCCATCGTCGACGCGGTGTACGTCCGGGCGACGCCCGGCACGAACGCGGCGAAGCTCGCCTGGCCGATCGTCAGCGACAGCGTGGCCGGCACCGTGCCGCCCACATTGCCTGGCGTCTGGGTCTGCCCGAGGACCTGGGACTTCACGGCTGTCATGTTGCCCTTGAAGTCGTGGGCGATCCACTTCACCGTCACGCCCGGAGCCGCGACGATCGGGAGCGGCAGCGCGCGAGCGCGCGGCGGCTTGTACTCGGTCGACGCGGTGGTCGGCGTCGAGCCGTCCAGCGTGTAGTAGATCGAAGACGCCTCGTTGCTCTTGAAGCGCACCTCGTACGTGCCCTTGCCCTCGGAGGCGACGACGGTGTCGACGACCGGCGGTGCCGTGTCGTTGGCGTAGTCGAGCGCCGACTGCATGAGGCCGTAGTTGCCGCTGGAGAACTCCATCGCCTCGTGGAAGCCCTCGTTGTCGAGGCAGTCGTTCGTCGAGTCGCCGAACGGCGGCTGCTGGCCGGCGCCACAGGTCCGCTCGACGCCCGTCACCGGGTCGACGTAGTAGTTGGTGTCACCGATCTCGAAGTCGTAACCGATGATCCCGAGCGTGTAGTACGCCTCGTCCGCGGAGTTGCCCGCGGCCGAGTAGAGCACGTCGATCACGGGGCCGGTCCGCTGCGGGCGGATCGCCAGGCCACGGTGCGACTTGATGCCGTCGAGCACATGCTTGGCGGCCTGGTCGAAGAAGTTCAGCGTGCCGTAGGGCGGGTACGGCAGCGGCACCCGGCCCGGTGTGTAGGAACCGGGCGGCCACATGAAGTAGCCACCGGACGAGTGGATGTTGTTCGAGAACTTGACGTTGCGGAACGTGTTCTGGACCCACACCTCGTTCCTCGTCTCGGGCTCGGAGAGCTCGAACAGGCCGGCGGTGTTGCCGCCCGAGCAGCCGGTGCTGGCGCCCTGGAAGCCGTCGAAGATCGAGCCGACGCTGAAGTTGCGGTTGATGTTGATGCCGTAGTTGTTGCGGTTGGCCGGGTCGCCGAGGTTCTCGGTGGACGCGGGGTCGTAGCAGTAGGGGGCCATGTTGGTGCGGCGCGGCGAGTCGTAGATCGAGTGGTTCACGCCGTCGCTGTTGATCTGCGGGACGATGAAGATCTCCAGGCCGTCGACGAGTGCCGTGGTCTGGGGGTCGGTCCCGTAGTTGCGCACGAGGCGCTCAGCGGTCTCGAGGCAGACGCCCGAGGTCGCGATCTCGCCCGCGTGCTCCTGGCAGTAGAGGTACACGCCGACCTTGGACACGCCGTCGCGCACCTTGCCGATGCGCAGCACGTACTGGGTCTGCGGGCCGCGCGGGACCGTCGACGGGGCGCGCAGCAGGTCGCTCAGCGGTGACGCGATGCTCGGCTCGACGACGCCCGTCCCGGCGGTGGCGGACGTGCGGTACTTGGTCGCACGCACGACCGCCGACGCCTGCGGGTGGGCGTTGATCGCGGCGATCACGTCGTTCGCCGTGCTGGTGACGGCGCCGGTGGCGTTGGTCGCGGGCATCACGCGGAGCGCGTTGCCCGTGAGCGTGACCGAGAGCGCCTGGTTGTTGGCCGTCGGCGGGACGATCTGCGCCGTCAGCGAGTTGCCGCCGAGGTGGCCCATCATCTTCGAAGTGAGCACGACCGTGCGCGGGATCTGCGCCGCGGCGGGCGTCGAGCCGGCGACGGGCAGGTTGCCGGCGTCCAAGCGCACGTACGGCGTGGTCGCGTTCGGGGCGCTGGTGTTGGTGTTGACGTAGCCGAGCATCGTCGCGGCGGGGCGCTGGTACCCGTGCGTCTTGTTCGGCAGCTCGGTGAGCGTCGTGATGTTCGGGTACTGGGTCGCGATGTCCTTGATCTTCTGGATCGCGTCCGGCGAGTCGTAGTAGCGGTTCACGAAGCCGGTCAGGAAACTCGCGGGAGGCTTCGGGGGATCCTTGGCGATCCACTCCTTCGTGGCCAGCGTGTCGACGTCGCCGTTGTTGGACGAGACCTTCACCGAGGCGGGCGTGGGCTTGCTGTCGCCCTTGTTGCCGTAGCGGATCAGGGCCCAGTGGTACTGGTAGTAGTCCGGGTTGACGTCGGTGTCGGTGTAGTCGTCCAGCGGGCCGCCGCCCAAGCGGTTGCCGGCGGCGTCGTAGAACTCGGCCATCAGCGTCGGGCCGTTGTAGATGTTGCCGTTGGCGCCGGTGTAGGTCACGCCGTCCGCGTTGGCCTCGATCGAGATGAACTTGCCGACGTTGTTCTCGTAGTACTCGGCCCGCTGCACGCGGACGGAACCCGGCACGGCGCTGGCGCCGGCCTTGCCGGCCTTGTTGACGCGCAGGGCCTGCTTGGCGTCGATCTCGGCCTGCTTCACACGCAGGCTCTCCGCGCGGATGGCCGCGAAATTCTCCTTGCTGTGGACGACGCCGACGTTCTCGAACCCGTGTGCGCGGGCGATCGCGAGCTCCTCGTCGTTGACCCACGCGCTGACGATCTTGTCGTCGCCGTGGCCGTCGTCGACGCTGTGATCCATCGCGAACCCGAGACGTTCGAAGTCGTCGTACTGCGCGCTGTTGTCCAGCCTGAATTTCAGCAGCGCCTGGGCGTCGTCGTCCGCCAACGCCGCCGTTGGTGACACCAGCATCGCGGCCGCGATCGCGGCTGCGCCCATCCAAGTCCTCATCGAGAACCCCTCCTTTGGACAGAACACTGACCCTCTCAGATGATTCTCGCGCACTCCTCACGAGTTCGGCAAGCCGCCCGGCGTTGATCCGTGTCCACGGCTCGTTACTGTCGCGTCCGTGGAACGCGCTACTGGGCTCGCGCGCTGGGTGCCGGGCGTTGTGCTGCTGCGAGGCCGCCGCGGTGCGGACCTACACCGCGACGTCGTCGCGGGGGTGGTTCTCGCCGCGCTGCTCGTCCCTCAGGGGATGGCCTATGCGCAGCTCGCGGGCGTACCGCCGGTCACCGGCCTCTACGCGACGCTCATCCCGCTCGTCGTGTACTTCCTGTTAGGCCCGTCGCGGATCCTCGTCCTCGGACCCGACTCGGCGGTGTCGCCGCTCGTCGCGGCCGCGATCATCCCGCTGGCCGTGCCCGGCGATGCGTCGACACGAATCGCGCTGGCCGGCATGCTGGCCATCCTGGTCGGCGCGATCATGCTCGCCGGTGGCATCGCGCGGTTCGGCTTTGTGACCGAGCTGCTGTCGATGCCGGTGCGCCTCGGCTACCTCATGGGCATTGCCGTGACGGTGGTGGTGGCGCAGCTCCCGAAGCTCTTCGGGTTCTCGATCGACACGGAGAGCTTCCTGCTGGGAGTGCACGACTTCGTGACGGGGCTCGACGAGACCAACCCGACCGCGCTCGCGATCGGAGCTGGCTCGCTCGCGGTGATCCTCGTCCTGCGGCAGGTGGCGCCGAGGATCCCGGGCGTCTTCCTTGCGGTCGTGGGCGCGACTGCGCTGGTGGCCGTGCTCGGGCTTGCGGACGAGGTGCCGGTCGTCGGCTCTGTCCCAGCCGGACTGCCGGCGTTGAACGTGCCCGATGTCGCTGTCGCCGACCTCACGGCGCTGCTTCCGGCGGCGGTCGGGATCGCCTTCGTCGCCTTCGCCGACACGAGCGTACTCTCGCGAAGCTACGCGGGCCGGCTTCGCCAGGAAGTCGATCAGAACCAGGAGCTCGGGGTGCTCGGCGTCGCGAACATCGCGACCGGGTTCTTCCAGGGGTTTCCCCTCTCGACCAGCAGCTCGCGCACGGCTGTCGCCGAGGACGTCGGTGCACGCAGTCAGATCACCGGGCTCGTCGGCGCCGGCATTCTGGCGGTGCTGCTGATCGTCGGGACCGGCCTCGTGCACGACCTCCCGCAGGCGACACTCGCGGCCATCGTGATCGTCGCGGTGGCCGGTCTCGTCGACATCGGGGCGGCTCGCCGCCTGTATCGCTGGCGCCGGTCGGAGTTCACGCTGGCGATGGTCTCGTTCGCGGGTGTTGCCGTGCTCGGGGTGCTCTGGGGGGTCGGCGTCGCGATCGCCCTGTCGCTGCTGAACTTCATCCGCCGCGCGTGGCGCCCGCACGACGCGGTCCTCGCCCGGGTCGACCAGCTCAAGGGCTACCACGACATCGAGCGCCACCCCGACGCACGTCCCATCCCGGGCCTCGTGCTGTACCGCTTCGACGCACCGCTCTTCTTCGCCAACGTCGACCACTTCCGCGAGCGCATCCGATCACTTGCGCGCCCCGGCGAGGTCGGGTGGATCGTCGTGGCGGCCGAGCCGATCACCGATGTCGACGCGACGGCCGGGGAGACGCTGCAGGTGCTCAACGACGAGCTCGACGCCCTCGGCATCGAGCTGGCGTTTGCGGAGCTCAAGGACCCGGTGCGCGACCAGCTGCGCCGCTACGGCCTCGAGGACGCGATCGGCGCTGATCGGTTCTTCCCGACCCTGGGCGTGGCGGTGGCGGGCTACCTCGCCCACACCGGTGTCGAATGGGTCGACTGGGAGGACCGCTGATCCGGCTCGATCGGCCGACCGCGGTGGTGTCAGACCGGCTCCGCAAGGAGTCTTACGTCGTCGACGGCGCCTGTGGTGTCTCGTTCGCGCCTGCGAACGGAGATGCAGCGACCTGACGGGCGCGCCAGGCGGCGATCTTGCGTCGCGCGGCGTCGTTGTCGGCAGCAAGATCGTCGAGGATCTGGGCGGCGAGTGAGGCGAAGGCCTGCTCGATGCGCATGCTGTGGGAGCTGAGCACGTGGCGCAGTTGCAGGCCGTCCATGACCGCCAGCAGCGTCCAGGCCACCTCTTCGGGGTCGAAGTCGGCGCGCAAGACCGCTTGTTGCTGAGCGTTGTGGAGGGCGTTGGTGACGAGGGCGTTCACGGTCCCGTATCGCTGGACCGCCCAGTCGTGAGCGGGGTGCTGCGTCGAGGTTGCCTCGGACATGACGACAGCGTTGAGCCGCGTGAGTTCCAGCTCGCGGGCCGCTCGTCGCATCAGTCCGACGAGGCCGGTGAGGAACCCGAGGTCCGGGTCTGCTTGGACGGCGTCCAGGAACTCCGCCCGGTGCTCGTCGTTGCGTCGCTCGATCACCGCGGCGAGCAGGAGCTCCTTGTTGGGGAAGTGCCGCAGGAGCCCGGATTGGCTGACTCCGGCGCGCGCGGCGATGGCGCCGAGCGTGCCGCCGCGGTAGCCGCTTGACGAGAACTCGACGAGGGCGGCCGCGAGCACGCGTTCGCGGGTCTGGCCGGCGTCGCGGAAGCGGCGTCGGGGACGGGGACGGGCGCTCATGCCTCTCTATGGTCGCGCACGCCGTTAGGTAAACATCTCATAAATTTAGCGACCGGTTACTCGGTCTCAGACTTATGTTTGCGGAGGTCGAGGTTTCGGTCATCGGAGCCTCAAAAGCAGCGAGGAGACTTGACGTGAGCGATCACGACAACGCGGTCACGCGGCGACGCCTGCTGGGCGCGGCCGGAGCGGCGGCGGGAACCGCAGCGACAGTCGGCGCCCTTGGGCCGTTCTCGGGCGTGGCGAGCGCCCACAAGACGGTTTGGGGCCCGCGTGGTGACCGGGATCAGGACTACGGCTTCGGCAAAGCCGGCGATATTCCGCTCAGCCGCATCGGCGTGCAGTCCTACACGGTGCGCGACCTGATGGCCGACAACGAGCTCAACCTCGAAGGCGCGTTCGAGGTGCTCGCTGACGCCGGCATCGCCCAGATCGAACTCGGCGGCGACTACGACGGCCGCACGCCGCAGGAGGTCCGCCGGATCGCCGAGAGCTTTGGCATGCGCATCGCCAGCAACCACTTCGGGCCGCGATCGATGGTCCAGAACACCTGGTTCGATCCCGCCGAGCGCCAGAAGATCTTCGCCGAGGCGCATGCCCTCGGGCTGGACTTCGTCGGCACCGGCCACTCCTACATCCAGCCGCGCACCGTCGAGGGCTACAAGGCGCTCGCCAAGGCGTTCAACGAGTGGGGCGCCGACGCACGTCGCAACGGCTTCAAGTACTTCTTCTTTCACAACCACGACATCGAGTTCACGCTCGCCAACGGCAAGCCGATCTACGACATCCTGCTGCAGGAGACCGACCCCCGCCTCGTCAAGTTCGAGCTCGACCTCGGCTGGATCGAAGTGGCCGGCCAGAGCGCCTACGAGTACCTCAAGCGCTACCAGGACCGCTTCGCGGCCTTCCACGTCAAGGACATCGTGTGGGACCCCAACGGCTTCCGGGCCGCCGCCGTCGGCACCCTCAACGCCGGCAAGCGCTTCTCCTTCGCCGACGTCGGCAAGGGCGTCCTGGACTGGGAGAAGATCTTCTCCGCGCTGCGCGACCCGCGCGACTACTACTACTTCATCGAGCAGGACGACGCCGGCAACGACGAGACGCTCGACGAGACCTCACCCAAGCCGCGCAACCCCGCCGGCTCGGCCAACACCGTCTGGCGCGGGCGCAAGCACCTCGCGAACCTCGAGTTCAAGCGGCGTTGGTGGTAGCGCGATGCCGAACATCGGACCGATGGAACTGGCGATCGTCCTCGTGGTCGCGCTGCTCATCCTCGGCCCGAAGCGCCTTCCGGCCGCGGGCCGGTCGCTCGGCCGCGGATTGCGCGAGTTCAAGGACTCGGTCACGGGGGTCGAGCGCGACCCCGCCCCGCTCGGTCTGACAGACGCCGGAGCCGAGGCCGATCGGAGCTCGTAGGGTTGCGGGGCCGGGATGGGTGCCACCATGTTGACCGGTGAGCGCCCGTCCCCGCCCTCGTCGCCAGCTCCGCAGTGCGGATGAGAGCCGGGCCAAGATCCTCGCCGCCGCCCTGGGCGAGTTCGCCGAACGTGGCTACCGCGGCGCGAGTCTGGGAGCCATCGCGACGCGTGCGGGCCTGAGCCAGTCCGGCCTGCTGCATCACTACCCCAATAAGGAACTCCTGCTCGCCGCGCTCATCGAACGGCGCAACGACGACCATCGCGCCGAGTACGAGGCCGCCGTCCACGACGACCCCGACCTGGGGTTCCTGACTGGGATGGTCCGCCTCATGAGCCGGGCCACGCGTGAGATCGAGCTCACGCGGCTGTTCACCGTCGTCGTCGCCGAGGCCACTTCACCCGATCACCCCGCTCACCGCTGGACGGTGGATCGCTACGACGTCGTGACCGCACTTGTGGCCGACGCGCTGGGACACGCTCGCGACCGCGGCTTGCTGCGCAAGGACTTCGACGTCCATGCGACGGCATCGACACTGCTGGCCGCGATGGACGGGCTGCAGCTCCGCTATCTCCTCAACGAGAGCCCACTGCCCATCGACCGCGCCTTCGCCAACCTCGTCGGCCGCATCCTCGGAGACCTGACCGCCGACACGCCCGAGGCCGCAGCCAAGCTCAAGGCCTGGCGCGCCGGGCTCTGAGACATGTGCTCAACGCGTACCTGCGACTGAACAACATCACGCCGCCCGCCGGGCCCTACTTGGTGCGCCGGTGCTTGGCGCCGAACACGCGCTCGAAGGCGGCGTCGACTTGCGCGCGGTCACGGATGACCGTCGCGGTCGGATGGGCGCCCTGGAGGGTCACCAGTTGGGCCGCGTCGGCGTCGTCGAGGACTTCGTAGGTCTCCCAGCGGATCGTGGAGGGGGCTTCGGTCGCGTCGCGGCCGGGGTCGCGGAGCTCGAGCGGCTTGCCGTCGTCGGCGGAGACCCAGACCTTCCAGACGGGTCGGCCGGCATCGGCCTTGAGGGAGATCTCCCAGGCATCGTGGCCGTTGTGGCGCTCGCGGCCGGTGACCGTGAGGAACTGCTCCTCGAGGCCGTACCGGACCTTCTTGACGACGGCGTCGCCGACGATCGACTCGACCGGGTTGTCCTTGGACGCGGGTTCGGCTTCCTGATAGATCGTGTTGGTCGTCGGGTCATACAGCCCGTCGCTCGCGGTCTCGTAGCGGATCGGGCCGTCCAGGACCTCGCGGTTGGAGGCCGGTGTGTCCGCGTCCTGCCAGCTCTCGCGCGTCGTCGTGCGCCCGTCCTGGGTCTCGACGCTGCGGACGTGCAGGACCGTTCCCTCCGGCGGGCTGAACCAGCGCAGCGCCTGCTCGATCGCGACGGCTGAGGAGGGGCCGCCGAGGTCGCCGGGGCCACCGGCGAACATCACGGCCGCGGCGGCGGCGAGCGTAACGCCCGCCGTCGCCACCGGGACGACGACACGGCGGCCGGCGGTACGACGACGCTCGAGCGGGAGCTGCTGGATGTGCGCCAGCAGCTCCGCGTCGAACGCGTCGGCGTCGATGTCGGCGGTGTCGGGGCGGCTCGCCCGCAGACGGCTCTCGATCACATCGTTTCCCATCGGGGTTGCTCCTTGCTCGCAGTGGGGGTGAGGGCGGCGCGCAGGCGCCGGCGGGCGCGCGCCGAGCGCATCCGGAACGCGGCCGGCGTGATGCCGAGCGCGCGGGCGGCGTCCGTGCTGGAGAGGTCGAACCATGCGGTCAGCACGACGGCCTCTCGATCCAGGGGCGAGAGCGACAGCAGCGCGTCGCGCAGTTCGCCGTCGTCGACGCGGTCGGCCGGGTCGATGCCCGCCGCTTTGGGTTGCAGGTCCAGCAGCGCGTGCAGCGCACCGGCGCGACGGCCGCTGCGCCGCGTGTTGGCCAGAACGCGACGCGTGACGCCGATCAGCCAGCCCAGCTCGGCACCGCGCGGGATCTCACGCTGCTTGCGCCAGGCGATCGCGTAGGCCTCTGCGACGGCGTCGTCGGCGTCCTCGCGGGACGCCATCGATCGGGCGTAGGCCAGCACCCGTGGATAGGTCGTCCGGTAGAGGTCTTCGAAGTCCACGCTGGGCAAGTGTCCAGCGTCCCGGATTCTGCAACCGGGTGAGCGTGAGGCGCGGCTTCACCCGCATCGGATGACGTGTGTCTCGCCGCGCTCAGGGACGCTCAGTCGCATGGACCGGCCACATTTGTCGGACGCCACCCTCGCGGTGGCGAATGTCGTCTTCGAAGCCGCACGGATACCCGCCCACGCGGTTGAGCGGCTACCCGGGATGTGCTTCCTGACGACCCAAGGGACCTACGTGCGGATGCGCTTGCGGTCCCGGGTGGAAGGGGTCATCGTCGACACGCTGACGGCGCCGGAGGTCTCCCGGGCGATCGACCGCGTGATCGCACGGGTGGCGCGGGACGTCGCCGCGCAATTGGACGCGCAGCGCGCAGCGCCGCCGGCGCCTCAGGAGTTCAACGTCTCGACGTAGGTGTCGCCGAAGTAGTCGATGGATTCGGCGCGCCCCGCGCGCAGCGCGTCGGCGGCGCGCAGTTTGGCCGCCTCGTCTTCGCCGACCGCCACGCCGACGATGTAGTGACCGGCGCGGAGGTGCTCGGCGAACCGGCCTGCGTCTTCGGAGTCGTCGCCGAACACCGCTTGGAGCTTGCGCAGGAACTTGCCGCCGTGCCCGTGCTGTGCTCCGTCGACGTCGATGCGGGCCAAGCCCTCCTCGCCGTGGAGGACGTCGTAGTCGCCGGCTTCGAACCCGGAGCGTTCAAGGGCTTGGCGGGCGTCCGCGAACGTCGCGTCGTCGACGAGGATGCCGACGACTCGTCCGGTCGGATAGGGAAACGTGTCTGACTCAGTCGTCACGCGAGGGCCTTCGCCTTCAAGGTGTCGAACTCGGCCTGGGTGATCGTGCCGTCGTCGAGCAGCGCCTTGGCCTTGGTCAGCTCGCTCGCCGAGCCGCCGTTGGCGCCGGCGACCGACTGGACGTAGCCGGCGAACTGGGACTCGGACTGCTGGACGCGTTCACGCTGACGTTCGGCCATGCCGTCGCCGTTCACGATCAGGTAGATGAGTGCGCCGAGGAACGGGACGAGGATCAGGAACGCGCACCAGATCGCCTTCTTGCCGCCCGAGGCGTCGTGGCGGCGGAAGATGTCGCTGAAGATCGCGATGACCATCCAGATCCACGCGACCCAGCAGAAGAAGATGATCATCGACCAGAACAGGTCAAGGAACGGGTAATCCGCGGCAAACAGCATCGGTCGACCTCCGAAATGGGCTCGGAGCGCCCGGTGGCGCCCTTGACCCCGAACTACACCAGCGCGAGGGGTATCGGCGAATCATCCGGTTCGGGTGATCGTGTGGGCTCAGCCCATCAGCTGACGACGATCGGCACTGCCGCTGCCGTGGGGGACTGCAAGCCGTTGCGCCACCCGGAGAGCACGCCGTGCACGGCCGCGGCGCCGATGATCGCGCCGGGCGGCAAGGTCAGCGTCGGCGGGTAGAGGATGAACGGCCGCGTCTGCGCGCCACCGAGCCCGCCGTGGAAGCAGATCAGCTCCTCGAACGCGCAGCCCTCTTCGAGCGCGGGGTCGTAGAAGCTGCCGACCATGATGTCCGCGACGTGCGCGAACCCGTCCGTGCGACGCAGGTGCACCGCCGCGGTGGGGGAGAACGCCGCGAGCGGATCCTCGCCCTCGACGCGGTCCTCGTCGAGATAGCGCGTGCCGGCCGGGCCGAGCACCACCGCGCCGTGCTCGGCGGAACGCACCAGCAGCCAGCCGATGTGCTCATGTGTCCGGAGCGCGTCGATCAGGTCGGGATGGCGCGCCTGGATGGCCTCCAAGGTCATCCGCTGCGGCGACTCCATGAGGTAGACGAGCCCGAGGTTGCCTGACCCCAGCACCACGGCGTCTCGGCCGGCGAGGTCACCCGCGGCCTGCTGGTCGTCACGGCCCGTCGCCTCCTCGACGGCGTGGCCGACGACCGCTCGTTGCTCGTCACCGCCCGCGAACGCGGCGACACGGCCGCGCGACAGCGAGCGCTCGACGAGCTCGTCGAGCCCGTAGCCATGGCGTTGCTTGAAGGTCGCGCCCTGGGTCTGCCCGTGGTCGGAGAGCACGATGAGCTCGTACGGGCGCGGGGCGTACTTGCGCGCGCGCTCGAGCCGTGCGAACTGCTGGTCGAGCTTGCGCAGCGCCTCGAAGGTGTCCGCGCGCTCGAGCCCGGAGTGGTGGGCGACCTCGTCGTAGCTCGCGAACGTCGCGTACACCGCCGGCCGCCCGCGCAGCATGTCCGTGAGGACGCTGTAGACGATCAGGTCGCGGATGAACACGCACATCGCGCCGCGGAGGAACGGATAGCTGCCGCCGCGGTGCCCGCGTGGGCGGACGTCGCGCCGCTTCTGGCGCGCGGCGGCGGTCCACTCCAGGACGACCTCCCAGAGGTAGAGGACCAGCAGGCGGGTGACGTTGAAGCCGTTGGCGAGGAAGGCGCGGTAGCCGGGGTTGGCGCGCTTCTCGGCGTCGATCCGGCTGACCGTGAGGATCGCGTCCTCCGCCTCGCCGGAGAGCAGGTTGCCGCGGCTCGCGCCCCCGTCGCGCAGCAGGCCGATCCCTGTGGCGTGCCGGCGCTCGATCTCGGCGCAGTCCGCGGCGGACGAGCAGACGACCATCCGGCCGTGCTCCTTCTCGACCCACCGGAACGCGCAGATGTCCTCGTTGGAGCCGAGCAGGATCCCCGCCTGGCTGGCTCCCGTCTGCGAGGACAGGTCCGTCTCCCACTCCGCGAGCTGGTAGCCGTGGTCGGCGATCCAGCGCGCCATCGTCGGTGCGCTGCCGTCGCGCAACGCGCGCTGGAGCACGGGCAGCGCGAGGCCGTCGATCTCCAGGAACACGAGGCCCGGCACATCGGTGCGCGGGATGCTGCCGAGCCGCTTGGCGATCCGGCGGGTCACCTTCAGCTGGTACTCGTCGTCGTCGTTGGTCCCGGCGATCACCTGCGCCGCGACGCCGACGATCGCCATCACCACCGCCATCAGGAGCGCGTCGCCGAACCCGTCGACCCGCAACCAGTCGGGGAAGACGGCGTCGACGAGCAGCAGCAGCCCGGCGTCGACCAGCAGGATGCCGATGAAGCCGATCGCGACCATGAACGGGAGTCGCAGCGCCGCCAGCACCGGCGGCACGACCGTGTTCAGGAGGGCGAGTGAGAGCGCGACGAGCAAGCCCGCGCCGCGCTGCTCGAGGGCGACGCCGGGGACCAGCGCCGCGGCCACATACACCGACGCGGTCAGGATCGCCAACGACACCACGAGGCGGAGGAGCCCGATCCGTGGCGCCACCGGCGTCCAGGTGACCGGCTCGCCGTAGCTCGAGGTCATGGGCGCAGCCTGCGCTCGCCGGCCGTGTCGCGCATCATCCGCTTCGGGTGAGGCCAGCACCTCGGCGCCGAAGAGCACGATCGCCGCCGCCGCGTAGAGCAGGGCCAACAGCGCGAGCAGCGCACCCAGCGGCCCGTAGATGGTGTCCAGGCCGGCGACGTTGACGAGGTAGAACGCGTAGCCGGCCAGCCCGGCGTCGATCGCGACCGCCGCGACCAACGCCACGCGCCACACGTCCTTGAACGCGAGCGCCGCCGGTGCGCCCAGCCGGTAGACGAGCACCAGCGCGGCGAACGTGGCGGCGCCGATGACGGTCAAGTCCGCCGCACGCGCGATCGCATCGGCCGCGTCGCCGAGCCCCAGCGCGGCGCTGAGATCGACCCCGGCCTGGACGGCGATCTGGGCCGCCAGCGAGAGCAGGAAGACCGCCAGGACGAGCGCGGCGAGAGCACCGAGCACCGCGACATCGCGCAGCTTCGCGCGTACGAACGCCGGACGCAGGTCGGTGTCCCACACGACCCCGAGGGCGACGCGCAGCGAACGCGTCATCCCGCTGGCCGTCCACAGCAGCGTCACGAACGCCACCAGCCCGGTCAGTGACGTGAGTGCGCCGGCGTTCGCGAGCTCCTGCTCGACGCTGCTCTCGACGGTGGTGCCCGGGAACGCTCCCAGCAGCCATTCGACGAAGGCGACCCGAGCCGTGTGCGGGAGCACCGCGTCGAGCACCGCCGTCAGCAGCGCGATCGACGGGACGAGCGAGAACAGGACCCGGTACGCGATCGCCGCGGCGAGCTCACCGCACGCGTGCCGGGAGTACGCCGCGGCGACCGCACGCAGCCGCCGCATGGTTAGCCGGGGTGGTCGCCCGCCCGTCGTTCGATCTGGGCGGCGGTTCGCGCGTCGGGATCTGCCACCGCGATCAGGGTGCTCATGGCTGTCGCCTCCTCCTCCGTCGGTCGCCGCCAGTCTCGTGGCGTCGCCCGGCCCGTTCCTCACCCGGATCGGGTGATGGCCTGCCGCCGCGCGCGGGCGATCCTCGGGCTTCCCTCGCGAAGGAGACGACGGCATGTTCTCGACACGAATCCCAGGCAGCGGCGCGTGGCAGCTCGCCCGCCGCGTGGAACGCGGCACCCGCCGCCGGGTGATCGATCACGGCGCGCGCGCGACGCTCGCGGGCATCGACCTCGTGCTCGCTTCGCCCTACGCGGAAGAGGCGGTGCAGCGGGTCATCGACAGCGCGCTCGCCGAGCGCGCCGTCGCGCGGGCGCTGAGCGGCCAGCTCGTCGAGGTCGTCGGTGCCGACATGGTGCGCTACCGGGTCGTGGAACGGATGTTCGAAGGGCCGGCGCTCGAACGCATCGTCGAGCAGGCGCTCGAAAGCCCCGGCGCGGCGCGGATGCTGACCCGGGTCGTCGAGAGCTCGGTCGTCGAGGACGCGACGACGCGGACCGTCGAGGACATCATCGACCGCCTGCGTCAGAGCCCCGCGTTGTGGGCGCTGGTCGACGAGGTCGCGCAGAGCCCGGCGGTCTTGGACGCGATCGCCCAGCAGAGCGCCGGGCTCGCCGACCAGGTCGGCGACGAGTTGCGTGAGCGCTCGCGTCACGCCGACGATCGGCTCGAGCACGCCGCGTGGCGGCTGTTCCACCGCCGGCCCGCGGGTCAGTTGTCGACATGACCGACCCGGGCAGCGCACCGCCGAGCTACGCCGGCCTCGCGACACGGACGTTGGCGTTCGCCGTCGACGCCGCCGTGATCAACGTCGTGGCGTGGTTCGTCGGCGTCGTGTTCGCGCTCGCGCTGTCGCTGCTGTCGCTGCCCGACGAGCTGATGTCCGTCCTGGCGGCGGTCGCCGCAGTCGCCGCGCTGCTGTGGACGTTCTCCTACTTCGTGTTCTTCTGGTCGGGCAACGGTCAGACGCCGGGCAATCGGCTGATCGGGATCACGGTGCGCGACGCTACGTCGCTCAGCCCCCTGCCCGCGCGGCGGGCCGCGCTGCGGCTCGTGTTGCTGCCGCTGTCGGCCCTGCCGCTGTGCGCCGGGTTCCTGTTGATCCTGTTCGATGGGCGGCGGCGCGCGCTCCACGACCGGCTCGCCCGCACCGTGGTGATCTACGTCTCTGTGGAGCGACCACGGAGAGCGGCTGCCCGCGAGGCGCCGGAGGAGCTCGCGCGGGTGTAACCGCGTGGGTCCTTCACCCGAATCAGGCGATGCGCACGCCGGCGCCCGGGCTTAGCGTCGGCGCATGAGGACACGTGATCAGACCCACCGCGCACCGGTCCTCGCGGCGTACTCGCCCGACACCGGTGCGCGCGAACCAGTCGAGTTCGGCGTGGCGGCGAGCCGCGTCACCGGCGCGCCGCTCGTGATCGTCGTCGTGGTCGACTCCGGCGCGCAGTCCGTACGACCCCTCACGGACAAGGAGTCGGTCCCGACGAGCATCGCCGATGCGGTCAAGCACCTCGAAGGCGAGCTCGCCGACCGCGGCGTGGCCGCCGAGGTGCGGACGTTCGAAGACTCCACCGCCGCCCGCGGGCTGGCGCGCGCGATCGACGAGTGCGGCCCCGAGCTTGTCGTCCTCGGCACCACGAGCCGTGGCGCGAAGGGCGCGCTGCTGCTCGGCACCACGGCCGAGCGGGTCATCCACCTCAGCCCGTGCCCGGTGGCCGTCGTCCCGCACGGCTATCAGCGTCCGGAGGGCGGGGTCAAGGTGGTCGGCGCCGCATACACGCCCAAGCCCGAGGCCGAGGACGCGCTCGTCGCGGCGATCACGTTGGCCCGGAGCGGCGGCGTCGAGCTGCGCGTGCTCACCGTCCTCGACCCCAAGTTCGCGCAGGAGGAAGCCCACGGGCTCATGGCCGAGCACCGCCGTGAGGTCGGGACGGACGCCAAGCTCGCCAGCCGCGTGCGGTACGACCTCGAGACGCAGACGAAAGCGCGTGTGACCGAGCTGGCGGGAGACCTGCCCGCCACGGTCGACGTGATCACCGACGAGCCGGTGCGCGCGCTCGTCGCCGCCTCCGCGCACGTGGACCTGCTCGTCATGGGCTCGCGCGCGCTCGGGACACGGCGGGCCGTGATCCTCGGCAGCGTCTCTCGAAAAGTCATCGACGAGTCCTCGTGCCCGGTCATCGTAATCCCGCGGGACACCACGGCCAAGCGCGACGAGCTGCTGGCCGACGTCGAGGAACACGCGCCGCAAGCCGGGTGAGCGCGGGCGGCCTCCGGCCGGTCCGGCCGGAGGCCACCGGCGGGCTCACTCGAAGTCTTCGATGTGGGTCGTGAGCGCCCAGATGATCAGCCCGTCGACGACGATGGCGGCGATCGCCCAGGCGGGGTAGGCCCCGATCCACATCAGCTGCGTGAACGCGTTGAGCACGGCGATCCCGACCGCGAAGACGAAGCTGAACGTCCTGCGGGCGAGCAACGCCAGGCCCGTCAGCAGCTGGAACGCCCCGGAGACCAGCCACCAGACGCCCCAGGCGGCGAGATCACCGAACAGCAACTCGTCGGCGAGGAAGTAGTCGTCGTTGACCAGGGCAACGACGCCGTCGAGCAGATTGACCGCGCCGACGACGATGAACAGGACGCCGGCGAAGGTCACCCACCCGCTGCGGGTCTTCGTGGGGTGGGGCGACACGGGTGACGCGGTCATGCGGCTCCTCTCGTGGGGTGGTTGAGCGCTCAGCGGCGCCGGTGGGCGACCCAGAGGCCGCGGAGCAGACGCGGGGTGAGCCACTGCTTGTGGACGAGCGCCGCCGCGCCGCACGCGCGCGCCAACGGCGCCAGCGCGTGCGTGTCCACGGTGGTCGCCAGCACGACCACCCGGGTGCGGTCGGCGGCCCGCAGGCGGTCCGCGAGCTCCATCCCGTCCATGCCCGGCATGCGCACGTCGACGATGACCATGTCCGGGTCCAGCTCGGCGGCGTCGCGCAGCGCCGAGGCACCATCCCGCGCCTGACCCACCAGTTCGAACCCCGGGGTACAGGCGACGACCGCGCGCGTCGCCTCGCCGAAGGCCGGCTGGTCGTCGACCGTCATCAGCCGAACCGGGCGCACGGTCATGCGAGCGTCATCTCGGCGTGCTCGGAGGCGACGGGATCAGGTCGGCGCAGCATCCGGAACCCGTTCAACAGCCCGAGTAGCGCGGCGAGGATCGGGACGAGGATCGCCACTTGCAGCGCGATCGGCCGCGCGTCCTCGTTGATGGCGAGCATCTCGGCGCGGATCTCCTCCGGCTGGCCTTCGAGCTGCGCCTGCAGCTGCGTGTCGCTGAGCACCTGCGCGTCGTCCTCGAGCGCCTGCGCGACCTGCGCCTGCTGCGCGGCCGGCAGCACGGAGCTGTCCTCAGCCAACTGCGTGAACGCGATCGACAGCGCGGCGAGCATGATCGCGCCGCCGAACGCGAGCCCGAAGGAGAGGCCGAACGAGCCGGCCGCGGAGTTCACGCCCGCGGCCTCGCTCACGCGCTCGTCGGAGACCGGGGAGAGCGTGTAGTTGTTCAGCTGCGAGACGAGCAGCCCGAGGCCGGCGCCCGCGATGATCAGCGGGACGACGAGGGCCCAGCCCGAATCGGCGCGCGGGATGATCGGCTCCAGCGCCACGAGCCCCACCAGGACCAGCGCCCAGCCGCCGCGGATGACCGCCGCCGGACGCCGTTTGCCGGACCGCCGGCCCGCGATCAGCGCGGACGCGAACATCGTCAGGGACAGCGGCGCGATCGTCAGGCCGGTCTGCAGCGCGTTGTACTCGAGCACCATCTGCAGGTAGATGGGCAGCGCGATCATCATCCCGCCGAGCACGATGTTCTGGAGCATCTGCGAGCCCGCCCCGAGGCGGAACGCATCCGCCCGGAACAGGCTGGGATCCAGCAGCATCGGACGGCCGTCGCGCTCGCGGCGCAAGAGCCAGCGGGCGAGCGAGAACAGGGCCACGAGACCGATCGCGATCAGGACGCCCACGTACTCGCCGCCCTCCTGCCAGACGAGGATGCCGATGATGACGCCACCCATGCCGACCGCGGAGAGGACGGCACCGACGGAGTCGACCTTGCGCGAGCCCGTGTAGGCCACGTCCTTGATGAGCCGCAGGTTGATCAGCACCACCGCGATCACGACCGCCTCCAGCGCGAACCCGACGCGCCACGACAGCGCCGTGGTCAAGAAGCCGCCGAGCAGCGGCCCGACGGCGGCGGCGATCGCCGCCGCGGCGCCGACCAGCGCATACGCCTGCTTCTGCGCGGCACCCTCGAAGTTGCCGTGGATCAGCGCCTGCATCGACGGCAGCAAGAGCGACGCGCCGAGCCCGCCGATCACGGCCCAGAACACGATGATCGCGGTCAGGCCCTGCGCGAACGTCATCGCGATCGCGCCCGTCGCGTAGCCGAGGAGGCCGAGCACGAACGCCCGCTTGCGGCCGATCAGATCGGCGATCTTGCTGCCGATCAGGATGAACGCCGCGGACACCAGCGCCTCGAGCGCGATCGCGCCCTGCACGCCGCTGACGGTCGTGTCCAGGTCCTCGACGACGGACGCGATCGAGACGTTCATCAGCGACGTGTCGACGACCAGCACGAACATCGCCGCCGCCAGCAACAGAGCGAGCCGGTTGCTACTGCCCGTGGGCTCAGACATGACGGCGCCCCATCAGCTTGCGCAGCTCGGACGCGGCCACCACGAACAGCCCGGCGCCGATGCAGATCAGCCATTGGTTTCCGGTCAGCGACACGGTGTCCAGGACACGTTGCAGGAACCCGAGCTCCGTGGCGAGGATGATCGCGACGGCCGACATCAGCGACGCCAGGATGAACGTGCGATCGCTGAACGTGTCGAGGCTGAAGATCGACTGCAGCTCGTCGCGCGCCGTGAACGAGAACAGCAGGTTCGCGATCGAGAACGTCGTCAGCGCCATGCTGCGGGCGACGTCCTCGCCGTGCTGGTTCTCGGCCCAGGCGGCCACCGCCAGCGTGGAGATGCCCATGACCAGGCCGGCGACGACGAACCAGCGCGTGTCGGCGCGGCGCAGGATCGGTTGCTCGGGTTTGCGCGGACGGCGTTTCATCAGCCCTTCGCTCGGTTCCCCGTAGCCGAGGCCGATGGCCTGGAAGACCTGCGTGGTGAAGTTCACCCACAGCGTCTGCATCGGCAGGAACGGGATGCCTCCGGCGATGTTCAGGATGCTCGCGCCGAGGAAGGTGACGATCATCCCCGCCAGCGCGCCCATCTGGAAGCGGATGTACTTGACGAGGTTGTCGTAGAGGCGGCGGCCGAGCTCGACGGCTTTGACGATCGTCGCGAAGTTGTCGTCGGTGAGGATCATCGCCGCGGCCTCCTTGGAGACCTCGGTGCCGGTGATGCCCATCGCGATCCCGATGTCGGCGCGTTTGAGCGCCGGCGCGTCGTTGACGCCGTCGCCGGTCATGCCGACGACGTGGCCCTTGCGCTTGAGGATGTCCACGAGGCGTACCTTCTGCTCGGGCGTGACGCGGGCGATGACGCCGATGTCGTCGATCTCGGCGTCGGCCTGCTCGTCGCTGAGCTCGGCGAATTGCGCCCCCGAGATCGCTCGGCCCTTGATGCCGAGCTCGCGGGCGATGGCCTGCGCGGTGACGGCGTGGTCGCCCGTGATCATGCGGACCTGGATGCCGGCCGCGTGCGCTTCCGCGATCGCCGCCTTCGCCGCCGGCCGCGGCGGGTCGACGATGCCGACCAGCGCGAGCAGCGTGAGGCCCTCCATCAGCTGCAGCAGATCGGCGTCCGGGTCGAAGCTTGCCAGGTCGAAGTCCTTGCGGGCCGTGGCCATGACGCGCAGCCCTTGCAGCGCGAGCCGCTCGTTCTCGGCCAGGAACCGATCGCGGAACTCGGCGTCGACGACGGCCCGCGACAGGTTCGGGTCCAGGTGCCAGGTCGCGCGGGCGAGCAGCTGGTCGGGCGCGCCCTTGATGAAGCCCCGGACCACCGGCTTGCCGTCCTCGTCGGCCATGCGGTGGAACGTGGCCATCAGCTTGTACGCGGTGTCGAACGGGAGCTCGGCCACGCGCGGGTAGCGGGCGCGGGTGAGCTCGAGGTCGAGGCCGCCCTTCTCGGCGAGCACGACGAGCGCACCCTCCGTCGGGTCGCCGATCATCTCGCCGGTGTCGGTGAGCACCGCGTCGCAGGCCAGCGCGAGCGGCAGCATGAACGGCTCCAGCGGGACCTCGGGTTCGCCGGCGACGTGCTTGACCTGGCCCTCGGTGGAGTAGCCGGTGCCGGACACGCGGTAGTGGCGGCCGGGGAGCGTGAGCTCGACCGCGGTCATCTGGTTGAGCGTCAGCGTGCCGGTCTTGTCCGAGCAGATCGCCGAGGTCGCGCCGAGCGTCTCGGTCGAGCGCAGGCGCTTGATGATCGCGTTCGCGTCGGCCAACAGCCGCGTGCCGCGCGAGAGGATCGTCGTGACGACGGCGGGGAGGCCCGTCGGGATGGCGGCGATGGAGAAGGCCACGGCGACCGTGAAGACCTCGGTGAAGCTCTGCCCGCGGATCATGTTCAGCGCGACCGAGGCCACGAGCGCCAGGCCGGCGATCGTGACGAGCTGCTTCGTCAGCTTCTCGAGCTGGAAGGTCAGCGGGGACTTGGACTCGTCCTGGTGCTGCAACATCCCGGAGATGTGCCCGACCTCGGTCGCCATTCCCGTCGCGGTGACCACGAACTCGCCGGAGCCGCGCGTCACGTTGGTGTTCATGTAGACCATGTCCGTACGGTCGCCGAGCGGCGCGTCCGGCGCCGCGACGGAGTCGACGCCCTTGGAGACGGGCAGGCTCTCGCCGGTCAGCGCCGCCTCGGCCACCTCGAGCGTCGCGGCGGCCAGCAGCCGACCGTCGGCAGGCATCACGTCGCCCGCCTCGATCTCGACCACGTCGCCCGGGACGAGCTGCTCGGCCGGGAGCAGCGCGAGCTTGCCGTCGCGGCGCACACGCGCCTTGATGATCATCATCTTCGCCAATGCCGCCACCGCGGCTGCGGCCTTGCCTTCCTGGCTCAGGCCGAGCACGGCGTTGAGCAGCGTCAGCAGCAGGATCATGATCCCCGTGCCGGGCTGCTTGACCGGGTAGATCGAGATGATGCCCGCGGCCACGAGCACGATCTGCATCGGGTCGCGGTACTGGCGCAGGAAGGCGTGCCAGCGCGGCTCGGACTTGGCCTCGGCGAACTTGTTCGGGCCGTAGCGCTCGATCCGTGCGCTCGCCTCGTCGCTCGAGAGCCCGCGCTCGGGCTCGACGTCCAGCTCGTGCACGGCGCCCTCGCGCGAGAGCACGTGCCACGTGGGTATCTCGGTCGCGGTCGGCAGCGGTGCCGTCGTGGTCGCCATCTCGTTCCTCTCTCAGCGCCGAGCGGGGTCAGGCGCCGGCCGCGACGTCTTGGTCATGTCTCGCAGCATCCGCTGGCCACGGCTGTGCCCGCAATGTGGTGGGCCTGACGGACGGTGGGGGTGCGCGCACCCCCACCCCCACCGTCTCGCGTCCTACTCGGCGGTCACGGGCTCGCCCAGCGCGGCGCGCAGGTGGGCCTCGTCGTCCTCGCTGAGCGAGGTCTGGACGACCTCGCCGCCGTACGGACGCACGCGCTCGATCACCCGGTCCGGCGTGTCGCTGCGGCCGAGGATGATCAGCGCCGCGCCACCGTTGGTCAGCTTGGCGCCGAGCGTCTTGAGGAAGTTGTCGTCGACGCCGACGTCCGTCATCTTGCCGGCCATCGCCCCGGTCGCGGCGCCGATCGCCATGCCGAACAGCGGGGCGAGGAACAGCAGGCCGATGATGCCGCCCCAGAGCGCGCCGCCCGCGGCCCCAGCGCCGGTCGTGCTCCCCGCCTGGTGCAGTTTGATCTTGCCGTCGGCGCGGTGTTCGACGATCACCGCGTCCTCGAGCTGGATCAGGTGCTCCTTGGTCGCCTGCACGAGCTCGCCGCGGACCTTCTCGGCGGTCGCGACGTCGGGATAGGCGATAGCCACCAACGTGCCCATGGGTGATCTCCTCTGCTTGACGGTGGATGCCGCTGGATCGTCACCCGCACCCGTTCGGACTGCCTCACCCGGATCGGATGATGTCCAGGCCAACCGGTGGCTCGATGCTCGAGACCCCGACGAAGGAGGCACCGATGACGGACGAGTCCGTGCTCGAGATGGGCCCGATCGACTACATCGTTCTTGAATGGCCGGGCCGGCAGCCGAAGGGCGATGCCGTGCCGCTGATCATCGACCTGGTCGAACGCGGCATCATCCGGGTGCTCGACATCGCGCTGATGGTCAAGGGCGAGGACGGGTCGGTCGCTGCCATCGACCTCGGCGAGTTCGAAGATCCCGCCGGCTTCGACGCGTTCGAAGGGGCCTCGACCGGCCTGATCAGCGAAGCGGATCTCGTGGACGCGGCGGAGGCGCTGAATCCCGGAACGTGCGCCGCGGTGCTGGTCTGGGAGAACCGCTGGGCGGCCCCGGTCGCCGTCGCGTTGCGGCAGTCAGGCGGACAGCTCGTCGCGAGCGGCCGCATCGGCATCCAGGCCGTCCTCGCGGCGCTTGAACTGGCCGAGGCGCAGGCCGAAGCCACGACCACGTCCTGAACGCAAGGAGTCACACACATGCCCGGATTGCTCCGTGGAATGGCCCGCACCGCCGCGGTCGCCGGCACGGCGACCGCTGTCAGCAACCGCGTCTCGCGCCGCCAGGCGAATCGCTGGGCGGCGCAGGACAGCCAGCCGCAGTACGACGCGCCGCCGCCACCGCCGGCGCCCGCGCCGCAGGCCCCGCCGGTCGACACCGTCGCCCAGCTCCGCGAGCTCGCGCAGCTCCGTGCCGACGGCATCCTCACGGACGAGGAGTTCGCGGCCCAGAAGCGCAAGATCCTCGGCTGAGGGAGGACCGATGACCAAGACAGAGGCCAGATTCGAACGGACGGCGGCGCCGGCCGCCAGCGACACGTGGGCGGGCTGGATCGTCTTCGCGTCGATCATGCTCGGCGTCGTCGGGCTGCTGAACATCATCCAGGGCCTCACCGCCCTGCTCGACGAGACCTACTTCGTCGTCGCCAGCGGGAACGAGCTGCTGATCGGCGACTTCACCATCTATGGCATCGTGATGTTGATCTGGGGTGGGTCCCAGATCGCCGCGGGCATGGGGCTCAACAGCGGGCACGGCTGGGCCCGCGTGCTCGCGCTGGTGATCGCGAGCGTCGGCATCATCGTGCAGATGCTGTTCGTCGCCGCGTATCCGATCTGGTCGCTGGTGATCATCGCGCTCGACGCGGTCATCATCTTCGCGCTGACGGCGCGCTGGCAGGAGGCCCGCGCCGGATTGTGATCAACGGTCGGCGAGCGCTTCGTGCAGGTTCTGCGCCTGCGTGGGGGACAGCTCGGACCGGAGCGTCTCGACGCCGGGCCCTGCGAACCCGGCGTCGATCGCGCGTGCGGAGCTCAGGCCGCTGATCGCGAAGATCGCCGACGTGCCCGGGGTGACGCGGTCGCGCACACGCTTGACGAAGTCGTCGATGACGCCGAAGTCGTCGAGGCTTCCGGCGACCGCTCCGGCGGCCGCGCCGAACACCGGGCCGGCGTGCGGGGTGAGGAAGATGAGGCTGAGCACCATGCCCCAGAACCCGCCCCACAGCCGTCCGTTGCCGGTGATGCTCCCGAGCTCGCGCGTCACCGGCGTCCGCCTTCCGGGTGCCCACGCGATCAGCGCCGCGTCGTCGACGCTGGCCTGCTGCGCATCGACGAGCCGGCGCAGCTCCGCGAGTGCCTCGTCGGCCGCTTCGGGCGCGGGGAAGCACCAGACGCTGACGGTGTTCATGCGTTGCCGATCAGGCCGGCTTCGTGCCCTCGTCGCACGGCGTCGGAGCGGCATGACACGTCGAGCTTGCGGTAGACGGCGAGCGCCTGTGTCTTGACGGTGTTGGTCGAGACGTGCAGACGCTCGCCGATCTCGCGGAATGACATGTGGCTCGGGAGCAAGCGCAGGATCCGCAGCTCGGCGTTGGTGAGCGTCGGACCGTCTCCGGTGGCGCTCTCGGCGAACGCGTCCGCCCGGGCCCAGCCGTCGTGAATCCAGTCGGCGAGCACGACGTTGTCCGTGGGCGCCAGCCGCGCGGCCCGCGCCAGGAGCCGGCGCCCGGTCGGGCCGTCACTCAGCCGGATCGCCGCCCGGGCGAGCCAGACGTGCGCCTCGCACACGAGCCACGCCGGAAAGTCCGCGCGGGTGGCGAGCAACCGGTCCGCGTCGGCGGCGTCGTGGCGCGCCTGCGCGATCTCGCCGCGATGCGCGGAGACCACGGCCGAGATCGCCGAGACGAACGCGCGGAGCACGTCCGGCGCGGTCGGCGGGATCGCCGCGCGCGCCTCGCGTGCGCGGTGCGCCGCCTCGTCCCAGTCCTCGTCCTCGACGGCGAGCACCGCCAGCTGGGCATGCGCCGCGGCGGCGATCACCGGGAGCGTCGCGCCGGCACGACCGGCGGCGTCGTCGAGGAGCGGGCCGGCGGACTCGCGGTCACCGCGCAGATGGTGCGCGATGCCCAGCACCAGCAGCGCGAGTGCCTGCCACGGGCTGTCGTGGCGGAGCAGCTCACGCGCGCGAGACGCGTCCGCGAGGGCATCGACGGGGCCGGCCGGATCCAGGCAGGCGCGCAGGAGCGCCACGGCCGCTTCGCCGCCGGCCAGCGGGTCGTCCTCGAGCAGACGCTCGGCCGTGTCGGTCGACGCGCAGGCGGCGCGGCAACTTCCCGTCACCAGGTGATGCACGGCCGCGGTCAGCGCCAGCGCGGCGTCTCCGGACGGCGCACACTCGCGGATCGGCGCGAGCCACTCGCCGATCTGCGTGCCGCGACCCGCAGCGGCGGCCTGCGGCGCGTGCGCCCACGCGATCCGGCCCGCAAGCCGCGCGTCGCGGCAGGTCATGGCGTGCTCGATCGCGGTGTACGGGTCGCGCTCGCGTGCGTACCACCGAGCGGCGCGGCGGTGCAGGCCGCGCTTGTGATCCGGCTCGGTCACGGCAAGCTCGGAGCGCAGCATCTGCGCGAGCAACGGATTCAGACGCAGGCCCGAGTCGGTGCGGTCGAGCGGCTCGCACGGGACGCCGGCCCGCGCCAGCCGCAGCAGCATCGTGCCGGAGTCGGACGTGCCGAGGATCGCGTCGCAGGCCGAGCTGGTGAGCGGCGTGAGGATCGCCGTCCGGCGCAGGAACGTGCGCTCGTCGAGGCTGAGCGGACCGAGGATCTCGTCCCGGAGGAACTCGGCGGCGGTGCGATCGGCTCCGCTGAACGCCATGATCGCCGCGTCCAGGTCGTCGCTGTCGGCGAGCACCGTGGTGGCCAGGTACACCATCGCCGGCCAGCCGCCGGTGCGGTCGAGCAGCCGCTCGAGCTGGTGGCGGTTCAGCCTGACGCCGACGGCATCGACCAGCATCGCGGCTTCGAGCCGGCTCAACGCCAGGTCGGCGGTGTCCAGCTCGAGCAGCATGCGGCGGGCGCGCAATCGTCCGAGGCCGGGTGGGCGCGTCCGCGTCACGAGCGCTAGCACGCTCCCGGGCGGCAACCGGCAGGCCAGGTTGAGCAACCGGTGCATGGCTTCGGCGCGGATGTCCTGCGCATCGTCGACGACGAGCACCTGCGGGATGCCGGAGCGCACGCCCATCTCGACGGCGGCGGTGGCCTCGACGGCGGACGGCAGCCAGCGGAAGGGACGCTCGTCACGCGTCTCCCACTCCGAGATCAGCGTCGTCTTCCCGTAACCCGCCGGTGCGACGACGAGCGCGATCGGCGCGTCGGAGGTGACGAGCTGACGCACGAGGCGGGCGCGTGGCACCAGGCCGTGTCGGTGTGGATCGGTGGGCGCAGTGGCACGGCCCTGGAGCAGCACGAGCGCGGAAGCGGTATCGGTGAGCACGACAGAAGGAGCATCCGCCCGCACGGTCCTGCCCGCCAAGGGAGTAAGCCCGCCGACCGCTGCGGGCGCAGGCACCACTGCCCGTGGGAGGCGTGCCCGTCCCGATGCACGCCGTCCCCAGTCGCCGGTGCAGTGCCAAAACGGTCGAGACCCAGTGAAAGTTGTCAGACCGTTGGAACGATGTAGGGTGCAGCCATGCCGATCCGTGTGGTGCTCGGCGAGGACAGCTTGCTCGTCCGGGAGGGCGTCAAGCAGCTTCTGGACGTCGATCCCGAGATCGACGTCATCGCCGCGGTGGGAGATCTCGATTCGTTGCGCACCGTGTGCCGGCACGAGCGACCCAACGTGGTCGTCACGGACATCCGCATGCCGCCCTCGAACACGGATGAGGGCATCCGGCTCGCCGGGGAGCTCCGCGACGTACAGCCAGAGGTCGGGGTCGTCGTCCTCAGCCAATACGCCGATCCGATCTACGCGCTGGCGCTGCTGGACCGCGGATCGGCGCGGCGGGCGTACCTGCTCAAGGAGCGCGTGCACAACCGCGCCGAGCTGACGGCCGCGATCCAGGCCGTTGCCACCGGCGGGTCGCTCGTCGACAGCAAGATCGTGGACGCGCTCGTCGCCGTCCGGAGCCAGGCGGCGAGCTCGCCGCTGAACGAGCTGACGACGCGCGAGCGCGAGGTGCTCGCCGAGATCGCGCGCGGCAAGAGCAACATGGCGATCGCGGAATCGCTCTTCCTGACCAAGCGCGCGGTCGAGAAGCACATCAACGCGATCTTCCTGAAGCTCGGCCTCGCCAACGCCGAAGACGTCAGCAAGCGCGTCGCGGCGACGCTCATGCTGCTGGCGGAGTCCGGCAGCGTGACTCACACGGCCGACCGGCACTGACCCACGACACACGATTCACCCCTTGTGGGCGATGCACGTCGACGCCCCGCGCGAGCAGGCTGTGCGGAGTGACGCCGTTTTGGGTGATCGTTCGTTGAGCATGCAACTTGCGGGTGGCGCCGTGCCACGGACCCGTGGATCCGTGTGGAATCGCCGGCTTCCCGCAGCGCTGGGTGTCGTCGGGGCCGCGCTGTGCCTGGTGTCGGTCGGGTTCGTCGTGTACTCGGCACCGGCCGACGAGGCGGTTGCGCGCGGCACGATCTCGTTTCTGGTGATCGCGGTGCCGATCGCCGCGGGGCTCTACGCGCTCCGCGTGCCCGAGAACGCACGGTTCGGCTTCGCGCTCCTCGCGGCCGGCTTTGCGTGGTCCTCGACCGCGTTGGGTGAGTCCAGCGAGAGCCTGGCCTACAGCATCGGGCGAGTCGCGGGCTGGCTCGTGTTCCCGAGCCTCATCTACCTGATGCTCGCGTTTCCCCAGGGCAGGATCGGCGGTGGAACCGGCCGCGCGCTCTTCCGCGCGCTGATCGCGGTGCTGGTGCTGATGTACCTCGGATCGGCGCTGGTGGTCGAGCACTACCCGCCGTACACCCCGTGGGCGACCTGTCGCGATGCCTGCCCACCGAACGCATTCCTGCTGCTGACACAGGAGCCGGCGGTGATCGCCGCGGTCGTGCAGCCGCTGCGGGAGACGCTCGCCATCGTGCTGTTCTCTGCCGCGGTCGTCTCGATGGTCGTACGCTGGCGAGCGGCCACGTCGCTCACGCGTCGCACGCTGACCCCCGTGGTGTGGGCGAGCCTGCTCTCGGTCGGCCTGCTGGCGGCCTTCTTCCTTGCCCGCCGGTTCGCCCCCGAAGGTCGCGCCGCGGAGACCCTCGGGTTGCTCTGGGGCTTGGCCGTCGCCGTCTTGGCGGCGGCGTTGTGGGTCGGGTTGATGCGCCGGCGGCTGCTCGTCGGCGAGGTCCTCGCCGGGCTGACCGCTCGCCTGAGCAACGGCGTCGATGCCTGCCGGTTGCAGGAGGTCCTACGCGTGTCACTCGACGATCCGACGCTCGAGGTGCTGATCCCGGACGGCCCCGTCCGCTGGCTCGACAGCAGCGGGCACAGCCACACCCGGCTCCCGGGCGGCAGGGGGCGGACGTCGACGCTGATCCCGGACGTCAACGGCACCGTCGCGGTCGCGCTCATCCACGGCAACGCGCTGCGCACCGACCAGGAGCTGCTCACCGCGGTCAGCTCCCTCGTGCTCGGGACGGTGCGTCACCAGGACGCGACGAGCAAGCTGGCGGCCGCGATGCGCCAGCTCGAGCAGTCACGACGGCGGATCGCCGAGGCAGGCGACCTGGAGCGCGCGCGGATCGAGCGCGACCTCCACGACGGGGCACAGCAGCGCCTGATGATGTTGCGGATTCGACTGTCGTTGGTCGAGGAGCAGCTGCGGCCGGACACCGCCGCCGGCGCCGACGCCGTGCACGACCTTGGCGACGAGGCCGAACGGACACTCGACGAGCTGCGGTCCTTGGCGCACGGCGTGTACCCGGCGATCCTGAACGACCGCGGGCTGGAGGACGCGCTGCGCAGCCTGGCGGCGATCACCACCGTCCCCCTGCACCTGCAGACCCGAGGACTCAAGCGCCTGCCGACCGAGCTCGAGACCGCGGTGTACTTCACCTGTCTCGAAGCCGTCCAGAACGCGATCAAGCACGCGCCGTCCGCTTCCGCGGTGTGGGTGCGCCTGGGCCAGGGCGCCGACACCCTGTCGATCGAGGTCCGTGACGACGGCCCTGGCTTCACGGCTCCGCGTGAGCCGGCCAACGGGTCCGTGCCGTTGCACGCCGGGCTGCGCAACATGCGCGACCGGCTCGAGGCCGTGGGCGGGTCGCTGACGATCGACAGCGCGCCGGGGCGGGGCACGCGCGTGATCGGGCGGGTGCCACTGGCCCAGGACGCCGACGGCGCGCGCTAGGCGATCTCGAAGTCGTCGACCCCGGCGCCGCCGAACTGCTCGAGCAGCAGGGCGCGGGCCGCGCCGGCGCGCACGGGATCGTCGAGCTTCACGGTCACGGCGATGCCGCTGCTTCCGTGCTCGTTGGTGCGAAAGCGAGCCTCGATCGGCTCCGCGAGCGAAAAATCGTGACGATGCAGCAGCGAGCTCACCACGCGGGTGGCGCTCCGCAGCACCGCTGACGTCGGCTCGTCCGGGTTCGACACTCTACGGGCTACGTACCCAGACACGGCTCGGATCATTTACGCGAGCCGCTGGGGCAGCGCTCCGTGCGTCAAGGCTCGAAGCGGTCGACGATCAGCCCGTGGCGCAGCGCGCGGTCGCTCACCGTGAAGGCATCCGCCCCGAGCACGTCGAGCACGGTGCGGACGATGCACGCGCCGGCCAGGATCACTTCCGCGCGGGCCGGCTGCAGACCGACGATCCGTCGCCGATCGTCGGCCGTGAGGCGGCGCAAGCGCTCGATCTGGTGCTCGACGTCCGCGCGCGTCAGACGCGTGCCGTGGACGGCGTCAGGGTCATACGAGGGCAGGCCGAGCTTGATCGCGGCGAGGTTGGTCACGGCCCCACCCATCCCGATCACCGCGCCGGGGGCAGGGCGTCCCGCCAACCGTTCGAACCCGATCGCGGCCGCGACGCACGCCGCCTCGACGACGTCCGCGGGCACGGTGCGATCAAGGCCGAAGTGCTCGGTCAACCGGACAGCGCCCACGTCGACGCTGAACTGCTCATCGACGCGACCGCCGCTGCCGAGCGTGAACTGTGTGCTGCCGCCGCCGGTGTCGAACACCACGAGCGCCTGCTGACCGAGGTCGAGCCCCGCGGTCGCGGCGCGGACGGCGAGCCGGGCCTCCTCCGCGCCGGAGATCACTTCGACGTCGACACCGGACGCTTCGAGCACCGCCGCGATCAGCACCGCGGCGTTCTCGGCGATCCGCAGGCCCGCGGTGCCGACCGCCACGAGCTCCTGCACGTCCAGCGCGCGCGCCTCGGCGACGAGCGTCGCCACCGCCTCCGTCGTCCGCGCGATCGGGGCGGCACCGAGTTGCCCGGCGCCGTCCAGCCCCTCGCCGAGCCGGGTCACCACGGCCCGGTCGGCCAGCGCGCGCCATTCGCCGTCCGCGGAGCGCTCGGCGACGTGCAGCTTGACCGAGTTGGTGCCGATGTCGATCACCGCGTACCGCTGCGCGCCGACGCCGAGCAACGTCTTGATCCCGCGCGCGACCGAGACGTTGCGGCGGCCGTCGAGCCCGAGGCGTCGCACCGCCGCGATCACGAGACGCGGGTCCTCGCCCTCGATGGCGATCGTCCGTGTCACCTGTCCGTCGATCTCCAGCTCACTGAGCTCGGCGAGAACGCCGTCGATCCGATAGTGGGTGCGCCGCTTGTGCACCGGCACGGTCAACGCGAGCCGGGCGAGGTCATCCGCCGCGTACGTGGAACGGTCGACCGGCACGGCCTCGTGCAGCGCGTCGAGCACGAAGCGGACATCGTCGGGGTCGAGCGGGAACTCGGCCTTCATGACGGGACGCCATTGCTCGAGCCCGTCGGCGTTGACGTGCTCGAGCTGCTTGACGTCCATCAGGTGATCGCGGACCTTGACGGAGGCGTCGCTGGCGGGGGAGAGCAGGTAGAGCTCGTCCGTCTCGTGGACCAGTTCGGGCGCCAGGGCGGCGAGCACGTCCTCGGCGTCACCGAACCGCTCGCCGAAGCTTCGCCATTCCCAGCGCGGAACGATCCCGTGCACGTCGCCACCTTTCTCGGGGCCTCCAAGGCAATCGGAGGCGACGACGAGGGGCATCACCCGAACCGGATGATGCCCGCCCGGCAGGCGGTGCCTTAGCGTCGCCGTCATGAGCAAGCGCCGTCGACGGGGCCCGTGGTTCGAAGACACTGCCCTGAACCTGTTCACGCTGGCCTGGCTGTGCCGAGCGGTGTGGCGGGTGTGGCGCGGCCGCGCGCCGTGGCAGTCCGTCAGACGCGTGTAGCCGGCTCTGAGCGTCAGCGCGGCGAGGTGCCCGGCGCGACGAGCCCGGTCTCGTAGGCGAAGATCACGGCCTGCACGCGGCTGGTGAGGCCGAGCTTGGCGAGCATGCGGCCCACGTGGCTCTTGACGGTGCTCTCCTCCAGGTGCAGGTGGGCGGCGATGTCGGCGTTGCTGCCTCCGGCCGCGATCCCGAGCAGCACGTCGCGCTCGCGCGGGGTCAAGTCGGCGAGCGCGGGGTCTCCGGCGCGGGCGGGAGCGGCCGAGGCGAACTGATCGAGCAGCCGGCGCGTGACCTCGGGCGAGATCAGCGCGTCGCCGCGCGCGACGGCGCGGACCGCGTCGATGATGCGGTCCGGCGGGGAGTCCTTGACGAGGAAGCCCACGGCGCCGGCTCGCAGCGCTGCGAAGACGTACTCGTCGAGGTCGAACGTGGTGATCACGATCACCGCGACGCCGTCCGTGTCGCGCAGCCGGCGCGTCGCCTCGAGGCCATCCATGCGCGGCATCCGGATGTCGATCAGCAGGACGTCGGGAGCGCGCCGCTCGACCTGGCCGAGCGCGTCGAGCCCGTCGACGGCCTCGCCCACGACCTCGATGCCGGGGTCGCTGTCGAGGATCATCCGCAGGCCCTGGCGGGCGATCGCCTGGTCGTCGGCGACGACGACGCGGATGCTCATGGAGCCACCACGGCCGGCTCGGCGTCGAGCGGCAGGCTCGCGCGCACCGACCAGCCGTCCGCGGTCGGCCCGGCGGTGAAGCGGCCGCCGACGATCGCGATGCGCTCGCGCATGCCCCGGATGCCGGCGCCGGGGTGCTCTCCGGAGCCGCCCACGCCGTCGTCTTCGACCGCGATCAGCAGCTCCCGCTCGCGGTAGTCGACACGCACGCGGACGGCGCTCGCGCCGGCGTGCCGGAGGACGTTGGTCAGCGCTTCCTGCACGACGCGGTAGGCGCAGACCTCGAGCTCGTCCGAGAGCGGGTGCGCATCGTCGTCCATGCGCAACTCGACGGCGAGGCCGGCGGCGCGCGCAGGTGCCAGCAGCTGATCCACGTGTTCCAGCCGGGGGGTCGGCGCACGGTCGGCGGGCCCTGACTCGCGCAGCACGCCGAGGGTGCGCCGCGTCTGGCCCAGCGCCTCGGAGGTGAGCCGGTGGATGCGCTCGAAGGCGGCACGCGCGACGGGGTCCGACGTGGTGCGCCCGGCGCCCGCGGCCTGCAGCGAGATCGCGCTCAGGTGATGACCGGTGATGTCGTGCACGTCGCGGGCGATCCGCAGCCGCTCCTCGACGACCGCGCGCTCCACGTCGCGGTCGCGCAGCTCGGCGATCCGCTGCGCGAAGGCCTGCGCCTCGAGGGCTCGTTCGCGCTCGCTGCGGATCGCATCGCCGATCAGCACCGCGGTGACGCCGATCGCGACACCGCCGAGCAGCCGCACCGGCACGGGGCTCTCCTCGCCGGTGATCCCCACCGCCGCCGCCATCACCGTCCCGGCGTACGCGGCGAGCGGCACCGTCACCCGTTGTGCGCTGAGTACCGCCGCCCGGCTGCACAGCACGAGGCCGACCAGCACCGGCGGGATCACCAGGTAGCCGAGCGCCAGCGCGGCGCCCGCGAACGGGAGTGAGATGACGGCCGCGGCGAGCGGATGCGCCCGCCGCACGGCCAGCGGGGCGCAGGCGGCGATCGCGAGCAGGGCGCCGAGCAGATCGGGCGCACGGTCGTCCGCCGTCGGGTCCGGCGTGCCGAGCCGCAGCACCACGAGCGAGACCGCGATCGCCAGCGCGGTCCAGAGCAGGTCGGCGCGTCGTGGCACGAAGCCCAGCGTAGTCCCGTGGAGCCTGCGGCTCTTCCTCCTAAAGGCGGAACCGGGTGCGTCCTCAAGGGCCAACCAGAAGGGCTCCTTCGGCGGTCGTCGCGGCGCGCCGCGACCCCGATGGTGTGAGGGCAACCCCTCCCCAAGCGAAGGATCTCGAAATGGCGACCCTGCTCTACAGACTCGGCCGCACCGCCTTCCGGCGGCGCAAGGCCACGCTCGCCGTCTGGCTCGTCCTGCTGGCCGGCATGTTCGCGGCGGCCTCGGCGCTGAGCGGACCCACCACCGACGCCGCCACGATGCCGGGCACCGAGTCCCAGCGGGCGATCGACCTGCTCGAGCAGCGGCTGCCGGAGGCCAACGGCGCATCGGGACGGATCGTGTTCGCCGCACCTGAAGGCGAACGACTGACCGACGGAGTGCGGGCGGCAGCGGTCGCCGACGCCGCCGCGGCCGCCGCGAAGGCACCCGGCGTGGCCTCGGTGAGCGAGCCGCTGACCTCCGAGGACGGGCGCGTCGCGCTCGCGCAGGTGAACTGGACCGCGCAGGCGGACGCGCTCCCCGAAGGTTCGGCGGAGGCCGTCCAGACCGCCGCCGAGAGCGCCCGCGACGCCGGCCTGCAGGTGGAGTTCGGCGGTGACGCGGTGGTGTCCGAGGCCTCGATCGGCGGCGTCGGTGAGATCATCGGCCTCGCCGTCGCGGGCCTGGTGCTGCTGATCACGTTCGGGTCGCTTGCCGCCGCCGGGCTGCCGTTGCTGACCGCGCTGATCGGCGTCGTGATCGGGATCATGGGGATCACGGCGGCCACCGGCTTCGTGGACATGGACTCGGCGGTCCCGACGGTGGCGCTGATGCTCGGCCTCGCCGTCGGCATCGACTACGCGCTGTTCATCATCTCGCGCCACCGCGCGCAGCTGTTCGAGGGCATGGACGCCGAAGAGTCGGCGGCCCGGGCCGTCGCCACCGCCGGCAGCGCGGTCGTCTTCGCGGGCGCGACCGTGGTGATCGCCCTGGCCTCACTGGCCGTCGTCGGGATCCCGTTCATGACCGCGATGGGGCTCGCCGCGGCGGGCACGGTGGCCGTCGCCGTAGCGGTGTCGCTCACGCTCGTCCCCGCGCTGCTCGGGTTCGCCGGTTCGCGGATGGCGAAGGGCAAGAACTTCGAGACCGGCCCGCGCGCCGCCAGGCCGACGCTCGGCGCGCGCTGGGTCGGCCTGCTCACGCGCCACCGCGTGCCGGCCGTGGTGCTGTCGGTCCTCGCGCTGGGCGCGCTGGCGATCCCCGTGCTCGATATGCGCCTCGGCCAGCCGGACGACTCGACCGCCGCGCCGCAGGAGACCAACCGCAAGGCCTACGACCTGCTCGTCGACGGGTTCGGCCCGGGCTTCAACGGCCCGCTCCTGCTCGTGGTCGACACGCCCGGTGCCGGGGCCGCAGCCGACACGGTCGCGGCGCAGGTCAGTCAGCTCGAAGGCGTCGCCGACGTCAGCCCGCCGGTCTCCAACGCGGCGGGCGACACGGCCATCGTGTCCGTCACGCCCCGCAGCGGCCCGTCCACGCAAGCGACGAAGGACCTCGTCGAGACGATCCGTACCAGCACCGGCGAACACGTCCTCGTGACCGGCCAGACCGCCGCCAACATCGACTTCGCCGGGCGGCTGTCCGGCGCGCTGATCCCGTACCTGGCCCTGATCGTCGGCCTCGCGTTCCTGCTGCTGATGGTCGCGTTCCGGTCGATCCTCGTCCCGCTCACGGCCGTCGGCGGGTTCCTGCTGACGATCGGCGCCGCGTTCGGCGCGCTCGTCGCGGTGTTCCAGCAGGGCACGTTCGCCGGCCTGTTCGGGATCGAGCAGACTGCGCCGATCGTGTCGGTGCTGCCGATCTTCATCGTGGGCATCCTGTTCGGGCTCGCCATGGACTACCAGGTGTTCCTGGTCTCGCGGATGCGCGAGGAGCACGTCCACGGCGCCGACCCGACCCGCGCGATCACCGAGGGCTTCCGGCACGGAGCGCGGGTCGTCACCGGCGCGGCGCTGATCATGGTCGGCGTGTTCTCCGGCTTCATCGTCGAGGACTCGGCGCTGATCAAGTCGATCGGCTTCGCGCTCGCGTTCGGCATCCTGGTCGACGCGTTCGTGGTGCGGATGACGCTGATCCCCGCCCTGATGGCGCTGCTGGGGGAGCGTGCGTGGTGGCTGCCGCGCTGGCTCGACCGGCTGCTCCCGCGCGTGGACGTCGAGGGCGCGCAGCTCACCCGACGGCTGCGCGCAACACCCGCGTGAGCATGTCGGTGCCCTGCTCCAGGCCCTTGATCGGGACCCGCTCGTCGTTGCCGTGCATCGCCATCAGGTCGGCGTGGCTGATCGGGTACGGGTAGACGCCGTAGACCGGGATGCCGCGTTGGCGCCAGGGCGTGGCGTCGGTGCCGGCTTCGAACAACGCCGGCGTCACGACGGCGCCCGGCCACTGGCGCCGGCCTTCCCGCGCGAGCGTGCGGTACAGGTCGGTGTCGGTGGAGGTGGGCGCCTGGCCGGCGCGCTTGTCGAAGGCGTCGAGCGTCTCCTTGACCGTGGCGTCGCCGCTGACGATCGGGGTGATCTGCACCTTCGGGTCGTTGACCGCGCGGCGGAGCTCGCGGATCAGCGGGCGCGGTTTCTGGCCGGGCAGCATGCGCATGTTCACCGTGGCCTCGGCGGTGCCGGGGAGGACGTTGGCCCGGAAGCCGCTCTCGACGATCGTCGGCACGAAGATGTTGCGCAGCAGGCCGTCGAACAGCTCGCCCCACTGGCCGTCACGCAGCTGGTTGGCCAACCGACGGCGCTCGGCGGGGTTGCGGGTGGTGGTGATGGCGCGCAGGCGCCGCGCGGTCTGGACGTTTGCGGTACGCGCCCAAGCGCGCAGGTACTTCCGCGCGGTCGGGTCGATCTTCGGCGCGGTGTCGTAGCGCTCGACGCGGTCGAGCGCGCGGACGAGCCGGCGCAGCGCGCTGTCGGGCAGCGGTCGGGAGGAGTGGGTGGAGGTGCCGCGCGTGCGGAAGGTGACCGACAGCGAGTTCTTGTCGATCGTCGTGATGCCCATCAGCCGTGCGCCGCCGGAGCCACCTTCGAAGATCCAGCCGCCCTCGTTGATGGACTCGCTCGCGTCGATCTTGGCCCAGTGGTTCTCGGCGAGCCAGGTGGTGCCGTAGGACCCGCCCTCCTCGTCGGCCTCGGCGAGCAGGATCAGGTCGCGGGTGCGAGGTGCTCCCTCGCGCGCGAGGCGCATCGCCGCGACGGTGAACGCGGCGAGGCCGCCTTTGAAGTCCAGCGCGCCGCGCCCGAAGAGACGGTCGCCCTGGATGACGGCGGCGAACGGATCGACGGTCCACAGGGCGCGCTCGACGCCGACCACGTCCTCGTGCCCGGCGAGCAGGAGCGCCTTGCGCCCGTCCGGCGCGGTCGCGGGCAAGCGCGCGATCAGGTGCGCCTTGCCCGTCGTGGGGGTCGGCACGATCTCGACCTGGAAGCCCAGCGGCTCCAGGCGCGTGCGCAGCAACTCGGCGACGAGCGCCTCGTTGCCGGGCGGATTGGAGGTGTTGATCCGGACGAGGTCCTGGAGGAGCGTCACCACCTCGCTGTTCTGGGCGTGCGCGGGCTGGGCGCTTCCCATGAATGCGGTGACGGCGACCGCGAGTGCTGCGAGCCGAGTACGACGATGCATGACGCCTCCCTGGAGTCCCTGACCGCTCCGGGTCTACCCGCGGCGTGATCCCTTCACCTGTCTGCGTAAGAGTTGCACAAGATTGCTACCTATTTTGTTCACAATCTTGTAGCCTCCGGCGCCGCGGGATCGGTCCGCAACACGAGGAGAGAACTCATGCAGTGGAATTCACGGTTGCGCAGGCGCGCGATCGGTGCGCTGGCCGCGGCGGCGATGCTTCCGGCAACTCCGGCGCTCGCCGCCGACCCGGAGGACACGGCGCTCGCCTTCGACTCCGCCGCGTACACGACCTTGTCGGTGACCGTCGACGGCCAGCCGATGACGGTGCGCAAGTACACCGAGGTCTGTTACGTCGCCAACCCGACCGCCGTGGCGGCGCGTGCGGGGATCACGAACACACGCTGCGGCTACCAGAGCATGAACGTGTTCGTGCCGGAGGCCGCGGTCGCCAACCAGCGCACGCCGATCTACTTCGCGGTCAACAACGCGGGCTGGATGGCCAGCTACATCCGCAGCAGCGTCGCTGCCGGTGGGTCCTACAACAGCGCGACGAGCAACGTGGGCGCGGCGCTCAAAGCGGGCTACGTCTTCACCGACATCGCCTCCCGGAGCCGCGGTCTGGTCGGTGCGGATGGCTCGTTCCCCGGCAAATCTCCCGCCGCGGCCGTGGACGCCAAGGCGGCCGTCCGCTACCTACGCCTGAACGACACGGCGATGCCCGGCAGCGCCGAGCGGATCGTCGTCAACGGGACGAGCGGCGGCGGCGCCTTGAGCTCGATCCTGGGCGCCTCGGGCAACAGCCCCGAGTACCTGCCGTACCTTGCCGCGGCCGGCGCGGCCGGCATCGACGCGGCGGGCAAGACGACGCTGCGCGACGACGTGTTCGCGATCAATGCCTACTGCCCGATCACGGATCTCGGGAACGCCGACGTCCTGTACGAGTGGCTGTTCACCGTGCTCAACACGCGCGCCGACAACAACCAGAACCCGTCGCCCGCCGCGTCCACGGAGCTGGCGGCGCAATATGCCGCGTACCAGGCGAGCCTCGGGCTGCCGAACCTCACCGCCGCGAACATGATCGACACGATCAAGGCGGAGGTCATCCGCTCGGCCGAGATCTATATGAAGGCCGGCGCGACCAACACGATCCCGGCGCTCGGCGAGAACTTCGTCGTCACCGGCGGTGGCCCGGGCGGCGGGACGCCGCGGACCTTCGTCAACGACTGGATCGACCCCGACAACGCTGCCGACCGCGTGCGCTCGGTCGACATGAAGAACTACCTCTCGTTCGTCGTCAAGCAGGCGACGCTCAAGCCCGCGCCCTCGTTCGACCAGGTGGGCGTCAACGGCCTCACCGGCGGCGAGACCAACCTGTTCGGCGCGAGCAACCAGACCTACCGCAACTACACGCAGTACAGCTGGGACCACAACTCCGTGGCCGGCGACGGCAGCGGCCTCGACGACACCGGGCTGACGTGGGCGCAGTACATCGCCCAGCCGACGACGATCGTCGACGAGCAGGAGCGCCTGGTCAACCCGATGGACTTCATCGGGACCGCGAGCGCCGACACCGCGCCGAACTGGTACGTCCGCCACGGCACGCGCGATCGTGACACCTCGTTCATGGTGTCGATCAACCTCGACCGCGCGCTCGACGCCGACAACCAGGTCCAGAACCTGAACTACCAGCTCGCCTGGAACCAGCCGCACGCCGGCAACTACGACGTGCCCGAGGCGATGGCCTGGATCGCCAAGGTCGTCGGCGAGGCCGGCGACCCGCTGGCCGGCACCAAGCCGGGTGAGGTCGGCGGCACCGTCCCGGCCACGCTCTCGCTCACGCTCGGCACCCCGGCGACCTTCGGGGCGTTCGTCCCGGGCGTGGCTGCCGAGTACACGGCGACCACGACCGCGAACGTCATCTCCACCGCGGGTGACGCGACGCTCAGCGTCTCCGACCCCGGACACCTGACCAACGGCGCGTTCTCGCTGGCGCAGCCGCTCCAGGTGGCGTTCTCGAAGTCGGCCTGGTCGGCGCCGGTGTCCAACGACCCGGTCACGATCTCGTTCAAGCAGGCGATCGGGGCCAACGATCCGTTGCGGACGGGCAGCTACAGCAAGACGCTGACCTTCACGCTGTCCACGACCCAGCCCTAGCCGCTACTCGACAGGCGGGGTGCCATACGTGTGGAAGGACTCCACCGTCTTGACACCCCAGGCCTGGCCCTTCTTGCGGTCCTCCTCGGTCCAGACGACGACCGGCTCGTCGGGCGCGTAGACGAATCGACCTCCGGTGGTGACCTCGACACGGTTGCCACCGGGCTCGATGCCGTAGAGGAAGAAGCCCTGGGCGATCGCGTGTTTGGACGGGGCGGCCTCGATCGGGACGCCGGCGTCGACCCAGATGTCCGCGGCGCGCAGGCACTCCTCGCGCGTGTCGACCCACAGCGCGACGTGGTGCAGGCGCCCGTTGGTCCCGTAGGCGTCACGTGTGTAGATGAGCTCGTGGGCAGCGATGGAGGCGCTCATCCAGGCGCCGGCCTCGGAGCCGTCGTCGAGCTGGATGCGCTCGTAGAGGCGGTAGCCGAGCGTGTCCACGCAGAACTCGCGGTTGGTGCGCACATCGGCCGCGAGGAGGTTGATGTGGTCGAGGCGCTTGATCGCGCAGCCGCGGCCGGTGAAGCGGCCCGGGACGTTCTTGTGCGCGGGGCGGCGGTCCGCGGGCGCCTCGTAGCGCTCGCACTCGAAGTAGAGCTCGAAGACGTGGCCGTCGGGGTCGCGGAAGCGATAGGACGGGCCGCGCCCGAGGTCGCCGTCGGTCCAGCCCTCGCCGAGGCCGACCGCCTCGATCGCGGCGACGCGCCGCTCCAGCGCCTCCGGACTCCAGGCGCGCAGCCCGAGCACGCCCATCCCGCTGGCAGAGCTCGCCGTGAGCTTGACCGACCAGCGTTGGTAGTCACCCCAGCCGCGCAGGTAGGTGGATGGCCCGTCCTGGGCTGCGACGTCCATGCCGAGGATCTCGACGAAGAACGCGAGGCTCGCGTCGAACTTCGGCGTGAAGATCTCGACGGGACCGAGGTGCGCGAGCTCAGACACGGGCGTCCAACCCGTCGAGATGCCAGGACAGCGCGCCGGCCTGGAGTTGCGCGCGCTTGTGCGCCTCCTTGGCCTCGCGGGCGAGCGAGGCCTGCAGCACCTCGTCGGCGCGCTCAGCCTCCACGACCGTCACGCCGTCGGCGTCGAGCACGACGAGGTCGCCCGGGCGGATCTCGCACCCGCCGACGACCACCGGCACGTCGAGCTCACCGGGGATGTCCTTCGTGGCGCCGCGCGACCGGATCCAGCGCGCCCACACGGGCACGGCCATCTCCGCGAGCTCATCGGCGTCGCGCACGGCGGCGTCGACGAGCACGGCGGCGGCGCCTCGGGCGATCGCCTGCGTGAGCAGCAGGTCGCCGAGCAGGGCGACCGGCCGCGGCTCGGGCATCACGAGCACGAGCACCTCTCCGGGCTGGAGAGAGGCCATCGCGGCGTGGACCATCAGGTTGTCGTCCTGCCCGCAGCGGGCGATCCGCGCCGGCCCGCACGCGCGTGAACGGGGGACGAGTTGGCGGAACTCAGCGTCGACCAGGCCCTGCCGGCCCGAAGCTTCGTAGACGGTCGCGGCGCCCATCCGCGCGAACTCCGAGGCGCTCACGAGAGCTCCTCGACGACCTGCGGCAGTACCCGCATGAAGGACTCGCCGTAGCGGACCTGCGACTGCCCCGACGCACGCCGCGCGTGGTTCCCGCGCTGCTCGCCGCGCTGGGCGTAGTAGGTCTGCAGGTACTGCTGGGCCTGCATCTCGCCCATCGCCGCGACCTTCTGGTCCCACACGGACGTGATGTCCACGTGCACGGTCGGCGTGAACCCACACAGCTCCGGCTGGTGCGGCTCGAACAGGAACAGCTGCGGCGGCTTGACCGTGCCGAACGCGCTCGGCACCCCGGCGCCGGCGGCGAGCGAGCGCGCGCGGTCGACGGCGGCGTACGCCACGGGATGATCGGGGTTGAAGGGGTCGGTGTCGGTGTGCGTGATCAGCACGTCGGGCGCGAACTCGCGGATCACGTCCGCGACCGCGAGCAGCCGGTCACCGTCGATCTGCAACGGGTAATCGCCCCAGTCCAGACAGCGGAAGGACGCCCCGAGATGCGCGGCGGCGGCTTCGGCTTCCGCGTGCCGGATCCGCTTGACGTTCTCGAGCGTCTGCCCGTCCTGCTTCCACAGCTCGCCGGACTCGCCGCGCTCGCCGTAGGACAGCGCGATCACCTCGGCGACCCCGCCGAGCGCGACCGCCTTGGCCACGGCGCCGCCCGCGCGCCAGACGAAGTCCGCGGAGTGCGCGCCGATCACCTGCACCCGCTTAGACACCGGCCAGCCTCCGCGTGTTCTCGACCGCCATGATCCGGATCTCCTCCTCGCTGAAGCCGGCGTCGAGGAAGCGGTCGGCCAGCAGGGCCAAGCCGTCTTCGACCGGCGGGTTGAACACTTGCCCCAGATCGCTGCCCCAGACGGTCCGCGCCGCTCCGACGGCGCGCGTGGCGGCGAAGAGCTCGTCCCACGTGCACTTGCCGGTGTAGGGCGTCGTGAGCGCGCGCTGGAACAGCGCGCCGCGCTCAGCCAGGGCGACCTGGTCGTCAGGGCTGAGCTTGTGCGACGGGAACTCGGGGTTGGTCACGACGATCGTCTCGACGCCGGCCGCGGCCGCCGCGTCGACGACCGCGAACGTCTCCACGCGGGACAGGTGGCCGGTCGCGAGCACGAGGCCGCGCCGCGCGACCACGCCCAGGACCGCCAGCAGCTCGGGCAGGGGTGCGCCTTCCTCGTCCAGGACCGGGACCGGCGCGGGAGTCGCACCCGCGGCGCGCAGCTCACGCTCGAAGCGGACCCAGACCGGCGCGTTGCCGTTGCTGTCGGCCGCGTCGACCTTGGCGAACTCCCCGGTCGCGCTGACCGTCGGGAGCCACACGATCCGCGCGCCCTGCAGCGCGGCCACCTCCACCGCGGTCGCGTTCAAGCCGCCGACCGCATGGTTGAGCACGATCGTCCCGACCGCCAGCGACGCGCCCGCGGCGGCGTTGACCACCGCGGCCCTTTCGGCCGTCGCCGTGTAGTGCGACGTCAACGCGAAGCCCGCGAGCCCGAGCTCCAGACAGCGCTCGGCCAGCTCCAGGTCGGTGATCCGGCGCGGGGCGAAGTCCGGGGCGGCGTGCACGTAGGGATCGAATCCGCCGCGCACGAGCTCGCGGGCTCGCTCGGTCGGGACGGGGTGGTCAAACACGGCGGTCCGGCTCCTCAGGCGAATAGGCTTGGCGCTTGGTGACGAGCGACGCTTACACAGTGCTGCACACGAACATCGTCTCGGGTGAGCTCTCGCCGGGCGAACGGCTGGTGGAGGAGGAGCTGGCGGAACAGCTCCAGTTCAGCCGCGGGGCGGTCCGCAGCGCGCTGCTGCGCCTGGAGCACGAAGGCCTCGTCGTCCGCGAGCGCAACCGTGGCGCGCGCGTCCGGCGCGTGGACGCGGCCGAGGCCGTGGAGATCCTCGAGGCCCGCGCCGCGCTCGAGTCGCTCGCGGCGGGCCGCGCCGCCGAGCGCCGGACGGACGCCGAGGCGGAGGAGCTGCGGGCCATCACCACCGAGATGGAACGGCTCTACGCGGCGGGGGAGTTCCTGGCCATGTCCGAGTGCAACGCGCGGCTGCACCGCCGGATCCTCGAGATCTCCGACCACAAGGTCGCGCTCGAGATCTGCCAGCGGCTCAACTCGCAGGTCGTGCGCTTCCAGTTCCGCACGGTGCTCGCCCCGGGACGGCCGGCCAAGTCGCTGGAAGAGCACGGCGCGATCGTCGACGCCATCGCCGACGGCGACCGCGAAGCCGCGGAGGCGGCGATGCGACTGCATCTTTCCCACGTCGTCGAGACGCTGCTGAAGGTCGCTGCCGGGCACTGAGCTCAGACCGCGACCGCGATCTCGTTCAGCGCGGCGCTGACGTTCGTCAGGTGGGCACGCATCGCGTGCTCCGCGGCCGCGCGGTCGCCGGCGGCGATCGCCTCGACGATCCGCTGGTGCTCGGCGAGCGACCGTTCCGAGCGGCCGGGGGCGAGCACCGTGCGGAACTGGAAGCGCACCATCTGCGAGTGCAGCCGCGCGCAGATGTCACGCGACACGCGGTGGCCGGAGATCTCGAGGATCCGGCGGTGCATCACCGCGTTGCGCTCCGACATGGCGAGCAACTGATCGGAGGCGTGCAGGCGCCGCATCTCGTTCGTGAGCGACTCGAGCTCGCGCGCCTCCTCGTCCGTGCGCCGCAGCGCCGCGTAGCCCGCCGCGAGTGATTCGAGCGCCGCGCGCGCCTCCAGGATCTCGACCGCCTCCTGCAGGGTGAAGCGGCGCACGCGCGCGCCGCGGTTGCGCTCGCGGACGACCAGCCCGTCGTGCGCGAGGCGCAGGATCGCCTCTCGCACGGCGCCGCGGCTTGCGCCCAGGCGCTCGGCGAGCTCCTCCTCGACCAGGCGCTCGCCCGGCGACAGCTCACCCGAGACGATCGCCGTATGCAGCTCCGAGTAGGTGCTCATACGGTCGAGGCCACTGCGGCTTCTTCCGGGCGTTTGATCGCCCGGTAGACGTGCGCGCGCAGCTGCGCAAACTCGGGCAGCTCCTTGGTCGCGACCTGGTCGCGCGGACGCGGGAGCGGCACGTGGAGCGTCTCCTGCACCACGGTCGGGCGCTGCGACAGGATCACGACCCGGTCGCCGAGATAGACGGACTCGTCGATGTCGTGGGTGACGAACAAGATCGTGACGCCGTAGTCGTGGCGGATCTTCAGCACGAGGTCCTCGAGATCGGCGCGCGTCTGGGCGTCGACGGACGCGAACGGCTCGTCCATCAGCAGGATCTCCGGCCGGTAGGCGAGGCCGCGCGCGATCGCGACGCGCTGCTGCATGCCGCCCGAGAGCTGCCACGGGTACTTGTCGGCGAACCCGTCCAGTCCCACCGAGCTCAGTGCCTGCTCGACCGCGGTCCGGCGCTCGCCCTTGGGCCGTTTGCGCAGCGGGAACTCGACGTTCTTGGCGACGGTCATCCACGGGAACAGCGAGCGGCTGTAGTCCTGGAAGACGAGCGCCATCTGCTCGGGCGGGCCGGTGACGCGCTTGCCGTTGAGCTCGACGGTGCCGCTCGTGGGCTCGAGCAGGCCGGACATCGTCTTCAGCAGCGTCGTCTTGCCGCAGCCCGAAGGGCCGACGATGCAGACGAACTCGCCCGCCTCGACCTCGAACGAGAGGTCCCCGATGGCGTGCGTGGCCTTCTCGCCACTGCCGTAGGTCTTGCTGAGATGGCTGACTTTGAGCATCTACTGGGCTCCGGCCCGCGCGCCGGTGTGCCACGCGAGAACGCGGCGCTCGACGAGCGTGAAGACGGCATTGAACAAATACCCGAGCAGGCCGAGCAAGAGGATGCCCGACCACATCTCGGTGATCGCGAACGAACGCTGGGACTGCAGGATGAAGTAGCCGATCCCGTTGCTCGAAGCCACCATCTCGCTGATGACCATGAGGATCAGCGACAGGCTGAGGCTGGTCCGCAGCCCGGCGAAGATCTGCGGCGCGGCGGCCGGCAGCACGACGTAGCGCAGGCGGTCGAGCCGGCTGATGCGATACACACGCGTGGTGTCGAGCAGCGTCGGCTCCACGCCGGCGACGCCGTCGATGGCGTTGAGCAGGATCGGGAACACGCAGACCACGGCGATGAGGAAGATCTTCGCGTCGTTCTCGACGCCGAGCACGAGGATCGCGAACGGGATCAGCGCCGGGGCGGGGATCGCGCGCAGGAACTCGACCACCGGGCTCGCCATCCGGCGCAACGTCGGGTTCAGGCCGAGCAGGACGCCCAGGCCGACGCCGAGCACCGCCGCGATCACGTAGCCCGCGGCCAGCCGGCCCAGCGACGGCAGGACGTCCTCGCTGAAGCGCTCGAACACCCAGGTGTCGGCGAACGCGGTGAAGACGTCGCCGAGCGGCGGGTAGTAGTAGCTGTCCGCGCTCGCGGTGTACGCCCACACCGCGGCGATCATCAACAGCGGCGTGACGATCTCGATCGCGAGCTTCTTGAAGTTCATGCCACGACCGCCCGCTGCGACGGATGCCAGTGCAGCGCGCGGCGCTCACCGCGCGCGAACAGCGAGTTCAGGCCCCAGCCGAGCAGCCCCGTGGTCACGATCAGGGCGTACATCAGATCCGTCGCGCCGCCCTGGCGAGCGAGGTTGATCTCCCGGCCCAGGCCCGCCGACCCGATGATCAGCTCGGCCGTGATGGCGAGAATGAGGGCGGTGGCGGACGCGATCCGCAGGCCCGTGGCGATGTAGGGGACCGCGCCCGGGAGCGTGACCTGCAGGATCCGGTCCTTGCGGCTGATGCGGAACGAGCGGGCGGTCTCCAACTGGATCGGGTCGAGGTCGCGCGCGCCGTAGATGGTCTGGATCAGCAGCGGCCAGACCGACGCGAACGCGACCAGGAAGACCTTGCTCTGCAGACCGGTGCCGTAGATCAGGATCGCGAGCGGGATCAGCGCCACGGACGGGACGGGGCGCAGGAACTCGATCGCGGGCCGGGCGGCGCGGTAGAGGTAGTCGTTGAACCCCAGCGCGAGGCCGAGCGGGACCGCGATCACGATCGCGATGGCCAGGCCGATCGCCCAGCCCTCGAGCGTGTGCGCGACCGCGCTCCAGAACTCAGGCTCGGTGACCTGCTCACCCAGCGCCGCGAACGTGTCCGTCATCGGCGGGAAGTACCGGCTGGGCAGCACGCCGACGCGCACGACGAGCTCGATGAACGCGAGCACGGCGAGCACGCCGATCCACGGCTGCAGACGCTGGCTCACCCGAGGTTCACGAACGTGTCGGCATCGACGTCGCCCTTCAGGACACCGTACTTCTTGGAGGCCTCGATGAGCGTGTTCATGGCGTCGCCGTTGACCTCGGCGCTCCAGGTCGGCAGCGCCATCTTCGCGGCGGCCTCCTCCGGCGTCTTCGTGTAGGTCGTGATGATGCGGCGGACCTCGTCCGGATTCTGCTGCGCGAAGTCGAGCGACTTGTTCATCGCGCGCGTGAAGCGCTCGACGACGTCCGCGTTCTCCTTGGCGTACTGCTCGGTGGTGAAGTACTCGGCGATCGTCAGGTCGGGAGCGAGCTGCTCGAAGGGCGCCGCGAGCGGGGTCGCGCCGGCCGCCACGGAGGCGCCGACAAAGGGCTCGACGGCGAACGCCGCGTCCACGCGCTTGGCCTCGAGCGCCGCGGGGACGTCCGGGAACGGGATCTCGACGAACTCGACCTTGGAGACGTCCACGCCGGCCTGCTCGAGGCTGTTGCGGACGGCGACCTCCGGCAGGTTCTTGAGCGTGTTGACCGACACCTTCTTGCCCTCGAGCTGCTTGAGATCGGTGACCCCGCCCTTGGGGGCGAGCAGCGCGTCCCACGCCTTGTCCTCGCTGGCGGCGCCGGCCACACCCGCCGCGATCGGCTTCAGCGGCAGGTTCTGGGCCTTGCCGTTCATGATCGAGGTGACGTTGGAGAAGCCGATCTGGTTGTCGCCGGACATCACGGCCGGGACCACCGCGGCGCCGCCCTCGGCGACGGCCGGCTCGATCGTGAGGTTTTCCGCCTTGAAGAAGCCCTGGTCCATGCCCAGGTACAGCGGCGCGAGATCCGCGATGGGAAGGACGCCGACCTTCAGCGTGGCCGGTTCGCTGGACCCGCCGCTGCTCGCACCGCTCGTTTCCGACGGGCTCTCATCTCCGCCGCATGCGGCGACGGTCAGCGCGGCCGTCGCCGCCAACATCGCAGCGACGCGCATTCCCTTGATTGGCACTGACGATCTCTCCTCTTCGTTGCCGGGGAGAGGCCAAGGTACGAGCTGTCGACGAGATTGTCAACAAAATTGTTGCGGAGTTCGTGGGAGACCTTCACGGAGGGCCGATGCGAGCCGACCGATCGCGGGTCACGAAGGCCATGCTCGCCATCAGGTGGAACTCCAGCACCTTTCCGTCTTCCGTGACCACCGTGACGTGGCGCCCGGCGTCGTCGATCCGCTCGACGACCCCGGGCTCAGTCCCGGACAGCCAGATCACGGTGACCTCGGAGCCTTCGGTCAGCGGCGTGCGCATCAGGACTTGGATTCTGGTCAGGTTCCGGTCGCAGGTCGAGCGCGGCGTCCTGTCACGGATCGTGCGGCTGCGCGGTCCGTGTCAGTGACATGAGAACGAACCCGACACGCCTGCTCGTGGCCTATGACGGGTCTGCGGCAGCCGGCTCCGCGATCGGTGTCGCGGGTGCGCTCTTCCCGGGCGCTGAGGCGGTGGTCGCGACCGTCGAGCTGCCGGTGCCGACCGTGGAGGCGGCGGCGATCGCGCGGGTCGCGCTGCCGGACGCGATGATCCGCGAGGGGGTCGCGCACATGCGGGATGAACACGCCCGCGAGGCCGCGGAGCGGGTGCGGCAGGGCGAAGCGCTCGCCACCGCGGCGGGCCTGCGCGCCACGTCCACGGTCGCCGAGGGCAACTCGCCGTGGCGCGCGCTGCGCACGGTCGCGGACGAGCTCGATGCGGACGTGATCGTGTGCGGGACCCGCGGCGCGGGGGCCATGGGACGGGCGCTGCTCGGCTCGACGGCGACGAGCTTGCTGCACCACGCCGGGCGGCCGCTCCTGGTCGTCCCCGAACCTCAGAGGTCGAGCGTCACCGGCCCCGCGGGACGGGTGCAGCAAAGCAGCGTCGCGCCCGAGGCCGGGCGGTCCAGCGGCTCAGGGTCGTAGTCCACCTCGCCGGCCACGAGGCCGCTCTCGCAGCGGTGGCAGACGCCGGTGCGGCAGGACCAGTCCGCGGGTACGTCGCAGGCCTCGCTGAGCTCCAGCAACGAGGCCCAGCGGTCGTCGAACGCGACGGTGAGCCCGGAACGCGCGAACGTGACGTCCGGGCCGGACCCGGGTGGGCCGGGCGGCAGGTGCGGCGCCACCCCGTTCGCCGCGCGGGCGGCGCCGAACGCCTCGCTGTGGACTTGCTCCGGCGCGATGCCGACGTCCACGAGCGCCGCGCGCGTCGCGACCATGAATCCGTCCGGGCCGCAGAGGAACACCGCCGCGTCGCCCGGGAGCCCCAGGGCGGCCAGGTCGGCGGCCGTGAGCCGCCCGAACGCGTCGCAGTCGCGGCCGACGCGATCGCCCGCCAACGGCTGCGTGAACCGGATGTGTGCCAAGGCGGACGGGAGCCCATGCAGCCACGCCCGCACCGCCTGCGCGAACGCGTGCTCGGCGGACGAGCGCGCGACATGGATCCAGGTCACCGGGCGGTCGTCGCCGGCCTCGGCGAGCGCGGCGAGCATGGCCAGGACCGGCGTCACGCCGATGCCGGCGCTGACGAAGACCGCCGGTACGCGGTCGGTGATGTCGAGCACGAACGTCCCGCGCGGCGCCGCCAGTTCCAACGTGGTGCCGGCCGTGACGTGTTCGTGCAGAAACGAGCTCACCCGGCCCTCGCGCTTGACCGAGATCCGCAGCCGGCGGCCATCGCCCGGCGCGGAGAGGGAGTAGCTGCGCACGCCGCCGTCGGGGAGGCGCACGGCGGTGAACTGCCCGGGGCGATGCGGGGTGAGCGGACGGCCGTCGGCAGGCTCGAACACGAATGAGCGCACGTCCGCCGTCTCCGGGGTCACGGCCGCGACCGTGAACGGGCGGAACCCGCTCCAGTCCGGCGGGTCGGGCACCGTGCCGGTGAGGCCGCTGTTGCCGGCCCGCCCCGACTGCACCTGCTCGAGCAGGCTGCGGAACGAGTGTTTCCAGCCGTCCGCCAGCGCCGGGATCGACAGCGCTCGCCGCAACGTTTCGCGGTCGTGCTCGCCGCTGTAGAGGAGATCGGAGACCTGCTTGACGCTGAGTCGCTCCGGCCCGTCGGCGACCTTGACGATCGCATCGCCCGCGCCGATCTCGCCCTCCCGGATCACGCGCAGATAGAAGCCCGGGCGGCCGTGCCCGGTCAGCAGCGCGGGCATCCGCGGCTCCTCCAGGCGAATGCCGACCTTGTAACACGTGACCCGCGGCTGCGTGACCTCGAACACCGCCGAGCCGATCGCAAACCGGTCGCCGACGCACACGTCCGCGTCGGCCAGCCCCGCGACCGTGAAGTTCTCCCCGAACGTGCCGGGCGTCGGGAGCTCGCGATCGAGCTCGCGCTCCCAGTAGCGGTAGGACTCCCGTTGGTAGACGTAGACCGCGCGGTGCTCGCCGCCGTGCCCGACGAGGTCGGCCTGCCCGTCGCCGTCCACGTTGAGCCGCCGGACCGCGACCCGCCCGGAGATCGGGTCCTTCCAGATGGCGGTCCGGACCGACTGGCCGCGCCAGAGGATCTCGCGCGGCCGGCCCACGTTGACCGACAACAACTCAGCGGCAGGCGGCACCGCCGGAGCGTACTCGGGCGGCCTCGTACCCTGGAGGGCCGATGAGCACCGCGGCCGAGACGCAGTTGTTGCACGAGGCCGCGCGGCGGCGGACGTTCGCGATCATCTCGCATCCGGACGCGGGCAAGACGACCCTGACCGAGAAGCTGCTGCTGTACGCCGGTGCGGTCGGTGAGGCCGGCTCGGTCACGGCGCGTAAAGGCCAGAAGGCGGCGACGTCGGACTGGATGGAGGTCGAGAAGCGCCGCGGGATCTCCGTGACGTCGACGGTCCTGCGCTTCGAGCACGACGACGTCGTGTTCAACCTGCTCGACACGCCCGGGCACAAGGACTTCTCCGAGGACACGTTGCGGGTGCTCGCGGCCGTCGACGCGGCCGTGATCCTGATCGACGCCGCGCGCGGTGTGGAGCCGCAGACCGAGCAGCTGTTCCAGGTCGCCCGCGCGCGTCGGATCCCGCTGTTCGCGTTCGTGAACAAGTACGACCGCCCCGGCATGGAACCGCTCGGGATGGTCGACCACCTCACCGAGACGCTCGGGCTGCCGCTCGTGCCGATCACGTGGCCGGTCGGCCTTCCGGGCAGCTTCCACGGCGTGATCGACCAGCGCAACGGCAGCTTCCACCAGTTCACGCGCGTGACCGGTGGCAGCGCGATGGCGCTGGAGACGGTGATGGCCCGCGAGGACGCCGAGACGGCCGGGGATGAGACCTGGGCCGTCGCGGACGAGGAGCTGGAGCTCGTGGGCGAGTTCGCCGACGAGTTCGACGCCGAGGCGTTCGCACGCGGCGAGCTGATCCCGATGCTGTTCGGCTCCGCGGCGTGGAACTTCGGCGTCGGGCTGCTGCTGGACGTGCTGCGCGAGCTCGCGCCGTCCGCGCAACCGCGCGCCATCGACGACGGCACGCTGCGCCCCGTCGACGACCCGTTCGCGGCGCTCGTGTTCAAGGTGCAGGCCAACATGGACCCGCGCCACCGCGACCGCGTCGCGTTCGTGCGGATCTGCTCCGGGCGGTTCGAGCGCGGGATGCGCGTGACGAACGCCCGCACCGGACGGACGCTCGCGCTGAGCTTCGCGCACGAGGTGTTCGGGCAGGATCGCGCGTCGATCGACGAGGCGTTCCCGGGGGACGTCGTGGGTGTGGTGATCGGCGGCGACGTGCGCGTGGGGGACACGCTGCACCTCGGCGCGACGGTGCGCTTCCCGCCGATCCCGACGCTCACGCCGGAGTCGTTCGTGACCATCTCCAACCGCGACGTGAACCGCCACAAGCAGTTCCGGCGCGGGCTCGAGCAGCTCGACCAGGAGGGCGTGGTCCACGTCCTGCGGCGCGAGTACAGCCAGGACCCGGTGCCCGTGCTGGCGGGCGTCGGCCCGATGCAGTTCGAGGTCGCCGTCGAGCGGCTGAGGACCGAGTTCGGCGCGACGGTCAGCACGCAGGCACTGCCGTGGGCGGCGGCTCGGCGCACCGACGCCGAGGGCGCGGTCAAGGTCCTGGCCGACGCCGGCCAGACGGACGTGTTCGTCCGCGCGGACGGAACACAGCTCGCGGTGTTCCCGAACCGGTTCGTGCTGGACCGCTTCGCACAGCGCAACCCGAGCGTGCGGCTCGAGCGCCTGATCGGCGCCGACGAGCCCGACTGAGTCTCACCCGCTCCGCGGCAGCGCGATCTTCACCCAGTCCAGCGCCTGGTCGGCCCAGTCGAGGATGTCCAGCGCCGAGTCGAGGTTCTGCGGCGGCGTGCGGACCAGCGAGTCGTGCTGGATGAGCCGGGTGAAGTCCACCGTCACCGGGTCCGACCGCAGCGCGCCGTTGCCGTGCCGGAACTCCACGCCGGCGGTGCGCATGATGTTGATCAGCTCCTGCGCGATCAGCCCGTACCCGACCGTGGTGGGGTGGACGCCGTCGATGGAGAACAGCCCGCCCGTTCGGCGTCCGCCGCGACCGTCGCTGCGCAGGAACTGGGAATCCACCGTGGGCTCGAGCGCCTTCACCGGCGCGGGCAGCGGGTACGGCGACCACCACGCCGGGCGCGCGTTCGGATCGAGGATGTACCGGCGCGACGCCAGGCGGTCGAGCAGGCCGGCGATGTCGAGCAGGTACCAGTCGCGGGCCGGTGAGCCGGTTCGCGCGCGTTCGACGACCGCCGTGATCGCGTCGTTGTAGAGGTCCACCGCGTAGTCGACGGCGCGCGCCTGCTGGTCGGTGATGTGAGGATCGCTGCAGGGATCGAACTGCTCGTCCGTGATCCAGGGGCGCGTGTAGTACGGGAAATAGCGCGAGCCGGGCGCGACCTTGCGGCCGACGCCGCGGGAGATCGGCGCGATCGTCACGTGCGGCACCGTGCACCAGATCACGTGCCGCGCCGCGATTCGCTCGACCGCCTGCTCGAGCTCGGCCAGCTCGGAGATGAAGTGCGACGGGCGCCACACCGTGTACTTGTCCTTCTTGCGCAGGTCCTTGTAGTCGTCGCCGCTCCACCTGACCGACAGGTCGGTGACCGTGCGCAGCGCGTTGTTCGCGCCGAGGAACACCACGAGCGTCTCGATCCCGTGGTCCTCGCCCGCGGCCCGGTCCTCGCCGAGCGCGGCGGCGGCGTCCAGCAGGGTCATCGTGCGCGTCCGCTCGTTCCAGCGGGGATAGACGCGCAGCGCGGCGCGGGCCCCGTTGTTCTCGACGATCTGGTCCAGCAGCGAGTCGTTGGGGGTGGCGATCGACGTCTCGCACGACTTCGCCGTGCGCGACAGCGCGTCGCGGATGTCCCACCCGTAGACGGCGAGGCAGTGGTTGAAGCCGGCGATCACGGGGGCCGTCGCGCCGGGGCCGCGCTCCCAGTAGTCCTCGATCTCGTCCATCACCTGCCGGGCGCGGAACAGGGCCAGGGGCAGCTCCCACGGGCTGATGTCGGCACCGTATCGGTGCTCGAGGTCGCGCAGGATGTACTCCAGATTCAGGGGCAACCCACCGGCCCCTCCGTAGCGCGGGTAGCGGTAACTGTCGAACCACCCCAGCTCCCGGGCGATGATCGCCGGGTACGAGAGATCCGTGTTGTAGATCGCGCCGCTCTGGAACCCGTGGGTGAGCGAGTCGCCGAGGGTGACCAGCCGGTGCTTGGGGGTCCCGCGCCCGCCCGTGGGCGCGTCGTGGCCGAGTGCGGGATCGAACACGGGGACGCGCGGACCCGCTGCCACGCGCTCGACGACCTCCGCCGGCGTGTCCTTCGGGACGAGCTGATCGGTCATGGTTCGTTAACGATGCCGGAGCGCGCCGGCGGAGTTCGCGCCGGTGACGCCGTCGCCGCTACGCGCCGCGTTGGTAGGCGCCGCCGCTGAGTTCCCGCGCGAACGTCTGCAGGCGGTCGAGCGCAGCGTCGTAGCCGTTGACCTTCACGGCCTCGTGGAGCGGCATCATGAGCGTCACGGGGCCGTTGCCCTCGTCGAGCTCGAGCTCGATCATCAGCGTGCCGGGCACCGGCATCGGGTGCGGCGGCCGGTCCGGGAACCCGCCGCGCTTCATCGCCGCCACCACGGCCTGCAGCTCCGCCGGCTCCATCCGCCCGTTCCACGCGCCGTTGCCCGTGCGGGAGAAGTGCTCGAGCTTCGCGTTGCCGTCGTCGTCGATCTCCAGCGCGATCCGCCCGAACGGGTCGTCCGGCGCGTGCTCGTTTCCGGTCGAGAAGTAGATGCTCACGGCAACAGGATGCCCCGTGTGTCGACCATGTCGGCGTAGCGGGTGCCGATCTCCTCGGGCTCGAGCAGCTCCCACTCGTCCGCGGCTTCCCGGATCGCCGCGAGGAACGCGTTCAGGCGCGGCGTATGGCAGGCCGCGAGGTCCGCGTTGTCGTACGACGCGGGCGCGGGAGCCCACGGCGCGTCCTCTTCGAGCAGGCCGACCGTCCGGGGGAACCAGATGTCGGTGGCGAGCTCGATCGTGACGCTCCCGCGACCGCCGCGCACGGCGACCGGCGGCTGGTAGCCCATGAAGGAGCTCTCGCGCTCGAGCGCGTCGGGCCGCAGGTGCTCCAGCAGCGCGCCGAGCCAGACGATCTCGCCCTCGCGGCGCGTCCCGTTCTCGTGCCAGCAGATCGTGCCCGGCGTGACGAGCCGCCGGCCCTCGGGAAGATCCACGCGAAACCGGTTCTCGGCCGCGGCGTCCTCGTCGACCGGCTGCAGGTCCCCGCCGTGGCGGTCGGCGCTCGCGAGCCGGAACACACGCGTGTCAGCCCCGGCCGCGAGCACCGCGCGGGCGAGCGCGGATTGATCGGCGGCGCGGGCTTGCCAGGTGGCGAGGGCGCCGTCGGACAGCGCCCCCCACACCGTGTCACTCAAAACGGGCCCTCGATGTCAAACGGCTTGCCGTCGACCCAGACGCGGACCTTGTCGACGGAGCCACGTTCGGTGACGTGTTGCATCTCCGCCCGCACGAACGCCTCGATCTCCTCGCGCTTGGCCCCGTGCAGCGGGTTCTTCGGGTTGCGGATCGTGAGGTCGATCGTCCGCGTGTACGGGGTGCCGTCATCACGCATGGGCGGCACCTCGGTGTCCTTCTCGCCCGGGGTGCGCTGGCCCTTGGAACCCTTGCCGGCGAGCTGATTGGCGGCGTCGTCCATGTTGCGCGCGACGGCGTCGGTCTGCTCGCTCGTGATGTCCTTGAGCTGCATCACTTCTTGGTCGGTGTGGTCGACGACGTCGCCGCCGACGCGGTTCTGCGGGCCGAGCTGCACGTCGTGGCCTTCGCGCAGGCGCTGCGCGGCGCGATCGAGCTCGGTCGCCGCGCCCTTCTTGCCCTTGGAGATGTCGTCGAGCAGGCCGTTGAGCGCCTGCGGGTTCTGCAGCTTCGGGCTCGCCGAGAGGTCGTTGACGTTGCGCAGCAGGCCGGGGAACTGCTCGTCGAGCTTGGCGGCGTTGGTCGCGACCTTGTTGGCGACCGAAGGCTGGACGCCGCGTGTCGTCAGGCCCTCCAACACCTCGACCGCCTGCGGCGACTCGATGGCGCGCAGCGCGATCTGGTCGGGGTCCACGCCCGCGGCGAGCAGGCGGTTGACGACGGCGGGGTCGGTCCCGGTCTCGTTGAGGACCTGCTGGTGCGCGGGCGGGAGGTCGGAGACCGCCTTCGGGGCGTTGGCGCGCGGGCCGGGGGTCGCGCCGCCGCCGTGCGTGGGCGGCCGGCCGCCGGCCGCCGCCGCATCGAGGTCGTCCTGGATCTGCTGCCAATGGCGCGGCTTGACCTCGGTCCCCGGCCGCACGGTCGGGTTGCCGGCGTGATCGGGGATCGCGTTGCCGCCCGGGCCACGCTGCCAGTAGTCGCCCATGAGGCTGTCGTCGGTGTGAACGCTCGACGTGTTGCCGCCGCCGCGCGTGAACGCCCGCGGGTCCACGTACTCGTCCATCAGGCCCATGCCGTGCCCGAGCTCGTGCGCGTGCGTCGTCGGGTGCGACTGCGTGTACCAGTTGACCTGGTTGGCGCCGCCCGAGCCCGGGTGGACGGCCACGCGCGTGTGGGCCTGCGCGGCGTCGTCGACGAACTCGACGTTCACGTGCACGCGGTCGCCGTTGGGCAGGACCTTGCCGCCGTTGTAGTACTCGTCGACGCCGCGGAGCGCGTCGTCCTGGACGCGGGCGAGGTCGTCGGCGCCGACGCCCGCCTGCCCGTCCAGCTTGACCTTCATGTTGATCTGGGTGAGCGGGCCGTCGTCGTAGTTGGTGAACCGGTAGGCGTCGTAGTTGCCCTCGCCGGTGTAGCCGTAGGGCGAGCCGTCGGGGTTCGTCATCGGGCGCCCGTGGCGGTCGACCATCTGGTCCACGCGGGTGTTGTGGACGTTGCGCCCCGAGGCCAGCGCCTGCTCCTGCTGCTCCTTGTAGAACTCCTTGAGCTGCGCCTGCGCCCGGTCGTACTCGGGGCCCTTGCTGACGCCCGTGACCCGGTCGATGCGCTCCTGCAGCGGCGGCGGGTTCTCGACCTTGGCGGACTGCTCGGCCGCATCCCGCGCGACGGCGTCGGCGTCGTCGGTCACCTCGGGCTTGCGGCCCGTGGTCGACGGTTCCTCGCGGGCCGCGCGCGTGGGGGAGGTGGGCTTGGCGCCCGCGGCGCTTGGCTTGACGACGTTCGGGAACCGGCGCTCCAGCCCCTCGCGCGTGGCGTTGCCCAGGCGCGTGCCGAGGTTCGCCGCGCCGCGGAACGGCGCGGAGATGATCCGGCCGGCCTTGGTGCTGAGACCCTTGCTGCCGAGCGACGCGAGCTTGCCGCCGACGTTCTTGATCCCGCGGCCGAGCGCCTGCGCGCCCTTGCCGAGCGCGCTCGAGGCGATCTTCGAGCCCATCTTGCCGATCGTGCTGTTGGCGACGCTCGTGCCGAACTTGCCGGCCACCTTGGACCCGATCGTGCCCAGGCCCTTGCCGAGGCCCGGGATGAGGCCGGTGACGCCGCCGATCAGCATCGCCGTGCCCAGGCCCTCGTTCCACTTCTTGCCGGAGGCGAGGTTGGTGACGATCTGGCCCGCGCCGGAGCTGATCGCGCCGATGATCGCGCCGGCGACGACGAGCACCGCGAGGCCGGAGCCGAACGTGGCGATCACGAACGCGGTCAGGGCGACGGCGACGATCAGGCTGACCCAGAAGCCCGGGTCGGTCAGCAGCTTGGCGACGAACTCGAACGCGGCTTTGAGCTTCTCCGCGACCCACTTGGCGGCGGAGACGATCTTGCCCCACAGGCCGCCCGGCTTCTTGGGCTCTTCCTTGGACGCGGCGTTGACCTTGGCCTGGCCCTGGGAGACCTTGCCCGCGTTGTCGCCGGGGATCTTGGCCGTGCCGCCCTGGACCTTGGCCTCGTGGTCGGACATCTCGGTCTTGGTCTTGTTCAGCCCGTCCGAGAGCTTGCCCTTGACCTTGTCCTTGGAGGACTTGACCTTGCCCGTGTAGTTCGTGACGGTCTTGTCGCCCGCGGCGGTGGCGGACTTCGCGGTGCTCTGGACCTGCGAGCCGACGTTCGACGCGAGGCTGGACGCGCCGGTCTGCGCGCCGGTCGCGGTCTGGCCGGCTGAGGTGGACGCGCCGGAGGCGCCTTGCGCGAGGCCCGTCTTGGCCTGCTTGGCCGCGCCGCCGGTGGCGTTCGCCGCGAGCTTGGCGGTCTTGCCGCCGGCGACGATCCCGCGCGCGCTCATGTCCTTGAGCTGGCCCTTGACCTCGCCGCTGACGCCGTCGGCGTCCTCGCGCGTGACCGGCGCCTTGTTGACGAGCGCGCGCATCTTGGCCGCGCTGGTCTTCAGGCCCTTCATGGAGGCCGCGTACTGGGTCTGGACCGCCTTGCGCGCCGTGCCGGCGCCCTTGGCGAGCGCCGACTTGGTCGAGGAGACCTGGGAGGAGATCTGCTTGGTCGCCGCGCCTTGCTGCGCGGCCAGCGAGGCCGACGTCTGCGAGCCGACCTGCGACAGCGCGGTCTGGCCTCCGCTCACGCCCTTGGCCACGGCGCTGTCGGCCTGCTGCTTGACCGCGGAGATGTTCGCCATCGCGTCCGGCAGCGTCTGCTTGATCGCGGTCGCCGCTTCCTTGCCCTTGGCCTGGAACGCCGACCCGACCTTCCCGCCCTGGCTGTTGACGCCGGAGACGACCTGCCCGCCCTGGGACCTGACCTTCCCGGACGTCTCGCCGGAGACCTTGGACGCGACCTTCGCGTTGCCCTCGGCCGCGGCCTCGTTCGCGCCGCCACCGCCGCCGGACTGGCCCTGGACGGAGGAGGCCGCCGAGTCGATCGTGCCCTTGACCTTCTGGCCGGAAGCCGTGACCGCCGACTTGCCCTGGTTGGCGAAGTCCGCGCCGGTCTGCGTCGCGGCGTTGGCCGCGTCGTCGACGGCGCTCTTGGTCTTGGTGGTCGCCGAGCCCTTCCACGTCGTGACCTGGCCCTTGGCCGTCGCGCCCGCGGCGGTGACCTTGCCCTTCGCGCCCGCGATCGCGGCGCCGACCTGGCCCTTGGCCCGCGTGAACGCCCCGCGCACCGCGCCCATGTGCGTGGTGCCGGCCTCGGCCACCTCGCGCTGGTGCTTGCCGACGGTCTGCGCGATCGCCTGGTTCGTGCGCTGTTGAGCCTGCTTGAGCCGCTGCGCCTCGGCCTGCGTGGACTCCGCGATCGCCGCGTTGACGTGCTTGCGGCCTTCCTTGATCGACCGCTTGCGTTCGCGCTCGGCTTCGCGCGCCTCCGCGGCCGACTCGTTGACCTGCGCCGCGGTGTAGCCCTCGCCGAGCAGCGCCGCCTCGTCCTCGCGGCTGAGCTCGTCGGACTCCTCGGCCTCGTCCTCGACGTCGTGCTCGGCAGGCGCCGCCTCGGCCTCCGCCTCGCCGCCCTCGGACTCGCCGCCCGCCTCTGCGCCTTCCTGCTCGCCGCCCTCCGGCGCGTCCTGCTTGTCGTCGCCGTCCTTCTCGGCCGCCTCGGGCGCCGCGGACTCTTCGCTGCGTTCCTCGACCTTGGCCTCGGGTTCCTCGCGCTCGGCGGCAGCGGTCTGCGCAGGCTCCGCGGCGGGCCCCTTCGCCTCGGCTTCGTCGGGGCCTTTCTCGAGCGGCGCGGGCTCCGCGACAGCGGCGGGTGCCGCGGCCGGCGCGGGGGAGGGGGTCGCGGCGGCGGGCGCGGGAGCCTCCGTCTCGGCGCCGGCGTCCAGCGCCTCCGGCCCCTCGCTCGCGGGCCCGGCGTCGAGAGCGGCGGTGTCGGGCGCGGCTGGAGCCGGTACGG
>JAPDDQ010000355.1 GCA_027587225.1 Solirubrobacter taibaiensis
AAACTGTGATCTCGTTTTGACCTTGCATAAATTTATGGAATAAGTAACTCATGAACATTCCAACTGCATCAGGCGTCATTTCATGATTCGCTTGTACGCCTTCTTTCATTCCTTTTAAGATGGCTAACTGAAATGCTTTACGAATTTCTTCACCTTTATATGTTTCTTCATTAAACGTACTATATTCACGATTCAGCCTTTCAATTGCTGATTCGGATAATTCCTCTTGTAAAATCGCTCCCTCAAACAAGTTATCACCTGTTTCTACAAGCGCCTCTAAATATGTTACATCTAATTCTTTACGTAAAACTACCGCAGAAGAATCAAAAATAGAAAATAATGTTTCTACTGTCTGACTCACGTACATTCCTCCTTCTCTCTTTTACACATAACTTATATCATACCACAAAGTGATTTTTTCCAAAAAGAAAAAGCGACCTCCTATCAAGAGCTCCCCTTTAGTTATATATGATATAACGTTTTTTCTCATATATCGATGCTGTTACAGGGCAATATATGAGAAAAAACGACCTCTTTATAAGAGGTCATTTTCATCACATTACTTCGCAGATTTAGCTGCTTCTAATGCTGCTTCATAGTTTGGATGGCTTGTACCTTCGCTTACGTATTCTGCGTAAACTACTTTGTCATTGCTATCTACTACGAATACTGCACGAGCAAGTAAACGAAGCTC
>JAPDDQ010000356.1 GCA_027587225.1 Solirubrobacter taibaiensis
CTTCATTTGAACAAGTAAAGAAGGTACCCTTGTACATGTTAGATCATGAAACGGAATTGAATAATTTAACGAGTGTGTACGTGCCGCCAGTTCAGGAGCGTGCGTCCTTGTATCAACAGTTTGATGTTCTTAGAGAAATTATTGCGGAACTTCGTGGTCCAAATGGTTGTCCGTGGGATAAAAAGCAAACACATCAATCATTAAAGAAATATTTAATTGAGGAAGCTTATGAAGTGTTGGAAGCAATCGATGAAGAGGATGATGATCACTTAGTAGAAGAATTAGGTGATATATTATTACAAGTTATGCTTCATGCTCAAATCGGAGAAGATGAAGGTTGGTTCTCTATAGATGATATCATTCGAACACTATCTGAGAAAATGGTTCGTCGCCATCCGCATGTGTTTGGAAATACGGATGTAAACAGCGCTGATGAAGTGATTGCAAATTGGGAAGAAATTAAAAAACAAGAAAAAGGATTCGTGAAAGAATCTGTTTTAAATGGCGTTCCCAAAAGTTTGCCGCAGTTACTACGCGCCTATGAAATTCAGAAGAAAGCTGGTAAGGTTGGATTTGATTGGGTTGATGTGCAACCGATGATAGAGAAAGCTTTGGAAGAATGGCAAGAGTTCCAACAAGAGGTTACAAATATGGATGAGAAAAAGATGCTGGGTGAGTTTGGTGATTTACTA
>JAPDDQ010000357.1 GCA_027587225.1 Solirubrobacter taibaiensis
TGCTGGAATAATAATATATAATGCGACTGTCCAATCTGTTACCGAACGTATAGACTTCCATTTCCGCTCAAGTTCATGGCGTAATCTCTTATAAAATTGTTGTTTAATCATGTTGTTCACGCCTTACAATTACATCAAAGCAGTCTAATAATGAACTACCCGGCATTTCCGCTAATATTTGAATAGATTCTAAATGTCCATCTGCGACTAATGTACCTTGTGAAATGAGTAAAAATCTTTCACAAATTTTTTCAGCAGTATCTAATACGTGCGTACAAAGTAAAATTCCTGCCCCGCGCTCTTTTTCTTTATATAAATAATTTAAAAACTCTTTCGTAGCTACTGGATCTAAACCGATAAAAGGTTCGTCAATGATATAAAAATCTGGCTCAGTTAAAAACGCCAATATTAGCATCGATTTTTGTTTCATGCCTTTTGAAAACTTTGATAAATACTCATGTTTATGCTTATTCATTCGAAAAGAATGTAATAATTGTTCCGCTCGTTCTTCCCAACTTCCCATTTCACTTCCACGAGCTGCCATTAATAATTCAATATGTTCCCAGAGCGTCAAGTAATCATAGTATGTTGGATGTTCTGGTACGTATGCATACGGATTTTTCTTTTCACCGAATGATATTTCACCGTCCATATTTACAAGTAATCCGAGTATCGTTTTAATCGTCGTACT
>JAPDDQ010000358.1 GCA_027587225.1 Solirubrobacter taibaiensis
AAGGGAATACATGGAATTGGGTAGCCTTTTTCTTCCCAACTTTTTGGTTAGCTTATCGAAAAATGTATAAGTTATTTATTATATTTGCGTTATTGGCTATACCTAGTATAGTTATACCCCCTTTTATAGATATTCCAGATGGGATTTATGTAACATTTAGTTTAGCTCTTCAATTAGGAATGATGATATTTACTGGATGGCAAGGAAACCGTTTATATTATAAGCAGGCTGTTCGTGTTTTTCGTAAGGGAGAAGATGCGTCTGATCATGAGAAGGCGTATTTCTTACAATCTAAGGGTGGCGCTAGTGTAGCTGGTATGACTGGTTTACAAGTTATAGTCGGGATTGTGTTTGGCGGAGCTATGCTCGGACTTTCTCTTTTACCAACTGAACCGAATATTAAAAACGTTGTTCGTTCAACTGGTGAAGGGGTTACTTTAGAGATTATGACTGATAATCCAACTTGGAAGTTTGTGAAGAAAGAAAAAGATTATGACGTAGTAGAGTTTACTGGTTATGATTATACAGAGAAGAAAAACGTGAAAATTAAATTTGCTGTTTATTTCGATGAAGATTATTTCGAGTGGCAAGAGATATATGAAGATAATAAGAAGTTAAGTGAAGAAGAAGTAGAAGAATATCAAATTTACATTGAAGAAAATAATTGGGGTTTCTAGAGGGAACTCGTTC
>JAPDDQ010000359.1 GCA_027587225.1 Solirubrobacter taibaiensis
AGCTGAGCTACACCGCCATGTCGTCTTATTTAACGGACAATTAGTATCTTACATCAGATACTAATTAAAGTCAACACATCTCAAAAACTTTTTTAAAAATATTTTTAACATATAAAAAAGCACCCTGAGCCATCACTCTGGGTACCTCTCTATATGTTAAAAACTAAACGTCCTTATTATCCGCGACGCGCGCCACGGCCACCACGTTTAGACTCTGTGTTACGCTTTAAAGAAGTTAAACGATCTTCGCTATCTTTTAAGAAGCGTGCCATCTTTTGCTCAAATGTTTCTTTCGGAGCTCGGTCGTTACCGCCACCGCGATTATCTCTGTTGAAAGAGCGATTATTACGTTGTGGACGTCCAGAACGTTGTTGATCACCACCGCGTTGGTATTCACCGCGTGGACGATCTCCTTCTGTTTTTTCACGTTCTTTCGCTTTTTTGATAGATAAACCAATCTTTCCATCTTTTTCAACATTAATAACTTTTACTTCTACTTGGTCGCCCACTTTTAAGTGATCGTTAATATCTTTTACATAGTTATCAGCAACTTCACTAATATGAACAAGACCCGTTAAGCCCTCTGGCAGCTCCACAAAAGCCCCAAAATTTGTAATACCTGTTACTTTACCCTGTCAGTTGCTGCCTACCTCGATTGACATAAAAAAAGTGCTCCTCCTTAGTGGTTA
>JAPDDQ010000360.1 GCA_027587225.1 Solirubrobacter taibaiensis
CTACTGTTGATGTAATACGTTCTTGCAGTTGTGGGCGACGTGCAATTGTATCTACGGTACGAGCTAATTTACTTAACCCTGTTACCTTTCCACCTTGCGGAATATATGCAACGTGAGCAACTCCATAGAATGGTACTAAATGATGCTCACACATCGAATAAAATGGTATATCTTTTACTAGTACAAGCTCTTCGTGATCTTCTCCGAATACTTTATGCAAATGCTCTTTCGGATCTTCATGCATACCTGAGAACACTTCTGCGTACATTTTTGCAACACGCTTTGGTGTATCAAGTACTCCCTCACGATTTGGGTCATCCCCAATCGCCTCTAAAATAAGGCGTACTGCATGTTCAATTTGTTCTAAATTAACTTTTGCCATCCGCTAGCCCTCCCGAAAACCTAAAAGTGATACGAACACATTCTAGCATATTTATGTTTTTAAAAGCAAAAAGAAGAGTTCCCAAAAAGGAAACTCTTCTTCCCTGTTAATATGTAAGGATTATTTAACCGCATCTTTTAACGCTTTACCAGGTTTGAATGCAGGTACTTTACTTGCAGCGATTTCAATCTCCTCACCTGTTTGTGGGTTACGACCTTTACGAGCCGCGCGCTCACGAACTTCGAAGTTACCGAATCCGATCAGTTGTACTTTATCACCTTCTTTTAAAGCTGCTAAGATAGAATCA
>JAPDDQ010000361.1 GCA_027587225.1 Solirubrobacter taibaiensis
ACACTTTTCGTACTAAAGAGTAACCATTGCTATGAATACCGCTAGATGCTAAGCCAATTAGCACGTGACCAGCTTCAATCTTTTCACCTGTTACAATTTTCTTTTTATCAACAATCCCAACTGTAAAACCAGCTAAATCATATTCTTCCGTAGAATACATTCCTGGCATTTCAGCTGTTTCTCCACCGATTAATGCACAACCAGCTTGGCGACAGCCCTCTGATATACCTTTGACGATGTTTTCAATTTTACTAGGTTCAGCTTTACCGCAAGCAATATAATCAAGGAAGAAAAGCGGCTCTGCTCCTTGGACAACAATATCATTTACACACATTGCTACTGCATCAATACCAATTGTGTCATGTTTATCTGCCATAAAAGCGAGCATCAATTTCGTTCCCACGCCATCTGTTCCAGATACTAATACAGGTTCTTCTAATGCAAATTTTGATAGATCAAACATACCTCCAAAACCGCCTAAACCGCCTAGTACTTCTTTTCTCATAGTTGTTTGTACGTGTTTTTTCATGCGAGATACCGCTTCATATCCAGCTTCAATATCTACTCCTGCTTGCTTATATGCATTCGCCATCGTTATTTACACCTCGTCTTTTAATTTCTCCCCATCCAGGGCGGGCTATTTTAAGAAAGGAGCTAGCTTCTACATCAAAAGAAGTAGAAGCTTGTTT
>JAPDDQ010000362.1 GCA_027587225.1 Solirubrobacter taibaiensis
AAATTTCACCAGTTTCTGGATCCACTAATGTTTCAGCTAAACGTTGATTAAACAATCTGTTTTTAATGTGTAACTTCTTGTTGATCTTATAGCGACCTACATTTGCTAAATCGTAGCGCTTTGGATCGAAGAAACGAGACACAAGTAAGCTCTTAGCATTTTCTACTGTTGGTGGTTCACCAGGACGTAGACGCTCATAAATTTCAAGCAATGCTTTTTCTGTGCTATCTGTGTTGTCTTTTTCTAATGTGTTGCTTAAGTATTCGTTATCACCTAAAAGCTCGGTGATTTCTTGATCAGAGCCAAACCCTAATGCGCGTAACAAAACAGTTACAGGAAGTTTACGCGTACGGTCAATACGCACATATACAACATCCTTAGCATCTGTCTCATACTCTAACCAAGCTCCGCGGTTTGGAATTACAGTAGCAGTAAAACCACGTTTTCCGTTTTTATCCACTTTGCCACTATAGTATACGCTTGGAGAGCGAACTAACTGGGAAACGATAACACGTTCTGCACCGTTAATTACGAATGTTCCAGTCTCTGTCATGAGTGGGAAATCTCCCATGAACACATCTTGTTCTTTTACTTCACCAGTTTCCTTGTTGATTAGACGCACTTTTACACGAAGTGGTGCTGCATACGTCACATCACGCTCTTTGCATTCGTCTACAGAGTATTTAGG
>JAPDDQ010000363.1 GCA_027587225.1 Solirubrobacter taibaiensis
AAGCATTCACGAATATCGGTGCAACAGCTGAGAACATTGATTTAGTCGTTGTAACAGATGGAGAAGGCATATTAGGAATTGGTGACTGGGGCGTTGGTGGTATTAACATCGCAATCGGAAAATTAGCTGTTTACACTGCTGCAGTTGGAATCGATCCTAGTCGTGTATTACCAGTAATTTTAGATGTAGGTACAAACCGTGAGGAGCTATTAAACAATCCATTTTATATTGGAAATCGTCACCCTCGTATAACAGGTGAAGCTTACGATGAATTTATTGATACGTTTGTACAAGCGGTAAACAAACAATTCCCGAAAGCACTTTTACATTGGGAAGACTTTAGCTCTCGTAACGCACGAAAAATTTTAGATAAATACCGTCATGACGTTTGTACGTTTAATGATGATATTCAAGGTACAGGTGCAGTTTCACTTGCGGCAGTATTATCGGCAGTGAAAGCTTCTGGTGTACCGCTAAGTGAACACCGCGTTGTTGTATTTGGTGCTGGTACGGCTGGAATCGGTATCGCAGATCAAGTTAGAGATGCGATGGTCCGCGTAGGCGTATCTGAAGAAGAATCATATAAGCGTTTCTGGTGTATTGATCGTAACGGGTTAGCTACAGATAATATGGAAGATCTTCTTGATTTCCAAATTCCGTACGCAAGAAAAGAAGCAGAAGTAAG
>JAPDDQ010000364.1 GCA_027587225.1 Solirubrobacter taibaiensis
AATAATAGTAAAGTGATTAAACTACAAGATCGTGTACCAAAATTGAAAAATCAAAAGAAAAAAAACAAAAAAAATGTTAATCATCGATTGATTTTATACATATCAATTTTATTTTTATTAGTGCTCTTTTTAATTTATTTTCGGTCTCCGCTTAGTAATATAAAAAAGATTAGTGTGTTTGGAAATCACTATATGACGGATGAACAAGTAATGAAGGATTCAGGCGTGACATATGATACAAGTTATTTCCGAGTGACAGCACATAAAGCTGAAGAAAACTTAACGAAGCGAAAAGAAATTAAAGCAGTAAATGTAAAAAAACGTTTTCCAAACAATATTGATATTCATATTGAAGAATATTTAACGATTGGTTATATAAATAAAGAGGGAAAATTACAACCGTTATTAGAGAATGGAAAAACGCTTGATGTACTACCTAATGGAAAACTTCCTGTTGCAGCACCGATTTTCGAACCTTTTAAAGAAGAGAAAATGAAGGAGTTAATCGCTGAACTAGAAAAATTAACACCAGCTATTTTAAAATCTATTTCGGAGATTCGCTATTCACCAACGAATGCGAATGAAGATCATCTTACTTTATATATGAATGAAGGTTATGAAGTGAGCACTACAATTCAAAATTTCGCAAAACGTATGGAAGCCTATCCGCTTATTTTAAAAACA
>JAPDDQ010000034.1 GCA_027587225.1 Solirubrobacter taibaiensis
TCTTGGTCCACGCACCGCCATTGACGCGGTACTCGGTGTAGTCCACACCCGAGCCCGGCACGGTGCCGCCACCCGAAGTGACGGTGATCTTGCCGACCATCCCTTCCCACTCGGTGGCGCCCTTGTGGCCGTGGATCTTGCAGATGAACGTGTACGTCCCTGCCTGATCGACCACGCGGGAGATGGACGGACCGCCGGGCAGCACGATCGGCAGATCGCCCGTGACCAGCAGGGTGCCATCCGACAGCGCACCCTCGCCCGGCTTGATCCACCACAGATCGTGCGGAGCGCCGGCCGTGGCCGCCGGGAAGTTCCAGCGGACCGTGTCACCGACCTTGGCCGACACCGCGTTCGGATCCCACGTGGCCGGCAGGGCGTTGACGTCGAGCGTCGCCGCCGGGCCGCCGGTACCCGTCCCGGCCTCAGCCGGATCGGTCGCCGACAGCGTCACGCTGACCGGACCGGTGTACGTCCCACCCGCGCCCGGCGCGGCCGGGTTGAGCGCGTGGGTCGTGACCGGCGGCGTCTTCTCCGCCTCCGGCCCGATCGTGAAGTCGACCGACTTGGTCGTCTCCACGTTGCCCGCGACGTCGGTCGAGCGGTACTCGACCTTGTGCGCGCCGTTCCCGGAGACCGTGACCGGCCCCTGGGCCGAGCCCGCGTCGAGCGGCTGCACGCGGACGTTGCGGTAGTCGATCACGTCGGACGTGCCGTGGTTCTGCAGGCCGATGTAGCCCCGCGCGAACTGGCGGTCCGTGGTGGACGGGTCACCGCTGCGGGAGGACTGCTTGCCCGGGGTGTTCTCGAACACCTGGAGCACCACACCGTTGCGGATCATCGTGTACGTCTGGCCGACGACCTTGATCTCGTAATCCACCCACGTGTTCTTGGGCTGGACGTTGGCCTGCGTGGCGTTCAGCGGCGAGAAGTTGTAGACCGAACCGGTCTTCTGCGTCTCGCTCGCCTGGTTGTCGTTGACCTGGATCTCGTGGCCGCAGTAGATCGCGACCCACGCCGGATCGGTCTGGCCCGAGCCGACCTGGCACGGGAAGCGCGTGGCGGCCGGGCGAGCGGCTGCCTCCACCGGGTTCGGGAAGCGCACGAACGCGCCGCCGTTGCCGTTGGAGCCGGTGCCCGAATCGCGCCACTGGAACTTCAGCGAGAAGTCGCCGTAGTCCTTGACCGGGTACCAGGGCATGCCCAGGCCCCCGTTCGTGCGGAAGAACCCACCGTCAGCGGCGTTCCACGTCAGGCCACCCGGGCCGGCCTGCGCCCACTTGGCGTAGTCGGCCTGCGTGTTGAGGATCGTCTCCTCCTCGGCGTACGGCTTCCACTCGCCGCCGTCGACGCGGATCTCCGTCTTCGCCACGCCGGAGGTCGCGTCCGTGGCGTCCAGGTCAACCGCGACCGGACCCGCGTAGCTGGCCTTCGGCGCCTCGCCGTTGAGCTTGGCCGTGGTGACCGGGCCGGTCTTGTCGACCTTGATCGTGACCGTCTTGGTGGCCTCGACGTTGCCGCTCTTGTCGGTCGAGCGGTACTCGATGACGCGCGTACCGTCGCTGGTCACGTTGAACGGAGCGCTGTACGCGGTCCAGCTCGCGGCACCCTGCTCGCGGTACTCGGTCTTCTCGACACCCGAGCCGCCGTTGTTGTCGGTCGCGGCGAGCGTCACCCGCACGTCCGACTTGTAGAAGCCACCCGTCCCGTCCGGCGCGGCCGGAGCGAGCGTGTGGGTGGTGCTGGGCGCCGACGTGTCGCCGGTGGTGCCGCAGCCGTCGGCCTCGAGCGTGAACGACTCGAGCTCGACCGTCTTGTTCGCCGAGGCGCCGTCGCGCTTGCCGAACACGCCGACCCGCAGGCCACCGGCCTGGGACAGGTACTGAGTGACCGAGATCGGCGCGCCGAACGTCGTGAACGTGACGCCGTCCAGCGACGTCCCCGTGGTCACCGTCTTGGCCACGTCGTCATAGGCGAGCTGCACCCAGACGTAATCGCCGTTGACCGCGAGCGCACCCGAGTTCGGCCATGGCACGGTCGCCGGCGGCAGCGTGATCGCCGCGTTGTTGGACGTCAGCACCCGCTCTGCCCACTTGCCCGGCTGGTTGCCGGTCGTGTTCGGGTCGGTGTCGTTCTTGAACTGCACCGTCGCCTTGACGAAGTGGTTCGGGTTGATGCTGTTGATCAGCCCCAGCCCGAGCGCCTCGCCATCCGCGGTCAGACCCGCGTGGACGACCTTCGCGGTCGCCTTCCACGAGCCGGCCGGGGCCTGCTGCAGCAGGATCTGGGCGTTGGCGTTGGCCGCGTAGAAGTCGGCCTGGCGCAGCGGGACCTGCAGGCGGCCGTTGGCCACCGTCGGGTTGGCACCCGTGATCGGGTTCACCAGGGCCCACTTCGGGTCGATGGTGGTGCCGGTGAACTCGTCCGTCTGCGGGCAGCCGGCGGTGCCGCCGCAGTTGTCGCCGGCCGTCTGCGGATCGGAACCCGAGACGACGTTGAACGCGTCGAACTGGACGGTGTCGTCGGGCGCGCCGTCGTGCTTGGCGAACACGCCCACCCGCAGGCCACCGGCCTGGGAGAGGTACTGCGTGACCGAGATCGGAGCGCCGAACGACGCGAACGTCGTGCCGTTGGCGGAGCTCCAGGTCGTGACCTGCTTGGTCGCGTCGTCATAGACGAAGCGGACGTACACGTACTCGCCGGTCAGGTTCAGCGCGCCCGAGTTGGGCCACGGAACGGTCGCCGGCGGCAGGATGACCGACGCGTTGTTGGCGGTCAGCACCCGCTCCGCCCACTTGCCCGGCTGGTTGCCGGCCGTGTTCGGATCGGCGTCGCCCTTGTACTGGAGCGTCGTCTTGAGCAGGTGGTTCGGGTTGGTGCTGTTGATCAGCGCCAGACCCGCCGCCTTGCCATCCGCGTTGATGGTCGCGTGCTTGAACTTCGCGGTCGCGACCCACGAGCCCGAGGGCACGTTCTGCAGCAGCGTCTGAGACGTCGCCGTTGACGTGTACAGGTCGCCACGGAGCATCGGCATCGTGAGATGGCCGCCGCCCACGGTGGGCGGATTGGCCGCCACCGGGTTGAGGACCGACCACTTCGGATCCACCCCGGCACCGGCGAACTGATCCGACAGCGGGTTGCATCCGCTGCCACCGCAGTTGTCACCGGCCGTCTGCGGGTCGGACGAGCTCACGACGTTGAACGCGTCGAACTGCACCGTGTCGTCGGGCGCGCCGTCGTGCTTGGCGAACACACCGACACGCAGGCCACCGGCCTGGGACAGGTACTGCGTCACCGAGATCGGCGCACCGAAGGACGTGAACGTCGTCCCGTTCGTCGAGCTCCACGTGGTGACCGTCTTGGCCGCGTCGTCATAGACGAACCGGACCCAGACGTAATCGCCGGCCAGCGTGAGGCCGCCCGAGTTGGGCCACGGCACCGTCGCCGGCGGCAGCGTCACCGCGGCGTTGTTGGACGTCAGCACGCGCTCCGCCCACTTGCCCGGCTGGTTGCCGGCCGTGTTCGGATCGACGTCGCCCTTGTACTGCAGCGTCGTCTTGAGCAGGTGGTTCGGGTTGAGGCTGTTGATCAGCGCCAGACCCGCCGCCTTGCCGTCCGCGTTGATGGTCGCGTGGGCGAACTTCGCCGTCGCGACCCACGAGCCCGAGGGCACGTTCTGGAGGACCGTCTGGGCGGTGCCCTGGGCCTCGTAGAGGTCGCCACGCAGCATCGGCAGCGTCAGGTGACCGCCGCCCACGGTGGGCGCGTTGCCCGCCGCCGGGTTGACGACCTGCCACTTCGGATCGAGGGCGGTGCCGTTGAACTGATCCGACAGCGGGTTGCAGGAGCCGCCGCCACCGGGCGAGTCGATCGCGAACGTGACCGAACCGACCGGGTCGGAGACGTTGCCCGCCTTGTCACGGGCGCGGTACTCGACCGTGTGCGTGCCGGTGCCGCTGACCGTGAACTTGGTCTCGAACGGATCCACGTTGCCCGTGTTGTCCGCGCGGGTCCAGGCGCCACCGTCGACGCGACGCTCGATCCACTCGACGCCGGAGGCGCCGGTGCCGTCGGTCGCGCGCACGGTGACCTCCACCGGCGCGGTGTAGCGGCCGGCGGGCGTCGCACCGTTGAGCTGAACGGTCACCGTCGGCGCCGAGGCGTCGTTGCCGACCGTCACGCTCGTCGTCTTGCTGGCCTTCTCGCCGTCGGCGTACGTCACCGTCAGCTTGGCCGTGTAGGTGCCGGGCTCCGCGTACAGATGGCGCGGGTTCGCGGCGCTGGACACCGGGGTGCCGTCGCCGAAGTCCCACTCGTAGAGGACGCCGCCGGTCGCGCCGATCGAGAACTCCACTTCGCGCGCGGTCGTCGTCGCCTTCCACTGCGGGTCAGGCCCAGGCGTATCGGACCCACCCGTGTAGGAGATCTTGTACATGCCCGCGTTGTTGCCGGTCGTGAAGAAGCCTTCGTAGACCTGCACGTACAACGCGCCGTCGGCACCGAACTTGGAGTCCATGTAGTTCGCGCCCCACGGGAGACCGCCGCGGAAGCTGTCCGCGTAGATCGGCTGTGCGCCGTCCTGGTCGGTGGCGGGGTCGAGCAGCAGCGCGTGCTTGGCGCTCGAGTTGCCGTAGTCGTTGAGGAACCAGCGGCCGTCCCAGTACTCCGGCCAGCGGACCGAGGTGTCGGTCGCCGAGTCGTTGTAGCGGTAGACCGGGCCTGTGAACACCGTCGCGCCAGACGCGGTGATGTACGGGCACTTCTGGGTCGGCGTTCCGCCGTAGTCCGGCGCGGAGCCGGCCCCGAGCGGGCGAGCGAACTCCGGGCAGCCGTTGCCGTTACCCGGGTTGCCGCGGCTGTACCAGACGTTCAGCGCGCGAGCCGTGCCCGCGTCCTTGCCCGTGCCGGTGGTGTGCGGCAACGTCGTCAGACCCGTGTTGTTCTGCGAGTCGTTGACGAGGTTCTTGCAGTCGTACCAGCCGTTCGTCGGGCTGGCGGCCGGACCGCCGTTGGTGAAGCCGGGGCCGTTGGTCGTGCGCAGCGAACCGTCCGCCACACGATCGCGGTACGGCTGCTGGCTGCCCATGCAGTACGGCCAGCCGTAGTTGCCGGCGGACGGCAACTGCGTGGCGTTCTCGTACGTCGACGGGCCCTGCGTGGCCGACGGGCCGCCGGCGTCCGGGCCGACCCACGCGGCGTACGGGATGTCCGTCTTCGGGTCGATCGCCAGACGCGACGGGTTGCGCAAGCCCATGGCGTAGATCTCGGGCTTGGTCTGGTTGCCGTTGCCCTCGGTCCCGCTGAACAGGTTCGGACCGTTGGGTGAGCTCGCCGTCGGGAGGCTGTAGGTCGTGCCCACGCCCGGCGTCGCGTTCGCCCCGTCCGCCAACTGCTCGATCGGGTTCAGGCGCAGCATCTTGCCGTTGTAATCGTTCGTGTTGCCCGCCGTCCGGCGCGCGTCACGAATCGAGAAGTTGGCCGTGCCGCAGTGGTTGTTGGAGACCTCGGTCGCGGGACCGGTCGGGCACTTGATGCCCGGGTGGTTGCCCGAGTAGCCGTTGGTGCTCTGCGACGAGTTCGAGTCACCCGTCGTGACGTAGAGGTTGCCCTCGGAGTCGAAGCCCATGCCGCCGCCGCGGTGGCAGCAGCTGTAGACCTGCGAGTCGTACTCGAAGATCTTGACCTCGGAGTTCATCTTCAGCTGCTTCGTGGTCAGGTCGACCGTGAAGCGCGAGATGCGGCCCTTGGCGATCTTCGTGATCCGGCGCGCGTCACCGTCGGCCAGGCCCGGCAGGACCGGGTTGTCCGGGTTGAACGTCGGGAAGTACTGCAAGTAGATGTGGCCCGTGGTCGTGAAGTCGGGCGACACCGCGATGCCCAGCAGACCGGTCTCGATCTTGCCGTTGATCTCGTCTCCGCCCCCACGGTCGCCGTAGACCGGGATCACGCCGACCTTCGTCGTGCCGCTGTTGACGGTGGCGGTGGCGGCCTTCGGATCGAAGACGTGAATCGTGCCGCAGCCCACGCCGACGTTGCGGTTGGCGAAGTCGAGGATGCGGGGGCTCGAGGCCTGGCCGATCATCGCGCCGCGCTGGGCGTCCGTGCGGCAATCCGCGCGGCCGATGTAGAACATCCAGCCGTTCGGCGCCGGCGAGACGCCGTGCGACTCACCGCTGTTGTCGAGGTTGCCGCTCGCGGCGTTGATCACGCGCTGCGTCGAGTAGTTGCTCAGGATCGTGGCCTTGCAGCCGCCACGGACGAGGCCCGCGGACCACTGGATGGCGCCGAGCAGCTGCTTGCGCAGGTTCGCCTCGCCGTACGCGGCCGCGGTGCGACCGAGGCCGGTGTAGAACGAGCGGCCGCCCTGGTAGTCGCGGCACCACGAGATCGGCCAGTCCGTGCCGCCGGTCGTCGTGCCGTCGCCGGCCGCCGCGCCGGGAGCGCGGTAGCGGGCCACGGTGTGGACCGTGCCCGTCGGACGCGTGGTCCAGCGGTACCAGACGTCGTTGACCGTGGACTCCAGCGGGAGCTCACGCGTCGCGGGATGCACGCGGTCGCCGGCGACGAGCACCTGATCGCTCGCGGCCGTCGGGCTGGCGGCGTCGGGACGAGCGCCGATCAGCCCGGTGACGAACGCGCTGGAGGTCTCGGCCTCCGCGGCGCCACCGATGCCGACGAACCCGCCGCCGGCCTCGATGAAGCCCTGCAGCGCGGTCTCCTGCGCCGCGTTGAGCAGGTCACCCTTGTTGTCGAGGAAGACCACCGCGCGGTAGTTCGCGAGGTTCGCGGCCGTGAACGCGGTCGCGCTGGAGGTGTTCTCCACCACGAAGTCGTTCGCGTCGGCGAGCGCCTTCAGGGCGGTGACGCCGGCCGTGTTGACCGCATCGGTGGCGCCGGTGAAGGCGAGCACCTTGGGCGGCACCTGCGCGCCCGCGATCAGGATCCGCTCGACCGCGTCGTCGCTGTTGGAGTCGACGACGATGCGCGCGACCGACGTGTAGTTGCTGCGCGTCGGCTTGAAGCCGGCGTTGATGACGCAGGACGCGTTGCGCGCGAGCGTCTTGCCGCGGCAGTCGTCGCTGACGATGGCGAAGTCGGCGGCGGTAGCGGCGCCGCCGTCGGTGTCTTCGGCTTCGATCTTGATCGCATCAGCGCCGCTGGCGATGACCAGCGGGGCGTCGCCGTCGTTGGTGACGGTGATCGGCGCCTGGTTGGCCGACGCCGGCGTGCCCTTGGGCACCGACGGGAAGAGCTTCGGAGCGGCCTTCAGGGAAGGCTTGGGATCGGCGCGGAGCGCCTTGGCGCCTTCACCCGCGTTGGTGAACGGGTTGAAGTTCGTGACGCCGCCCAGCGCGACCGGATCGCGCTCGGAGAAGTAGTACCGCGTCTTGTTCTTGGCCGACGCGAACAGCGGCGCGAAGTTGATGGAGCCCTGGCCGAGGATGCGCTGCTCGTTGTCACCGCAGTCCGGGCGGATGCCGCCCGCGACCATGTCCTTGACGTGGAACGAGATCACGCGGCGGCCGAACTTCTGGATCATCGAGTTGACGTAGGCCGCGCCGACGCCCGGATCGACCGGGACCGCATGACCTGAAGCACCACAGACGGCCCAGCCGATGTCGATCTGCGCGACGACCCAGCGCGGGTCGGTGCGCTCCATGACGATCTCCCACGCGCTCTTGAGCTGGCCGTCACCCTGCGTGTCGGTGAAGCGCGTGCTGAACTCGGCGTTGTGGTTGTGGAAGTACGCGGGCCCGACGCCGGCCTCGACCGAGCGCTTGCCCAGCTTGTTGAGCTGCGCCGCGGTCGCCAAGGTCTGCGTGTAGCTGCCGAGGCCACCCGCACCGGCGGAGCTGCCGTCGCCGATGTGGTCCTGGCCGAGGATCTTCGCGTGCGCGATCTCCCCGTCCCAGCGGCCCTCGCTGAGCCCACCGTGGCGGGCCGGGAAGCGGATTCCGTACTTGTCACCCAGCGCGCGGAGCGCCACTGAACCCTGCAGATTGCCCTGCGGGTTGCCGTCGGTCGGGAACGGATTGCCCGGGTAGCCGTAGAGCTCGACGTTCTTTATGTCATTCGCCTGCAGGAACGCGAACAGGCGCTCCAGCCGCGCGTTGACGGTGTTCGCCGGCATCGTCGGCGTGCAGTACGGCGTCGCGGGTTGCGGCGACGGGGGACACAAGATCTCCCCGGAACCACCGCTCAGGTAGTCCCTGAAGTTGTAGAGCTGAATACCGCTCTGACCCACGGGTGCACCCTCGCCCATGGACGGCGCGCGTTGCGCCTCCGCGCTCCCCGCCGTCACGAGCAGCGCGCTCGCCGTCAACGCAGCCGCAGCCGCACGCAGCACCTTCCGGTGTCCCAGCAAACTTTTCCTCTCCTCCTTGAATGGACGCGTCGACACCCTTATGTCAGCGTCCACCACAAAACTCTACGCAATCCTGTACTAAGAGCGCAAGTTCAGCTTGCAGAAGAACCTAAAGTCGCTGGTCGAGCGTATTCTGAGCCGATGATCAGCGTGGGGATCGTGGGTCTGAGCGCCTCGGGAGGCTGGGCCGGTCGAGCCCACGTGCCCGCGCTGGCGGCCGTCGACGGCATCGAGCTGCGTGGCCTGGTGACAAGCTCGGCCGAATCGGGACGCGCCGCGAGCGCGGCCTTCGGGGTACCCGCGTACGAGTCGGTAAGTGCGCTCGCGCGGGCCGTCGACCTCGTCGTGGTCACGGTCAAGGTTCCGCAGCATCGCGAGCTCGTGCTGCCGGCGCTGGAGCTGGGCGTGCCGGTGCTCAGCGAATGGCCGCTGGCGCTCGATCTGCGCCAGGCGGAGGAGTTGGAACGCGCCGCGGGCGAGACGCCGACGTTCGTCGGCCTGCAAGGGCGATCCGCGCCGGTGTTCCGCTGGCTGGCCGACCTCGTCGCGAATGGCTACGTCGGCGACGTGTTGTCGGCGACCGTCGTCGCGTCGACGGAGGGATGGGGCAGCCCGGCGTCCGAGCGCATGCGCTACACGCTCGACCGCGAGAACGGGGCGACGATGCTCACGATCGCGTTCGGGCACGCGATCGACACGGTGTCGATGGTCGTCGGCGAGCTCGATGACGTGGTCGCGACGACCGCGACCCGGCGGGCGCAGGTCCCGCTCGCGGGCACCGAAGCCACCATCCCCATGACCGCCGAGGACCAGGTCGCGATCTCAGGCACGGTGACCGGCGGCGCGATCCTGTCCGCGCACTACCGCGGCGGCGTCAAGTCGGGGTTCTCGTTGCTCGTCGACGGCACCGAAGGCTCGCTCGAGATCTCGGCTCCCTCCCACCCGGGCCTTGCCCCCGTCACGGTGCGGGGAGCCGGCGAGCTGACGTTGCCGGGCGCCTACGACGCGTTCCCGCAGCTGGCCGGCACGCCGGTCCACGCGCTCGCGCACGCGTACGCCGCGATCCGCGACGACCTCACCCGCGGCACCACCGTCGTCCCGGACTTCGCGCACGCCGTCAAGCGCCACCGGCTGCTGGACGCGATCCAGCGTTCCGCCGCCACGGGGCAGCGAGTCCGTCCGTAGAGCACAATCCGCGCCGTGGACGTCTCTGCGCTCGTCTGGGCCCTCACCATCGCCTTCATCGTCGGCCTCCTGGCCTTCGACTTCATCTTCCACGTGCGCAAAGCGCACGTGCCGACCCTGCGCGAGGCCGGTATCTGGTCGGCGCTCTACATCGGGATCGCGCTCGCGTTCGGCGTCGGCGTCATGGTCTTCGGCGGCACGACCATGGGCACGGAGTACTTCGCGGGCTACATCACCGAGAAGGCGCTCTCGGTCGACAACCTCTTCGTCTTCCTGATCATCATGACCAGCTTCGCGGTGCCCCGCGCGGACCAGCAGAAGGTCCTGCTGTTCGGGATCGTGTTCTCGCTGATCGCCCGCACCGGCTTCATCTTCCTCGGCGCGGCACTGATCAACTCGTTCGCGTGGGTCTTCTACATCTTCGGGCTGATCCTGCTCGTGACGGCCGGCAACCTGTTGCGCCCGAGCGGCTCAGACAGCCACTCCGGCGACAACATCGTCGTCCGATTGGCACGGCGTCTGTTCCCCACCACCAGCGAGTACGACGGCGACAAGCTGTTCACCATCCAGAACGGCCAGCGCGTCCTGACGCCGATGCTGCTGGTGATGGTGGCGATCGGCGGCACCGACATCCTGTTCGCGCTGGACTCGATCCCGGCGATCTTCGGCCTTACGCAGAACACCTTCATCGTCTTCACGGCGACGGCGTTCTCCCTGCTCGGCCTGCGCCAGCTGTACTTCCTCATCGACGGTCTGCTCGACCGCCTCGTCTACCTCGGCTACGGGCTGGCCGCGATCCTCGGGTTCATCGGCGTCAAGCTCGTCCTGCACGCTCTGCACGAGAACAACGTGCCGTTCATCAACGACGGTGAGCCCGTCGAGGTCACTGAGATCAGCACCGGCCTCTCGCTGAGCGTCATCCTCGGCATCCTCGTGGTCACCGTCGTGGCGTCGCTGCTGAGCCGCTGGGGCCGCGCGCAGAACACGATCGCGGCCGCCCGCCGTCACGCCCGGGAATACCTGGAGGTCGACGAGACCGACACGGCGCACCGCGAGCGGATCTTCGCCGCCCTGTGCGCCGAGGAGAACGAGCTCAAGACACTGCCCGAGAAGTACCGCAAGCGCATCCGTGAGGAGGAGAAGCTCATGGACCTCCTGCGCCGCGCCCACGCCGCGCACGCCGACGGCGTGCGCAGCGCGAGCGGGTAGCGGCCTCAGGCGGCGACGGGCTCCGGCATCGCGGTCCGGGTCAGGTCCTTCGCGCCGGCGCGGGCGGGGAGGAACGCGACGGCGATCAGCGCGCCGACGAGGGCGACCGCGGCGGCGAGGCCGGCGGTGGTCGCCATCGCGTCGACGAAGGCCTGGTCGGCGGCGCTGATCAAGGACTGCGCGGTGCTCACGTCGAGGTGCGAGGCGACCTCGTGCGCCGCACCGACCGAGTCGCCGGCGAGGTGCGCCTGCTCGGGCGCGAGCCCGTCCACCGAGCCGCTCATGCCCGAGGCGAAGCGGCTGTTGAGCACGCTGCCCAGCACCGCGACGCCGAGTGTCCCGCCGACCTCGCGGACGACGTCGTTCATGGCCGAGCCGACGCCGGCCTTGGCCTTGGGCAGCGCGCCCATGATCGCTTCCGTCGCGGGGGCCATGGCCAGGCCCATGCCGGCGCCCATCAGGAACATCGCCGTGGCGAAGTAGCCGTACGCGGTGTCGACGTCGAGCTGCGTGTACAGGCTCAGGGCGAGCGCGACGGTGGCCAGGCCGCCGGCGACGATCACCTTGGTCCCGACCTTGCCCACGAGCTTCACCGACGCCCGCGATGCCATGACCATGCCGAACGCGACGGGCAGCACGCGCAGCCCGGTGCCGAGGGCCGAGTAGCCGAGCACGGCCTGCATGTAGGTCGTGATGAAGAACAGCACGCCCATCAGCGCGAAGAAGACGAACGTGATCGAGAGGCTGGCGGCGCTGAAGCGCAGGTTGCGGAACACCGTGACGTCGATCATCGGCTGCGGCGTGTGGCGCTCCCAGGCGATGAAGGCCGCCAAGGCCGAGAGCCCGAGCGCGAACGCGGCGAGGATCACGGAGCTGCCCCAGCCGCGCTCGGGCGCTTCGATCACGGCCCAGACGATGGTGGTGAGCGCGGCGATCGACAGGCCGGCGCCGGGCAGGTCGAGCTTGGGCGCCGCGGGATCACGCGACTCGGGCACCAGCACGGCCGCACCGACGAGGGCGACGGCGACGATCGGCAGGTTCACCAGGAACAGGCTGTGCCAGCTGAAGTGCTCGAGCAGGTAACCACCGGTGATCGGGCCCACCGCGATGCCGACCCCCGACACCGCCGCCCAGATGGCGATCGCCTTGGGTCGCTCGTGCGCGGGGAAGATGTTGGTCAGGATCGACAGCGTCGTCGGCATGATCCCGGCGGCGCCGAGACCCATCAGCGCGCGTGAAGCGATCAGCGTCGCGGAGCTGTCGGAGAGCGTCGCGGCCAGCGAACCGGCCCCGAACACGAGCAGCCCGGTGACCAGCGCGCGGCGCCGGCCGAAGCGGTCGCCGAGGCTCCCGGCGGTCAGCAGCAGGCCCGCGAACACGAGCAGGTAGCCGTCGACGATCCACTGCAGCTGGCTCGCGCTCGCGCCGAGCTCGTTGCGAATCGTCGGCAGCCCGACGTTGAGGATCGTGTTGCCGACGGTGACGACGAACAGGCTCAGCGCGAGGACGCCGAGCGCTTTCCAGCGCCGCGGATAGGGCGTGGTGGCGGAGTGGGGATTGCGTGATCGGGGCACGCTGCGAGCTTCCCGGCCCGGCCGCCGCGCAACATCGGTGCGCTACCCCGATCTTTGACCCCGAGCACCCGGCGTCGGGGTTATGCTCGACCGCGAGGCCAGATGACACGCAGCGTCGATCAGCGCCTCGTGGGGCGCGCCTCCGAGCTGGACGCCGTCGACCGCGCGCTCGACGCCCTCCAGCGTGGCGAGCCCTCACCGCTGCTGATCGAGGGCGAGCCGGGGATCGGCAAGACGCGGCTGGTGGCCGAGCTGGAAGCGCGCGCGACAGCCCTCGGGCACCTGGTGCTCCGCGGCAGCGCGTCCGAGCTCGAGAGCGACCTGCCGTTCTGGATCTTCGTGGACGCGCTCGACGAGTACGTCGCCGGGCTCGATCCCCGCAAGCTCTCCGGCCTCAGCGACGAGACGCTCGGCGAGATCGCCCACATGCTCCCCGCGGCGGTGGACGCCGGCGAGGCGCGGCTCGTGCATGACGAGCGCTATCGCGCCCACCGCGCCGTCCGCGAGCTGCTCGTGCGCCTGGCGACGCCGCGGCCGCTGGTGCTCGTGCTCGACGACGTGCACTGGGCCGACCCCGCGTCCGTCGACCTGGTGATCGCGTTGGTGCGGTCGGCGCCCGGCGGAGCCGTCCTGCTCGTGCTCGCCGCGCGTCCGCGCCAGCTCTCGGAGCGGCTGCGCACCGCGCTCGATCGCACCGACCGCAACGGCGGCCTCCAGCGGATCGCGCTCACCGGTCTATCGAGGGAGGCGGCCGCCGAGCTGGTCGGGGAAGCTGCGCTCGAGCGGCTCTACACCGAGACGGGCGGCAACCCGTTCTACCTCGAGCAACTGGCCCGGTCCAACGGCACGACCACGGTCGGCGCCGCCGATTCCGCGGGTGTGCCCGGCGCGGTGCTGGCGTCGCTCGCCGAGGAGCTCGCCCGGCTGGCCGCGCCGACGCAGCGGATGCTCCGAGGGGCCGCGGTGACCGGCGACCCGTTCGACGCCGACGTCGCCATCGCCGCCGCGGGCGTCGAGGAGGACGCCGCCATGGACGCGTTCGACGCGCTGCTGGACGCCGGGCTCGTCCGCCCCACCGACGTGCCGCGGCGGTTCCGCTTCCGCCATCCGCTCGTGCGCCGCGCGGTGTACGAGAGCACGCCCGGAGGCTGGCTGCTCGGCGCGCACGCGCGCGCGGCGCAGAGCCTCGCCGCCCGCGGGGCACCCGCGGCCACGCGCGCGCATCACGTCGAGTTCGCGGCCCGCGCCGGGGACGCCGACGCGGTGGCGGTGCTCGCGGAGGCCGGGATGGCCGGGCTGCTGCGGGCCCCGGCCAGCGCCGCCCGCTGGCTGAGCGCGGCACTGCGGATCCTGCCCGCGGACGCGCCGGTGGAGCAACGGGTCGGGCTCCTGCTCGCGCGGGCCCGCGCGCTGGCGGCGCAGGGCCGGCTCGGCGACAGCCACGCCGACCTGGTGGAGAGCATCGCGCTCGTCCCGCCCGAGGCCGTCGGGTTGCGCGTGCAGCTCGTGACGACGTGCGCCGGCGTGGAGCGCTTGCTCGGCCGGCATGACGAAGCGCACGATCGCCTGCTCACGTGCCTGCGTGAGCTGCCGGAGCCGGGCGCCGCCGACGCGATCTCGCTGATGCTGGAGCTCGCGGTCGACGCGCTCTTCCGCTCGGACTTCACTCCCCTGCTCGACTGGACGCAGCGGGCGCGGGCCGCCGCGGAGACGCTCGGCGACCGGCCCCTGATCGCCTCGACGGGCGCGATCCGGGCGCTCGGATACGCCGTCGGCGGCCACATCGCGCAGGCCGAGGCCGCGTACGCCGAGACGGCCGAGCTGGTGGCCGCCATGGCGGACGCCGAACTGGGGGACCGCAGCGACGCGCTCGCCTACCTGTGTTCGCTCGGGACCTTCCTGGACCGCTACGACGAGGCGTGTGCGCACGGCGAACGCGCGCTCCGGCTCGGGCGGTCGGCCGGGCAGCTGCATCCGACGCTGCTCCCGGCGCTCGGCGCGGCGCACCTGCTGCGCGGACGGCTCGGCGATGCGGCGAACGTGCTCGACGCCGGCCTGGAGGCGGCCCGGCTCGCCGGGATCACGCAGGGGACGGCCTGGATGCTGCGCAACCGTGCGCTGCTGGCCGTGGCCGTGGGCGACGCCCGCGGTGCGCTGGCCATGGCCGAGGAGGCACTGACGCTCACGCGCGAGCTGGACCAGAGCGTGCTGTCCGCCTGGGCGGAGCTCACCGTCGCCCGGGCCGCTGTCGCCGCCGGTGACAGCCGGCGCGCCGTCGACGTCCTGCCCTCCTCGGACCGGCTCGCCCCGGTCCCGGGCGTGTGGCGGCTGATCGGCTTGGAGGCGCTCGCCAACGCGCAGCTGGACCTCGGCCACCCCGACGAGGCCGCTCGGATCGCCACGGAGGCGCAGGCGCACGCCGAAGGGCTCGGGTTGCCGATGGGGACCGCATGGGCCAACCGGATCGCGGCGGCGGTCGCGCTGGACGCCGGTGATCCCGCGCGCGCCGCGCAGCACGCGCACGTGGCGATCGCCGCCGCCGAGACGGCCGGGGCGGAAGTGGAGGTCGCGCTCACCCGCGTCCTGGCCGCCCGTGCGCTCACCGCCGCCGAGGAGCCCGACGCGGCGGCGGCGCAGCTCGAGCTGGCCTGCACCACGTTCAGCGCCTGCGGCGCGCACCCGCAGCGCAGCGCCGCCGAGCAGCAGCTGCGCCAGCTGGGGCACACGATCCATCGCCGGACGCGGCCGGGAACCGCGGACGGCGACGGCGTCGCGTCACTCACCGGCCGTGAGCTCCAGGTCGCGCGGCTCGTCGTCGACCGGCGCACGAATCAGCAGATCGCCGACGAGCTCTTCCTCAGCCTCAAGACCGTCGAGACGCACCTGCGCAACATGTTCCGCAAGCTCGACGTGTCCTCGCGCGTCGACCTGGCCCGAAAGGTCGAGTCGGCGGACGATCCGTCATAGCGTGCGCGCGCAGACGCGGTACTCACGGCTCTGGACGGCGCCCTTGCGATCGCGCACGCGCAGGACGACCGGATCGCGACCCGCCGCGCGCGCATCGACCACCACCACGCGACCCGCGATCACGTGCACGCGGCCGGCGCTGACGGTCGCCTCGGCGACGCGCTCGGTCGTCGGCTCGATGAACCACCGCGCGTCGTCACACGGCGCCGGGCGCCGGGCGAGCACGCCGCCGCGCTGCTCGACGGACGCGTAGCCCTCGGCGATGAACGCCGGCGCATCCGCGGTGGCGGTGATCGCGGTCGTGCCCGCGTCGGTCGCGCCGGCCGGAATCGTGTAGCGGTACCGCCCGCCGCCGAGCTCGGTGGCCGTGCCCTCGTGCCGCGCCCAGTGGTCGTTCTGGTTGACCAGGATGCGCACGGGCGCGCCGGTGACCGGTGCGCCGGCCGGGTCGCGCAGCTCGATCTCGACCGGGATCTCCGCACCGGCCTCCGCCCGCTCCGGTGCCCGCACGGTGAGGCTCGGGACCTCGCGCACGGCGAGCTCTGCCGGCGCCGCCGTCTGCAACGCGAGCAACGCGTCCCGCAGGTAGGCGCTCACGCGGCGCAGTGAGGCCGGGTCGACGCGCTCCGGGACGTCCTGGGGCGTGTGGTAGTAGGGCGTCGAGGTGAACGTCGAGAAACCCTGGATGCCGGCGCTGTAGAACGGCTGGATGTCCGTCGGCAGGATCCCGCCGCTGATCGCTCGCACGACCGTCGCGGGCAGCTCGGTCGCGACGTAGCCGTTCGCGACCGCCGCCTGGCGGACGAGCTCCGTCATCTTCGCGCCGCTCGTGCCGAAGCGCAGCGCGGGTGCGCCCGCCTCCGCCGCGGTCATCTCCAGGTTGACGTTCGCCACGATGTCGCCGAGGCGGTCGGCATGGCGGGCCACCCAGTCGTAGGAGCCGGTCAGGCCGACTTCCTCCGCATCCCAGCCCGCGAGCACGACGGTGTACGCGAGCGGGACGTCCTGCACAGCGTCGGCGATCGACAGCAGGGAGCCGACCGCGGTGCAGTTGTCGATCGCGCCGGCGTGCCACGAGTCGTAGTGCGCGCCGACGACGATCACCTTGCCGGGATGGGTCGTCCCACGCCGGACGCCGATCACGTTGCGCGCGACCGCGTCCTCCCGGCTCCCCTTCACGTCGAGCGTGACCTGCGCGGCGCCGGCCGCGAGCGCCGCGCGCACCGCCGCTCCGCCCTGCGCCCCGACCGAGACCGTCGGGATCGGCGCGGGCGCGAACTGCGCGAACCGCACCGCGCCCTCCTGGATCAGGTTGTCCGGCGAGCCCGAGACGTACAGCATCGCCGCACCGCCGCGGGCGATCACCTGCGCGAGTTGCGACGAACGGTGGAAGGCCTCGTCGCGGCTGACCATCACGATCTTGCCCGTCACGTCCTTGCCCGCGTAGTCCGCGGGCCGCCCGACGCCGACATCCACGACCGCGGCCACGACGCGGCCCGTCCCGCCGTAGGCGAAGCTCTCCGCCGGGACGTCCTTCCCGGCCACGGTCAAGCGCGTGCTCTGCTCCTGGAAGAGCGGCACGTGGAAGTCCTCGCGCGACGTCGAGAAGCCGGCGTCGCGGAACGCGCGCTCGATCCGGCGCGCCTGCTCGCGCCCGGCGCTGCTGCCGGGTGGCTTGGCCCCGAGCTGTGCGCACGCCCGCATCGCGTCGTAGGCCACGTCCGTCGTGTCGGCGCGCGCCGATTCCGCGGGCACCGCCAGCGCCACCGCGAGCGCGGCGACCCGCCCGATCTTCGAGAGGTTCATGCCTACCCGGACGCCGCGATTGCCCGACGCATGCCCGAGTTCGGCCATCTGGACTCGAAGGTGTAACGTGGACCGCGGAGGGCATCCATCGTGAGGTCGGGCGCCGCCCGGCAGCACCATCTGACTTCCGAACTCCTGTCAGCCGGAGGTCGTGGGTGTCCCTGAGAATTCCTGTCGCGTCCTTGAGGGGATTCGGGCGACGGCACCGTGTGCTGCTCACCGTCGTGGGCACGCTGGGCATGGGCGTCGCCCTCGGGTTGGCGCTTGCCGGACAGCGCGACGAGTTCACGTTCGCCCTTTCACGCGTCGCCGGTTGGACGCTCGCCGTCGCCGTGCTCCTGCAGATCGTGGCCTTGCTCGCGCGCAGTGAGGCGTGGCATCTCAGCATCGAGGCGGCCGGCGGAACCGTGGCTCGCCGCGTGCTGTTTCGCGCCTCGAGCATGCAGGTGCTGGGCAGTGTGCTGAACGCCCAACTCGGGGTCGCGGCCCGGATCGCCGCGCTGCGCCGGGCGTCGCCGAGTGTGAGCCCGCAGGTCCCGACGTTGATCGCTGCCGAGTTCCCGATCCTCGCCGTCGAGGCGACCCTCGCCGCGCTGGCATCGTTCACGCTGATCGGGCCGCTGGGGCTCCCGTGGTGGCTGCCGCTGATCGCCGTCGCGGTATTCGCGACCGCCAGCGCCGGCCTCCGGCGGCTCGCGCTCCGAACGGGCCGCGAGCTGTGGATCGGCCTCGCGGTGCTGCGCAACCGTGCCGGCGGGACGCGCGTGGTCGGCCTCGTCCTCGTGGCCGTGTTCGCGCAGATCTTCCGCAACTGGCTCCTGCTGCACGCGGTCGGCGTGGACGCCTCGTTCCTGGACGCGATCGCGCTGCTGATCGCCGTGGCGGTCCTCGGCCAGCTCCCGATCGGCCCGACCACAGGAGCCGCGGCCGCGGTCCTGATCCTCGGCAGCAACGGTGTCGCGGCCACCGCGGCCACCGGCGTGCTTCTGACCGTGACCGGCACCGTCGGCGGGCTGTGCTTCGCGGGCTGGGCCGGTGCGGATCAGCTGTGGTCGAAGGCCGCCAGGCGCCGGACGCAACGCGAGCAAGCTGGCGCGTCAGATGATGTAGCCGTTGCGCCGCGAGGGTAGGGCTTGATGCAGGAGGCAACCGGTTGACGCCGCCGCCCCTCACGCGGGCCGTGCACCCGGCTGTCCGTGCCTGACCCGTGCATGCCGCCCCACCGGGCCGTGTCACGGACGAACCCTCTCTCGATCGAAGGCCCCCATGACTGTCACTGACTCTGTCGCCAACACCACGCGCGCCGCGCACGACGTCGGGCTCGCCGCCTGGCTGGGTGGCGCGATGTACGGCAAGTTCGCGCACAACCCGTCGCTCACGCTGATCGCCAGCCACACCGAGCGGGGCAGCGTCTCCAACGCCGCGTGGAACGGCTACAACGGCATCAACGCGATGGGCCTCGGCGCCGCCGCCCTTGGCTGGTCGGCCGCGCGCTTCACCGAGACCCGCCCCTCGAACCTGTCCGACACCGAGAAGGCGCTGTCGTCGGCCAAGGACGTGCTGATGGCCGCCGCGGTGCTCACCGGCGTCGCCAGCGGCGTGCAGGGCGCGCGCCTGGCCAAGCAGGCGCCCGACGGCGCGGTGCCGGTCGAGACCGGAACCGTGCCCGCGCCCGAGACGCCCGCCAAGGCGGCGGGCATCCAGCGCAGCCTCGGCTTCCTGGGCACCGCGAACATCGCGTCGGGCGTCGCGCTCGTCGCCGTCAACGCGGTCCTGGCGCAGATCAACCACAGCCACCCGGCCGCCAAGCGCACGTTGCTGCGCTCGTCGTCGAACGGGCGCAGCCCGCTGTGGATCGGCTCCGTCGTCGCGACCGCCGTGGCCGCGCTGGACCAGACCCGCCGCACCCGCGGCTAGACCGTGGCGCAAGGCGAGCGCGAGCCGCTCATCCGGCCGCCGGCGCTGCACACCGGCGATGGCCGGACAGCGAGCCGGCTCGAGCTCTTCTTCGACCTCGCGTACGTGCTCGTCGTGGCGGAGCTCGCCACGGCCTTCGTGGACGACATGAGCTGGACGGGCGCGGGCGTGTTCGCCGGCCTGTTCACGGCGATGTGGTTCTCCTGGATCGGGTTCACGCTCTACGCCAACCGGTTCGACACCGACGACGTCGTCTTCCGCGTCATCAAGCTGGCGGCGACCCTGGCGATCGCCGGGTGTGCCGCCAGCGCGACTGAAGCCACCGGTGCACTGGGCTGGGCGTTCGCCGCCAGCTTCCTGACCGCGCACCTGCTGCTGGCCGCGCTGTATGTGCGCGCGTGGCGCCACGTCGCGCCCGCGCGCGGCACCATCTCGGTCTACCTGGCGGCAGCGCTGTTGAGCTCGGCGTTCTGGGCCGCCTCGATCGCCGTACCGGGTACTGCGCGCTACCTGTTGTGGGCTGCCGCCGTGCTCGTCGACGTGGCCGCTCCAGTGCTTGCGACCCGTCACGAGAACGACGTGCCGTTGCACCTCGAGCACCTCCCCGAGCGCTTCGGACTGCTCGTGATCCTCGTCCTCGGCGAAGCCGTCGGCGCGGCCGTCACCGGCGTGCACGACACGCACTGGGCCGGCCCCTCGGTGCTGATCGCGGTCCTCGGCTTCCTCGTCGCGGCCGCGCTGTGGTGGAACTACTTCGACGTCGGAGCCGCCAGCAGCGCCGAAGATCTCCAAGAACGCGAGGACGAGGAACCCGACGGGCCGACCACGTCCGAAGAGGACGACGTGGGCGAGCGACACGACCTCTTCATCTACGGGCACCTGCCCCTCACCCTCGGCATAGCCGCGGCCGGCGTCGGGCTCGAGGAGCTGATATTGCACCCTTCCGCGTCCCTGCCCTCGGCCGGCAGCTGGACGCTCGCCGTCGGCGTCGCGCTGTTCTTCGCCGGGGCCGCGATCATCGTCGCCGGCGCCGATCACCGCTGGCGCACCGCCGTTCCGTGGCCGGCCGCCGCGATCCCGCTCGTGCTCGCCTTCGGACTGTTCCCGATCGACTCCGCGACGGCCGTCGTAGCCATCGTCGCCGCCGCTGCGCTCGTGATGGCCGTGGCCGGCACCCGAACTCGGCGGTCCAACGCGTGACCGGTTTCGTGTCTTCCGCTGGTCCTGAACGACCACAAGGCGGTTTGCTGACCGCTACGCGCAGCCGTGGCGGTCGTTTGGGGAGGACCTGACTGCAGTCCCACCCTGAGCACGGAGGAGACCCCATGAAGGCAGTCACCTGGCACGGCAAACGCGATGTGCGCGTGGACACGGTCCCGGACCCGACGATCCAGGAAGCGACCGACGCCATCGTGCGCATCACGACGTCGGGCATCTGCGGGTCCGACCTGCACCTGTACGAGACGCTCGGGCCGTTCATGAACGACGGCGACATCCTCGGCCACGAGCCGATGGGCGTCGTGGAGGCCGTCGGCTCCGGCGTGACCAACGTCGCCGTCGGCGATCGCGTCGTGATCCCGTTCCAGATCTCGTGCGGGCACTGCTTCATGTGCGATCAGCACCTGTACACGCAGTGCGAGACGACCCAGGTCCGGGAGGAGGGCATGGGCGCCGCGCTGTTCGGCTTCTCCAAGCTCTACGGCGCCGTGGCCGGCGGCCAAGCCGAGCTGCTGCGGGTCCCGCAGGCGCAGAACACCACCATCCAGGTGCCCGACGGCCCGCCCGACGAGCGCTTCGTGCTCCTGTCCGACGTCCTCCCCACCGCCTGGCAGGCGGTCGAGTACGCGGCGATCCCGGACGGCGGCACCGTGGTCATCCTCGGCCTCGGACCGATCGGGGCGATGGCGTCGCGCATCGCGCACCATCAGGGCCACCGCGTGATCGGCGTCGACCTGGTGCCCGACCGGCTGGCCCGCGAAGCCGCCCGCGGCATCGAGATCGTCGACCTCGCGATCCACGAGGACGACCTCGCCGACGTCCTGCGTGAGATGACCGGCGGGCGCGGACCGGACTCCGTCATCGACGCCGTCGGCATGGAGGCGCACGGTGCCCCGGTGGGAAAGCTCGCCCACCAGCTCGTCGGCCTCCTCCCGGACGCGGTCGGGGAGAAGGTCATGGAGCACGGCGGCATCGACCGCCTGAGCGCCCTGCACGCCGCGATCGACATCGTCCGCCGCGGCGGCACCATCTCGATCATCGGCGTCTACGGCGGCACCGCCGACCCGATGCCGATGCTGAACCTCTTCGACAAGCAGATCCAGGTCCGCATGGGTCAGGCCAACGTCAAGCGTTGGGTGGGCGACATCCTGCCGTTGCTGATGGACGGTGACCCGCTCGACGCCGAGAGCTTCGCCACGCACACAGTCCCGCTCGACGAAGCGCCCGACGCCTACGAGAAGTTCCAGAAGAAGCAGGACGGTGCGATCAAGATCCTGCTCAAGCCCTGAGCGCCTACAGGCGAGGGTCTATCGTCTCACTGAGCGCACCGGCACCCGCCCCTTCGCCATTGCGTGTAGGTCCTTCTGAAGGAGCTCAGATCGGAGCACCGCATGCCTCACGCCAAGTGTGTGCATTGCCGCTCACGCATGTGGGTCGAAGGTTCGGCAGAGAAGCATCCCCCGCACCTCTGCGCTGGGTGTGGCGGCGAGCTCGAACCGGTCGTCGACCTGTCCGAGCTCGTCGGCCTGCGGGCGTTGCGCGTACGGCCTCAGCCGACGCCCCGGGACGACGCGGACCGGTTCGAGCGGATCTCGCGGCAGATCCGCGAGACGATCGCCGGTCACGACGCGGAGCGCCAGCGCCGCCTCGATTCGGACCGCCCGTGAACTAGCCGCGCGCCCGCCGTCGCTCGAGTGCCGTGCTAACTTATAACCCAATGGTTATAGGTACGGAAGAGAGCGAGCAGGCCGACGCGCTCTTTCACGCGCTGGCTGACCCGACCCGCCGCGACATCCTCGCCTTGGTGCTGCATGAGCCGCACTCGGTGTCCGACCTGGCCCGCCGGTATCCGATCAGCTTCCCCGCGGTGCACAAGCACGTGGGCACGCTCGAGCGTGCGGGACTCGTCACCAAGACCCGCCACGGTCGCGAGCAACGCGTGCGCGGGGACGTCACGACGCTGCGGACCGCCCATCTGGTCCTCGACGAGCTCGAGGCCCTGTGGCGTGAACGCGTCGACCGCATCGACCAGCTGCTCGCGGAGGATCCGCCGTGCCCGTGACGAGCGTCATCAAGGACGCGGACACCCGGAGCGTGACGATCACAGCGCGGTTCGACGCGTCGATCGAGCGTGTGTGGCGGGTCTGGAGCGACCCGCGTCAGCTGGAACGTTGGTGGGGGCCGCCCGGGTTCCCGGCGACGGTCACCGAGCACCGGCTGGAGCCGGGCGGCGTCGTGACCTACTCCATGACGGGCCCCGAAGGCGACGAGCACCACGGCCGGTGGCACGTGCGCGCGGTCGACCCGCCGTACGCGCTGGAGTTCGAGGACGGCTTCGCCGATGCCGACGGCCGGCCGCGCCCGGAGCTGCCGACGGGCCTGATCCGCGTCGCCCTGTCCGAACTGGCAGGCGGCAGCACGCAGATGGTCGTCACCACCACCTGGGCCAGCGGTGAGGCGATGGCCCAGATCCTCGCCACGGGCACGGACGCCGGCATGACCGCCGCCGTCGACCAGATCGACGCGCTACTCGAGAGGAGAACGACATGACCGCCACGTACACGTTCGACATCTTCTGCACCCTCGACGGCTACGGCTCCTACGACGAGCACGGCGATTGGGGTGGCTACTGGGGCAAGCAGGGCCCCGAGTTCCTCGAGCACCGCCTCACCTCGTACGGCCCGGAGCAGCGGATGGTCTTCGGGGCGAACTCCTACAGGGAGTTCGTCGAGATGCTGGGCGCGGGCGAGGAGGACACGGGGATCACCGATTCGTGGGTGACGCGGATGCGCGGCAAGCCGACGTTCGTGGTGTCGTCGACGCTGGAGAACCCGCTCGAGTGGCCGAACGCGACCGCCGTGAGCGGGGACGCCGCCGACGTCATCGCCCGGCTCAAGGCGGAGTCCGACGTGCCGCTGCGCTCGCACGGCAGCCTGTCACTCAACCGCGCGCTGCTGGCCGCCGGGCTCGTCGACCGCGTCCAGGTGACGGTCTTCCCCGTGATCAGCGGCAAGACCGGCACGAAACCGATCTTCGCGGGCGCGGCGGACTTCGACCTGGAGCTCCTGGAGCAGCGGACGCTCGACGGCAACACCCAGGAGCTCATCTACCGACCCTCCCTGCACTGACCGCTCACCGCCGCACGGTCAGTGCCCGGCTGATCGAGCGGCCGTCGGCGGTCCGCACGAGGAGCCGTGCGCGGCCGGCCGGCATCCGGGGCGAGCGCAGGCGCAGGGTGACCGGCGCTCCGTCCCGCACCGTCGCCGTCACCCGCGCGAAGCGCCGGCCACGGGTGTCGCGCAGCTCCGCGGTGACGCGTCCGGCGGTGCCGGACGTGACCACGACGCGCAGGCCACGCCGGCGCAGGGTGGCGAGCCGGATCGTGCGATCCGCGCGCACCCGCAATACCGGGGCGGTGACCCCGCGCGGCGTGACCGGCGGCGGTGCAGGAGCCTCAGCCGCCGGTGCCGTTGCGGTGGCCGCCGGGACCGTGAAGGCGAGCCGGCTGTCCGCGATCAACCCGAGATCGTCCGTGGCGCGCGCGAGCACGGTGTGCGTGCCGGGGCCGTACCGGGCCCCAGCGCTGACGCCGCTGAGGTGCGGCTCGAAGCGACCGTCGCCGTCCAGGTCCCAGGTCACCCGCGGGGGGATGCGCTCCGGGTCTGCCGCCAAGGCGCTGAACACCACGAGCTGGCCGTCGCGCGGCTCGGCCGTCTCGCGCTCGATCGTGATCGCCGGTGGCGCGTTGGCGTCCCCGACGGTCACGAGCCCGGACATGCCGGACCCGCCCGGCGCGCCGTGCACGACGCAGTAGAACGCGAGCCGGCCGAGCTCGGTCAGCGTCCGCTCGTGCGCACCGGACGCGTACGGCCCACCCGACTCACCATCGAACGTGAGCGGATGACGCTCGGTGGCGTCCCAGCGCACGGTGTCGCCGACGGCCACCCGCAGCCCCGTCGTGGAGTACTGCGGAGCGTCACCGGTCCGGATCTCGTGCACGGGGCCGCCGAGCAGTGCGAGCGGGAGCAGAGCGGACAGGTACACGGCAGCAGATTCTCCGCCCCGCCCCGCTCTGCCGGTTATTTTTCCGCTAGACGTCGCGCTTGATCACGGCCACAACGGAGGCGACGAGCGCCACGGCGACCCACGCGGCGAGCACCAGCGCACCGGCGCCGGGCGCGAGCACGCTGTCACCGGCGGCCATCGCGGTGGTGAACGCCGCCGCGGCGGAGCTCGGCAGGAACTGCAGGATCGGGTCCCAGCCGGCCGGGAGGAGCCCGCCGGCCAGCGCCGGGAGGAGCAGGATGCCGGCCACGAGCGCACCGATGCTGCCGGCCACGCTGCGCAACAGGACACCGAGGCTGAGGCCGATCAAGGAGATCGCGGTCAGGTAGCCGGCCATCCCGACGAGCGAGCGCAAGACGCCGGGGTCGGTGAGCCCGAGAGTCGCGCCGTCGCCGGTGGCCAGGATGCCCATGCCGACGCCGAACGCGGTGACGGTGCCGATGAGCGCGGCGGGGAAGACGACCGCGACGAGCACGGCGGCCTTGGAGACGACGATCTGCCATCGCCGGGGCACGGCGGCGGCCGTGGCGGTGATCATGCGCGAGCCGTACTCGCGGGCTCCGCTCAACGCGCCGAGCACGCCGACCAGAAGCACGGAGAAGTCCGCTCCGCTGAGCACGGTCGCCAGCGGACTGTCACCCTCGAACGGGCCGCCGTCGCCACCGGACGTCGCGACCGAGCCGGTGGAGATGGCCGATGCGATCGCGGCGAACCCGATCAGGACGAGCAGGACGGTGCCCAGGCCGATCCAGGTGCTGCGCAGCGTGCGCAGCTTGATCCACTCGAAGCGCATCGCGCGCGCCAGCGTCTGAGGGTGGGTGATGGTGCGGGCGCGCACGACGGGCGCGGCCGGTTCCACGGCGGTCGCGGTCATCGGACCGCTCCGGCGTACTCGACGCTGTCGCGCGTGAGCTTGAGATAGGCGGATTCGAGCGAAGCCGGGACCGGCGCGAGCTCGTGCAGCGTGAGTCCGTGCCGCGCCGCGATGTCGCCGATCGCTTCCGCGGCCAGGCCGTGCACCTCGAAGCGGCCGCGTTCGTGCGACGTGAGCGTGACGCCGTCACGGGCCAGCAGCGACGCCAGGGCACCGGCCTCCGGAGCGGTGACGAGGACGCCGCCGTCGGAGGCCTCCGCGATGAAGTCGGCCATCGACGTGTCCGCGAGGATCCGGCCCTTGCCGATGATCAGCAGATGGTCGGCGACGAGTTGCATCTCGCTCATGAGGTGCGAGGAGAGCAGGACGGTGCGCCCTTCGTCGGCGAGTTCGTTCAGCAGCGCGCGGATCCACTGGATGCCGTCGAGGTCGAGGCCGTTGACCGGCTCGTCGAGGATCAACACCTCCGGGTCCGCGAGCAACGCGACGGCGATGCCGAGACGCTGCCCCATCCCGAGCGAGAACGAGCCCGCGGCCTTGCCGGCCACGTCGGTCAACCCGACCGAGGCGAGCACCTCGTCCACGCGGCGCGGGCCGACGCCCACCGTCGATCCGAGGGCGAGCAGGTGGTTACGCGCGCTGCGCTTGAGGTCGACGCCCTTGGCGTCGAGCAGCGCGCCGACCTCGGCCAGCGGCGCCGGCGCGTCGACGTACGGCCGGCCGTTGACCAGCGCGACCCCGTCGGTGGGCCGGTCCAAGCCCAGGATCACCCGCATCGTCGTGGACTTGCCGGCCCCGTTGGGGCCGAGGAACCCGGTGACGACGCCCGGCCGGATGGTCGCGCTGATCGCGTCGACGGCCAGCTTGTCGCCGTATCGCTTCGTGAGCTGCTGGAGCTCGATCATGGTCTGCCTCGCATGCTCTGAGGATCGACCGCCGGCGGGGAGTCGTCATCGTCCAGCCGGATCGACTGCGCGTACTGCATCCACAGTACGAGGGATCAGTCCGGCGGGGGCTGCCCGGCGCGCACGAGCCCTGTCTGGAAGGCGTGCACGACGAGCTGGGCCCGGTCACGCGCGTCGAGCTTGGCCATCGAGCGGTTGACGTGGGTCTTGACCGTGAACGGCGACAGGAACAGCCGGGCGGCGATCTCGTCGTTGCTCATCCCGTGCCCGACGAGCGCGACGATCTCGCGCTCGCGCTCGGTCAGCACGTCGAGTGAGCTCGCGTCGGCGTGCGGCACCCCGTCGCTCGCCCGCGCGAGGAACTGCCCGATCAGCGCGCTCGTCGCGCTCGGTGACAGCAGCGACTCGCCCGACGCGACCACGCGGATCGCATCGATCAACACCTCGGGATCGACGCCCTTGCCCAAGAACCCGCTCGCGCCCGCCCGCAGCGCGGCCACGACGTACTCGTCGGCCTCGAACGTCGTCAACACCAGCACCTTGACGTCCTTGAGGGCCGCGTCGGACGTGATCAGTTCAGTCGCGGAGAGCCCGTCGGTCCCCGGCATCCGGATGTCCATCAGCACGACGTCCGGCTGCGTGGCGTGCACCTGCCGCACGGCATCCGCCCCGTCGACGGCCTCCCCGACGACCTCCAGATCGGGTGCCGCGGCCAGCAACGTGGAGAAGCCGGCGCGGATCAGCTTCTGGTCGTCGGCGACCAGCACGCGGATGGTCATGGCCGCACCGGCAGCTCGGCGCGCACGACCCAGGTCCCCGCCTCGTCCGGACCGGCGGTGAGCGTGCCCCCGGTGGCCGCGACCCGCTCCCGCATGCCCAGCAACCCGTGCTGCCCTCCCGCCACGGCGGCACGTGTCTCCGCCTGGGCATTGCGGACCTCCAAGGTGAGCGCACCGTCCGCGTAGACCACGCGCACCAGCACCTCCCCCGCACCGTGGCGCTGCGCGTTCGTCAACGCCTCCTGCAGCACGCGGTAGGCCGCGAGATCGGTGCCGGGAGCCAACGTCGACGGCGTCCCGCTGGTCTGCCACACCACCTGCAGCCCGGAGCGTCGCGCCTGGTCGATCAGCACTTCGGCGTCCGCGAGCCGCGGCGCGGGCGCCGTCTCGAGCGCCTCGTTGCCGGTCCGCAACAGGCCGAGCAGACCGGGTACCTCTCGCAGCACGGTCTGGCTCGCCTCACGCACGTGCGCGAGCGCCGCGGCGGCGCCATCCGGGTCCGTCCGCAGCAGCTGTCCCGCCACCGACGCCTGCACATTGATCACGGACACATGGTGCGCGACCACGTCGTGCAGCTCCCGCGCGATCCGCACCCGCTCGTCCGCCACGCGCCGCTGGGCCTCTTCCTCCCGCGTCGCCTCGGCCTGTCGGGCGCGCTCGTGCGCGGCCGCGACCACCGCCCGCTGATTGCGGACCGCGATTCCCGACACGGCCGCCAGCCCGCTCGTCGACACGAACTGGTACGTGGAGGAATCCAGCAGGCCGTACGGCGTGGTGGTCAGCATCACGAGCGCCGGCACCAGCGCGCAGCCGAGCGTGGCCGCGAGCGCGGGCGCCGTCTCGACGCGCACGGTCAGCGAGTAGAGCGCGAAGATCGCCGGGACGAACACCGTCGTCGGTCCGTCGTTGAGCGCGATCCCGATCGTCCCGACGCCCGCCGCCAGCCCGAGCACCCACCACGGGTGACGCCGGCGGAGCACGAGCGACGCCGAGCCGAGGGCGGCCAACACGACCGCGATCGGCGTCAGGTCGATCTCCTCGGAGTTCTCGTTGAGACCTGGTCCGATCGCCACGACGAAGACCAGCAGCGCGAGCAGCGCATCAGCTCCGGTGGGATGCGCCCGCAGCCAGCCACGCACGCGCTTGATCACGACCATGCCTGCACTCTAAAGTCGGTAGAGCACCTCGCCGGCCTGGGGCACGACGAGCGTGTCGGGATCGTCCGCCCAGGCGTCGGGGTCGACCGCTGCCGGGTCCAGGTAGTCGAGGTTGATCGCACGCACGACGTCTTCGGGGATCCCGGTGGCCAACGTGACGGTGACACGCAGGCTCTCGCCGTCTACCGGATCGTAGGTGCCGGCGCCGCGCAGGTGCGTCGAGTGCGCGAGGTCGCCCCACGGCGTGGCCTTGAACCGGTCCCACTGGCCGACGAAGTAGTCGCGGCAGTGGTAGCCGATCTCGACGATGTGCGGGTGCATCGCGCTCACCTCACGGATGTGCGGCGCGTAGATGACCACCTGGCCGCCGTCGGCGACGATCGGCTCGACTTTGTAGAAGCCCTTGGCCCCGGTCCACATGTCCTCGTACTTGCGCGGGATCAGCGACAGCACGCGCCGGACGGGTCCGTCGAGGTAGCGGACGTGCGTCTCGGCCGCGACCTCGGTCGCCGCCGCCCAGGCCGAGCGCGGCTCACCGAACGCGGCCGCATGCAACCCCGCGGACCCGACGACCAAGCACAACGCGTAGCGGTCACCGGGCACGAGTGAGGCGGCCTCGTCGATCAAGGCGCGCACCGGCGTAGTGCCGCGGGTGCCGATGATCTCGGCGCTCGTGATCAGCGCTCCGAGCCAGTGCGAGACGTCGATCAGCTCCTGACCGGACACGCCGGGGAACAGGTACTTGTTGCCGCCGGAGAACCCGACGACCTCGTGCGGGAACACGGGGCCGACGATCAGCGTCACGTCGTGCTCCACGACCGCGCGGTTGATCCGGACCTCGACGCCGTGATCGAGCATGCCGCGCGACAGCTCGGCGAGCCGCTCGGCGCCGATGTGACCGACGCTCACGAACGTGTCCGGATCCCACCACTCGTGGTTGCGCGCTGCGATCCCGGGGCCGACGTGCTCGACCAGCGCGGGCGCGTCCATCGGGGCGTGGGTGCCGAGGGCGACGAGCACGGTGAGCCGGGTGAGGCGACCGTCCAGCGCTGCGCGGACCGCCGACAACAGCAGTGGCAGCGGGCAGCTGCGGGTCCCGTCGGGCACGATCACGCAGACGCTGCGGCCGTCGAGCGGCACTCCGGCGAGCTGATCGTGGACGAAGCGCTGGATCTGCTCGTCCTCGAGGACCACGCCGGGCCCACCGATCCGCACTGCCTCGGAGATTGCTCCACTCTACGCGCATGGCTCTCCACCCGGACCGCCTGCTGCCCGCCGAGCCCGGTGTGCGCGCGATCGCGCGTGAGCTGTACGGCGCCGTGCGCGACCTCCCCGTGATCTCACCCCACGGGCACGTGGACCCGCGGTCGCTGCTGGACGACGAGCCCTTCCCCGACCCGGCGACGTTGCTCGTGACGCCCGATCACTACGTGACCCGCCTCCTGCACGCGTCCGGCGTTCCGCTGGAGGCGCTCGGCGTCGCGCAACCGGCGCCGACGGAGGCGCAGTCGCGGGCCATCTGGCGGCGGATGTGCACCCACTGGGACGTCTTCCGCGGCACGCCGGTCCGCTCCTGGTTCGAGCACGAGCTGGTGGAGATCTTCGGCATCGAGCGCCGCCCGTCCGCCGCCTCCGCGGACGCGATCTACGACGAGCTGACGGCGCGGCTCGCCGAGCCCGGGTTCCGGCCGCGCGCGCTGTTCGAGCGGTTCCGGATCGCGGTCCTGGCCACCACCGACGACCCCTGCGACGACCTGGCCGCGCACGCGGCGCTGGCGGCCGACCCGACGTGGTCCGGCCGCGTGATCCCGACCTTCCGGCCCGATCGCTACCTCGAGGTGGGGAGCGCCGGCTGGCCGGAACGGATGACGCGGCTGGCCGAGGTGTCGGACATCGCCACGGACGACTACCCCGGGTTCGTCGCGGCGATGGAGGCCCGCCGCCGCTACTTCATCTCCCGCGGCGCGACATCGGCCGACCACAGCCACGAGGACGTGCGCACCGACCCGCTCGAAGGCGCTGAAGCCGGCCGCATCTACCGCGCCGCGCTCGTCGGCGAGGCCACGGCCGCGGAGGCGGTCGCGCTGCGTCGGCACCTGCTGCTCGAGATGGCCCGGATGTCGTGCGAGGACGGGCTGGTGATGACGCTGCACCCCGCCGTGCGGCGCGGGCATCACGGCCCCACCACCGAGCGCTTCGGGGCCGACGTCGGCGCCGACATCCCGATCCGGGTCGAGTTCACCGACGCGCTCCGTCCGCTGCTCGAACGCTACGGCACGCACCCTGGGTTCCACCTCGTGGTGTTCACGCTCGACGAGACGGTCTGGTCGCGCGAGCTCGCGCCGCTGGCCGGCTTCTACCCGTCGCTGTACGTGGGCGCGCCGTGGTGGTTCCTCGACGCGCCCGAGGCGATCCGGCGCTTTCGTCGCGCGGTGACCGAGACGATCGGGTTCTCGCGCACGTCGGGCTTCATCGACGACACCCGCGCGTTCTGCTCGATCCCCGCGCGCCACGACATGTCGCGTCGCCTCGATGCGGGCTGGGTGGCCGAGCTCGTGGCCCAGCACGTGTTCGACCTCGATGAGGCGGCCGAGGTCATGACCGATCTGGTCAGCGGCCGCCCGACCGAGGTGTTCAAGCTGTGAGCCTGTCGCGCGCGCGTGCCGGACCAGCCGTCCGGCTGGTGCACCTCGGGCTCGGGAACTTCTTCCGCGCGCACCAGGCGTGGTACACCGACCGCGCCGGTGACGGCTGGGGGATCGCCGCCTTCTCCGGGCGCAGCGCCGCGCTCGCCGAAGCGCTCACCGCCCAGGACGGGCTCTACACGCTGGTCACGCGGGCCGGCGACGGCGATCGCCTCGACGTCATCTCCAGCCTCGCGCGCACTTATCCCGCCGCGCGTCACGACGCCTGGCTCGCGACGGTGGCCTCCCCCGACGTGCGCGCGATGACGATCACGATCACCGAGGCCGGGTACCTGCGCGGCGCCCACGCTGAGCTGCAGGCGGACGTCGACGCGCTGCGGTCGGATCCGGCGGCGCCGGTCCGCACCGCACCGGCGCGGATCGTGGCGGGACTCGCCGCCCGCCGGCGCGCCGACGCGGGCCCGATCACGCTCGTCCCGTGCGACAACCTGCCCGAGAACGGCGCGGTGGTCGCGCGCGTCGTGGCCGACCTGGCCGACCGGGTCGAGCCAGGCCTGCGCGAGTGGCTGGAGGCCTCCGTCGCCACGGTCACGACCGTGGTCGACCGGATCACGCCGCGCACCACCGCGGAGGACCTCCTCCCGGACGATCGCTGCCCGGTGGTGACGGAGCCGTTCAGCGAGTGGGTGCTCAGCGGCGAGTTCCCCGGCGGGCGCCCGCGCTGGGAGGACGCCGGCGCGACGTTCACCGACGACATCGCGCCGTTCGAGGAACGCAAGCTGTGGCTGCTCAACGGCGGCCATTCGCTGCTGGCCTACGCCGGCTCGGCGCGGGGGCATGAGACGGTCGCCGAAGCCGTGGCCGACGACGTCTGCCGCGCGTGGCTGGAGACCTGGTGGGCGGAGGCGTCGCGCCATCTGACGCTGCCGGAGGAGGACCTGGCGCGGTATCGCGCTGCGTTGCTCGAGCGCTTCTCGAACCCGCGCATGCGCCACCGGCTGGCGCAGATCGCCGCCGACGGCTCGCAGAAGCTCCCGATCCGGATCCTGCCCGTGCTGCGCGCCGAACGGGCCGCCGGCCGCATGCCGGACGGCGCCGTGCGCGTGCTGGCCGCCTGGATCGGCCATCTCCGCGGCGTCGGCGCACCGGTCACCGACCCGCGCGCGGACGAGCTGGTCGCGCTCGCCGCCGGTCCGGACGGCGTGCGGCGCATCCTCGAGGACCTCGATCCCGCCCTGGCCGCGGACGACGCGCTGGTGGCGAGCGTGCGTGACGTCTATGCATCGGCCAGGAATGTCTATTCCGCTCACCGCCCCGACGCCCGATGCTGACGGCATGACCGCTTCCCCCCGCCCCCAAGGCCCGTTCGAACCGCTCGTCGCGGGCAACCCGCCGATCGACCCGGAGATCCGGATCGGGCATGTGCACCTGCGCACCGCCGACATCGACCGCATCCGCGCGTTCTACGTCGACCTCATGGGGTTCGATGTCGTCTTCGAGGCGCGCGACGTGCCCGGCTGGGGCACGACCGGAGACATCCTGTTCGTCTCCGCGGGCGGCTACCACCATCACCTCGGGTTCAACACCTGGAAGTCCGCCGGCGGCGCACCCCAGCCGGACGGCGTCACCGGTCTGCACCACGTCGGCCTGCACTTCTCGACCCGCGCCCGCCTGGCGACGACGGTGCAGCGGCTGATCGACGGCGGCGTCAAGATCCGCGCCGCGCTCGACCACGGCACCCACGAAGCGATCTACCTCCAGGACCCCGACGGCAACACGCTCGAACTCGCCTGGGATCGCCCCTTCGACCAGTGGGTGCCCTACGGCGACCCGGCCGCGCCCGCCGTCGACGCGCCGCTCGACCTGGAGAACCTGCTCGCCGACGCGCACCGATAATCACCCGATGGGAACCGTCATCTCCGCCGCAGTCCTGAGCGCGCCCGGCGCCTCGATGGAGGTGCAGCGGTTCCAGCGGCCGCAGCTCGAGCCCGGGGCGATCCTGCTCAAGACCCTGGGGAGCGAGGTGTGCGGCACCGACGTCCACCTCGCGAAGGGGCAGCTGGCCGGCGTGCCGTACCCGATCATCCCGGGGCACGTGAGCGTCGGCGTGATCGACGAGATCGGTGACGGTGACCCCGTCCTCGACGTGGACGGCCGACCGCTCGCCCCCGGCCAGGTCGTCACGTTCCTCGACGTCTACGGCACCTGCGGGCGGTGCTGGTACTGCACGGTCGCCCACGCCACGACCCGCTGCCCGTCTCGACTCGTCTACGGCGTCACGCTCTCGGCGCACGAAGGCCTGCTCGGCGGCTGGTCCGAGTACATCTACCTCCGGCCGGGCGTCCACATCGTCCCGCTCCCGCCCGAGCTCGACTGGCGCGCCTTCCTGGCCGCCGGCTGCGGCATGCCGACCGCGCTGCACGCGGTGAGCCTGGGCGACGTCCAGTTCGGCGACACGGTCCTCGTCCAGGGCGCCGGCCCGGTGGGATTGTCCGCCGCGGTCCTCGCCCAGCTTCGCGGCGCCGGTCAGGTGATCGTCGTCGGCGGCCCCGAGGTGCGGCTGTCCGCGGCGCGACGCTTCGGTGCCGATGCGACGATCGACATCGCCGCGACGACCGAGCAGGAGCGGCTCGCGGCCGTCCGCGAGCTCACCCACGGCCGCGGTGCCGACGTCACCATCGAGGCGACGGGCGTCCCGGCCGCCGTGCCGGAAGGCATGCGACTCACCCGCGACGCCGGCCGGTACGTGGTCGTCGGGCAGTACACCGACGTGGGCGACGCGTCGTTGAACCCGCACCTGGACCTCAACCAGAAGCACCTGGACGTCCGCGGTTGCTGGGGCAGCGACGTCGGCCACGTCTACCGCTCCGTTCAGGTGATGGCCAAGTACTCGGAGCAGTTCCCATGGACGGAGCTGATCAGCGCCGAGTACGACCTCGCGCACACCCAGGACGCGCTCGACGACGTCGCGGCGCAGCGCGTCGTCAAGGCGCTGATCGTGCCCTGAGCCTCACGCGTCACGGCGAGGCGCACCCGCGGCAAGATTGGAACCGTGGACTACGCGACGTGGACCCTGGTCCGAACGGGCCGCCTCTACCGCCGGCCGTCGGCCCCCGACGACCCGGTCGCGTGCGAGCTGCGTGCGCTGGCCGCGCGCGACCGCGCCGCGGGAAGGGAGCTGGCCGACTGGTCCGACGAGGAGCGCGAGCGCTGGATGGGCGGCATGGAGGCCCAGCGGGCCCTCGTCGCGTACTACAACCCGGCACGCTGGCCGGAGCGCATCGAAGCACCGACCCCGTGGCGGGACGAGCTGCTGGTCATCGCGGCGTCGGTCGTGTTGGCCGCGGCGCTCGAGGGTCGCGTGCCGGACACGGCGTTGGCGGCATACCTGCTGTACCCGGCGCAGGGCGCGATCGGCGGTCTCGACCGCACGTTGCGCCGCCGCAGCGCTTTCCGCCTCGGGCTCACCGCCGAGACCGCGCCCCGGCCGAGCACGATCAACGGGGGACTCTTCTTCTTCGCGGCGACGCTCGGACAGTTCGCGTGGCGCCAGTATCGCGGCAACGCCACACATCGCATGCCGTGGCCGGTCTTCCTCGCCATGCGCCTCATCTACGCGGTCAACGAGCGCCGCTCGTGGAACGCGGCCACCCGTCGGGTCGCTCACCGTAGAGCGTGAAGACCGTGGACAAGCCGGAGAGCTCGAACACGCGGCGGATGCGGCCGTGCGGGCAGATCACGGCCAGTGGGCGATCCTCGCGCCCCAGCAACCCGCGTCCCCGCAGCAACACCCGCAAGCCGGTGGAGTCGAGGAAGTCCACGTCCGACAGGTCGATCACGAACGGGCCGGTGCTCTCGCGGATCGCGGCTTCGAGCCGCTCGGCGAGGGCCGGCGCGGTCGCCATGTCCACCTCGCCGTGTACCTCGAATCCAGGCGCACGCTGCCGATGATCAGCCACTGTACGGGTTGCTTGTTCAGTTGCACTCATGGCGCCGACCCTACGCCGCGACGAGGCCGGTGACGCGGATCGGGTCCCGGCCACGACGTCCGAGCTCAGACGCACGAGCCAGAGAATCGTGAGCTGATCTTTACCTGCGGAGGCATCCGCCGGTGGGGGGTCGTGCGAATACCTCGCGACACCTCCTCTTCAACCTCTCCAAGCGAGGAACAAGATGCATATGAAGACCCTGGCGGCCCTGGCCGCCACGACAGCCCTCGCCCTGGGTGCCACTGCCTGCGGCGGCACCGACGACGACACCGCCACTACCCCCGCGGCGGCCGCCACCACCGAGGCCGCGCCGGCCGCGACGCCCGTCGCGGAGATCCCCACGCTCTCGGGCAAGGACACCGCCGTCACGCTCGACGCCGGGTTCGTGTCCGCACTGGGCGATCTCAAGCTCACGCCCGCACCGGTCGGTGACGCGAAGATCAGCAAGGCCGGCGTCGCCTCCTTCCCGATCACCGGCGGCAACGTGACCTACTACACGCCCGGGACCGAGTCCCCCTACGTGCAGGGCATGATCAACCACGCCGGCAGCGGCCTGAGCCTCACCGGCGGCGGCAAGACGGTCGAGCTGACCGACTTCGACGTCGACCCCGGCAAGTCCGTGCTCACCGGCAAGGTGACCGTCGACGGCGAGGTCGCCGCCGAGGACGCGCCCCTGTTCTTCCTCGACGGCCGCACGCTGAAGCCGCTCGAGACGGGCGCGAACGACACCGCCATCCTCGAAGGCACCACGGTCAAGCTCAAGCAGGAAGCGGCAGACCTGCTCAACCAGACCTTCGGCGTGGACGCGCTGGCCGGCGGCTTCGTGATCGGCGTGGCCAAGATCACGGTCAACACCGCCGCGTAACTCACTTCGCCAAAGGGCGGAGACGAGGAGTCCACCACGCGGGCGGGACGCACCACGCGCCCCGCCCGTACGGTGGTCACCCGAACCGGATGATGCGTGTCCACCTCGTGCCGACCTACCGTGGCGACATGGTGCTCAGACCGCTGAGACGCGCGCCGATGATGCTCGGCGGTGTCGGCTACCAGGTCGGCTTGGATGAGGCCCGACGCAAGCAGGCCCAGGCCCGTCAGACGGCAATCGACGATGCTTCCGCGACCGACATCGTCGGGCAGCTCCACGCCTTGAAGGCGCTGCTGGATGACGGCGTGCTCACGCCGGAGGAGTTCGGCCTGGCGAAGCGCAAGGTCCTGCGGGAATAGCGCGCGCCCCGCCCCAGAGCGCACTGTTCACCCCCGCGGTGTGAGGCATGACCACCCGCCGCGGAGGGACGGTTAGAGCGCCATGGCACGCCTCGCCCCGCCGCGTGTGCGGCCCGGGATCGTCGAACGTGGCCGGATCTTCCGGCGGCTCGAGACGGGCTGGAGCGCGTCACTGACGCTGATGGTGGCGCCCGCCGGCTACGGCAAGAGCGTCGCGGCGAAAGGCTGGCTCGCGCATCACCGGCATCCGGCCGCGTGGGTGACCACGGACGCGGGTGACAACGACCCCGTGCGGCTGTGGACATCGATCGCGACCGCGGTGGAACAGGCGCGCGCGTCCTGCGGGAAGGCGGCGCTCGACCGCCTCCGGAGTCATCTCGGCGCCGTGCGACCCGCGATCGAGGCGCTCGCCGCCGCGCTCGAAGCGGATGGCCGCCCGCTGGCCGTGGTGGTCGACGATCTGCACGAGATCTCCGACCCGGGCTCGCTCGACCACGCGATCGAGACGTTGCCGGACAACGTGCATCTGCTGCTCATCACGCGAGCGCCGCCCGCGTTGCGGGTGGCGAGGCTGCGCAGCCAGGGACAGCTGGTCGAGATCGGAGCGGATGAGCTCGCGATGACGGGGCCGGAGGCGCGGCAGTTGCTCGACGCGCTGGACGTCCCGCGTCTCGATGATGGCGAGCTGGCGACGCTGATCGCCCGCACCGGGGGATGGCCGGCCATCCTGTACCTCGCCGGGCTCTGGCTGCGCGACGCCGGCCACCGCTCCGTGCAGTCCTTCCGCGGCACGCAGCGCACGATCAGCGACTATCTGGCGCGCGAGGTGCTCAGCGGGTTCGATCCGGAAACGGAGCAGTTTCTGCGCCGCAGCTGCGTCTTGACCGAGCTCTCGGGCGAGGCCTGCGACGCGATCCTCGAGACGACGGGCTCGCGGGCGCGCCTGAACGCGCTGGAGCGCTCGAACCTGCTCGTCACCGAGGCTCCCGATCGCCCGGGATGGTTCCGCTGTCATCCGCTGCTGCGCGACGTCCTGCTCGACGAGCTCGAGCCTGCCGCCGTCGCGGCGCTGCGCCGGCGGGCGCTCGCCTGGTCACGCACGCACGGCCTGATCGAGGACGCCGCGGCCTACGCGGTCGCGTCCGCCGACTGGGAGGCGCTGGCGGATTTGACCGACGAGCATCAGTTCGCGCTGCTGAGCACGGGCCGGGGCGCGACACTCGCGCGCTGGACGACGGCGCTGCCCCGCCGGACGCTGCTCGCGCGGCCGGCGACGGTGGCCGCGGCGATCGCTGCCTCCTACGCGGTCGGACGGCCGGCGCCGGAAGTCCGGCGGCTGCTCGCCATCGCGCGCGAGCACCCGAGCACCAGCCACTACGACGCCACGATCGTCCGGATCGCGATGGCGCTCTACCGCGACGATGATGTGGGCGAGGCGCTGACGCTCGCGGCGGCCGCAGCAGAAGCCTCAGGCGATCGGCTGCGGGTGTCGGCCCTGTCCACGCTCGCGCTGCTGGCGTTGCTGGCGGGCGACCTTGAGCGCGCGGGAGCGACCGCGCGGGCCGCCTTCGAGCACCCGGACGCGGGTGAGCGGCCGAACGGCCTGCTGGTCGCGTGTGCCGTCCTGGCGATCCTGGATGCACGCGCGGGGCGCGTCTTCGGGGCGCGCGGTCACGCCGACCGCGCGCTGGCCTGCAGCACGGCGTTCGACCTCGGGGGCCGCGCGCCGGGAGCGCTGGCCGAGCTCGCCGACGCGCTGACGAGCGCGCTCGAGGGCCGGCTCGGACACGCCGAGCAACGCGCCGAGCAGGCGGCGGCCACCACGATCGACGGTGGTCTGTGGCAGGCCTGGATGCTGCTCGAGCTGTGCGCGATCCGTCTCCAGCGCGGGTTCCTCCCGACGGCGGGGCGCGCACTCGCGCACGCGGAGGAGCTGCTGTCCACGGCTCGGGACGCGGGCAGCCTGCCCGCCATGTCGGCGGACCTGCGCCGTGCGCTCGACAGCGCCGGCGCACGCGCCGCCGCACCGCCCGTCGAGCCGCCGTCACCCGCCGAGATTGCCGTACTGCGCCTGCTCTCCGGCCACAGCATCGCCGAGATCGCGCGAGCGCTCTACCTGTCCCCCAACACGGTCAAGTCGCACATCCGGGCGCTCTACCGCAAGTTGGACGTCAACACGCGTGAGGCCGCGGTCACACGCGCCGTCGCGCTGGGCCTGATCGACGACCCGGAGGCGTAGCGGGACACGAGCGCGTCGAGATCGGCAGCCGGCATCGGCCGCCCGAAGTGCCATCCCTGCCCGTACCCGCAGCCGAGCGCGAGCGCTCGCTCATGGTGTTCGACGGTCTCGATGCCTTCCGCGATCACGCGAGCGCCGGTCGCGGACCCGATGCTCGCCACGGCCGCCACGATCGCGTCACGCGCTGGGCTGGGCGCGCCACCGATGAAGCTCCGATCGAGCTTGATCGCGTCGAACTCGAGCTCGCTCAGGTAGGACAGCGACGAGAAGCCGGTCCCGAAGTCGTCGAGTGCGAGGCCGATCCCGGAGCCGGCAATCGCGCGGAGGTTCTCGCGCGTGCACGGCCGGTCGGACATGGCGCTCCGCTCCGTGACCTCGAGCTGCAGCGCCTTGCACGGGAGTCCGGTGCCTTCGAGCGTCCGGATGACCATGGACTCGAACGCGTCCGAGTCGAGCTGGCGCGGCGAGAGGTTGACCGAGACCCGAAACCCGGGGATCGCCTCCGCCCAGCGGCCGGCGTCGGTGCACGCGATCGCCAGCACGCACTCGCCGAGGGCGTCGATCAGCCCTGTCTCCTCCGCGACCGCGATGAACACGTCGGGCGCGACCCTGCCGCGGTGGGGGTGGGTCCAGCGCGCGAGCGCCTCGACGCCGGTGATCGAGCCGTCAGCCAGCGACACGATCGGCTGGTAGGCGACCTGCAGCTCGTCGTCGTGCACCGCCCGCGCGAGGTCGTGCTCGAGCCGCAGCCGTTCGCTGATGGCGGCGCGCATCGACGCGTCGAAGGTCGCGGAGCGGCCACGGCCGGCACGCTTGGCCTCATAGGCGGCGGTGTCCGCGTGGCGGAGCACGGTCTCCGCGTCTTCGCCCGGGCGAGCCTGCGCAAGCCCCAGGCTGGCCTTGACCGTGACCTCGTGCACCCCGGCCAGGAACGGTTGCGCGAAGCTCTCGATCAGCCGTCGTGCCTCCGCGTCGGCCGCTTCGCCGCGGATCAGCGCGAGGAACTCGTCGCCCCCGAAGCGGGCGATCACGGTCGTGTCCGCGGCCTGGTCGCGAAGCCGCTGCGCGACCGCGAGCAGCAGCGCATCCCCCGCCCCGTGGCCGAAGCTGTCGTTGACGCGCTTGAAGTCGTCGAGATCGATGAACGCGATCGCGACCGGGACGCCGGCGACCACCGCGGCGTCGAGCAGCGCGTCGAAGCGCGCGCGGTTGGGCAGGCCGGTGAGGGCATCGTGGCCGGCGTCGTGGCGCAGCAGCGCCTCGCTGCGGCGGAGCCGGCCGGTCAGCTGGCGCACGAGCGTCCCGGCCGCCAGCAGCGTGGCCATCGGCAGCATCCACTGGGACACGAGCGCGCCGGCGGGTCGCTCCCCGATCAGCGCGAGCGAGATCGCGTACGCGAGGCACACCCACACGCCCTGCAACGCGATCTGGCGCGCGTTGAAGAAGCAGACCGCGTACAGCGTCGCCCACAGGTAGTAGAACGCGTACTCGCTGCCCGGGTCGCCGGTGGCCACCAGCGCGATGCTGATCACCAGCGTGTCGAGCGCGATCGCGGCTTGGAACATCCACAACGGATGTGGGCGAGCCCCAGCCAGCAGGAGGACGCCCAGCCCGTACGCCGCCAGCGTCGCGCCGATGATCGGGATCACGCGTGCCCCGTCGGGATGCGGCAGCAGCAGCCACAGCGCCGAGAACGTCGCGCCCATCCAGTTCAGCGCGGCGAGCGCGAAGGCGAACATGCGCGAGTCCTCGGTCAGCGTTCCGTCGCCACTGCGCCACTGCCGGAGCGGGATGAGTACGCGTTCGTGGGCCATGGTGTGATTGATCGGTCGCGCCCGCCTCCAGCGGACCGATTTCGCCATGGTGAAATCCCGCAGGCCGGAGCGGGTCGACGCCGATAGCGGAGGGCAATGGCCTTCCTCTCCCGTCGCCCCGCGGCACCCGTCACCGCGACCCCCGATCCTGCCGCGCACGAGCTCAAGCAGCGCCTGCGCAGCCTCAACGACCACTGTCTCACGGACCTCCTTGCGGGCCTCGACGCCATCCGCGCCGGCGACCTGACGATCCAGGTCGAACCCCACACGCATCCGATCGCCGCGCGTTCCGACGATCCCGAGACCCAGGAGCTCGTCGAGCTGTTCAACTCGATGCTGGTCAAGGCGCAGTCCGCGCTCGACGGCTACAACGCCGTCCGCGAGATGCTCCGTGCCGCGCTCGGCGACCACAGCTGTCTCGACGATCTTCGCCAGCGCCTGAACAGCCTCTCCGATCACTGCCTGACGGGCCTCGGCGAAGGCCTCGCCGCCATGGCCCAAGGCGACTTGACGGTCGCCGTGGAGCCGGTGACCACGCCGCTCGAGCTCGTCGCGGGCGCCACCATGGGTGACCTCGCGGAGACGTTCAACACGATGCTGACCAAGGCCCAAGGCGGACTGCAGGCCTACAACGCGACACGCTCCGAGGTCGCCGTGATCGTCACCGACATCACGACGACGGCAGAGCAGGTCGCAAGCGCGTCACAGCAGATGTCCGCGACGACGCGCGAGAACGGCGAAGTCATCGAGAGCATCGCGCACCTGTCGGCGACGGTCGCCGAGGGCGCTTCACGCCAAGTCCAGAACATCGACGTGGCCCGCGGCATCAACCACGAGGCCGAAGGTCTGGTCGTCGAGGCCGGCCGCCTCGCCCTTCACGGCGTCGCGCTCACCGAGCAGATCTCCGCTGTGGCCGCCCAGACCAACCTGCTCGCGCTCAACGCCGCGATCGAAGCCGCCCGCGCGGGCGAGCAGGGCCGGGGCTTCGCGGTCGTCGCCGACGAAGTGCGAAAACTCGCCGAGTCGTCGGACGCGACCGCACGCGAGACCGAGGCCGCCTTCCACACCTTGGCCACGAGCACCGCCGACCTGTCGGCCTGCATCCAGCGCATGTCCGTCGCCACCGCCGAAGTCGTGCAGATCGCGCATCACGCCGGCGACGCCACCGCGAACGTCTCGGCCGCAACCGAGGAGTCGTCAGCCGCCACCCAGGAGATGTCGGCCTCCAGCGAGGACCTCGCCCAGATGGCCGAGAAGCTGCGCACGCTGGTCGGCGCCTTCCGCGTGTAAGCCCTCGCCCGCCGGCGTCACTCGTCCGCGCGTTCGGCCTGGTAGGCGCGGAACGCGGCCATCAGCCCGTCGTGGTCGGGCACGTCCTCGGGGCCGAGGGCGCCGGCGATGCGGCGCGTCTCCCGCATCTGCTCGAGGTAGGAGCTGCAGTCCTCGCAGTCGCCGAGGTGGTGCTCGAGCGCGCGCCGCTCGGCGTCGGGGAGCGTGCCTTCGAGGTAGTCGGTGACGAGCTCGACGATCTCGATGCAGGGGACGTGGCGAGGTGCACGCCGGAACGGGTTCTTCACGCGGCCATCACCTCGTCGCCAAGGTAGCGCTCGAGTGCGCCGCGCACCTTCGAGCGCGCTCGGTGCAAGAGCACCCGTTGGTTCGCGCTGGTGAGACCGAGGACCTCGCACACCTCGTCGGCCTCCCAGCCCTCGACGTCGCGCAGCCGGATCACTGCGCGTTGCGCCGGTGGGAGCTGCTCGATCGCCGCGTCGATCTCCCGCAGCGTCTCCTGTGAGAGCAGCCGTTCGTCGGGCAGCGTCTCCCACCGCGGCGGGGGCGCCGCCCAGTGCCGCGGGTAGCGGTCCTGCGGTCCTTGGAAGCGGTCGGGGTCGACGGCGGGATCCTCGCCTGTGGTCTCGGCGAGGATCACGGCGGAGAACGGGACGCTGCGCGCCTCGCGCTCGCCGCGGGTCTTGGCGCGGTTGGTGAGGATGCGGAACAGCCAGGTCTTCAGCGTCGAGCGCTCCTCGAAGCGCTCGAGGCCCTGCACGACCGCCAGCCACGTCTCCTGCACGACCTCTTCCGCGGCTTGGCGGTCGCGCACATGCAGCCGCGCCACGCGCAGCATCGTCGCGTGGTGGCGGCCCACGAGCGTGCGGAAGGCGTGCTCGTCGCCGCGGCGCAGCCGCGTGAGGAGCTCGGCATCCGGGTCGACCGGGACCTGGCGTGTCACGGCAGCCCTGACGCTATACCGCGGGGCGATGGCTTGCACGAGCATGTCATTCGCCCCGCGGTAGCCGGGCTCAGCGCGCGGCGAGTCCGGCGAGGCCGGTGCCGAGGTTGGCGACGCCCGGGACGGAGTCGAGGCGGCCGTCGTTGCGCAGGCGGTACGCGGTGACCTCACCCGAGGCGGGGTTGACCGCGTACAGGTGGTTGCCGGCGACGGCGAGGTCGTTCGGACGCGGCGCAGCGGCGGTCACACCGCCCGGGGTCAGCGCCGTGAGGCTGCCGTCGCGAGCAACGGCGAAGCCGGAGATGCTGCCGGACGCGTTGCCGGTGTACGCGAAGCGCCCGTCGGCGGTCACGACGACCCAGCACGCCGCACCCTGGCCGACCGCCAGCGCGGCCGTGACCGGGCGCAGGCTGCCGTTGCCGTTGAGGCGGTAGGAGGAGACGGTGCTCGCGCCGGCCTCGGAGACGATCAGGTCACCCCGCGGCGAGAACCCGAACCCGAACGGCACCGCGCCGCTGGAGGCGGTGACGACCGGCGCGCCGATGCGGCCGAAGCGCAGCGGGAGCGTCTCGATCCGGTTGGAGCCGCGTTCGCTCACGACCAGGTCGCGGCCGTCGGGGGCCACCGAGACCTGCGCCGCGCCGGCCGCGCCCGCGGTCAGCGCCGTGGTGGCGCGGGCGCGCAGCCGGCCGGAGCCGTCGAGGTCGAAGCCGGTGACGTTGGCGATGCCGTCGCGGTTGAGCACGTACGCGCTGGAGCCGGCGACGTCGACCGAGACCGGCGTGTTGCCGCCTGAGGGCTGGCGGTCGATCAGCGTCAGGTGCCCGCGGCGGCTCACGCGGAAGGACGCGATGTCGTTGGTGCCGGCGTCGACGGCGACGAGCAGCCGGCCGTCGTCGGACAGTGCGACCGCGCCCTGGGACTGCAGCGTGGAGCCCGTGCCGAGGCCGCCCGTACGGTAGGTCGCGACCGGCGTCAGCGAGCCGTCCGGACCGCGGTCGAGCCGGTGCACGGCGTTGCCGGTCGGCGAGTTGGTCTGGGTGTAGACGGCGCCGCCGCCGTCGGCCATGGCGGTGCCGGTGAACAGCAGGGCGAAGCCCGCCGCGAGGGGAGCCGCGGCGCGGAACTGGACCTTCATGTTGGGGCCTCCTGGGGAGCGATCGGTTCGCTTTCAGGGGCCCTAGTCAGCGCAGTGGCCGATGCGTTACAAGCGAAACATCCGCCGGGGTGGGAGGACGGTTCCCCATGACCCGTGACGACCGTGTGTTCGGCTCCACCCGACTGCTCGGGGCGATCATCGTCCCGTTCCTGCTGGTCGCGTTCGCGCTGCTGTACTTCTTCCCCGACGACACGCGGCACTGGTTCGCGTGGGACGTGCAGCCGACGATCACGCCGCTGGTGATGGGCGCGGGCTACATCGCCGGCGCGTACTTCTTCGTGCGGGTGGCGCGCGAGCGCCGCTGGCACCGGATCCAGGTCGGCTTCCTGCCGGTGACGGCGTTCACGCTGTTCATGGCCATCGGCACGTTCAACCACCTCGACCGGTTCGCCACGAACCACGTCGCGTTCTGGATCTGGGTCGGGCTGTACGTGACCACGCCGGTGCTGGTGCCGCTGGCGTGGTGGCGCAACCGCAGGACCGATCCGCGCACGCCGGAGCCGGGCGAGCGGCCGCTGCCGCGCAGTGTGCGGCCGGCGCTGCTGGGCGTGGGCGCGTTCCAGTCGGTCGTCGCGCTCGTGCTGCTGCTGTGGCCGTCAGAGATGATCGAGCACTGGCCGTGGCTGTTGACGCCGCTGACGGCGCAGACGCTCGGCGGCTGGTTCGCGCTGCCCGGCGTGACCGCGCTCGCGATGGGGCTGGACGGCCGCGCGAGTGCCATCCGGATCACGCTCGAGAGCCAGCTGATCGGGCTCGCGCTGATCCTGCTCGGCACGGCCCGCGCGTGGGAGGACATCGACACCTCCAACGCGCTCGCGCCCGTGTTCGTGGCCGGCCTCGCCGGGCTGTTCGCCGCACTGCTCTGGCTGAGGCTGCAACTCCGTCGCTAGGCGAGCGCCACCCGCTCGCGCGGCCGATGCTCGCCGCGCTCCAGGAGACGGCGCGCGCACCACCACCCGACCGGGGGAGAGTGACGCCGCAGAGCGGTGGAGCGTGCAACTACCTGCTACGCCTAAGTCGTTGACGGTTGCGCTCCCCCTCTTCGGTGCCTTCGTGCTCGGCCTCGGCGCACGCCGGTGGCTGATACAGCACATCGCCTTCCTGGTCCGCGCGCAGCTCTCGGTCGGGATCGGTTTGCTGGCCGTTCTGGCGGGCTGGAGCTTCGAGTTGAGCGGTGGCAACCTCGCTGCGATCGGCGTCCTGCTGGCCGCCCAGCTGACCGCGCTCGGGGTTGCCACGCGGGTCTTCCGCCGCCGCAGCGACCACGCGCTGATCGCGTTCTGGATGTTCGGCAACCCGACCTACTGGACCGCGCCGATCGCCGTCGCCGCGCTCGGTGCCAAGGCCGCGGTGTTCGTCGTGGCCTACGACATGCTCACCCAGCCGCGGATCGCGCTCGGCATCCGCCTGCTGCGCCGCCACGCGACCGTGCCGCAGACGCGCACGACCGCGCTCGCAGACTATGCGCCCACGATCGGCGCGCTCGCCGGTCTTCTCCTGGGCCGGCTCGTCCCCGCCCCGGACGTGGTGACGACGCTTGTCGCCGGGCTGGCGATCGCCATGTCGGCGATGGGCGTGCTGCTGCTCGGCGTGTCCTGGCCCAAGCGCTGGATCGGCCGCCCCCAGCTCGCACTGTCCTTCCGCGTGCTGGCCCTGCACCTCACGCTCGTCCCGTGCGCGCTGGCGCTCGCGACCCTGGCGGGGATCGACCTCCCGGGCGCCGTGTGGCTGTTCGCACTCGGCCCGGTCCCGACGTCGGTCGTGTCCTTCGCCCAGCTCTACGGCTACTCGCCCCGGACGGCGGCCACCGGGCTCGTCATGAGCGTGGCCGCGGCGATCGTGCTGCTTCCGCTCGCCATCGCCCTGGCGCACTGAGCCACGAGACCACGGTCCAGCCGAAACGGCTGGACCGTGGATCGCGGACCTACGGGTTGGTGGTGGAGAGCGTGAAGGTCAGCGTCTTGCTGTAGGTGCCGGTGCGCAACGGCTCGTTGGGGCCGATGTGCTGCCGGAAAGCGACGTTGACGACATCGTTGGACACGGGGCCGGTCCACACGGACTTCGAGAACGACACCTGCAGCGGCTCGCTCAGCGTGAACGCGCCGTTGACGAGTCGGCCACCGTCGACCGACAGCTTCGCGTCGCCGGCCGTCGAGGTCACGGTCGCCGTGGTCGAGGCGTCATAGGTGCGATCCACACCCGGCGTGAACGGACCGAACGTGGCCGGCGCGCCCAGGGTGAGCGCGAGCGTCGCCGGAACGGTGCCGCCGACTGTCCCCGTCTCCTCATCGCTGATCCAGTTGGCCGCCGTCACGTAGACCGCGTCGGGCGACGAGAACTCCGCGTTCTTCGTCCCGTCACCGAGCACGAAGAAGCCCCGTTGCTGCTTGGCCCCGCGCCCGGGGAACGGGTCCGGATTCGCGGCCAGGTACGCCGGATTGACCGTGTACAGGTCCGTCTTGGAGTCCGCGAGCACCGTCTGCACCCCGGTGTACGGGGCATCGGTGATCGCGAGGTTGACCGACAAGTAGAGGGCGTCCGGGTTCATGGCCGAGACGCGTGAGGAGAAGTACTTGTCCGCGCTCTGGCCCGCCGGAACGGCCAGCGGCACCACGGTGTCGCCGACGAGGATGTTGAACTTGAAGTCGCCGTAGCCGCGGGCGACGAACTTCGCCCAATCCGCGTCCCGCATGTAGGCGGGGCGCTCCACCTTGAACTCCAGCCGCATCGGCGCCACGTACGTGCTGCTCACGTACTCGGGATCGTTCAAGGGCAGGTAGACCCCGCCCGTGGCGTGCCCGAGTGCGAACGCTGCCGCCGTCGGGGCCGAGTTGCCGCGCCCGTTCCACATCGGGATGTTGAACGAGGTGGCGCCGAGCAGGGCCTGCGAGCCGAGCTGGCTCTTGCCGACCTTGGCCGACGCGTCCTTGAACGTGCCGATCGTGACGTCCAGCAGGTCGAGGTCCGACCGGTCGGCGTTCAGGCCAGGCATGTCGGCCCACATGAACTTGGCCCCGGCGGGCCCGGAGTAGCGGGCCATCTCCAGCATGCCGTCGGCCATCATCTTGGTCATCTGCACGGCCGAGTCGACCTTCATCCGCTCGTTGGCCGTGTGCCACCAGCGCTCATTGCCCGGGATGACGGCGCCGAAGGCGGTCATCTTGTTGCGGAAGTTGCTGGCCAGGGTGCCACCGGTCGTGCCCTGCGGGAAGACCACGTCGCTGAGGGCGTACGGGTCCGCGAACGCGGCCGGGTTGCGGTTGATCGTGGCTTGGTAGCTGCCGAACTGCAGCGCCGTCAGCGGGTTGTCGTGCGTGACGTACAGGCCGGCGCCGATGGGTGAGCCGAGGGCGCCGAGGGTGAACCCCTTCGCCTGGAAGGCGGCCGTGACCGCCGTCGTCGCCTCGGTGGACTCAGCCGCGGTGACGTGCATGCTGCGCACGAACAGCGGAATGCTGAGGCTGCCGGACGCGGCCGTGTAGAAGCTCGTCGGCGTCTCTGAGTTGATGCCGCCCATGAGGGCGAAGGTCAGGTTCGGCGTGCCGTTGCTCGGGTTGCGCAACAGGCTCGCCGGGATGCCCATGTACTTGCCGATGTAGGCCTCGCCCTCGACACCGTCGCGGAAGAACAGGTCGGCGATGCCGTCGGCGGCTTTCTTCAACTGCAGGTCGTTGGCCCCCGCCGCGGCGAGCCCCTTGGAGAGGAGGGACATCCCCCACACGACGGCGTTCTTGCCGTACTGCGGGGTCGGCATCTCCATCGCCACATCGGTGTTGATCTCCAGCGTGAGCGCGTCGCCGGTGATCGTGGTCTGCACCTTGGGCGTCGTGCCGGGAGCTGCCGGGAGCCAACCCTTCGTGGTCGCAGCGGCGGTGATCGCCGACACGAACTGGTCGCGCTGGGCGGAGCCGGCCCCCGCCACGTCAAGGGTGAAGATGGCCCGCGAGGCGATCTGCGTGGTGCTGCCGTAGGTGATGTCCTTGAGCGTCGGGTCGCCTGCGCGCTGGGTGACGCCGGCCCGGGCATCCGTCAGCCGGAAGGCCTTGGCGGCATCCGCGGACAAGCTCATCGACACCGCCGGCGTCACCGCTCCGGAGTTGCCGACGATGACCGGGAACCGCGAGTCGGACGTGTACGCCGCGATCGGGGTCTCTTCGCGGTTGAGGTTCTTGTAGGCCCAGTTGTCGTAGAAGCTCGGGTTCGAGTTGTACGGGATCGATTGGAAGGCGGCGGTGTTCGCCGTCGTGGGCGTGCCGGGACCGCCGTCTTCGTAGATCCCCATGACGATGCGGACGCGCCGATCCATCGGCAAGCCCGCCTCGAGCATCGCCTTGGCCGCGAGCAGCGTCGCCAGCGTCGGGCCGCTGTCGTCCTGGATGCCCGCCCCGTAGACCCAGCTGTCCTTGATGTAGGACGAGTGGTACGCGCCCGGAGTCCCGAGGTTGCCGAAGGGGTCCCGCCAGCGCGCCAGCTGAGCAGCCGAGACGGAAGCCGTCGGCGAGTCCAGGTGGCTCAACGCCATGACCATCTCCGGGGCTTCCGGGTCACCGATCTCGGCGTAGACGTACTTGTCGGGCTGACGTTGGACGACCACCGGGAAACCCAGGTCCCTGCCCAGCTTGACCACCCAGGCGAGCTTGGCGACCTTGCGGTCGTACTCGTTCTGGTTGGCCGCGGTGTTGCTGACCGGGAACGGGTACGCCGTCGCGGCCGTGCCGCCTCGCGAGATGGAGTCGTAGGTCGCGCCGTCCAGCATCGCCCCGACCAGGGTGAGCGGGTTGTAGGTGCCGTCCCCCGCCCGCGCGTTGCTGACGCGGCCGGCCAGCGCCTCGACCTCCGCGTGGATCGCGTCGCGCTCGGCGTCGCTGACCGACAGGTCGTACGTGACACTCGGCTGGAAGCGCTCCTCGCCGATGCCGGCCGCGGACGCGTTCGCCGCTCCTCCGATGGACAGCAGCAGCGACATCCCACATGTCACTGCCAAAGACTTCCTCCGCATTACCGCGACCCCCCCGGGACGATTGGTGCGCGGACCCTTACAGGCCATTTCCAGCCTGTCAACGAGGTCTGGCCGCAGCGACTACGGTGCTTCGTAGGTCACCCGGTGCTCGAGCGCCGTCAGCGCTCGACGTTGTTCCAGAACCCCGCGGGCACGCGCCGCACCTCACCGCCGACGCGCTCGAGGATCAGCTCCTCGCCGTTGATGTCCAGCCACAGGTCCTCGTCGCCGCTGTCGAGCACGTTCTGGACGAGCCCGAGCAGGTTGCGCGCAAGCGCCGGCGGCGACCCGTCCCTGTCCGCAACCCGAAAGCCGACGCGCACATAGTCCCTGGGCGTGCGGAGGTCGTCACCGTACTCGTAGTAGCCGTCTTGGGCGCGGCGCACGGTGACGATGTAGCCGACCTCGTCGCGCTCGTCAGCCCGCAAGACGCCCTTGTCGATGGTCGGCTCCGGCGACGCGTCGTGGAGGCGCGACCACAGCTGTTCGGGTGTGGCGGGACCGAGCACGACCAGCGTGTATTGCAGCGCCACCGCTATGCCTCGTGACGGACCTCGCCGTCGATGCGCTCAAGCAGCAGCTCCTCGCCGTTGAGACTCAGCCACAGATCCTCGCCGCCGCTGTCGAGCACGTTCTGGGCGAGCTCACGCACGCTGCGGTCGGCCCGAGCCAGATCCTCCCAGTCGGCGCGGAACCCGACGTAGAGGTACTCGGCAGGCTCGCGGACTCGGTCGCCGACGTCGTAGAAGCCGTGCTCGCCGCGGTGCAGGGTGATCAGGACACCGAACCGCTCGCGCTCCTCGGCCGTCCACAGTCCGTCGTCGATGATCGGCGTGGGTGGCGTGTACCGCTCGCCGTAGAGGCGCGGCCACATCGCCTCGGGCGTGATGCCCCCAGGCACGATCAGCGCGTACTCGAGAGCCATCTCAGAGGTTCAGCCGTGAGACGGCGCCGGTGTTGTCCACGATCAGCACCTCGTGCAATTGCTTGATGGGCCATTTGGTGAACTGGCTCTGAAGTTCGGTCATGTCGCCGGCCCAGTCTGCGAGGTTGATCACGACGCGCTCGGTCTGCTTCTTCTTCAAGACCTTGTCGTGAACCTCCGTCCAGATGCCGCGCACCGGTTTCTCCTTACCGGGTGAATAGCAGTCGAAGATCCTGCCTTCGATCTTGAAGTCCGGGTCTCGCTCTCCTGGTTTGGTGGGTTTGCCGTGGTTCGGCCGCTGCACGATGTCGTAGCCCGCCTTGGCCAGGGCTTCGGCTGCGTCGTTCTCGAGTTCGAGGCCGCGGATCGCCGCCGACTGCTTCTGCCCCTCGGGAATCTTGGCCGGATGCCCGCCGGGCTTGGCGTTCGGGTCGGGCTTGCCGCTGGGGCCGGTCTGCTTGAAGCGCCGGATGAAGCGGTCCTCGACCTCGCCGGGCAGCTCCTTGGCGAAGCCCTTCAGCATCCGCCCGAGCTTGGCCAGCTTGACGGCGGCGCCGATGCCCGCGGTGAGCGCCAGCAGCGCGACCTCGACGAGCGCGAAGCCGGCGATGAACCCGCGGAACTTCCAGCGCGTCCACATGTCCGGGTGGTTCCAGCGCTCGCTGAACCGCTTGAACGCGCTCGACGCGATCTCGCCCGGCTTGATCTTCGTGATCCGGTTCCACAGGTCCTGACCCTGGCTCACCAGCTCCTTGACGCTGCTGGTCATCACGTTCCACAGCGAGCCGATCAGGTCCTTGGCGTCGACCAGGATGCCCTTGACCGAGGAGAACGCGCCGGACAGCATCCCCGCGACGAAGGCGGCGCCGCCGATCGCGAACTCCTCGACCGCGTTCGCCGCTCGCTTGGCCTTCGCGAACGCCCCGCCCGTCAGCGACCCGGAGCCGACCGTGCCCTTCAGGCTCTTCGCGTATTCGTCGCCGGGCAGCCAGATCTGGTAGCCCGAGCGGGTCTTGACGTCCTGCCAGGCGTTCCAGTCCTTGTTGCCCGGCTTGCTCTGGTAGATGCCGCGCATGCCAGGCCCGCGGTTGACGTACTCGAGCACGTTGACGTAGAACCGCATGTCCTGGCCGTCTCTGCCGAGGTGGCCGTAGCGCTTCGTCACGATCTCCAGCGCCGTCTGGCCCTCGATCTTGAACAGGTCCGCCGTCGGCTCGGGCAGATTGCGCTTGACGTAGACGGCGGCCACGTAGCCGTACTCGCCGGACGCGGTCGTGACCTGGTACCAGCCGTCGCCCGTCCGGCGCTTGATGAACAGGCGAGTGCCGAACGGCAGCGTCCCCAGCTCGCGTGAGTTCGTGCTCGGCCCCTCACGCAGCCTGACCTTTTCGCCACCCGCGTCCCCGATGATCCCGGTCTGCCGGTTGCCGCCCGGCCCGTCCGCGGGTCCGCCCGGCGCCGCGCCGGAGCGGTCCTTCTGCGGCTTGTCCGGCCTGGGCTTGCGGGGCTTGCGCTTGCCGCCGCCCGAGGCCGGCTTGTACGCGCGCAGCTTGCCCTTGAGCTCCTCGATCTGCTTGAGCAGGTGCTGCTGCCCGCCGCCGGGGCGGTCCCCGATCAATCCCTGGAGGCGGGTGATCTCCTTCTGGATCTCGATCGCCCGCGCCAGCGCCCGGCGGGTCGACGACCCCGCGACGCCGTCCGCCTCGAGCCGTCGGCGAGCCTGGAAGCGCCGCACCGCGGACTGCGTGGCGGGCCCGTACTCGCCGTCGAGCGAGCCGCGGTACCAGCCCAGCGAGCGCAGGCGGCGCTGGATGCCGCGGACCGCCTTGCCCGTGTCGCCCGGCCCGACCGTGTCGTCGCGCTTAGCGGCCGCCTGCGCCTCCACCTTGCGCATCAGGCGGGCGACGCCGGCGGCCGGCGTGCGCTCCTCGGCGGCGTCGGGCTCCATCTCCGACTCGTCGCCCAACGCCTCCGCCGGTTCGGCCTCGTCCTCGCCCTCGACCTCTTCCTCCTGCTCGGGCGCTTCCACCGAGTCCGCCGTCGACGCCTCCGCGGCCGAGGCGGCGGGCTCCTCCGTACCAGAGGTCATCGGTTCCGGCTCCGCGGGTTGTGGCGGCTCGCCGTCCAGTGACGCCCCCGCGGGCCCTTCCGCGTCCGCCTCCTTCTCTCCCTCCGCTTCCGGCTCGGGTTCCGCATCGCCTCCGCCCGGATCCTCGGGCTCCTCGGACGGCGGGAACTCCTGGGCCGGCGCCTCCTCCGCTTCCTCCTGCTCGGCCTCCGTCTCCGGCTCGGCCACCGCTTCACGGGCCAGCCGGCGCTCCTGGATCATCCGAGCGACCGCCGCGTTGCCGGCCGTGCCCTGCAGCCCGAGCACGCCCGCGCGGGTCAGCGGCCCGCCGCGTCCGAAGCCGCCCGGCAGCACGGCCGGGCCGCTCGGCGCGAGCGCCGGCCCCGCCTCCGCGACCTGCGGTCCCTGCTCGGTCTCCGAACTTCTCTCCAACCCCCGCCGCTTTCACGAGCGTGCCGCAACCGTCCGTTATTCAGAGTAGGCCGCGCAACCTCACAAGTCGAGCCTTCCTGTCCGAACGGAAGCGGTTGTCCCTACCTGACCGGGCGCGCCGCGGGCAGGACGAGTCGCGTCGTGCTCCGCGCGCCGAAGAAGGCGCGGGGTCCATAGGCTGGAGCGGCCATGGCCCCTCTGCTCGAGCGCGAGCGTGAGCTGTCGACGCTGCGCACGCGGATCGAACACGCCGCCGCCGGCGGCTCCGGCCTGCTCGTGATCGAAGGGCCCGCGGGCATCGGCAAGACGCGGCTGGTCGCCGAGACCCGGCGCGAAGCGGCCCGGGCCGGCTTGAACGTGCTCACCGCGCGCGGCGGCGAGCTCGAGCAGGAGCTGGCTTTCGGGATCGTGCGGCAGCTGTTCGAGGACGTCGTCAGCGGCGGCGAGCCGGTGCCGGAAGGCGCACGCGAGGTGTTCGAACGCCCCGCGGGTGACGTCGCGGGCGAGGACGCGTCGTTCGCGATCCTGCACGGGCTCTACTGGCTGACCCTCAACCTCGCGGAGACCGCGCCGGTACTGCTCGCGGTCGACGATCTGCAGTGGGCCGACGAGCCCTCGCTGCGCTACCTGGCCTACCTCGTCCGCCGGCTCGACGGCCTGCCCGTCACCGTCCTCTGCGGCGTGCGGCCGATCGAGCGGCACTCGCGCGCACACCTGCTGGCGGAGATCATCGGCGATCCGCTCGCGGTCTCGGTGCACCCACTCCCGCTGACCGAGCAAGCCGCGGCCGAGCTCCTAGGAGCGGACGAGGCGTTCGCGCAGGCGGGGCACGAGGCGACCGGGGGCAACCCGCTCCTGCTCGTCGAGCTGCACAAGACGCTTCGCGCCGAGGGCGTGACGCCGGACGTCGCGAGCCTGGCCCTGGTCGAGGAGCTCGCCCCGCGGGCTGCCTGGCGTGCCGTGCTCGTGCGGCTCGCGCGGCAGAGCCGGGACGCGGCGGCGATGGCGCGGGCCACGGCCGTGTTGGGCGACGAGGCGAAGCTGCCGCTGGCGGCCGCGTTGGCCGGGCTGCCCGAGGAGCTCGCGGTCGTTGCCGCGGGCCAACTCGTGAGCGCAGAGATCTTCGCCGATCAGGCGACGCCGGCGTTCGTGCACCCGGTCATCCGGGCGGCGGTCTACGAGGACATCCCGGTCCACGACCGGGCGCTCGCGCACGAGCGCGCGGCCCGGCTGCTGCGCGATCACTCGGCCAACGCCGGAGCGATCGCCGCGCAGCTGGCGCACGCGCCGGCTCGCGGCGAGCCATGGGTCGTCGAGGTGCTCGAGCAGGCGGCGCATGCGGCGATGCGCGCGGGCGCGCCCCGGAGCGCGGTCACGCACCTCACCCGCGCGCTCGCCGAGCCGCCGCCCGCCGCGAGCCGCGTGAGCACGCTGGTGGCGCTCGCGGAGGCGGAGAAGCTGGTGGACATGCCGAACGCGGTGCTGCACGCGACCGAAGCCCTCGAGCTGATCGACGACCCGCTCGCCCGTGGCGCGGCCTCGCTGTCGCTGGCGCGCAGCCTGCTGATCATGGGGCGCTCGGGCGCGGCCATCGAGCTGGCCCGGCGCGCGGCGGCCGACCTCCCACCGGAGGCCGAGACGCTGCGCGCCGCCCTCGAGGCAGTGGAATTGACCGCGGCATCGTTCGGGATCGGCCCTCCGGTCGCCGCGGAGCGCTACGTCCCGCACCGGCGACTGCCGCTCGCCCCGGGCATGGGGCCGAGGCTGCTCGCGGCGGTCGCGGCGCATCACTGGTCCACGCATGGTGGCTCGGCCGCCGAGTGCTCGGCGCTGGCGCTCGCGGCGCTCGACGGCGGGGCGATGATCGCCTCGCGCGTCGTCCTGCTCCCCGTCGCCGCGACGCAGGTCCTCACGATCGCCGACCGCGACGAGGCGCTCGTGATGCTGGACGACCTGCTCGGCCATGCGCACAGCCGCGGCTCGATGTCGGCGCGGTCGGCCGCGAGCATCTTCCGCGGGTACGCGCTCTACCGCCGCGGGGAACTCGCAGACGCCGAGGCCTCGCTGCGTGTCGGCCTCGAGGCGCTGGTCCTGTTCAACCGCGGCTTCGAGGGTCGTGTGCACCTGGCGGCCTGGCTGGCCGCCGTCCTGCGCGAGCGCGGCGACCTGGCGGGCGCGCGGCGCGAACTGGAGGCCGTGGCCGACCCGGGCGACGCCTCCGAGGCCGCGCGCTACTGGCTCGACAGCCTCGCCGAACAGCTGATTGCCGAGGAGGCGTTCGAGGACGCGCTCGCCGTCGCCGAGGACTCCGGCCGGCGGTTCGCGAGCCTGCAGCCGGTTGACACGCCCGTCGCCGCGCATCAGGCGATCGCGCTGCATCACCTCGGCCGCCGAGACGAGGCGATCGCGTTGGCCACGCAGGGGCTCGAGGCGGCCCGACGCTGGGGCGCGCCCGGGGTGGTCGCGCGGGCGCTGCGCATCCTCGGCAACGTCGAGCAACGGCTCGAGCACCTGCGCGAGGCGGCCGTGGTCGCGGCTCGTTCCCCGGCCCGGCTCGAGCTCGCCTACGCGCTCGCCGCCGAGGGTGCCGCGTTGCGCGCCGCCCGCCGGCCGGCGGACGCGCGCGAGCCGCTCAGAGAGGCGCTCGCGCTCACCGACGCGCTCGGCGCCGGGGCGCTCGCCGAACGCGTGCGGCAGGAGCTCTACGCCGCGGGCGGCCGCCCACGCAGGACCGCGCTCCAGGGCCCGGAGTCGCTGACGCCGTCAGAGCGGCGCGTCGCCGAGCGCGCCGCCGCCGGCCAGACGAACCGCGCGATCGCGGAGGCACTGTTCGTGACGCCCAAGACCGTCGAGCTCCATCTCCGTAACGCGTACCGCAAGCTCGGCGCGCGCGGCCGGCAAGACGTCGCCGCCCTGCTCGCCGAAGCGTCCTAGGGCGGTCAGAGCCCCGCGCTCCGGTGACCAACCGGAGCGCGGGCTAGACCGAGCCGGCTACGGGGTGGTCGTCGACAATGTGAACGTCAACGTCTTGCCGTAGGTGCCGGCGCGCAGCGGATCCGTGTCGACGATCGACTGCTTGACGGTGAGCGGCACGGCCTCGATCGAGGTCGGGCCGCTCCAGCTCTTGAGCGACAGCGCGGTCGCGCCGACGGCGCTGAACGCGCCGCTGCCCACGCTGATCTCCAGCGGCCGCAGGAGGGCCGAGGTGCCGTTGACCATGCGTCCGGGGTTGCTGGTGCCGCGGTCAGAGACCGACAGCGTCGCGTCACCGGTGGTCGCGGTCACCCGCGCCGACGTCGTCGCCGTGTAGTCCCGCGTGACGCCCGGCGTGAACGCGCCCAGCGCCGTGGTCGGCGCGAGCGTGAGGCCGAGGATCGTCGGGACCGTGGCCACGACGTTGGTCTCGACGTCGACCGGGTGGATGATGCTGAACGCGATCGTTTTGACCGCGCTGGTGTTGTTGGCCTTGTCGACCGCGCGGTACTCGACCACGTGGTTGCCCTCGGCGGTGATCTGGGCCGTCGCGTTCGCGTTCGTCCCGTCGACGGCGAGCTTGGTCCACTCGCCCGGCACGCCGCCCGTCACCACCCGGTACTCGATGTTCGCCAAGCCGGAGACCGGGTTGGCGTCACCCGTGTCGGCGGCGCTGAACCTCACGTTCACCGGGCCCGGGTAGGCGCGGCCCTCGCCCGGCACGGCCGGGTCGAGCGTCGCCGACGCGGTCGGTGCGGCCGCCTCGTCGTGGACGTTGAAGGAGATCTTCACGATCTGCGTCGGCGTGTTGTTGTTGTTGCGGCAGCAGCCCACCGCGTAGCGCGACATGTACAGAGCGCCGTCGCCACCGAACTGGGTGCCGATCACCAGGCCGTTGACGCTGGCGTTGTCGGTGCCGGCGGCGTTGTAGGGCAGCCAGTCGTTGACGCGCAGCATCTCGTTGTTGTCCTTGCGCATCCGGACTTCCTTCCAGAAGCCGTCCGCGCTGCCACGGTTGTTGATCAGCCAGGCGCCGTCGTAGTAGCGCGGGAACGCGCCGGCCGTCGCCGTGGAGCCGTCGTAGCGGTAGATCGGGCCGGCGATCGGCTGCATGCCGCCCTTGGACAGGTCACCGAAATCGGCGGTGCTCGACTGACCTTCGGTAGCCGACGGATACTTCTTCCAGATCGTGGCCTTTTCGGGCTTGGGGAGCTGGTGGCGGCCCTGGAACGTCGCCGGGTTCGGCGTCTGGCCCTCGGGCGCGTAGTTGATGTCCGACGGCACCTGGTCGAGCGAGCAGTCGTACTTCTCGCCCGTCGTCGTCGCGGTGGCGTAGTTCCAGCGCGTCGCCGTGTTCGCGGGCGAGTTGTCGCCGGCGCAGAACGGCCAGCCGTGGTTGCCCGGCTTGTTGAGCAGGTTCCACTCGCACACACCCGCAAAGCCACGGACCGGGTTGTCGACGGACGCGTCGTTGCAGTACTCGCCCACGCCCACGATCCCCGGGTTGGCCGGGTCGGTGTGCAGCGTGAACGGCTGACGGAAGCCCATGGCGTAGATCTCGGGCCGCGCCGCCGTCGTGCCCACCGGGAACAGGTTGCCCGCCGGGATCTCGTACGTGGCGCCCACCCCGGGCGCCGCGTCGGCCGCGATGTCGCCGAACTTCGGCGAGATGCGCAGCACCTTGCCGCGCAGGTCCGCCGTGTTCGCGGACGTCTTGCGCGCGTCCCAGCGCTCCGCGGAGCGATAGTCCATCGGCTGCAGGCCGTTGTGGCCGGACGCGTTCGGCGACACGTCGTCGCCCACGCCGAGATACAGGTTGCCCGCGGAGTCGAAGTCCAGGCCGGCACCGCCGACGTGCCCGGGACCCGCGTTGGTCGGGCCGCCCGTGTGCCCGGCCGGCGCGCCGAAGATCTTCACCTTGGGCACCCGCAGGATCACACGCTCAGAGCCCGGGAGCACCGCCGCGCCGTCGGCGGTCAGCGTGAAGCGGCTGATCTGGTTGTACCCGACGACTTGCGCGGCGCCGGACGTGGGCCAGTCCGGGTTGCGCGGGGAGTAGTAGACGAACACGTTGCGCTTGGTGGCGTCGGCCAGATCGAACCCGGGCTGCAGCGACATGCCCAGCACGCCGTCCTCGGACGAGTTGTGGTCGGCGCGGGTGAGGATCGAGGCGACCGTGGTCTTGTTGTTGGCCGGGCCCTTGGGGTCGTGCATCTTGATGTAGCCCGTGGACTCCACCCCCGTCGGACCACCGATCTCCGACCAGTAGACCTTGCCGTCCTTGGCCACGTCGATGCCGATCGGGTTGACTGCGTCCGAGACCAGGACCTGGCGCGAGAACGACGACCACACCGTGCCCGAGCAGTCGGACTTGCGGCCCTCGCCGGCCACCCAGCGGATGCCGCCGACATCCATCTTGACCAGGTTGTTGTCGCCGTTGTTCTCGGTGTACCGGATGCCGTTGTGGCCCATACCGGTGGCCCACGTGCGACCGTCGCGGTAGGTGCGGCGCGTGGCGGTGCCGTCGTCGAGGTTCTCGCCGTCGTAGAGCTTGCACCAGGTGACGGGATGGTCCTGCCCCATGGAGAACTCACCCGTGTTGTAGGCGCGCTCGTCCAAGGTCGCGAGCACGTGATGCCCACCGCGCACGCTGCGCAGGTAGTTGTAGTGCTCGTCGGCGAACTGATACGTGTCCGGCAGCTCACGCGTCGAAAGGTGGTTGTGGTCGGCCACCTGCACCGTCGCGGCGTTCCCGTTCGGGTTGCTGGGGCCGTGACCCAGCATCGTCGTGCCGATGACCGAGTTCGGGCCGCCGTCCCACCAGTCCCACACCGACTCGTGGGCACCGGCGTCCGTCGCGTTGTGCATCGCGGCGATGCCTCCGCCGTTCTGGAGGTAGGCGATCAGCGCGTCCTTCTGCGTCCCCTCCAGCAGCGGCCCGGGGCGGCCGATGCGTGCGAACGACCACGACATGTTCAGCATGACGATCGCGTCATAGCGGGCCAGGTTGGCCTCGGTGAAGATCCGCGGGTTCTTGTCCGGGTGGTTGCAGTTCGTCGTCGTCGGGACCGCGGGCGGGATGGCCCGCTGATTGCAGTCCTCCCAATCCACCGTGTAGCCGAGTTCCTCCAGCTTGCCCCGGATCACCGGAGTGGCGACGGCGATGCTCGCCTCCCGGAGCTGGGTCGTCCCGGTGTAAAGCATCACCCGCTTGCCGGTGCCGGGCCCCTGGGCCTGCGCCACCGACGGCGCGATCGCGGTGAGACCCGCCAACGCCACTGCACACGAAAGACCGGCACGCCGAAGCCGCGCGCCGGAAGCACGTCGTCTGACCATCCCTCTCCTCCTGCTCAGGTCACTGGTCCTGAGCCCTGGTTAACCTCACATTCGGCACACCAATGTCACCCGACTTCTGCCGGAAATACAACCGTTAGATGACTTATGTCGGTAATTACTCGAACTATTACGGTAAATAGCGTGCGCACGTACCGAATCGGGTGGTTTCTCCCTGAAGCAGGGACACGTAGGGCCAGGTTGCGCGCTCCCCTGACAGAACGGAGCCGGCGATCCCGCGCTCAAGAACGACGAAAGCCCCGCGAGGCGGGGCTTTCGGAAGGTGGTGGGAGCAGGATTCGAACCTGCGAAGGCTGAGCCAACGGGTTTACAGCCCGTCCCCTTTGACCGCTCGGGAATCCCACCGGGCGGCGGCTAGTTTAGCGACCGATCACCGCCTCGGTGGCCGGATCGAACAGGTGGACGCGATCGAGGTCCACGCGGAGGTGGACCGTGGACCCCGGATCCGCCCGGAAGGACGGGGGGACGCGGGCCACGAAACGGGTCGTGTCGTCGACGAGCTCCTCGTCCTCGGTGTCCAGCATGTCGCCGGTCAACACCGAAGAGGCGGGGGCTTCGAGGTGCAGGAGCACGTCGGAGCCGAGCATCTCGCTCAGCACGACGCGCAGGGACAGGACGCCCGGGCCGGGACCACCGGCCGGCTCCAGGGCCTCTGGGCGGATGCCCACGATCACGTCACCGCGGTGGGGCGTGCGCACGGCCAGCCGCTGCGTGCCCAACAGCACGCCGTCCTCGTCGGCCACACCGCGGAGCAGGTTCATGGCCGGGGAGCCGATGAAGCCCGCGACGAAGAGATTCGCGGGGCGCTCGTACAACGCCTGCGGTGTGTCGACCTGCGACAACCGACCGTCGCGCATGACCGCGACGCGGTCGCCCATGGTCATGGCTTCGGTCTGGTCGTGGGTGACGTACAAGGTCGTCGTGCCCAGCTCCTGGTGGAGCTTGGCGATGTACGCCCGCATCTCCACGCGCAGCTTCGCGTCCAGGTTGGACAAGGGCTCGTCCATCAGGAACGCCTCGGGGGAGCGCACGATCGCGCGTCCCAACGCCACACGCTGGCGCTGGCCGCCACTCAAAGCCCGCGGACGCCGGTGCAGCAGCTCGCCGATCCCGAGTCGGGTGGCGGCGGATGACACCCGCGACGCGATCTCCGCCTTCGGCTGCTTGGCGAGCTTCAGGGCGAAGCCCATGTTCTCGGCCACGCTCATGTGCGGGTACAGCGCGTAGGACTGGAAGACCATCGCGATGTCGCGGTCCTTGGGCGCCATGTCGTTGACGACGCGCGGCCCGATCGAGATGTCGCCGGACGTCGCCTCCTCCAGGCCGGCGACCATCCGCAACGCGGTCGACTTCCCCGACCCGGACGGCCCGACCAGAATCGTGAATTCGCCGTCGGCGATCTCCAGGTCCAACCCGTCGACGGCCTTCGTGCCGTCGTCGAAGACCTTGGACACGTCCTCGAACGCGATCGAGGCCATTACGCACCACCTCCTCGAACCGCAGCGATGTGATCCCGGTACCAGAGCGCGCTCCGCTTGGGAATCCGCTCCTGCGTGTCGTAGTCCACGCGCACGATGCCGAAGCGCTTGTCGTAGCCGTGCTCCCACTCGAAGTTGTCGAGCAGCGACCAGGCGTGGTAGCGCCGCACGTTCACGCCGTCGCGCACGGCGCGGCGCAGCGCCTCCAGATGCGTCGACAGATACGCGACGCGCGAGGGGTCCTCGACCACCCCGTCGACGAGCTTCTCGTCGTCGAACGCGGCGCCGTTCTCGGTGATCCAGATCTCCAGATCGCCGTAGTCGGCCCGCAGGCGCAGCAGCATGTCGTAGAGGCCGCCGGCGTCGACCGGCCAGCCCATCGCGGTCACGGCGCCGCGCGGGGCGAAGGTGGACACGCCAAGAGGTGCCTCCGAGGAGGCCCGCACGTAGGTCGGGTTGTAGTAGTTGACGCCGAGGAAGTCGATCGGGCGTGAGATCACGTCCAGGTCTTCCGGGTTGATCGGCAGCGGCCCGAAGATCCGCTCGTAGGCCTCGACCATGTCGCCGGGGTACGTCCCGCGCAGCACGGGATCCAGGAACCAGCGATTCTGGTGCGCGTCCAACAGCGACGCGGCGGCGGCGTCCCCGCGCATGGGGTTCAGGTTCAGCGTGATCCCGACGGGCGTATTCACCCGCGAGCGCAGCGCGTCCACGGCGAGCCCGTGACTCAGCAACAGGTTGTGCGAGGCCGCGATCGCGGTCGGCCAGTCGCGGATGCCGGGCGCCTTGCGCCCTTCCGCATGCCCGAGGAACGCGACGACCCACGGCTCGTTGTGGGTGATCCATCCTTGGACGACGTCGCCCAGCGCGTCGGCCATGAACCCCGCGTACTCGGCGAAGCGCAACGCCGTGTCGCGCACGGCCCAGCCACCGACCTCCTGCCGCGCCTGCGGCAGGTCCCAGTGGTAGAGGGTCGCGATCGGCTCGATCCCGCGCTCCAGCAAGCCCTCGACCAGCCTTCGGTACCAAGCCACCCCGCGCGGGTTCAACGCCCCGCGCCCGTCCGGCTGCACGCGCGGCCAGGCGATCGAGAAGCGGTAGGACTCGAGCCCGAGCTCGACCATCAGGTCCAGGTCCGAAGCCCACCGGTGGTAGTGGTCACAGGCGACGTCGCCTGTGTCGCCATTGACGACCGCACCGGGCTTGTGCGAGAAGCGATCCCAGATCGACTCGCCACGCCCGTCCTCGCGGGCAGCGCCCTCCACCTGGTAGGACGCAGTCGCCGCGCCGAAGCGGAAGCCGGCGGGAAGCCCGTCGGCCGCGGCTAGAGACGGCTGGGGAGCGGTCGCCGTCATCCCTTCACCGCCCCGGCGGTGATGCCCTTCACGAGCCAGCGCTGGGTCGCGAAGAACGCGATCAGCACGGGCAACGTCGAAACCACACCGGCTGCCATCAGCTGCGCGGTCCTTTCCTGATAGTTACCGATGAAGTTGCGGATGCCGATCGGGATCGTCTCGGCGTTCTCCTGCGTGAGGGCGGCGACGAAGAGCAGCTCGTCCCACGCGAACAGGAAGGCGTAGACGAAGGTCGCCACCAACCCCGGGGCCGCCGCGGGCAGCACGATCTTCACGAACGCGGTGAACCGGTTGCAGCCGTCGACCATGGCGGCTTCCTCCAGATCGCGAGGGATCGCCATGAAGAAGTACCGCATGAAGTAGATCGCCACCGGCGTGAAGAACGCCGTGTACACGAGCACCATCCCGGCGTGCGTGTCGAACAACGCCACCGGCGTGTTCTGCTTGAGCCACACGAAGCCCATGAAGACCGGGAGCAGGAACAGCGACCCGGGGATGAGCTGCGTGCCGACGACGCCCAGCGACAACGTCGTCGCGCCGCGAAAACGAAACCGAGCCAGCGCGTACCCGGCACACGCCGCGAACGCCGTCGCGAGCAACGCCGCCGCGGTGCAGATGATCAGCGAGTTGATCATGTACCGCTCGAAGTCCACGGTCTTCCACATCCGGCTGAAGGCCGTGAACGTCGGCTCCAGCAGGTTGTACGCGCCGCTCGAGAGCTGGCCGTCCGTCTGCAGCGACGCGGCGACGAGCCAGAGGATCGGCGAGAGCATCACCAGCAGGACGAGCCACGTGAGCGCGTCCAGCCCGCGATTGACCAGGCGGGGGCTCATGTGACCTCCAGATCACGCTTGAACGCGCGGTACCAGACCGCCACCCACACGCACATGGCGAGCGTGAGCAGCACGGAGGCCGCGGCGCCGAAGCCGAACAGGTTGTTGGAGAACGACTGCCGGACGATCAACGTCATCATCAGGTCGGCGTCCGGGCCCGGGTTGGAGCCGAGCATGATGTACGGGATCGCGAACTGGTAGCTCGCGTAGATCACGCAGAACAGCAGCTGCACCGCGATCAGCGGTCGCAACAGCGGGAGCGTGATGTAGCGGAAGCGCCGCAGCGGGCCGGCGCCGTCGATCGACGCCGCCTCGTGCAACTCCTGCGGCATCGCCTGCAGGCCGGCGAGGAAGAAGATCATCGCGAACGGCAGCCCGCGCCAGATCGACGGGATGACGATCGCCCACATCGTGTTCTCGCCGAGCAGCCAGATCGGCCGCTCGTTGAGGATCCCGGTGTAGTCGACGAGGACCTTGTTGATGATCCCGACGTCGCTCTGCCACATGAACCCCCACAGCACCGCGACGACGAAGCTCGGCACGATCCAGGGCGTGAGCATCAGCGTGCGCACGAGCCGCTGACCGCGCATCGGGCGGTTGAGCAGCAACGCGATCGCCAGGCCACCGACGATCGTCCCGCCGACGGTCCAGAACGTGTAGACGAACGTGTTCTGGACGGCGCCGAAGAACCCGTCGTGCAGCGGGTTGGCGGTGTCGAAGAGGATGCCGCGGTAGTTCTCCAGCCCGCTCCAGGGGGCGTCGAACAGCCGGCTGAACGTGAACGTGTTCAGCCGCTTGAACGAGAGCAACACCCCGCCGGCGGTCGGCAGCAGGTGCACCAGCACCATGAACGTGACCGCGGGGGCGATGAGCCCGTACGCGAACCAGTTCCGGCGTGGGCGGCGGCGAGGCCGCCCCGCGCGCAAGGGGAGGGAGCGCGCGGGGCGGGTCTCGGGCGGCGGCGTGAGGGTCGTCGGTGCCACTACCCTGCCGACTGGGCCAACAGCCCGTCGGCCTCCTTCGCCGCGGCGTCGAGCTGGGACTTCACGGTCGCCGCGCTGTAGTCCTTGCCGACGCCGGCTGCGCTGTCGAGGATGTTCCCGAAGCGCGTCTTGTACGCGTTCTCGATCTGGCCCCACTGCGGGATCGGCGCGTACGTCCGCCCGCTCTGGATGGCCTCGAAGAACGCCTTGTGGTTCTCGGAGGAGTCACCGACCGACTGCTGCGGAGCCAGCCGTGCCGGGAACATGCCGAGGAGCTTCGCGTAGTCGATCTGGGTCTGATCCTCGGAGAGGAACTTCACCAGCGCCCACGCCTCGTTCGGGTACTTGGAGCTCTTGAAGACCATCAGGTCCGAGCCGCCGACGAACGTGTACGCCTTGCCGCCGGGGCCGGTCGGCATCGGCGCGACGCCGACGTTCGCACGGGCGTCGTCGGACCACGTGTCGTCCTCCGCCCGGTCGATCGAGCCGAGCACCCAGGGACCGCCGATCCAGGTCGCGAGCCGGCCGCCCTTGAACTGGTTCTCGACCTGCGTGCCGTCGCGCTCGAGCTGCGACTTGTCGAACAGCCCGGCCGTGATCAGGCCGCCCATGAACTCCACGCCCTGCTGCGACTCGGGCGTGTTGATCGTGGACTGCTTGGCGTCCGCGGAGAGCTCCGCGCCGCCGTTGTCCCACACGAACGGCATGACCTGGTGCACGAGGTCGTAAGCCTTTTTGCCGGGCGCGCCGAACGGCTCGATGTCCGGCACCTTGTCCTTGATGGCCTGCAGCGTCGCCTTGAACGAGTCCAGGTCGGCGAAGGCCGTGGCGGGATCGACGCCCGCCTTCTCGAGCACGTCCTTGCGGTAGTAGATCGAGCGCGCCTCGGTGAACCACGGCACGGCCCACGTGCCCTCCTGGCCCTGCACCTGCGTGGTGTTCCAGATGCCCTCGGCGTACGCGTCCTTGCCGCCGATCTCCCCGACACGGTCATTGAGGTCGGTGAACCCGCCGAGTGCGGCGAAGAACGGGACCTGCGTGGTGCCGGCCTGCGTGATGTCCGGGCCTTCACCGGCGACGGCCGCGTTGCGGATGCGGTCGAACTGGACGTCCCAGCCGACCTCCTGCACGTCCACGTTCACGCCGGTCTTGGCCGTGAAGGGCTCGACCATCTTCTGCAGGTCCTCCTTCGGCTGTGGCGAGTTCGGCATCGTCCAGAGCGTCAGCGTCACGCCCTTCTGCAGCGCCTCTCCCTGCGCTGCGCTGCTCTTCTTGCCGGAGTCACTGTTGCTGCTGTCGTCGCCGCCGCAGCCCACGAGGGCCGCGGGTGCGAGCACGAGCGCAATCGCCGACGCGACGATCGCAAGCCTGTTCGGCATGGGGTTCTCCCTCCTCCATTGCACAACTGACAAAAACGGTTTTGGAACTGCGCGAACAAAAGCGGCCGAGGGCGGCCGTAAGGCGAAACGGGTCCTACTGGGGAGCGGCGGTACTGCCGCGTACGACGAGCTCGACGGGGAGCGTCCGCAACGACGGACGCTCCGGATCGCCGGCGATCCGTGCCACGAGGGCATCGCCGGCCGCCGCGCCCAGGCCGAGCTTGTCCTGGCGCAGCGTGGTGAGGGGCGGGTTCACATGCGGAGCAAGTTGGATGTCGTCGAACCCGACGATGCTGAGGTCGGTCGGCACGTTCAGGCCGGCCTCAGAGGCCGCACGGACGGCCCCGATGGCCATCATGTCGGCGGCGGCGAAGATCGCGGTGGGCGGCTCGTCGAGGGCGAGCAGGCGAGCGGTCTGCTCACGTCCGGACTCGGCGTAGAAGTCGCCGTAGCGCACGTAGTCGTCGCGGTAGGCGAGCCCGAGCTCCTGGATCGCGGCGCGATACCCGCGCAGCCGGTCGATGCCCGGGCGCGAGTCGATCATGCCCGTGATGGTGGCGATCCGGCGATGCCCGAGGTCGTGCAGATGGCGCACGGCCGTGGCTGCGCCGTCTTCGTTGTCGCTCATCACGACTTCGGTGAGCGGGCCCTCGAGCTGCATGTCGATCGCGACGCAGGGCACCTCCCCGCGCGCGAGCCGGCGCACCTCGTCGTCGTCGGGATCGAGCCCGATCAGCGCGCAGCCGTCGACGTTGTGGTGACGCGCGCGCTTGAGGTAGGAGTGCCGGCCGTAGCCGCCACCCGGACGCTCGGAGGCGAAGAGCAGCAGGTCGAACCCTTCACGGCCGACGCGCTGCTTGAGCCCGCCGAGGACCTCGTGGAAGAACGGGTGCTGCAGGTCCGGATGACCCTCGCCCGTCTCCATGAACACGCCGATGACGTGGGAGCGCTGGGTGACGAGCGAACGGGCCGCGGCGGCCGGCGTGTAGTCGAGCTCGGACGCGAGCCGCATGATGCGCTCACGTGTTTCGGGACGCACGTCGGTGTAGCCGTTGAGGGCCCGTGACACGGTGCCGACAGATACGCCTGATCGCCGTGCGAGCTCGCGGATAGTGATTCGCTCTTCCATCGTTCCGAAAACGGTTTTGGAAACCGTGGGCGGCAGTATGCACGGACTCTGGCAGAACGTCAAGCAGAAAGTTGCCGGAGGCGCCGAAGCGCCCCCGGCGGTGCGGTTACCTGCGGCCGCGGCTGACCTTGATGCCCACCTTCGTGCCCCTGGGCAGCTTCGTCCCTGCCTTGCGGGAAAGCGCGACCACGCGGCCCTTCTTGACCTTGGTCGAGCGCGTCTTGCGTGTCGTCCCGACCTTGCAGTTTCCGGCCTTGATGGCGGCCTGCGCGGCCTTCACGGTGGCGCCCGCCTTCACCTTCGGGACCGTGCAGCGATAGATGCCGGGGTGATCCGGCTGCGGGTCGCTCGGGTCCTCCGGCGCGCCCGGGCCCGGGCCCGGACCCGGCTGGGGCATCGGCTCGGGCTGCTGGATGACGTTCTCACCGACTCCGAACGAACGTCGCACGTCGGTCGGCGTGGTCAGGTTCAGCGTCTCCGCAGCCCGGGTGGACGGGACCGGGAAGGAGAACCGCTCGGGCGCCGGGTCGAGCTTGAGCGAGCCCACGGCCTGGGTCGGCGTCCCGTCGTGGACGAGCAGTTCGCTCGCCCCCGGTTCAGTCGCTTCCGGCGCGCGGAACACCGGTGAGCCGGGGAAGCGCCAGCGGTTCGCCTCGGCCCGGTGCGAGTACTCGACGCGCACGCGGTGCGCCTGCTCGTCGGTGCTGACCCAGCGGTCGCGGACGTCGGCGATCGCGTGCTCGCCGCTGAACGTGACCGTCCGGTCCAGGCGCACGCCGGTGTCGATCACCGCCAGGCACTCCTTCGGGTTGGGGTTCGGCACGTCGGACTTCGCGCACCGCCAGGCCCGCGCCGACTCGCTGACGACCACCTTGCCGGTGGCGGGATCGACCGTCGCGTCCACCTTCACGCCTTCGAACCCGGCCGGCGCGTAGTTGCGTCCGTCGACGTCGAAGCGCGGGATGCCGCCGCCCACGTAGGCCGCGCGCCCGTCGACGGCAAGCGCGTCGAGTCGCGCGCCACCGTTCCAGGTCGTACGCGCGAACCGCTCCAGCGTGTCCGCGCGCACGCCCCAGTGCCCGTGCAGACCGCCCGAGCTCGCACCGCCCAGCGCTCCGTAGCCCTGCTGGTGCCCGGTCTCGAGCTCATAGTCGAGCGGGGCCGGGTTCTCGGACTCGAGCACCGCGGTCACGATCGTGCGCGGCTGGAAGATCGTCACCGCCACGAGCGGCCCAGTGAAGCGGACCATGTCCTTGCTGTTGGACTTGTAGGGCACGGCCCGCAGCACGCACGCGGAGGGCTTGAAGCCGCCGAGCGCGATCTTGGTCTGGAAGCCCCCGCCCGCGGCGACGGGGATGTTGGCCGCGACGCGCTGGCCCCCGCAGACGACGTCCAGCAGGTCGCCCGCCTGGCCGTCGGACGTGCCCGTGACGTCGAGCGACGTGTCGGCCTTCACGTTCGGTTCGTAGAGCCGGTACGCGGGACTCGCGGGCGTGGTGATGGCGGTGGTGGTGACGTCGGCCGCCGCGCTCGCGGGGGCGAGCGCAGCGGCGACCAGGGCGAGCGAAAGCGCTCGGATCATCGGAACTCCTTGGTGCGTCGGAGGGTCTGGCCATCGGCGACGACGGTCGCCGAGACGGTGAACTTCGCGACCTTCTTGGCCTTGCGCGTGATCGGGCCGAACGCGAGCGTGCGGTTGCGTGCGCCCTTGATCTCGAACACCTTGCGCGTCTTGCCCACGCGCATGACGACCGCGCCATGGGCCTTGCCCTTCAGCCCGCTCAGCGTGATCTTCCCGTCGCGCGTGATGGTGAGCTTGGCCCGGCTCTTGAGGATCCGCGTGCGCTTGCCCACGGTGAGCTTCACGCCGTCGCCCGAGGGCTTGGCGGTGACGGTCTGGCCGTCGCCCACCTTCACGGGACCGGACTTCACGGAGCCCAGCGTGAACTCCATCGACGTCGCCTTGCCCTTGTGCTCGTAGACGAGCGAGGAGCCGCGCAACCGCAGCGTGTCCTCGGTCCCGCCGGAGGCGGTCGCGGTGACGGTGGCGACGGTCTTCTCGCCGATCACGGCCTGGCTGTAGGTACCGGCCTTGACGCCTTTCACCGTGTGGCTGTTGCCGGCCACGAAGCCGGCGGCGCCGGGGGTGGCCGCCGCGTCGAGCACGGGCAGGTAGCCGTCGTCGGCCGTGGCCGTCGACGTGACCGCGCCGTCCTTGGAGCCGAACAGGATCATCGTCCGGCCGATGCTCAGCCCCGGCAGCGTCGGGTTGTCCGGGATGGCGCCGCGCGGGAACGCGAAGAGCGTGTTGTCCCCGCCCCGCCAGGTCTTGCTGCCGACGTCCAGCTCCCACGCGTTCCGGCTCGCGGAGATCCGGACGACGCTCAGGCGCGTCTCGCGGTCCGCGTGCAGCGTAAGGTTGGTGAGCTCGCTCGCCAGGAACGGGACGTTGCTGTCGGCGACGAGGATGTCGGCGCGCCCGTCCGGGTGGTCGACGATGTCGTAGGCGAGCACGGCGTGCCCGGACTTGCCCTCGGCCACGCTGATCATCGGCAGCCCGCCCTTGCCCAGGGTGTCGCGGACCACGCGCAGCTGATTGTCGACGCCGCGCTTGCGCTTGAGCCACGCGTTGAGGAACTCGGCCGAGGCCTGGGTCGCGTGCTGACCGTCGAGGTAGCCGCTCATGCTCGCCGTCTTGGTAGCGGAGAACACGCTGCCGGCCGTGAAGCGCCGCAGGCTCGCGGGGTTCGCCGCCCAGCCCTGCTCCGCCCGGGCGATGCCGAAGCAGTGCCCGCCGGTGTTCTGCATGAGCTGGTCGACGATCGGGACGACGAGCGCCGCGGTCGGGTCCGGAATCGGCAACGTCACCCGGCAGGTCCCGAACGGCCAGCACGCGTTGATCTGCGTGAGCAGGTCGTCGGCGCCGAACGTGTCGAGCGCCTCCTCGTAGGAGAACCCGCCGTACGGGAAGTTCTCGAACGGCAGCGCACCGGCCGAGCGGAACGTGTCCACATCCACGTCCGCGACGGCGTACGACGTGCCCCCAGGCGGGAGGATCTTCAGCGGGCCGGAGGTCGCCAGGCGCGGGACGCGGAAGCTCAGCGTGCGCCCCTCGAGCGTCGCGTCGGTCTCGGCGGTGCCGACCCGCACGCGGGAGCCCGCGCAGAAGTCGCCGTCGAGGGTGACGAGGCCACCCTGCCCGAGCTTGCGCGGCGCCATCAGGCGCGTACCCGGGAACGTGATCCGGGCCGTGTGGGCCATCGCCAGGTCGATCTGGATCGGCTGCGCGTCGGCCTCGACGGTGATCTTGCCCGGCGCGACGTCACCGGCCGCGGTGAGTCGCATCCGGACGTCGACGTTGACCGGCCCGCCCGCCGGGATGTCCGGCCCGGGGGTGAACGTGGCCGTCACGCCGGTCGGCAGGTTCTTGGCCGCGAGCTTGATCGTGCCCTTGTAGGAACGGTCGCGCTCGAGCGTGAGCGCCACGTCGAGGCTCCCGCACGCCGGTACCGCGACGGTGGAAGGCCCACTGAGCAGGAACGGACGCATGACGCGCGCCGGCAACTGCACGCTGCGCGGCGCGGGGGCCACGTCGCCGTTGCCCGGCGTCGCGGTGATGGTGATCGGGCGCGGGACGTCACGGTCGGTGCGCGGCGCGTTGACCGCGGCGGTGAGCCGCAGCGTCGTGCCGTTGAAGGCGGCGGTGACGCCGGCCGGCAGCCCCGTCGCGCTGAACGTGACCGGCCCGGCCGAGCCGTTCAGCCGCGTGACGGTTATCGGGATGTCCTGCGACGCGCCCGGCGCCAGCGCGATCTCCCCCGGCGGGACGCTCAGCGACACGTCCGGGAGTGCGTTCTCGGGGTAGGTGAGCGTGAGGTCGTCGAAGCCGGTCTTCGCCCCGATCGCGCCGTTGCCGTCGGCGACCACGGCGAAGCGGGCGATGTCGGCGGCGGCGCTCGTGACGCTCACGGGCGTGGTGAACGTGGCGGAGTTCACGGGCGTGGCCGCGCCGGTCGCGGCGACGGTGCCGTTCGTCCGGTAGCCGATGATCTGGAGCGTGACCGGCTGCTGTGTGGGCTCGAACAGGCCCGCGTAGATCCGGATGCCGGAGGCCGTGCGCGTGAGCCTGCCGCCCGTGTTGCCGATCGGGAACTCGCAGTCGTCGTCCGGCGTCTCCAGCTCGCACAGATCCGCGCCGATGTTCGCCACGACCGTGCCGGAGCGGGCCGCGCCGGGCGCGGCCTTGCGGTAGGGGCGAGGTGCGTCGCCTTGGTTGAAGGACACGAACGCGGAGGCCGCGTACTGGTTGGTGATCGGGGTGCCGAGCGCCGGGCCGGTCTCGAAGTTCACGACGACGTCCGTCGGCGCGGCTGCGGAGACGACGCGTGGACCGCCCTTGGGGTCGGTCTCGTTGGGCGCGGCCGCCGCCGCGGGGCCCGCGAGGACCAGGACCCCGGTGACGATCACCGCGCCGAGGCCGAGTGTGAACACGCGGCCGTGCAGCGTCGCGGCCACGACGCCCGCGCCGAGCGCCCAGACGGTGCTGACGAGGTACGCGTCCTCGGCCGCGGCGAGCGAGATCGGCGCGCCGACCGCGAACAGCACGGCCGTGCCGAGCACGCCGCCGAGCTGCCGCGTCGCGCTGGTGACGGCGCTCGCGGAGCCGAAGTGCTCCGCGGGGACGTCGCGTAGCGCCGCGGCGGCGAACGCGGGGAACGCGAGGCCGAGGCCGGCGCCGTTGAGGAGCATCGCGGGCAGCCAGGTGGTCAGGAACGCGGGCTCGATCCCCGCGCTGCGCACGATCGCCATGCCGGCGACGTACAGCAGACAGCCCGGGACGATCACCGCGCTCTGGCCGTAGCGGTCGGCGATCTTGCCCGCGGGCACGGCCACCGCCGCGGTGGCGATCGCGCCGGGCACGACCGCCAGCCCGGCGGTCAGGACGCTGTAGCCCCACACGCCGACGAGGAACAGGACGTTGGCGAGGATCGTCGAGAAGAACGCCATCCCGAGCAGCAACAGGCCGACGTTCGCACGGGCGAACGTGCCGATCCGCAGCAGCGCCGGATCGATGACCGGGCGCGGGTGGGTCAGGCAACGGTGGGCGGTGGCGGCGAGCAGGAACGCGGACGCGGCGAACGCGGCCAGCACGCGGAGGCTGGTCCAGCCCCAGGTCCCACCTTCGAGGATGGCCAGCGAGAGCAGCCCGAGTCCGCCCATGACGAGCACGGCGCCGAGCAGGTCGGGCAGCCCGGCCATCCGCTCGTCGCGCTGCTCGACGAACGCGGCGCGGCCGGCGAGGATGATCGCCACGCCGAGTGGGAGGTTCACGACGAACACCCAGCGCCAGTCCAGCTCGACCAGCGCGCCGCCGAGCGGCGGACCGGAGGCCGCGGCGAGCGCGGCGGAAGCGCCCCACAGGGCGACCGCGGACGCGCGCTGCGCCAGCGGGTAGAGCGGCAGGATCAGCGCAAGCGAGACGGCCATGATCACGGCCGCGCCCGCGCCTTGGAGCGCACGCGCGGCGATCAGCACCTCGAGCCCGGGCGCGGCGGCGCACAGCGCAGAGGCACCGGTGAACAACGCGAGGCCGGCCAGGAACACGCGCTTGCGCCCGATCCGGTCGGCGATCCCGCCCGCGGGCACGAGCAGCGCGGCGATGACGATGAAGTACGCGTCGAGCACCCACGCGAGGTCCGCCGCCGAAGCGTTCGGGAACGAGGCGGCGATCCCGGGGAACGCCGTGTTCACGATCGTGGTGTCGAGGAACGCCAGGAACCCGCCGGCGCACGCGGTCGCGATCGCGAGCCCACGGCGAGAGGTCGCGACGGGCGTCGCTCGGCCGTCGCCGTGCGACGCGACGGGCGCCGACGTGAGGCCGGGCGCGAGCAGGGCCGCGGGTCCCGCCGGCTCGGCGGGCTCCGGCGCGCGATGTCGGCGGCTCACGCGACGACTCGGAGCGCGGTGCGGGCGAGCGTGCGCGCGGCACGCTCCGCGAGCGGCTCGGCGCCCGCGTCCTCGGCGGTCTCCAGCGCGTGGCCCAGCGGCTCGCGGGCCTCGGCGCTGCAGCCGAGCTGGATGAGGGTCGCGCCGAGCTCGATCTGGGCTTCGGCGTGCAGCAGCGGCGCGGGCGTCGGGACCGCGAGGGCGGCCGCGGCGTGGTCGGCGCGCGCTTCGAGGTCCGGTTCCACGATCGCGCGAGCGAGCAGCGCGGTGGCGAAGGCCGTCGGCGCGCCGAACTCCCGCGCGAGCGTGAGGCCGTCATCGGCGATGGCGATCGCCTCCTCGGTGCGGCCGGAGCGGGCCAGCGCGACGGCCAGCGTGGCGCGCCACGGCGCGCGGGCGGGGTTGGTCTGCCCCGCCGCGGTGCGGCGCCAGCCGTCTTCGCGTGCGAGCGCGATCGCGCGTCCGAAGGCGCCGAGGGCGAGGTGCAACTCGGCGGACGTATGGCCCACGCGGACCGCGTCGCGCGCCCCGCGGGCGAGCAGGATGGCTGAGAGCAGACGGGTGGCGCCGCCGCGGCGGGCTTCTCGCTCCGCCTCGTCGAGCGCGCCGGCGCGAAGAGCAAGCTCCGCCGCGAGCCGCGAAGCGGTCAGGCCGGCCGGGTGCTGCTCGCGCAGGTCTTCGAGCTGCGAGCGCGCATCGTCGAGCCGGTCGGTGAGAATCAGGGCGCGGATCGCGAGCGGATCGGCGTCCGCGGTGCGGGCCAACTCCGCGCAGACGTGCGCGTTCGGCGTTCCGGTCTCGACGCCGCGCCACGCGCGTTCGCCGGCCGACCGGAAGGCAGGGGGAGGAGAGAGTGTGGGGGAGGACACGTCGGCGACCGTACGGGCGCCGCCGACCCGGCGATATTCCCCGAACCCCCAATCTTTAGAGCTGCGCGGCCAGCTCCGTTCGCGATCGAACCCCCAGTTTTGCGTACGCCTTGGAGAGGTGCGCCTCGACCGTGTGGGTGGTTACGAACAGGGTGTGCGCGATCTCCTTGTTGGTGCGTCCGGCGGCGGCGAGCTCCGCGACCTGGCGCTCGGTGTGGGTGAGCTCGTTGGCGTCGGTGCGCGGTTTGCGGCCGCCGACGCGGGCGAGCTCCGCGCGGGCCTGCTCCGCCCAGCCGGGCGAGCCGAGCGCGTCGAAGGCCTGCGCCGCGGCTTCCAGCGCGTCCCGGGCGGCACGCCACTGGCGCGCGCGGCGCAAGGCGCGGCCGTGGGCGAGGCGTGTGCGGGCGGCGTCGAAGCGCAGGCCGAGCTGCTCGTACGCGGTCGCGGCCGCCTCGGCCTCTCCGTCTGCGCGAGCGAGCGTGGCCTGTGCCCATGGATGGTCGAACGACTGCGCCGCGAGCCGGGCACGGACGTCTTCGGCCTCGTCGTCGGCGCCGATCTCCCCGAGTGCCTCGAGCAGGTCGGCTGCGACCGGGAACACGCCCGGCTCGTCGACCCCCTCGCGCTCGCAGTGCGCGTGCACGAACCGCAGATGCTCCGCCGCCGCCGCGGGGTCGCCCGCGAGCAGGGCGGCGGCGCCGAGCGCGCGGCTCGCTGACAGGACGTTCCACGTGTGTTCGCGTTGAGAGGCCCGCTCGACAGCCGGTCGCGCCCAGGCCTCGGCCGTCTCGTGGTCACCGCGGCCGACCGCAAGCAGGGCCCGGCAGCGCTGGTACGCGGGCGCGCTCAGGAACTCGCCGTCGTCGGAGACCTCCCACTCGTCCAGCAGCCGCTCGGCCGCGTCCCATTCGCCCGCGCGCAACTCGATCTCGCACAGGTTCAGCCGGAGCCACGCGAACGCGGCGCTCTCGCCGCGTTCGGCGGCGAGCCCCATCAGGCGCACCACCTCCTCGCGCGCGGGAGCGATCTCTCCGCGCCAGGAGCGCCGCAGCGCGACCAGCGGCTGCGGCGAGTCGATCAGCCGTGCGCCCGGACCCGCGGCGGCGTCGAACTGCGCGCAGACCTGCTCGATGTCGGCCCCGCGCAACACGCGCGTCCACCCCAGCGCCCGCAGCGCGTTCAACTCCGGCAGCGCTTCGAGCGCCCACGCCTCGGCCTCACGGACCCGCTGAACGCCTTCCGCCGCAGTGCACAGCGCCTTGAACGCGACGACGCGCCGGTGCAGCGCCGCGTCGCTGCCGGCCGCCTCCAACGCCCGCTCGATCTGACGCTCGAAGTTCCCGCTCGTCGCGACGTCGCTTTCCGCGAGGTACAGCCACACACGGACCTGAGGCTCGCCCGGTGGGAGGCGATCGATGACGGGCACGAGCAACTCCCGCACGCGGCGACGCTCCCCGGCGGCGACCAGATACCCGGCGAGGTCGAGCACGCGCTGCTCCCATGCGGCCGCGAAGACTCCGCGCGAGGTGAGGCGCAGCGCCTGCTCGCCGAGCGCGACCGCCTCCGGTCGCGCGCCCCGTGCCGCCGCGTGTGCGGCCGCCCCCGAGGCGTGCTCGGCCACTTCCTCGTCGTCGCCTTCGGTGGCCGAGGCGAGATGGAGCGCGTACCGCTCCGGGTCGTCGACGACGTCCGCCAGCGCTGCGTGGACCTCGCGCCGTTCGCTGGGAAGCGCGTCCGCGAGCACGGCGGCGGCGAGCAGCGGGTGCCCGGGGCGCACCCGGTCGCCGTCGACCTCAAGCAGGCCGGATCGCATCGCCTCGCGCACGTCGAGGCTGAGCGCTTCCGCCTCCTCCAGCCGTAGGCCGCCGTCGAGCGCCGCCGCTAGCAGCAGATGGCGCTCCGCGTCCGGCAGCTCCGCCACGCCCACGCCGAGCAACTCCTCCTCCGCACCCGTGGGTCCGGTCGAGCGCGCGAGCCGCAGGGCGAAGCGAGGGTTGCCGAGCGTCGCGGCCGTGATCCGCTGGAGCGCCGCCACGGGCAGCTCGACGCCGAGCCGGTCGGCGATCACCGCCCGCAGGTCACCCGCCGCCAATGCTCCGAGCTCGAGCGTCGTGAGCGAGTGCTCGACCAGCCACTGCTCGAGCGGCGAGACCTCACAGCCGGTGAGCAGGAGCCCGACGGGCGCGTCGACGAGCCGCCGCGCCGCATACGCCAGCGCTTCCGCCGACGGCGTGTCGAGCCACTGGACATCGTCGATCGCCACGAGCACGGGCGCCGCGGTCGCCAGAGCGCCGCGAAGCGCGAGACCGACCGCGTGCGGCTCGGGCGACGCACCGTCGCGCCGCAGCAGCGCGACCTCGAGCGCCGCACGCTGCGGCGCGGGCAGCCCGCTCAGATCCAGGCCTTCGCACAGATCGATCAGCCCCGCGAACGCGTGCTCGGACTCGGATTCGGATGGCCGGGCGACCAGCACGCGCAGGTCGTCTTCCCGCGCGAGCGCGACGGCCGCCTCCCAGAGCGTCGTCTTCCCGATCCCCGGCTCACCGCGCAGCACCAGCGCCGTCGGCTCGAACCGCTGCTGCAGAAAGAATCGGACTACCAAGAGCTCTTGATCGCGTCCGATCATCGCGACACTCTCTCAGACGGTGATCGGCCAGCTCCGCGAAGGCCCGCTCCACCGCGACCTCAAGCTGCTGCTCGCCGGCCCCGGCGACGCGTTCGAGGTCAAGGTCGGCGGCTACGTGATCGACCTCGTGCGCGCGGACGGGGAGCTGGTCGAGGTCCAGACCGGCAGCTTCTCGCCGCTGCGCGCGAAGCTCGACGCGCTGCTGGACGGCCACCGGATGCGGATCGTGCACCCGATCCCGGCGCAGCGCCGGATCCTGCGCGTGGACGAGCACGGCGAGATCCTCTCCACCCGGCCTTCGCCCAAGAAGCCCAAGGCCACCACGATCTTCGAGGGCCTCGTGAGCTTCCCGACGTTGCTCAGCCACCCGAACCTGACGATCGAGGTCCTGCTCTGCCGCGAGGACCACATCCGCAAGCCCGAGCCCGTCCGCGGGCGCCGCTACCTGCGCGATCCGGGCGAGCGGCGCCTGCTCGAAGTGCTCGAGCGGATCGAGCTCACCGGACCGGGCGATGCCGCCGCGTTGCTGCCCGCGATCGAGTCCCCGTTCACCACGCGCGAGCTCGCGAAGGCCATGAAGGTCCCGCTACCGCTCGCCCAGAAGGCCGCGGCCTGCCTGCGCGCGCTCGAGGTGTTCGAGCCGGCCGGCATGCGCGGGCGCGCCCCGCTGCACACGATCAGACGGTCGTGACGTCGAGCCGCACGGGAGCTGCGGGCCCGTCGGCTTCGGGCGTCACGATGGCGAGCATCACTTCGATCACCCGGGGGTCGAACTGGCTCCCGGAGCACGCGGCGAGCTCCTGCTGCGCGAGCTCGAACGGCAGCGCCTTGCGGTAGGAGCGGTCCGTGGTCATCGCGTTCCAGCTGTCGCAGGCGGCCACGATCCGCGCCTCGATCGGAATCGCCTCGCCGGCCAGCCCGTCGGGATAGCCGCCGCCGTCCCAGCGCTCGTGGTGGGAGCGGACGATCCGGCCGACGTCGCTCATGAACCCGCCGACGCGGTCCAGCATCGCCTGGCCCTCGGTCGTGTGGGTCTTGATGATCTGCCACTCGTCCGGGTCGAGCTTGCCGGGCTTGTTGATGATCTCGTTGGGGATCGCGATCTTGCCCACGTCGTGCAGCAGCGCGCCGAACTCGAGGTTCCGGAGCCCGTCGGGCGACAGGCCGAGCCGTTCGCCGACCTCCATCGCGAGCTGGACGACGCCGCGGCAGTGCTCGCCCGTGTACGCGTCGTCGGCCTCGACCACGTCCCCAAGGACGTACGCCGTGCCGCGGTAGGCGTTCGACAGCTCCGCCAGCGAGCGCACCCGCTCACGCCGTTCGCGGGCGAAGACGGCGAGCACACCGAGGAGCGGGAGCAGCGCGACCGGCGCCCACGGGTACTCGGCCGCGGCGAGCCCCACGAGCAACCCGATCGGGACGAGTGCGGCGTCGATGGCCACGACCTCGCGCAGCTCACTGATCTGCGCCAGCAGCGAAGGACCGCGCAGCGCCGCCTCACGCAACGCGGACGTGAACACGTCGACGACGAACTGGGCGGCCAGCGCGGCGAGCAGGACCCACGGGCCCGCGTCGCCGGCGTCGTGCGCCCCGGCGAGGATGAGCACGAGCGCCGGGCCGAGCGAGTACCAGCCGTTCCCGAACGTCACCCACAGCCGCGCGAGCGAGCTCTTGCCGCTGAGCAGGTCCGGCATGCGCGCGCACGTCCACGCCAGGCCCACGAGCAACGGCACGTGCGTCGCCGGCGCCACGAAGAGCAGCGGGACGAACGCCAACTGGGTCGGCGCGGTGAACCCGCCGGAGATGTCGAACTCCACGCGCGCCGCGACGACGAAGGCCAGCGTCGCCCCCAGGGCCGCGAGCACCGAGATCCCGTCCCAACCGCCGGCGAACGCGAGGCCGAGGGCGACGACGGCGAACACGCCGCCGAACGCCCGCTCCACGAGCGCCTCGCGCTGGGCGAGACCACCCCGGCGCAAGCGGAGCTCGTCGAGGATGCGCGCTTGCGCGGCGAGGTCGGGATCGAGGCCCATCAGGCATGAGGTCGGCCGCTGAGCCGCGAGCTTTAGACACGGTGTCAACGGATGTCCAATCGTCCATTGCGACATCCGTGCCGATGACCGGAACACAGCCGGGAAGGACCCCGGTGACCGACGTACCCGTCCAGGGAAGGACCCATGAACCGCCTGACCAACTGCGTGGCCCTAGCCGGAGCCGCGTTCATCTGCGCCGCGTCCCCGGCCGCCGCACAAGAGGAGTACACGACCGACCAGGTCGCGCCGTCGTGGACCGCGCAGTCCGCGGCGAGCTGCGCCGATCCGGACACGTCGCCCCTGCTGTCCGCGTTCAAGGACCGCGACTTCTACGCGCCGGCGCCCGGGGGCACGTTCGAGGACGGCGCAGCGGGCTGGCAGCTGGAGGGTGGCGCCTTCATCGCCGCCACGCCCGGCCAGACCACCGTCACCGGGGCCAGCGACGCCGCCCTCGAGCTGCCGGCGGGCTCGACCGCCACCAGCCCCACCTTCTGCGTCGACGAGCGCTACCCGCACTTCCGCTTCCTCTTCGCCCAGGGCACCGAGAAGGCCGAGGCCGTGGTGCGGGTCGAAGTCCTCTATCCCGGCCTGGCCGACAAGAACGTCCGCCGGGCGAAGGATCTGAAGGCCAAGTTCGAGGGACGCTGGGAGCTGAGCGACCGGATCAAGCTCGAGCCCGACCACGGGCTCAAGCGCGCTGGCTGGCGCCTCGTCGCCGTCCGCCTCTCGCTCAAGGAGGCCAAGCCGGGCTCGCAGGTGCGGATCGACGACGTCCTGATCGACCCGCGGGCGCGCGCCTGACGCACGGTCACGGACCCGGTTGGGGTCCACACCCCAGGACCAATGGAATAGAGAACGAGCGCTGAGCGTTGCAGACTGCCCGGCATGAGATGGGTAGTCCTTGTCGCGTTGCTCCTGGTGGGCCTCGGCGCGTATTCGTTATTGAGCTCTGCACACGACCTCGGCATGTCGATGATGGCCGACACGACCGAGAATGCCGGCAGCACCGCGCCGCAACTGGTGGACCGCGAGGCGCGGGTGAGCAACGGGATGGCGATGCTCGACGTCGCCTGCCCGGGCACCAGTGGTTGCCGCGGGCTGGCGACGATTGAACTCGAGGACGGGAGGGTCGGCAGCGCGCCCTACGCGCTCCTCGGCGGGCAGACCATGCGCTACGCCCTGCCGCTCCCCGTCGGCTCGCGCGCGGAACGCGCCACGGTCAGCTGGCGTGAGGACAGCGGCGCGACCGCGTCCGACGACGTGAAGCTCAAGCGCTCCTGAGCCGCTCCAGCGCGGCGACCTCGGCCGCGTACATCGCGCTCACCAGCTCCCCCAGCGCGGGCATCTCGCCCGCCTCATCGCGCGCGGCCTGCACCGGCCAGCGTTCCGGGTCGCCGCGGTCGATCAGGTTCCGGAGCTCGTCGCCCGGCTCCAGGGCGGCGTCGCCGATCGTCTCCCACGCCGCGGCCGCCTCACGCCAGGCGGCCGACGGCAGCTCGCGGCCGAGGAGGACGCTCGCCTCGTCGAGGAAGTCGGCGTACAACCCGCGCAGATGGGCGCCGCCGGCAGCGCTGGTGTAGATCGAGGCGCGCGCGCTCGCGGTCCCGCGGCCGTCCGCGAAGACCGTCGGCCAGCCCTTCTTGTGGCGCGCGTCGGTGGTCATCCGGGCCCACTTGCGCCACGCCGGCAGCGAGAACGAGTCCGACTTCGCGCTCAGGTGCTCGACCTGCAGCTTCAGGCCTTCCTCAACGGCGGCGCGCAGGTCGCCGAGCTCGACCCGCTCCGGGTCGATCGTGATCAGCCGGTGCTTGTAGGAGACCACGCGTGCCCGCGCCTCCGCCAATGCCTCAGCGGAGACCACCTCGCGCTCGGTCGAGCAGTCGTCGATCTCAAAGCCGTCGCCGGAGCGGCCGTAGACCACGATCGGCGGGCCCCCGAACCCGTCACGGCTCTCGGGCAGGCCGCGATGGCCGAGCCGGTACGGATCGATCCACACGATCGCGGGCAGGCCGCGATCGAGCTGCGCGTCGAGCGCCGCGGCCGCGGCCTTCGCGCCGCCGGTCGCGTGCAGCTCCGCATGGAGGCCCAGCCGCTCCGCCGTGCCCGCCGCCCAGCGCGCCGGGTACTGCCACTCGCGCCGGAACCCGAGCGTGAGCGCGCGATATCCCCACGCGTCGAACTCCCACAGGATGTAGCCCGCCCCGAGCCCGCCGCCGACGCCCAGGATCATCGCCTCAGACAGTGGCGTGCCCTCGTGCTCGACGCCGAGGTTGGCCAGCACGTTCGCGAACGCGGCCGTCTCCCCGTGGACGCCTCCGCGCAGCTCCCAGTACACGGGCGCCGAGGCTTCGACGTGGCGGCGCGCGACGGTGTACTTCTCGCCGGTCTGGCGCATGCGGTCGCGAACGAGCTGCTTGAAATGCTTGCGTGTGGTCATGGCGTGGTCTCCTTGCGCCGGCGCCCGGTCTCTCCACGCCACCGCACGCCCGCGGGGGATCACGATCACGACTCGTTCTCGTTCCCGGGGACACGCATCCCCTTTGCCTCCGCGCTGCCGACCGGCGTGGACGGTCGATCAGAAGGTCCGGCGCGAGGAACCCGCCGTCAGACCGCGAAGGCTACAGCGGCTGCGAAACTGAGAGAGACCGATGGAACTGCGACTGCCTGAGAACACCGACGCGCGCGAGCTGCTGACCGCGCATTTCGACGTGCGCCCCGGCCCGGTCACCCGGGCGGTCGCGACGTTCTACGACACCTTCGATGGCCGTCTGAATGGCGAGGGTGTCACGCTCCGCCACAAGGAAGGCCGGCTGACGCTGCTCGACCGCGAGACCGGCGAGGAGCTCGCCGCCGCGGAGAGCACGGCGGCGAAGCGATTCTTCGACTACGAGCTGCCTGAAGCGCTGCGCGCGGCGCTCGCGGACGTGATCGAGATGCGCGCGCTGCTGCCGGTGGCCCGGCTGCGGGCCGAGCGCCGCGGCTTCGCGGTGCTCAACGAGGACGCGAAGACCGTCGTACGGCTCTACGCCGAGCACGGACGGCTCACCGCCACCGCGGTCAAGGGCTACGAGGGCGAGCTCGACCGCGTGCGTGAGACGCTCGCGCTGGAGGAGGCCACGGTCCCGCTCGTGGACGAGGCGATCGTGGCCGACGGCGGCGACCCCGCGGGCATCAGCTCCAAGCTCGCACTCACGCTGAACCCCGAGGCGCCCGCCGACGTGGCGGCCGCGCGCGTGTTCAAACGCCTGCTCGAGGTGATCGACCTCAACCTGCCCGGCACGCTCGACGACGTCGACTCCGAGTTCCTGCACGACCTGCGCGTCGCGGTCCGCCGCAGCCGCAGCCTGCAGCGTCAGTTCAAGGCGGTCTACACCGATCGCCTGCAGCACCACCGCGACGAGTTCAAGCGCCTGCAGGCCGTCACCGGCGACCTGCGCGACCTCGACGTCTACCTCCTGGACTTCCCGGACCTGCAGGCCTCGCTGCCGGAGAAGATGCGCGCCGACCTGGACCCGCTGCGTGGCGTGCTCGAGACGCGCCGCACCCGCGCGCTGACCGCGACCCGCCGCGCCTTGCGCGCCCAGCGCACCGGCGACGCGCTCGCGGACTGGAGCGAGTTCGTCACGGCCCAGAAGCCGGCGGAGAAGACGGTGAAGGAGCTCGCCTCCCACCGGATCACGCAGGTCTACCGCAAGATGGTCAAGATGGGGAAGGCGATCGACGACGACTCGCCCGCCGACGACCTGCACGAGCTGCGCAAGGTGGGCAAGGAGCTGCGCTACCTGCTCGAGTTCTTCGCCAGCCTCTATCCCGCGGACGTGGTCAAGCCGTTCGTGAAGACGCTCAAGGGCCTGCAGGACCAGCTCGGCCGCTTCCAGGACCGCGAGGTGCAGGCCAACGCGCTGCGCGAGCTCGCGCCGGCAGTGTCCGGCCACCCGTTCACGCTGATGGCGATGGGCGTCCTCGTCGAACGCTTCATGCAGGAAGAGATCGCCGCGCGGGCCGAGTTCGCCGACCGCTTCGCCGTCTTCGCGTCCAAAGAGCAGCGCGACATCGTCAAGGAGACCTTCGCGTGAGCCGTGTACTCGCGACTTACAACATCAAGGGCGGCGTCGGCAAGACGTCCGCGGCGGTGAACCTCGCCACGCTGGCCGCGCACGCCGGCGACCCGACGCTGCTCTGGGACCTCGACCCGCAGGGCGCGAGCACGTTCCTGTTCCGCGTCAAGCCCAAGATCAAGGGCGGCGGCGCGAAGCTCGTGCGCGGCAAGACCGACGCCGACGGCCAGATCAAGGGCACCGACACCGAGGGCCTGGACCTGCTGCCGGCCGACTTCTCCTACCGCCACATGGACCTGGCGCTCGACGGCGCGAAGACGAACCGCCTCAACCGCGTGATAAAGCCCTTGAGCGAGTACGAGTACGTGTTCCTCGACTGCCCGCCGAGCATCAGCCTCGTGTCCGAGAACGTCTTCGAGGCGGCCGACGCGCTGATCGTCCCGATCATCCCGGCCACGCTCTCCTCACGCACGCTCGATCAGCTGCACGAGGTGCTCAGCAGCGACGCCAAGGTCCTCGGCTTCTTCTCCATGGCCGATCGCCGGAAGAAGCTGCACCGCCAGATCATGGACGAGCTGGCCGGCGAGCACGACATCCTCGAGACGGTCATCCCGGCCAGCGCGGACGTGGAGCGGATGGGCTCTGAACGCCGCGCTGTCGTGGATTTCGCGCCGCGCAGTCGCGCGGCGGTGGCCTATGCGGACCTCTGGAAAGAGGTCCGCTCAAGGCTCACCTAGCTAGGTTGCGTCACGGAGGCGTTGGGCCTCCGGGAGCGATTCCAGCTTCTTCAACGTGTGGTTCTCGATCTGCCGGATGCGCTCGCGCGTGACGTTGAACGCCCGCCCGACCTCTTCCAGCGTGTACGGACGCGCGCCGGTGAGGCCGAAGCGCATCTCGATGACTTCCCGCTCACGCTGTGGCAGCGCGTCCAGCGCCCGCCGCACGTTCTCCTTGCGGAGGTTCTCCGAGGCCACCTCGAAGGGTGACTCGGCCGCTTCGTCTTCGACGAAGTCGCCCAGCTCGGACTCTTCCTCTTCGCCGATCGGCTTCTCGAGGGAGACCGGCTGCTGCGCCATCCGCAGGATGTCGCGCACCTCGCGCACCGAGCATTCCAGCTCGTTGGCGATCTCCTCGGGCAGCGGCTCGCGACCGAGCTGCTGCACGAGCTGGCGCTCGACATGCACAACCTTGTTGAGCTTCTCGACCATGTGAACCGGAATCCGGATCGTCCGGCCCTTGTCCGCGATCGCGCGCGTGACGGCCTGGCGAATCCACCAGGTGGCGTAGGTCGAGAACTTGTAGCCGCGGCGATAGTCGAACTTCTCGACAGCGCGGATGAGGCCGAGCGAGCCTTCCTGGATCAGATCCAGGAACGACAGGCCACGGCCGAGATAGCCCTTGGCAATCGAGACGACGAGGCGCAGGTTGGCCTCGACCATCTCCTGCTTGGCGACGAGGTCGCCACGTTCGATTCGACGAGCCAGCTCGACCTCGCGGTCGGCCGTGAGCAACTGCACCTTGCCGATCGAGCGCAGGTAGAGCCGCAGCGAGTCCAGGCTGGGCTCGACCGTGAGATCGATCTCGGGCTTCTTCGCGTCCGGCGAATCCTTCGCCGACCGCGCCTCGGGCTCCGAGTTGGTCACGGGCTTGCCTTCAGCCGTGACGATCTCGATCCCCTGGTCCAGCAGATACGCGTGCAGCTCCGCGATCTGCTCCTTGGTGACCTCCACCTCTTCCAGAGACGTGGCGATCCGCTCGACGGTCAGGATCCCCCGTTCCTGGCCTTCGGCGATGAGCGGCTTGAGCTCGTCGATTTCGGTGATCGACGCTTCATCCGCCAACAGTGCTTCGGTCTTGGTGCCCAACCCTCAAATCCTTCGGGACGTAACTTGAGCAGACCCAGCCCCCGAGGCTGCTCCCATCCGTGCCTATCCATCTGTTCGCGACGTAGTTGTCGCATTGGGCGCCGAGTTTTTGGTTTACCCCTCGTGATCAAGGGGAACTCGTCTGTGCCGTCCCGGCTTTGTAGCACGGGATACGTGGTCTGTCTTTGGCAAAACCTTGGTCCATTCGTCCAGTTCGGACCTCTCCCCTAGTCTTGGGTGTCATGACTCTGCCCTTCGAGGACGTTCAGAGCCAGGCTCCGACGCTCTCGCTCTCCCTCTCGCGCGTGGGTGTAACCAACGTCGAGAAGGTCATCCGCATCGCCAACAACGGCGCTGAACAGCTGTTTTACGCCCGTCTGGACTGCTTCGTCGACCTCGGCCCGCACCAGAAGGGTGCGCACATGAGCCGGTTCGAGGAGGTTGTCAACGACGCCATCGGCGAGGTCGTGCTCGGCGAGGCGGCGTTCCGCGCCGAAACGCTGGCCGCCCACATCGCCGAGAAGGTCCGCGACCGGCAGGACTCCCTGCGCGCCGAGGTCCACATCGAGGCCCGCTACCCCGAGCACAAAGCCGCCCCAGTCTCCGGCATCCAGACGCAGGAGATCTACTCGCTGCTCGGCGCCGCCGTGGCGAGCGAGCGCGGAACCCGCCGGCTGATCGGCGTCCGCGCCGCCGGGATCACGGCGTGTCCGTGCGCCCAGACCGCGGTCCAGGCGCGCTCGCACGAGCGGCTGCTCGACGACGGCTTCTCCGAGGACGAGATCGCCCGCATCTTCGAGGCCGTGCCCGTCGCCACCCACAACCAGCGCGGGCTGGGCACGCTGCACATCGGCTGCCCCGAGGACTGCGACACCGACATCGACGCCCAGGAGCTCGTCCGGATCGTCGAGGAGTCGATGTCCTCGGAGATCTACGAGCTGATGAAGCGCTCCGACGAGGGCGCCGTCGTGGAGAAGGCGCATCGCCGGCCGCGGTTCGTGGAGGACTGCGTGCGGGAGGCGATCCGCGGCACCGTGGAGCACTTCGACTTCCTCAGCGACCGCCACTTCGTGTCCGCGCGCCAGGAGAACCTGGAGACCATCCACCAGCACAACGTGACCGCCGAGCGCTTCGGGCTCATGGGCCAGATCCGGGGCGAGATCGCCACGGGCGACCACTCGCCGCACCACGTGTCGCTCCGTGAGTGGCTCGACGGCGCGCACTGACGTCGTCGGGCCGGGGGTGACGATCGACCCGGGGCTCGTCCCCGGGTTCGCGCAGGCGCGCGTGGCCTTCCTCGTCGATGGGGTCGAGGTCACGCCCCGCGTCGTCGCCCACCGCTGGGACCCGGACCTGACGGAGACGGTCTACGCGCTCACCGACGCGCTCCGGCTGACGGAGCGCCGCGGCATCCGCGGGGACGTGCTGTGCGCGGACTGGGCGTACGAGGGCGCCGGGCGGGTGAAGGTGCGGGGCGCGGCCACCACCGGGCTGCGTGTCTCGCTGAGCGGCGGCTCGCCGCTCGGGGCGGATCTGAACGAGCGGCCGTTCGCGGCCTGGCTGGCGCGCCACGCGCCGCGGCTCACCACCGATTCGCCCGCGTTAGCCGACCGCTACGCGGCCCAGTGGTTCGCCGTCTACGCGGACGGGCCGGGGCCCTTGGCGTTGAAGTTGCGCGAGCTGCGCTGGATGCGGGCGGTGTCGGGAGTGGAGGCGCGGCTGGCGGGCTGGGACGGCGCCGGTGACCCGTACACGCCGGCGATCGAGCTCGGCGAGCACCACCAGGTGTCGCTGTTCGCGGCGCGCGAGGCGGCACTGGACGCCGTGGTGGCCCGCGGCGGATTCGGCGCCGTTCCCACCCGCTTGGACCAGGCCGTCTGGCACTGGGGCATGGTCCTCGCGCTGGGCGGACCGGATCTGCGCGACGCGGTCGCGGGCAAGTTCCTGCACGACGGGTACTTCCGCGACGCGCCGCACATCACCTGGACGGCCGCGCTCCCGTTCCTGCTCGCCGACTTCGGCGAGCGCGCGCGGCTGGGCCTCGCGCAGGCGGTCGACGCGCTGCGCCTCGGCAGCGACGTGGAGACCTCGTGGGTGCTGCTCGCGCTCGCGCGCGTGAAGTTCGCCGGCCGCTTCGAGCGCACCTGGAGCGCCTGGGCGCCCGTCGGCGCCTGCGCGTGGCTGGACACGTTCTTCCGCGGCGTCGTGTACGACGGGCTGGCCGACGTCGGTCCGCTGCGCGTGGACGACGTGCCGTGGAAGGACGAGGAGATCAGCTGGGAACGCGACGGGCCTGGCGGGCCTGCACGAGCGACCTGAACCCGAAGAAGTAGTCCGCCCCGGAGATGACGGTGATGATCATCGTCACCCACACCAGCGCGTCGACCCACAGCGGCGAGCCGTCGACGATGATCAGCACCAGCACCATCGCGACCTGGAAGACCGTCTTGATCTTGCCCCAGATGCTGGCTGGGATGACCTCGCCGTGCTCCATCGCGAGCTGGCGCAGCCCGGTCACCGCGAACTCCCGGGCGATGATCACCATCGCCACCCAGGCGCTCAGGCGGCCGAGTTGGACGAGGCTGACGAGCGCGGCCGTGACCAGCAGCTTGTCCGCCAGCGGATCCATCAGCTTGCCGAACGTGGTGACCGACTTCTGACGGCGGGCGATCCACCCGTCCAGGGCGTCCGTGAACGACGCGAGGATGAATACCGCGGCGGCGACTTCGTCCAGCCCTCCGCCTTCTTGCACGAGCACCGCGACAAGCACGGGGACGAGCAGGATCCGCAGGAGGGTCAGGACGTTCGGGACGTTGAGCTCGAACAACCCGCCGTGAACGTTATCTCCCAGCGCGAGTTCAGCTGCTGTTTAGTCTCGGTTCAGGCGGCTACGGAAAGCTTCCGGGCATGACGCGCATCGTGGTCATCGATCCGCAGCCGGCCGTTCGCGCCGGACTCGCGATGATGCTGCGCACCGAGCCGGGCCTGGTCCCGGTGGGTGTGGCCGTGGCGGCCGACGACGGACTGGAGCTCGTGGAGCGCCAGCGCCCGGACGTCGTGTTGCTCGATGCCTCTTCCCTCGCGCTGACCCGCAAGCTGCGGGCGCTCGAGCATCCGCCGCGCGTCGTGCTCTACGCGGCGGTCGAGGACGATGCGCTCGGCGTCATGGCGCGCGTCGCCGGCGCCGACGGGCTCGTGTCCAAGACGGCCGAAGCGGACGTGTTGTACGCGGCCCTGCGCGCCGTCGGCCGCGGCGGCACCGCCCTTCCGGCGCTGAGCCGCGACGCGATGGACGCCGCCGCGCACCGCGTGCAGCCGGAGGACCTTGCGCTGCTGGCCATGCTCGTGGACCGCACAGAACCCGCTGAGGTGGCCGCGACGCTGCGACTGAACCCGCGCAAGATGGCGCGGCGGATCGAGCGGCTGCTCGCGACGCTCCGCCCGCAGCGCCCTCGCGCCGTCTGAGGGATATCGTGGGGGCGTAATGCCTCTCGTCCCCATGGTCATCGAGCGCACCGCCCGCGGCGAGCGTGAGTTCGACATCTTCTCGCGGCTGCTGAACGAGCGGATCATCTTCCTCGGCGGCGCGGTCGACGATCAGCTCGCGAACCTCGTCGTCGCGCAGTTGCTGCATCTGGAGTCCCAGGACCCGGATAAGGACATCTCGATCTACATCAACTCGCCCGGCGGCTCGATCTACGCCGGCTTGGCGATCTACGACACGATGAACTTCATCAAGCCCGACGTGGCGACGATGTGCGTCGGGATCGCGATGTCGATGGGTTCGCTGCTGCTGGCCGGTGGCGCGAAGGGCAAGCGCATGTCGCTGCCCAACTCGCGGATCCTGATCCACCAGCCGTCAGCGGGCTTCGAGGGCCAGTCCACGGACATCGAGATCCACGCCCGCGAGATCATCAAGACGCGCAAGCGGATCGACGAGATCTACGCCAAGCACACGGAGCAGCCCGAAGAAGTGGTGCACCGCGACATGGAGCGCGACCGCTTCTTCACCGCCGACCAGGCCGCCGAGTACGGCCTGATCGACCGCGTCATTCACACGCACTAGCTCCTTACAGGACCGAGTGCTCGATCACCCCGAGCGCTTCGATCTCGACTCTGACGGTGTCGCCGGGCTGGAGGTAGCGGGGCGGGTCGAACGCCTCGCCGACGCCGCTCGGCGTGCCCGTCAGCACGATCGCTCCGGGCTCGAGCGTGCAGGCCTCGGCGATGAAGTCGACGATCTCGCGCGGGTTGAAGATCATCGAGCGCGTGTTCCCGTCCTGGCGGAGCTCGTTGTTGACGTGCGTCGTGATGCGCAGGCCGAGCGCGTCCGGCAGCTCGTCCGTGGTCGTGATCCACGGGCCCCAGGGGCACGAGCCGTCGAAGCCCTTCGCGCGGGCCCACTGCTTCTCGCTGCGCTGCAGGTCCCGGGCTGAGAGGTCGTTGGCCACGGCGTAGCCGATGATCTGGTTGCCCTCGCCCATCACCAGGACGAGCTCGGCCTCATAGTCGAGGGCCTGGCTGGCCTTCGGCGCCTGCACCAACTCGTTGGGCGCGGCGCTCGAGAGCGGCAGCTTGAGGAAGATCAGCGGCTTGTCCGGGCGCTCCGAGCCGAGCTCGGCGATGTGCTCGGCGTAGTTGCGACCGACGCAGAAGATCGCCGGCGGGCGCGGGATCGGCTCCAGCAGCGTGACCTCGCTGAGCGCGTAGTCCGGGCCGGTGGCGGGGGCACGATCGGGGTCGCGGAGGAGCTCCAAGAGCGGCGAATCGCTATTGAAGGTCACGATGCGGCTGCCCCGAACCTCACCGGTGAGACCCGAGGTGCCGCCTGGAGGAATGAACGTGGCGAGTTTCATTGGACGGATGACCGGCTTCAGAGTCGACGATGGAATGACGATGATGTCGTACGTGGACGTGAGCGCAATTCAAGCTGCAGCGGCGGCAACCTCGACGACGTACCGATCGTTCGCCGACGCGACGCGCTCCGTGCTCGACCTGCTCGAGCGCCACATGCCCGATGCCGCGGTGTTCATGGCGCACCTCGACCGGGGCCAATTCATCCACCGCATCGTGGATGTGCGCGGGAGCGCAGATTACGGGCTGCGCTCGAATCAGGCGCTGCCCTTGGGCGACGCCTTCTGCTCGCACATGGCCGAGGGGCGCGGTCCGCGCCTGACCGGTGATGTCGGCAGCGTCGAGGCCTATAAGGCGCTCCCGATGCAGCGCAGCACCGGCGCCCGGTCGTATCTGGGCGTGCCGCTGGAGCTGTCCGACGGGACGCGCGTCGGCGCGCTGTCCGCGGTGTCGCGGCGACGCAATGCCTTTACTGCTGCTGATGAGCAGTTGTTCGTGATGCTGGCGCGAGTGCTGGCGGGCGAACTTGAACGAGAGTCCAACGCACGAGATTTGCGCAGGTTCAACGACATGCTTCGAGATCAGGCCAGAGGAATGGGTGCGATCGGCCGTGTGGCCAAGGCGCTCGCGGCGGGTGATGATGCCCGCCAGGCGATCTGCGAGGCGGCCGCCGAGGTCATGGACGCGCCGGTCGCGTTCCTGCTGGAGCCGTCGGGCCGCGACTTCGCGTCGACCGCGATGTCCGGCGCGAACGTGCAGCCCGTGACGATCCAGCCGCGCGGCGACGGGTCGACGGGCGGGAAGGCGTTCACCGCGAAGGAGGCGTACTTCGTCGCCGACGCGCGCAACCATCCCGCGCTGGCCGCTCCGCTGGTCGAAGCCACTTCGGCTCGTAGCGCCGTGTTCGAGCCGGTGCTGCGCGACGGCGACGTCTGCGGCGTGCTGATCGTCATCTGGCAGCGGCCGCTGGAGAAGATGCCCGAGGCCTCCGGCGGGATGCTCAAGCTGGTCGCGGCGCAGGCCGCGATCGCGATCGAGCACGCCGGCCTGCGGGCGCGGGTGGCGGCGTTGGCTCTGACCGACGCGCTGACCGGCCTAGTGACGAAGCGTGTGTTCGACGAGGAGCTGCCGCGTGAGCTCGCGCGTGCCCGCCGCGGCGATACGCCCGTGTCGCTGGCGATCGTCGACCTGGACCACATGACCGCGTTCAACATGATGCGCGGCGAGGGCGAGGGCGACCGGCTCGTCAAGGAGACCGCGGCGCGGTGGCGCAACGAGCTCCGCGAGGTGGACGTGCTGGCACGTCTGGACGGCGTGTCGTTCGCCTTGGTTCTGCCGAGCTGTGGCTTGTCTGAGGCGGTCGAGGTGCTGGACCGCGTGCGTGGCGCGACGCCGCGTGGGCAGACCGCTTCCGCGGGTGTCGCGCGCTGGGACGGCGAGGAGCCGGCCGAGCTGCTGATGCTCCGCGCCCAGGATGCGCTGACGGCCGCGAAGTCTTCCGGCCGAAACGTCACCATCCCCGCCGAATAGCGCGGGTTTACAGAAGTCCGCTCGCGCGTCGTGTAGGCTTGCGGCGCAGAAATCGAGTAGAAGCCGAGTTCTCTCGCCCCCTGGGTGAGAGGAACGGGGGACCCAGTTTGTCGGCCATGGTCAGGCCGAATGGGGCGAATCGCCGCCTGGTTGGCGGCGTAGCGCAGGCCTTTGCGCGAGCCCGACAGCTAACCCCGTAGGCACGAGGCCTTAAGGAGTGAGAGTTGTCGGCTCACGATTTGTCGTTCCCGTATGTAACGCCCAGTAACCGCGATCTGATTGACGCGGAGCTGTGGGCACGGTCGCTGCGGCGGTCCGTGCACCGGCGCGAGATCACCGAGGCGGCGCGCAAGCACGCCATGCGGCGCAAGAGCGCGGCGGTGGCCGTGACGGCGTCGATGGCCGCCGGGCCGGTGGTCGCACCGTTCGCGGCGGTCGCCGCGGCCGGTGGTCCACGCGCGGCGGCGACGCAGACAGCGCCGGAGCGTGGAGGCTCCGCCGTCGCGCTCCCGTCGGGCGCGCTGGTCAAGTACGGCGACGAGGGCGCCGCCGTCGCCGCGGTCCAGAAGGTCGTCGGCGTCGATGACGACGGCATCTTCGGGCCGATCACCCGCGGGGCCGTAGAGCGCTTCCAGTCGCGCGCCGGGCTGCCGGTGACCGGGACGGTCGACGCGAAGACCTGGGCGACGATGTTCCGCTCGCAGGTCTCGTACGTCGGCAAGGGCGGCTCGCAGTCCGTGACCGTCGACTACCGCAACGGCGGCGCGACCGCGCCGTCGGCCGGCGTCGACGGCCCTTCCGCGGCTGCTCCGAAGCCGGTCACGAAGACGAAGAAGAAGCCGTCGTCGAACCGCACGGCCACCACGCCGCGCCCGACGACGGAGCCGACGACGTCCACGGACGCCGCGAAGAACCGCAAGGCCATCACGAACACCCAGGCCGTGGCGAACCCGGCGCCGGCGCCGGCCGCCGCGCCCGTGTCGACCGGCGCAGGCTGCGGCTCCGGCCAGATCGCCTCGCCCGTCGCGGGGACCACCACCGGCAGCTTCGGCGAGAACCGCGGCTCCCACGCCCACGCCGGCAAGGACATCTCCGCTCCCACCGGCACTGCCGTGAGGGCCGCCCAGTGCGGCACCGTCACCAAGGCGGGCTGGGACAACGGCGGCTACGGCAACCTGGTCTGCATCGAGCACGAGGGCGGCGTGTCCACGTGTTACGCGCATCTCTCGTCCGTGGACACGAAGGTCGGCCAGTACGTGCACGTCGGCGACGTCGTCGGCAAGGTCGGCTCCACCGGCCGCTCCACCGGGCCCCATCTGCACTTCGAGGTCCGTGAGAACGGCAAGGCCGTCAACCCCGACAACTACCTGAGCGGCTCGAAGACGATCGCCGGCGCCGCCCCGAAGACCGCCGCCGGCAAGTCCTCGACCGGTTCGCTCGCCGTGACGGAGACGGGCTCCGCCGCCGAGTGGGGCGAGGCCACCGCGGTCTCGGCCGACCAGACCGAAGCCACGCTCGCCGCGGCCTGGGAAGCCGAAGCCGCCGCGAACGCCTCGTACGCCGTGACGGCCACGGGGACCGCCCCGGCCTACGGCGCCCCCGCCGGAGCCGCGCCCGCCGCCGCCACTCCCGGCGTCACGGACCCGGCCGCCGCCGCGCCCGCCGCCGACCCGGCCGCGAAAGTCGGAGGC
>JAPDDQ010000365.1 GCA_027587225.1 Solirubrobacter taibaiensis
ACCATCGACTTACGTTCATAGCCAATATGATGTAAAGTATGCAAGAGCGCATCTAAATCAATCTCTTGCCCTAGATTGATTTCAACTTGCTTTTGCTTCCACAATTCTTTTATTGGTAAAAATCTACGCAATCCTGCCACTGGCGCTACAATGATTCCATTCTCTCCCGCAGCCAAGCGATTTAACACTTCTATACGTTGCGCCTTCAATTCTGGACTTGCAACCCCAATTTCCGATGCTATCAGTTCATTCACTGGATATAGCCACACATCTTTTTCACCAAGTAACGCCACTAAATCTTCATGTACTTTTTGTGCTTGGTATAAGTTATGTGTCACGATTAATTGTGATTTTTTTGTTTTTTTATATAAAGCCGCCATTAATAACGAACGAGAAGACGTTGCCATCCCTGATATAAGTTGTTCTTTTAACCCATCTTCTAATCCATTAATAACCGATTGTATCTCTTCATTTTTATAAAATTGCTCTAATAAACCTATCATTTTTAAAACTCCTCTCAACATAAAGAGCAAGTCATTCTATTTTATGCAAATATTTTGGAAAAGGAAAACAGAAAAATGCTTTGGACATGCCAAAGCGACAACATTTTATTGCAGAAATTTTTCATACTCATAATACTCAGGATAAGATGCGAGCGTTTCTTGACACGATTCACAAATCGTT
>JAPDDQ010000366.1 GCA_027587225.1 Solirubrobacter taibaiensis
CGAACCCTTTCACCCTTCATGTTGGGAAAGTTGGTTCTTTCGCACCTGTTAATAACGTCCTTTACTTTAAAGTAGAAAAAACACCTGAACTTACTTTCTTAAATGAAGAAATGCATAGCGGGTTATTCACGCAAGAACGCGAATATGCTTTCGTACCTCATTTAACAATCGGACAAGGCTTATCAGATGCAGAGCATGCTGATGTGTTGGGCCGATTACGTATGAAAGATTTCTATTACGAACAACCAATTGATCGTTTCCATCTTCTATATCAATTAGAAAATGGAACATGGACTGTACACGAAACATTCCGTCTTGGAAAGGGGAACAACTAATTTGCACGCACAGATTGTACAAACGGACGAACAACTAAGAGATGCATTCTCTGTACGTAAACAAGTGTTTGTAAATGAACAACGTGTCTCTGCTGAAGAAGAGTACGATGAGTTTGAAGAAACTTCAACACACGTTGTTATATATGACAATGATGTTCCAGTTGGTGCTGGACGTTTTCGCATACTTGATGGTATAGGAAAAATGGAACGCATTTGCGTGCTAAATTCCCATCGCAAAAAAGGGATTGGAAAAATTGTTATGGATTCTCTTGCAGCGTATGCAAACGAAAATTGGCTACCAAAATTGGACCTTCCCGCTCAAACACATGCTGAAGATTTCTATAAAAA
>JAPDDQ010000367.1 GCA_027587225.1 Solirubrobacter taibaiensis
CACATAACGCATTAAAGGTAAAAGCAGTTCCTGTTTCAGCTTCAAAGGATATATTTGAACATATTACAGAAGAGCTGGATGTTATTGCAATCGATGAGGTGCAATTTTTTGATGGGGACATTGTGGAAGTGGTGCAAGTATTGGCAAATCGTGGCTATCGTGTCATTGTAGCTGGTTTAGACCAAGATTTCCGTGGTCTACCATTTGGACAAGTTCCGCAGCTGATGGCGATTGCTGAACATGTGACAAAACTACAAGCAGTATGTTCTGTATGTGGATCTCCAGCAAGTCGTACACAACGATTAATTGATGGAGAACCAGCGGCATTTGATGATCCAATTATTTTAGTTGGAGCTTCAGAATCGTATGAACCACGTTGTCGTCATTGTCATGCAGTACCTGCAAACAAAGATAAGTAAAACTCGCTGCGCAAGGCGGGTTTTTTTCAAAATAGAGAGAATGAGCGGTGTGAGCCGCTTACGCTTTTAAATATATCTAGTTCCGGTGGCTAGATCTTCGCATCTAAGAACCTTCCGCCCGAAAGGTAAAAAGCACCTTTAGGTCGAAAGAACCTTAGTTGGTCAGAGCTGAAAGAGCCACCTCCACTTTTAAATATATTATCTAGCTCCAGCGGCTAGAATCTCCGGCCATTTCGCTCTCTCGCTCGAAGCAAAAAGCGCT
>JAPDDQ010000368.1 GCA_027587225.1 Solirubrobacter taibaiensis
ACAATTCGTTGAGAAAAACAAAGGCGGTAAAGGTATCTTACTTGCAGGTGTCCCAGGGGTTAAACGTGGTAAAGTAACAATCATCGGTGGTGGACAAGCTGGTACAAATGCTGCTAAAATTGCAGTTGGACTAGGTGCGGATGTAACAATCATCGACTTAAGTGCAGAACGTCTTCGTCAATTAGATGACATTTTCGGAAACCAAGTAAAAACTTTAATGTCTAATCCTTACAATATTGCAGAAGCTGTTAAAGAGTCTGATCTTGTAATCGGTGCAGGATTAATCCCAGGTGCAAAAGCTCCAAAACTTGTAACAGAAGAAATGATTAAATCAATGGAACCAGGTTCTGTTGTTGTAGATATCGCGATTGACCAAGGTGGTATTTTCGAAACAACTGATCGTATTACAACTCATGACAACCCAACTTACGAAAAACATGGCGTTGTTCATTATGCAGTTGCTAATATGCCAGGTGCAGTTCCACGTACGTCAACTCTTGCATTAACAAACGTAACAGTACCATATGCAGTACAAATTGCTAACAAGGGCTACAAAGAAGCTTGCTTAGGCAACACTGCATTATTAAAAGGTATTAACACATTAGATGGTTATGTAACATTCGAAGCAGTTGCGGAAGCTCACGGCTTACAATACGCTGATGCAAAAGAGCTTCTTGAAAA
>JAPDDQ010000369.1 GCA_027587225.1 Solirubrobacter taibaiensis
TAGAGGTTACTTTACTTAAACGTTCTGCGCAAGGAGTAGAGTTAACGGAGGCAGGAGAGTTATTTATAAAAAGAATGTTACCGATTTTGGAGCAAATAAATGAAGTGAAAACAGAAATGAGGGGGTATCAAGAGAACCGGAAGTTTTCAATTGGTATACTACCGAGTTTAGCGGAGCATTACATATCAGAATGTAAAGATATATTAGGTGATGAGTTCGAAGTGGAATGGCAAATCGGACATACGGATGTATTAAGAGAGTTATTTAAAGCGCGGGAGATTGACGCGATGTTCATCGATTCAGTAGTAGAAGGTGCTACGTATATAAAAGAAGTGCAACAAGAGAAAATTGTTTGTGCTGTTTCAAATAATCATCCGTACAAAGAGAAGATAGTCATTCAAATAGAAGAGCTGCACAATGAAAAATTAATTGTATATCCAGAAATATGTGATGTAAGGAAAATGATTATGAACATGTTTCATGAAATAGGTGTAAAACCAACTATAGCTGTGGAAACATCTTACGCAGAACCGATGCTTGCAATGGTAAAAGCTGGCCTTGGTATCACGTTACTTCCAGAAAGGGCAGTAGAGCAGTCTGTAAGGCAAGGAAATGTACATGTAATTTCTGTTGAACCACCACTCATACGGAAAATTTATTTCGTATCCCATACGAAAGATT
>JAPDDQ010000370.1 GCA_027587225.1 Solirubrobacter taibaiensis
ATTATCTTAGTTTGACAATCCTTTTAGTAAATAAAGTTCAAATAACTCTGCAATTTTTTCTTTTTCTAGCGGTTCGTGATTTTTTTCCCAATCAAAAATAAGCGATACATATAGACGAAGCATAATAAATGCTGTAATTTCTGGATCACATTTGCTAATTTCACCTTTTTCAATCGCAATCTTTAAATACGATTGAATAACAGAAACGATTTCCACATCAACTTGTTGCATAACTTCTTGTACTTCTTTCGTTCCCATATCGCGCTCTTCTTGAATTAATTTAATCATGAGCTGATGTTCTTTTCTAAATTCCAAGATGCTATATAATGCTCTATGTACATTTTCAAAAAATGAGACATCTGAACGAATTGCACTTTCTGCAACTTGCTTCATTTCTGTAATTAAATTAGAAATAATTTCACCAAATAGCTCTTCTTTATTTTTGAAAAAAGTATAAATCGTTCCTTTTCCTACATTCGCTAACTTCGCTACTTGATCCATCGTTGTTGCTTTATAACCGAACGCTGAAAAAGACTTTGTTGCAGCTTCAATAATAGAACGTTTTCGATCTATCGCCACATCTTCACCTCCAAAAATGACCAATTGGATAATATAGTCAATCAGTACATCTTTGATATTACCACACGCTTACATTCTATACAAGTTCTCTTTTTATTATT
>JAPDDQ010000371.1 GCA_027587225.1 Solirubrobacter taibaiensis
GAGTCGGCTTTTTACCTATTTTTTAGTCATGGCTAATTTTTTAAATACCTGAAAAACAATAACTTTTTATAATTGGTTTCGCATAAGCGCCATTATGTTAAATGGTATCGGATTTAAAAAGCCTAGAACTAAATATTGAGTCTAGGCTTTTCCATATCTTTATGCTGGGATACCTGCCACTACATCTTCTCGCGACCAAAGTCTGTGGTTTTGTATGGCTAACTTGAAGTCATCCTGTTGATCCATAAATGACTTGCTACTGAAAACATCATCATCTGATTGAATACCAAGATTATCAATAAGTGCTTTCTTATCATCAATTAAATAAATCGGTTTCAAATGTTTATAAGTCTCTAGAACATAATGTTTAGCAACACCATCGGCTTTAAATGTATCCAAATTATCACCATCAATCACAACAACAGCATCATAAGTTACTGATGGCTCACCATTTTGGCGACCATCTACGGCAATCTCTTTGCCATCTTTTGATTTAACTGGAGCTGAACTTGGAGCTAGAATTTCTGCAACAGCATTTTCACTTTCCGCCCATGCTTTAACGGCATCTACTGAATTTGTATTTGACCCATCATGTACAAGTACTGCGATTTTACGTTGTTTAATATCTGGAGCAGGGAAAGCATCAATACTAAGTTTCTCTGAGGTTTTGACCTGACTT
>JAPDDQ010000372.1 GCA_027587225.1 Solirubrobacter taibaiensis
ACATGCACTTCTACTTCACATACTGGTTGCTTCTTCGGAAAAGCGTGTCGCAATGCATTTTCAACCAATAGTTGAAGAACAAATGGTGGTACTAAAGTTGTCTTTAGCTCGTCCTCAATATACATCTTTACCTCATACTTATTTGGGAACCTTGCTTGTTCTAAGGATAGATATGCCTGTACATGGTTTAATTCTTGTTCTAGTGGAATCAATAACTGACGTGCCCCTTGCAAATTACATCGGAAATATACGCTAAGCTGTAATAATAACTTCCTTGCTTTTTCTACATCTGTTCGGCATAAAGCTGATACTGTATTAATCGCATTAAATAAAAAGTGCGGGTTAATTTGCGCTTGTAATGCTTTTATCTCCGCATCTTGAAGTAATTTACTTTGCAACTCAGCTTCTCCTAACTCTAACTGCGTGGAGAATATTTTTGCTAACCCTTCTGCTAATTCTTCTTCAACGCGACTTAACTGGTTAGGATTTTTAAAATACAGTTTTAATGTCCCTATCGTATTTCCATGCGAAGTTAGTGGAATAACAATCGCCGCTTGCAAAGGGCATCCTTCATGTTGACAATTAATGACCTCACGTGATTTTGCTTTCATTATTTGCCCTGTATGTAAGACTTCTTTCGACAAACCAGTTATTAAACTATGTGAAGGAATATGGTGAT
>JAPDDQ010000373.1 GCA_027587225.1 Solirubrobacter taibaiensis
GCAGTATCTGAAACAGTTTCTCCTCTTCCCATTTGCATCTCTTTTCCACTTAAAAACATACCATGTCCCCCGAGTTGTACCATTCCCGCTTCAAAAGATACACGAGTACGAGTTGAATGCTTATCAAAAATAAGCCCTAATATTTTGCCTTGTAATAAAGGCTCTTGCTTATTCTTTTTTAAATATATAGCGAACTCAATTAAAGAAATAATTTCTTCTTTCGTTAATTCTTCTAGTGTTAAAAGATCTTTCGTATTTAATTTCGGTACTTGTACAGTTGACATGAAACTTCCTCCTTATATGATTGATACGTTTTTTGTACAAACTACTTTTTTTATTATATATACTGCCTGTTCTAACTCTTCATTCGTGACAATGAGTGGCGGTAATAGTCTTATAACATTAGGGCCTGCTTGTAATACGAGAAGCCCTTCGTTTTCTAGTTGTTCTATAAAACTTGCAACTTCATGCTTACACTCAATCCCAATCATAAGCCCCTTACCACGTATATTTTGAATACATTCGACATGCTGTAATTCCTCTTGCAACTTCTCTAATACGTACTCGCCCTTTTCTTGTACTTCTTTTAAAAACGATGGTTTTTTACTCACTTGCAATACTTCTTTCGCTGCAGCCATCGCGATGTAATTCCCGCCAAAAGTTGAACCGTGTGATCCTG
>JAPDDQ010000374.1 GCA_027587225.1 Solirubrobacter taibaiensis
AAGAGACAGTAGTGGGTACTAATCCTGAAGAAGTAGGATTAGAGGCCGCGGACCGTTTAATTAAACAAGGCGCCAAAGAACTCATTCTTGCTGCAAATAAGGAGCAACAATAAATATGAACGCTCTCGCTGGAAAAACGGTATTGATTACACGTGCCCAGCATCAAGCGAAACAAATGAGTGTAGCAGTGAAAGAAAAGAGCGGAATTCCATTGGAAATTCCGCTTTTGCGTATGGAAGGTATGTCTCATAGGCAAATTCAACATATTGAAGAGCAGCTACATTCATACGACTGGGTTATTTTTACGAGCAGAAATGGTGTAGCTTTCTTTCTAGATAGTTTAAAAAAGAAACTACCGCTAACCATTAAAATCGCTGCGGTAGGTGTGAAAACAAAATTAGAGTTAGAAAAAAGGGGCTATCAAGTTCATTTTGTTCCGACTTCATTTGTTGCAGAAGCATTTGCAGAAGAGTTTCTAAAAGAATTAAGTGGAAACGAACGTATTTTATTTCCGAAAGGGAATTTAGCAAGAGAGGTAATTCCGGTTGCACTTCGGGAAATTGGTGTTTCTCTAGATGAGCTAATCGTATACGGTACGAAAGTGAATATAGAAAAAAAGCAAGAACTTATAGCAGCATTGAAATTAGGGAAAGTAGACATTATTACATTTACGAGCCCT
>JAPDDQ010000035.1 GCA_027587225.1 Solirubrobacter taibaiensis
TACGATCCGACTTCCCCCGCGGCCTCGCCGCCTGCCCCCGCGGCCTCGACGCCCCGCAGCGCGGCGTGGCGGGCGTGGCGCGACGGCGCCGCGCAGCACCCTTCGCCCAACGCGGGCGTGATCGAGGCGGCGTTCGCCGGGGCGCTCGGGCTCCGGCTCGGCGGGACGCTCGCGTACGCCGGGCAGGTCGAGCATCGGCCGCAGCTCGGCACGGGGCGCGCGCCTGGGCCTGACGATGTCGCGCGGGCGATCCGGCTCGCGCGCGTCATCTCGCTCGCCACCGCAGTCCTCGCGATGGTGCGGCGATGAAGGGCGCGATCCTGATCACCGGGACCGCGTCCGATGCCGGCAAGAGCGTGACGGTCGCCGCGATCTGCCGCTGGCTCAAGCGGCAGGGCGTGTCGGTGGCTCCGTTCAAGGCGCAGAACATGTCGCTCAACAGCACCGTCACGCCCACCGGGGCGGAGATCGGGCGGGCGCAGGCGATGCAGGCCGCGGCGTGTGGGATCGATCCCGAGGCGGCGATGAACCCGGTGCTGATCAAGCCGTCCGGCGACCGCAAGAGCCAGGTGCTCGTGATGGGCAAGCCGTACGCGGACGCGACGGCGCGCTCGTACCAGGAGCTCAAGCACGAGCTCCGGGCGCCCGTGGTCGCGGCCCTCGACGACCTGCGCGACCGGTTCGACGTCGTCGTGTGCGAGGGCGCGGGTTCGCCGGCCGAGATCAATTTGCGCCAGGGCGACCTCGCGAACATGGGCCTCGCCCGCGCCGCGAACCTGCCCGTGCTCGTGATCGGCGACATCGACCGCGGCGGCGTCTTCCCCTCGCTCTACGGCACGCTCGCGCTGCTCGAGCCCGAGGACCAGGCGTTGATCGCGGGCTTCCTGATCAACAAGTTCCGCGGCGACCCGAGCATCCTCGACCCGGGTCTGGACATGCTGCGGAACCTCACCGGAAGACACACCTTCGGCGTCCTCCCGTGGCTCGACGGCCCGTTCATCGACGCCGAGGACTCGCTCGCGCTGCGTCAGGACCACGCGACCCCCGGCACGTTGGACGTGGCCGTGATCCGCCTGCGCTGGATGAGCAACTTCACCGACGTGGACGCGCTCGCGGCCGAGCCGGGCGTGTCGGTGCGGTACACCCGTTCGCCGGCCGACATCGAGCGTGCCGACCTCGTCGTCCTCCCCGGGACGAAGGCCACCGTCGAGGACCTCAAACGTCTTCGCGCCGGAGGCCTGGACCAGGCCCTCCAACGGCGCCAAGGCCCGATCCTCGGCATCTGCGGCGGCTACCAGATGCTCGGGCACCGGATCGAGGACGGGATCGAGTCCGCCGACAGCGCGACCGGCCTCGGCCTGCTCGACGTCAACACCACGTTCGCGCCCGAGAAGCTGCTCCGCCAGGTGAGAGGCAGCGTGCTGGGCGTCGAGGCCACCGGCTACGAGATCCGCCACGGCCGTGTCGACCGCGACGAGCCGCTCATCCAGGACGGCGACGTGCTGGGCACCGCCTGGCACGGCCTGCTCGAAGGCGACGCCGTCCGCCGCAAGCTCCTCAGCTGGGTGGCCGAACGCACCGGCCGCAGCTGGACCCCGGGCACGCGCGCGTTCGCGGACGTGCGCGAGGCTCACCTCGACCGCCTCGCGGACTGGTTCGGCGCCCACGTCGACGCCCCCGCGTTCACCGACCTCATCGAACAAGGTGCCCCGGAAGGGCTGCCCACCATCCCGCCAGGAGGCACTGCGTGCTCCGTCTTTTGACCACGGCCGACACCGAGATCCTCGCCGCCGCGCATGCGCTCACGCAGCTCGACGACGACTTCCCCGAGGTCCGCTGTGCGAACCCGAGCACGCTGGAGGACCTCGCCGCGTTCACGAGCGGGGCGGGCGTCGTGGTGGTCCGCCTGCTGGGCGGCCGTCGCGCGTGGCCGGAGGGCGTGAGTGAGCTCCGCAGCCGCTGCGAGCAGCAGGGCACGGCGCTGATCCTGCTCGGCGGCGAGGCCGAGCCCGACGCCGAGCTTGCGGAGCTCTCCCTGGCCCCCGCGGGCGCCGTCGCCCAGGCCTTCGAGTACCTGCGCCACGGCGGCGTCGACAACACGCGCGAGCTGCTGAACTTCTTGAGCGACACGTTCGCGCTCACGGGCTACGGGTTCGAGGACCCGCAGCCGCTCGAGGACGTCGGTTTCTACCCCGCGAACCCCGAACGTGACGGCCGCCCGCGCGTCGGCGTCGTCTTCTACCGCAGCCACTTCGCCACCGGCAACACGGCCTTCATCGACGCGCTGAGCACCGCGATCGAGGAGGCCGGCGGCCAGGCCGTTCCCGTGTGGGCGTACAGCCTGCGCGGCGATTCCCCCGCGCTGAAGCTGCTCGACGGTGAGATCGACGCGCTGATCACGACGGTGCTGGCGAGTGGCGGCTCGCACGGGGCGGACGAGTGGCACGCGGAAGCGCTGGAGGCGCTCGACGTCCCGGTCATCCAGGCGCTCTGCGCCACCACGTCAAGGCAGCGGTGGGCCGAGTCGGACTCCGGCCTCACCCCGCTCGACGCCGCGATGCAGGTCGCGATCCCCGAGTTCGACGGCCGCATCATCGGCGTCCCGATCTCCTTCAAGGAGCCGATCGCCGACGCCCCGTTCGAAGCGCTGCACTACGCGCCCGACCTCGAGCGCTGCGGCCGCCTCGCGCGGCTCGCCGTCAACCACGCCCGCCTGCGGACGCTGGACCGCAGCGAGCAGCGGACCGGCATCGTGCTCAGCTCGTTCCCGACCAAGCACGCGCGGATCGGCAACGCGGTCGGCCTGGACACGCCCGCCAGCGCGATGATGCTGCTGGCGGCGCTGCAGGAGGCCGGCCACCGGGTCGAGCACGACTTCGCCAACGGTGACGAGCTCATCCACGCGCTGATCGCGACCGGCGGCCACGACGCCGAGTTCCTCTCCGACCACCAGCTCGCGCAGGCCACCGCGCGGCTCTCCGTCGCCGACTACACCGAGTGGTTCAACTCGCTCCCCGAAGCGCTGACGGGACCGATGGTCGAGACCTGGGGGCCGCCGCCCGGCGAGCACTACACCGACGGCGACGACTTCGTGATCGCGGTGCTGGAGCTCGGCAACGTGCTGCTCGCCATCCAGCCGCCGCGCGGCTACGGCGAGAACCCGGTCGCGATCTACCACGACCCGGGCCTCGCGCCCGCCCACCACTACCTCGCGACCTACCGCTGGCTGTCCCAGCGCGTGGACGCGATCGTCCACCTCGGCAAGCACGGAACGCTCGAGTGGCTGCCGGGCAAGGCCCTGGGGCTGAGCGAGGCGTGCGCCCCCGACGTCTGCCTCGCGGACATCCCGCTCTTCTATCCGTTTGTCGTCAACGACCCCGGCGAGGGCATGCAGGCCAAGCGCCGCGCCCACGCCGTGGTGATCGACCACCTCGTGCCGCCGATGATGCGCGCCGAGACGTACGACGAGATGGCCAAGCTCGAGCAGCTGCTCGACGACTACGCGCGGGCCGAGGCGCTCGACCCCGCGAAGCTGCCGACGCTCGCGAACCGCATCTGGTCGTTGATCCACGAGGCCGAGCTGCACCGCGACCTCGAGATCGAGGGCGACCAGCCGGAGCTCGAGGACTTCGGCGACCTGATCGAGCACGTCGACGGCTACCTGTGCGAGATCAAGGACCTGCAGGTGCGCGACGGCCTGCACATCCTCGGCCAGGTGCCGCAGGGCGAGCAGCTGCGCGGGCTGCTCAACGCGATCCTGCGCCTGCAGGGCTTCGCGGACGCCGAGCCGGATTACGACCGTCAGCTCGAGATCCTCGGTGCCTTCCTCGCCGACGGCACCAAGACGGGCGACCCGGCGATCGACACCGTGCTGGAGCTGGCCGAGCATGAGGTGCTGCCGAAGCTGCTGGCGACCGCGGACGAGATCCCGGCGCTGATCGGCGGCCTGCACGGCCGTCACGTGGTCGCGGGGCCGTCCGGCTCGCCGACGCGCGGCCGCCTGGACGTGCTTCCGACCGGGCGCAACATGTACAGCGTCGACCCCCGCGCGCTGCCGTCCGACCTCGCCTACGAGACGGGCACGAAGCTCGCCGACGCGCTGCTCGCCTCCCACGACGAGCTGCCGGAGACGGTGGGCATCGTCGTGTGGGGCACGGCCGCGATGCGCACCGCCGGCGACGACGCGGGCGAGATCCTCGCGCTGCTCGGCGTGCGGCCGAAGTGGCATCCCGAGACGCGCCGGATCATCGGGTTGGACGTGATCAGCCTCGAAGAGCTGGGTCGCCCGCGGATCGACGTCACGGTGCGGATCAGTGGCTTCTTCCGCGACGCGTTCCCGCACCTGGTCGATGTCCTGGATGACGCGGTCACGCTCGTCGCGGGGCTGGACGAGCCGGAGGACCAGAACTTCGTCCGCAAGCACGTGCTGGCCGACGTCGAGGAGCTCGCGGGCGACTGGAAGGCCGCGACGGCGCGCATCTTCGGCGGCCGTCCCGGCACGTACGGCACCGGCATCCTGCAGCTCGTGGACGTCAAGAACTGGCGCGACGACGCCGACCTGGCCGAGGTCTACGAGGCCTGGGGCGGGCACGCCTACGGCCGCGGGCGCGGCGGGGTCGAGGCGCGCAGCGCGATGCGGCGCCAGTTCGCGCGCATCGACGTCGCGGTCAAGAACATCGACACGCGCGAGCACGACCTGCTCGACAGCTCCGACTACTTCGCCGAGCACGGCGGGATGATCGCCTACGTGCGGCATCTGGCCGGCGCCGACCCGCGCGCGGTCATCGGCGATTCGAGTGACCCGTCCAAGCCCGCCTCGCGTTCGCTGGCTGAGGAGGCTCGGCGCGTGTTCCGCAGCCGCGTCGCGAACCCCCGTTGGATCGGCTCGATGATGCGTCACGGCTACAAGGGCGCGTTCGAGTTGTCCGCCACCGTGGATTATCTGTTCGGGTACGACGCCACGACCGGCGTCGTCGAGGACTGGATGTACGAGCAGGTGACCGAGAAGTACGTGGGCGCGGACGAGGTTCGGGACTTCCTGACCCGCTCGAACCCATGGGCGCTGCGCGCGATCGCCGAGCGCCTGCTGGAGGCCGCCGACCGCGGGCTGTGGGAGGCGCCGTCGCAAGCCGCGCTCGACACGCTGCGCGAGGCGTACCTCGATGTCGAAGGGGACCTGGAGGAGACCACCGCGTGACCCCGTTCCCGTTCAGCGCGTTGGTCGGCCAGGAGCCGCTGCGAGAGGCGCTGCTGGTCTGCGCCGTCGACCCGGCGATCTCCGGCGTGCTCGTGCGGGGTGAGCGCGGCACGGCCAAGACGACCGCCGTGCGTGGGCTGGCCCCGGTGCTGGACGGCAAGTTGGTGGAGCTGCCGATCGGCGCCACCGCCGACCGCGTGCTCGGCACGCTAGACCTAGATCGTGCGCTGGGCGAGGGCAAGGCCACGTTCCAGCCCGGTCTGTTGGCCAACGCCCACGAGGGTCTGCTGTACGTGGACGAGGTCAACCTGCTGCCGGACCACCTGGTCGACGTGCTGCTCGACGCGGCCGCGCTGGGGCGGGTCCACATCGAGCGCGACGGCATCTCGACGTCCTACGACGCCCGCTTCCTGCTGGTCGGCACGATGAACCCCGAGGAGGGCGACCTGCGCCCGCAGCTCCTCGACCGGTTCGGCCTGTCGGTCGAGGTCGTCGGCAGCAGCGACCCTGAGGTGCGCGTGGAGATCGTGCGCCGCCGGCTGGCCTTCGACCGCGACCCGGCGGCGTTCACCGCCCGGTTCGGTGAGGAGGAGCGCGCGTTGGCGGCGACGATCGTGGCCGCGAAGGAACGCCTCGCGAGTGTGCGCCTGCCGGACCGCATCCTGCTGCTGATCGCCGGCACCTGCGCCCGGCTCGGCGTCGACGGCCACCGCGCCGACATCGTCACCGCCCGCACCGCCACCGCGCTCGCCGCCTTGGACGGCGCCGACGAGGTCACCAACGACCACGTCAAGCGCGCCGCGAAGCTCGCGCTCGCCCACCGCCGTCGCCGTGGCCCGCTCCAGCAGCCGGGCCTCGACGACTCCGAGCTGGACCAGGCGCTGAACGACTCCGAGCCCGACGACGACCCAGAGCCCCCGTCCCCCACGGATTCCCCGGCACCACCCACAGAGTCCGAGACCGAAGCGCCCCCGCAAGAGGACCGTCCGTACCGGGACGGCGCGCCGTCCCGGGCACGAATGGACGAGCCGGGCACGCCCGGCAAGGCGCCGCTGCTCACGCTCGCCGGCAAGGGTCGCGGCGCGACCGGCCGGCGTTCGCGCACGACCACCGGCGAGCCCGTCGACGCCAAGCCCGCCGAGGGCACGGTGACCGACCTCGCGCTCGCCGCGAGCCTGCGCGCCGCCGCGCTCACTGGCAGCTTCGTCCCCTACGAGCACATCCGTTCCGGCCGCGAGGGCAACCTGATCGTGTTCTGCGTGGACGCGTCGGGGTCGATGGGCGCTCGCAAGCGGATGGCGCAGGTCAAGGGCGCCGTGCTGGGCCTGCTCACCGACGCCTACCAGCGGCGGGACAAGGTCGCGCTCGTGACGTTCCGCGGCGACGAGGCGATCGTCCAGCTCGCGCCGACGAGCAGCGTCGAACGCGCCGCGGAAGCGCTCAGAACGCTCCCCACCGGCGGGAAGACACCGCTCGCGCAGGGGCTCGAGCAGACCGAGATGATCATCCGCACCGAGCAACGACGAGACCCGTCAAGGCGCGCGCTGGCGATCATCGTCACCGACGGCCGCGCCGGCGACCGCACCGCCGCCCTGCACGCGATCGAATCCCTCTCCAAGGCCGCCGCCGGCGTCGTCGTGATCGACGGCGAGCAGGGTGCCGTCCGCCTCGGCCTCGCCGCGCAGCTCGCCCAAGCGGCCGACGCGCAAATCCTTCCTTTGGAGCAAGCCGCATGACCGACATCGACGTCCCACACACCCCGGACGACGCCGGCTCAGCCGAGCCCAAGCGCCGCAAGCCGCGCGACAAGCCGCTGCTGATCGTCGTCACCGGCCATGGCAAGGGCAAGTCGACGTCCGCGTTCGGGATGTTGCTGCGCGCGTGGGCGCGCGGCTACCGCTGCGGTGTGTTCCAGTTCGTCAAGTCCGGCAAGTGGAAGGTCGGCGAGGCCAAGGCCGCGCAGGCCCTGGGCGGGATCGACTGGGAGAAGATGGGCGACGGCTGGACGTGGATCAGCCGCGACCTCGAGGAATCGGCGGACAAGGCGCGCGAGGGCTGGGCGGAGGTCAAGCGCCGGATCGAGTCCGAGCGCTACGAGTTCCTGCTCCTCGACGAGCTGACCTACGCGATCAAGTACGGCTGGGTCTCCGAAGAGGAGATCGTCACCACGCTGAAGAACCGGCCAGGCTTCCAGCACATCGTCGTGACGGGCCGTGACGCCTCCCCCGGGCTGATCGAGGCCGCAGACCTCGTGAGCGAAGTCGTCAAGATCAAGCACCCCATGGAACAGGGCATCAGAGCGCAGCAGGGAATCGAGTGGTGATTCCCCGGATCGTCATCGCGGGCACCAGCAGTGGCGCCGGCAAGACGACGATCGCGACCGGGATCATGGCCGCGCTGTCGAACGTCGCCGCGTTCAAGGTCGGCCCGGACTTCATCGACCCCAGCTACCACGCGCTCGCGACCGGGCGACCGGGGCGCAACCTCGACGCGTTCCTGTCCTCGCCCGAGCTGATCGCGCCGCTGGTGCGCCATGGTTCGCAGGGCGCCGACATCGCCGTGATCGAAGGCGTGATGGGCCTTTATGACGGCGCGTCCGGCCGCGGCGAGCTCGCCTCCACCGCGCACGTCGCGAAGCTGCTGCAGGCACCGGTCGTCCTCGTGGTCAACTGCGAGGCGATGGCGCGCTCGGTCGCGGCGATCGTCCACGGCTACCGCACGTTCGATCCGGACGTGAACGTCGCGGGCGTGATCCTGAACAAGGTGGGCTCCTCCTTCCATGCCGACATCCTGCGCGAGGCGCTGCCGGACATCCCCGTCCTCGGCGCGCTGCACCGCAACCCCTCGCTGGAGGTGCCGGAGCGCCACCTCGGGCTCGTCCCGGTGGCCGAGCGCAAGCCCCGGGCCCGCGGCGTGATCGAGCACCTCGGCGCGGCGATGAAGGAGTACTGCGACCTGGAGGCGCTCGTCGAGCTGGCGAAGTCCGCGCCCGAGCTGCCCGGCGAAGCGTGGGCGCCCAAGACCGAGCCGGCCAAGGTGCGCGTGGCGATCGCGCGCGGCCCCGCGTTCTCCTTCCACTACGAGGAGAACCTCGAGCTGCTGGCCGGGGCGGGCGCCGAGCTGGCCGAGTTCGACCCGCTGCACGACGAGGCGCTGCCCGAAGCCACGGACGCGCTCGTTCTTGCCGGCGGCTTCCCGGAGATCTTCGGCGAGGAGCTGTCCGCGAACACCGGCCTGCGCAGCGCGATCGCCGCCTTCGACGGCCCGATCCTGGCCGAGTGCGGCGGCCTGCTGTACCTCGCCGAGACGCTCGACGAGCGCCCGATGTGCGGCGTGCTGCCCGTCGAGGCGCACATGACGGGCCGCCTCACGCTCGGGTATCGCGAGGCGACGTCGCTCAGCGATCATCCCGTGTGGCCGAAGGGCACCGTCACGCGCGGGCACGAGTTCCACTACTCGCAGGTCTCTGCGGCGGGCAACGCGTGGGAGCACCACCGCGGGCGCGAAGGTCACGTGGCGGGGAAGGTCCACGCGTCCTACCTGCACACGCACTGGGCGGCGACGCCCGAGGTGGCCGATCGGCTGGTGGCGGCATGCGGCTGATCGGGATCGGCGTCGGCCCGGGCGACCCGGAGCACCTGACTTTGAAGGCGCTGCGGTGTCTGAAGGAGGCCGACCAGGTCTTCGTCCCCGCCGGCGGCCGCGCCGCGGAGATCGTGTCCGCGCACGTCGAGTGCACGCCGCTGGACTTCGCGATGAGCGATGCAGCCAGCCGCGATGAGCACTGGGACCGCGCCGGGCAGCTGATCGCCGCGGTATCGGGCACCGCGGCCTTCGCCACCATCGGTGACCCGAACCTCTACTCCACCTTCACCTACATCGCCCACACCGTGCGGGCGCTCGTACCGGACGTGATCATCGAGACCGTGCCCGGCATCACCGCCATGCAGGACCTCGCCGCACGCTCGGGGACCGTGCTCGCGGAGGGTGAGGAACGGCTCGCGCTGGTCCCGTACACGGCCGGCGATGCGTCACTGCGCGAAGCGCTGGGCAGCTTCGACACCGTGATCGTCTACAAGGGCGGGCGTCACCTGCCGCACGTGCTCGACGCGGTGCGCGAAGCGGGCCGCGAACCCGTCTACGGCCAGGATCTCGGGCGGACCGGTGAGACGCTGGTCGCCCCCGACGGCCGCGCGCCCTACTTCTCCACCGTGATCGCGCCTGCACAGCGGGAAGGCCGCGGGAGCCGCCTGTGAGCCAGGCCCACCAACAGGAGCTCGACACCGCAGTCGAGACGTCGCTGCACCGCGCTCCCGCCGAGTGCAAGGTCGCGGCGACGCTCCTGTTCGTGATCGCCGTCGCTTTGGTGCCGCGCGGGGACCTCGTCTGGCCGTACGCGGTGGACGCCGCGATCCTGCTGGCCGTGGCCATCTTCGCCCGCGTCGATCCCCGCGTGCTGGGGACACGGCTGCTCTTCGAGGTGCCGTTCGTGCTGTTCGTGCTCGTGTTGCCGTGGGTGGCCGAAGACGGCTGGTGGCTCGCGTTCGGGATCGTGGCGAAGGCGACGCTGGCCGTGCTCGCGACCGCCGTCCTGGCCTGGACGACGCCGCCCGCGGAGATCCTGCGCGGCGCCGAGCGGCTCGGGCTTCCCCGTCAGTTGGTGGCCATCGCGGGCTTCGCCATCCGCTACCTGCAGGTCATCGGCGACGAGCTGCGCCGGATGCGGCTCGCGCGCGTGCAGCGCGGAGACACGGCGCGCTGGCTGTGGCAGTCGAGCGCCGCGACGAAGGGCGTCGGCGCGCTGGCCGTTCGCACGTTCGAGCGCGGCGAGCGCGTACATACCGCGATGCTCGCGCGCGGCTACGACGGGCGGATGCCGTCGCTGCAGCTCGCGCCGGCGGCGTCGCCGGTCGCGTGGGTCGGCGCGGCGATCATTCCCCTCTGTTCAATCGTTGTGCTGGTCATGGCCCGAGGCTGGCTGTGAGCGTCGCCATCGCCACCGCTTCCCTCATGGTCGTCGGGCACGGCACCCGCGACGCGGACGGCCTCGAGGAGTTCTGGACGCTCGCCGGGCACGTGCGCGAGGCGGCGGGTGAGCTGCCGGTCGGGTTCGGGTTCATCGAGCTGGCCGAGCCGCTGGTGGACACCGGGATCGACGAGCTCGTCGCGCAAGGCAGCCGCGAAGTGGTCTCCGTGCCGCTCGTGTTGCTCGCCGCGGGGCACCTGAAGAACGACGGGCCCGCAGCGCTCACCCGCGCGCGCTCCCGCCACCCGGGCGTGCACTTCCACATGGGGCGCGATCTGGGGATCGAGCCGATCGTGCTCGACATCGTCGAGGACCGCGCTCGCGCCGCGCTCGGTGACGTCACCGAGGACACCGCCGTGGTGCTCGTCGGGCGGGGCTCCTCGGACCCGGACGCGACGAGTGACCTGTACAAGTTCGCGCGGCTGCTCGCGGACAACCGCGGGCTGGGACTGGTCGAGCCGGCGTTCGCGGGCGTCGCGCAGCCGACCGTGCAGGAGGCGCTCGAGCGCTGCCGGCGGCTGGGCGCGAAGCGGATCGCGGTCGTGCCGTTCTTCCTGTTCACCGGCATCCTCGTGCCGCGCATCTACGCGCAGGCGGAGGAGTACGCGGCGCAGCACGCGGACCTGACCGTGCTGGCCGCCGCGCACATCGGCCCGGACCGGCGGCTCGCCCGGCTCGTGATCGAGCGCTACCGCGAGGCGCTGCACGGCGACGTGCGGATGAACTGCGACCTGTGCACGTACCGCGTGCGGCTGCCGGGCTACGAGGACAAGGTCGGCACGCCGATCAGCCTCACGCCGCACGGCGACGGTCCCGCGCGTGGCTCCCGCCGGTCGCGGCGCGCCACCCGCGCGCCGCTCAAGCTCCCCGCGCTGCGGCCCGCCGCACCCGTCGAGCCCGGCCCGACGATCCTCAGCTTCAACGACCTGGGGTACGCGTACCCGGACGGCACCGCCGCGCTGTCGGGCGTGAGCCTGGACATCAAGCAGGGCGAACGCGTCGCGATCCTCGGCCCGAACGGCGCCGGCAAGACGACGCTCGCGCTCGCCGCCTGCGGCGCGCTGGAGGAGCTCACCGGCACGCTGTCGATCGCCGGCATCGGCCTCTCGAACAAGACCCGCAACGAGATCCGCCGCCGCGCCGGGATCGTCTTCCAGGACACCGACGACCAGCTCTTCATGCCCACCGTCGAGGAGGACGTCGCATTCGGCCCCGCCAACCAGGGGCTGGAGGGCGAAGCACTGCGCGAGCGCGTCGACGAGGCGCTGCAGGCCGTGCGCATCCACGCGCTCGCCGCCCGTGCGCCGCATTCGCTGAGCGCGGGTGAACGGCGCCGCGCGGCCATCGCGGGCGTGCTCGCGTGCAAGCCCGACGTGCTCATCCTCGACGAGCCGACGGCGGCCTTGGACCCCGCGGCGCGGCGCGAGTTGCTCGACGTGCTGCGGTCGCTGCGCTTGACCACGCTGCTGGTCACGCACGACCTCCCCTACGCGCTGGAGCTGTGTGAGCGCGCAGTGGTGCTCGACACCGGCCAGGTCGTCGCCGACGGCCCCACCCGTGAAGTGCTCGCCGACGAGGGCTTCATGCGCGCGCACCGGCTCGAGCTGCCCGCGGGCTTCAACCCCCTCGTCTCATGAGCCTGTTCATCGTCGGCCTCGGCCCGGGCGGCCCCGAGCACCGCACCGCGGCGGCGGAACGGGCCGTGCGCGAGGCGGACGTCGTGATCGGCTACGGCCCCTACGTCGACCAGTGCGCGGACCTGCTGGACGAGCAGGAAGTGGTGCGCGGCACGATGGGCGAAGAGCTCGAACGCGCACGCGAGGCGGTCGAGCGGGCACGCAGCGGGCGGGTCGCGCTGGTGTCGAGCGGCGACGCGGGCGTACACGGCATGGCCGCCCGCACGCTGGCGATGGCCGAGGGCATCGACGTGACGGTCGTGCCGGGCGTGACCGCCGCGCTCGCGACCGCCGCCGTCCTGGGCGCCCCGCTCGCCGACGACTGGGCGACGCTCTCGCTGTCGGACCTGCACCTCCCGCTGGAGACGGTGGAGCGTCGCCTGACCGGCCTGGCGATGTCCGGCATCGCGCTCGCGCTCTACAACCCGCGCTCGAAGACGCGCACGGAGCCGTTCGACCGTGCCCTGGCGATCCTGCGCGAACACCGGTCGGGAGAGACCCCGGTGGTGGTGGCGACCGACGTCGCGCGCGAGGGCGAGTCGCTGGAGACGACGACGCTCGCGGAGATCGACGCGACGACCGTGACGATGCGCTCGCTCGTGCTCGTGGCGGGAGAGACCGCGGAGTGGGCCGGCGAGTGGCTCGTCGCGCTCCGCGATCGGGCGAACATAAAGGGGCCTGGCCCCTTTATGTTGGGCGAGGGCGCGACGTGACCGTCCATCTCGTCGGCGCCGGCCCCGGCGACCCCTCGCTGCTCACCGTCGCGGCCGCGGAGCTCATTCGCCGCGCGCGCGTGCTCGTCTACGACCGGCCGTCGATGGACGCCATCGTCGCGCTCGCCCCCGCCGACGCGGAGACGCACGTTGTCGGGCTCCAGCGGGGCAAGCGGGCGCTCTCGCAGGAAGAGGTCAACGCGCTCCTCGTCGAGCTCGGGCGAAAAGGTGACGTCGTGCGGCTCAAGAGCGGCGACCCGTTCGTGGCCTCGCGCGGCGGCGAGGAGGCACTTGCGCTGCAGAACGCGGGGATCGCCATCAACGTCATCCCCGGCGTGTCCGCCGCGCTGGCGGCGCCCGCCGCGGCGGGCATCCCGCTGATGCTGCGCCAGAACAGCGTCACCGCCACCTTCGTCGACGGCAACGACGACGACGAGCACGCGGAGCCGCCCGACTGGCACAAGCTCGCCGCGCTCGGCGGGACGCTCGTGATCCTCACGGGCCGTGGCCGCATCCGGCGAATCGCGGCGCAGCTGATCGAGGGCGGTCGCGCGCCCGAGACGCCGATCGCGGCCATCAGCGGCGCGAGCCGCGAAGCGCAGCGCGTCCTGCGCGGCACCCTGTCCACCCTCCCGGCCCCGTTGCCGCCGCCCGTCACGTTCGTGGTCGGCGAGGCGGCCGCGCTGGAGCTCACGTGCACATCCCCGAAGGCTTCCTGACCGGCGAGGCCGCCGCGCTCGGCACGCTCACCGCGGTGGTGGGTGTCGGCGTGTGCCTGCGGGGCGCGTCGCGCACGGCGCGGGAGAAGGACCTGCCGGTGGCGGGCCTCGCGGCGGCGTTCTTCATCGTCGGCGAGGCGCCGTTCATCCCCGTCACGCTCGGCACCAACGCGCACCTGCTCGGCGGCGCGCTCGCGGTCGCGCTGCTCGGCCCGTACCTCGGCGCGCTGACGATCACGACGGTCTGCATCCTGCAGGCGCTGCTGTTCGGCTCGGGCGGGATCACGACGCTGGGCACGACGGTCACGGTGCTCGCGCTCGTGCCGGCGTTCGTCGGCTATCCGATCCTGCTCGCGCTGCGCAAACCGCTGCCGCTGCACATTGCCGCCGGGCTGACGGCCGCGGTCTGCGTGCTCCTCTCCGCACTCCTGTTCACGGCGTTCATGACGCTCGGCGCCAAGAGCGGGATCGACCGTTCCACCTTCGCCACGGTCACGCTCGGCGCCTACGCCGTGGTGGCGCTGGTCGAAGGCGTCGTGACCGCGCTGCTGATCCGCGCGCTGCTCTCCATCAGACCCGACCTGATCCGCGTCCGCAGAAGGCCGGTACCCGCATGAGCACCGTCTACTTCGTCGGCGCCGGCCCGGGCGCGGCCGACCTGCTCACGCTGCGCGCCGCGCGCATCCTGGGCGAGGTCGACATCGTCGTCTGGGCGCGCTCCCTCGTCGACCCGGAGATCCTTGAGCACGCCCCGCAGGCGGAGCACGTCGCGTCCGATGACAAGACGTTCGACGCCATCCTGGCGATCTACCGGCGCGCCGCGGAGGAGGGCCTCGACGTCGCCCGCGTGCACTCCGGCGACCCGACGCTCTACGGCACGCTGCACGAGCAGCTCGGCGCGTGCCGGGCGCTCGGGCTGGACACCGTGATCGTCCCCGGCGTGTCGAGTCTCTCCGCCGCCGCGGCGAGCCTCGGGCAGGAGCTGACGATCCCCGACGTCAGCCAGTCGCTGATCATCACCCGCCGCGCGCAGCGCACCTCGATGCCGCCCAACGAGCAGCTCCAGGCGATGGCCGCGCACGGCACGACGATGGCGCTGTTCCTGTCCGTCCGGCGCCCGCGTGAGCTCCAGCAGGACCTGATCGACGGCGGATACGCACCCGACACGCCGGCCGCGGTCGTCTACAAGGCGAGCTGGCCGGACGAGATCGTCTTCCGCTGCCGCCTGGATGAGATCGGCACGCGCATCCGCGAGGAGAAGATCACGACGCAGGCGCTCGTGCTCGTCGGCCCCGCGCTCGGCGGCGGCGCGGGCGCCGGCCAGTCGCACGTCTACGACCCGCACTACGGCCACCGCTACCGGCGCCTCGGCGCGCCGAGCAAGTACAAGAAACGTGCCTGAGATCCACGTCCTCGGGGTCTCCGGCGGCGCCGTGCCGCCCGGAACGGAAGCGCTGCTCGCCGACGCGCGCGTCGTCGCGGGCGGCCGAGCCGTGCTGGAGCAGCTCGCGCCCGGCAAGGAGCACGTCGTCCTCGACGCGAAGCTCGACCTCGAGGCGCTCGTCGGCCGCGAGGGCGTCGTGGTCCTTGCGTCGGGCGACCCAGGCTTCTTCGGCATCGTCCGCCGGCTCTCCGCGCTCACCCCAGTGCACGTCCACCCTGCCCCCTCCTCTGTCGCGCGAGCGTTCGCGCGGCTCGGCGTCCCGTGGGACGACGCGCTCGTCGTGTCCGCCCACGGCCGCGACCCGCACACGGCGATCAACACCGCGTTGCGGCACCCGAAGGTCGCGATCCTCACCCAGCCCGGCAACACCGAGCTGATCGTCGATGCCCTCAAGGCGCGCAACCCCGTCGTCGCCGAGGCGCTCGGCACGCCCGACGAGCGCCTGGCCACCGAGCCGCCGTTCAACGACCCCAACGTCGTGATCGTGCACGAGCCCACGGCCGGGCGAGCGACCGTCTGGCCCCCGCGCACGCCGAACCGCTGGGCCCTTCCCGAAGACGCGTTCGAGCACCGGGCGGGGATGATCACCAAGGCCGAGGTCCGCGCGCTGGCGCTGGCCGCGCTCGGCCCCGGGACCGGCGACCACATCTGGGACATCGGTTGCGGCAGCGGCGCGGTCGGGATCGAGTGCGCGTTGCTCGGCGCCGCCGTCACCGCGATCGACCAGGCCCCGGACGCGATCGCCCTCGCGACGCGCAACGCCGCCGCGCACGGCGTGCCGCTGGCCACCGTGCTCGGCGCCGCTCCCGAGTCGCTGCGAGACCTCCGCGAGCCCGACGCCGTCTTCGTCGGCGGCGGCGGCCCCGCCGTGCTCGACGCGGCCATGCGTGCACGGCGCGCGGTGGTGGTCACGCTCGCCCTGATCGACCGCGTCGCACCGACGATCGAACGCCTGTCGCAGGAGTTCGAGGTGACCGCGACGACGCTGCAGGCCAACCGGGTCAAGCCGCTCGCGGGTGGCCACCGCCTCGCCGCCGAGAACCCGGTGACCGTGATCGTGGGCCGCCGATGAACCTCGTCGCGGGCGTCGGGTGCAGTCTCGGGTGCCCGCCCGACGAGCTGCGGACGCTGATCGAGGCGACGCTCCCGGCCGGCGAGCTCGTAGCGCTCGCGACCGTCGATCGCCGCGCGCACGAGCCGTGCATGCTTGCCGCCGCCGAGCACTTCGGCGTCCCGCTGCACACTCACACCGCCGCCGCGCTCGCGCAGGTCGACGTGCCCACGCCGAGCGCGGTCGTTGCGCGCCACGTCGGCACGCCGAGCGTCGCAGAGGCCGCGGCCCTGCTCTCCGGCACGCGCCTGCTCGTGCCCAAGACCCGTTCCGAACACGCAACCTGCGCGGTGGCCGAATGCCCAGAGTGATCCATCCGATCGAGGTCGAGAGCTACCGCATCCTGCGGTCGCGCATCGACCTCAGCCACCTCCCGCCGCTCTCGCGCGCGGTGGCCGAGCGGGTGATCCACGCCGCCGCCGACCTGTCCTTCGGCGAATCGCTGATCCTCGACGAGGCCGCGCTGGAGCGAGGGCGCGAAGCACTGCTCGCCGGCGCTCCCGTGTACTGCGACGCACGCATGGCCGCCGCCGGCATCACGTCCCGCACGCCGATCGTGCCGCTCGATGACAAGCGCGCCGTCGCGCAACCTGGCGGCACGAGAAGTGCGGCGGCGATGCGGCTCGCGACCGAAGAGGCACCGGCCGGCGCGATCTGGGTGATCGGCAACGCCCCCACCGCGCTGTTCGAGCTGCTCGAGCACCCACCGCGGGACCCGGCGCTGATCGTCGGCCTGCCGGTGGGCTTCGTCGGCGCCGCCGAGGCCAAGGCCGCGCTCGCACAGTCGAGCCACCCGTTCGTGACCAACCGGGGCGAGCGCGGCGGCTCGTCGGTCGCCGTCGCCGCCGTCAACGCGCTGATCTACCACGAAGCATGAGCCTCACCCTTGTCCTCGGCGGCCGCCGCAGCGGCAAGAGCGCGTACGCGGAAGCGCTGCTCGACGGCGGCACGTACCTGGCCACCGGCGCGGCCATCGACGCCGAGATGACCGAGCGCATCGCTGCGCACCAGGCCCGGCGCGGCCCCGAGTGGCACACGATCGAGATCCACGACGATCTCGCCGCGACGCTCGAGGCGACGACCGGCCCGGTGCTCCTCGACGGCCTCGGCGTGTGGATCGCCGGTGTGATGCACCGCCACGACGAGCAGGCCGAGCCGATCGTGCACGCCGGCCTCACCGCGCTCACGGCCAGCGAGCGCGAAGTGGTGATCGTCGCCGAGGAGGCCGGGCTGAGCCCGGTCCCGGCCGATGCCCTGACGCGCCGCTGGCTCGACCTGCTCGGCGACGCCAACCAGGCGCTGGCGCGAGCCGCCGACCGCGTCGTGCTGGTCGTCGCCGGCCGCGCGCTGGAGCTCCCGTGAAGGCCATTCACGGGGACAAGCTGGTCCGCCCCGGCGACGCGGACTTCGCGGTCAACGTCGTGGCCGGTCCGCCGCCGCAATGGCTCACCGATGCCGTCCAGCAGGCCTGGCACACGATCGGGCCGTACCCGGACGAGGCCGCCGCGCGCCGAGCGATCGCGTCCAAGCACGACGTCGCGCCCGAGCAGGTGCTGGTGCTCAACGGCGCGGCCGAGGGGTTCTGGCTGCTCGCTGCGGCGATGCCGCCGACCACCTTCAGCGCGATCATCACGCCCGCGTTCGGGGAGCCGGCCGCGGCGCTCAGGGCCAACGGTCACGAGCCGACCCACCTGCAGAGAACGCCGCCGTTCGACCTCCCGCCCGTCCCCGGCGACGTCGAGTTGCTGTTCGTCACCAACCCGTGCAACCCCACCGGGAAGCTCCACACGCCGGAGGCGATCACCGGCCTCGTCCGCCCCGGCCGCACGCTCCTGGTGGACGAGAGCTTCATGGACTTCGTCGCGCACCCGCAGCCGTCCGTCGCCGGGCGGCCCGGCACCGCGGTGCTCAGGAGCCTGACGAAGATGTACTCGATCGCCGGGCTGCGCGCGGGCTATCTGATCGCCGACCCGGAGCTCGTTGCGCGTCTCGACGCGCGCCGCCAGGCGTGGCCGGTCAACGGGCTCGCGCTCGCGGCGATGACCGCGTGGGCGCGCCAGCCGCCCGACGACGCCCTGATCGACCGGATCGCGCAGCAGCGCACGCACCTCGTCGAAGCGCTCACCGCCGCCGGAGTGCACGTGTATCCCGGCGCCGCGAACTTCGTCCTGGCCAAGGTCCCGGCGGGCACCGTCGAGCGGCTGCGCACCCTCGGCATCGCGGTACGCCCGACCGAGGACCTCGGGCTCGACGCCGAGCACATCCGGATCGCGGTGCGCGAGGACGTCGACCGGCTGATCGCGGCCCTGTGAGAACCGCGCTCGCCTTCCTGACGCGCCTGCCGGTCCCGCTGCCATCCGACCCGGATCTGAGCCGGGCCGCGTGGTCGTTCCCGCTCGTCGGTCTGATCGTCGGCGGCGCGGCGGCCGCCACCCGCGCCGGCGCGGACCAGATCCTTCCGCCGCTCCCGGCGACCATCCTCGCGATCGCCGTCGCCATCCTCATCACGGGTGCGCTGCACGAGGACGGCCTCGCGGACGTTGCCGACGCCGTCGGCGCGCACGTCGACCGTCAACGCCGCCTCGAGATCCTCAAGGACCCGCGCGTCGGCGCGTTCGGCGCCACCGCGCTGATCCTGAGCCTCGCGCTGATCGCCAGCAGCGTCGCCGCGCTGCCCACCGAGGAGGCGGTGAAGACGTTGATCGTCGCTCACGTGCTGTCGCGCTGGGCGATCCTGCCCGTCGGGTTGCTGCGCCCAGCGAAGCCAGGTGGGGCCGGCGGGCTCCTCAGGGTTCGCCCGGCCGTGCTGGCGGCGGCGACGATTCTCGGCGCGGCGCTCGCCCTGGGCGTGGCCGGCGTGGCGGGCGGCGCGATCGCCGTCGCGGCCGCCGCGCTTACGGCCGCCGCGGCCGCGCTCTTGCTCCAACGGACCCTCGGCGGCATCACCGGAGACGGCTACGGCGCCACCGCGAAGCTCACCGAAGTCGTCGTCTGCGTGACCCTCGTCGCATTCTGGGGGTGACGTGCACTACGATCCGCCAGTCAGCGCAAGGTGCGAGGAAGCCGGTGTGATTCCGGCGCGGTCGCGCCACTGTGTCCGGGCCACCTGGCCCGGAAGCCAGGAACTTCACCTTCGCGAACTCGCACTTTGATCCCGGGACGCTCGATCCCGAGGAGGAAGCCACGTTGTCGGACACCACACTCAATCCCACCGCCGAGGCACCCAGCGTCCCGCTGCTGCCGCTCGGCGACCTGATCCCCTACGCGCTGCTCACGGCGCTGCTGGCGATCATCCTCCTGTACTTCGTCGGCGCTGAAGAGGGTGCGACCTCGGTCTTCCCGGGCATGACCCTGCACGAGTTCGTGCACGACGCCCGGCACCTGCTCGGCTTCCCCTGCCACTAGGGGATGGATAGTCAGAAGCTCGTCCGCGGGCTGCTGGTCCGCGGATTGCTGGCCGGGCTCGTGGCCGGCGTGCTGATGTTCGCGTTCGCCTGGGTGTTCGGCGAGCCGCAGGTCGACGCCGCGATCGCGTTCGAGGAGGCCACGAGCCCGCCGTCGAGCGAGGCGCCGCTCGTGAGCCGTGACGTGCAGTCCACGTTCGGTCTGCTGACCGGCACGATCGTCTTCGCGGTCGCGATCGGCGGCATCTTCGCGCTCGTGTTCGCCGCTGTGCAGGGCCGCATCGGCCACGCTCGCCCGCGCGTGACGGCCGCGACGCTCGCGCTCGTCGCCTTCACGGTGATCGTCCTGGTCCCGTTCCTGAAGTACCCGAGCAACCCGCCGGCGGTCGGCGCCGACGAGACGATCGGCTACCGCACGCGGATCTACTTCGTGATGTTGCTCTTGTCGGTCGTAGCCGCGTTCGCCGCCCTGCGCGTCGGCCGGGACGCGGTGAAGCGCTTCGGCGCCTGGAACGGCGTGTTCCTCGCCATTGGCAGCTACATCGTGCTGGTCGCGATCTCCCAGGTGCTGATGCCCAGCCTCGACGAGATCCCCCAAGGGTTCAGCGCGAGCATCATCTGGCACTTCCGCGTCGCCACGCTCGGCACCCACGCCGTGCTCTACGCCACGCTCGGCCTCGCCTTCGGCGCCCTTGCCGAGCGCTGGATCACGCAGACGACGCGCGGCGCAGCAGATACGTATCGAACATCCAGCCCTTCCGCAGGCGCGCTGCACCCCTGACGCGCTCGATCTCCGCACCGACCTCGGCCACCACGCCGGACAGCAGCATCTCGTCCGGCGTGCCGAGGTAGGCGCCCCAGAAGATCTCCGCGTCCGGATACGCGCGGAAGGCCAGCCCGGCGTCGAGCATCACCACGACGTCGTCGGCGTCGCTCGGCCACCCGGCCTCCAGCCGCCGACCCGTCGTGATCAGCACCGCGCCCGCCACCCGGTTCAGGGCCACCCCGAACCGCGCCGCCAGCGCGGACACGGCCGAGATCCCCGGCACGACCCCCACCCCGAAGCCGGCCTCGCGCAGCACGCCGATCAGCCCGTCGTAGAGCGTGGGATCGCCCCACGCGAGGAACCCGGCGTTCCCGTCCGAGGCGGCCACGGCCTCGCGCACGAGCCGCACGCGCTCCGCCCGCCACACGGCGACCGCCTCCGCGCCCCGCCCACGCGGCGGGTCCTCGATCACGACCTCGCGCACGCCTTCCGGCAACAGGGCTCGCCGCGCCGCGGCCAGCTCGTCGTCGGCGCCCTTCTGGAAGACGAACGCCACGTCGAGCGCCTCGAGCGCCCGCACGGCCTCGAGCGTGAGCCAGGCCGGATCACCCGCCCCGATCCCGATCACCTGCACGTGCCTGTCAGCATCGCTGTTCATGCGAGTGCTGATCCTAGGCGGGACGCAGGAGGCGCGGGAGCTCAAGGACCAGCTCGGTGACGACGCGATCCTCGCGCTCGCCCGCACCACGATCTTCGGCGGCCCCGACGGCCTGCGCCGCTACGTCCAGCGCAACAGCATCAGGACCATCGTCGACGCCACGCACCCGTTCGCCACGCGCATCTCGGCCCACGCGCAGCTCGCCGGCGTGCCGGTCATCCGGCTCGAGCGCCCGGGCTTCCAAGCGCAGCCGGGCGACGACTGGACCTACGTCGACCACCTCGCCCAGGCGCCGATCCCCGACGACGCGCGCGTCTTCCTCACCACCGGCCACCACGAGATCGAAGCGCTCGCGCACCACCCCGCCCACTTCCTCGTGCGCGCCCTCACCCCGCCGCCGGTGCTCCCCCCGAGCCACGAGCTGCTGCTCGCCAAGGGGCCGTTCAGCCTGGAGAACGAACTGGAGCTGGTGCGAACCCGCCGGCTGACGCACCTCGTGACCAAGGACAGCGGCGGACCCGACGCAAAACTTCGCGCAGCGAAAATCAACGCAATTCCGGTGATCTTGTTAAGGCGACCGGGTATCGCAAGCCCCGTGGTCCACTCATCGGAGGAAGTGCTTGTCCTCCTATCGAACTAACCGCCGCGCCCTTGTGGTCGAAGACACCCCTTCGGCGGCGATGCTGGTGACCGCCCTCCTCACCCAGCAGGGGTTCGAAGTGGAGACGGCCGAGTGCGGCAACACGGGCGTGGCCGCCGCTCGCGCGCTGGACCCCGAGCTGATCGTGCTCGACGTCGGGCTCCCCGGCATGGACGGCTTCACCGCCTGCCGGGAGCTGCGCGAGTTCAGCGACGCCTACGTCCTGATGCTCACCGCCCAGGACACCGAGCTCGACAAGGTGATCGGCTTCGAGGCCGGCGCCGACGATTACATCACCAAGCCCTTCTCCACGCCGGAGTTCATCGCTCGCGTGCAGGCGCTGCTGCGCCGCCCGCGCCGCACGCCCACCGCGCCGGAGCCCGCGCCCGAGCTACGCCGGTTCGGCGCCCTGTGCATCGATCCCGCGGCCCACGAGGTCACGCTCGACGACGAGCCGCTGAACCTCACCCGGCGCGAGTTCGAGCTGCTCGAGGTGCTCAGCGGCTCGCCGCGGATCGCGTTCACGCGCTCGCAGCTGCTCGAGCGCGTCTGGGGTGAGAGCTGGTTCGGCGACGATCACCTCGTCGGCGTCCACATCTCCAACCTACGCCGCAAGCTCGGCGACGACGGCCGCAACCCGGCGTTCGTGCTGACCGTGCGCGGCATCGGCTTCCGGATGGGTCCGGGCCGGTGAACCTGGAGGAGCTCGACGCCGTGCTCGGGTCCGAGGCGGTCGACGAGCTGATCGAGATCTACCGCGAGGACCTCGCCGCGCGGCTGGACCAACTGCGCAACGCGACCGCGCCGGAGGAGATCCGCCACCACGCGCACGGCCTGCGCTCAGGCGCGGCCTCCTTCCACGCCACCGCCCTGATGGACGCCGCCCGCGCCCTCGAAACCGGGAGCGGGAGCCTCGCCGCGGTCGAACGCGCGGCGGCCGAAGTGGACGCAGCGCTCGCGTTACGCGTTTGACCCTCGCGCCCGAGCGGGGATCCACCCGGACATGAGCGAAGAACGACGCCCGAAGACGACCACCGACTCCGGCATCCCGGCGCCGAGCGACGAGTTCTCGCTCACCGTGGGCGAGCAGGGCCCGACCGTCCTGCACGACCACTACACGGTCCAGAAGATCCAGCACTTCAACCGCGAGCGCGTGCCCGAGCGGGTCGTGCACGCCAAGGGCAGCGGCGCCCACGGGTTCTTCGAGGTCACCAACGACGTCAGCCAGTTCACGAAGGCTGGTCTGTTCCAGCCCGGGATGCGCACCGAGATGTTCGCGCGCTTCTCGACGGTGGCCGGCGAGCAGGGCTTCGCCGACACCGTCCGCGACCCCCGCGGCTTCGCGCTGAAGTTCTACACCGAGCAGGGCAACTACGACCTGGTCGGCAACAACACGCCGGTGTTCTTCGTCCGCGACGCGTCGAAGTTCCAGGACTTCATCCACTCCCAGAAGCGCCTGCCGGACACCGGGATGCGCTCCAACGACATGCAGTGGGACTTCTGGACGCTCTCACCGGAGTCCGCGCACCAGGTGCTGATCCTGATGTCGGATCGCGGCATCCCGCGCAGCTTCCGGAACATGCACGGCTTCGGCAGCCACACGTTCAGCTGGATGAACGCGGGCGGCGAGAAGTTCTTCGTCAAGTACGCCTTCAAGACCGCGCAGGGCATCGAGAACTTCACGCAGGAGGAGGGCGACGCGATGTCCGCGGAGGACCCGGACTTCCATCGCCGTGACCTGCGCAAGGCGATCGACGCGGGCGACCACCCCGAATGGCGCCTGATGGTTCAGGTGATGCCCTTCGCGGAGGCGGCCGACTACCGCTTCAACCCGTTCGACCTGACGAAGGTCTGGCCGCACGGCGACTACCCGGAGATCGAGGTCGGACGGATGGTGCTCGACCGCAACCCGGCGAACTTCTTCGCCGAGGTCGAGCAGGCCGGCTTCTCGCCCGCGAACCTCGTGCCCGGCATCGGCCTGAGCCCGGACAAGATGCTGATGGGGCGGATCTTCTCCTACCACGACACGCATCTGCACCGGATCGGCGCCAACCACGAGCAGCTGCCGATCAACGCGCCCAAGTCCGAGGTCAACTCGTACAACAAGGACGGGCACATGACCTACAAGCACTCGGGTGACCAGCCGGTGTACGCCCCGAATTCGCACGGGGGCCCGATGGCCGACCCGGCGCTCGGCATGGACATCGGCTGGTCGGTCGAGGGCGCGGAGATCGGCCGCTACGCGAACGCCAAGCACGCCGAGGACGACGACTTCGGCCAGGCCGGCACGCTCTACCGCGAGGTCATGAGCGACATGGACCGGGACCACCTGGTCAGCAACATCGTCGGCCACGCGAGCGACGAGGTGGCGACGGAGACGCAGGAGCGCGTCGTCGCCTATTGGAGCTCGGTCGACGCCGAGCTGGGCTCGCGGGTGGCGAGCGGGCTCGGCGTCAACCAGCGCCAAGGACGGTTCGCGCGCTCGAGCCAGACAGTGGCCGAGCACGCGAACCGAGCGTAACTACGCCAGGGCCTTCGCGACCGCTTCCTGCACGCGGTCGGCCTTGAACGGCTTCACGACGAAGTCGCGAGCGCCGAGCTTGATCGACTCCATGACCTTCGACTCCTGGCCGAGCGCGGAGCACATGATCACGCGCGCGGTCGGGTCGAGGCTCATGATCTCGGAGAGGGCGGTCAGGCCGTCCTTCTCGGGCATGGTGATGTCGAGCGTGGCGAGATCAGGCTTGAGCGCCTGGAACTGATCGACGGCCTCTTGGCCGTTCGTGGCTTCGGCGATCACTTCGTGACCCGCCTTGGTGAGAGCGTCCGACACCATCTTGCGCATGAACGCGGCATCGTCGACGACGAGAACGCGGGCCATCTCAGGCCACCTCCTGGAGTACACGTGACTTGGGGGAAATTGCAGAAACTGCGGGGTACAGCTGCTCGTCCTTCGAGCCTGCCTTGCGGACGGTGACGACACCGGTGATCGGGTCGACCCGGACCGTGCGGCCCTTGGTGCCGCCGGTGTCCTCGGCGTGAATGCGGATCCGCTCGGCGGCCAGCGCGGCCTTGACCGCAGCCGCGTTGCGGACGCCGACTTCGAGCGTGGAGCCCGCGCCGGCGAACATGCTCGCGCCGCCGACGACGATCGCTTCGAGCATCGGCTTGCGGCCGCCGAGCGCGACCACCTGCCGGAGCAGCTCAGGCACCGCCTTGTCGGCGAACTTGAGCGGGTTCAGGTCTTTGTTGTGCCCGTCGGCCGCCGGCAGCACGATGTGTGCGAGGCCGGCGACACCCTTGCGGCGGTCCAGCAGCACGAGGCCGATGCAGGAGCCGAGTCCGAGCGCGACGAGCGAGTCCCCGGGCGTACCCGAGGCGCACAGCTCGCCCATGCGTGCCATCAGATCGCTCATGCGACGCCAATGCGCTCGAGCAGCTCCTCCGCGCCACCGTGATCGGGGACGAGGAGGAAGACGATCGAGCAATCCTCGCCCTCGATGACGAGGCTCGAGTCCAGCAACAGGGTGCGATCACTCGCGGCGGCGCGCACGGCCAGCACCGACTCGACGATCGCGCCGAGGAAGTCGGTGACGGTCGCGGGCGGCGTGGGCTCGATCTCGAGCCCGGTCATGCCGGCGAGGGCGTTCAGGTAGGACGTGCCGACGACGTTGCCGATCTCGCCCAGCGCCGACGGCGCGAGGTCCGAGTGCGGCTCGAGGCCGAGCATGACGCAGATCTTCTCCGCGTTCTCGGGCGTGAGCAGCATCAGCACCGTGGCGGGCAGCTCGCCCTCCACGCCGAGCATGATGCCCGTGATCTCCAGCTCGGGCGCCCCGAGCTGATCGACGGCGTCAGCCATCGGCAGGACACGCGCGTCCGGCACCGCCAGGTCGATCGAACGACCCAGCATCTCCGACAGAGCGGTCGAAGCCGTACCGGCCCCGATGTTGGCCAGCTCACGCAGCGCGTCGAGCTGTACCTCGTTGTATTGAGCGCTCACGCGACTCCTTCCGCGACGGCGTCGCAGTCGACGATCAGGGCGATCTGCCCGTCTGATAGGACGGCAGCGCCCGAGAGGGCCGAGCCGTCGGCAACTTCGGGCGGGAGCGGGCGCGTGACCAGCTCGCGCTGCCCGTCCATGGCGGAGACGGCGAACGCGAGGCGCACGCCGTTGCCGCGGACGATCACGGCGAACGCCGCGCCGTCGGCGCGCGATCCGCCGTACTGCTCGGACGCGTCCACCAGCGGCATCACGCCGTCGGGCATCACCAGCATGCGACGGCCCGCGACGGACCGCACGGTCTGGTCCGCGAGGCGCACGGTGCGCTCGATGCGGTCGAGCGGGATCGCGAACGCGCGCCCGTCGGCCTGCACGAGCAGCGCGGCCATGATCGCCAGCGTCAGCGGCAGGCGGATCTCGGACGTGGTGCCCTCGCCCTGCACGGACGTCATCGTCACCTCGCCGCCGAGGCCGCGGATGGCGACCCGCACGGCGTCCATGCCGACGCCGCGGCCGGAGATGTCGGACGTGACGTCGGAGGTCGAGAAGCCCGGGTGAAACAGCAGTTCGGTGGCGCGCGCCATGTCGATGGCGTCGACGGCTTCGGCGCTGATCAGCCCGCGCTCGAACGCCTTCTGGGCGACGCGGGCGGGATCGACGCCGCGACCGTCGTCCTTGACGGAGATGACGACGTTGCCACCGGCGTGTCGCGCGGCGATCTCCAGCCGGCCCGTCTCGGGCTTGCCGGCGGCGCGGCGCTCCTCCGGCCCCTCGAGGCCGTGGTCGAGCGAGTTGCGGATGAGGTGCACGAGCGGGTCGCCGAGCGAGTCCACGACGCTGCGATCCAGCTCCGTGTCTTTGCCGACGAGCTCCAGCTCGACCTGCTTGGAAAGCTTGACGGAGAGGTCGCGTACGAGCCGCGGGAACCGCAGCAGCACGGCCTCGACCGGGATCATGCGGACCTGCATGACCATCGCCTGCAGCGCATGGCTCGTGCGGGTCAGCGCCTGGAGCGCCTGCGGGAGGCCCGGGATGTCGGCCTTGGCGGCGAGGCCCTCGACGTGCGTGCGGTTCAGGACGAGCTCACCCATGGCGTGCATGAGCTGGTCCAGGCGCTCGGCGTCGACGCGCACCGTCGACGACCCGTGGTTGGAAGAGCGCGGTGCGGCCGCCCGAGTCTCCGACGCCGCCGTGGCCGGGAGCTCTTCCGGCGCGTCGAGCGCCGCGTCCGGGACCGCTTCCGTGGTTTCGGTGTCCTCGACCTCGGCGACCGAGGCGGCGGCTTCGGCCAGTTCCGCGTCGGTGCGGTCGCTCACGAGCCAGGCGACGACCTGGGACCCGGTGAAGCCCTCGACGTCGTCGGGCGCCGGCAGGCAGGCCAGCGTCTCGCCCAGCTCGGCCAGCGTGGAGAGGATCATGTACGCGCGGACCGAGGGGATCGAGGCGTCGGCGGCCAGCGTGGCCAGCACCTGCACGACGCGTCGGCCCTGGGCAAGCTCGCCCAGGTCGACCGGCGGCTGGATGACCGTCGCGTCGACGGCCTTCGCCTCGTCCGGTCCGTCCGGAGCAGGCGCCTCGTCATCGCGCACCAGGGTGCGCAGACGGACGATCAGCGGTTCGGGGGTGATCGCCTCGAAGCCGCCGCTCTCGATCGCGTCGACGGCGGCCTCGAGCGCATCCAGGCACTCGAGCAGCACGTCGACCGCGGAGCGTTCGAGCCCGCCCTTGCGCTGGCGCAGGAGCTCGAACACGTCTTCCATCTCGTGCGTGAGCGCCGCCATGCCGGCGAAGCCCATCGTCGCGCTCATGCCTTTGAGCGAATGTGCGATGCGGAAGATCTCGTCGACGGTCGCCTGATCGTCAGGCGTCTCCTCGATGCGCACCACGGCAAGATTGAGCTCCTGGAGGTGCTCCCGGCCCTCGGCCAGGAACATCGGGAGATATTCGGCGGTCTCGTCCACGACCTCTTTGGTCGGCGGCAGCGCGCGATTCTTTCATCCTGTTATGGCAAAAGTTCACTCAAGGGCCCTCAAACCTCAGGCCCACCCCCCGGACCGTGACCACATGCGTGGGTGAGCGGGCGTCATCGCCGAGCTTGCGCCGCAGCGCGACGACGTTCATGTCCAGCGTCTTGTTCGAGCCTTGCCATCCGCCGTCCCAGACGGCGTCCATGACCTCTTCGCGCGTGACCGTGCGGCCCGCGTTGGCCACCAGGAACGTGAGCAGGTCGAACTCGCGCGGGCTCAGGTGCAGCTCGCTGTCCCCGTGCCAGGCGCGCCGCGCGAGCTTGTCCACCTTCACGTCGCCGGCGCTCACCGCGTCGGGGGCGGAGCGGCGCAGGTGCGCCCGCACGCGCGCCAGCAGTTCCTGGAGCCGGAACGGCTTGGCCACGTAGTCGTCGGCGCCGGCGTCCAGGCCCGTGATGGCGTCGATCTCGTTCACGCGGCCGGTGAGCATCATGATCGGCACCCCGGGGCGGGAGGCGCGGATCCGCCGGCAGACCTCGATCCCGTCGAGGCCCGGCATCTCGACGTCGAGGATCACGAGCGCGTGGTCGCCACCGACGCCGATCCGCTCGGCCTCCAGCCCGTCGCGGGCCTCGTCGACGATGTAGCCCTCCTGGCGCAGCACGTGCGTGAGCGAGAGCCGCGTCCCATCCTCGTCCTCCGCCACCAGTACCCGCGTCACGTCGGCGATGTTAGGCGTTCGCCAGCGGGAGCAGGACCGTTGTCGGCGCGGGCGCACCCGTCACCGCAAGCCGGACGTGACCGTCCTCGTGGGTGCTCGCGAACGTCAGCCGCCCGCCGTCCGGCAGGGCGGCGCGAGCGGTCGCCACGATGTCGAGCAGCGTCCATTCCAGGTCGACGGGATCGAGGCACACCAGTGTGAGCGCGGGCGCGGGGACGTCGACGAGCTCGATCGCGCGGCCCGCGAGACGCTCTCGGCTGGGCCGGGTGGCGGCGATGACCTCGTCGAGGTCGACGAGCCGCGGTTCGGATGCGCGCGGGCGGCAGTACGTCTGCAGGTGAGCCGTGAGGCTGCCCGCGCGGTGGGCGGCCGTGGAGATGGCCTGCACGTCGACGGCCAGGCGCTCCGGCAGCGCGGGGTCGGCGAGGGTGAGGTCGGCGAAGCCGAGGATCGCCGTCAGCTGCGTATTCAGGTCGTGCGCGATCTGCCGCGTGAGCCGCGAGAGCAGGTCGAGCCGGCGGTCGTCCGTCAGGGGCCCGACTGAACGTATGGGCTTATCTGCACTGCTCAAGAGGTATATGTGTTCCCGTGGATGCCGAGGCCGACGCGCACGAAGCACTGGCGCGGGCCAACGCGGCGCGCCGGCTGGCCGGCGGCGCCGCGCACGACGTCAACAACGCGCTGACGAGCATCTCCTCGTACGCGCATCTGGCGCTGAGCCGGCTGGACCCTACGGACTCCGTGTACGCGGACGTGCGCCAGATCGTGCGGTCGGCCGAGCGGGCGGGGAAGCTCGTCGGCCAGTTGCAGGGGTTCCTCACGGGTGAGCAGACGCCGGCCGGAGCCGTGGACGTCAATCGCTGCGTGCGCGAGGTCGGGCAGCTGCTCGAGGTGGTGCTCGGGGAGCAGATCGAGCTCGACCTGCAGCTCGCGGGGGCGCTGCCGGTCGTGGAGGTCGGGCACGGCGCGCTCGAGCAGGCGGTGATGCAGCTCGCCCTGAACGCGCGTGACGCGATGGCGGGCGGCGGACGGCTCGTGGTCTCCACGACGGCCGCCGAGGAGCGGGTGGTGCTCGCGTTCATGGACACCGGCACCGGGATGGACGCCGAGACGGCGCGGCGCGCGATCGAGCCGTTCTTCACCACCCGGGACGGCGGCCACGCCGTCGGCCTCGGGTTGACGACGGTGCACACGCTGTGCGAGCGGCTGGGTGGGGAGCTCGAGCTGGAGTCCGCGCCGGGCCTGGGCACGACGGTGCGGATGCACCTGCCGGCCGCGGCGCCGGCGCCCGCTCCGGCCCCGCGTTCGCTCGGGACGGTCCTGATGGTCGAGGACGAGGAGAGCGTCCGGACCGTGGTCGAGCGGCTGTTGACCGGCGAGGGCTACCGCGTGCTCACCGCGGCCTCGGGCGAGGCGGCACTTGATATGGCTGCCGCCGAGCGCGGACCGATCGACCTGCTCGTGAGCGACGTCGTGCTCGGCGGGATCACCGGGCCCGAGCTGGCGGCGAAGCTCAAGACGCGTCGACCGGCGCTGAAGACGCTGATGATGTCCGGCTACGCGGACGCCGAGACCGGGCCCGCGGACGACTTCCTGCGCAAGCCCTTCAGCCCATTCGATCTCGCGCGGCGGGTGCGTCGGATCCTCCGGCCCTAGAACTTCGGCGCCAGTTCGACGGGTTGGGGACGGCCGAGGTGGTAGCCCTGCGCGTAGTCGACGCCGAGCTGGCCGAGCAGCTCGAGGGTGCCCTCGTTCTCGACGAACTCGGCGATCGTGGGCGTGCTGAGCCCTCGCGCGATCTGCACGATCGCCTGGACCGTCAGGCGGTCGGCGTCGCTGGTCTCCAGCTCGCGGATGAACTCGCCGTCGATCTTGACGACGTCGAACGGCAGGTGCTTGAGGTAGTAGAAGGAGCCGAAGCCTGAGCCGAAGTCGTCGAGCGCGAACTGGCAGCCGAGCACCGAAAGGCTCTGGGCGAGCGCGCGGGCGCGGTCGATGTTCACGATCGCGGCGGTCTCGGTGACCTCGATCGTGAGGCATGCGGGATCGATGGCCGCGTTACGAACCTCGGCGACGATGAAGTCGATCATGCCGGGGTCGGAGATCGAGCCCCCGGACAGGTTGACCTCGAGGTTGAGGTCGTGGCCCGCGGCGTGCCGGGCGGCGAGGAGCTCGACCGCACGCGAGAGCACCCAGCGGTCGATCGCCTGGATCTGGCCGAACCGCTCGGCAATCTCCAGGAACTGGCCGGGGGCGATCACGCCGCCGTCCGGATCCCGCATGCGCAGCAGCAGCTCCGTGCTCTCGATGCGGTTGCGCGCGATGTGCAGGATCGGCTGCTCGTAGAGCACGAAGCCGTCGTGGTTGAGCGCGTCGCGGATCCGGTCCGACCAGCTGATGCGGGCACGGAGCCGGTCGGTGACCGCGCCACCGTCGCCGGTGACGGACAGGCGGTCACGGCCGCTCTCCTTGGCGTCGTAGAGCGCGATGTCGGCGTCGCTGAGGATCTCCTCGGCCGTGTGCTCGGTGCCGGGACCGATCAGGCGCACGCCGATCGAGGCCGTCGCTCGGACCGCACGCTGACCAACCATCACCTGCACGCGATCGCGTACGGACTCCAGCAGCGCTTGCGCGACCAGGTCGGCTTCCTCCCGCCCACTCTGCGGCAGGATCACGCCGAACTCGTCGCCGCCGACGCGGCCGACGATGTCCGAGTCACGGCAGCGGGCTCTGAGCGCCTCGGCGATCGCGACGAGCAGCTGGTCGCCGGTGGCGTGGCCGTAGGTGTCGTTGACGAACTTGAAGTTGTCGACGTCGACCGCGATGACCGCCGATGGGCTGCGGTAGCGGCGGCTGTAGGCGAGGACCCAGTCGAGCTCCTCGGCGAAGCGGCGGCGGTTGTAGAGGCCGGTGAGCGCGTCGTGGTCGGCGAGGTACTGGAGCTGGCTCTCGTAGCGCTTGCGGTCGGTGATGTCCTGCACGAGCAGCACCACGTGCGGTTTCGCGCGCGCCAGGCGCACCTGGACCCAGACCGTGCTGCCGTCGGGGCGCACGAACGGGCGCTCGGTCTCGTGTCCGTCGGCCTGGTCGTAGAGCTCGGGCAGCGGATGGCCGACCAGCTCCGCACGACCCGTGATCTTGCCCAGCTCGGAGTTGGCCTCGTCGATCACCCCGTCGGCGTTGACCAGCGCAATGCCGATCGGAGCGTGGTCGAATGCGGCGGTGAAGCGCTCGCGGGCTTCGGTCGTCTGCGCGTGTAGGCGCGCGTTCTCGAGCGCCTGACCCGCGCGCTCGGCGAGCTGGGTCATCAGGCGCAGGTCGTGGCGGTCGGGCTCGGGGCGGCGGTCGCTCGTGCCGAGCACCAGCAGGCCCCAGACACCGTCGCGCGAGCGCAGCGGCAGCGCGGTGCGCCACAGATCGCCGAGGATGGCGCGCAGCGGCGGGCTGTCGTCCAAGTTGCGGTGGCCGTGCAGGTAGGGGCGGCGGCCGGACACCAGCGCGCCCTCGATGTGCGGTTCGAGCGGGCGCTCTGTCCCGACGGCGCGCCGCACGTGCGCGCGGACGTCCGGGTCGGCCCCGTCGGCGGCACGCAGCCGCAACGTCTGCCCGTCCGGCTCGAGGCTGAAGATCACGCACAGGTCCGCCAGGCTGGGCACGAACGCCTCGGCCGCACGGGCGAGCGTCATGTCCAGGTCGAGCGACTCCGCGAGCGCGCGCGTGGTCCGCTCGAGCAGGCGCGCGTCCCGCTCCTCGCGCTCCGCCGCCTGGTCGGCCGAGAGATCGGTGAGGATGGCGGTGACGCCCACCACCTCGCCCCGCTGGTCGCGCAGCGGCAGCGCGCTCACGAGCATCGGCCCGTCGTCCGGCCGCGCGCGGGACGCGTGCACCGGCTGTCCCGCAAGCACCCGGTGCGTGAGCGCTTCCTCCCCGACCACCTCCCCCAGCGGCCGGCCCAGCACGGACGCCCGCGTGCATCCGAGCAGCCGCTCTGCCGCGGGGTTGACCGCGATCACCTGCCCGGCACGATCGGCCGTGAGGACGCCGTTGGTCGCGAACTCCCGGGCTTGGAGGTCGGCGTTCAGCACCGCCGCGTCGCGCCGGTGCGCGAGCTCGTGCACTTGGCAGACCAGCGCCCCCTCCTCCCCCCACGCGATCCGCACGCTGACCGCGAGTCGCGTCCCGTCCTGGCGGAGCGCGCACGTCTCGGCGACCGTGCCCGGCTCGAGCGGCGCGTCCGGCAGCAGCTGGCTCGCGTGGCGCCCCACGATCCCGTCCGCCGGGTACCCGAACAGCCGCACCGCGGCCGCCGACCAGGCACGGACGACGCCATCCACGTCGAACTCGCACGTGAACAAGGACGTGTCCTGATCTGAACCGCGCAACAAACCTGAATCCGGCCCTTACCCCCTCGCCGCGGGCAATAGCCGCCGTGTCAGGTTTTGGGTCCGGTGATGCGTTTTGTCGCGCCCGATGGGGATGCTAATCGAGGCGTGTGACGGGGATGCCCAGCGCGCCGGCCGTGCGCGCGAAGTCCTCGGTGTACTCGCTCTCGCCCGGGGCGGCGAGGATGAGCGCGACGACGTCCTCGTCGGCGGCGAGCGCGGCGCGCAGGATGGCGTCGTTGCCGGCCGTGAACGGGTCTTCGCCCGCGGCGACCGGCGCGGCCTCGGTGTGGCCGGTGGTGGCGATCACCGCATCGAACCGGTCGCGCCAGTCGGGTTCGACGGACTCGGCGCGGAAGCGCGCGAGCGGGGTGGGCAGGACCACCTCGGGATCGATCTCGAGGCGCAGCGCCTCCTCTAACACGAGGAGATCGGCGCCACAGGCAGCGGCGCCGACGACGGCGGTCGGTCCGCTGCGCGTCAGGTACGCGTGGAGCCGCTCACGGACGACGGACTCGTCGCCGAGCGCGGGCGAGCGTCGGCCGGTGAAGGCGACGACCACGCGGTGCCTAGCGGCCCGGCTTGATCTCTTTGACTTTGGGGAGCTTGTACTGGTGGGCCATGATTAGAAACCTTCCCAGGAGCGGGTCTTTCTGACCTCACCCGCCGGTATGAAGATCGCCACTCTTGTTTCGACGATCAGTCGTCTTCTACCTCTGGATAACGCGCCCCTGCGGGCAAGGTTTCGTCAACTGTCGTATGAAGGCCTATTAGCGCGATCGCTCCGCCGGGCTCCCCGACGTCCGCGCGGACGTCCACGTGGTCGTCGATGATCGCGCGGTTGACGGTGGCGCCCGCGCGCACGATCGCGCCCGGGAGAAGCACCGAATCGCGCACCGTGGCGCCCTTTTCGACCACCACGCCGCGCCCGAGCACGCTCCCGCTCACGTCGCCCGCGACCTTCGCCCCGGGGGCGATCAGCGAAGCGACGATCGAGGCGCCGGAGCCCACCTGCGCCGAAGCGCGGTTCGCGATCGCGCGCGTGAGGATCGGCCAGGAGGGGTCGTCGAGGTCGATCGGCGGCTCATCCTCCACGAGCTCCATGTGGCATTCGTGGAAGGCGTCGATCGTGCCGACGTCGCGCCAGTAGCCGTCGAAGGGGTGCGCCCGGGCCTCGCCCGCGTCGACGAGCCGCGGCAGCAGGTAGTGGCCGAGGTCCTCGAGGTCGTCCTGCCCGCGCTCTTTCTCCAGCTCGTCGAGCACCTTCAGCACCGGCTCGGGCGTGAACACGAACACCTCGTTGCTGATCGTCGTGCCCTTGGGCTCGTCCGGCTTGTAGACGTACTCGGTGATCTTGTCGCCGTCGAGCTGGACGACCCCGTAGCGATCCGCGTCGTCGGGCTCGACCTCGGTCGTGACCATCGTGACCGCCTTGCCCGCCTTGCAGTGCTCCTCGGCCAGCGCGTAGTAGTCGAGCTTGTAGACGGCGTCGGCGCTGACGACGACGAGCGCGTCGGGGTCGAACTGGCGGATGAGGTCGGCCTGGCTCCACAGCGCCTCGCCCGTGCCTTCCTGGAACCCCGTCCCGGCTTCGTTGCCCTGCCGCGGGTGCAGCACGAGCAGGCCGCCGGACGTGCGATCCAGGTCCCAGGGCCGCCCGTTGGAGACATGGTCGGAGAGCGACACCGGGTTGAACTGCTGCGAGATCCACACGTCGTCGATGCGCGAGTTGTGGCAGTTGCTGAGCGGAAAGTCGATCAGCCGGTGCGTGCCGGCGAACGGCACGGCGGGCTTTGCGCGCGTGTGCGTGAGCAGTTCCAAGCGACCGCCGGCGCCGCCGGCGAGGATCAACACGAGAGTTCTGATGCGGGGCACGAACGCTCCCTACCCCATGAGCGCCACATGAGATCTAAGCTGCGCGCTTGTGGAGGCCGAGTTCGATCGCGCGTACGCGCTGCACGAGGCAGGCCGCGGCGAGGAGGCGCTCGCCGTGCTGCGCGGGTTGGTCGAGCAACACCCCGAGTCGGCCGAGGCGCATCTCTCCCTCGCTCCCATGCTCGTCGCGCTGGGTCGCTTCGACGAGGCGGCCGAGTGCGCACGGCTCGGTGCGGAGCGGGCGTGGAACGACCCCTACCTGCTCGTGCGGGCCGCGACGACCGCCTGGCACGGCGACCCCGCGGCGGCCACGGTCTACCTCGGACGCATCGACGAGCTCACGGGCTGGGCGCCGAGCTTCGCGCTGGAGGGCGAGGTGTGGCACCTGAAGGGGCTGCTGGCGTGGAGCGAGGGCGAACGCGAGACGGGGGCAGCGCTGCTCGCCCGCGCGTTCGCAGCCGACCCGGGCGGGCTCGGCGTCGGTGCGGACCTCGCGCTCGCGCTGGCGGAGCTGGGCCGGAGCGAGGACGCCGCGGCGGTGGTGGAGCGGGCGCTGGACGCACGCCCCGGCGACGCGCGACTGCTCGCGCTCCGCGGTTAGCCCACGCGCGCGAGCCGGATCGTGCGGCCGCTCGTCCAGGCCGCGACGACGTGCTCGCCGGCCGCTGCGACGTTCAACTCGTCCCCGCTCGCGGTCAGAGTGAGCGCCGGCGCGAGGTTGAGCGAGTAGCGATAGCGCCGCTTCTCGCGCCAGGTGATGACCGCGGTCGTGGACGTGGCGACCGCGCCCACGGACTCGACGTACCGCGCGCTCAGCCGCGTGGGGTTCGAGAACGAGCCGTCCGGCTGCTCCTGCGCGGCTTGCAGGTTCCCGGTGGTCGGGAACTCGGCGTCGCCGTACGGGAACCGGCCGATCGCCCACGCCGCGACCGTCGCGCCCGGACCGCGCAGGGCCAACACCGGCGCGTAGAACGAGGTGAGGTCCTCGGGATCGTCGGGGCCGCTGCGGACGGTGGCGATCGGGCGCGACTCGGCGCCGGCGAGCACGAGGCTCACCGCGTCGTCGTGCTGGAACCCGACGGCCGCGCCGCCCGGCCCGCCGTACGCGCGCGGCGTGCTGTTCTCCGTGCCTGCGAGGACGCGCGGGGCGCCGAACCGGTCCGCGGTCGGGGCGAGCGTGGCGTACGTCGTCTCGCCGCCGTCGAGCACCGGCGTGCGGAAGGCGACGAGAACCGTGCCGCTCGCGTCCGCGGCGGCGCTCACCTGAGCCTCGCCGTCGACGCGCGCGAGCGTCCGGGCCGGCCCGAAGCGCCCCGCCGTGTCGGACACCGCGTAGCGGACCGCCTTGGCCAGCGACCACACCGCCACGAACCGGTCACCCGCCGCGAACACTTGGTACGCGCCGACGCTCGCGACCACCGAGACGAGCTTGCGCGGGCGCGAGAACGCGCGGCCCGGGCGTGCGGTCGCGACCTCGAGCGTCCGCCGGCCGCCGCGCAGCGGCTGATGGAGGTACAGCACCGCGGCGAACCCGTCGGCCCGCAGGGCCGCCGTGGCCGAGCCTCCCCACTCAGTACGACCGGCGACGCGCGTTCGCCCGGACGCCCCGGCGCGCACGATCACCCGGTCGCGCGCGTCACGCCAGGCGACGAGCACCTGTCCCTGTGGGTTGACGGCGAGCGCGGGCGCGCCGGTGTCGGCCTTCGCGGCGCGGGTGACGACGGCGGATGCCGCAAAGACCGGCGCCGGCGGGTCGATGGCGAGCATGTCACCAGCATCGTTCCCCGGTGGCGCGCCCCGAAGCCACCTAGGTGTGGCTTCGCCTACACGCGCGATCCCGCATAACGCGGACGATCACCGGGAATGACTGGTCGGTCCGCCAGTGCACAACGTCCCAGCGCCCACATAGGATCGCCCGAACCTTGTTCGAACGCCGTACCCCACCGCCCCGCCTGAGCGTCTTGGAGCCGGGGCGTCAGGCCACGCGGCGACGCCGACGGGCCCCGTTGCTGCTCGTCCCGGTCGTCTTGGCCGTTGCGGCCCTGGCGTTCGTGGTGCTGAGCGCGCTTCCCTAACGGGAAGACTTCTGCGGCGACGAGACGGAGATCTCGCGCACGCGGCGGTACCGATCGTGCATGAGCACGCTCGTGGCGCTGAAGCGGCGGGCGGCCTGGAACGCGGCGCGCTCGGCGTCCGTCGCGGTGTGATGCTCGGACACGCGCTCGGCGTCACGCCGCACGAGCCACGATCCGCGCTGATCGGGCTCGACGTGAATGGTGGTCTGGCTCATCTGGACAACTCTCCGCTGCGTGGACTCCGTCCACATTGTCACACGTTCGAGGGATGACGGTGAACGTTTCGATATGGCGTCGGCGCCTCACCGTAGCGTCGTTTGAACGCACGAGAGAAATAAAGTTGGTCTTCGAATCCGGTGCGATACGCGATCTCTCCCACTGACAGATCCGAGAAGCGCAGCAGTCGAGCCGCTTCCAGCATCACGCGATCGGTGATGAGCTGCTTGGTCGTGCGGCCGGTGACGTCGGCGAGGCCGCGCGAGAGCGCCGCGGCGGGCACGGCGAGCGCCTCCGCGTACCACGCGGCGTCGTGGTGGCGGGCGAACTCGCGCTCGAGCAGCGTGACGAAGCGCCGGTAGAGATCCGCCTCGTCGTGGCGTTCGGTGTGCGCGGCGTCGTACCACCGCTCCACCCACAGCAGCAGGGCGGAGAGCAGGTGCTGGATGATCGCGCCGCTGCGCGGATCCGCCGGCCGCGCGGCCTCACCCGCGAGGGCCGCGATCGTCGCCTCCAGCGCCCGCGGTTCGGAGGGCGGCACCTCGACCGTCAGCGCGCCCTGGCCGCCGACGAGCCACGCCGGCGCGTCCAGCAGCACCTCGCTCTCGAAGCGCACGACGGCGCCGGAGAGCCCGACCGCGCGCTCGAACACGTGCACCCGGCCGCGCCCGATCACGGTCACCGTGCCCGGCGCGACCGGGAAGCGCTCCCCGTCGACCGAATGCCAGCCGGTGCCGCTCCGTGTCCACAGCAGCTCGTGGTAGTCGTGCCGGTGTGGTGCCCGCGCGCCGCGCTCGACCGCGTCGCCGAACGCCGCGTCCGCGAACGTGACGACCTGCAGCGAGCCGGGAAGCCGGTCAACGGGTAAGTCCATGTATCCGCGAGGAGTTGCCATGGGAAAGCGCTCCCCAGCGCGCGATCCTAACGGCATGACCGCGACTCCCCAGACTCCGACGCTCCCCGCCACGCTCACGCTCGGTGCGGTCCACCTGACCGTCTCCGACCTCGACCGCTCCGTCGCCTGGTACCAGCGTGCGCTCGGCTTCCGCGTCCACGCCCACGACTCTGCCCGCGCCTCCCTCGGTGATGGCGCGACCGTCACGCTCGAGCTCTACGAGGACCCGGCTGCCCGGCCCGCCGGCCGCCACGCCGGCCTCTACCACTACGCGCTGCTGTACCCCACCCGTGAGGAGCTCGCCCGCGCCGCCGTGCGCCTGTCCGTCACCGAGACGCCGATCGAGGGCGCCTCGGACCACCGCACGCACGAGGCCATCTACCTGCCCGACCCGGACGGGAACGGCATCGAGCTCGCCGCCGACCGCGAGAAGACCGCCTGGCCCTCAGACCTCGGCTACTCCCGCGGTCCCGCGCCGCTGGACTTCCGCGCCCTGCTCGCGACCGTCGAGGGCGAGACGCCGTCGCCGCAGCTCCGTGAAGGGCTGAGGATGGGCCACCTGCACCTGCACGTCGGCGACGTCGACCGCGGCCTCGCGTTCTACCGCGACGTGCTCGGCTTCGAGGAGCAGGCGAACCTCGGCTCCGCCGCGTTCGTCAGCGCCGGCGGCTACCACCACCACCTCGGCTTCAACGTGTGGCGCGGACCGGGTGTCGGCCCGGCGCCCGAGCACACCGTGGGTCTGCGTCACTGGACCGTGGTGCTGCCGACGGCCGACGACGTCGCGGCCGTGCGCGCACGGGTGGCCGACGCCGACGAGATCGACGGTGGGTTCCTCACGCGCGATCCGTGGGGCACCGCCGTGGCGTTCGTGACCGCCTAGAGAGCGCCCGCCGCGAACGTGTCGCAGCGCCGGGGATCACCCGCGCGGTAGCCCGTGTTGAACCACTTCTGCCGCGAGGCGGACGAGCCGTGGGTCCAGCTCTCCGGATCCACTCGGCCTGAAGAGCGTTGCTGGATGCGGTCGTCGCCGACGGCGGCCGCCGCGTCCAGCCCGTCCGCGATGTCCTGGTCGGTCAGGTCCTCGATGAAGCCAGTCTCGACCGCGTTCGCGGCCCACACGCCGGCGTAGCAGTCGGCCTGCAGCTCCAGCCGCACCGAGCCGGACGTCTCCCCCTCGCGATCCCCGCCGACCTTCTGATCGGTGCCGAGCAGGTGCTGGACGTGGTGCCCGTACTCGTGGGCGATCACGTACGCCTCGGCGAACGGGCCGCCGCTCGCGCCGAAGCGGGAGCGGAGGTCGTCATAGAACGAGAGGTCGATGTAGATCTGCTGGTCGGCCGGGCAGTAGAACGGGCCCACCGCGGAGGTCGCGCCGCCGCAGCCGGTCTGCGTGGACCCCGTGAAGAAGTTCGTCGGCGCCTCGCGGTAGCCGTCCAGGTTCTCGCTCCAGTAGGCCTGGACCGAGTTCACGACGCCGACGATCCGGCAGTCCTCCTTCTGGTTGGCGTCCGCGCCGCTCTCGCAGCTCGCGGAGAGCTGCTGCCCGTTCTCCAGCGACACGTCGGGGCCGCCACCGCCGACGGGCACGTCCACGCCGAGCACCGCCAGCACGATGACCACGAGGATCGTGCCGACGCCGCCGCCGACGGCCACGCCGCGCCCGCCACCGCCGCCGCCGCCACCGCGCCGGTCGCGGACCTGGCCACTGTCGAGCTTCGCTCCTGGACGGAATCGCATTCCCGCTCCCTACCCAGGGACCGGGGGCCTCCGAGCACGGACCGGATCCAGGAACCGATCCGCGAGCCAACCGGCGGCGCCCTCGAGCCCCACCTCGCTCTGGCGCATCGCCCCGTTACGGACGATCAGCCGCGGCACGAGCGCCAACTCGTTCGCGCACCCGAGCCGTTCGGCCACCGGCGTGAGCGTCTCGACCCGCTCGAGCAGGATGTCCCGCACCGGGCGCTCCGCGATGCTCGAAAGATCCTTGAACGTGGCCTGCACACCGTCGCGCAGCGCCGCCCAGCGGTTCTCGCTGATCCGCCACGTCGACGGCACGTCCAACGCCTCCTGCTCGGACAGCCACGCGACGAGGCAATGCACGTAGGCGGTCACCGCCGCCGCTTCCTCCAGCGTCGTCTGCGCGTCGCACACGCGGACCTCGAGCGTGCCGAAGGTGAGGTGCGGTCGCAGCTCCCACCACCACGAGCCCGGCTCCGGCACGGCCCAGGCGATCGCGTCGGCGTACTCGTCCCAGGACGCGAACGCCGGCGGGACGCTCTGGCGCGGTAGCAGCCCGTTGATGAGCGGGCGCACCGAGGCGAAGCCCGTGTCGCGGCCGGCGTAGAACGGCGCGTTCGCCGCCAGGGCGGCCAGCTCCGGCAGGTACCCGCGCAGGGCGTTGTAGACCGCGAGGGTGCGTTCCGCCGAGCCGAGCGCCACGTGCACCTGCAGCGCGCAGATGAGCTGCGCGCGGGCCACGTCCCCGAAGCGGGCGGCGACCGCGTCGTAGCGGTCGCCCGGGCTGAGCTCCCCCAGGGGCGCCGCGAACGGGTGCACGCCGGCGACGGCGAGCCGCGCGCGCCCCTCGGCGGCCGTGGCGGCCGCGTGCCGCGCGGCGGAGAGCTGGGCGATCGCCTCGCCCACGGTCGTCACGGGCGTCGTGTTGAGCTCGATCTGCGAGGCGGGGAGCTCGAGCTTGGCGTCCGGCACCTGGGCGGCGACCGGGGCAAGGTCGAGCGTGACCGGGTCGAGGAGCATCACTTCCTCCTCGAGCCCGATCGTGAGCGGCTCGGCCGCGTCGAAGACCTCGCGCAAGCCGGCCATGACCAGGCTCTACCCCAGGACGGCGGTTTCCTTACGGGCGAACGACGGCAAGCGGGCCGTCGAGGTACTCGGCGCTGCGGCGGAGGGCCGTGGCGGAGTCGCGGAACCGACCCGTCTGCTGCACCGCGATGGCGGCGGAGGCCATCGTGGCCTGCAGGCCGGCGATCGCGACGGCGGCGTCGGCGCGCTGGTCGTCGTCGACCGCGGTGCAGTCCAGCTCCTCGGCGAGGAAGGCGACTTCGCCCGTGGCGACGCCCGCGCCGGTGGCGAGCTGCGTGAGGCGCGCGCTCGCGACCTCCGGATCGCCGTAGGCGTCGTGACGTCCAGCTTCCATCGCGGTCTCGACGGCGAGGGTGGTGGTGAGCTCGGTCAAGGCGACGATCGCGTCCAGGACCTCGCTGGGGATTCGGATTGTCGACTTGAACGGCATGTCCCTCATATCGGACCGCCCCGTCAAGTCAGGGTGCGTGGTTGGTCAAGAACTCGTCAAGCTACGCGGCCGTGAAGGGCAAACGGGTCTCTTACGTCGAGCTGTACCTGGACCTCGTGTTCGTGCTGGCCGTCGGCCGGCTCGCGCATTTCATGGTCGCCGAGCCGGAGGGCCACAGCGTGATCGTCGCGCTGGGCCTGTTCGTCGTCTTGTGGTGGACGTGGATCGGGTTCGCGGTCCTGTACAACCGGCACGGCGACGACGACCGCCAAGAGCACCTGCTGTTCCTCGTCGGCTCGGTGCCGATCGGGGTCGCCGCGGTGGCGCTCGAGCCTGCCGCGCACGGGGACATCGCGGTGTTCGCCGGCGCGATGGCGGTCGTCCGGCTCGTGCTGGCGGTGTCGCACGGCGAGGGCGCGACGGACTTCCGCGCGCGGATCACCCGCGCCTATGTGCTCTCCGCGCTGCTGTTCGCCGTCTCGATCGTCGTCCCGGAGCCGTTCACCTACTTCGTCTGGCTCGTCGCGGTCGGTAACGAGTCGCGCGCGCTGCTACGCAACGACAAGACGCAACCGGGCCAGACGCTGGACCCGCACCACTTCGCGGAGCGCTTCGCGCTGTTCATGATCATCCTGCTCGGCGAGGTGCTGATCGAGGCCGGACAGGCGCCGGTGGAGGACACCGCGGGCTGGATCGCGCTCGCGGCGGCGATGGTGCTCGCCGGTGCACTGTGGTGGCTGTACTTCGACTCCGCCGCAGAGCTCAACCTGCAGGTGCTCGAGCTCTCAGGCGGCTCCCCCACGATGGCCCGGGCGATCTACGCCGCGGGCCACATGCTCCCGGCCTTCTCGCTGCTGGCGATCGCGGCCGGCGTCGGGCTGATGCTGGAGGAGGACCCGCCCCAGTTCGCGTTCTGGCTCGCCAGCACCGGTGTCGGCGTCTACCTGCTGGGCACGCGCGTCTTTCTCCGCGCCGCCCGTCAGCGCGGGCTCGGGGCGGTCCTGCCCATCCTGCTGATCGTCGCCACCTTCAACCTCGGCCGGCTGCACGAGGTCCTCTCCCCGCACGAGTTCCTGTTCTTCCTGACCGCGTGGGTCACCGGCTGTGCAGCGCTCTCGACCGCTGCTCAACCCCCGGCCCGCCGTACGGATAGTCCGCCGGCGCCGGGTCGCTCACCGCATCCAGCATCGCCGTCTCCTCCGGAGTGAGGTGCAGGCCGCAGGCGCCGAGGTTGTCCTCGAGCTGCTGCAGCGTGCGCGCGCCGAGGATCACGGACGTGACCTGCGGGCGATCGACGACCCAGGCGAGCGCGATCTGCGCCATCGAGACGCCGCGCGCGGCCGCGATCTTCTGGACGGCGTCGATCACGTCCCACGTGCGCTCCTGCGTGCTGCGGCGGTCGTAGGCCTCCACGCCGCGCTCCGGGTCCTCCCCCAGCCGCGTCGCGCCGCTCGGACGTGCGTCGCGCGTGTACTTGCCGGTCAACCAGCCGCCGCCGAGCGGGGACCACGGCAGCAGGCCGAGCCCGTTCTCCGCGCACGCGGGGATGATCTCCCACTCGATCTCGCGGACCAGCAGGTTGTACTGCGGCTGCAGCGTGACGGGCTTCGCAAGCCCGCGGTAGAACGCCAGGTCGGCGGCCTTCTGGATCTGCCAGCCCGCGAAGTTGGAGAGCCCGAGGTAGCGGACCTTGCCCGCGCGCACGGCGTCGTCGAGGAAGCCCCAGGTCTCCTCCAGCGGGGTAAGCGGGTCCCAGGCGTGCACCTGGTACATGTCGACGCTGTCCACCTGCAGCCGGCGCAGCGAGGCGTCGAGCGCGTCGCTCAGGTGCCGGCGCGAGAGGCCGACGTCGTTCGGCCCGTCGCCCATCGGGAAGCGGCCCTTGGTGGTGAGCACCACCTGGCTGCGCACGGACTCCGGCTGGCGCACGAGCCAGCGCCCGATGATCTCCTCCGACGCGCCCGGCGTGTAGACGTCCGCGGTGTCGATCAGGTTCCCGCCGGCCGCGACGAACGCGTCGAGCTGCGCATGCGCACCCGCCTCGTCGGTCTCGTTGCCGAACGTCATCGTGCCCAGCGTGAACGCCGAGACGACGCAGCCGCTGCTCCCCAGGGTCCGATACTCCATCGCCACAACCTAAAGGTGCCTGGCACCTTAAGGTTCGGACGTACGAGCTCAGACGTTGCGGCGGCGACTGACGCGCTGGAAAGGCGGCGGGATCGACGCCAGGGTGGCCGCCTTATGACCGCCGCCACCGGACGCATCATCACCGCCGTGCAGCGCGCGTTGACCGCGCCCGACCCGCTCGACGCGCTGGAGGCGCTGACGCACCTGCGGGGCGCGCTGGACGCCTTCGAGCGCGAGCAGGTGCGCCGTGCACTGGATCAGGGCGAGAGCTTCGCCGCGATCGCCCGCGCGGTGGGCATCACGCGCCAGGCCGCGCACCGGCGCTACCGCAACCTCACGATCGAGGCACCGGCCTACACGCCGCGGATGCTGCGGGCGCTCCAGCTCGCGCGGGCCGAGGCGGCGCGGGTGGACGCGGAGACCGTCGAGGTCGAGCACCTCGCCCGCGTGCTCGCGGGACGCGCGATCTCGGTGGCGTCGAACGAGGGTCCGACGCGCATCGGGCCGCGACTCCGCGAGATCCTGCGCGAGATCGAACGACCCGTCGACTGCGACGACGTACGCCGCGCGATCCACGCGGCGAGCGTGGTCTAGGTCTGGGTCTACTTACCCGGGCACGCGATGAGCGACATCGCCACGAGCTCACGCTGGGTGAGCGGGCGACGCTGGTCGGCGACCGGCTGAGCCGGTGCCGCGACTTCGCGTACCTGGGGGACCGAGTATTGATGCGGCGAGGTGGACAACCCGACGTTCATGATGCGAGGACGCTAGCCGGACCACTGCGACCGGTCAAGCGAAAGTTGCCTAGCTTCGGTACGACAATCGTCCAAACGGGTTATTCGGGAAGTCATGTCTCTCTCAGTTCTGATCGCGGGCGCCACCGGTTGGACCGGCGCTCCGCTCGTTGAAGCGGTCGTCGCCGCCGACGATCTCGAGCTCGCCGGCGGGATCGCGCGCCGTGGCGGCGCGACGTTCAGCGCGGTTGACGAGGCGCTCGCCGCCACCTCCGCCGACGTGTTCGTCGACTACACGAGCGCCGCAGTCGTTCGCGAACACGTGGATGCGGCGCTGGCCGCTGGGCTGCACGTGGTGGTCGGGTCCTCCGGGCTCTCCGAGCAGGACTTCACGGAACTCGACGAGGCCGCCCGCGCCGCCGGGCGCGGCGTCATCGCCGCGGGCAACTTCTCCGTGCTGGCGGCGACGCTCCTGCACGCGGCGACCGTCGCCGCGCAGCACGTCGAGCACTGGGAGGTGCTCGACTACGGATCGTTCGGCAAGCCGGACGCACCAAGCGGTACGTCGAGGGAGCTCGCCGAGCGATTGGCTGACATCCACCCGCCCGCTCCGGCGACGCACGACGCCGATCTCATCGGCCCGCCCGAGGCCCGCGGCGCGAACGTCGCGGGCACCCGGATCCACTCCCTGCGGCTGCCGTCGTACTCGCTCTCGACCGAGGCCGTGCTCGCCACGCCGCACGAGCGCCTGCACATCCGTCACGAGGCCGGTACGTCCGCCGAGCCCTACATCGCGGGCACGCTGCTCGCGATCCGGCGTGTCCCGGAGGTCACTGGGGTGCTTCGGGGTCTGGATCGTCTGCTGTTCGGCTGAGGTCCAGCGCCGCCGACAGCGCGCGGGCGACCTGCTCGCGCGAGCGCGCCTTCACGGCGCCGCCGATCGCTTCGCGCCACGTGTCCTCGTCCACCGCGGCGGGCTCCAGGCCGAGATCTCGCAGCACCAGCGCGTGATCGACGTGCGGTGAGATGGTCTCGGCGCGGCGGCGCGCGGCGAGGTGCTGGGCGCGATGCAGTGGCATCCGGCCCTCCTCGGCGGAGAACTCGAGCAGGTCGCCGGCGACGAGCGGCACCGCGCGGCGGGCGCAGCGCTCCCACGGTGCGTCGGCGGCCGAGTCCACGACGACCTGGCGCACGACGCGCCAGCCCGCGTGATGGGACTCGCAGCGCGCGACGAGGAACCGGGCCAGCGACTCGGCGAGCATCGGCGCATCGGGCCCGGACCCGTAGTTGTCCAGGTGCCGCAGCGCCTCTCCGACCGATCGTCCGCTCTCCACCGCCCGCGCGAGCTCCCGCGCGGTGCGTCGTGGTGGGCGGTGTGGAGCGGTCATTCCCCCTCCATGGAAGCATGCGTGCATGCACTTCGCCGACCCGCCCACGCAGGTCGCGTGGCGTCACAAGGACCTCCGCGAAGGATTCGAGGTGGTTTTCATCGAGCCGCGCTGGACCGTCGAAGGCGCGACGACCGCCGTCGAGGACGGCGAGGCGTTCGCCGTGCAGTACGCGATCGACCTGTCACCGGACTGGATCACGCGCTCCGCGCGCGTGGCGAGCTTCGGCCGCGAGGTCCACCTCCACGCCGACGGCGACGGCGCCTGGCAGGTGGAGGGAAAGCCCGTGCCGGAGCTCGACGGCATCTTCGACGTGGACCTCGAGTCCTCGTCGTTCACCAACGCGTTCCCCGTCCACCGGCTCGAGCTTGCGGTGGGCGAGTCGAGTGACGCGCCCGCGGCGTGGGTGCGCTTCTCGACGCTCGCCGTCGAGCGGCTCGAGCAGCGCTACACGCGCCTGCCGGACGACGAGGCCGGGCGGGCGCGCTTCGACTACTGGTCGCCGGACCTGCAGTGCGAGTTGGTCTACGACGAGTCCGGGCTCGTGCTCGACTATCCGGGCATCGCTACACGCGCCGGCGCACCCAGAACAACGTGAGGCCGAACAGACCGCCGGAGAGCGCGAGGAAGCCGATCGTCTCGACCGCCTGCAACGTCCAGTAGCGATCCGCGGGCTGGTACGTCACGCGCTGGCGGTAGCCGAGGTCGGCGAAGCGCTTGAAGCACGCCGGATCGGCGATCGGCCGCATCTTCTCCACGTCCGGGCGCACGCAGTCCGGCAGCCAGGTGGGGAACGTGCTCGTCACGTTGCCGTCGCCGTCCACCGTCTCGTTGGAGATCATCCACGCGCCCGGCGCAGCGAGCCGGACGCCCAGCTCGACCACCTCCCCACCTGGGCCCGACATCATGAAGCCGCCGAGGTTCTCCGGCGTGACCGTGATGGTCTTGACGACCGGGTCCAGGTGCGCGCGCACGAGCGGCGGCACCGCGAGCTGGACGAGCGTGAAGACGACCGCGGTGACGGCCATCGCGGCGACGGTGCGGCGGATCAGCGTGCCGGCGAGCACGCCGACCGCGAACGCGAACACGAAGTAGCCGATCGGGGCGATCCCGCGGGAGATGAACAGCGGCGGGCCCACGCGCGAGGACCCGACGATGCCCTGCGCCTCCTGGCCCGCGATCTGCGCGTCGTCGATCGGGCCCGCCCACCAGGTGAGCAACAGGCCGAGGGCGCCGGCGACGACCATCGCGGTGACGGCGATCAGCCCGACCTTGATCAACAGCCAGCGCGTGCGGGTGACGCTCTGGTTCCACACGAGCCGGTGCGTTCCGGCCTCGAGCTCGCGCGCCACCAGCGGCGCGCCCCAGAACATGCCGATCACCGCCGGGGCGAGCATCATCGCGATGGTCACGAAGGTGTAGATCTGCACGTCGCCGCGTTTGTTGCTGAGGAACTCCAGCGCCTGATCGCCGGCCGCGGGCACGCCGGCGGCGAACAGCATCAGCGCGAGCAGCACGGCGGCGCCGAAGACGACCGCGGCCGGGAAGCGGAACTGCCGCCACGTGAGCCAGATCATCGGACCGCCTCCAGCGCGCGCGGCTCAGCGGCGGTAGGCCGCTCCATGTAGGCGAGCACGATGTCCTCCAGCGAGAGCTTGCCGACCGTCCACGCGGGGTCGGCGATCGGCCCGTCGTAGCGGACGACCATCGTCGACTGCACGTCGGTGTGGCGGGCGCTGACGAGCTCGCCGGGGTGGCCGAGGTCGCGCGGGCCGGAGAGGCGCACGTGCGAACCGACGATGTCGTCCATGTCCCCCGCGAGCCGCACCCGCGAGCCGACGAGCACCACGAGGTAGTCACACGTGCGCTCGAGGTCGGAGACGAGGTGCGAGGAGAGGATCACGCTCAGCTCGTGTTCGGCGACGGCTTCCATCAGGTCTTGCAGGAACTCGCGCCGCGCGAGCGGATCGAGTGAGGCGACCGGCTCGTCGAGGATCAGCAGCTGCGGGCGCTTCGCGATCCCGAGCGTGAGCGCGAGCTGCGCGCGCTGACCGCCCGAGAGCTTGCGGGCGCGCTGATCCAGCGGCAGCCCGAGGCGCTCCACGCGAGCGCGCGCGAGATCGTCGTCCCACCCCGGGTTCAGCGCCGCGCCGAGCCGCAGGTGCTCGCCGACCGTCATGCCGGCGTACGTCGGCGTGTCCTGTGCGACGTAGCCGACCTTCGCGAGCTGCTCCGGGCCGGAGGCGGGCGCGCCACCGAGCACCTCGATCGTGCCGCTCGTCGGCGCGAGCATCCCGACCGCGAGGTTGAGCAGCGTGCTCTTGCCGGCGCCGTTCGGGCCGACGAGCCCGACGACGTGGCCCGCGGGCACCTCCAGCGTGCAGTCGTCGAGCGCCGTACGACGCCCGTAGCGCTTGGTCAGCCCGTTCGCGCGCAGCACCGTGTTCATGCGACTGCCCTCATCTCACTGCGAAACGTGTCCAGGAAGAGCGCCTCGATGCTCTCTTCGTCGAGGCCGGCGGTGCGAGCCTTGCCGAGCCAGCGGCGCAGGTCCTGCCGCAGCGGGCCGTGGGCGGCGAGCGTCGTGTCCGCGAGCGTGCGCGTGACGAACGTGCCGACGCCCGGGCGGGCGGCGACGAGGCCCTCGTGCTCGAGCTCGCGATAGGCCTTGAGCACGGTGTTCGGGTTGATGGCCAGCGCGGCCACGACGTCCTTGACCGTCGGGAGTTGGTCCCCTTCGTTGAGCAGGCCCAGGCGCAACGCGTGCCGGACCTGCCGGACGATCTGCTGATACGGCGAGAGGCCGGAGCCGCCGTCGAGGTGGAACTCAATCATTGTGCTAGCAAGCTAGCACAATAGTTCGTTGCCTTGACGCGAGTGAGATGCTCGGCCCAACACACCTGGAGGGGGTCGTTATGAGAGGGCTGGTGGCGCTCGCGAAGCGCCAGAGCGGTTGGGTCGTCGCGACGGCGTCGCTCGCTGCCGTCGGGGGCATGTGGATCGCCGGCTACGGCGCGGAAGGCGCAGACACGCCCGCGCCCAAGGCCGCGTCGGTGGCCGCGGCGCCACCCGGCCCCTGCCTGCAAGGCGCGGGCGACCTGGGCGACACGTACTACGCGGGGATCGGCAACGGCGGCTACGACGTCAGCCACTACGACCTGAACCTCAAGTACAACCCGGACACGAAGTGGCTCGACGGCAAGGCGACGATCACCGCTTCTGCGACGCAGCACCTGTGCCGGTTCAACCTCGACCTGCGCGGGCTGACGGTGTCCTCGGTGAAGGTCGACGGCGTGAGCGCGTCGTTCGTGCGCGACGGACGAGAGCTGATCATCACGCCGCCGACGCCGCTGCTGCCCTCCACCGGCTTCGTGGTCGAGGTCCTGTACGCCGGCGAGCCGGGGCCCGCCCCGCGTGACCCGGACGGCTTCCTCGACGGCTGGAACTACACCGAGTACGGCGCCTACACGTCGACGCCGCCGCAGGGCGCGGACACCTGGTACCCGAACAACAACACGACCAACGACAAGGCCGCGTTCACGTTCACCGTCACCGTCCCGGCCGACCGCCAGGTGATGTCGAACGGCATCTTGGTGAGCAACACGATCAACGAGGCCGCCGGCACGTCCACGTGGGTGTGGGACGCGCCCGACCCGATGGCGACCTACCTCGCCACGCTGCAGATCGGCAAGTACACGATCCAGCGCTACACGACGCCGGGCGGCCTCCCGATCATCAACGGCATCCGGCCGGACCAGCTGACCGCGCAGGCGCAGGCGCGGCTGGACACGATCCCCGCGATCCTGGACTTCTTCGGCGAGAAGTTCGGCCCGTACCCGTTCGTGGCGAGCGGCGCGATCGTCGACCGGGTCGACGCCGGCTACCAGATGGAGCAGCAGACGCGGCCGATCTTCACCAGCGCCAACGGGCTGAGCGCGTTGGCGCATGAGCTCGCGCACCAGTGGTGGGGCGACAGCGTCGCGTGGCGGCGCGCCCGCGACGTGTGGTTGAGCGAGGGCTTCGCGACGTTCGCAGCGTGGATGTGGACCGAGAACACCGGCGGCATCACCGCGAAGCAGGCGTTCCTGAACAGCTACAACCGCACCGGCACGTTCTGGAACAACACGGTCTTCGACCCCGGCGTCGTGAACCAGTACCAGAGCGCGACCGTCTACCAGCGCGGCGCCCAGACGCTGCAGGCGCTGCGGCAGCGGATCGGCGACGAGAAGTTCTTCAACACGCTCCGCGCCTTCCACTCGACGTTCAAGGGCTCGGTGGCCGAGACGCAGGACTTCGTCGCCATCGCCCAGCGCGAGTCCGGCGAGGACCTGCGTGACTTCTTCAAGCAGTGGCTCTACACGCCGGGCAAGCCGGCCGAGCCGTACTGCTACTGCACGTCCACCCCGGGCAACGTCGGCGGCACGGTGCCGGCGACGCTGGCCCTGACGCTCGGCACCGCCACGTTCGAGCCGTTCACGCCGGGTGTGGAGAAGGAGTACACGGCGTCCACGACGGCGACGGTCACCTCCACCGCCGCCGACGCGAAGCTGTCCGTCTCAGAGCCGGGGAACATGACCAACGGCGCGTTCTCGCTGCCGGAGCCGCTGCGGATCGAGTTCTCCAAGTCGACCTGGACCGGACCGGTGTCCAACGACGTCGTCACTGTCACCGCCAAGCAGCGCATCAAACCCACCGACGCGCTGCGGACGGGCACCTATTCGAAGACGGTGACGTTCTCGCTGAGCACTACGCAGCCGTGAGGGCGAGCCGGCAGTTGAGGCACTCGACGAGGTGAGCTTCGACGTGTGTGCGTGAGCGGCGGACGGGCCGGCACCGCGGTGTCGGCTCGTCCGCGGCCACGATGTGGACGAGCGCGCTCCACGCTCGTGCGTGGCGCTTCTCGTACTGGTAGACGGAGAGGCCCAGCGCGGCCGCGATCTCGCGCCGCGGAGCGTCGGCCAGGTGGCGGCGGCGCAGCACCTCGCCGTACTGCGCCGGGAGCCGCCGCAGCGCGCGGTGCACCGTGCGATGGGCGAGCTCGCGCTCGAAGTCGTCGGTCTCGGGAGGCGCCGCGACCGTCTCGTCGAGCGCGACGAACGTCCGCGGCGTGCGCCGCCCGTCCCGTGCGCGCCGAAAGTCCTCCGCGCGGTTGAGCACCACGCGCCCGAACCACGCGAACATAAAGAGGGACTGTCCCTCTTTATGTTCGGGCAGTTTGCCGGCGACCGCGAGGAGCGCCTCGGACACGACGTCCTCGGCGTCCTCGCGGGTCAGGGTGCCGCCGAAGCGGGCGAGTACGAGCTGTTCGTAGCGACCGCGCTCGGCGGCCAGGCGGATGAGCTGGGGAGGCATGACCTCACGATCCGCGATCCGCCGCCCGCCGACTTCAGGGGCCACCCTGATCCGTGCCCTGAACCTAAAGAGGGACTGTCCCTCTTTAGGTTCGGAAGGCGGCGCGGGCGACGGTGTGCCGGCCGTGCACGTCGGTCGCGACCACCTTGACGCGGTAGCGCCGCCCGGCGGCGAGGGCGAACTTCAGCCGGACGTCGCCGCGCTGCACGGCGGGCAGTTCGATCGTGCCGGGCGCAGCGCGCCAGCCGTGTGCGGTGCGACGCTCGAACGTCACGCGCAGCTTCGCCGGAGCGGAAAGCCGCAGGGCGATCCGCGAGCCCACGCGCAACCGCGTGATCTCGGGCGCGTCGGGCACGGACGCGCGCGGGCGCAGCGTGACCGGCGCAACCGGTGCGCTCGCGGGTGACGAATCGCTCGGCAAGGCGGCGACCGGCGCGCTGGGACCGGCCGACACCGCCGGCTCGTCGGCCGGCGCCACCGGCGGGGCGATGAATCGGCGGGCCTGCAACGTCACCGTGCCGGCGGTCGGGCGTTGCCAGACAACCAGCGCGTCGCCGCGGGGGCCGACGGCGAGCTCGGGCGCGTCGGCGTCGGTGGCGCCGGACAGGACGGTCGGGCCGGTGCCCCAGGTGCCGTCGAAACGGCGGGCCTCGATCGTCGACGGGGCGCCCGGGCGGCGCCACGCGACGGTCGCGCGGCCGGCCTTGTCGACGGCGACCGAGGGTGACCAGGCGTTGGTCGACGGATTGGAGAGCGTCGCGGCCGGGTCCCAACGGTCACCGGTCCAGCGCCGCGCGCGCACGACGAACTTGCCGTCGGACTGCGCGTACCAGACGACGGTGACCGCGCCGCCGGGCGCGACCGCGAGCTGCGGCGCGTAGGCGGTGCCGACCTTGGGCGAGAGCAGCGCCGGAGCGCCCCAAGCGCCGTCGAAACGCCGGCTCTGGACGGTGGTGCCCGACGCGTCCGTCGCACTCCAGACGGCGCTGACGACACCGGTTTCGTCGACGCCGAGCCGCACGCCCGAAGCGGTCTCGCCCGTCGCCGACACGCGCGTCGCCACGGCGGGCCAGCGCTCCTTGGCCGCGTCGTAGCGCTTGGTCTCGATCGCGCCGCCGGCCTGCCAGGCCACGGTGGCGACGCCGCCGGCATCGACCTGCACCGCCGGCAACTCGGCGCCGCCCGTGTCGGACGAGAGCGCGGCGGACGCCGACTCCCAGGCGCTCGCGGTCGCGTCGTAGCGGCGCGCGCGGATCACGCCATCGGCGCGCCAGACCACGAACGCGTCGCCATCGGCCTCGAAGGCCAACGCCGGCTGGGTGGAGTCCTCGTCGCCGACGGACACCGTCGCGGCCGTGGACTCCCACGCACCGGCCTGGCGGTCGAAGCGGCGCGCCTGCACCGTCCACCGCTCACCGACCCGGCGCTCCCAGAGCACCAGCGCGTTCCCGGCGCGGTCCATCACCACGACCGGCTTGCGGGTCGTGCCGGTCGGCAACGAGAGCTCGCGGACCGGCGTCTCCCACACGCCCGCCGCCGCGTCGTAGCGCCGCGCGCGGATCACCGACCGGGCGCCCGACGGCGCGTCCCAGACGGCGAGGCCGTTGCCGGCGTCGTCGACGGCGACGTCGTGGTCGACCTCCATCGTCGCCACGGTCTGCAGGTCCGCGACCCCGGGCGCCCAGTCGGCGCGCGCCGGAGCGGCCGCCACCAGCAGCGTGCTCGCCGCGAGCAGGACGGCCCGCCTCACGACTGCACCGACACGAAGAAGGAGTGGTAGCTGGGCTGCGCCCCGCTCGGGTCGTGGAGCGAGACCCGGACCTGCTTGCCGGCGCAGAGCCCGTTCACCGGCCGGATCGCCACCGTCGCGACACGAGGCCAGGCGCCCGACGTCACCTGGACGTTGCGCGGCTCGGACTTGAGCCCGTCGAGGCAGATCGTGTTGTCGGCGGCGAACGTGACGTTGGCCTTCTCGATGCCCGACCCGCGATCGACCTCGATGTGCGGCACGCCGCCCTGACGCATGAAGAAGATCGAGGCGTACGCCGGCGTCGCGCCGCCCGACGGGGCCGGCGCGACGATGGTGTTGGCGGCGTAGGACGTGCCGCCGAGGGAGATGAACAGTGCGAGTAACGCGATCGGGTTCGTTCTCAGGTGCTTGAGCATGCTCCTATGACGGACGCGCGCCGCAACCCCGGAAGCGCTGTGGCCGTCACGACGAGCCCGAGCACGACCGCGGCAACCGGGACGAACAGCGCGGCTTGGAACCCGTCGAGCAGCGCCGCCTGAGACGAACCGTTCGTGGCCGCCACGTTGACCGCGGCGACGACGGCGAGCCCGACCGCCGCGCCGAACTGCAGCGACACGTACTGCAGCCCGCTCGCGAGGCCTTGCTCGGCCTCGGCGATCCCGTCGGTGGCGACGATCATCAGCGTCCCGAACGTGAGCGCGAACGCCACGCCCACGAGCAGGATCGTCGGCAGCATCTGCAGGTACGTCCAGTCCGGCCCGAGCGGCAGGAAGAGCGCGTAGCCGACGACGGCCAGCGCCATGCCCGCGCCGATCACGGGCAGCTTGCCGAAGCGCTCGACCAGCCGTGGCGTGAGCGTCGGCGCGAGGATCGCGTCGATCCCCAGCACCATCAGGGCGAGCCCGGTCTCCACCGACGACCACCCCCGCAGCTCCTGCAGGTACAGCACGGCGACGAACTGGAACGCGACGAACGCGCCGATGAAGAACATCGTGCCGACGTTCGCGCGCACGAGCGAGGCCGAGCGCAGGATGCCGAGCCGCACGAGCGGTGCCGCCGCGCGCCGTTCGATCACGACGAACGCGGCGAGCAGCGCGGCGCTCCCGACCAACCCGAGCAGCGTGGGCGCAAGCGAGACGTCCGGCGCGCGCACGACGGTGAAGACGAGCAGGATCATCGCGCCGGTGAGGCTCAACGCGCCGCCCAGATCGAACGCGCCGCGCTCTGCCGTCGGCGTGTCGCGCGGAACCACCCGCCACGCCACCACCAACAACAGTGAAGCCATGACGACGGGCGCGAAGAACACCCACCGCCACCCGATCGCCGTCAACAGCCCGCCGACGACCATGCCGAGCGAGAACCCGGCCGCCGCCACGCCCGCGTAGACGAGCAGCGCACGGTTGCGCTCGGAACCCTCCGGAAAGCTCGATGTGATGATCGACAGCCCGGCGGGCGCCATGAACCCGGCCGCGACGCCGGTGACGAACCGCGCGACGATCAGCAGCGCACCGCTGTCGGCGATCCCGCCCAGCCCGGAGAACACGACGAACACGGCCATCCAGGCCAGGAACATCCGGCGCCGGCCGAGCAGGTCGGCGGCGCGCCCGCCGAGCAGGACGAACCCGCCGTAGCCGAGCACGTAGGCGCTCACGATCCACTGCAGCTCGCTGGTCGACAGCCCGAGCTCGGCGCGGATCGACGGGAGCGCGACGCCCATCATCGAGACGTCGACGCCCTCCATGAACACCGCCCCGGACAACACCAACAGCAACGCGATTCGAGATCTGGTCACAGGGTCTCCTTCATCCACGGTTACTTCTTGTTAGTGACCGCACTATGCGTCACCATTCGCCGCAATGGAAGAAGGCACTTTCGAGTCACTCGGTTCCTGCTGCGATACCTCCCACAACGATGCTCACCAGTGGGATACGCGTGAGGACTGCGAGGTCCGCCAGATCCTGGACCGGATCGCGGACAAGTGGTCGCTGCTCGCGATCGCCCTGCTCGAAGGCCGGACGCTGCGCTTCAACGAGCTGCGGCGCGAGATCGACGGCATCTCCCAGCGGATGCTCTCGGTCACGCTGCGCCAGCTCGAGCGCGACGGCCTCGTGACCCGCACCGTCTATCCGGTCGTGCCGCCGCGCGTGGAGTACGCGCTCACGCCGCTCGGCGCGAGCCTGCACTCGACGGTCCAGGCGCTCGTCACGTGGACCGAGTCGCACCAGGACCAGGTCGCCGCGGCGCGCGCGCACTACGACGCGCGCGACGACCAGGTCATGGCGAGCGTCCCGCCCTCCGGCGTCTGATCCCAGCGCGCGGCGGCGTTGCGCAACTGCGCGCCGACGAGCTCGAACGCCTCGCGCGTGATCGGGACCGCCCAGCGCTCCCCCGTCCGGATCGGCGCCCCTTCGAGCAGCGCGTCGACGACGGCGCGCACGACCACCTCGGACTGACGCAGCGTCTCACCGGCAGCGTCCGTGATCGCCCACGCCTTCTTCTCCGCGTGCGGGGGCTTCTTGCCGCCCACGAACTTGGCGTTCTGCACGAGCCCGCCGGCCGCGAGCGTGCCCCACAGCCCGCGCTGCAGTCCGAAGGCCTGCTCGCACAGCACGTGCGCGATGTCGTGCGGGACGCGCACGCCACCGCCGAGCTTGTTGTAGGAGCCACCCTGCAGCTTCAGCACGGCGCCGTCGGGACGCGTGAACGTCGAGTGGTAGCGGCCGCGGGGTTCTCTGACGAACGTGATGATCAAGCGAAGAGCGTCTGCTGGGTGAAACCGGGCGCGCGCTCGATCTCCAGCATCCGCCGCTTCGTCGCGATCCCGCCGGGCGCCGAGAAGCCGTGCAGCGCGCCCGTCGATGAGAGCACACGGTGGCACGGCACGACGATCGGGAACGGGTTCGAACCCATCGCCCGCCCCACGGCCTGAGCCCCGCCGGGCGAGCCGACCGCCCGCGCGAGGTCCCCGTACGTGCAGAGCTCACCTGGGCCGACGAGCCGCGCCTGCGCGTACACGCCCGCGGCGAACGCCTCCACACCGGTGAGATCCAGCGGCACCTCGCGCAGGTCACGCGGCTCACCCTCGAGCAGCGCCACGATCCCCGCGACCGCCTCGCGCACGAACTCCGGCGGCTCTTCGCCGGAAGTACCCCCGCCGAGAATCGACACGCGCGTCAGCCCAGTAGGACTCCAGCTGATCCCACACGCGCCGATCGCCGTCTCGAACCGCAACACCCCGCGGAGATTACCCCGCGATGGCGACGGCTTCCTGAGCCATGGTCTCCTCCACGGCGCGCTGCAGCATCAGCTCGACGCCGCCGTCGGCCGCGTTCGCACGCTGGCGCCCGGCGCCGTTCCCGCGCTCGAGCAGCCGGTGGACGAGCATCAGCTCCTCCCAGCAACCGAGGTCGGCGGCGTAGGCGCTCGCGATCGCGACGGCGTGCAGCGCCACCTCACGCACCGGCCGCAGCGTGCCGTTGAGCAGCAGCTGCCCGTCGAGCCCGTCGCGGGTGGCGCGGAAGCTCAACTCGCGCAGCGCCTCCGGCCCGGGCAGCCGGCGCGGCGGCGAGCTCGCCTCGTGCACGGCCAGGCAGTGCACGAGCGAGACGAGCGCGACGAGGTCCTCGAGCGAAGATTGCGCGTCCAGCACCCGGATCTCCAGCGTGCCGAACCGCGGGTGCGGGCGCAGGTCCCACCACAGGTAGCTGTCGTCCGGGAACTCGCCGAGCGCCCGCAGCTCCTCCACCGTCGCCACGTAGTCGGCGTAGCCGTCGAGCGCGCGCGGCATCCCGGAGCGCGGGAGCGAGTTGCAGATCACCGAGCGCGCGCTGGCGAGGCCGGAGTCGCGCCCGTACAGGTAGGGCGAGTTCGCGCCCAGCGCTTGCAGCAGCGGGATCCAGCCGCGCATCCCGTTGGCGGCGCGGATCGCGGTCTCGCCGTCGGGCATGCCCACGTGCACGTGCACGCCGCAGTGCGGCGTCTGGCGCATCAAGGACCGCAGGCTGCGATCGATCAGCTCGTAGCGCTCGCCGCCGCGCAGGTGCACGTCGCCGTACGCGCCCAGCGGATGGACGCCGGCGCCGAGCAACGGCGTCACCTCGCCCAGCTCTGCCCGCAGCGCACCGAGCACGCCGATGGCCTCGCCGGCGTCGTCGCACACCGGGGTCCGCAGCTCCAGCACGCCGTCGGTGACCTCACCGGTCACCAGTTCGGGCGCGATCCCGGCCCGGTCGAGGAGCTCCTCAGTACCCCCGCGCGGCAGCAGCGTGTCGGGGTGAACCGCGATCAGCTCTTCCTCGACCCCGAGGCTGTAGCGGTCGGATCCCTTGAAAGTCAGTCTCGTGTTCGGCATGCGCGCGGACCCTTTACCCGGCGGCGCGGCTTTTGAACGCGCGTCGTGCGAAAGGTTGCCGTGACATGATCGGCGGCGTGCGAGACGGTCATGAAGCGCTTCCTGGGTGGTACCGCACGGCGGCGGCGGCGAGCTGGCGCTTCCTCGTCATCGTCGCCGCGGCCGGCGTCGTGCTCTGGGGCCTGGTCTACCTGCACGTCGTCGTGCTGCCGATCATCATCGCGCTGTTGGCGAGCACGCTCCTGCTGCCGGTGGTGCGCTGGCTCAAGAGCAAGGGCGCGCCCGACGCGCTCGCCGCCGCGGGCGCGATGCTCGCCGCGTTCCTACTCGTCGCCGCGATCGTGACCGCGATCGCGCCCTCGGTCGGGGACCAGTTCAGCGAACTGCGCCCGCAGGCGGAGAACGGCCTGCGCGAGGCCACGGACGTGCTCGCGGAGCCGCCGTTCAACCTCAGCGAGACGGAGATCCAGGACCGGGTCGACGAGGCGATCGCGAAGCTGCGCGAGAACAGCGGGCCCCTCGCCCGCGGGCTGTCCAGCGGCGCCGTCATCCTCGGCGAGGTCCTCACGGGGCTGCTCGTCGCACTGCTGCTGACGTTCTTCTTCCTCAAGGACGGAGCGCGCATGTGGGGCTACCTGCTGCGCTTCACGGGGCGTGGCCGCGAGCACGCGGACGAGCTCGGCACCCGGGTCTACGCCGCGCTCTCGGGCTACATCCGGGGCATCGCGCTCGTCGGGCTCGCGGACGCGATCCTGATCGGCCTCGCGCTGTTGATCATCGGCGTCCCGCTCGTGGTCCCGATCATGGTGATCACGTTCTTCGCCGCGTTCGTGCCGTTGATCGGCGCGTTCCTGGCCGGGCTCGTCGCCGTGCTGATCGCGCTCGTCTCGGGCGGGCTGCTCGACGCGGCCCTCGTACTCGGCGCGATCATCATCGTCCAGCAGGTCGAAGGGCACCTGCTGTACCCGGTGCTGATGGGCCGCACCGTGAACCTGCATCCGGCCGTGATCGTCGTCGCGCTCGCCGCGGGCGGCATCCTGGGCGGGATCGTCGGCGTGTTCCTCGCCGTCCCGGTGGCAGGCATCGTGTCCGTCGTGCTCGACTACGTGCGCGCCGAGCCGCCACCCGAGTCGCCGGTCGTCGACGAGGACGAGGCGACGGCTACGGCCTGAACGCGCCGCGCGGATCGAGCCGCTCGGCGAGCGCCTGGAAGTCCGCCGCGCGCTCGTAGACGCCCGGGGTGAGATGGACCTTGCCCGGGTGCGGACGCGGGTCGAAGGGCGCGAACGCCGCTTCGATCTCGCGCAGCGCGCCGTCGATCGGCACCTGCTCGAAGGTGAAGTGCACCGCGAGGGTGTCTCGTCCGTACATCGGGCTCATCCACAGCGTGTCGGCGGCGGCGGTGCGCAGCTCGCTCACGAGCAGGCCGGGGAGCGTGAGTTCGCGCAGCACTTCGATCGCCTCGCGGGCCCGCGCACGGGGCAGCAGGTACTCGGCCTGCAGCTCGTCGCCCTTGCTCGGCGTGAAGCCCATGCGGAAGTGCGGCAGCCGGTCCCACCACGGGCCCGGCACGCCGAGCTGGCGCGTGCAGTTGACGGGATCGAGCTCGATGATCGGATGGCGCTCGACGGTGGCGGGCGTCGCGTCGAACAGCGTGTCCGGCAGCGTGTCGCGGCTCTTGAGCCAGACCATGTCCACGCCTTGCAGCCGCGTGAAGACGCTGACGCTGTAGGCGGCGTCGAACACGTCGGGGACGTGCTCCCAGCTGAGGCCCTCGAAGACGCGCTGCTTGACCTCGTAGAACGGCTCGGTGTCGAGCGTGAGCCGCGTGACCACGCCGAGCCGGCCGAGGTGCACGACCATGCCGTCGAAGTCCGGGTCGCCGCGCTCGGTCTCGACGATGTCGCCCGTGGACGTGACGAGCTGCAGCGCGCGCACCGCCGTGGCCAGGTTGCCGGTGCCGGACCCGTGCGTGCCGGTGGCGATCGCGCCGGCCACGGAGATGTGCGGGAGCGAGGCGAGGTTGTGCAGCGCCGCGCGCCCCTCCAGGTGCTCCGCCAGCACGCCGTACGTGAGGCCGGCGTTGAAGCTCACGCAGTCGTCGTCGATCACGACGTCCGCGGGCAGCCCGTCCAGCGTGAGCTGCTCGTCGGCGTCGGCGAGGTGGTTGAACGTGTGGCCGGAGCCGAGCACCCGCAGGTTCGGTGCGCCGGCGACGATCCGGCGCAGCTCGTCGAGCGTGCGCGGCCGCTGCACCTCGCGAGCACGGTAGGTGACGTTGCCCGCCCAGTTGGTGGTCATAGCGTCACGCTGAACTCGCGGTCCTCGACCGTCCGCCGCGTGCCCTCGCACACCACCACGAACCGCTCGCGCGCGAACTCGGGGTAGCCGTCGCCCTCCGTGCGCGCCTGCAGCTCCCGCCCGGTGAGCGTGAACGTCGTGCGGTAGAAGCCACCGTCGAACGTGAGCCCGTCGTCCTCGTGCAGGATCGACTCGCTCTCGCCCGGGAACACGTGCAGCTCGATCTCGGCCGGGTGATGACCGGCCGTGGAGGGCGGCGCCTCCGGCCACATCGGGATCACGGCGCCGGCGCGGACGTAGATCGGGATCCGGTCCATGGGTGTCGAGGCCACTACCCAGCGGCCGCCGTCGTGACGCTCGCTGCTGTGCCAGTCGTACCACTCGCCGCGCGGGAGGTAGACCTGGCGGGCGGTCATGCCCGGCTCGGTCACGGGCGCGACGAGCAGGTCGCGGCCGAGCAGGTACTGGTCGTCGATGTCGCGGACGGTGTTGTCGTCCTGGTGGTCGAAGACGAGCGGCCGCTGCACGGGCTCCCCCGTCTCCGACGCGCGCATGAACGCGGCGTACAGGTACGGCAGGAGCCGGTAGCGGAACTGCAGCGCTTCCCGCGCGAGGTCGAGCACCGCGCCGCCCCAGGCCCACGCGTACTGGTCGACGTTGCCGATCATCGAGTGGTTGCGGCAGAACGGCGTGAGCGCGCCGTACTGCATCCAGCGCACGAACAGCTCGCCGTTGGAGTCACCCTGAAAGCCGCCGACGTCCGCGCCCACGAACGGCTGGCCGGACACGCCGAAGCCGTTCGCCATCGGGATGCTCACCCACAGGTGGTCCCAGCGGGCCTGGTTGTCGCCCATCCAATTCGCGGCGTAGCGCTGGACGCCGGCGAAGCCCGCGCGCGAGAGCACGAACGTGCGCTTGTCGGGGTTGGCGGCCTTCAGGCCTTCGACGGTGCCCATGGCCATCAGCAGCGCGTACTGGTTGTGGAAGCGCTCGTGGGAGGCGCGGCCGCGGTCGAACAACATGCGCTGCGGAGGCACCGACCCGGTGGCCGGCTCGTTCATGTCGTTCCAGATGCCGGCCAGGCCGGACTGCACGTGCGCGGCGTTCAGTTCGCCCCACCACGCGCGGCCCTCCTCGGTGGCGAAGTCGGGGAACGCGGTGTCGCCCGGCCACACCTCGCCGATGTAGATGTCGCCGCCCTCGGTGCGGCACAGCACGTCGCGCTCCACGGCCTGGTCGTACACCGCGTAGCCGGGCTCGTACTTCACGCCGGGATCGATGATCGTGATCACCTTGAAGCCCTGCTCGTCCAGGCGCTGCAGCATGCCGGGCGCGTCGGGGAACCGCTCTGTGTTCCAGGTGAAGACGCGGTAGCCGTCCATGTACTCGATGTCCAGCCACAGCGCGTCGCACGGCAGGCCCTGCTCGCGGTGCTGGGCGCCGAGCTCCTCCACCGCGTCCTGCGAGTAGTCGAACCAGCGGCACTGGTGGTAGCCGAGCGCCCACAGCGGCGGCTTGGCGGCGCGCCCCGTGAGCCACGTGTACGCCTCCAGGATGTCCGGCATGCCCGGGCCGGCGAACACGTACTCCGTGTACTGGCCCCCCTCGAAGCGGATCGTCAGCTCCTCGCCGAAGTCGTACGCGGCGCGGTAGCCGTTGTCGATGAACGAGCCCGCCATGTGCCCGTCCTTCGTGTGGTGGTAGAAGAACGGGATCGCCACGTAGTACGGGTCGAACTCGATGTCGTCGCCGTTGCCGCCGAACTCGGCGGCGGCCGTCGGGTTGAGGATGTCGGTGTTCCAGAGCGTGTAGGAGCGGCCGCGTCGATTGCCCGGTCCGCCCTTTTCCCCCAGGCCGTAGATCGCGTCGCCGACGGCGGCGCGGCGGCGCAGCTCGAACGCGTCGTTGAGCGTCGCGTACGCCCGCGTGGTCTCCAGCACGGCGGTGCCGTCGGCGCGGTGGACGTCGATCCCGAACGGGTCCTCGCGCAGCGTGACGGTGAGCTGCGCCGTGCGCAGGACGTTGCCCTCGACGGTGAACTCGGCTTGGCCGTCCGCGATCACGGCATGCGTGGGCGCGTCGTCGAACACGCCACCGCGACTGAGCTTGATCCGCACGACGTCGTCGCGGACCGGCTCGATCCGCAGCCGCTCGCCGTGCAGCGCGGCCTCGAGGCCGCGCTCGGTCGTCTCGATGCTGTCGACCCGCGTGAACTGCAGCATCAACGAAGCGTGACGGTCCGGCGCACCGTCTGCTTCCCGACCCGCAATGTGAGCACGTATTGGCCGGCGTGCAGGCGCCTGGGGGCGCGCAGCTCGATCCGGCCGACCGCGGTCCGCTGCGCCTTGGCGACGGTCCGGCCGCCGCGGGTGAGCGTGGCCGAGGCCGCCTTTGCCTTGCCCGTCAGCTTGCACGTGACCTTCTTGCCCTTGAGCGTGCACTTGATCGTGCCGAGCTCCGCCGCCGGGCCGCGCGGGCCCACCGGTCCGGCAGGGCCTGCCGGACCGGGCGTGCCCGCCGGGCCTGCTGGCCCGGCTGCGCCGTTCTGGCCATCCGCCCCCGGCCTCGGCGCGGCGATCGGCGTTGCGGGCACCTCCTGCACGTAGAAGCGCGTCGTGGTCACCGTCGTGTCACCACGGGCGGTGGTCGCCGTCCACCACGCGTCCCAGCGCCCGGGCGTGAGGCCGGTGATCAGGCCGCCCTCGAGGTCGTCCGCGGTGCCGGTGAGCACCTCCCCGGTGAGCGGGTTGACGAGCTTGACTTTCACCGTGGCGGGCACACCCTCCGTCTCGGCGAAGAGGCGGTGTGCAGGGCCGTAGATCGACTCACCCGGGAGCGGCGATGTGGCGACCACGCGGGCCACCGTCAGCAGCGTGAAGCCGCCGCTGAGCCAATCGCGCACCACCGGGGGCGCGACGGGATCGCCGGGCGGGGAGTCGATCTCGTAGCCGTTGTGGCAGCTCGCCAGCGGGAGCTCGATCACGAGGTCGCACACGCCGGTGGCGGTGCCCTCGCCGTCGTCGTGGAACGTCAGGCGGCCCAGCGTCAGCCGCGTCAGGCGCCGCTCCTCGGCCCACAACTCGATCACGTCGCCGGTGTCGAACGGCCTGGCCTCCCAGTACAGCTCACCGTCGACGGCGCGCAGCAGCACGCTCTCGCCGGCCACCTTGAGGGTGTAGACGCCGTCGGCCAGGTCGTAGCAGTACACCTCGTGGGTGGCGAGGTCCCCGTCGCAGGTGGGCGTGGTGACCTGGTCCGCCAGTGGCGCCGGGCGCACGACGGTCACGAAGCCGTCGAGTGGGCCCCACGACGCGTGGTACGGGATCGCCGACGCGAACTCGACGTCGTCGGCGGGCTCGAGCCGGCCCATGACGTCCGTGATGCCTTTGGTGAGCTCGAGCGTGCGGGTGCCGCCGCCGCGGCTGATCCGCGCCGTGCACTGGAGCGGGCAGAAGACGTGGTAGCCGTTGGCGCGGATGACGTTGCCGAGCGGGAGCGCGGCGTCGGTCTCGAGCCCGTCCGCGCCCAGCGAGAACGTGCGGATCTCGGGCATCAGCAGCCCGTCGTACGCGATCCGCACGCGGTCGCCTTCGAGCAGGATGAGCGGAGGCCGCAGGGCGACCGTCCACGCGCCCGTGACCGGGTCGATGTCGACCCGCTCCATCTGGTACTCGCCGTTGTGGCGGTAGAGCGTCACGGTGACCTTGCCGCCGCCGCGCCCCGCACCGACGTCCCCGGTGATGCGGCCGCTGAACAGCTGCAGGCGCAGGGCGACCATGTCGGTCGGGTCGCCGAGCGCGGACTGGTCGTCCGGCGTCGCACCCTCCGCGACGGTGCAGGTGATCACCCGGCCGGCGTCGTTCGGGACCGGCGTGTAGGTCGCGCCCAGGGCGACGGGCTGCCCATCGCGCTGCCAACGAAAGTACGGCTGCGTCACGGTCCCGCGGTGCTTGCAGGTGAGCTCGGAGCCGGACTGCTCGATGTACGGGGCCAGCGGCGCCGCCGCGGCGGGCGCCGCGGCGATCAGGACGAAGAGGACGGTCGCGGCGAGGGCGCGCAGCGGGGCGGACATGGCGCGCATTCTGCACACCCGCACCGCGTCGAGCGCAGGTTGGAGTTCGCCGGAGAATGGGCGATGCGACTGATGTGGTGCAACCGCCAGTGCCTCGGGACGCCCGCGACAAGTGATGCGTGCCTCTGGCACGTGAACGTCGTGGACGGCGCGAGGTGCCGCGGATGTGCCGCAGCAGGCGTGTCGGAATTCTCCGGCGGGCTCCTAGTCCGGCACGTTACGGCGCAGCTCGTCGAGCCACACGGCGCCGGTGGAATCGCTCGGCGCGCGCCAGTCCCCGCGCGGCGAGAGCGAGCCACCGGAGCCGACCTTGGGCGAGTTCGGGATGGCCGTGCGCTTGAACTGGCTGATGCGGAAGAAGCGGTCCAGGAAGACCGCGAGCCAGTGCTTGATCTCCGCGCGCGAGTACTTCTCGCCCCAGGCGTGCTCGGCCAGGAACGCGACCTTGCTCGGGAGGTAGCCGAAGCGCAGGATGTAGAACAGGAAGAAGTCCTGCAGCTCGTACGGGCCGACCTTGCTCTCGGTGTCCGAGCTGGGCTTGTCGCCGTCGCTCGGGATCAGCTCCGGCGAGATCTCCGTGTCCAGCACCGACTGCAGCACCGCGTTGACGTCGTCGTCGTGCTGGCCGGTCTCGATGACCCAGCGGATCATGAAGCTGATCAGCGTCTTGGGCACGGACGCGTTGATCGCGTAGTGCGACATCTGGTCGCCGACGCCGTACGTGCTCCAGCCGAGCGCGAGCTCGGACAGGTCGCCCGTCCCGATCACGAGGCCGCCCTCGTGGTTGGCGAGCCGGAACAGGTGCGAGGTGCGCTCGCCGGCCTGGACGTTCTCGAACGTGATGTCGTAGACCTTCTCGCCGCGCGCGTACGGGTGGTCGAGGTCCTTGAGCATCTGCTCGGCGCTCGGGCGGATGTCGATCTCCCGGGCGGTCGTGCCGAGCGCCTCCATCAGCTTCCAGGCGTTGCCCTTCGTGTGCTCCGTCGTCGCGAAGCCGGGCAGCGTGTAGGCGAGGATGTTCTTGCGGGGCAGGCCGAGGCGGTCCATCGCGCGGGCGAGCACGATCAGCGCGTGCGTGGAGTCCAGGCCACCGGAGACGCCGATCACGGCCTTCTCGATGCCGGACGCGCGCATGCGCGTCTCGATCCCGCGGACCTGGATGTTGTAGACCTCGTAGCAGCGCTCGTTGCGGGTCTTGGGATCGGCCGGCGCGTACGGGAGCCGTTCGAGCCTGCGGCGCAGCGGTGTCTTGGCCTCCCCCGGCTCGATCGTGAAGGGGACGCGGCGGAACGTGTTCAGGCGGTCCTTGTGGTCCGCGATCGAATCGCCGAACGAGTTGGTCGAAGACCGGTCGGAGAGCATCCGGTCCAGATCGATGTCGGCGAGCAGGAGCTGCTCGTCGTCGGCGAAGCGCTCGGCCTCCTCGACCAGGTCGCCGTTCTCGTAGATCATCGCCTGGCCGTCCCAGGCGAGGTCGGTCGTCGACTCGCCGCGACCCGCGGCGGTGTAGATGTAGGCGGCGATGCAGCGGGCCGACTGTCCGCCGACGAGCGTGTGGCGGAAGTCGGACTTGCCGACCGTGATGTTGCTCGCGCTCAGGTTCGCGAGCACCGTCGCGCCGGCGAGCGCGCCGAAGGTGGACGGCCCCAGCGGGACCCACAGGTCCTCGCACACCTCGGCGTGGATCGAGAGGCCGCGGACGTCGGTGGCCTCGAAGATCAGGTCCGGGCCGAACGGGACGGTCTCGCCGAGGACCGTGGTCTGCAGGCCGAGGAACTCGCGCGCGGCGCGGAACTGGCGCTCCTCGTAGTACTCGCGGTACTCGGGCAGGTACGACTTGGGGACGACGCCGAGGACCTTGCCGCGATGGATGACGATGCCGCAGTTGAACAGGCCGCCCTGGGTGCTGTGCGGGGCGCCGACGATCAGGACCGGCAGGAGCTCTCGGCTGGCTTCGAGGAGTTGCTGGAGCGCGCGTTCGACGCCGTCGATGAGCGCCGACTGGTGCAGCAGGTCGTCGATCGCGTACGCGGACAGGCCGAGTTCCGGGAACACGGCGAGCGCCGCGCGTTGTTCGCTCGCCTCGGTGGCGAGGGCGATGGTGCGCTCCACGTTGAACGCGGGGTCGGCGGGCTTGACGTGCGGGACCGCCGCGGCCACGCGGGCGAACCCGTGCGTGTAGAGGGACTCGTAAGGCCGCATCTATGCGGTCGCCCGGTCCGCGAAGCTCTGCAGGTCCGGGAAGGTCATGTCGGGCACGGCGGCCGCCGGCGGGGTCGCCCCGCCCTCACGGCCCTGTCGTCGATCGATCCAGACCGTGGTCATGCCGAGCGCCTTGGCGGGCACGTGGTCGTGGAAGAGCGACTGCGCGACGTGCAGGATGCGCTCCCGCGGGACGTCGATGTGCGCGAACGCGTACTCGAAGTTCTCGATCCGCGGCTTGTAGCCCTCAGCCTGCTGGGCCGTGATGACCCAGTCGAAGGTTGTCCCGAGCTTCGCGTTGGAGGCCGCGAACAGGTCGTCGTCGCAGTTCGTGATCACGCCGAGCTTGAAGCGCTGCTTGAGCTGGGCGAGCGCCGCGGCGCTGTCTTCGAACGCGGGCCAGTCGTTGACCGAGACGCCGAACGCGTCCTGTTCCTGCTGGGTCGGCTCGAAGTGCAGGTCGGTGCCGATGCCCTTCAACGCGCCCGCCAGCACCGCCTTGTACGAGCGGTACGGACCGGCTTCGAGCGCCGCCTCATGATGGGCGAACAGCTCGAGCAGCGTGTCGTCGTCGCGGCTCGCGCCGTGGCGCTCCAGCACCGGCCGGAGCGCCGACAGGATGCCGGTCTCCCAGTCGATCAGAGTGCCGTAACAGTCGAACGTGAGTGCGTCGAACGCACCGAAGTCGATATCGCCCACGGACTCCATCCAATCACGTCCGCGCATCACATCCCCCGTGGCGACGGCGATGTCGGTGCCCACCGCCACCCACGGCGTGCGGTCCCCGCGGTATACCGACTCGATCGCGGTCACGTGCCCGAGCCGCCCGTGCGCGGTGAACGCGTCGCCGATCTGGATCGTCCCATCGCGGATGAGCCCCAGCGCGAACTCGCCCCGCCCCGTGACGGTGAACACCTCGTGGACGTCGAACTCCCAGGCGCTCACTCGATCACGAGGTGCCCGGCGCCGAACCACGCGACGGTGGTGAGCGCCGAGGTCAGCAGCCACCAACCGCCGACGCGGCCGTTCGCGATCACGAGCAGCGCGATCAGTCCAGTGCCCAAGGAGGCCATCGAGATCGCGATCAGCAGCGCGAAGCCCCAGCCGCCGGCGACCATGCCGTCGCCCCGCATCAGCAACGACCCGAAGACGCCGTACGCGCCGAACAGGCTCGCGGCGCAGGCGAAGACAACCAAGAACGCCTTCGCCTCGACATTGATGATCGGTTTGTTCAAGTCACAACCCGGTTGACAGCCAGACGGCGCGACAGGTGCAGCCGCGCCGCGAATCCCTGCAGGATGACGAAGCCGATCGCCGCGTGCCACCGCGTGTCGAGTCCAGCCAGCGCGCGTACGACGCGCGCGATTGACTTCACCCGATCGAGCGCTCGATCGTTGCCAACCAGGCGGGGACGCCGGCTGGGGCGAAGCGGGTGATGATCACGTCCGGGACGAGCGACGCGATGTGCCAACCGTCGGTGAACGCCGCTCGGAGCTCGGCCTCGGGCACGGGGTGAGGCACGTCCGCTTCGCCGAAGCAGAGGACGAACAGGCGGCCGCGGGTGACGGCCGCCAGGCTCGCGACGTAGGCGCGGCGCTCGGCGGCGTCGAAGGTGTGGAAAAGGCCGCAGTCCAGGACGGTGTCGAACGCGCCTTCCAGATGGAGCGCGTCACGTACCTGGAACTCGGCGTCCAGGCCACGCGCCGCAGCCTTCTCGCGCGCGAGGGCGATGGCGGTCGGGGCGACGTCGACGCCCAGCACGGACAGGCCCCGCGCAGCGAGCAGGAGCGCGTGCTCGCCTGTGCCGCAGCCGGCGTCGAGCACCGCGCCCGTGAACGCGCCCTCCTCCGCCAACCGCGCGAACGCCGGTTGCGGCCGGTCGATGTCCCAGGGCGCCGGACCGCCGACGTACGAGGCGTCCCAGGACGCACCGGCGCGTTGCTCGTGGCTGGTCGGCGGTCGCTCCGGCATCGGCGTGCACCGAATCGTCGCAGTCGCTGCGGTCTGCTGTGGGAGGCTGCCGCGATGAGCGCCATCGAGGATCGCCTGAAGCAGCTCGGGCTCGAGCTGCCCGCGCCACCCGCCGCGCCACCGGGCGCGCGCCTGCCGTTCGCGTTCGTGCGGGTGCACGGCGACACGGCCTACGTCTCCGGGCACGGCCCGATCGACGGCGCCGAAGTGCTGGTCACGGGCAGCGTCGGCGGAGACGTGTCGGGCGAGCAGGCCTACGACGCCGCGCGCGCCACCGCGCTGTCGATCCTGGCCTCGCTCAAGCTCCAGCTCGGCGACCTCGACCGGGTGACCGGCTGGATCAAGGCGCTCGGGTTCGTCAAGTGCGCGGAGGGCTTCGACGCGACCCCCGCCGTGATCAATGGCTTCAGCGACCTGATCCTCGAGCTCTGGGGCGAGGCGGGACAGCACGCCCGCTCGGCGATCGGTGCCGGCGAGTTGCCATTCGGTATCCCGGTGGAGATCGAGGCGATCGTAGGCGTATCGTCGCACCCATGAAGCGAGTCGGCCTCCTGCACCCGGGCGCGATGGGCGCCGCCATCGGCAACGCGCTCGTGACCGCCGGCCACGAGGTGCTGTGGGACTCGCGGGAGCGATCGGCCGACTCCGCCGCGCGAGCGGCGCGCTTCACCGACGCCGGCGCCGACCTCCTCACCCGCGCGGATGTCGTGCTCTCGATTTGCCCGCCCGACCAGGCCATCGCGGTCGCCGCGACGGCCGCCGCGTTCGAAGGCCTGTACGTCGACGCGAACGCGATCGCCCCCGCCACGGCCGCCCAGATCGCCGTCCCCCACTACGTCGACGGCGGCATCATCGGCTCGCCGTCCGCCCCGCGCCTGTACCTGAGCGGCGCCCGCGCGAACGAGGTCGCCGCGCTGTTCGGCGGCACCGTGGTCGACGCCCACGTACTCGAGGGCGACCCGTACTCCGCCTCGGCGCTGAAGATGGTCTACGCCGCCTGGACCAAGGGCACCGCGGCGATGCTGCTCGCGATCGAGGCGGTCGCCACCGACCTCGGCGTGGCGAACGAGCTGCATGTGGAGTGGGCCGACTGCGAACCCGACCTCCCGGGGCGGCTCGAGCGCGCCCAATCCGCGGCGGCCACCAAGGGCTGGCGCTGGGCCGGTGAGATGCGCGAGATCGCCGCCACCTTCGAGGCCGCCGGCCTCCCGCCGGGCTTCCACGAAGCCGCGGCCGCGGTGTACGAACAGCCCCGTTAAACGGCGAAGCCGCCGCGGCCCCGAAGGACCGCGGCGGCCTCAATCCATCACCGTTACGGAGTCGTGGTCGACAACGTGAAGGTGAGCGTCTTGCTGTAGCTGCCCGTGCGCAACGGATCGTTGGCCTTGATCAGCTGCTTGAACCCGATGTCGACGATCTCGTTCGACGTCGGGGCCGTCCAGGCCGACTTGCTCAGCGACACCTGCAGCGGCTCAGCCAGGCTGAACGCACCGTTGGTCAGGAACGCCGGGCTCGGCGCGACGCTCAGCGCCGCATCGCCCGCCGACGAGATGACATTCGCCGTCGTGCTCGCCGTGTACTCCTTCGCCACACCCGGCGTGAACGCGCCGAACGAAGCCGGAGCGCCGAGCGAGAGCGACAGCGTCGCCGGCACGGAGCCGCCGACGGTGCCGTCAACCGGCGGCGCCTTGACGACCGTGATGCCCTGGCCCTCGAACTGCACGTAGTTCAGGAGCATCACGTTGTTCCCGCTGAACGTCAGGAACAGCTCGTTCTGACCTTCGAGCGTGAGCGGGAAGCTCTGGCTCTTCCAGATCGGCTCGGTCGCCACGACGGTGCCGGACGCGGTGACCGCGAACGTACCGACGATCGGCCCCGTGTTGGAGCCCGTGCGCAGGACGATGTTCTGCAACGCGGAGCCCGCAACGCGGCCGGCGGTCGCGTCCGCGAAGCGGAACGTGATGCCGGTGATGTTCTTCAGGTTGAACGGACCGTTGAGGCGGATGAAGTCCGTCGCGTTGTTGTTGCCGAGGCTGAACATGTGCAGCCCGCCGCCGGTGTCGTTCGTGGACGTGGCCAGAACGCCGTTGGTGAAGGTCGCGTGCTCGACCTCCTGCTTACGCTGACGGATCTTGATCTGCTTGGTGACGGTGATGCCGGGGACGGCACCGTTGCCACGGTCGGTGTAGACCGCGCTGACCACGCCGAACACGTTGCCGCCGTGGGACACGTCCTCTTCGAGGGTCTGGAGGAACCCGGAGCAACCGAGCTTCTCTTCCTCGCCGTGGCCGTGCTCGTCGTGGCCGAGGATGAACTCGACTTCGACGTCCTGGCAGTCGATGACCTTGTCCTCGGAGTCGGTCACGGTGACCGAGTACGGGATCTTGTCGCCGAACGCGAACGTGCCGCCCTCGACCGGCGTCTCGATCGTGATCACCGGCGCGGTGTTGCCGGCGGTGATGATCGTGCTGGTCGAAGTGCGCTTGCCCGTCGAGTCGATGACGGTCAGCACGGCCGTGAACTGGCCGGCACGCGTGTACGTGTGCGTCGGGTTGGCTTCCTCGGAGATGGGCGAGCCATCGCCGAAGTCCCACTCGTAACGGATCGAGTCGGACGGATCCTGATCCAGCGACCCGGCGCTCGAGAACTTGACCGTCAGCGGCACGCCGCCGTTGGTCACGTCAGCGCTGAGCACGGCGCGCGGCGCGCGAGCGCCCTTGACGTACTCCCACTTGTACATGCCGGCGTCGAAGTTGGCCGTGAAGAAGCCATTGCCGTACGTCAGCAGGTAGAACGCGCCGTCCTTGCCCCACGCCATGTCCATCGGCGCGTCGCATTCGAACATCGGCGGGCTGAGCGGATTGACCTGACCGCAGTCCAGGAAGTTGTTGACCTTCTGGATGTGGTTGTCACCGTCGAGCTTGAGCTCGCGCATGGTGTTGCGGCCGAACTCGCCGAGGATGACCGAGTCGTCGTAGTACGGCGGGAACTTCACCGCGGACGGGTTGCTCGCGTCGAACTCGTACTTGGCCATGCCGTGCGGCGCCACGCCACCGTCGTACAGCTCCGGGAACAGGCGCGGGCACTCGCTGGCCGAGCCCGGCGCCGGGGTGCCGACGGTCGGGTTCGTGTAGGCCTGGCACGGCGTGCCGATGCCCACCGGGCGGGTCGCGTTCGGGTTGTCCTGGTACGAGTACCAGACGTCCGGATCGGTGACCGGCGGCAGCTGCTGGAGGCCAGGCTCAACCGACGGACCGCCGTCACGCACCCAGCGCGACGTATTCGCCTGCGTCGGGCCACCGCAGTCGATCTGCTTGGCGCCGGTCAGCGGGGTCCGGCCAGGCGTGGAGGCGCCCACCGCGAACTCGCTGAACTCCCACTCCCAGTACCCGAGCTTGCTCGAGTAGCAGGTCGGCCAACCGTAGTTGGACGGCTTGCGGACGATCTCGTAGCGGCCGACACCCGCGGGGCCGCGGCCACGCGAAGGCGTGTTGGCGTCCGGCGAGTAGTCGCTCGTGTAGATCACGCCGTCCGAGTCGACATCGACACGGAACGGGTTGCGGAAGCCCATCGAGTGGACCTCCGGGCGGGTCTTGGCCTGCGGCGCGCCGGCCACGAGCGGGAACAGGTTCCCGGCCGGGATGGTGTAGGCGCCCGAGCCCGAGCCGTAGTCGGCCTTGTTGGCGTCGGCAGCGGAGATGTTGCCGGCCTTCGGCTTGATGCGGAGGATCTTGCCGCGGAGGTCGTTCGTGTTCGCGGCGGAGCGGCGAGCGTCACCGATCGGCGGCAGGAAGTACCCGCCCTCGACCTGCGTGAGGAAGAACGTGGTCGGCGCGGTGCCGCCCGTGAGGCCGGCCCCGTCGATCGTCAGCGCGGACTGGTTCTTCTGCGCCCTCGCGCGGCGGAAGTAGACGCTGGCGCCGCCGCCGTTGGGGTTGTTGGCCGGAGCGGCTGTGTTGGCCGTACCGGTGACCTGGATCTCGTCCGTCTCGATGTTCGACAGCGCCTCGAGGGCGGCGTCGATCTGCGCGGCCGTCGCGTTGAACGGCAGCGGCGCGGTCGTCTGACCCTCGAAGGTCAGCGTGAACGTGCCACCGGTGACGCCCGGGTTGACGCGGACGATCTGCTGCTCGTCGGCGAGCTGGTCGTTGAACGGGCCGTAGCCGCCGCCGTTGACGCCGCCGGCCTCGTTGTCGTCACCGGTACCGGTGATGAGGTTGCCGTCCTTGTCGAAGACGATGTCGCCACCGACGTGGCAGCACGAGCCGCGGTTCTGCGCGACGCGCATGATCTGCTGCTCGGAGTCGAAGTCCATCGAGAGGTTGCCCTGGGCATCCTCGACGAGCTTGAAGCGCGAGAGCTGGAAGTAGCCGACCCACGGGTCCCACGCCGTCAGCGACGCCTGCGGCGCCGTCGGGGCGTTGGCGATCGGGGTGGTCTGCGTCACGACCTGACCGGTCGAGAGCTTGACGTCCGTCACGGTCAGCGGCGAGTAGTACAGATACAGCCACTTGTTGTTGGCGTAGTCGTTATCAATACCCGGGCCGTACAGGCCGTCCTCGGACACCGAGTACAGACGGAACTTCGCCGGGGTCGAGGCGGCCTGGAAGTCAGCGACGACCTTCGTCGTGCCGGCAACCGGGTCGTGCACGCGGACCTGGCCGGAGCGCAGCGTCTGGATGATGCGACCGTCGTCGAGGCGCAGGAAGCCGATCGGCTCACCCACGTTCGGCGGGGCGGCGATCTTCGTCTGCTGGTAGTTCGTCAGCACGGTCGCGCCGCAGTCGCTGTAGACCGGGCTGCTCTGACCCGCGGCCCACGCGATCGCGCCCTTGAGGTGCTTGTTCAGCTCGGCGTCGAAGGCCGCGGCGCTGGTGCCGAGGCCCGTGTAGAAGGAGCGGCCGGCGCTGAAGTCCTTGCACCACGAGATCGGGTGGTCGGCGCCCATGGTGCCGCCGTCGATGCCGTTGAGCTCCTTGCCCTGCGGCTGCTTGCCGAAGGGATCCTCGACGACCGAGGCGAGCACGTGCGACTTGCCGCGGACGTTGGCGGCGAAGTTGTAGTAGGACTCGGTGCGGTCCCAGTACTGGGCCAGGTTCTTGCTCGCGTCGTGGACGCGGTCGATGACCTTGATGGTCGCGGCCTGGGACGCGGTGCGGCCCGAAGAGCGCGTGCCGAGCAGGTCGGTCATGAACTGCCAGGTCGAGTCGGTCTCGATCGCTGAACCGATGCCGACGTAACCGCCGCCCTTCTTGTAGTACGCCTCGAAGGCGCTGCGCTGCGTGTCGTTCAACGGGCTCGCTTGGCCCGTGTTGAGGAACACGACGGTGCGGTACGCGTCCAGGCCCTCGGCCGTGAACTTGCCTCCGACGGCTGCCGGAGCGGGTGCTTCGACGACGCCGTCGGCACCGACGGCACTCGTGATCGCGGCGATGCCAGCGGTGCTGACGTCATCCGTGGTGCTGGTAACCACCAGAACCTTGTACGGCTCGACTTCCTTCGCGGAAGCCGTGGCCGGCACGGCCAGAGCCAAGCTCGCCAAAGCGAGGCTCCAAGCTCTCCTCCCCATCTACTCCTCCTTATATGTGGGCGACCCTGCTACGCGGAACCTCGCCCTCCCGAGGCAACAGCTGGTCCGCGACCCTGCATCCGGAACCCATCTGCCGATTGTCAGACAGAAGTTACACGTTCCAGCAACAGATCCTTGCCGGAACTGCGCCCGGAGTCAAGGGCTATTTCAGGAAAGAAGTTCGAAGTGGCGCGTAGCGCGCGAGCGTGAGCTCGCACCACACCGATTTTCCGTCGCTTAAGGGGCGGGTGCCCCAGCGGTGCGCGACCGCGGCGGTGAGCTGCAGGCCGCGGCCGTGGTCGTCCGCCGGGGTCGGGCGCAGCTTGCGCGGGATCGCCGCGGCGCCGTCGTCGACCTCGATCCGCAGGTGGTCCGGGTTCCGACGCAGCCGCAACTCCACGGGCGGCCGGCCGTGCAGGATCGCGTTGGTCACGAGCTCGCCCGTGATCAGCAACGCATCATCGCGCAGACGCTCGTCGAATCCCCAGGCCTCGAGCGTCTCGGTGGTGAAGACGCGGGCCCGGCGGATCTCGCTCAGGTCGCCGTCGAGCGCGAGCGCCGCCGAGGTCTGCGGCAGCGCCTCCAGCACGCGGGCCACGAGCAGCGCGACGTCGTCATCGGAGCCGTCGGGCACCAGCGCGTGGACGAGCGCGTCCGGGAGCGTCCCGATCTCCCCTTCGAGCGCGTCGAGCGTCGCGCCGAGCTGGTCGATGCCGGCGTCGATCACGCGATCGCGCCGCTCGACCAGCCCGTCGGTGTAGAGCGCGAGCAGCGAACCCGAGCCCAGGGTCGCGGTCGCCTCGGTGAACATCGGCGTGCCCGTGCCGAGCGGCGGGCCGGCGGACTCGTCCAGCCGCTGGGGCGGCGCGCCCGGCGTCGCGAGCAGTGGCGGCAGATGGCCGGCGTTGGCGTAGGTGAGCGAGCAGTCGCGCGGGTCGAAGACGGCGACGAGGCAGGTCACGATCTGCTCGGCCCCGAGCTGGCCGACGACGTGGTCGAGCATCTCGAGCACGTCCGCGGGTGAGAGCTCGAGCTGCGCGTAGGCCCGTACGGCGGCGCGCAACTGGCCCATGACGGCGGCGGCGCGCACGCCGCGGCCGATCACGTCGCCGAGCACGAGCGCCGTGCGCCCCGCGCCGAGGTCGATCACGTCGTACCAGTCGCCGCCGACCTGCGTGCCTGCCACACCGGCGCGGTAGTAGGCGCCGATCTCGAGCTGCTCGGCGTCGAACGAGCGCTCCGGCATGAGGCTGCGCTGGAGCTCGTCCGCGATCCGCCGCTCCCGCGCGGCGGCCTCGCGCTCGGCGTGCGCGGCGGCCACCGCCTGCTCGGCCGCGCGCTGCTCGGTGACGTCCTGGACGCTGCCGCGCAGAATGCTCGGCTCGCCGCCGGCGTCGTGCTCCACCTCGCCGAGCGCGTGGTGCACGCGCGTGCCGAGCGCCGGCGTGACGAACCGCATCTCGACCTCGAAGGACCCGCTCGTGCGGCCGTTCTCGATCGCCGCGAGCACACGCTCCATGTCCTCGGGGTGCACGCGCTGGATCGCCTGCTCGAACCCGCCGGCCCGCAGCTCCTCGAGCGTCATGTCGATCTGGCGCAGGTACTCCGGGGAGGCCGTCATCTCGTTCGTGACGAGATCGATCTCCCAGCTGCCGACGCGCGCGAGCCGCTGCGCCTGGTCGAGCAGGTCGCCGCTGCGGCGCAGCGCGTCGCGCGTGCGGCGCGCACGGTCGAGCTCGATGTTCGCGTGCACGCGCGCGAGCAGCTCGCGCGCCGCGAACGGCTTGATCAGGTAGTCGTCGGCGCCCGCTTCGAGCCCTTCGATCGTGCCTTCCTCGCCCGCGCGCGCGGAGACCATGATCACCGGGATGTCGGTGGTCGCGGGGTCGGCCTGCAGTCCCGCGAGCAGCCCGAAGCCGTCGAGGTTGGGCATCATCACGTCGGTCACGACGAGCTCGGGTGGATCGCGCCGCGCGAGGTCGAGCGCGACGAGGCCGTCCGGCGCCGTCTGCACCGCGTAGCGGGCGTCGAGCAGCGAGGCGATGTAGGACCGCATGTCGGCGTTGTCGTCGACGACGAGCACGCGCGGGCGCTCGCCCGCGGGCGAGGCCGGGTGCGCGGCCGCTTCGTCCTCCCCCGGGTCCAGCCAGCGCATCGCCTCGGCCACGAACCCTTCGGCGTAGCGCTGCGCCGCCGGTGCGGCCGGGTCGCTGACGACCTGGTCGGCCGGCAGGTGCTCGGCGCCGAACGGGATCGTGACCGTGAACGTCGAACCGGCCCCGGGCGTGGACTCCACGGCCGCCGAGCCGCCGTGGAGCGCGGCCAGCTCGGCCACGAGCGCCAGGCCCACGCCCGTGCCCTCGTGGCTGCGCGACTGCGCGCCGATCACGCGGTGGAAGCGCTCGAACAGCCGCTCCTGGTTGCTCGGGTCGATGCCGATGCCGGTGTCGACGACCGACAGCTGGACGTCATGGTCCGTGGCGTACAGCCGCACCGTGATCCCGCCGGTGAAGGTGAACTTCAACGCGTTCGAGACCAGGTTCATCACGATCTTGGCCCACATCTCGGCGTCCACGTAGACGGGATCCGGGAGCGGCGGCGTGTCGATCACCAGATCCAGGCCGACGCGGTCGGTCGCCGACTCGAACATGCTCACCAGCTCGGCCGTGTAACGAGCGAGGTCGGTCGGCGTGTAGGCGGCGTTCACCCGGCCGGACTGCAGGCGCGAGAAGTCCAGCAGCGTGTTGACGAGCTTGAGCAGACGCTGGGCGTTGCGGTGGATGCGCTCCACGCGGATGCGCTGCTCGCCCTGCAGGCTCGTCTCCTCGTCGCCGAGCGCGTCCTCGGCCGGCCCGAGCAGCAACGTGAGCGGGGTGCGCAGCTCGTGGCTGACGTTGGTGAAGAACGCGGTCTTGGCCTCGTCGAGCTCCAACAGGCGTTCGTTGCGCAGGCGCTCCTCCTCGTACGCACGCGCGTTCGTGAGGCCCGCGGTGATCTGCCCGGCGACGAGCTCGATGAAGCCGCGGTAGCCCTCGTCGAGCGAGCGGTAGCGGTTGAGGCCGGCGACGAAGAAGCCCATCGCGGGCGCGCCGAGCGGGACGACGAGCGCGGCGAGCGGCGGCTCGTCCCAGGCGCCGGTGGGCGGATCGAGCGCGTCGATGTCATCGACGAGGATCGCGTGGTCTACCTCCGGCCAGGTCTCGGCGCCCGGGGTCCACGATTCCCCGCTGTGCGCGGCCAGGCGTGGGCCGTCGTCGTCGTAGAGGTAGACGAGCGTGAACGGCAGCGTGCGGCGGTCGGTGTCCAGCGCGCGGGCGGCCGCCGCGAGCACCTCGGGCTCGTCCCGCGCGGAGGAGATCGCCGCGCTGAGGTCGCGCAGCGTCGCGAGCTGACGCCCGCTGACGACCTGCTCGGTGTCCTCGCTGACGACGCACAGCATCCCCTCGATGCGGCCGTCGTCGCCGGCGAGCGGGCTGTAGGAGAACGTGTGGTAGGTCTCCTCGACGAACCCGCTGCGCTCGAGAAACAGCAGCAGTGCCTGGTCCCACGTGGCCTCGCCGGTCTGCAGGACGCCCTCGATGCGCGGGCCGATGTCGGGCCAGATCTCCGCCCACACCTCCCGCGCCGGGCGGCCGAGCGCCCACGGGTACTTCTTGTCGAGCGTGTCGCGGCGGTACGCGTCGTTGCAGAAGAACGTGAGCTCCGGCCCCCACGCCATCCACATGCTGAAGCGCGACGTCAGCAGGACCTGGACGATGCTCGCCAGGGCGCGCGGCCACTGCTCGGGCGGACCGATCGGGGTCGCTTCCCAGTCGACCGCGAGCAGATCCTCTCCGACCGGCCCGCCGGCGGTCAGGGCGGCGCGTGCGTTGCCGCTGTCGGCCATCGGGGACTACGCGTCGATGCGTTCTTGCGGGTCGCTGACGATGTCCAGCACCTTCACGAGCCCGGAGAGCTCGAGGATGCGCTGGACCGCTGCCGCCCCGCCGACGGCCACTGCGAACTGCTCGTCGTGCTCCTGCGCGCGCTTGTGCTGGCCGACGATCACACCCAACCCGCTCGAGTCGATGAACGTGACCTCGCGCAGATCCAGCACGACGGTCGCCGCGCCGGCCGCCGGGTTCAGGAGCGCTTCCCGCAACTGCGGCGACGTGGCGAGATCGATCTCGCCGGCCGCGACGACCACGACGACGCCGTCCCCGCGCGACTCGTGACGAACTTGGAACAAGGGATTCGTTGACACCGCGCGCGAGCATACCGGCGCGCTCGCTGACGGGGGCCGTCAGCGGTTCGTCTGTGGAGCGTCAGCGCGCCCTGATGGATTACGGCCCATGCTGAAGACCAAGCTCCTGACTCTCGCTCTGGCCACCACGGTTGCCGCTCTGGCGACCACCGGGTCCGCCCAGGCCGCGACCGACTACTTCATGAAGGTCGAAGTCTCGCCGGCCTCGGGCGAAGCGCCGATCAAGGGCGAGAGCGTCGACCGCGAGTTCCCGCAGGCGATCGAGATCGAGTCCTTCAGCTTCGGCGCCGAGAACCTCACGACCATCGGCAGCGCGAGCGGCGGTGCCGGCACCGGCAAGGCGACGTTCAACGAGCTGACCATCGACAAGGCCGTCGACTCCACCACCCCGCGATTCCTGAAGATGCTCGCCACGGGCAACCACTTCGCCAGCGTCGAGATCATCGCCCGCAATTCGAACCCCGCCGGCGGGACGAGCGTCGTGCCGACCCGCACCCTCTTCAACCTGGCGTTCGTGTCCAAGCAGGAGCAGAGCGGCTCCCGCGGCGAGGCCATGCACGAGAAGCTCACGTTCGCCTACGGCGCCATCGCCCAGGCCACGACGTCCCCGGCCAGCCCGACCAAGCCGAACGTCTTCACGAGCTGGAGCGTCGTCACCAACACGCCGATCCGCGACGCGCTGGCCGCCCCCTACCGCGCGTAGAGCGCGCCGCGGGCGCTGGTCGCCCGCGCGTACATGAGCGGGCTCGACCAGTGCACAAGTGCGAGGTCGCCATGGCGCTCCAGACCCAGAAAGCCCTGGCGGCCTTCGAAGGTGTGGAGCGCCTCGTCGTAGGGCGCGACCAGGATCGCGCCGCGCTTGGGCGGGCCGTCGACGCTCACGAACCGGTGCGGCGTGTCGTCACGAAGCGCTTTGTAGAGCGTGTGGCCGGACGGGCCGTCGGCCGCGAAGGCGGCGAGGAACGGCTCGTCCTCCCCAGGCGGAACGGCGTAGAGCTCGATCACGCCAGCGCACCCGCGATCACCGCGTCCTCCCAGGACATGCCGGAGCTCTTGAACAGGCGGGGCAAAGCTGGGTCCGGGGTCCGCAGGCCGGTGACCAGCTCGGCGAGGGTGACGATCTCACCCTCGCCGAGCGCACCGGACTGGATCGCGGCGACCACGTCGCCCGCCTCCCGCAGCGCCGAGGTGCGCGACTCCACGACGACCGTCGCGCGGGCCGCGAGTGCGTCGTCGGTCTCGCGCTTGTCCGGGTCGTGGCTGCCGATCGCGACGACCGTGGCGTGGTCCTGGACGAGCGAGCCGTCGAACACCGGCGTGCCCGACGTCGTGCAACAGCAGATGATGTCCGCGCTGCTCACGAGCTCGTCGGAAGCGCCCTCACGGCCGACCACGTCGACGTGCTCGATCGGGCGGATCGCGCTGATCGCCGCGATGTGCGCCTGCGACTGCGGGCCGCGGCCGAAGACGAGGAGCCGCGTTGCGTCGTCGGTGGCGAGGTGCTTCACCGCCAGCGCCGAGACCGCCGCGGTGCGCACGTTGGTGACGCCGATCCCGTCGAGGAACGCGACGGGCGCGAGGGTCTCCGCGTCGAACACGATCACGACGCCCTGGATGCGCGGGTCCCCGCCCACGGTGAGGACCTTCACGGCGATGTGCTTGTCCGCCTCGCTGGGCATGAGGAGCAGCTCGCCGTTGCGGACGCCGACGAACGTGCGGGGCGTGTCGCTTTCCGGGTCGAGGCCGTTCTTGAGGGCGGTCTCGAGGGCTTCGATGGCTTTGGTCGCTGGGAGTCGCTCGGCGATATCGGCCGCGGAGAGGAGTGTCAGGTCCACGGGTGGGACGTTGGCACACGTTCAGCTCGGTCCGCGTGCTCGACGGGCGGTCTCGAAGGCTCGCCGATGGGAGGGGGAGCCTGGCGGAGGTGTTCGTTTCGACCAGCTCCTGGCCCGATCGACCACACCCGAGCGTAACCGCGCTCCGAACAAAGGGGGTATGCCCGGAAACCTTCCTCAGGCGAAAGTTTCCGGGCATACCCCCTCCCAGCGCGTGTTCGTTTCACAGCCGACGCAGCGGCCACAGGCTCAGGAGCGTCGCCGCGGCGCAGACGCCCCAGACGGCGTGATAGCCCCCGACCACCGCGATCGACACACCCGCGAGCAAGGGCCCGAGCCAGATGCCCATGCCGCGCGAGACGGAGTAGTAGCCCGTCAAAGCCCCCCGTTCGCCGTCGGGCATGAGCGGGATCAGGACGGCGTAGGGCAGCGCCATGATCACGCCGCCGCCGAGGGCGATGAAGGGGACCGACAGCATGACCAGCAGCGGGTCCGTGGTGAGGAGCGGGACCAGGAAGCCGAGGCCGTGGATCGGCAGCGCGACCCGGAGCACGCGCGCGGCGCCGTAGCGGTCCGCGAGCCTGCCGGAGTACAGGCCCGCGAACAGGACTCCGACGGCGACGCCGCCGATGATCCCCGACGACGCGGACTGCGAGAAGCCGAGCTCCTCGATGACGTACAGGACGACGAACGTCTTCAAGGCCGCCAGCGACAACTCCCACAGCGCGTTCGCCATCAGGAACGCTTTCAGCTGCGCGTCGCCGCGCACGAGGGCGAGCACGCTGCGCAGCCCGCCACCGCCGGAGCCGCGCGGCGCGCGCGGCACGCCGCGCCGGATCAGGACGATCGCGAACGCGCTGATCGAGACCACGTAGATGATCGCGCCGGCGATGAACGGCGCTGCCTGCCCCCAGGTGAGCAGCAGGCCGCCGCAGCCGAGGGCGAGCCCCGTCCCGGCCCCGCGCCAGACGGCCTGGGTGGCCTGCGCGCGGCCCTGCACCTCGTCGCCGACGGCGTCCGGGTACAGCGCGCGATACGGCTCGTAGGCGATGAAGTAGCCGGCGAAGAAGACGAAGGCGCCCACGGCCAGCACCGCCACGGAACCCATGAACGCCAGCGCGATCAGACCGCCGATCACGAGCGGCGTCGCGGCCAGCAGAAAAGGGAGGCGACCGCCGATGCGCGTGTTCAGGCGGTCCGACCACGTGCCGACGAGGAGCGGCAGCCACAGCGCGACGAGCCCTTCGAGGCCGATGATCATGCCGATCACCGCGCTCGACTCGACGAACTCGCGCGCGACGACCGGCGTGTAGGTCGTGACGAGCGTCGACGTCAGCGCGAGCGCCAGCGTCGGCACGCCGAGCAGCGCGACCGCTCGCTTCTCTGATGCCCGCAGCCCGCGGACCTCGGCTTCGGCTGTCACGTACTCCCGTTCCCCACCATGACGCCATGACGGGGAGGCGGTGCGGTGGCCCGCTCACGCTGGGCCCGACGTTCACGCAGGTAGCCGACCAACGCGCTGCAGACCGTGGCGAAGGGCACGGCCAGGAACGCGCCCGCGATCCCGGCCAGCGTCCCGCCCGCGGCGACGGACACGAGCACGACGATCGGGTGCAGCCGCAGCCGGGGACCGACCACGACCGGGTACAGGACGTTGCCCTCGACCTGCTGCACGATCACGATCGCGGCCAACACGATCAGCGCGTCTGTGGAACCGCCGGTCACCAACGCCACCAGTACGGCCGCGGCGCCCGCGACGATCGCTCCGATGATCGGGAAGAAGGCCGCGAGCCAGGTCAGGACGATCAGCGGCAGCGCGAGCGGGATCCCGAGGCCGAGCAGGACCGCGCCGATCAGGATCGCGTCGACCGTGGCCACGAACACGACGCCGCGCGTGTAGGCGGTGAGGTTCGTCCACATCCGCTCGCCGACCTCGCCGACGGCCTCTCGCCGGGCCTTCGGCAGCGATTCGAGCACCCACATCCACATGCGGCGCCCGTCCTTGACCAGGAAGAACGCGAGGAAGAAGACGAGCACGACGCTCGCCAGGCCGCCGGCCAGCGACGTGGTCGCGGTCATCGCGGTGCCGCCGAGCTTCTCCTGCGCGCGGTCGACCGCGGACGCGAGCTGGCGGTCCACCTCCGCGCGGTCCATGCCGGCCAGGCTCTCGCCCAGTGAGTAGGCGACGCGCTGGACGCCCTCCTCGAGGCTGGACCCGAGGTCGGTGAGCTTGGCGATGAACGGCGGGAGGATCAGCGCGATCAGCCCGACGAGCACCAAGACCGCGATCAGCACGGAGATGATCGCGGCCAGCGCGGGTCGCACCCGGCGCTGCTCGAGCTTGGTGGCGATCGGCCGCAGCAGCGTCGCCAGCAGCACCGCGACGGCGATCGGCAGCACGACCGCCATCAGCTTCCCGAGCGCCCAGCCGGCGAGCAGGACCAGCAGGGCGACGCCGAGCGCCGACCAGGCGGTGGAGCCGGCGCGATTGAGGCCGCCACGAGGTTCGTCGGTCACACGCCCCGCTTACCCCGCCTCAGCCCTTCCTCATTCCATTCGTCACCGGATAGAGACGCAGCGCGTTCTCCCGCAGGATCGCGCGCGCCGCCTCCTCCCCCTCTCCCAGCGTCTCCAGCGCCTCGGCCAGGGCCTCCCGCCACCACGTCGCGCCGAGGAAGAACAGCTCCGGCGTACGCGCCGCGTCGCTCGCGTACAACAGCTTCGAGAAGGGCGCCAGCTCCAGCGCCTCCAGCAGCGCCGTGACCGGCCGCGCCACGTGCGGGATCGTGAGCGAGAGGTCGAACCACACGTTCGGATACACGTGCGCGAGCCACCCGGCCTCGCGCACGAACGGGTAGCAGTGCAGCAGCACGAACGGCGTCGTGTCGAAGCGCTCGATCAGCGGCTTGAGCAGGCCCGGACGGGACAGCGGGAGCGAGAGGTCGGCGTCGCCGAAGCCCGTGTGGACCTGCACCGGCAGCGGGTCACCCGTGGCGGCGTTGTCCTCCAGCGCGCGCACGACCTCCGGCGCCAGCTCCGCCAATCCGCCGCGGTAGGCCGCGATCGTCTTGAGCGCCACGAACCCCTCCGCCCGCGCCGTCGCGACGGCGTCCGCGGCGCTCGTCTCGATCCGCAGCACCGGGAACGAGGCGCAGCCGGCCAACTCCCCCAGCTCCTTCCAGTTCACCGCCTCCTCGGGCGGCGGGAAGCCGTCGTCGATCAGCAACGCCTCGGTCCCGGTGGCCTGCAGCAGCGACGCCGCGTACTCGAGCGGATCGACGCTCAGCCGGTACTCGAAGACGGCGCGCTCGTCCCGCTCGACGCCGAAATGCGCCGCGAGCACGCCGATCGCCCGCCGGTAGGTGACGGCGGTCGCGACGTGCGGCCACTGGCGCGGGTCCTCGCTCTCGGAGAACAGCCCCCGGAACTCGTCGAGCGTCCGCGGAGGCTCCCGCAGGATGCCGTGCGCGTGATGGTCGACGAGCCCGGTCGAGCTCAGTACTTCTCGAAGTGATGCTGGAGCGTGAATTCTTCGTCCTCCGCGGAGAAGGCCGCCCACTCGGAGCGGCGGACGGCCAGATACGGACGGGCGAGCTCGTCCCCGAGCGCGCCGATCAGCACGTCGTCGGCGGCGAGCGCGTCGAGCGCCTCGGCCTGGGTTGCCGGGAGCGGCCGCGGGCGCTCACCGTCCGGCAGCGTCGCCGGGTCGACGTTCACCGGGTCGGGCAAGACCAACCCGCGCTCCACCCCGTCAAGCCCCGCGGCGATGATCCCGCCCAGCGCGAGGTACGGGTTGCAGGTCGCGTCCACGGCCTTGAGCTCGGCGTTGGTCGACGCCTCTTCCACACCCAGGAACGGCGACGGCACACGCACGGGCGCCTCGCGGTTGTCGTGGCCCCAGCACGCGTACGCGCCCGCCCACATGCCGGGCGCGATCCGCGCGTAGGACTGGAAGCTGGGGGCGGTGAGCCCACACAGGCCGGGCAGATGCTCGAGCACGCCCGCGAGGAACTGCTCCGCGAGCTCGGACAGTCCGCCCTCGGCGTAGAAGCGGTTCTGCTCGCCCTCCCACAGCGAGAAGTGCACGTGCGCGCCGTTGCCGGCGACGTCGGCCCAGGGCTTGGGTGCGAGCGAGGCGACGAGCTCCTGCTCGGCGGCCACGCCGCGGATGGTCTCGCGCACGAGGATCTGCTCGTCCGCGGCCTGCACGGCGGACGCGTGCGCGGTCGACACCTCCTGCTGGCCGTGACCGAGCTCGGCGTAGTACTGCTCGAGCGGGATCCGCTGGCTCTCCAGCGCCGCCACCAGCGCGTCGACGTACTCGCGGGACTTCGCCATCGCGATGGTCGAGAAGCACAGGCTGGTGTCCACCGGCGTGTAGTCGCCGTCGTCGCAGCGCGCGAGCGAGAACTCGTTCTCGAACGCCGCCCGCAGGTCGAGCCCGCGTTCGCGCAGCCGTTCCTGCTGGCGCTTGAGGAACGTCCGCTGGCACACGCCCGCGGGCGTCCCGTCGGGCAGCACATGATCGGTGAGCACGACGCCGGTGTTGGGCGCGTACGGCAGCGGCCGGAACGTGTCGAGGTCGGGCACGAGCCGGAACTCACCGACCGGCCCGTAGCCCTCCACGGGCTGGAGCTGGTCGAGCGCGTTCATCGCCTGCATGGCCCGCGTCACGCCGATCCCGCGCGCCAGCCGGCCTTCCAGGCCGTGGCGGCTCGAGGCCTTCGCGCGGATCGTCCCGTCATTGCCGCACCAGAGGAAGCGCACGAGGCGAAGTCCGGCGGTGTCGGCTTTGCGTGCGAGTTCCTCGGGCGTCATGGCTCGATCCTACGAGGGTTGCGCCCGACGCCCGCCGCCGCGACAATGGACGGTGATATGCCACCCGCCGCTCGCGTCTCCGACATGCACACGTGCCCGATGTTCGACGGACCCAAGCCGCACGTCGGCGGGCCGATCCTGCCCCCGGGCGCGCCGACCGTGCTGATCGGCGGGCTGCCGGCGGCGACCGTCGGCTCCATGTGCACCTGCGTCGGCCCGCCCGACTCGATCATCATGGGCTCGATGACGGTGATGATCGGCGGCAAGCCCGCAGCCCGCATGGGCGATCCGACCGCGCACGGCGGCGTGATCGTCGCCGGCTACCCCGGCGTGATCATCAACTGAACTTGTCGATGCTCGACGCGAGGTCGTCGAGCCCGTCGATCAGGCTGTTCACCCGCACGACCGACGGGTCCGGCCCGCGCGGCGTCGGCTCGCGCTCGCCCAGCTCGGCCTCGAGCTTGGCCAGGCGCTCCTCCAGCGTCCCTTCCGGCACCGGCCGCGCGCGCAGCTCCTCGAACGCGAGCTGGATCTCCTGCGCCCGCGCCGTCGACTCGGGTGAGCCGCCGTTGCGGTCGGGATGGTGCACCTTCATCAGCCGCCGGTAGGCGTCGAGCACCAGCGCCGGCGACGCGCCGTGCGGAAGGCCGAGCACGCGATATGGGTCCTGGCGCACGCCGACAAACGTATCGTTCGGGAGCGTGAACGAGTACCTGCAGGAGCTCACGCGCCGGCTGCAGGCGCAGCTCGGAGACCGGTTGGTGGCGGCCTGGGTGGTGGGCTCGAGCGCACTGGGCGACTTCGACGCTGCCCGCAGCGACGTGGACGTGCAGGCCGTCGTCGCCGAGCGGCTCGAGCCTGAAGTGCTGCGGGCGCTGGCCACGGCGCTGTCGGCGGTCGAGTGCCCCGTGCGCGGGCTGGAGTTCGTGCTCTACGCGCGTGAAGACCTGGCGGACCCCGAGGGTCCCGCCTTCAGCCTGAACCTCAACACCGGCCCGGGGATGGACCATCACGAGGGCTACCACCCGGACGCCGAGCCGCGGTTCTGGTTCACGCTCGACGTCTCGATCGCCCGCGAGCACGCCGTCCCGCTGGCCGGGCCGCACCCGCGCGAGGTGCTGCCGGAGCTGCCGCGCGCGCTCGTCCTCGCGCGGCTGCGGGACTCACTCGCCTGGTGGGGTGACTTCGGCGGCCCGCAGGCCGTGCTCGCCGCCTGCCGTGCCCTCGCGTGGACGCAGACCGGGCGCTGGCTCTCCAAGGGCGAAGCGGCGCGGTGGGCGGACGACCCGATCGCCACGGCGGCGCTCGCGGCCCGCGCGGACCCGTCAGCGGCAGGACCGACGCCGGAGGAGGTGGCGTCGATCCTGGGCCGCGTCGGGCGTCAGCTCACGCCGTGAGCTGACGTCATCGGCCTCTCCTCCGTGAGAGTCTCTGATTACGGGCGAGGTTACACGTATCAGCGGACGGCAATCAACTTCACGCGCTCGCCAGCAGCGTTGCGGCACCCGCGGCGGCGATCGCCAGCACCGTGTAGCGATGGACGCTCGGGCGCAACCGACGGGCCAAGGGCACACCGGCAGCGGCCCCGAGCGCGAGCGCCGGCGTCAACGCGAGCGCGACGAGCGCGCCGCGCAGATCGCTCGTCCCGAGCACCGCCACCAGCGCCAGACCCGTGCTGCTCAGCACGACCGTGCACAGCCATAGCCGGCGACGGAGCACGTCGCCGCCCGCGTCCGCGCGGAGCGTCAACAGCAGCGCGACGAACGGTCCGATCACGGCGGTCAGCGCGCCGACCGCGCCGATCACGAGCCCCGCGGCCGCGCCGGCCGCCCGGCCCGGCTCGCGCGGACCGGCACGAACGAGTGCAGCGACGCAGCCCCCGAGCAGGACGATCGCCGCCGTCACCCGCAACGCGGGTCCGCGGAGGCCACCGAGCGCCAGCAGGGCGATGAGCTGGCCGACCGGAGCGAGCAGCAGCAGTCCGCGCGCCGCCGCGTCCAGGTCGGGGCGGCGCCGCCCGGCCAAGAGCAGCCCGAGGGACAGCACGACACCGACGGCCAGCACGCAGGGCACGGCCTCCCCGTCCGGGAGCGTCGCGATGGCGGCCGGCAGCAGCACGAGCGAGTAGCCCACGCCCACCGCCCGCTGGACCGCCGCGCACAGCACTGCCGCCAGCGCGAGGATCAAGAAGCTCACGCATGGATACGGGTCCGCGCGTACCCGCGACGACTGTCGCGGCGCGTCGCCGCTACCCCACGCGGTCGAGGAAGGCGAGCGCGCGCTCGGTGAACTGCGCCGTCGCCGACGCGTCGAAGAAGTGGTCCGTGCCCGGGTACAGGAACAGCTCGGCACCATTGGCGGCGAGTGCGCGGGCCGCTTCGAGGTCGGTGTTCGGCGGCAGCGAGAGCGGGTCGTCCTCCGTCAGATGGAGCTGCAGCGGGACGCCGTCGGGCCAGCCTCGGCCGAACTCGGACGGCGGCACGCACGAGTGCGCGAACAGCGCGGCGTGGGCGCCCGGGCGGGTCTGGGCGAGCAACTGCGCCGGCAGCACCCCGAGCGAGAAGCCGACATAGGTGATGTCGGTCTCGATGCCGTCCACCGCCCTCCGGCCGCGCTCGAGGATCGTCGGGAAGCCGATCGACTCCGCGTGCGCGATGCCTTCCTCCAGCGTCGCGAACGTCGCGCCCTCGTAGAGGTCGGGCGTATGGACCTGGTGCCCGCGTGCGCGCAGCGCGGCCGCGAACGCGAGCACGTCCTCGGTCAGGCCCTTCGAGTGATGGAAGACGACGACCTCGGACATCGGCGGCAGCTTACGGGCACGACCAGCGGGTACTGTCCGCTTCGGAACCATCTGATTGACGGGAGGACAGGGATGAGACGCACTCTCTTGCCGACGATCGCCCTGGCGATCGCGGTGTCGGGAGCGACCGCGGTCGCGGCGAACGCGGGGGATCGCGGGGGCGATCGCGACAAGCCCGGGCACGGGCAAGGACAGGGCGGCGGCCACGGCGGCGGCCATCCGGGCGGCGGGCACGGCGGGGAGGCGGCGGAGGCACGCCGCAGAAGACGGCCACGGCGCTCGGC
>JAPDDQ010000375.1 GCA_027587225.1 Solirubrobacter taibaiensis
TCAATTTAGAGCTAATTTTAGCGGACTTAGAGTCTGTTGATAAGCGTATCGAGCGTGTTGCGAAATTAGCAAGACAAAAAGATAAAGAAGCGGTATATGAGCATGAAATTTTAGTTCGTTTAAAAGAAGCTTTTGAAGAGGGAAAACCAGCTCGTACTGTTGAATTTACAGAAGAGCAGATGAAGATTGTTAAAGGCCTTCATTTACTTACAACAAAAGAAATGTTATACGTAGCGAATGTAAGTGAAGACGATATTATCGATCCTTCGGAAAATAAATACGTACAAATGGTAAAAGAATTTGCAGCAAATGAAAATTCTCAAGTAATCGTTGTATGTGCAAAAATTGAATCAGAAATCGCTGAATTAGACGAAGAAGAGAAAAAAGTATTCCTTGAAGAATTAGGAATTGAAGAGTCTGGTTTAGATCAATTAATTCGTGCAGCATATGACCTATTAGGACTTGCTACGTACTTTACAGCTGGCGTTCAAGAAGTACGTGCTTGGACATTTAAACAAGGAATGAAGGCACCACAATGTGCTGGTGTTATTCATACAGACTTTGAGCGTGGATTTATTCGTGCAGAAACAGTTTCTTACGATGATTTAATGACAAACGATTCTATGACAGCTGCAAAAGAAGCTGGAAAAGTACGTTTAGAAGGAAAAGAATATATCG
>JAPDDQ010000376.1 GCA_027587225.1 Solirubrobacter taibaiensis
GCGTTTCTATGATGTTTCTGAAGGCACGGTTTATGTAGATGGCATAGATGTAAGAAAGTATAATATGAGAAATTTGCGTAGTCATATTGGAATTGTACTGCAAGATAATTTATTGTTTAGCGATACAATTGGAGCTAATATTTTATATGGAAATCCGAAGGCTACAGAGAAAGAGGTGATTGCAGCTGCTAAAGCTGCGCAAATTCATGATTTTATTATAGACTTACCAGATGGTTATAATACTGTCGTTGGAGAACGTGGTGTGAAGCTATCGGGCGGGCAAAGACAACGAGTGGCAATTGCACGAGTGTTTCTAAAGAATCCTTCGGTACTTATATTAGATGAAGCAACTTCAGCATTAGATTTAGAAAATGAAAGGTATATTCAAGAGGCGCTTCAGACGTTAGCTGCTGACCGGACAACGATTATAATTGCACATCGATTAGCGACGATTACGCATGTTGATACGATTATTTACATTGAAGACGGTGAGATTAAAGAGACTGGTTCTCATGAAGAGTTAATGCAAAAAAGAGGATTTTATTACAATTTATATCAACTTCAACATATAACAGAAACAGCTCCTTTAGCATAAAAGGAGCTGTTTTTTTATTCGTCTTCTTTTTTATCATCGATTTGGAGTTCTTTTTCTGGTTTATGGTATGTGTAGAAGCTAT
>JAPDDQ010000377.1 GCA_027587225.1 Solirubrobacter taibaiensis
CGAACATCAACGAAATCATTGCAACTGTTGAAGAATGTACAGGCTTACCTGTTCACCCTCGTCATCCATATGCAGGTGATTTAGTCTTCACAGCTTTCTCTGGTTCTCACCAAGATGCGATCAAAAAAGGCTTTGAGTTCCAGAAAAACGAAGAAATTTGGGATATGCCTTATTTACCAATCGATCCTAAAGATTTAGGTCGTGACTATGATGCGGTGATTCGTGTAAATAGTCAATCAGGTAAAGGTGGTATCGCTTACTTATTAGAATCAAACTATAACGTTGCATTGCCACGTCGTGTTCAGATTGAATTTAGTCAAATTGTTCAACAACATACTGATGAGAATGGTACTGAAATCAGTGCACATGAAATCTGGACCTTATTCCAAAATACCTATGTGGATGTGAAAAATAGCCATTACCAAACCAAACATTATCAGTTGTCTGATATCAATGGCACACAAATCATTGAATTAGATATTGAAATTAACGGTGAAGTACAACGTTTACGCGGTGAAGGTAACGGTCCAATTTCGGCGATGCTCGATGCGTTACAATTGCCAATTGATGTTGTAAATTATGAAGAACGTAGTATCAGTTCTGGTGCAAATGCTAAAGCACTTGCCTTGATTGAACTTCAAGTCAAAGGCACAGGTAAAAATGCTTTTGGTGCAGG
>JAPDDQ010000378.1 GCA_027587225.1 Solirubrobacter taibaiensis
GTAGAATGTGCAGGAACTTCTTTTAATACGACAGACCCTGCTCCGATTTTAGAATTCTCTCCCACAGTAATAGAACCAAGAACTTTAGCACCCGTCGCAATTAATACATTATCCTGAATTGTTGGATGCCTCTTTCCTTTTTCTTTTCCTGTACCACCTAATGTAACCCCTTGATAAATCGTTACATTATCACCAATTTCACAAGTTTCTCCGATTACAACTCCCATTCCATGATCTATGAAAAAACGTCGACCAATTGTTGCTCCTGGATGGATCTCAATACCAGTAAAAAAGCGGCTCACTTGTGAAACAACACGTGCAAGAAAGAAAAAATTTCTTTTATAAAAAGCATGTGCAATTCGATGGGCCCAAACTGCATGTAATCCAGAGTAAGTTAAAATGACTTCGAAATAACCTCTTGCCGCTGGATCCTGTTCAAAAACGACTTCAATATCTTCCCGAAGCCTCTTAAACATCGGTGTTCCCTCCCCTTTATGGGCTGCTTTTTTGTCGAACGAACTAACTCCCCTAACTCATCACTTCTCCCCTAATTCTTTATATAAGGAGATAAATTCTATATTCATACCTATTTACACGGTATAAAAAAAAGGGGTGTCTGTCATATTGACAGTGACGGCTTTTAAGGGCGGTTCCACTCTGTTTCGTCTTAAAAAAG
>JAPDDQ010000379.1 GCA_027587225.1 Solirubrobacter taibaiensis
AATGATTTCTCCTAGCGTCCAGCGACGGATGGCTGTTTTAGGTAGCGATTCTTTCTGTGCTTCTGTAAGAAGGATGCTATAAGCAACATCATCTTCAATTAATTCTTCATCGAAATAATTTCCATTGGCCTGAAATGATGGGTGGTCGACTCCTAATAATTTCGTGTAAACAGGATGATAGTCACGAAGGATAAGCATTCCATCTCGCTTAAGTAAAGTAGCAATTTTTTGAAAGAGTGGTTTTAAATCTAGAAAGTAATGGAGTACACCAAGTTCCAGCAATACGATATCAAATGATTCGGAGAGCTGCACATTTAATACATCAGAAACGACATACTGGATAGAGACACCTGCTGCGTCCGCAAGTTCATTTGCATATTTTGCATTACTTGCTGAAATATCAACAACTGTTACGTCAGAGCCTAAAAGGGCAAGTGCGACAGCTTTATTTCCTTTTGAGCCGAGTAAGTTAATAATACGTTTTCCTTTTGGAGATTGTATGTAAGGTAAATAATGTGCTACTTCGCGTGTGGGATCTTCCATAATTTTTTTTGCATAATCCTCTGGTGCCCCATGGCGATTCGTCCAAGCTTTATAAGCAGCTGTATTCCAGCTTTTTTCATTTATAGTGCTTAGTTGTTTTTGGTTCAATGTTATCACTCCTTTTGTGAACGT
>JAPDDQ010000380.1 GCA_027587225.1 Solirubrobacter taibaiensis
GTCCACCACTTAGTGCTGAAACATCACGATCTAAACCAATTGCATCAATTCCAAGACCACGTGCAGCCTCTTCAATTTTCATATCTAGTAAGTAGAAACCACCTGCTTCAAGTGCATCTTGTATTTCTGCCATTTGCTCAAGAAGTTCTTCTAGTTCTTCTGGTGTAGCAGTTCCCATTTTTTCTGTAACTTCATTTAAAGCTTTTTCCTTTTCGAATAACGGTAAAAATGCATCCGCTAGTACGTCACGGATTGTACGCCCAGGTGTTAAAACAGTATGCTGATCTAAGTAGCCGTAATGTGTGCCCGGTGTCCATTCTACGCGACCTTGGTCATGAATAAGCTGACCAGTAATGATATTCATGAATGTTGATTTACCAACACCGTTTGCACCAACTAATCCAACGTGCTCACCTGCTAATAATCGCATAGATACATCTTTAAATAATGTACGATCACCAAATGTATGTCCTAATTTTTCAACTGTTAATAAGCTCATAGTATCCTCCGTCCAACTTGAAATAGTACCTTGAATCATGATACTAAATTCTTTCATATAATGCTATCATTTCAAAATGTATATTTTTTCAAAAGAAGTGTTTGTAAATGTTAGTATATAAAAAAGTTACTTCTACCTACAGAAGTAACTTTTTGGTTATGCCTTTTGTTTAACTT
>JAPDDQ010000381.1 GCA_027587225.1 Solirubrobacter taibaiensis
ATCCTTGTGGATCACGGCGGTGGCCGAATAATGCATCAAAGTCAACTAAGTTTAAGAAGCTAAGACCTGTAAAGTCCATATTTAATGTATCTACAAGCTTATCCATTCCATCCATGTTAGACTTCGTACGAAGTGATTCAGTTACCCCTTCACCATCATAAATATCAGAGATTTTACCAATAGCAATTACATCGTAGTCACTATCTTTTAATTCGTTCATTACTGTACGGCCGAATGGTTTTAATGCATAGTCATGACGATTTGGTGTGCGTGTAAAGTTTCCAGGTTCACCAACGAATGGACGAGCAATAACACGACCTACCATGTATTTCTCATCTAATGTTAATTCACGTGCAATTTTACAGATTTTATATAACTCATCAAGTGGCACTACTTCCTCGTGTGCTGCAATTTGCAATACGCTATCAGCAGAAGTATAAACGATTAAAGAGCCTGTTTCCATTTGCTCTTGACCAAGTTCATCAAGAATCTCAGTTCCAGAAGCTGGCTTATTACCGATAATTTTACGGCCTGTTTTTTCTTCTAATTCATCAAGTAATTCTTTCGGGAATCCTTCTGGGAACACTTGGAATGGTGTATCAATGTAAAGGCCCATGATTTCCCAGTGCCCTGTCATTGTATCTTTACCAGTAGATTTCTCTTGCATTTTTGTGT
>JAPDDQ010000382.1 GCA_027587225.1 Solirubrobacter taibaiensis
TTTCCGTACGAAATATAGAGGAATACGAGGGTCATTTGGTTATCCGGCGTGTCCAGAACTTGCAGATCAAGCAAAGCTATTTCGCTTAATTCATCCAGAGGAAATAGGTATTTCATTAACAGAAGGATTCATGATGGAGCCAGAAGCGTCCGTAACGGCTATGGTATTTTCTCACCCTGAGGCAAGATATTTTAGTGTATTATAGTCTAGAAGGGGGAGACGTATGAAGAAAATAGTCTTTACAGGTGGCGGTTCGGCAGGAGATGCAAGACCTAATTCAGCCATTATCCCATATTTACAGGACGACAACTGGGATATCTCTTATATTGGTTCTCACCAAGGTATTGAGAAAACGATTATAGAAAAGGAAGGCATTCCCTACTATAGTATTTCGAGTGGAAAGCTACGTCGTTATTTTGATTTAAAAAATATAAAAGATCCTTTTCTTGTAATGAAGGGTGTTATGGATGCGTATGTAAGAATTCGAAAACTAAAACCAGATGTGATTTTTTCAAAAGGTGGTTTCGTATCTGTACCAGTCGTAATTGGCGGATGGCTAAATAGAGTACCAGTTTTATTACATGAATCTGATATGACGCCAGGACTAGCAAATAAAATTGCGCTTCGTTTTGCTTCGAAAATATTTGTTACATTTGAAGAAGCAGCGAAACATT
>JAPDDQ010000383.1 GCA_027587225.1 Solirubrobacter taibaiensis
AGTTGGTTAAAAAATGATTTTTGCAAGAGGTCTATTCATAAAATAGAAAATATTTTAATAAAATCTGATAAATTTCATTTACCTAAGAAACTACCGCATGGTGCAGGGATAGATTGGAATGTTGTTATTGTCGATGCAACTGAAATGACAATTGAGCGTCCAAAAAAAACAGAAAAGATTCTACAGCGGTAAGAAAAAACGACATACGATCAAAGCTCAACTCATCATTCATTATGAAACGATGCAGATTATTTCATTAGGTCTTACACATGGGAGTACACATGATTTCCAGTTGTTTAAGGCTCAACGTAAAAAGCAGAGATATCAAGCCTTTATGCTGATTGATAAAGGTTATTTA
>JAPDDQ010000384.1 GCA_027587225.1 Solirubrobacter taibaiensis
TCGTTTGGGGATAAAATGCCTGATGCCATTCAAGGCAAGAAAAAAGAAGCCGTTAACTTTATTACAGAAGCAAATAAATCGGGAAATTAGTAAACGTCGTATTCGAATTGAACACGTCAATGGAAAATTAAAGACCTTTAGAATTCTAGCTACACGTTATCGAAATAGGCGTAAACGCATGGGTTTACGTCTGAATTTAATTGCTGCAATTTACAACATGGAGTTGGTTGAAAAATGATTTTTGCAAGAGGTCTAATAATTTTTACCTTCTAGAAGAAATTATATGATCGTAATCAAATATTTAAA
>JAPDDQ010000385.1 GCA_027587225.1 Solirubrobacter taibaiensis
ACAGCTGCAGGCATGTTACTTGGAGAATATGGCGGAAAAATTATTAGTATCGGTATTATCGTTTCTATTTTCGGTTGTTTAAATGGAAAGATTTTAACATTCCCACGTATTCCAATGTCTATGGCAGAGCGTGGACAACTTCCATTTTCTAAGTTTATTGCAAAGGAAAGTCCGAGATTTAAAACACCAGCAAATGCGATTACTGTTGAAATCATTTTAGGAATTATTTTAATGATTATTAGTGATCCAAATAAGCTATCTGAGATTTCCGTATTCATTATTTATATTTTCTATGTAATGACGTTTATTGGTGTCTTCATTTTAAGAAAACGTAATAAGAATAAAGAGCGTGCATATAGTGTGCCGTTATTCCCAATCGTACCAATCGTAGCGATTTTAGGTTCGCTCTTTGTAATTGGTAGTGCAATTATCAATGATCCGGTAAGTTGTTTCTTATCCATTGGAATTGTCTTTACGGGACTGCCGGTGTATTGGTATTTAAATAAGAAGAAAGAAACAGAATGATGGAAGGGTAGGCGTATAATACGCCTACCTTTTTTACTGTAAAAAAATTATACTTGCGTCCATTTTCTATTTTGGTTACTATAATCGTAGTAACCAAAATAGAAAGCGTGGGGAAAGACTTGAATTTTCGTGTTTATATTTTAGCTATC
>JAPDDQ010000036.1 GCA_027587225.1 Solirubrobacter taibaiensis
GTGCCTGCAGCGCCGCATCGTCGTGTGCGGCGGCGGGCGCGGCACTCATGCCGGCGAGCGCGTAGATGATGGCGCTGTCGGTGCGCGGGCACACGACGGCCACCGCACGGGCGAGCGCGAGCGCGTCCGGTGCGAGCGGACGCAGGCGGCTCTGGACCAGGCGGGCGACGGAGCCGGGCACGGCGCGGCGGACGGCCTCGGCCTCGGCGGCGGCGCCGGTGAAGCGGCCGTCGGCCAGCGTGCGCCGGAGCTCGCGCACCAGCAGCGGGTTGCCGCCCGTGGAGCGGACGGCGGCGGCCGCGAACTCCGGCTCCAGCTCGCCGTTCAGTGCGGTCTCGATCAGGTGCGCGACCGCGTCCGGGCTGAGCGGAGCCGGGTGCAGGACGGCCGCGACCGGCGCGGCGTAGAGCGCGTCGAGCAGCGGCTCGTGCTGGTCCGGCCGCAGGCCCGCGACGAGCGCGATCGGCAGGTCCTCGATCCGGCGCGCGAGCATCCCGAGGGTCTTCAGGCTGCCGGCGTCGGCCCAGTGGACGTCGTCGATCACGATCAGCAGCGGCTGTTCGGCGGCGAGGTCGGCGAAGTGCTCGTACAGCGCGTGCAGCCGCGCGTGGTCGGTGTCGGCGGGCGTGTCCGCGAGGCCCGGGAGAAGCTGGCGGATGATCCCGAACGCGAAGTCGCGCTCCAGCTCGGCCCCGATCGCGCCGAGGGTGCGCAGACCGGCGGCGCTCGCCTCCGCGCGCACGGCGCGCAGCACCGTCGTCTTGCCCTGGCCGGCGGGCGCCTCGACGAGCGTGATCGTGCCGCAGCCGTGACGCGCGGAATCGAGCTGCGCGCGAAGCGTGTGCAGCTCCGTTTCCCGCTCCAGCAGCTCGGCGTCGGCCACGGTGATCATGTGACCGGTGAAGCTACGCGCTTGACCGACCCCCGTGGGTGAGGCCAACAACCGACATTGGGGTGCGGCCACCACGACGGTGGAGATGTAGGGGTAATTGCTGGGTGGGCACCCGATGCCCGGCAAGCGCTTTCCCGAGAGGCTGATGTCACTCCCCAGCCCCTCCGCCCCAGGACCTCCTCCCCATGTCCCTGCTTCGCCGTGCGGCCACCGCCGCTCTGGCGGCGCTCGCCCTCGTGGCGCCCGCGACCGCCTCCGCCCAGACCCAGTCCTACGACGACACCGCCTACTTCGCCACCGCCGACAAGCTCCAGGAGCGCCTCGACGGCCTCTGGAACGACAAGCGCGGCTACTACGAAGGTGGCGGTGGCGGCGTCGAGCCGATGGTCAACTCGCTCATGTTGCTCGGCCATTCCGTCGCCGCCATGAAGGGCCACACCGGCCCGTCACGCAACGACGAACGGGCGCGAACGCTCGCGCTCGCGCTGGTCAAGGGCCCGTACGTCACCTCGCCCGCCCTCGGCCAGCAGCACGCGCCGGGCTGGACGAACTCGATGAACGGGCGCGGCTTCCAGCATCTCGTGTTCGACGCCGAGGTGGTCGACGGGCTCGTCTACGCGTACCGAGCACGCAAAGAGCTGCAGCTGCCGGACTCGACGGTGGACGCCATCCGCGACGCCATCTCGCGCACCGCTCGCGGGCCGTTCTGGCGCTACCCCACGATCCGCCTGAACCAGATCAACTGGTACTCGCTGATGTACGCCGCCGACGCGACCGTGACCGGCGACCCGGCGCTGCTCAAGCGCGACTTCAGCGCCCAGCTCACGCGCTTCATCCGCGGGTCGAAGGTCAACTTCGGTGCGGGCATGCGCTTCCACTACCTCCCGCACGAGCACGCCAACCACCCGATGAACGTGGACTCCGCCGAGTACGCGAACATCGTGCTCAGCTTCACCCGCTTCTACGACCAGGCCCGCCGCGCCGGGATGGCGCCGCTGCCCGCCGGCCACAAGCGGGTGGTGTCGGAGTGGATCGAGCGCGCGATCTCCGGCTACTGGACGCACGGCGGCTACATGAACTGGGACTCCGGCCTCGGCTTCCAGCGCTGGCACCAGTCCAAGAAGCTCGGGCTGACGCAGCAGGCGCTGATCGGGATCGCGTCCGCGCCGTCGCTGAGCGACCCGCAGTGGCAGCGCTACGCGAAGCACATGTTCGATCGCTCGCTGGAGTTCTACTCGCGCACGTCGGATCGTGACGGCGGGATCGCGGACGCGCTGTTCTTCAACGTGCACGCCGTCCCGCAAGGCGTCGCCAGCGCCCGTCTCGGCGCGGCGCGCGTGCTGGCCAACGCCGCCCGGGCGATCGACGCGGGCCTCGGCCGCGCGCGCTCCACCGAGCCGCCGGCGCTGTACTCCTTCGACCCGGACATCGGCCGCCTCGCCGTGACGACGCCCGCGTACAACACGGCGATCGTCGCCGTCAACCAGCGCGCGTTCCCGTACGGCGGGCTCGACCTGGCCCGGCTGTTCGACGGCAACCAGGAGGTCGCGGCCAACATCGGCGGCACGCCGCCCGCGTCCTTCGGCGCGCTGGTGCGCGACGTCAACGGCCGCCGCGTGCTGGCCTCGCAGGTGGCGCGCACGTCCGTCGATCGCTCCGTCACGCCGCTGCAGCTGACCAAGGCGCCGTCCGGCGCGGGCGCGCGCGCATCCAGCTCGACGACCAGCGCGTACGCCGGCCCGTTCACCGATCTGCGCGCGACGGGCACGATCAGCAGCTCGGCGGGCTCGGTGCGTGTGTCCCATCGGTTCGACCCGAAGTGGATCCAGACGCACTGGGACATCACCCGGCGCGGCTCCCGCGCGCTGAGCGCCGACATCCTGTTCCCGAGCACGGGTCGCGGCCGTCAGGCGAGCGTCACGGCGGTGCTCAAGGACGGGTCGCGGGTGACGGTCGGCGACCGCCTGATCGCGCTCTCACGGGTGTCCCGCCTGGAGGTCAAGAGCCAGCACTCGGGCTACACCGTCACGCCGCTGTCGCGTCCGGCGGGCGCCGGGGTGCACATCCTGCGCCCGGCCGCCCAGTCCTCGGCGCCGGACGCCGGGCCGACGCTGGCCGTGCAGATCGCCCGCAACGAGCGCTTCTCCAAGGTCGCGTTCACGGCCCGCATCACGCCGGACGCAGCCGCGGCTTAGCGGTCCGTGACGATCCCCACCTCACCGTCCTCCTTCCAGAGGCGCTCGAGCACCTTGGCGGGCATGCGCGTGAGGTGGGGATAGCTGCGTCCCCAGGAGTTCAGGACGTCGACGTAGTCCAGCCCGGTGTAGCCGAGCGTGTTCAGGACATCGTCGATCCCGCGGGCCCAGCGATTGAACTTGATGCCCTCGCCGATGTGCTCGGGCTTCGTCATGCCGCTGTCGATCTCGCAGTGGCCGCGCTTGCGCAGGATGTCCAGGCCGGCGCGGACGCTTGTGCCGTCGTAGTCCTCGCCCGGCCACTCGTCGATCTTCTGCGCCTCGTGGTAGAGCCAGAACCCGTCGTAGAGCTTGCGGTTGAGCTGCGAGGCGAGCCGGCTGATGCCGAAGCCCACGCACGCGCCCTCGGTGCCCTGGTTGTAGAAGTCCCACCACGCGTCGGGGTCACTGTGCCCCTTCGGCTTCAAGCACACGCAGTGGCCGCCGCGGACCTTGGTCAGCTTGCCGTCACGAGCGATCCAGTAGCGCCCGTTCGCGTCCTTCTGCGGCTTGTCGAATTCGGCGTACCAGTTGACCCCGATCACGACCGGGGAGGGCTTGGCCGGCGCGGAGCGCGCCGTCAGCGGGTACTTGTCGACGTGCGTCCAGTCGCTCGGGGGGCGACGTCCAAGTGGGCCTTCCATGACGCGACACTACGGTCAATCCGTGTAGGGGTCAAAGGGGACCAAAGCTCAGGGGTGCGCCCTGATTGTCCGGCGGGCGCCGGGGCCCTAGCTTCGCCGGTTCCTCCCCTTGATTCCCCAAAAAGGAGACCTATGTCCCCTCTTCCGTTGCGAGGCGCCGCGTTCGGCGTGAGCCTCGTAGCCGCGCTGGCCTTCGCCGCCCCCGCGATGGCCTCGTACTCCGCGAACGTCGATGGCACGACGCTCCGGGTCGCCGGTGACGGCGCCTCGGACAAGCTCGGCCTGTTCGCGGACTCCAGCAACCTCACCCTCGACGTCGGCATGGACGGCACCGCCGACTTCAGCTTCCCGCGCAGCGCGTTCACCGCGGTGTCCGTGACCGCGGGCGGTGGCGACGACGAGGTCCGAGTCACGGGCCTGCTCGAGAACCTCACCGTGGACGGCGCCAGCGGCAACGACACGCTGTTCGGCGGCGCGGCCGCGGACACGCTGATCGGCGGCGCCGGCAACGACTTCCTCGACGGCAACCAGAACACCGACACCATCTCGCTCGGCTCCGGGAACGACACGTTCCAGTGGGATCCGGGTGACTCCAGCGACACGGTCGACGGCGAGTCCGGCACCGACGCACTGAGCTTCAACGGCGCGAACATCGGCGAGGCGTTCTCGCTGGTGGCCGACGGCGCCGGCGCCCGCTTCAATCGCAACATCGCCAGCGTCAGCACGGGCCTGGCGTCGATGGAGCAGGTGAACGTCCGCGCGCTGGGCGGCGCGGACACGCTGTCGGTCGCCGACCTCGCGGGCACCAGCGTGCGCGCGGTCACGATCGACCAGCGCGGGTTCGACGGCAACGGCGACGCCGCGGTCGACCAGGTGTTCGTCAACGGCACGGCCGGGCCGGACAAGGCCGTGCTGAGCACGGACGGGACGACCGGCATCGTCGACGGCCTCTCGGTCGACGTGCGCGCGACCGGCATGGAGCCCGCGGACACCGTGACCGCTGCGCTGCTGGGCGGCGACGACACGGCGTTCGCCTCGGCCTCCCCCACCGGCGCCGTCCAGGTCGGCGCCGACGGTGGCGAGGGCACGGACACCGCCACCTATAGCGGCACCTCCGGTGACGATCAGATCGGCATCGCCCCCAACGGCACCACCGCCGCGGCGTATGCCACCGGCGCCCCGATCTTCAACGTCGCGGCGGAGAACCTGCTGGTCAAGGGCGCAGCCGGCAACGACACGCTCGGCGCGAGCAACGGCCTCAGCACGCTCACCGCGCTGACGGTCGACGGCGGCACCGGCGACGACCGCGTGGGCGGCGGCGACGGCGACGACACCGTGCTCGGCGGGTCCGGCAACGACCTCGTCGACGGCAACCGGGGCGTCGACACGGTGTACGGCGGGTCCGGCAACGACCACGCGCAGTGGGATCCGGGCGACGGTTCAGACGTCGTCGAGGGCGACAGCGGCACCGACACGCTGGACTTCAACGGCTCCAACGCGAGCGAGAAGATCACGTTGATGGCCAATGGCCCGCGCGTCACCGTGTTCCGCAACATCGCCAACATCACGCTCGACATGGACGGCGTCGAGGCGGCGGCGATCCGCGCGCTCGGCGGCGCCGACGACGTGACCACCGGCAACCTGGCGGGCACCGACATGAAGACCGTCGCCGTGAACCTCGCCGCGTTCGACGGCACCGCCGACCTGGCGATCGATCGCGTGATCGCCGAGGGCACGGAGGGCGCCGACAAGGTGACGCTCGGCTCCGAGGGCGCCACGGCGGTCATCTCCGGCCTGAAGCCCGTCGTGCGCGTGACGGGCGCCGAGACGCAGGACAGCGTCACGGCGGCGCTGCTCGGCGGCGACGACACGATCCTGTCCAGCGCCGTGCCCACGGGCGAGGCGCGCGTGGACGCCGACGGTGGCGCCGGCACGGACACCGCCACCTACACGGGCACGGGCGACGGCGACCAGATCACCACGGCCGCCGATGGCACGGCCGCCCGAACATTTGCCCCCGGCGCGCCGCTGATGGGCGTCACCGCGGTCGAGGAGCTCGTCGCCAAGGGCGGCGAGGCCAACGACGCCCTCTCCGCCGTCGGCAACGTGGCGGCGCTCACGCACCTGACGCTGGACGGCGGCAACGGCGAGGACGTGCTGCGTGGCGGCAACGGCGACGACCTGCTGCTGGGTGGCAACGGTGACGATCTGATCGACGGCAACCAAGGCGCCGACACCGCCCGGATGGGCTCCGGCAACGATCACTTCAGCTGGGATCCGGGTGACGGGAACGACGTTGTCGACGGCCAGACCGGGATCGACGTGCAGGACTTCAACGCGTCCAACGCGAGCGAGAACATCACGCTCTCCGCCGCCGCCGACCGTCACGTCACGGTCACCCGCAACATCGCCAATATCTCGATGGACCTGGCCAACGTCGAGGAGTGGTCCGTGCGGACGCTCGGCGGCACCGACAACGTCACGGTCAACGACCTCTCCGGCACCCCGCTGAAGAAGGCCTACGTCGACCTGTCCGGCGATCTCACGGCCGACGTCGTGACGCTCGGCGGCACCGGCAAGGACAAGGTCAACCTGACACGCGAGGACGACACGGTCATCGCCGCCGGCCTGCCGACCATCACCTACATCACCGGCTCGCAGGCCGCGAACGACACCCTTCAGCTCGACGTGGTGCCCGCCTACGTGGCGCCGGGAGTGCTGGACCTGATCAAAGCCAGCTGGCCCGTCTGAACATGACGTAGAGCCCGACGGCAAGCGCGAGCATCACCCCGACGACCACGGGATACATGAAGTGCCACTGCAGCTCGCGCATGCCGTCGAAGTTCATCCCGTAGAACGAGGCCACGAACGTCGGGACGGTGATGATCGCCGCCCAGGCGGAGATCTTGCGGACGACCTCGTTCTGCTCGGCGCTGACCACGGCCATGTTGGCCTGCAGGATCGTGGTGAGGAGATCGCGCTGGGCGCTGATCTCCTCGTTGACGAGCTTGAGGTGGTCGTCGACGTCGCGGAAGTACTGCCGCAGGCCGGGTGAGACCTCCAGCACGCCGCCGCCCGTGATGGCGGCGGCGGCGCCGAGCAGTGGATGCACCGCACGGTAGAAGTCCGTCACCTCGCGCCGGAGCAGGTAGATCCGCTGTGTCGGCGCGCGCGAGCCGCTGAAGACCGTGTGCTCGACCTCTTCGATGTCGCGCTCGAGCTCTTCCACCACCGGCGCGTAGTCATCGACGATCTTGTCCACGATCGCCCACAACACCGACGCCGGCCCTTCCTCGAGCAGCTGCGGACGCGCCTCCAGCCGCAGCCGTGCGCCGTGCAGGTCGGTCTCCCCCTGGCGCACGGAGATGATGAAGCCGGGGCCGACGAACATCGCCACCTCGCCGAACGCGACCTCTTCGCTCTCGTCGATGTAGCGGGCGGTGCGCAGGACGACGAACGTGATCCCGCCCTCGTACGTCTCGACCTTGGGCCGCAGGTGGAACGACTGCGCGTCCTCCACCGCCAGCTCGTGCAGGCCGAACGTCTCCTGCACGGACTCGAGCTCCTCCGGCGAGGGGTCGACCATCCCGAGCCACACGAAGCCGGGCTCGGCGCGGCAGATCGCCGCCGCCTCGGTCGTGTCCATGCGCCCGTCGTGCTGGCGCCGGCCGTCGCGGTAGTACGCGCAGTCGACGATCACGGCATGGTCTCCACGAGCTCCGCGACGCGGTCGAGCTCGGCCACCTCGAGCGCACGCCGGAACGGCGCGCCCGCGGGCGCGACGACCACGAGCCGCTGGACGCGCTCGGCCAGCGCGAACAGCACGCGCACTCCGGCGCTGCCGATGAACGCGAGCTCGGACAGATCGACGACGACCGGCTCCGCGCCCAGCGCCGTCAGCTCGGATTCCACCGTGGCGAGGTTGAACTCGTCGATCTCCCCCGTGATCCGCACCACCGTGAACTCGTCCCCGCGCTCGAGGTCGACGAGCGTGGGCCCGGGCGCCACCGCAGGCGCGTCCAGGCCGGCGGGCCGGTAGCGCAAGGTCACGGTCGTGCCGTCCGTCGCCTCGTCGACCTCCACTTCGGTCATGAGCGCCCGGACGATCGCCAGCCCGCGACCGCGGTCCCCGGGGTCGGCCGGCGGGGGCCGCCAGCGTCCGCGGTCGCGCACCACGAGCGTCACCGTCCCGGCGAGCTCGCGCGCCGCGGCCACCTCGACAGCCCCGCTCGTGCCCTCGGGATACGCGTGCTCGACCGCGTTCGCGCACAGCTCGGCGGCGGCGAGCACGAGCATCTCGGCGTCGCCGCGGTCCACACCGGACGTCGCGAGCCAGCCGCGCATCGCCTCACGCACGACCGCCAGCTGGTCGGGCCGCGCGGCGAACCACAGCCGCAGCGGCGTGATCTCGGGCACGTGCACGCGCGCGACGAGCATCGCGACGTCGTCGGAGCGGCGCGGGTCGGCGGTCGCCAGCAGCTGGTCCGCCAGCGCCTCGGGGGCCAGCGCGCCGTCCGCCGCGCCCGCCAGCCGCGCCAACCCGGCTTCGAGCCCTTCGCCCCGCCGTTCGATCGCGCCGTCGGAGTACAGGATCAGCGTCCCGTTCTCGGCCAGGGAGGCGGTCGCGTCCGTGTACGTGTGCCCGAGCGCGCGGTCCAGTGGGACCCCGCGCGCTCCGTTCAGGTAGCGCGGCTCCTCCCCCGGCGCCAGCAGCAACGGTGGCGGATGGCCGGCGGTGGCGTAGCGCACCTGGCGCGCGCCGGGGTCGATGACCGCGTAGACGACGGTCGCCCCGCGCGCGCCCGGCACGCCTTCCGCGTACCGGCTCAGCAGCTGCAGGACACGTGCCGGCGCGCGCCCCTCCAGCGCGTACGCGCGCAGTGCGCTGCGCAGCTGCCCCATCGCCGCGGCCGCGCCCGGCCCGTGCCCGACCACGTCGCCGACCGCGATCCCCAGCCGCCCGCCGGACAGCGCCAGCGCGTCATAGAAGTCGCCGCCGGCGGCGGCGCCGTCGGCGGTCGGGAGGTACCGCACCGCGAGCTCGAGCCCTTCCGCTCGCGGCAGCCCGTCGGGTAGGAGCGCCTGCTGGAGCGTGAGTGCCAGGTCGTGCTCGGTCTGGTAGACCCGCGCCCGGCCGAGGGCCTGGCCGCACAGCCGGGTCAGCGTCAGCAGGTAGTCGCGATCCGCGGGGCCGAACGTGCGCGGCGAGTCGAACACGAGCCCGATCGCCCCCAGCGCCGCTCCCCCGTCCACGAGCGGCAGCAACGCCGCCGACTGCGCCTGTGGCCGCACCTCGGCGAAGCGCGGGTAGCGGCCGAAGATGGCGTCCGCGCTCTCCAACCACAGTGGCGTCGCGGTGCGCACGGCCTCGGCCAGCGGCAGCTCCGCGTCCAGTGAGAACGAGCGGAACCGCTGCACCGTGCCCTCGGAGTGCCCCGCGGCGTGCGCGAGCTCCAATGTCCGCCGGTCGTGATCGACGATCGCCACCCAGGCGCTCGACGCCCGCAGCGCCTCCGCGCCCTGCGCCGCCGCCGTGGCCGCGACCTCGTGCGGCGTGAGCGCCCGGGCCAGATCGGCGGTGGTCGCCTGCAGGCGGTTGAGGCGGCTGTAGAGCGAAGCGCGCTCCAGCGCGTGCGCCGCCACTCGCCCGAGTGCCTCCAACAGCTCGCGTTCGGCGGGCAGGAACACGCCGTCCGCGCGGTTGACCGCCACCGCGCCGAGCAGCTCCGGTCCCGCGAGCATCGGCACCGCGCAGAACGTGCCCACAGCTGACCGCAGGGCGGGATAGCGGGTGGCGACATCGGCGACCGTGCGTCGCTCGCGAGCGGCCTCGGGCGCCGGCAGGTCATCCCCGAGCCCGAGCTCGCCGTAATCCTCCAGGATCGTCGCGTCGTGGCCCCACGAGCCGACGACCCGGAGCGTGGCGCCCCCATCGAGCGCGTAGACGATCCCGCCGGTGCTCCCCAGCGCTCGCGCGCCATGCTCGGCCACGGCCGCCCCGACATGCTCCGGCGTGACCGCCCCGGACAGCGCGGAAGTGACCCCCAGCAGCGCTTCGAGCGCTGCCAGCCGTGCGGCTTGGTCGGGTCCGTCGGTCAGCGTGGAACGGACAGTACCCGTGAAGTCCAGGACGTGCGATCGCTGGGTGGTCGGAGAACGGGCTCGTGGATTGAACGTCAACGGCGAGCACACCGTCTAGCGTCGCGTCGCGGCCTGCGTGCTTTTTGCGGGTGAGGCGGGTGCCCCGCACTGCGTGAACGCCTTCGCGTTCACGTCTTTCACGCCGAGGGACGGTCCTCGCCACGCGAGGTGTGAGTTTGTCGGGCTATGGCTGACTAAGTCGTACCTCGCGTGCCCGGTTGGCGCGTTGCCGCTCACTCGCGCGAGGCGAGGAACAAACCGGTCCTGTGAGGACCGGATCGTGCACGACCCCCGCGAACTGGGCCCAACCGCACACGCCCGCGCCCGGGCGCACCCGGTGCAACCGGCTCACCCGCACAAGAGCGCGCCGGCCGCGGCGGGTCAAGTCATTTGCACGCGAAGCGCAAATGACTTGACGCGACGCCCGACGGTGTGCTCCCCGGACGCGCCCGACGCCGCACGCGACGAGCGCGGAACTCCAGGCGCTACCAACTACCGGCGCTTCAAAGTGGCGCTCGTCGCGCCCGCGGCGTGGAAGCGGTAGGACGCGCCGACGCTCAGCCGGGTGGTCCAGCTCCAGTAGCCCTGGGCGTCCGTCCGCCGCGTGCCGATCTTCCGCCACGAGGACGAACCGGCCAGCTTGCGCTCGACCGTGACCGTCCGCGTCTCACGCGTGCGGACCTGGCCCCACAGGCGCCCACGGGAGGCGTCGAGCGCGAACGGGGTGGCGAAGCGCTTGAGGCTCGGCTTGGCTCGCCCGTCGGCGAAGTACACGCCCGACTGCCAGCCGCCGTTCTCGTTGTTGAGCGAGCGCGGCTCGTCGATCCACAGGTACTGCGCGAACAGCTTCACGCGCGGGTTGCGCCACGCCTGGTAGGCGGCGCGCTGGAGCCACTGGTCCTGCTGGGTGAGCGTGATGCCGGTGAACTTGTCCGGCGGGTTGGTCTGGTAGCCGAACTCGTCCAGGTAGAGGTCCAGCTTGCTCTTGGTGCCCTTGAGGCGCTTGGCCTTGGAGAGCTTGTCGAGCACGGCCGTGAGGCGCGACAGGGACGCGATCGAGACGTCGTCGGCCTGCGGGAACACGGTCTCCGGCGCGGCCAGGACGCCATGCGGATGGAACGCGAAGCCGTCGGCCGGCGCCGGCTTGAAGTTCTTGCAGCGCCCGGTTGACAGCTTCTTGAAGTTGGCGTCCACGCAACCGAGGGCACGCAGGAACGCGAGCGGCCGGTGGTTGGCGTTCTCGTTGCTGATCCGGCTGCCACGGCTGGACATGGCGCCGATGAGCACCTGCGCCTTGCTGTCGGCAGCGTGGATCGCGGGGTAGGCGGCGGCCACGAGGTCGCGGTACAGATGCGGGGCGACCGAGTTGCAGACCTTGCCGAAGCACGCGGCCTGGGGGCGCAGCCAGCCGCCGAGGTTCGGCTCGTTCCAGAGGATGTAGCGGTCGACCTTGTCGCCGTAGCGCGCCGCGACCATCTCCGCGAACTCGCCGAAAAGCTTCGGATCCGGGTCATAGCGCGGCTCGCCGCGCTCGGAGCGGCGGCTCACCCACAGCGGGCCCGGGCCGGTGATGGTGAGCATCGGCTTCAGGCCGGCGGCGTCCACGCGTGCCACGGCGGCGTCGAGCTGCCCCCAGTCGTAGGTGCCGGTCGGCGAGCTGGGCGCGATCCGCGACCACACCGCCAGCATGCGCACGGTCTGGATGCCGTTCTCCTGCCACTCGAGCACGGCCTTGTCAGCGTTTGGCCCTCCGGCGAGCAGGATGCGGTCATCCGCGATCCCGATCTCCGGCCCGGCAGCGTGCGCGGGGGCGGCGGTGAAGATGAGCAGAGCGGCGAGTACGGCGAACAGCAGGCGCATATGTGTGATGCAAACGCGCTTACTCCTGCCCGAGTTGCGGTGTAATCAAGGGATGGCTACGACCGACGTGAGCGAACGCGAGGCTCGGCAGGTCGCCGAAGCCGCGCGTGAGCAGGACTGGAAACTGCCGAGCTTTGGCAAGGAGCTCTTCCTCGGCAACTTCCGTCTGGACCTGATTCACCCCCAGCCCAAACTCGACGCCGACGCGGTCGAGAAGGGCGAGGCCTTCCTGAAGACACTGCGCGAGTTCCTCGAGGAGCAGGTCGATCCGCTCCAGATCGAGCGCGACTCGAAGATCCCCGACGAGGTGATCAAGGGCTTCCAGGACATCGGCGCGATGGGGATGAAGGTCGCGACGCAGTACGGCGGTCTCGGTCTCTCGCAGGTGTATTACAACCGGGCGCTGGTCATGATCGGCACCTATCACGGCGCGCTGGGCGCGCTGGTGTCCGCGCACCAGTCGATCGGCGTCGCCGAGCCGCTGCGCATGTTCGGCACCGAGGAGCAGAAGCAGCAGTGGCTGCCGCGCGTGGCGCGGACCGACATCTCCGCGTTCCTGCTGACCGAGCACGACGTCGGCTCCGACCCCGCGCGGGTGGCGACGTCCGCCGAGCCCGTCGAGGGCGGCTACGTCCTCAACGGCACGAAGCTGTGGGCCACGAACGGCTCGATCGCCGACGTCGTCGTCGTGATGGCGCGCGTGCCCAAGTCCGAGGATCGCAAGGGCGGCATCAGCGCCTTCGTCCTGGACTACAAGACTCAAGGCGTCACCGTCCTGCACCGCAACGCGTTCATGGGCCTGAAGGGGATCGAGAACTCGGTCACCGAGCTCAAGGACGTCTTCGTGCCGGCGGAGAACCTGATCGGCAAGGAGGGCTGGGGCCTCAAGATCGCCCTGTCCACCCTCAATACGGGCCGTCTGGCGCTGCCGGCGATCTGCGTCGGCCAGTCCAAGTGGGCGACGAAGATCGCGCGCGAGTGGTCCAACGAGCGCGTCCAGTGGGGGCGCCCGATCGGCAAGCACGACGCCGTGGCACAGAAGAACGCGTTCATCGCGGCGACGGCGTTCGGCCTGGAGGCGATGCTCGACGTCGCCTCGCGCCTGGCCGACGAGAAGCGCAACGACGTCCGCATCGAGGCCGCGATCGCGAAGCTCTACGGCTCCGAGCTGGGCTGGAAGGTGCTCGACGAGCTCGTCCAGGTCCGCGGCGGGCGCGGCTACGAGACGGCCGAGTCGCTGAAGGCGCGCGGCGAGAAGCCGATCCCGGTCGAGCAGGCGCTGCGCGACATGCGCATCAACCGCATCTTCGAGGGCTCCACCGAGATCATGCACCTGCTGATCGCGCGTGAGGCCGTGGACCAGCACCTGCAGGTCGCAGGCGACATCCTGGAGCCGGAGACGCCGCTGCAGGACAAGGCCAAGAGCGCCGTCGCGGCGGGCACGTTCTACGCCAAGTGGCTGCCAAAGCTGGTCGTCGGCGAGGGCCACAAGCCGAGCGGCTACGACGAGTTCGGCGACCTCGCCGTGCACCTGCGCTACGCGGAGCGCTCCTCACGCCGGCTCGCGCGCTCGACGTTCTACGCGATGGGCCGCTGGCAGGCCAAGCTCGAGCAGCGCCAGTCGTTCCTCGGGCGGATCGTGGACATCGGCGCCGAGCTGTTCGCCATCTCCGCGGCCGTGGTCTACGCCGACACGATCGCGCGGGAGACGCCGGAACGCGCCGACTCGGCGCGTGAGCTGGCCGACCTGTTCTGCGCGCAGGCCAAGCGCCGCGCCGACGAGCTGTTCCACAAGCTGTGGTCCAACGACGACGACGCGGGCTACTCCACCGCGATGAAGCTCCTCGACGGGCGCTACGCCTGGCTCGAAGAGGGCATCGTGGACCCCTCCGACAGCCGCTGAAACCGGCTGGGCTCGGGCGTGTCCGCTTGCGGGCGCGCCCGGCTCACCGTCACGTTCACGATCACGTTCGCGACGAGGCCGATCAGGCCCGCGTTGATCCCGAGGAACGGGTCGTTGCCGCTCAGCGCGAGCGGGACGACGATCGCCTCGCCCACGAGCAGGCCCGCGAGCGCGCCCTGCACGGTCATCTTCCGCCACAGCAGGCCGCCGACGAGTGGCGGGACGAGCTGCGCGATGCCCTCGTAGGAGAGCACGGACAGGCGCACGAGCGCGTCCGGGAACAGCAACGCGCCGCCGAGCGCCGCGAGGCCGCTCGCCACCACGACCATCCGCGCCCGGTTGACCGACTGGCCGCCCCAGAGCGTGCCGATGCAGAGCATGAACACGGCCATCGGGACGATCGCGCTCAGCGCGCCCGCGACACCGACGATGCCCACGACCCAGCCCGGCAGCTCGGCGGTGACCATCGCGAGCAGCGCGAGGTCGTTGGACTCGAGGTTCGGGACGACGAACATCGCCGCCATACCGAGCATCACCGGCACGAGCAGCAGCAGCGAGTACATCGGCAGGAAGATCGCGTTGCGGCGGATCGTGTTCGGCGACTTGGAGCCCAGATAGCCGGCCACGAAGCTCGGGAACACGGTGAACGCGACGCCGTTGAGGATGCACGTGCTCATGAACCAGAGCACGCCGAGCCCGGGCGACTCGTTGCCGGGCAGCGTCAGCCAGTCCGGCCGCTCGGTGCGGATGCGCTCGAACAGGTTCGCGTGCGAGCCGAACAGCTTCAGCGGCAGGTAGATGGCGAGGAAGACGATCGTGAGGATCACGAGCGCATCCTTGAACACGCTCACCCAGGCGCTGCCGCGCAGGCCGGAGATCAGCACGAAGCCCGCGGAGACGACGAAGCCGATCACGAACGCGGTCTCGAGCGGGATCTCGTTGTAGGAGATCGCGTTCACGACCAGGCCCATGCCCTGGATCTGCAGCTGGATGTAGGGCAGCAGCGCGATCGTGGCCACGATCGCGACCACCAGGCCGAACCGCGGTGACTTGAAGCGGTGGGCGAGGATCTCGCGCACGCTCACCAGCTGGTGGCGGGCCGCGTAGCTCCACACCATCGGCGCGAACAGGTAGACCGTCGCGTAGCCCGTGGCCATGTAGCCGACGAGGTAGAGGATCGGCGCGCCGTAGCCGTACGCCCAGCCCGCGGCGCCGAGGTACGAGAAGCTCGTGTAGCACTCGCCCGCAAGCAGGACCCAGGTGAGGATCACGCCGAACGAGCGGCCGCCGACGGCCCACTGCTCGCGGTCGGCGTCGCGGCCGCGCATGGCGGCGACGCCCAGGCCGATGGTGGCGACCATCGCCACCGCGAAGATCGTGATCGCGACCTTGGCGTCAGTCGACATCGGTGCGCTCCGCCTCGTCGCGCAGGTAGTACGGGTCCTTGCGGGCCGCGAGCCAGATCGCGAGCGGGCTGAGGATCACCGCCAGCAGTGCCCAGAAGAACAGGAACGGGAGCCCGAGGATCACGGGCTCGGCGCGGTTGGCGAGCGGGATCGCGGCGACGAACAGGACGAACGGGACGAGCAGCCACAGGAGGGAACTGCGGCCTCTGACGTGGTTGATCACGTGGCCTCCATCAGGTTGGCGATGGTCAGCGCGAGTCCCTTCGTGCCGAGGATGAGGTCCTGGACGGTGATGTGCTCGTCGGCGATGTGGCTGAGGCCGGTCTGGCCCGGACCGTAGACGAGCGAGTTGGTGATGCCGGCGTTGTGGACGACGAAGCGCTGGTCGTCGGAGCCCGCGGAGATGAGGATGCGGGGCTGGAGGCCGAGTGTCTTGACAGCGCGTTTTGCCGCCTGGACGACCGGCTCGTCCTCGCTCACCAGCGTCGGTTGGGTGCTGTAGAGCTCGTGATAGTCGTGCTTGATCCCGTCGAGCGGGGCCAGCAACTCGCGCCGCGCCTCGTCGAGGTCCTCCCCCGGGATCAAACGGCGGTTGAAGGTGACCGTGCAGCGGTCGGGAACGATGTTCGTGGCGTGGCCGCCGCGGATTGTGTCGAACGACAGCGTCGAGCGCTGGTTGTCGGGCGTGACGCCGTAGTCGGTGATGCGCGTCTCGAGTTGCGGGCGCAATTCGCGATCCAGCGTCGCGAGGTAGCGCGCCATCAGCTCGACGGCGTTGACGCCGAGCTGCGGCGCCGACCCGTGCGCCTGCTTGCCGAAGATCGTGATCTCGCCCCAGATCGCGCCCTTGTGGCCGATGCCGACGCCGTCGGGCCCGAACGGCTCGGTGATGATCACCGCGTCGCCTTCGAGCAGCCCCTGCTCGACGAGCCAGCCCATGCCCGCGTTGCGCACGCCGACGGTCTCCTCATCGGGCACCGCGCTCTGATGGACGTTGGGATTGAGGCCCGCGCGGCGCAGCGCTTCGACGGCGATGATCTGCGCGGCGAGGCCGCTCTTCATGTCCGCGGAACCGCGGCCATAGATGTGGCCGTCGTGCAGCTCGCCGCCGAACGGGTCGCGCGTCCAGTCGTTGCCGACGGGAACGACGTCGTAGTGGCCGTTGAGGTGGACGAGCGGGCCGTCGCCGGCGAGCTTGCCGATCAGGTTCGGGCGCGGCAGCCCTTGGCCCAGCGGCGCGAGCTCGGTGGGCGCGTGGTGGACCTCGGTGGCGTACCCGTAGCCGTCGAGGACCGCGCGCAGGTCGGCGACGAACTCCTCGTACGCCTCACCCGGCGGGTTGACGGTGGGGATCCGGATCAGGCGCTGGAGCAGCGTGATGAGCTCATCCTGCAGCTCGTCGACCGCGGCGAGGATCGCCTTCATCTGACCCGGATTACCCGTTCAGCGCGACCCACACGTTTTTTGTCTGGCTGTACGCGAGCAGCGCGTCGATGCCCTTGCCGCGGCCGTACCCGCTCCGTCCCATCCCGCCGAACGGCAGCTCCACGCCGCCGCCGACGCCGAACCCGTTGACGAACACCTGCCCGGCGCGCACGCCCGAAGCGACCCGGTGCGCGCGGGCGAGGTCGCGCGTCCACACGCCCGCGACCAGCCCGTAGGCGGTCGCGTTGGCGACCTGCACGGCGTGGCGTTCGTCCTCGAACGGCACCGCGACGAGCACCGGACCGAAGACCTCCTCGTGGAAGATCTCCATGTCGAGCTTCACCCGCGTCACCAGCGCGGGGTTCATGAACAGGTCGTTCGTCTCCCCGCCGAGCACGCGCGCGCCGCCGGCCCGTGCGTGTTCGAGCATCGACGTGGCGCGCTCGAGCTGGCGCTCGGAGATCAGCGGGCCGAGGTCCGGGTCCTCGACGCCCGGAGCGATCTTCACGGCTTTGAACGCGGCCCCGACGCGCGCCGTGACCTCCTCGAACCGCGTCTTCTCCACCAGCAGCCGCGAGCCCGCCGAGCAGCTCTGGCCCGCGTTCTGGAGCAGCCCGTTGACGATCGCCGGGATCGCCTTGTCGAGGTCCGCGTCCTCGAAGACGAGGTTCGGGGACTTGCCGCCCAGCTCGAGCTCGATCGGGACGAGTCGGCGCGCACACGCCTCAGCCACCTTCGCGCCCGTCGCCGCCGAGCCGACGAACGTGACGTGGTCGACGCCGGGGTGACGGACGAGCGCGTCGCCCGTGCTGCCGTCGCCGGTGGCCACGTGGAACATCCCTTGCGGGACGCCCGCCTCGTACGCGATCTGCGCGAGCCGCAGCGGCGTGATCGACGCCAGCTCGGACGGCTTGAGGACGACCGCGTTGCCGGCCGCGAGCGCGGGCGCTGCGCAGCGGGCCGCGACCTGCAGCGGGTAGTTCCAGGGGATGATCTGGGCGCACACACCCCACGGCTCGCGCACCGTGTAGTCCAGCGCGTCCGGGCCGAGCGGGATCTGGCGGCCTTCGAGGCGCTCGATCGAGCCCGCGTAGTACTCGAGGTAGCGGATCGTCGCCTGCACGTCGGCCTTGGCCTGCGAGAGCGGTTTGCCGGTGTCGCGCGTCTCGAACTCCGCGAGCTTCTCCGCCTGTTCCTCCACCCCACGCGCCATGCGCAGGAGCGCGCCGGCGCGGACGAGCGGCGTGCGCCAGTCCTGTTCCTCCGCGAGCGCGCGGCGGGCGTCCTCGACGTACTCGGCGACCTCCGCGGGCGACGTGGCCGGGAACTCGGAGAACTGGTGGCCGGTCGACGGATCTACCGCCGAGAACGATGCTGCGGTCAAAGGTCGCGTCCTGCGTCGATGTTGAACACGGCGCCGGTGACGGCCGTGGCCGTGGCGAGGTAGACGGCGGCGTCGGCGATGTCCTCGGGCTCGATCAGGCGCTTGAGCGGGAGCGCCTCGGCAACGTCGGCGTCGAACCCGAAGCCGCCGAGCATCGGCGTGTTCGCCGGGCCGGGGTTGATGACGTTCACGCGCACGTCCGGCGCGAGCTCGGCGGCGAGCGCCCGGGCCAGGCCGATCACGCCCGACTTGGCGGCGACGTACGCCGCCAAGCCGGCGCGCGGGCGGTTGGCGATGATCGAGCCGGTCTGGATCAGCACGCCGCCCTTGAGCTTGGGTGCGGCCACCTGCGCGGCGATGAACAGCGACGTGAGGTTCACGTCGAGCACCGTGTCCCACTCCTCGCGGGAGATCTCGGTGAGCGGCTTCACGGTCTCCGGGATGCCGGCGTTGTTGAAGTAGACGTCGATCCGGTCGTGCTTGGCAAGCAGTTTCTCGATGTCCTCGCGCTTGGTCACGTCGGCCTTGTGCGGGGTGGCGTGCGGGAGCCCCACGCACGTCTCGTGCGCCTTCTGGAAGTCCAGGTCGGCGGCGAGCACGCGCGCGCCGGTCGCGGCGAAGCGATGCACCGCCGCGCGTCCGATTCCCGAGCCCGCTCCTGTCACGACCACCAGCACTGGTGTCGGTAGCGTGGCACGGATGCGGATCGCGAGGGTCATCCAGTGCGTCGACGCCCACGCCGAGGGCGAGCCGAGCCGGATCGTCGTCGGCGGCGTGCTCGACGTGCCGGGGACGACGATGCTGGAGAAGATGCAGGCGCTGGAGGCCGACGACCGGCTCCGACGCGTGCTCCTGTTCGAGCCGCGCGGGTCCGCGCCTTTGAGCGGCGACATCGTGTTCGAGTCCGCGCACCCCGAAGCCGACGCCGGCTTCGTGATCATGGAGTCCTCGTCCTACGAGGGCATGTCGGGCACGAACACGATCAACACCGCCGCCGTGCTGCTGGAGACGGGCGTGATCGAGAAGGTCGAGCCGGTCACCGAGCTCGTCCTGGAGGCGCCGGCCGGCCTGGTGCGCGTGCGGGCATGGGTGAGCGGCGGCGTCGTGGAGCGGATCGAGTTCGAGAACGTCCCGTCCTTCGCGTTGGGGTTGGACGTCCCCGTCGAAGTGCCGGACCTCGGGACGATCTCGGTCGATGTGGCCTACGGCGGCGCGTTCTGCGCGTTCGTCGATGCGGGCGCCTTGGGCTTCTCGATCGTGCCCGACCAGGCACGCGACTTGGCCGAGTTGGGCGAGCGGATCCGCCCATTTGTCAACGAGCAGGTCAACGTCTCGCACCCGCTCATCCCCGAGCTGTCCCACCTGTCCTTCGTGGTGTTCGTTGCGCCGCCGCGGGTCGGCGGCGACGCGCGCCACGCGACGGTCGTCTCCCCCGGGCGCCTGGACCGGTCACCGACAGGCACGGCGACGAGCGCCCGGATCGCGGTGCTCTCCGCCCGCGGTCAGATGGGCGAGACGTACACGGCTGAAAGCGTCATCGACACGCGCTTCGTGGGCCGGGTCGCCGGCACCACGCGGGTCGGGGACATCGACGCGGTCGTGCCGGCGATCAGCGGGCGGGCTTGGATCACGGGCTTCCACCAGCTCGTCGTCGACCCCACCGACCCGCTCGCCGCGGGCTTCAAGCTCGGCGATACGTGGGGTGCCGGCGACGTCGACGGGTCGCTCAACGTGGCCTGACGACCGCGGACACGGGGTCCGCGCCCGGCGCGCTGACCCGCACCGTGTACCGCTTCGCCGCGCGCACCTTCACGCGCACGGTGTACGTCCCGGCATGGTCGAACACGCGCGTGACCGCGCGCTTACCCACGGCGACGCGAACCGTCGCGGGTGCGGACACCGTGACCCGCATCCCGACCCCCAGGCGCCGCACTCGGGTCTTGCGCGGCCGCTCCTTCACCCGCAGGCCCAGGCTCAACCGGGGCGTCGCGGCGTCGACCGGCTCCGTGTACGCGGACCAGTACGGCTCCCACGCACCCGGCAAGGTCACGACGCGCTCCCCGCCGCAATCGGCCCCGGCGACATGGATGCCGTCGCTCTCGGCCCACGCCACACGCGAGCCGTCCGGTGAGAGTGAGGGGCTCGCCGACACGAACGTGTCGGCGGTCTCCAACCCGAGCTCACAGCGGACCGTCGTCCCGGTGTAGAGCCGCAGCACGACGCGCGTCGGCGCGCCTTCGCTCTCCGCCGAATCGTCGGCGACGACCGCCAGGCGACTGCCATCGCGCGAGGCGGCAGCGTCGAAGCCCGTGGCCCAGCTGAGACCCGGGTCGCTGAACCACGGCGCCAGGGTGGAGCCCAGCGTGTACGTGCTGAAGGCGGTGCCCTCGCTGTCGAAGGAGACGTCGCGGCTCAGCAGGAGCCGCTCGTTGCCGATCCACGACGGCCGGATGAACCCGTCCTGTCCGGCCAGCGCCGCGACCGTGGCATCGGTGCCGGTCACGATCGTGGTGACGTCGCCCTCGATTGCCTGGTCGTAGGCGACCCGGGCGCCGTCCGGCGAGAGGCGGACGTGGGTGGGTGTCTCGGTCGGCGCGTCCTCGTCCGTGGACGTGGCCACCGGGATCACGTTGACGGGCGCACCCGCGGCCGTCCAGCGGTGCACCTGGCCGGTGGCGTCGGAGGCGGCGAACGTGCCGTCGTCGGCCGCGGAGGGCCACTCGTACCCGCCGCCGCTCGTGAGCTGACGCTGGCTGGTGCCATCCGGCGCCATGCGCCACACGTCGCCACCGCGGCGGAACACGATCGAGTCCGCCTGCGCGGCAGGCGCGATCAGCAGGAAGGCGATCAAGACGGCGAGGCGGCGCATCGGACGCGCCCGAACCTAGCGCGTGCGGCTGAGAGCGGCCCGTTCGATCATCTCCACCACCGCGTCGAGCGGGATCGCGGTGGCATCGATGGTCAGGTGATAGAGGTGCGGATCGCGTGGATCGGCGTGGTAGAAGTGCCGCACGTAGGCCTCGCGGGCACGGTCGGTCTCGTCCAGCCGCTTCTCCACCTCGGCGCTCTCGCCGTCGCCGAGTCGCACGGCCTGCTCGATCCGGCGGTCACGGGGGCCGTCGAGGCGCACGTGCAGTGAGCGCGGGTCGTCGTGCAGCACGAGCGCCGCGGCCCGGCCCAGCACGACCAGGTCGCCGGTCGCGGCGTGCTCGCGGATCACGTCCTCCGTGGTGCGCCGGTACGCCTCCTCATCGACCGCGTCCGGTGCCGTCTCGGCGCCGAACGCAAGCCCGATCGGCGCGAGCATCGTCGCCATCCGCGAGAGCACACCGCCGATCGACTCGTCGCGAGCGGCGGCCTCGTCGAGCGGCATCGCCAGCCGTTGCGCAACCTCCGCCGGCAACGCACGATCGAGGAACGGCACGCCGAGTCGCTCGGCGAGTTTCGGCCCCACCAGCGCCCCGCCGGCGCCGTAGGCCGCGGAGACGGTCACGATGGTCATGGCCTCGTTCTACCCATGCGGAGGCGAGTTAGGGTCACCTAACAAATCCTGATAGCGTTGGTCGGAAATGGAAGGCTTCACTCGGCTCGCATGCGGCGGCTGCCCTCCGGTCGCCGACATTCTGCTCTCGCTCGCGTCGGAGTTCCGAGCGGTGGACCCGTCCGCCGCCGACGCCCGGCTCGACGAGCTCGCCCTCCCGCTGTTCGGCCTCGCCGGCGGGGATCTCCGGACTGCCGCGGCGCAACTCGCCTCGATCCTGGACACCGACCCCGGCTTCGACGCCGACCGCGCGAGCGTCGCGGGCCTCTGGCTCGACGCGGCGCTCGAGTCCCGTTCCGGCCACCCGCTCGTGCTTGCCGCGATCGCGTGCGAGGTCGGCCGCCGTGCGGGGCTGAACGTGCACGTGCTTTCCGCGCCGACGGGCTGGTACGCCGGGCTGGGCGACGGCGACCGGCTGTGGCTGGTCGACGCCACGATGGACGGCTCGAAGGCCGACCCTTGGAGTTTGAGAAGGCACTGCGCGCACGAGTTGGCCTTCGCGGCACTCCTCGGGCTGTCCGAGCGCTACGAGCGGGTCGGCGACCGTCAGCGCGCCGGCCGCGCAGCGTTGCTGCGCAGCCGGCTGCCTTTGCGTTAGCGCGCTACGGCGATCATGCGCGGGGCGCCGAGCTCGTACGGGCCGTCGTCTCCGCGCAGCTCGACGTGCTCGAACCCGGCGGCGTTGAGCATCCGCACGACCTCGCCGGTCGTGTGGATGAAGTACGCCGCCCGCCCGTGTTCGGTCGTGCCATTCTCGGTGAACACGGAGTCGACCTCGAGCCGGCTCTCACTCGGCCGGTAGGTGCGGTTCGAGCGCATCGTGATGCCGGCGAACTCGTACTCGGACTCGCCCGTCGCCAGGCGCGGGAGCATCGACTCCGCGACCGCGCCGGATTCGAGCACGAGCGTCCCGCCCGGCTTGACGACGCGCCGCAGCCCTTGGAGCGCCCGGACGGTGTCGGGCGGTGTGAGGTAGCCGAAGCTGTTGCCCCAGCTCAGCACCGCGTCGAACGGGCCGATGTCCGGCAGCGCCCGCAGGTCTCCCTGCATCAACCGCAGGCCCGGCGGCGCGAGCGCCAGCGCGCCCGGTGCGATGTCGATGCCCGTGACCTGATGGCCGACCTCGACCAGCCTGCGGCTCAGCCGGCCGTCGCCGCACGGGACGTCCAGCACCGACCCAGGCGGCAACAGCGACTCCACGATCGCGAAGTCGCGCTCCAGCATCGCCTCGCCGGCCGCCTGCCAAAAGCGCGCGGCCAGCCCCTCATGGAACCCTACGAACCAGTCGTCGGGAACTCGCATTTCGTATGAAACCTCCGTACGGAGATGGACAGGGCGTGAGGTACAGCCCGTGTCAGCCGTCGGCGGTGATGAAGTGTGGGGTGATGATCAGCAGAGGCGTCAATTGAGCAAGGTACCGGCGCTCGCCCGCGTTGTCGAGCATGCCGCTGTACTCGGGAATCCCGACTCGTGGGAGCGCGCTGCGCCCCAGACCGACGTGCTGCTGGCGATGATCGACGCCGTCTGGTCGATCGGCGTCCGCGCCGGCGGCGTCGCCAACGTGCTCGCCCGGTACCTCGAGCTGCGCGGCGACGCGGTGCACACGTGCGCGGATTTCGTGGCGTGGGTGGATGGGCTGGGCGGCCCGGAGGCGTTCGCCGACGCCGTGCGCAACCGGCAGCGCACCTCGACCACCAACGGGATCTTGAAGGCCGAGGCCGTGTATCGGCAGGCCGCGATGCTCGCTTCGGAGGGTGTGGTGGACGTGTCGGGATTGACCGAGTCGGTACGGGAGCGCTGGGTGTTGGTGCCGGGCTCGAAGTCCGGCACGTCGTGGGACGCGCTGCTGCTCGTGATGGGTGAGGAGACCGTGAAGGCCGACCGGATGCTGCGGCGCTTCTGCGCCGCGGCGCTGGGGACGACGGAGTCGCGGGTGAGTGCGAAGCGGGCGCACGCGCTGGTGGTGGCGGCCGCGGCTGAGCTCGGCGTTTCGGCTCGGGCCCTAGACGGAGCGATCTGGGCCTATGAAAGCGCTCGTCGCCCCGGCGAACCCCGCCAGTAAGGAGGGTGGGTCCTTTCGCGCGGCGAAACGATCATTCCCCTTGCCACGCGAGAGTCGACTTTTACGCCCTATAGGGGTACAAACTCGCACCTCGCGTGTCACGACCGATCACGCTTGCTCGTTCGTGGTCGCCTCGTGGTGAACGCCTGAGCGTTCGCTCAGTCCGGGGAACCCGGCTCACCCGCCCAAAGCACGCCCGCCCGGACGGGTCAAGTAACTCGTACGCAAAGCACGAGTTACTTGACGCGGCGGACAGCGGGCGTGCTCGCCGTTCCCGCCAACAAGACCCGAGCGACCGCCGAAGGATCATCCCAGGTCGGAACGTGCCCACACCCGTCCAGATAGAACTCCCGAGCGGACTCAGGGACCACCGACGGCCGCGAAACGAGCCGATCATCCGAGCACCAGGCGAGCGTGACCGGCACCTCAATGTCCGCGAGCCCCTCAAAGCGCCCCGCCCGCATCCCCCGGTTCGCGGCCTCGAACCCGGGCGCGTCCGCATAGGCCCGCACGAGCCGCAACGCGTCCTCGTACGGCACGCGCTCCGGATGCGCCACCGTCCCGAGCAACGCTCCACGGCGCCCCCGCTCGCTCCGCAACACCCGCGGCAGCACCGGCGCCAACCCCCGCGCGGCGAGCCGAGCCACAGATCGTTTCGGCGCGAGCGGCGCAGACCACAGCCCAGCCGGCGCGATCGCCGTCACCGACCGCGCCCAGCCCGCCAAAGCCATCTCCAGCGCGACCCAGCCACCCAAGGAGATCCCCGCCACGTCGAACTCCTCCGGCAACTGCTCCCGCAGCGCCGTAGCGAGCTCCACCGGCGTGACCGACTCACCGGCCAACGGCGGCGCAGCCCCGAACCCGGGCATGTCGACCGCCATCACGTCCTCACCCAACAAGGGCAGCACGGGGTCCCAGACGCGGTGGTCCGCGCCGAGCGGATGCAGCAGGACGAGCGTCAAGAACGCACGAGAATCAACGCCGTCAGCACGGCAGACCCGCCCGCGACCGCGGCGGTCTTGGGGGCCGCGCCGCCGGGAAGGCCGCCGCGTCCGATCGCTGTCGACACCACGTCGCTGACGTCGCCGGCGATCGAGGCCGCCAGCAACGGCTTCACCGGCGCGTCGTTCAGGACCGCGGCGATGGCCAGGGCGTGCAGCCCGATCTCGCGCGTGCCGAGCGCTCGCAGGGCCACCCGCGACGCATCGTCCAGCGGCCCGAGCCAGGACTTGGTGATCTTGTCCGGGGCGAGGAGTAGCCCCGCGCCGTACGCGACCCGGAACCCCAACACACCCAGCGCAGCGCGCTTCATACCGCCACCTCGGACATGACGGCCGGCGTCGCGCAGGCCTCGGCGGTGGCCAGGTGCCCGCGCCAGCGCGGCTTGCCGAGCACGATCTGCACGCTGCCGATCCGCCGTTCGGTGAAGCCCGCCTCGCAGAAGCTCAGGTACAGGCGCCACAGCCGCAGGAAGCGCTGGTCGTATCCGAGCGCGCGGATCTGCTCCTCGGACACGTCCACGTTCGCGCGCCAGCGGCGCAGCGTCTCGGCGTAGTGCGGCGTGATGTCCTCGAGGTCGACCATCCGGAAGTCGCTCCGGCGTGCGACGTTGCGCGCGATCACCTCGACGGACGGCAGGCAGCCGTTCGGGAAGATCAGCGAGTTCATGAACGACCGCTGCGCCTTCTCGACGTCGTACAGGCGGTCGTCGATGGTGATCGCCTGCAGCGCCATGACGCCTTCGGGCCGCAGCAGTGCGGCACAGCGCTCGAAGTAGGTGCCGAAGTCCTTCCAGCCGACGGCCTCGATCATCTCGATCGAGACGAGCTTGTCGTACTGCCCCTCGAGCTCGCGATAGTCCTGCAACAGCACCGTGACGCGGTCTTCCAACCCGGCGGCGCGCACCCGCTCCAGCGCCAGTTCACGCTGCTCGCGCGACAGCGTGGTGGTCGTCACGCGGCACCCGCGCGTCGCGGCGGCATGCACCGCGAAGCCGCCCCAGCCGGTCCCGATCTCCAGGACGTGGTCGCCGGGCCCGAGGTCGAGCTTGTCGCAGATGCGATCCAGCTTGGCCCGTGACGCCTCGGCCAGCGTGGTCTCGCGCGTCTCGAAGATCGCGGCCGAGTACATCATCGTCTCGTCGAGCATCAGCTCGAACAGGTCGTTGCCGAGGTCGTAGTGCGCGGCGATGTCCTCGCGAGCGCGCAACGGCGTGTTGCGCACGAGGAACGACCGGCCGCGCTGCCAGGGCTCGCGCACGGGCGTCATCGCGCGCCGGACCCGGTCGATTCCGTCCAGGTTGCGCGCCGCGACCTCGATCACGGCGGTCACGTCGGGCGAGTCCCAGAGCCCGTCCACGTAGGTCTGGGCCATCCCCTTCCCGCCGCGCGCGAGCGCGACGAACACCGCCGGGTCATGCACGACGACGGTCGCTTGGGGGGAGCCGGAGCCGAACACGCGGCGCGAGGGACCCTCCACCAGCGTCAGCTGGCCGGACTCGATGCGCTCCAGCAGCGCGACGACGAGCCTGCGGGCGACACGTTCGATCATCAAGAAGCCTCCGTACGGGGGTGAGAGAAGTGCGGGACGCGCTTGAGGGCCAAGCGGACGCCATGCGCGTAAATCAGGGGCAGCGTGCGCAGCGCGGAAGCGATCAAGGCGCTCCAGCGCGCCGGGCGGCGCCGCAGGTTCAAAGTGGCGTCGAACGCGAGCTCGCCATCCCGGTGCGACTCGATGTGCATCGAGAGCGTCTCGGCGGGTGCGGTCGCGCGGACCGAGTAGTGATGGTCCATGCCCATGAAGGGCGACACGTGGAACTCCTTGTCCATCGTCCCGCCGCGCGGGCCGAGGACGTAGGCGTGCTTCTCGCCCCACGGCGTGTTGGTCACGTGGGCGACGATCCAGCGCAGCTCGCCGCCGCCGTAGCCGTAGTAGAAGGCCACCGGGTTGAACCCGAACGGGTGCGAGAGGACGCGCACCGCGTCGGCCGGCCCGGCCAGCTCGACGACTTCGGTGCGCGACATCAGGCCGCGCCGCCCCGCGCCCAGGTCACGCCAGGCGAGCGCGAGCCGGTACTTGAAGGCGTGCTGGCGCACGGCGAAGCGCCGATGGCGGATGGTGCCGGCGTACATCACAGGCGCGCCCCGAAGTGCTCGGCCACGCGCGCCGCGCTGACGACGCCGTCCTCGTGGAAGCCCCAGCGCCAGTACGCGCCGGCGAAGTGCGTGCGGTTGACGCCGCTGATCTCGTGCCAGCGCGCCTGCGCCTTGGCGCCGTCGCGCGTGAACACCGGGTGCGCGTAGGAGAACCGGCGCAGCACCTTGCCGGGATCGATCGCGTCCCCGCGGTTGAGCGTCACGCAGAACTCGCGGTCGGCGGTCAGAGCCTGCAGGCGGTTCATGTGGTAGGTGACCGTGGTCATCCCGGTCGGTTCCGGGAGCAGGTGGTAGTTCCAGCTCGCCCAGGCCCGCTTGCGGCGCGGCAGCAGGCGCGTGTCCGTGTGCAGCACGGCCTCGTTGGGCTGGTACGGGATCGCGCCCAGGAGCTCGCGTTCGCGCTCGGTCGCGTCCTCGCCGAGCATCTTGAGCGCCTGGTCGGAGTGCGTCGCGATGACGACTTCGTCGAACCGCTCGCCGTCGACCGTCACGCCGTCGGCGTCGCGCGTGATCGACCGGACCGGCGTCGCGAGCCGGAGATCCCGCAGCGATGCGGTGATCGCGTCCACGTAGGAGCGCGAGCCGCCGGAGATCGTCCGCCACTGCGGCCGCTTCGCGAACCCGAGCATCCCGTGGTTGTCGAAGAACTCGACCAGGAAGCGCGCCGGGAACGTCCACATCTGGCGCGGGTCGGCGGACCACACGGCGGACGCCTGCGGCACGATCAGGCGCTCCACGAACGGCTCCGAGTAGTCGCCCTCGTCCAGCCAGTGCCCGAGCGACGGCCCCTCACCACCGGTCGCCAGCAGCGTGCGGGCGTTGCGGTTGAACTTCACGAGGTCGAAGACCATGCGGTGAAACCACGGCGTGACGAGGTGCGCGCGCTTCGCGAACAGCCCGTTCGCCGAGGAGCCCGTGTACTCGAAATCGCCGCCGTCGGAGACGCCGAAGCTCATGTTCGACGGCTGCGAGGCCACGTGCAACCGGGCCAGCAGCTTCTCGAACTGCGGATAATTGCGATCGTTGAAGACGATGAAGCCCGTGTCCACGTCGTGCGTGGCGTCCTCGGTGTCCACGCGGACGGTGTTGGCGTGCCCGCCCGCGAGCTCCCCCGCCTCGAACACGGTGACCTCGTGCTCAGGGTGGAGCAGGTGAGCGGTGGCCAGACCCGAGATGCCTGCACCGACGATCGCGATCCTCATCGCCACTACTTCGCGCGAAACCGGGTGTTCGGATCATTGCCCATGATGTCTTCGGTCGCACGCCTCCTCGGCGCGGTGCTGTTCTGCGCCCTGTTCGCCACTCCCGCCCACGCCCAGGACAACCCGTACTTCGCGGAGTTCAAGGGTCAGTGCTGCTACCTGACGCTCGAGAGCGGTGAGTTCGCGGGTGGGCAGTACTTCGAGTTCTGGAACCGCGGGGCGACCTGGGATGTCCGCAACCTCAAGCTCGGCGTCTCCGAGACGTACTTCCGCACTTCCGGGTTCTGGCACCCGACCTGGTACGAAGGCAACCGGCCGGCCCGCCTGCCGGTCCAAGCCGTGGCCAACGGCCAGAGCGCGCGCTTCGACTTCAACGTCCAGGCGCCGACCGGCGTCGGCACGACGACCGTCTTCCGCGAGCATTTCCAGCTGGTGGCCGAGGGCGAGCACTGGGTCCAGAACAGCACCGTCTACCTCGAATACACCGTGTTGCCCTCGCTCGCGCCGTCGGTCGCGTTCACCAGCGTCCCGCCCGTGGTCAACCGCGGCGGCACCCTGGACGTCGCCGTCGAGGCGATCGACAACCGGGCCGTGCAGCGCGTCGAGTTCAGCATCGACGGCAAGACGTTCACCGCCACCACGCCCGAGGCGGACGGGCGCACCTACCGGCTCCCGATCCCCGGCGGCGAAGTGCCCGCCGGCACGCACACGCTGATCGCGCGCGCCGTCGATCGCGTCGGGAACTTCGCAACGACCACCGCGACCGTGACGGCCGTACTCGCCGATCGCGACGGCGACGGCGTGCTCGAGGACGCCGACTGCGACGACACGAAGCCGAACGTCAAACCGGGTGCGACCGATAAGCCCGACAACGGCATCGACGAGAACTGCGACGGCGTCGACTCGCTCCCGCGCGTGGATGCGACCGTCTCCAACTCGTGGGTCGCGACCTCACGGACCACCAAGACGACGATCCTCAAGGTCCGCGGAGCCCCGGCGGGCGCCCGGATCGAATTGCGGTGCGCCGGTCGCGGATGCCCGTTCTCGGTCCGCCGCTTCACGTCCAAGGGCGGCACGCTGGACCTGCGCAAGCAGTACCTGCGGCGCGCGAAGCTGCGCGTCGGCACGACGCTCGAGATCCGGATCATCGTGCCGGATCACGTCGCCAAGGTGGCCCGGTTCACGATGCGCAAGCGCAAGGCGCCGCTGACCGCGTACCTCTGCCTCTCCCCGGGCGCAACGAAACCGACACGCACCTGCGCATAAGGGTCCGTCGGGGAATTAGTGGCGGGTTTGGGGTCCGTATCGTGGATGCCAGGGGGCGCACGCGAGCGCAGGCGGGCGCCAGCCCGTCGAGCATCGTGGGTGGCGCCTGGCGCCGCGAGACGGCGCCCAAACGCGCCAGTAATTTCGGGACGGGCCCTAAGCTGCACGGCGTGCGGCAGCTGAGCAGCCTCGACGCGCAGTTCCTCAACGTCGAATCGGCGCGGATCTACGGGCACGTCGCCTTTCTGGGCATCTACGACCCGAGCACGGCTCCGGGCGGCGTGCTGGGCGCGCCCGAGGTCAAGGCGCTGCTGGAATCGCGCCTGCACCTGCTCCCGCCGCTGCGCTGGCGGCTCGTGCCGGTGCCGCTGGGTCTGGACCTGCCGTACTGGGTCGAGGACCCGGACTTCGATCTCGAGTTCCACGTCCGCGACACGGCGCTGCCCGCCCCGGGCGACGACCGGCAGCTCGCCGAGACCGTGCAGCGCGTCTTCGGCCGCCCACTGGACCGCGGCCGGCCGCTGTGGGAGATCTACGTCATCCACGGGCTCGAGGGCGGGCGCGTGGCGGTGCTGACGAAGATCCACCACTCGGTCGTCGACGGGCTGAGCGGGAACGAGATCATGGCCATGGTGCTGGACCCGGAGCCGGACGGGCGCCGGATCGACCCCGCGCCGGCGAAGCCGCCCAAGCCCGCGACGATCCCGCGCGACCGTGAGATGCTGCTGCGGGGCCTGCGAGGGCTCCCGCGCCAGCCGCTGCGCGCGCTGCGCTCGTTCCCGCGCACCGTCCAGGGCTTCACCGACCTGCCGGGCGCGAACGCGCTGCCCGGTGTGCCGACGCTCTCGCACGTCTACTCACGCGTGCGCCGGACGCTCGGCTCCGACGAATCCACGGACATCCTCGAGGTCACGAAGGCGCGGCCGCCGAGGACGCCTTTCAACGGGCCGATCTCCGCCCACCGCCGGTTCGCGTTCGGTTCGCTCTCGCTCGACGCCGTGCGCCAGATCCGGCGCGAGTTCGGCGTGACCGTCAACGACGTCGTTGTCACGCTGTGCGCGGGCGCCGTGCGGGAATGGCTGCTGGAGCGCGACGCGTTGCCCGAGGAGCCGCTCGTGGCGATGATCCCGATGAGCGTGCGCCGGCGCGACGAGCGCGGCACGTGGGGCAACCGGATCTCGATGATGGTCGTACCGATCCCGACCAACGAGGCCGACCCCGCCACCCGCCTGCGCAAGACGCACGAATTGCTGCGCAGCGCCAAGGAGCGTCACAGCGCGCTCCCCGCGTCCCTGCTCACGGACGCGACGGCGTTCATCCCGCCCGCGGTGGCGTCGCTCGCCGCCCGCAACACATTCGACATCCTCAGCCGCACGCGCCCACCGCTGAACCTCGTGATCTCCAACGTCCCGGGTCCGCGCAGCTCGCTGTACTGCGCGGGAGCGGAGCTGACGGCGAACTATCCGCTGTCGGTGATCGTCGACGGCGTGGGGCTCAACATCACGGTCGTCTCCTACAAGAACCGCGTGGACTTCGGCATCGTCGGCGACCGCGAGCAGATCGACGACGCCTGGTCCTTCTTGGAGGGCGCCGCGCACGCTCTCCAAGAGCTCGAGAACATCAAGAGCAGCGGCTGAACTTCGCTCCGGCGACGGAGCACTGCGTCGTGCGAACCGGGAGCTTGCGTGAGCGGATCTTGAACCCCTGCTGCTTGCGGGCCCCGCTGGGACTCGTGACGCGGACGATGATGGTGGCCCGATTGCGCAGCTTCGCCTTCTTGAACCAGCGGCTGTAGACGTTCAGCGTCGTGCCCTTCAGGCGGTACTGCTTGGCCTTCTTGAATGGGCAGCCCTTGCTCTTGCCGGTGCAGGAGACGGTGATGACCGAGCCGGGCAGCGCGTCGCGGACCTTGAGCGACGTGAACCGCGTGTAGGTCCGGAAGACCTTGTAGCCGCTGGAGATCACCGGCTTGAACACCTCCCGCGGCGCGGGCGTCGCGTCCACGGGGATGAAATCGAGTGCGCCGTCGTCGACCTCGATACCGCCGAGGCCGGCGATGAACGTCTCCCGCCGCTTGCCGCCGATGATCTCCCACGTCCGCTTCGACGGCAGCGCGCGCAGGACCGTGCCGTCCTTGGGCACGGCCAGCAGACGACCACCGCCGAGGCCGGCGATCGTGCCTGCGTCCACGGTCACCGCGCCCGTGCAGCCGCCGAGCGGCGTGCAGTCCTTGAGCTGGAGCGCGGCCCCGCCGGCGATCCGGTAGGTGCTCGCGCCCGTCGTGAGGTAGGTGCCCTCGGTGGGTGCGGCGGCGATGTGCGGCAGTGCGGCGGTCGCCGTGCCGGCGAGCCGGAGCGTGAGCGCGTCGATCGGCACCGCGGCGCAGCCGTCGCAGTTCGAGAGTGGGAGCGCGGCGTTGCCGGCGAAGCGGTAGAAGGCGCCGTTCTCGATGTTCTGCACGACGGTGCCGTCCGCCGGGTACTGGCGCATCTTGGGTGGCAACCGGTGCGAGCCGAGCGCGCCGAAGGTGCCGCTGTCGACCTGCACCGAGTTGGCGCAGCCCGCGCCCAGGTCGCACCGCACCAACAGGGGCGCGCCGCCCGCGAACCGGTACTTGCCGCCGTCGTCGACGTTCTCGACGACGGTCGCGTCCGGCGGTACGAGCCGGACGTGGCGCGGATCGGTCAGCGAGTCCCGGTCGACGACGATCGCCACCTCGGAGCAGTTCGGCATGTTGCCGCAATGGCTGAGCCACAGCGGCGTGCCGTTGACGAAGCGATACACCCCACCCGTGTCGTGCTGGCGCGCGAGTGCGCCGTCGCGCGGGTACCGCAGGTAGTCGTCGAGGTTCGCGACGATCTGCGTGTTCGGGCAACCCGGCGCGTAGCCGCAGTCGTTGATCCACAGCGGCGCGCCGCCGACGATCCGGTACACGTCGGCCGGCCCCGGCTCCTTGATCGTGGAGCCGTCGGGCAGCGCCTGCGCGGAAGCGGCCACGGGCGCCAGCAGCGCCAGCGCGACGGCCACGATGAACGCCCGGATCATGCGCACTTGCCGAGCGTGCCGCCCGCCGCCGAGCAGCGCGTGGTGCGCACCGGCAGCTTGCGGGACCGGATCTTGAACGTCATCTGCTTGCGAGCGCCCGACGGGCTGGAGACGCGGACCACCACGCTCCCACCGCTGCGCAGCTTCGCCTTCTTGAACCAGCGGCTGTAGATGTTCAGCGAGCTGCCGCTGAGCCGGTGCTGCTTGGCCTTCTTGAACGGGCAGCCCTTGTTCTTGCCCGAGCAGCTGACGGTGATCACCGACCCGGCCGGGGCGTCACGCACCTTCAGCGACGTGAACCGCGTGTAGCGACGGTAGACCTTGTAGCCGCTCGAGATGCCCGGATTGAAGTTCGGCGGCAACACGACCGGCGCGGGCCCCGGCGGGAAGGGGATGGCCCCGAGCCCGGTGTCGTCGATCTGCACGCCGGCGACGTTGACGAATGTCTGGCGCTTGAAGCCCCCGACGATCTCCCACAGCGTGTTGGACGGAACGCCCCGCAGCACCGTCCCGTCCTTGGGCACCGGCAGCAGGCGCCCGCCGGCCAGACCGGAGATCGTGGCCGGGTCGACCGCCACCGCGCCGGCGCAGTTGGCCAGGACGCCGCAGTTGCCGAGTTGCACCGCCGCACCGCCGGCCGCGCGCCAGTAGCCGCCGCCCGCGGTCAGGAACGTGCTGTCAGCCGGGTATTGGCGCATGTGCGGGAGCGCCGCCGTGGCCGTGCCCTGCTGGACGAGCGTGCGCGAGTCGATGATCTGCTTGGCGCCTGCGGGTGCGGCGATCGGCAGCGGCGCGCCGCCCGCGAAGCGGTAGTGCTGGTTGTCGTCGCCGTTGACGACGACCACGCCGTCCGGCGGGAACTGGCGCATGCGCGGCGTCGCGGGCGTGTAGGTGCCCAGCTTCGCCATCGTCTGGCCGTCGACGTTCTGCGGCGCCGGAGCACAGCCCGGCCCCATGTCGCAGCGCACGAACAGCGGCGCCCCACCCGCGAAGCGGTAGAAGCCGCCGTCGTTGACGTTGCGCACGACCGTGCCGTCGGCGGGCATCGCGCGGATGTGCGCGGTGTCGGAGAGGTTGTTGAGATCGAACCGGCCCGCGCACGTCGGCGCGTAGCCGCAGCTGGAGATCCACAGCGGCGCGCCACCGGCGAACCGGTAGGTGCCGCCGTCGGCCAGGCTGCGGACGATCGCGCCGTCCGCCGGGTACGGCCGGTACCCGTTGAGGTTCGCGACGTCCTTGCGGCCCGCGCAGTTGCCGAGCGGCGTGCATTGCCAGATCCGGAGGGGCGCTCCGCCGACGATCCGGTACGTGTAGTTGTTGGTCGTCAGCCGGATGAACGCGCCGTTGGGCTCAACGGCGTGGGCGGCGGTGGTTGGAAGCGCGGCGGAGAACAGCAGCGCGAAGCAGATCAGCAGGCGGGCCTTCACGGGACCTCTAAACAACGGGGGCGTTCTGGAGTTCCGCCCATACCCGCACCGGAGTCATCGGCAACACATCGAGCCGGATTCCGGTGGCGGCCGCGATGCCGTTCGCGATCGCGGCCGGAACGCCGCACACCGGCGGCTCGCCGACGCCCTTGGCCCCGAACGGACCGTCGGGTGCGGGCACCTCGATCAGCAGCGTCTCGATCGGCGGGACCTGGTCGGTGCTCGGGAGCGCGTACTCGGCGAACGTGCCGCCCTGGAGCTGGCCGTCCTCGCTGTGCGACAGCTCCTCCAGCAGCGCCCAGCCCATGCCCTGGGCCGTGCCGCCGTGCATCTGGCCTTCGACGAGCGCGGGGTTGAGCGCCTTGCCGACGTCCTGGGCGATCACGTGGGCGAGCAGGCGCACCTCGCCGGTGTCGCGGTCCACCTTGACGTGGCTCAGGTGCACGGCGGCGCCGGGCGCGCGGCTGATCTGCGCGCTTGACCCATAGCCCTCGATCGGACGATGGCGGCCGCCGAAGGTGTACGTCTTGGCCGCGAGATCGGCGATGGAGATGGCGCGTGCGGGCGCTCCCAGGGGGCGCACCTCGCCGTCGGCGACCTCGAGGTCCTCGGGCGCGATCTCCAGCTCCGATGCCGCCGCGTCGAGGAGGCGTTGCTTCGCCTCCTCGGCCGCCCGCTCGACCGCGCGCCCGTACGTGTACGTCACCTTGGAGCCGCCGGCGACGCCGCCGTACGGCGCCGAGGCGGTGTCACCGGTGGTGACGCGGACGCTCTCCTCGGGCAGCCCGAAGGCCTCGGCGGCGATCGCGATGAACGCGTTCTCGATCCCGCTCATGTCCGCGGCGGCGGTGACGATCGTCAGCCGGCCGTCGGAATCCAGCTTGCAGATCGCGCCCGCGGGCTCCAGGCCACCGGGCCAGAAGCCGAGCGCGACGCCGACGCCCTCGTCGGCGGGGAGCTGGTCGCGGCCCGCGTACAGCGGGTGCTCGCGCACGCGCTCGAGGCACTCACGCGCGCCGAAGACCACGATCTCCTGGCCGTCGATGCCCTTGTCACCCGCGGTCAGCACGTTCTGGAGCCGCAGGTCGATCGGGTCTCGGCCCAGCTGCTGCGCCAGCTCGTCCATCAGCGTCTCCACGGCGAAGGCCGCGGGCGGGGCGCCGGGCGCGCGGTACGCCCCCGGGCTGACGCGGTTGGTGGAGACGCCGAGCGCCGTCAGGTCGTGGGCGGGCCAACGGTACGGGCCGGCGGAGAGCATGGTGCTGATGGCCTCGACACCCATGTCGCCCAGCCCGCCGCGGTCGCCCATGATGCGGCCACGGATGGCGGTGAGCGCGCCGTCGGCGGTCGCTCCCAGCTCGAGCTCGATCAGCTGGCCGGGCGCCGGATTGCCGGCGGCGAAGTCCTCCCGACGGCTGAACACGATCCGCACCGGGCGCCGGAGCTTGAGCGCCGCGGCCGCCGCGAGCGGCTCGGAGATCATCAGCTTGCCGCCGAACGCGCCGCCGATCGGCGCCGCCTGCACGCGGACCTTCTCCATCGGCAGCCCAAACGTGTTGGCCAGGCCCTGGCGGGCCATGAACGCGCCCTGCGTGCTCGAGTGCACGACGAGCGTGCCGTCGGGCTCGACCCAGGCGAGCGTCGACTGCGGCTCGAGGTACGCCTGATGGACCCAGTTCGTGCGGAAGCGGCCCTTGACCACGTGATCGGCGGCCGCGAGGCCCGCGGCGGCGTCACCGTTGGTGAGGTGCTGCTCGACGGCGAGATTCCCGCTGGTGGCGGCGCCTTCACCCTCCCCACCCCCATGGGCACTGGCGGCACTCTCGTCCTCTCCGGCCTTCTCGCTCAGGCGGGCGAGGGGCGCGCCGTCGGCGATCGCGGCCTCCAGGTCCAGCACGGCCTCCAGCGGCTCGGCGTCCACATCCACGAGCGCCGCGCCGTCCTCGGCGGCGGCCTCGGACTCGGCGATCACCAGCGCCACGGGCTGGCCCGCCCACACGATCTCCTCGCGTGCCAGCGGCTCCGCGGCGCGGCCGGACCCGCCGGCGAGCGGCAGGTCGGCGTGCGTAAGCACGGCCACGACGCCGGGCACCGCGAGCGCCGCGCTCGTGTCGATCCCGTTCAGGCGCGCGTGCGCGTCGGCGGCGAGCACCGGCCGGGCGTGCAGCAGCCCGTACACCGGCATGTCCCCCACGTAGCGCGTCGTGCCCCGCACCTTCGCCTCGCCGTCCCGCCGACGGCGCGCTGTCCCGATCATCCGCCGGAACTTACCGGCCGGGTGAAGTGGTAGGAGGCGATGCGCATCCCGTGGTTGAAGTAGAAGCGGTGCGCGTCCTCGCGGTCCTGGCCGACGCCGGAGTCCAGGTGCAGCTGGTCGCAGCCGAGCCGCCGGGCCTCCTCCTCCACCCACGCCATCACCTTGTCGGCGTGGCCCCGGCGGCGGAACTTGGCCCGCGCGACCAGATCGTCGACGTAGAGCATGCGCCCGGCGAACGTCGTCTCCAGCAGGCGGAACCCGGCCACCGACGCCGCTTCGTCGCCTTCGAGCGAAGCCGCGATCCGGTAGCCGTTCGCGCGCTGGGCGTCGATGCGCGCCGTCAGCGCCTCGACCGACTCGAAGTGCGTGCGCAGCTCGATGAGCGCCGCGGCGGCGATGTGGGATTCACCCGGCTGTATCTCGCGGACCATCCCTGAGATATACCGCTGCGGCGTTGTCCCACAGCGCGCGCTCCCCGGCGCATTCGAGGACGAGCTCGAGGTCGCGGGGCTCGAACGGGCGCGGAGCGCGCGTGCCGGGGAGGTCGGTGCCGAAGATCAGCGCCGCCGGGTTGGTGGCGGCAATCTCGCGCAGGGTCTTGGCCACGTCGTGGTCGGACGCACCGAACCGGGTGGCCTTCACGTGCGCGCCCTGCTCGACCAGGCGCAGGGTGGTCGGGAGCGCCGCCTCCGGGCCGCCGAGATGGTCGATCACGAGCTGGACACCGGGCAGCGGCGGCAAGTCGCGCGTGTCGGCGTAGACCTCCAGGTGCCAGCTCGCCAGCTCCTCGAACCGGCGCGCGAGGTCGAGGAGGTCCGTTGGGGCCGTGCCGCGCGTGAAGTTCGCCCGGAACGCCCGGACACCGGCGGCCTCGAGACGCAGGACCTCCTCGTCCGTGATCTCGGGCGGGACCTGCGCGACGCCGACGAACGTCGGACCCAGACGCTGCAGCGCGTCGATCAGGTACGTCTGGTCGTAGGCCTGGAAGGAACCGGACACGACGGCGCCGCCGTCCGTGGTGACGCGTGCGCGGTAATCGTCGACCGTGAACGGCTCGGGCAGGTAGCCCTGGTTGGGGACGAGCGGGAAGCGCGGGTCGACGATGTGAAGATGTGTGTCGAAGACCCGCACCTTTAGGAAGCGTCGCAGGCTGCCGAAGCAGAGTGTGGGTACTTCGTATGACTGTTCTTCGTCTCGCACAACGCCGACTCTCTTCCCGCTCGCTCGCGATCGGGCAGACGGCGCTCGCCGCGCTCACGGCTTGGTACCTCTGCGTCTGGCTGCTGCCGGACCCGCAGCCCGTATTCGCCTGCATCGCGACCGTCATCTCGATCGGCGCCACGCACGGCCAGCACCGCCAGCGCGCGCTCGGCCTCGCGGCCGGCGTGGTGATCGGCCTCGCGCTCGCCGCGCTGCTCGTGAACCTGATCGGCACCGGGCCGTGGCAGCTCGCTCTGCTCGTGGTCGTCGCGATGTCCGTCGCGGTGCTGTTCAACGGTTCCGATCTGGTCGTCAGCGAAGCCGCCGTGTCCGCGATGCTGCTGCTGATGATCGGCGGCACCAACGCGCCGAACCGGATCCTCGAGGCGATCATCGGCGGCATCGTGGCGCTGGCCGTCGCCGTCCTGTTCGCGCCGAAGGCGATCCTGCACGTCGGTCGCGCCGGCCAGTCCGTCATGGCCGCGCTCGGGCAGTCGCTGGAGCGTGTCGCGAGCGCGCTCGCCGCCGGCGACGCCGACCGAGCCGAAGCCGCCCTGATCCACGCGCGGGCCATCGACCCGCTGCTGGACGCGCTGGACGACGCGCTGGAGACGGGCCGTGAGACCGTGCGCACCGCGCCGACGCGGTTCGGAGAACGCGAGCCGGTGGAGCGCTACGGGCGTTCGTTCGAGCAGATCGACCTGGCCGTCCGCAACACGCGCGTCCTCGCGCGACACGCCCACCGCGCCCTGCGGTCAGGGCAGGCGCCGACCGGCGTCGCCGCCGCGGTCACGGACCTCGCCCGCGCGGTCTGGGACCTCGCCGCCGCCTTTGATGACCCCGAGCGCGCCGCGCTCGCCCGCGACCACGCGGCCCGCGCCGCCGCCGGTGCCGCGACCGACGCGCTGGGCGAGAGCATCCGGTCCACGGCCGTCGACCTCATGCGCGCCGCCGAGCTCGTGGCCGGTGCGCCCGAAGAGCTACTGACCGAGGAGATCCTGCTCGCGTCGGTCGGCGACCACGCGGACGTCGACGTGCGGGAGCGCGTTGAGGATGCGCACGATCTGGGGCTCGGCGAAGCGGCCGAGGCCGCGGCGGGGCGCCGGCGGGCCGACGAGGACATACGTCGTGCCGCGCTCGCGGGCGACGCGCTGCAGGACGGCGATCTCATCACTGCCGTCGTCGACGAGCAGGTGCGCGCCGACCATGGCCGCGAGCCGTCGCAGCGTCTCGAGCCGAGCGCGCTCGTCGGCTGAAGCCGCGACCTCCGGGTCGCGCACCACCAGCACGTCGAGCACGGCGTTGAGCCGCGCCGCCGACCGTGCGGCTCTGCGGACCACGCGCTCGCCCGCTTCGTCGAGCGTGACGAACGCGAGAAGGCGCTCCGCGATCGGCTGCGCGTCCGGTCTTCTGGCCTCGACGGTCTCCGCGACCTGCCGCAGCGCGACCTCCCGCAGCGCCTTGAGGTTCTCGACGCGGAAGAAGCCGTTGAGCGCGGCGGGCACGCGAGCCGGGTCGTAGACCTTGCCGTCCCGCAGGCGCGCGACCAGGTCCTCGGGCGGCAGGTCGATCAACACGACCTCGTCCGCCTTCTCCAGCTCCTCGTCGGGGACCGTCTCGCGCACGCGCACGCCCGTGAGCTCGGCCACCTGGTCATTCAGCGACTCCAGGTGCTGGACGTTGACGGTGCTGTACACGTCGATCCCGGCCGCTCTGACATCCGCGATGTCGTCGTAGCGCTTGGGGTGCTCGACGCCCGGCGCGTTCGTGTGCGCGAGCTCGTCGATCAGGCACAGCTCGGGGGCCCGCTGCAGGATGCCCGGCACGTCCATCTCCTCCAGCGTCACCCCGCGGTACGGCACGCGGCGGCGCGGGATGACCTCGAGTCCCTGGGCCATCGCCTCGGTCTCCGCGCGCCGGTGCGTCTCCAGCAGACCGATCACGACGTCCCGGCCGGCCTCCGCCTGAGCCTGCGCCTCGGCCAGCATCCGGTAGGTCTTGCCGACGCCCGCCGCCATGCCCAGGAAGATCTTGTACCGGCCTGGCATAGGCTCAGCGTGGCATGAACGACCGTCCGCGCGTCCTCGTCGTCGACGACGAGCCCCAGATCCTGCGCGCGCTGCGCATCATCCTGCGCGAGGCGGGCTTCGACGTGCTGCAGGCCGCGACCGCCGAGGAAGCGCTGGACATGGCCGCGCTCACGCCCCCGGCGGCGGCGATCATCGACCTCGTCCTGCCCGACCGCGACGGCGTCGAGGTGACGAAGGAGCTCCGGTCGTGGTCCTCGATGCCGATCCTGGTGCTGAGCGCGGTCGGCGAGGAGGACGAGAAGGTCCGTGCGCTGGCGGCGGGTGCCGACGACTACGTCACGAAGCCGTTCGGGCCGCGGGAGTTGGTGGCTCGGTTGCAGGCGGCATTGCGGCGCGCCGCGCCCGGCGTGTCGGAACCGATCATCGAGGCCGAAGGGCTGCGGATCGACCTCGCCGCCCACACCGTGTCGGTCGACGGCGCCGGCGTGCACCTCACGCCGATCGAGTTCAACCTCCTGCGCGTGCTGGCCACGAACCGCGGCCGGCTGCTCACGCACCGCACGCTGCTCATCGACGTCTGGGGGCCGGAGTACGCCGACGACGTCCAGGTCCTGCGCGTGCACATGTCCAACCTGCGGCGCAAAATCGGCGCGCGGTACCTGCACACCGACCCCGGCGTGGGTTATCGCTTCGCGCACTAGGGCGACCGAACGCGGCAGCCGGCTTCGCCGGCGCCATGCGCGGTCGCTTGGAGATCGCTTCGCGGATCTCTAGTCGACGATGAGGCCCGCGTTGCGCAGGCCGCGGACGACTTCCGCGGCCAGGTCCGCCCCGCGATCCTCCGGCGCCTCGTCGTCCGGGTTCACCTTCACGCCGAGTCGGTAGCCCTCGTACTTCGCCTCCAGGTGGACCTTCCACGAGAACGGGAAGCCCTTGGTCATCCCGGCGGCGAAGCGGTTGGGGTCCAGCTCGTTCTCGAGGTCCTGCAGGAGCCCCGCGGACAAGCGGTCGTGTGCGGGGCGGAAGTCGTAGGCGTGGCCGGCCGGCGCGGCATAGAGCCACACGGCGCGGTCGGAGGGCATCGTCGGGTGCCGGAAGGTCACGAAGCGTTGAATGTAGCCACGGCTGTTGCGCGACCGGCGCGTCGTCTTGCTCAGCGTCGCGTCAGGGAGCTCCGCGGCCACCAGCTCCGCCGCCCGCTCGACGGCGATCTTGCCCCACTTCTCGAAGTCCGCGTCCTCCACGCAGACCAACTTAACGGAATCTGTATGCGGCGAGCCGGAGTCTGTATGAGTCCTTGATCGCCCCGGATCCAGCCTGCAAGGCATGGATTTCCTCGCAATCGGACTGGCCCTCTTGGCCTTTGCCGCGCTCTACGGCCTGATCGTGCTGGTCGACCGCATATGAGCGCTGCCGACACGTTGGGCCTGATCGTCTCCGCCCTGCTGGCGGGCTTCCTCGTCTACGCACTGCTGCGTGGGGAGCGCCTGTAGGCCATGGGCTGGGTTCAGATCGTCATCTTCTGCGCCATTCTGCTCGCGATCGTGCCGCTGCTCGGCGGCTACATGGCTCGCGTGTTCACGTACGAGGCGCGCCGGCCGCAGTCGTGGAAGGGATACGCGTTCAGCGTCATCTCGTTCTCGCTGCTGTCGTGGCTCATGCTGTTCCTGATCCTCGCCTCGCGCATGCCGTGGGACCTGAACTTCAACACGACATCGTCGTTCGTCACGAACACGAACTGGCAGTACTACGCCGGCGAGACGACGCTCACGGGCTTCATCCAGATGGTGGGGCTCGCCGTGCAGAACTTCGTCTCGGCGGCCGTCGGCCTGTGCGTCGCGATCGTGCTGATTCGCGGCATCGCGGGCCGGCCACTCGGCAACTTCTTCGAGGACCTCACGCGCGCGGTGCTGCGGGTCCTGCTGCCGATCAGCGTCGTCGGCGCGCTGGTCCTGGCCTCGCAGGGCGTGGTCCAGTCGTTGGACCTCCCGGTCGCGTCGCAGGAGATCATCAAGGTCCTCGGCACCAACGGCGGCGGGTTCTTCAACGTGAACTCGGCGATGCCGTTCGAGAACCCGACCGGCCTCACGAACTTCCTCGAGATGCTGGCGATGCTCGCCATCCCGGCGGCACTGACGTTCACGTACGGCCGGATGGTTGGCTCGGCGCGGCAGGGCTGGGCGATCTTCGGCGTGATGTTCATGCTGTTCGCGATCGGCGTCGTGGTCGTGTATCTCGCGGAGATGCAGGCGACGCCCGCCCAGCAGGCAGCCGGGCTGACCGGCCCGAACCTGGAGGGCAAGGAGCTGCGGTTCGGCACGGCCGGCACCGCACTCTGGACGGCGATCACGACTGCCACCTCGACGGGCGCGGTCAACGGCGCCTTCGAGTCGCTGACCGGCCTCGGCGGGCTGATCCCGATGGTCAACATGTCCTTCGGCGAGTCTGTGTTCGGCGGCGTCGGCACCGGTCTGTACACGATGCTGCTCTACGTCCTGCTGGCCGTGTTCATCGGTGGGCTGATGGTCGGCCGCACGCCGGAGTATCTGGGCAAGAAGCTCGAGGCCCGTGAGATCAAGCTGGTCGTCCTCGCCCTGTTGGTCTCACCGCTGCTCGTGCTCGTCGCGACCAGCGTTGCGATCGCGACCGACTACGGCCAGGCGTCGATCTACGCCGCCGGCCCGCAGGGGTTCTCCGAGTCCCTGTACGCCTACATGTCCCAGGCGAACAACAACGGCTCCGCGTTCGCCGGCTACACCGGGCTGACGTTCGCGGACCTGGTCGGCGGCCTCGTGATGCTGCTCGGCCGGTTCGTCCCGATCGTCCTCACGCTGGCGATCGCCGGCGCGATGCTCAACAAGCGCGTCGCCCCCGCGGGCCTCGGGACCATGCGCACCGACACGCCCACATTCGCCGGCCTGACGATCGGCACGGTCGTGATCGTCGGCGCCCTCACCTTCCTCCCCGCCCTGCTCCTCGGACCTGTGGTCCAGGGCCTGACCACCCAACTCTTCTGATGAAGCGCATCCTCATCTCCTCCGCCGTCGCCGTCCTCGGCTTCACGCTGCTGCTCGGCATCGCCTATCCGCTCGCGATCACGGGCATCGCCCAGGTGATCCCGACGCGCGAAGTCGTGCTCGCCGAGGCGACACACGTCGGCGACCCGCGCTACTTCCAGCCCCGCCCTTCGCAGACGGACTACAGCGCCGACGCCACGTTCTTCGCCAACCGCGGCCCGAACTCGAGCAGCGCGAAGTTCTTCTACGAGGAACAGATCGCGGCCTACCGCGCGATGAACGACGGCGCCGACCCGCCGATGGACGCCGTGACGAACTCCGCGTCCGGCGTCGACCCCGACATCTCCCACGAGAACGCCGTCATCCAGGCCCGTCGGATCGCCCGCGTCCGCAACCTCCCGGCCGAACGCGTGCTCGCGCTGGTCGGTGACGGCAACGTCAACACCACGAAGCTGAACGAGGCGCTGGACCGATGACCGCTGTCTTCCCGCTGGCCCTGCGCAAGCTCGACCCGCGCATCCAGATCAAGAACCCGGTCATGTTCGTCGTCGAAGTCGGCGCCGTGATGACCACGATCGCCGCGATCGTCGGTGGCGGTGACGATCCGCGCTGGTTCACGACCACGATCGCGATCTGGCTGTGGCTCACCGTGATCTTCGCCAATCTGGCGGAAGCGCTGGCCGAGGGCCGCGGCCGCGCGCAAGCCGCGTCCCTGCGCGCGATGCGGACCACGACCACGGCCCGTCTGCAGGACGGTCACGAGGTCGCGGCGTCCGACCTCACCCGCGGCGACATCGTCGTCGTGGCCGCCGGCGAGGTGATCCCCGGCGACGGCACCGTGATCGAGGGGATCGCGAGCGTCGACGAGTCCGCGATCACCGGTGAGTCCGCCCCGGTCATCCGCGAGTCCGGCGGCGACCGCTCCGCCGTCACCGGCGGCACCCGCGTCCTCTCCGACCGGATCGTGGTCGAGATCACGCAGGAGCCCGGCAAGTCGTTCCTGGACCGGATGATCAACCTGGTCGAGGGCGCCGAGCGACGCAAGACGCCGAACGAGATCGCGCTCAACATCCTGCTCGCCGGCCTCACCCTGGTCTTCCTCGTCGTGGTGGTGAGCCTCCGCCCGTTCGCGGACTTCGCGGGCACCGAGGTGTCGCTGACGACGCTGATCGCGCTGCTCGTGGCGCTCATCCCGACGACGATCGGCGCGCTGCTGTCCGCCATCGGCATCGCCGGCATGGACCGGCTCGTCCGCCGCAACGTCCTCGCGCTCTCCGGCCGCGCCGTGGAGGCGAGCGGCGACGTGGACGTGCTCCTGCTCGACAAGACCGGGACGATCACGCTCGGCAACCGCCAGGCGGCCGAGTTCGTGCCGATGCCGGGCGTGGAGGAGGTCGAGCTGGCCGAGGCGGCGCAGCTCGCCTCGCTCGCCGACGAGACGCCCGAGGGCCGCTCCGTCGTCGTGCTGGCCAAGCGGTACGGCATCCGCGAACGCGAGCTCGGCACGCACGAGTTCATCCCGTTCACGGCCGAGACGCGCATGAGCGGCATCGACCACGAGGGCTCGCGGCTGCGCAAGGGCGCCGGCGAGGCGATCATCCGCTTCGTCGAGAGCGAAGGCGGCCAGGCGCCGTACGAGCTCCAGCCGGTCCTCGACCGGATCGCCCGCGACGGTGGCACGCCGCTGGCCGTCGCCCGCGACGCCCAGGTGCTCGGCGTCATCCACCTCAAGGACACGGTCAAAGAGGGCATGGCGGCCCGCTTCGAGCAGCTGCGCGCGATGGGCATCCGCACGATCATGGTCACCGGCGACAACCGCCTGACCGCGGCCAAGATCGCCGAGGAGGCGGGCGTCGACGACTTCCTCGCCGAGGCCACGCCGGAGCGCAAGCTGCAGCTGATCAAGGAGGAGCAGGCCAACGGCCGGCTGGTGGCGATGACCGGCGACGGCACCAACGACGCGCCCGCGCTCGCCCAGGCCGATGTCGGTGTGGCCATGAACACCGGCACCCAGGCCGCGCGCGAGGCCGGGAACATGGTCGACCTGGACTCCAACCCGACCAAGCTGATCGAGATCGTCGAAGTCGGCAAGCAGCTCCTGATCACGCGCGGCGCGCTGACCACGTTCAGCATCGCCAACGACATCGCCAAGTACTTCGCGATCCTGCCCGCGATCTTCGTCGCCACCTACGCGGCCGCCGGCGAATCCGAAGGGCCGCTCGCGCAACTCAACGTGATGGATCTGGGCACGCCGCAGTCGGCGATCATCTCCGCGATCGTCTTCAACGCGATCGTGATCCCGCTGCTCGTCCCGATCGCGTTGCGCGGCGTCCGCTACAAGGCGGCCGGGGCGACCGCGCTGCTGCGCCGCAACCTGCTCATCTACGGCCTCGGCGGCCTGATCGCCCCGTTCGTCGGGATCAAGCTGATCGACCTGATCGTCCATAACCTGCTCGGGGCATAGGCTCCGGCGCAATGGTCCACCTGCGCGTCGTCGCGCCCGCCGACAAGACCGATCGCGTGCACGGGTTGCTGTGCGCGACGCGGTCGGCGATCAACGTGATCCGCGTCCCCGGCGCGTCGACGAACCCGACGGGCGACCTGATCATGTGCGACGTCGCGCGCGAGGACGCCAGCGTGATCATCAGCGAGTTGCGCGAGCTCGGGCTGCACCACGAGGGCTCGATCGCGCTCAGCGCGACGGACATCGTGTCGGATTTCGCCGTGGCGGCGGAGAAGTACGCGCCGGGCTCGCCCGCCGACGCGGTCATCTGGGAGGAGCTCGACCAGCGCACCAGCGAGAGCGTCGAGCTCAGCGGCGTCTTCCTGATCTACATGGTGCTCGCGTCGATCATCGCCGCGATCGGGATCTTCCTGAACAGCCCGATCCTCGTCGTGGGCGCGATGGTGGTCGGGCCGGAGTTCGGCCCCGTCGCCGGGTTGTGCGTGGCGCTCGTCCAGCTCCGCGGGCCGCTCGCGCGGCGCTCCGCAGTCGCGCTCGCGGTCGGCTTCCCGCTCGCGATCGCCGCGACGGTCGTCGCGGTGCTGCTGTTCGACGCCGCCAACGTCGTCCCGAACTCGTTCAGCACCGACGATCACGCGCTCTCGAAGAGCATCTCCAGCCCGGACGCGTTCGCGTTCATCGTCGCGCTGTGCGCCGGCGCGGCGGGGATGCTCAGCCTCTCGACCGCCAAGTCGGGCGCGCTGATCGGCGTGCTCATCTCGGTCACCACCATCCCCGCCGCGGCCAACATCGGCATCGCCGCGGCTTACGGCGACTGGGACACGTTCAGGGGCTCAGCGGGCCAGCTGGCCGTGAACCTCGGCGCGATCCTGCTCGTGGGCACGACCACGCTGTACATCCAGCGACTCCTATACCTGCGGCGCAAGCGCCTCCGGCACCGGTAGCTCGACCACGAACGACGTCGCCTGGTCGGGCAGCGACTCGACCCACACGCGGCCGCCGTTGGCCTCGACGAACCCGCGCACGATCGCCAACCCGAGCCCCGATCCGCGCGAGCCGGAGCGGTAGAACGGCTCGAAGATCCGCTCCTGGTGGGCCTTGGGGATGCCGGGGCCGCGGTCCACGACGCGGATCAGGATTCGGCCGCCGACGTCGCGCGCCCGCACCGAGACGGGGTGCCCGCCGGAGTGGCGTTGCGCGTTCTCGAACAGATTCGCGAACGCGCGCTCGAGTTGCGCGGCGTCCGCGCGCACGGGCGGCAGGTCGTCGTCGAGCGCGAGCTTGAACTGCCCGTCGGGGACGTGCTCGGTGGCTGCGGTGAGCACTTCTTCGATCGAGGACCACTCGGGGCGGGCCTCGGCCGCCCCGGCCTCCAGGCGCGAGAGGTCGAGCAGGTTGTCGATCAGGCGACTCAGGCGCGTGGCCTCGGTCGTGATGTCGTCGGCAAGCTCGACCCGCTCGTCCGGGGCGAGCCGCAGCGCTTCGGCCGAGGTCAGGATCGCGGTGAGCGGGGAGCGCAGGTCGTGGGAGACCGAGCGCAGCAGCGCGGTCTTGATCACGTCGCTGCGGCGCAGCGCGGCCGTCTCGACGGCGTCGGCCATCAGCGCGTCGCGTTCCAGCGCGGCCGCCAGCAGCGCTTCCAGGGCCGGCACGATCCGCGTCTGGATCCGCCGCAGCACCGGCTCCGGCGCGTCCACGGTCAGCGTCCCGATCTGGCGTGGCCCCTCTCGCAGCGGGAACGTGCCGTCCACGGCCTGGGCGACGATCGACGCGCTCGGCGCCTCCAGCGCTCGCGCGAGCCGCTCCCCCACGGCCGGCAGCGTCTCCTCGAGTCGCCCGCCGCGCAGCAGCAGCCGCGCCATCTCGGCGCTCAGGTCCGCCTCCTGGCGGCGCTGCTCAGCTTCGACCGTCCTCCGCCGCGCCAGCTCGGTCAGCGACGAGGCGAGCGCGGCCGCCGCGAAGAACACGATCAGCGCGACCCAGTTCTCGCCGCCGGTGATCGTCAGCCGCCCGGTCGGCGGGATGTGGAAGAAGTTGAACGCGAGCGCGCTGGCCAGCGCGGTTGCGAGGCCCAGCCAGACGCCCCACACCGAGGCGACCGCCAGCACGACGACGAGGTACACGACGCCGAGCGAGACGACCGGCGCCACGTCGCGCAGCGCGTACAGCAGCGCCGTCGTCAGCGCGACGCCCAGCGCCGCCGCGGCGACGCCGAGCAGCAGCGGTGGACGGCGCGTCAGCCCCAAACTTCCTCGGCCGTCTCGACGACGAGCCGCAGCTTATCGATCTCCTGCTCGACGGTGAGCGCGTTGCCCTCGACCGTCGACGAGAACCCGCACTGGGGCGAGAGGCAGAGCTGGTCGAGGTCGACGTACTGCGTCGCTTCCTCGATCCGGCGCTTGAGCAGGTCCTTGGTCTCGAGCGCGCCCGACTTGGTGGTCACGAGCCCGAGCACGACGACCTTGCCCTTGGGCACGAACCGCAACGGCTCGAAGCCGCCGGAGCGCGCGTCGTCCCACTCCATGAAGAAGCCGTCCACGTCGAGCTCGTTGAACAGCGCCTCGGCGACGAAGTCGTAGCCGCCCTCGGCCACCCAGCTGGACCGGAAGTTCCCGCGGCACATGTGGGTCGTGACCGCCATGCCCTCGGGACGGCGACTCAGCGCCTCGTTGATGTGGCGGATGTAGGCCTCGTGCAGGTGCTCACCGTCCTCGCCCTGCGCGGCGCGCTCGGCGCGCTGGGTCGGGTCGTTGAGGTAGGCGAGGCTCGTGTCGTCGAACTGCAGGTAGGTGCAGCCGAGGTCGGCCATCGCCTGGACCTGGTCGGCGTAGGCGTTCGTGAGGTCCGCCCAGAACTGGTCCATGTCCGGGTACACGGCCTCGTCCACGGCCGCGCGCCCGCCGCGGTAGTGGACCATGCTCGGCGACGGGATCGTGAGCTTGGGCGTGGCGCTCGTGACGCACTCCTGCAGGAACTGGAAGTGCTCGGCGAAGATCGGCTTCTCGAGCGTGATCCGCGAGCCGACGTGGGTCGCCGCCGGCGTCCACTCGATGTCGCCCTCGGCGTTGTGGAACTTGACGGACAGATGCCCCGGCGTCTTCTCGATGCCGCCGAGCGCGTAGATGAAGTCCATGTGCCAGGTGGCGCGGCGGAACTCGCCGTCGGTGGCCGATTTGAGGCCCACGTCCTCCTGCAGCTTCACCGCGTCCCGGATGGCGGCGTCCTCTATCCCGCGCAACTCGTCGGCGTCGATCTTGGAGGCGGCGAAGTCCTCACGGGCCTGGAGCAGCTCCGGTGGGCGGAGCAGGCTGCCGACGTGGTCGGCGCGATAGGGCGGCGTCTCACGGCTGGACATGGGCTGCACGGTATCTAAGGTCCGACAGATGGAGTTCGCGCCCCTGCAACTCGCGCCCGCGCTCGTGGTCGGTGTCATGTACTGGCTGCGCGCGCGCAAGATCACCGTGCCCACGTGGCGGGTGTGGTGCTTCTACGGCGGCCTGCTGCTGATGGCGGCGACGCTGAGCTCTCCGCTCGCCGTGATGAGCGAGGAGCTGTTCTGGGCGCACATGCTCGAGCACCTGCTGATCGCGGACCTCGGCGCCCTGCTGATCGTGCTCGGTCTGACCGGCCCGGTTTTGGCGCCGCTGCTGCGCGCCGTGCCGTTCCTGCGGATCTTCGGCCACCCGGTCGTCGCACTCGTGCTCTGGACGGCGAACTTCTACGTCTGGCACCTGCCCGTCCTCTACCAGGGCGCCGTCTCCAACGACGCCGTCCACGCGCTGCAGCACATCCTGTTCGTGTCGTTCGGGATCGGGATGTGGATGGCGCTGCTCGGCCCGTTGCCCAAGCCCGCGTGGTTCGGCAACGGCTGGAAGATCGGCTACATCGTCGCCATCCGGTTGATCCAGAGCGTGCTGGCCAACGCGCTGCTGTGGTCGAGCGGCGTCCTGTATCCCCAGTACGCGCGCGGCCAGGCCGAGTGGGGCATCACCGCCGCCAACGACCAGAGCGCGGCGGGCGCGATCATGATGATCGAGGGCTCGATCGTCACGATCCTGCTGTTCTGCTGGCTGTTCCTGAAAGCCGCGCGGGAGTCGGAGGAGCGCCAGGAGCTGGCGGAGTTGGCTTCGGGGCTCGGTGTCGAGATGGCGCCCGAGCGGATCGCGCGGGCGGTGTCCGCGGGGCGGGGTGCGGCGTTGCGCGAGCGGATCGAGGCTGCCGCGGACCCTGGGCTGGGCTCTGGCGTCTAAAGCCTGCACCAAGGAGGGGGCGGACGGAGCGCGCGGTCGGGAAGCGACCACACCTCAGCCCGGGCGAGGTGCTGCCGTTCGCGCGGCCTAATTCCAGTCCAGGTTCGAGCGACGCTCCCAATAGGCCTCGCTGTCCTCCACGAGCCCCGGGTCCTCGGGAGACACCTCGAGCGCCCGCAGGTTCGAGCGCAGCACGTCGACCGACGCGGCCCCGCTGAGCACCACATCCGCCCACGGCTGCGCCAGCACGACCGCCAGCGCCTGCGCGTCCCGCGAAGCAAGCCGGCCGTTCGCGAGCCCTTCCTTGACGATGACCTTGAGACCGCTCCGGGCCAGCGCGTCCCCGGCGGCTCGCTCGTGCAGGTTCCAGGTGGCCTGCACGGCGGTGAAGATCCCCAGCGAAGCAGCGAGGTCGATCGTCTCGGCCTGGCTCGTCCCGGAGACGGACACCCCGAGCGGCACGCCCGCCGCCACCATCGCGCTCAGCACGGCGTCGTTCTCAAGCACGCCGCTGTCGGGCGTGGCGGAGTGGATCTGGTAGAGGTCGAGCCAGTCACCGAGGTTCTCGCGCGTCTCCTCGAGTTGACGCCGGAACGTCTCGACGTCGTGATGCTTGACCTCGGGCGGATCGGCTGCGATCTCCCAGTCGGCCGTGTAGACGTAGCCCCACTTCGAACTCACCGTCACGCCCTCGGGAACCCGCGACCGCAGCCACTCCCCCAGGAACTCCTCGCCGCGCCCGTAGGACCGGGCGGTGTCGAAGTCGCGGATGCCGGCCTCGTAGGCGAAGTCCAGGACCTCGTGCGCGCGGGCGCGCAAGCCCGCGACCGATTTGTCGGCGCCGAGCTCGTCGCCGTGACCGATATTCAAGTAGCCGGGGCGCCCGAGCGACGCGAGTCCGAGTCCGAGTCGAGCCATTCCCCGCAAGCTAGCGCTCACGCGCGCCATACTGGACAGGTGTCCTCTGTCGACGACCTCCTGGCCGACGCCCCGTTGGGGGCGGCGGTCGCCGCGCTCGCCGAGCGCAACCGCCATCACCTTGAGCAGATGACCGATGCGGAGCGCCAGGATGCGCTCTCGCATTGGCATGACATCGCCGTAGCGGTGCTCACCGCCGCCGGCGCTGCGGTCGGGGGCGGTGAAGGCGTCGCGAACGAGAATCAGGGCCGCGCCGTGATCGTCCTCGAGGATGCGGGCGGCGACGAGGTTGCCGTGCACGCCAGCTTCTTCCCGCAGCTCGAGGATCTCGGTGGCGAAGTGCTGGTCACCCCCGCCCAGGCCGCCGCGCTCGAACTGCTCGAGGCGATGACCGGGGGCGACGAGGACGAAGAAGAGCTGTAACGAATCACGGTCTCGCGAGACCGTGAAGTACATGCTTTTCGCTTCCAAGACCAAGATGGTGGAGCCCGAGAAGGCCCTCAAGGGCCGTCCGGTAGCGCTCCCCACCCCGAACACGCACTTCGTCCTCGGCACCCCGCTGCAGGGCCCGTTCCCCGACCATCTGGAAACCGCCGTGGTCGGCATGGGCTGTTACTGGGGCGCCGAGCGCACGTTCTGGCAGACGCCGGGCGTCTACACGACCGCCGTCGGCTACGCGGGCGGCTTCACGCCGAACCCGACCTACAACGAGGTGTGCAGCGCCAAGACCGGCCACACCGAGGCCGTCCTGGTCGTCTTCGACCCCGAGCAGGTCAGCTACGAGGAGATCCTCAAGACCTTCTGGGAGAGCCACGATCCGACCCAGGGCATGCGCCAGGGCAACGACACCGGCACCCAGTACCGCTCGGCCATCTACACCACTACGCCCGAGCAGGCCGAGGTCGCCGCGGCGACCAAGACGGCCTTCGAGGAGCGCCTGAAGGGCGCCGGCTACGGGGCGATCACGACCGAGATCGCCCCGCTGGACACCTTCTACTACGAGTCCGACGACATCCACCAGCAGTACCTGGCCAAGGTGCCGAACGGCTACTGCGGCCTCGGCGGCACCGGCGTGAGTTGCCCGGTGGGCCTCAGCGCCTAAGGCTCAGTCGTCGAGAGCGTGAACGTCAGCGTCGTCGTGTACGCCCCGGTGCGGAGCGGCTCGGCGGCGCTGATGGTCTGACGGAACCCGAGCGACACGGCCTCGGCCACGACCGGCGCGGTCCACGCCTTCAGCGCGAGCGGACTGGTCAGCGGCGCGAAGGCGTTCGCGTCGGCGCGGACGCCGAGCGGCTGCTCGAGCGCGTGCGCGCCGTTCGTGAGCTTGCCGCCGGTGACGCTCAGCGTCGTGTCCATCGCGGACGAGATCACGCGCGCCGTGGTCTGCGCCGTGTACTCGCCGGCCACCGCGGGCTGGAAGACGCCGAACGACGGCGTCGCGCCCAGCGTCAGCGAGAGCGTGCCCGCGACGACACCGCCGACCGTGCTCGGCGTCTGCGTGGTCTGCTCGTCCGTGATCCGGTCGAACTGCAGGTAGTCGATGTTGAAGTTCTGGTACGCGACCGGGTCGATGCGGACGAAGTAGGTGTGCTCGCCCGCGGCCAGCTCGATCGATTCCATCAGCGTCTGCGGCATGAACGCGTCGTGCGAGGTCGTGGACGCGATGTCGACCGTCGCGGTGCGGCCTCCGAGCTCGACGGCGATCTTGCCCGCGGGCCGGTACGGGCTGGAGAACCGGCCCCACACGCGGTACGCACCGGCGCGCTGGATGTCCACCGTGTACTTGAGCCACTCGCCGCCGCGAATCCAGCACACGACGAGCGCGCCCTGCTGGTCGCAGACGTCGACACCTTCGGCGCCGCGGTAGAGGTTGCCGCCCTGGTTGGCGTCCTCGGTGTCGGAGTAGCCGACGCCCTTGCCCTCGGTGGAGTAGTCCTCGCCCTGAACGCGCACGGCGTTGGCCGGGTTGACCGGCTGCGTGACGTCGACGCCGCGCAGGTAGCGCACCAGCTCATCGACGTTGTCGGTCTGGATCACGTCGGCGAGATGCCGCTCGATGACCGGCTTCCAACCGCGCGCGGGGTCGATCAGCGAAGCCTCGTCGGTGTAGCGCGCGGCGAGGCCGTACCACATGGTGTTGATGAAGATCCGGCTCTGCGCCTTGGCCGCGGCCACCGCGGCGGGCTGGATCTGCGCGTCCGTCAACCGGTCGAAGACGATCTCGTACGAGTCGGGCGGGTTGGTGCCGAAGCCGCTCAGGGAAGCCGCGTTGCCGTCCTCGACGATGTGCGAGTAGAGGATCCGCGGGTCCTTGGCGCGAAACGCCTGCACGTCCGCCACGGGCGCGTTGCTCTTGAACACGGCGGTCTCGACCGTGCCCGTCTCGATCAGCTCCTGGAGGATCTGGTCGCGGTACGCCCAGGCCTTGTCCAGATTGATCAGGGCGCGGTTGTCGATCAGCGTCAGCGCTTCCTTGAGCGTCGGCACCGGCTGGTCGGTGACCTCGGCCTGCGCGCCGCCGAGGCCGCGCTTCAGCCGCAGCGCCTTGATCTGCGCGAGCGTCTTGGACGCGACGGAGCCGGTGCCGTTGGTGGTGCGGTCCACGGACGTGTCGTGCATCAGCACGAGCTGGCCGTCGGAGGTGCGCATCACGTCGAGCTCGATCATGTCCGCGCCGTGGGCGATCGCCTGCTCGAACGACGGCAGCGAGTTCTCGGGCGCGCCGCGCCAGTAGCCGCGATGCGCGGCGACGAGGACGCGGGCGTCGTCGCCGTGCGCGCGGTAGTCGGTGGCGAGCGGCGGTGTCTGGGCCATCGCCGCGGCCGGGAAGGCGAGCGCGACGGCGAGTGTCGATACGAAGAGCCTCATCGGCGCGGCATCCTCGCGGCGCCTGTGTGAGATTCGGCGGCGCCTTCACCGGACGCTAACGAGTTGAGCTAGCTTTGGTCAGATGGCCGAAGCGATTGCTCGTGTGGGTGAGATCGACATCTGTTTCGAGACCTTCGGGGACTCCTCAGATCCGGCGATCCTGCTGATCATGGGCCTCGGCACGCAGATGCTGGCGTGGCACGAGGACTTCTGCGAGCAGCTCGCGGCGCGCGGCTACTTCGTGATCCGCCACGACAATCGCGACATCGGCCGCTCCTCGCGGCTCGAAGGCGCGCCCGTGCCGACGCTCAAGCAGCTCGCGCTGCGCGACAAGCGCGCCGGGGCCTACACGCTCAGCGACATGGCGAACGACAGCGTCGGCGTGCTCGACCACCTCGGCATCGAGCAGGCCCACATCGTCGGTGCCTCGATGGGCGGCATGATCGCCCAGCGCGTCGCGATCGAGCACCCGGACCGCACGCTCACGCTCACCTCGATCATGTCCAACACGGGCTCGTTCTGGAGTGGGCAGCCGGCGCTCACGATGTACGCCTTCCTGTTGCGGCCGGCGCCGAAGGAGCGCAACGCCTACATCGAGCGCGCCGTGGACTCGTTCGTGAAGATCGGCGGCAAGGGCTTCGAGCCCGACGTCGAGGACCTGCGCGACATCGCCACCCGCTCCTACGACCGCGGCCACGACCCGCGCGGGTCCGCGCGCCAGCTCGGCGCGATCGTCGCCGACCGCGACCGCGGCCCGGAGCTGCGCAAGCTGCGGGTCCCCACGACCGTCATCCACGGCGCCGACGACCGGCTCGTGCCGCGCTCGGGTGGGCGCGCCACGGCCAAGGTCATCCCCGGCTCGACCTACGTGGAGATCAGCGGCATGGGCCACGGCCTGCCGCGCGGCGCCTGGCGGCAGATCATCGGCGCGATCGTGCAGAACGCCGAGCTGGCTACCCCAGCAACAGAATCATCACGACCACGAGCAGCAACAGCAGGATGACCCCGCCGGTGATCGCGCCGCCCTGCCACTGCTTCGCCCAGTGGCCGGGATCGGCCTGATCACGCGTGTGGCGGCCCTCCGGCGGCTCGCCGACCCAATCGTCGTCGTCGCTCATGTGAGCTCGTTCCCGATCAGCTCGACCATCTCCAGGTCACGGTGGTCCTGCATCTGCAGGTACGCGCCGCTCACGCCCACGGCCTCCAGCTCGGCCAACCGCGCCTTCACCTGATCCACACTGCCGTTGATCCAGACATCAGTGGCGTCGGGATGGTCCTTGCCGACCGACGACGGGGTCATGATCGTGAACGGGATCGGCTCGCGGCCGGCCTTCGCGCACGCGGCGTCGATCTTGGCCTTGCGCTCGCGGATCTCGTCGAGCGTGGGCGCCACGGTGTTGTACTCGTCCGCGTAGCGGGCGGCGAGGCGCGCGGCACGTGGGCCGGCGGCGCCGCCCATGATCAGCGGCGGATGCGGCTTCTGGACCGGGAGCGGACGCGCCGTGAGCCCTTCCAGCTCGTAGTGCTCGCCCTTGAAGCTGAACGACGAGCCGTCACCGAAGTAGCCGTCGTGGACGATCTCCAACTGCTCCTCGAGCACGTCCATGCGCTCCTTCATGGACAGGAACGGGAAGCCGGACGCGGAATGCTCGATCTCGCTCCAGCCCGTGCCCATGCCGAGGTCGATCCGCCCGCCGGACACGTGGTCGGCGGCGATCACCAGGCGGGCGAGCACAGATGGGTGGCGGAAGCTCGTCGGCGAGACCATCGTGCCGAGCCGCAGCTTCGTGGTCCGCGCGGCCAGCGCGTTGATGACGGCCCAGGCGTCGAGCGCGCCGCGCTCGCCCTCCCCCATCACCGACAGGTAGTGGTCGGACCGGAACAGCGTCTCGATCCCGCTGCGCTCACACGCGTCGGCCAGCGCGACCCAGTCCTCCCAGGTCACATCCTCCTGGCCCTCGATCATCAGGGCGATTCTCACGAGGAGAGTCATACCCTCTCGCGCCGATGTCGCGCGCTGTGGTCTGGAGTCTGTACGCCGCCTGCGTGCTCGTGTGGTCGAGCACGTGGGTGGTCATCGCCCTCGGTCTGGAGGATGTGGCGCCGTTCTTCGGCGCCGGGATTCGCTTCGTCCTGGCGGGAATCGGGGTGCTGACCGCCGCAGTGCTGCTCAAGCGCTCGTTGCGCACGGACTTCCTGCTCGCGGGACTCATCGGCGTCGTCCCGTTCGCCACGGGCTACGGGCTGATCTACTGGGCCGAGCAGTACGTGACGTCCGGGCTGGCGGCGGTGCTGTTCGGCGTACTGCCGCTCTACGTGGCTGTGCTGGCCGCGCTGTTTCTTCCGGATGAGCCACTGCGACCACGGCTCATCGTGGGCGTCGGCATCGCGCTGTGCGGGCTGGTGCTGGCGTTCGGCGAGTCGCTCGACCTCGGCACGGGCGAGCACACGGCCCTGGCGGCGCTGGCGGTCGTGTTGTCCCCGCTGGCGAGCGCGATCGGCAATATCGCCACCAAGAAGCGGATGGCGGGACTCGATCCGGTCGTGATGAACGGCTGGGCGATGGTCACCGGCGGCGTGCTGCTGCTCGCGTTCAGCGCGCCGACCGAGGACTGGGGCGCGACGACCTGGTCGTTCACGTCGATCGGCTCGATCCTCTACCTGGCCGCGTTCGGCACCGGCTTCACGTTCGTGACGCTGACCGTGCTGCTGCGCGAGCTGCCGGCCGTGACGGTGTCGTTCATCTCGATGATCATCCCGTTCGGCGCGCTCGCTCTGGGTGCGCTGTTCCGGGACGAGCCGGTCACCGCGGTCGCCGTGGGCGGCGCGTTGCTGGTCGTGGCCGGGATCGCGGTCGCGCAGTTCCGGTTTGGCAGGATGCGCTGATGCCTTCGATCGTGGTTCTCGGCGCGCGCAACCTCGGCGGCGCGATCCTCTCGCATCACCTGCAGGCCGGCTGGAAGGGCGCGGCCGTCGCGCGCTCCGCCGAGACGCTCGAGACCGTCCGCGCGGCGGGCGGGCTGGCGCTGGAGGCCGACGCGTCCGACCCGGCGTCGCTGCAGGCCGCGCTGGAACGGGCCCGCGCCGATTTCGGCTCGATCGACGTGATCGTCAACGCGGTGTCCGCCGCGCGGCCGACGAAGCCCGGGCCGTTCGGCGGCGGAACGCTCTCCGAAGCCACGGTCGAGGACTTCCGCGGCTGGACGGGCGCGGTGGCCGAGCAGGCGTTCGTCTTCCTGAGCGAGGGCGTGCGCGTGGGCGCGAAGACGCTGATCCAGGTCACGGGCGGGAGCGCGCGGCGCGCGATGGCCGGGCGCGGCCTGTGGGCGGCGGGCGCGCACGCGACCCGCGCGTTGGTCCACGCCGCGGCGCAGGAGCTGCGCGAGGACGGCGTGCACGTGGCGCTGCTGATCGTCGACGCCACGATCGACTCACCCAAGACGGCGTCGATGATCGCGGGCAAGGCCGAGAACGAGACCGCCGATCAGGCCCAGATCGCCCGCGCCGTCGAGTACCTCGCGGGCCAGACGGCCCGCGCCTGGACGCACGAGCTGACGGTTACCCCCGCGGGGGACCGCTGGCTGCCGTGACGATCCAGCGCCCGTCCGCCTGAGCGACCCACACGTGCAGGTCGGCGGGCAGGGCGTTGCCGGGAGCGGTGAGCTTCCACAGCGCCCGGCCGCGCGCGTCGAGTTGGTCGCGCGCGACCTCCGCCTCGACCTCCTCGGTGTCACACAGCCCGGAGACCTCGTCGATCCGGGTCCCGTACTGGGTGAGCGCCGCGTTGTCGCATTCGATCGCCGCCGTCAGGTAGGCCCGGACCGTGTCGGCGCCGTAGTCGTCCGCGCGGTTGGGGTTGCTCGCGATCACGTCACCGGAGCGCACCTGGACGTGCGTCTGCTCGTTCCCGCGCAGGACGAGAAAGCCGATGACGGCGAGCGCGACGACGCTCGCGATGACCGCGAGAAGGATCCTCAATGGGCGATCAGTGTCTCCGGTACTTCGCTCACCATCTCAAAGGCCTCGTCCACGGCGGAGAGCGCGAACAGCCGCTGCACCGCCTTCGGGCCCCGCACGATCAGGAGCCGATGACCCGCGCGCCGGGCGCGCCGACGGGCGGCGAGCAGCCGGGCAAGCCCGCACGAGTCCAGGAAGTTCAGCTCGCGCAGGTCGAGGACCACGCAGCTGGGACGCGACTCCTCCACCCGTCGCAGCTCCTCGTCGAACGTGTAGGCGTGGGCGAGATCCAACTCGCCCCGGAGTGCGATCCGTACAGCACCGGCGTCCAGCTCTTCGATCATGAGGCCGAAGCCCTGCATGCTGCCCCTCTCCTTGGAGGATGTCCCGAAAGTGACATTCCCCCTCTTCGCGAACTTCGAACCACGTCCTCGCGTAGGGTTCGCCGCGATGTCCAAGCGCTATGTCCACACGTGCGTGCGGGTCCTCGATCCCGACGCGTCGGTCGCCTTCTACGAGGCCCTCGGTTACGAGCGCCGCGGCAAGCTGCAGTTCGAGACCGCCTACAACATCTACATGGGCCTGCCGGGTGACGCCGACACGCTCGAGCTCACGGTCAACATCGGCCGTGACGAGCCGTACGACCTCGGCGACGGGTACAACCACATCGCGCTGACCGTCGACGATCTCGACGCGCAGCTCGCGGAGTTGTCGAAGATCGGCGTCGAGCCCGAGAAGCCGCCTTTCAACCCGGGTGGCCGCCCCGAGATCGGCCGGATCTGCTTCGTCCAGGACCCGGACGGCTACCGCATCGAGCTGATCGACGGCGGCGAGTTCCCCACGCCCCAGGACGGCTGACAGGCGGTCGTACCCTGAAGGCCAGTGCCGTCGCCGACCGCCGTTCGCCGCCGCCGCGTCTCGGTGCTCGCCGCGGCGCTGGTCGCCCTCTTCGCCGGGGTCGCGATCGGGGCCGGTGACGATGACGCGCCGACGGTCCGCGAAGTGCGCGAGGTCGTCGGCACCCCCGCGGCCCAGACACCCCAGCCGACGGCCACGCCGGAGCCACAACCGGTCGATGACCTGAGCCTCAAGCAGCAGGTCGGCCAGCTGATCGTGCTGCGCTTCCAGGGGACGACGGCGCCGAAGTACGTACGCGACGCGCTCACGAGCCGGTGGACGTCCGGGGTGATCCTGTTCAAGGACAACATCACCTCGCCCGATCAGCTCAAGCGGCTCACGCGCTCGCTCCGGCGCGCGAGCCCGGACGCGACGCCGATCATCTCCACCGACCAGGAGGGCGGCGACATCCGCCGGATCGAGTGGGCGCCGCCCGCCGTCGGGCAGGCGCGGCAGGTCCCGGGGCGCGACGCAAAGGCCGCGGCGCAGGCGCTGAAGGCGCACGGGCTGAACGTCACCCTCGCGCCGGTCGCGGACGTGCCGACCGTCAGCGGGTCCGCGATGGCCGGGCGCGCGTTCTCCACCGACCCGGCAAAGGCCGCCGCGGCGACCAAGGCGGCGGTCGAGGGCTGGCGCGCCGGGGGCGTCGCCGCCACGGCGAAGCACTTCCCGGGGCTCGGCGGGGCGACCACCAACACGGACTTCGGCTCGGCCAGCATCGCCGGCGCCCCCACGGACGCCGACCTCGCCCCGTTCAAGGCCGCGATCGCGGCCAAGGTGCCGCTGATCATGAGCTCGAACGCACGCTACCCGCGTCTGGATCCAGACCGGATCGCCGGCCAGTCGAGTCCGATCCTCGAGGGCCTCCTGCGCGACCAGCTCCAGTACGAGGGCGTGGTCATCACCGACTCGATCGAGGCCAAGTCGGTCCGCGCGACCGGTTCGGTGGAGCAGATCGCCGTGCGGTCGGTGCGCGCGGGCAACGACATCGTGCTCACGACGGGTCAGGGTTCGTGGCTGCGGGCGTACCGCGCGCTGCTCGCGGAGGCCAAACGCTCGAAGGCGTTCCGGGAACGCGTCCGCACGTCAGCCGCGCGGGTGCTCGAGCTCCAGATGAGACTGTCCTAAGAGGCGGGTAAACCAGGACTTCCGGTCGACGTTACCGGGCTTACACTCTCGTCCGTGAATGAGGAAGAGGGCCGCCGGGCCATCGGCGGCGGGGTCAATGATTCGGCGCTCTCGCTCGCAAGCGAGTGGCGAAAACTCAGTCGGCTGGCAACGATCGTCGCGGTATTCACTTCCCCGGCGACGTTCGCGCTACTCCACTATCGCTTCGACTGGGGTCTCCCCTGGGCGATCCTGGGCGCCATCGCCGGCATCGTGATCTTCCGCGGCGGCGTGGACGTGCTCGCGCACAAGATGGTGCCGTTCCCGGCGCTCTACGGCGCCGACGAGGAGCTGCGCCGGCAGGACGTGGTGACGCGCCGGCGCCATTGGTACTGGAAGACCAAGTACCGCCGCACGTTCTGGCTGGTCTTCTTCCTCACGATCATCTTTGTGATCGCGATGTTGGCCGCCGGCGAGTGGTCGCTCTCGGCCGGCCTGGACAAGATGGGCGAGTGGTGGGACCGCTACTCGCCGATGATCGCGATGTACGGGATGATCGGGTTCTTCCTGTTCTTCGTGAACCTGCTGATCCTGTTCGGCCCGCTGTTCTTCTTCTCGATCCAGCAGATCAAGGGCTATGAGCCGGGAGACGCGGACTGGGGCGTCAAGCTCGACGACGTCCGCGGCCAGGCCGAGGCCAAGGAGGAGATCCGCCGGGTCGTCTCGCTCTGGCAGTCCGGTGAGGAGTTCGAGAAGGCGGGCGGCAAGCGCGAGCGCGGCGTGCTCTTCCTCGGCCCGCCCGGCACCGGCAAGACGATGCTCTCCAAGGCCATCGCGACGTCCTTCAACTGCCCGTTCGTGACCATCCCGGGCTCCGGCTTCCAGCAGATGTTCATGGGCATGGACGCGCTGCTGGTGCGCTACATGGCCCGCAAGGCCAAGAAGCTCGCCGCCAAGTGGGGCGGCCAGTGCATCGTGTTCATCGACGAGATCGACGCCGTCGGCATGCGCCGCGCGTCGCTCGGCTCCGGCTTCCAGCCGCTGCAGAGCCGCTCCATCCACGACTCGTTGTTCTACGGCGAGATGGGCGCGCTGACGTGGGATGGCGACCTCGTGTTCGAGACCCCCGAGTGGCGAGACCGCATGTTCGCCATGCGCGCCGAACCCAAGCGCGGGTTCCTGCCCGAGCCGCTCGCGAACGTGTTCGGCCGCGTGAACGGGTTCGTCGGCGGCATGGGCGGCATGGGCGGCGGCGGCCAAGCGCTCAACCAGCTGCTGGTCGTGATGGACGGCATCGACGAGCCGCCGCTGCGCAAGAAGTTCTTCACCAAGAAGTTCAACACCTTCCTGGACGCGATGTACATCATCCCGCAGAAGGTGTTCGGCAAGCGCATCCGGCTCAAGCCGCCGAAGCCCCGCGAGGAGCAGATCTACTTCATCGGCGCCTGCAACGTGCCGCTCGAGGCGCTGGACCCGGCGCTCATCCGCCCAGGCCGCATGGGCCGCCACATCTTCTTCCGCACGCCCACGTGGGAGGACCGGCGCGACGTCTTCGACCTGTACATCAAGAAGGTCGCGCACGAGCCGTCGCTGGACACGCCGAAGGCGCGCGACGAACTGGCCCGCATCACGTCCGGCTACTCGCCCGCGATGATCGACCAGGTGTGCTCGCTGGCGCTGACGTACGCGCACTCCGACGGGCGCCCGGTATTCAGCCGCCAGGACATCCTGGAGGCGATGACGACGGTCGAGTCCGGCGTCGCCATCGGCCAGGCCTACGCCAAGCACGAGAGCCGCTCGATCGCCATCCACGAGGCCGGCCACGCCGTCTGCGGGCACCTGTTCAAGGAGAACGGGATGTCGGTCCGGCTGTCGATCCGCCGGCGCGGCAGCAGCGGCGGCCACTACTACAACGCCGAGATCGAGGACCGGTTCGTGCACTGGCGCAGCGAGCGGATCGGCGACCTGGTCGTCACGCTCGGCGCCTACGCGGCGGAGCACACGTTCTACGGCCAGAACACAACCGGCGTCGGCGGCGACCTGCACTCGGTCACCGTGCGCGCCGCGCACCTGGTCAGCCTCTCCGGCATGGGCCCGGCGCCGATCGACCTCGCCGACCGGATCGCGGACCGCGAGGAGCGCGAGAAGGAAGAGGAGCGCATCATCAAGCGCTTCCAGAAGATCGGCTACCAGCTCATGCACCGCACCAGCGGCGGCGACAGCGCGTACGACGCGGCGCTCAAGGACCCGCCGAAGCGCGAGCAGGTCGCCGGTCTGCTCGGCCAGTGCTTCGTGATCGCCTGGAACACGATCCAGCTCAACCGCGAAGGCACCGAGTACGTCGCCGAGCGCCTGATCGACGAAGTCGAGCTCTACGGCGACGACGTCGTGGAACTCCTCAATGGCGCGCGCCTGCGCAAGCCCGAAATCGACGTTCTGGATGAGAAGACATGGCCCGTGATCTGATCCCTCCGCCCTCGCCGGCCGGGCGCTCGGTGGCGCCGGGAACGCCGCCGCCGACGCATCAGTTCGTCGAGCTCCCACCGGAGCCGGTGGCCGAGACGCCCGCGCCGCCACGGGTCGAGCAGAAGCTCAACCTCCCGCCGACCCAGTACCGCAACCGGTTCGGGTTCCTGGCCGGCGCGCTGGGTGGTGTCGTGCTGGGCTCGATCGCGCTCGCGATCGCGGTCTTCGCGTACAGCGACAGCGGCGGCGACGACTACGGGATGCATCCGAACTGGTCGGCGTGGCAGCCCGCCGATGAGACGCTGGCCGACGGCGCGAAGGAGATCGCGGCCCACGTCGGCGCCCAGTACAAGCACCCGAACGGCGACCAGCTGCTGCAGGTCAAGGCCGTCACCGGCGAGATCCCGCTCACGCTCCAAGCCAGCACCATCACCGACCTGACCGGCGACACCGTCATCTACCAGATGGACGGCCTCGGCGAGGGCGGCTCGATCACCGGCGAGGCGAGCATCGCGCGCGGCGCGGTCGTGTTCCGCGAGGCGCTGGAGCTCTCGCTGTACACGTTCCGCTACCTCCCGGACGCCGAGGGCGTGATGGTGATGATCCCGCCGCCGCCGGCCGACCCGGCCGAGGCCGCCGAGGTCGCGGCCGCGCAGGCGAAAGCCGCGACGGACCCGGCTGCCGCCGCGAAGGTCGCCGACGCCGCGGCGAAGGCCAAGGACAAGTACCGCGCGATCTATTTCCGCCCGGGCGACCTGAAGTCCGAGCTGCAGGTCCCGCTCGGCGTGACGGTGCCGGCCGGCGCGCCGAACGCGAAGACGATCACCCAGGCCCAGGCCGACGACGTCAACCGGCGCGTCCGGCCCAACCTGTTCACGTGGGAGCAGAACCTCCAGACCGGCGCGCTCTTGATGCACCCGATGCGGGCCACTCCCTGACGTTCGGGCTGTGTGCGGATTGCGCGCGTCAGCGCGTGATCCGCAATACGCGCGGGTCCGTGTTCTCGATGTGCGAACGCGGACTGGCGGGTGAGCCCGGCTACGCCAAGTATCCGCCGATGCCGGTGCTGCGCTGCGCCGGGTTCGAGCCGCTTACATGCGGCGGTGGCCGAGCTTCGCCAGTTCCTCGTGGTGGCTCGTCACCCGCTGCTTGACCGGATCGGTGTCCGGGCGGGCGTGGACGAGGCCCCACATGGCGTCGGCGACCTGCTCGGCCGATTCCGGCGTGGCACGGCTGCGCATCTCGTCGACCAGGGCGAACTCGAGGCGCTCGATCTTCTGCTCGGCGGTGCCTTCACCCAGTGACGGGAACGGGACGCCGCGCAGGTTCTCGTCCCACGCACCTTTGACGTAGGCGAAGCGATTGCGAAGAGCGATCGGATCGGAAGTCATGCGTGCCGCATCGTAACCAGGTCTTAGGACTAACAGCGCACAGATCCCGAACCGGGCGGCGCCTATCGTGTTAGTTGCGTGCACACCTTTGGACGACTTCTTGGTTTCTTGCGCCCGTACAAGCCGGGAGTGTTCTGGTCGCTGCTGCTCGCGGCCGCCGCGATGGTCTGCACCGTCGCGATTCCGTGGCTGACGGGTCGCGCGGTCGACCAGATCTCCGCGGGTGACCGCGACGGCCTGCGGACGCTCGCGACCCTGATCGTCGCCGTGGCCGTCGGCCGGCTCGGGCTGTCGGTCGCGCGGCGGCTCGTCGCCGGCAAGGTCTCGCTCGCGATCGAGTACGACCTGCGGACGCTGCTCTACGCCCATCTGCAGAAGCTGGAGCTCGGGTTCTTCGCCGGCCAGCAGACGGGCCAGCTGATGTCGCGCGCCACCGTGGACCTGTCGTCCGTGCGCTTCTTCCTCGGCTACGGGCTCGTCTTCATCCTGCAGTCGGCGCTGACGATCCTGCTCGGCGCGGCGGCGATGTTCGTCCTCTCCCCCGCCCTCGCGGCGCTCGCGCTGATCCCGGTCCCGTTCGTGGTCGTCGTCGCCACGCGCTATGGCCGCCGCTCGCGGCCCGTGCTGCAGGAGGTCCAGCAGCGCATCGCCGAGGTCACCGCCGACGTCGAGGAGAACATCTCCGGCGTGCGCGTGGTCAAGGCCTTCGCGGCCGAGCCACGCCAGCTCACGCGCTTCCGCGCCAACGTCGCGCGCGTGTTCGAGCAGTCGATGATCGGCACCCGGCTGCGTGCGTTCTACAACCCGTTCCTGGCGTTTCTGCCGAACCTGGGCCTGGCCGTGATCCTGCTCGTCGGCGGGCGCCAGGTGATCAACGGGACGCTGTCGCTCGGCGACTTCACGGCGTTCTACACGTACCTGCTGATGATGATCGGGCCGATGCGGATGCTCGGCGTCGCACTCGGCCTGGCCCAGCGCGCGAGCGCCTCCGGGGCCCGGCTGTTCGAGATCCTGGACCGCGAGCCCGAGATCGTGTCCGGGCCCGCCGCGATGCCGGACGGCCGTGGACACGTGCAGCTGCGGGACGTGACGTTCGGCTACGGCTCCGGCCCGGACGCGCTGCGCCACGTGACGCTGGACGTCGAGGCCGGCTCGACGGTCGCGCTGGTCGGCGCGACGGGCTCGGGCAAGTCGACGCTCGTCCAGCTGCTCTCGCGCCTGTACGACCCGACCTCCGGCACCGTCTCGATCGACGGCGCGGACGTGCGCTCGGTGGACGTGGTGGCGCTGCGGCGGGAGATCGCGGTCGTCGACGACGACCCGTTCCTGTTCTCGGACACGGTCGCGGGCAACATCGCCTACGCGCGGCCGGACGCGTCGCGGGAAGACATCGAGCGCGCTGCGGAGCGCGCCCAGGCGGCGGAGTTCATCGACGACCTGCCGGACGGCTACGACACCCGCGTCGGCGAACGCGGGCTGACGTTGAGCGGCGGCCAGCGCCAGCGGATCGCGATCGCGCGGGCGCTGCTGGCCGACCCGCGCGTGCTCATCCTCGACGACGCCACCTCCTCCGTGGACGCCACCACCGAGCGCGAGATCAAAGCCGCGCTGCGCGAGGCGATGGAGGGCCGCACGACGTTCGTGATCGCCCACCGCCTCTCGACGATCGCGCTCGCTGACGACATCGTCGTGCTCGAGAAGGGCCGCGTCGTCGCTCGCGGGTCCCACGACGAGCTGCTCACGCGCTCGCCGCTCTACCACGAGATCGCGACCAAGGGCTGCACGGACCAGGTGTTCTTGAACGAGGTCCCCGAGGACAAGGTGGCGGGGCTGTGACTCGCCGCGACGATCTGATCCGGCGCTGGCGCGCCACCTCCGGGCGCGGGCGCAAGCTGCGCGGGCTGGTCCTGCTGCTGTCCCCGTACCGGGGGCGCGTGGCGCTGATGTTCGTCTCGCTGATCATCGCCACCGCGGCCGCCCTGGCTCCGCCGCCGCTGGCGAAGCTGGCGATCGACTCCGGGATCGTGCCCAAGGACCTCACGGTGCTCACGTGGGTCGTGGTCGCGTTCCTGGTCAGCGCCCTGGCGTACTGGGGCGCGACCTACGCGCAGACCTATCTCGTCGGCTGGATCGGCCAGCGGGCGTTGCAGGACCTGCGGATTCAGCTCTTCGAGCACCTGCAGGGCATGTCCGTCGGCTTCTACTCGCGCAAGCGCGCGGGCGTGCTGATCTCGCGCATGTCCAACGACGTCGAAGCGCTGGACACGCTGGTGAGCGACGGGATCGTGACGCTGTTCGGCTCCTCGCTGACGCTGATCGGCACGGCCGCGATCCTGTTCACGCTGGACCCCGAGCTCGCCCTGATCACCTACACGGTGTTCCCCGTGCTCGGGATCGCGTCGTTCGCGTTCCGGATCGTGTCCGCCGATGCCTATCGCGCCACGCGCGAGAAGGTCGCCGCGATCACCGCCTACCTGCAGGAGACGCTGTCGGGCATCCGCGTCGTGCGCACGTTCGCGCAGGAGCCGCGCCACCTGCGCCGCTTCGAGGATCTCAACGAAGAGAACCGTCACGCGAACATGAAGACGGTCAACCTGAACGCGGCCTACTTCCCGGGCGTCGAGCTGCTCTCGGGCGTCGCGACGGCGGGCATCTTGCTCTACGGCGGCATCCAGGCCGTCAACGGCGAGATCACGATCGGCGTGCTCGTCGCCTTCCTGGCGGCGCTGAACAACTTCTTCGACCCGATCCAGCAGCTCTCGCAGCTGTACACGACCTACCAGTCGGGGATGGCGGCGCTGGACAAGATCTTCGAGCTGCTCGACGAGGAGCCCGACCTGGTCGACGCGCCGGACGCCACCGTGCTGCCGCGGCTGCGCGGCGAGATCGAGCTCGACGACGTGTCCTTCTCCTACGGCGGTGACGCGTACGCGCTGCGGGACGTGAGCCTGCGCGTCCCGCCGGGCCAGACGGTGGCCCTCGTGGGCACGACCGGCGCCGGCAAGTCGACGTTCGCCAAGCTCGTGGCACGCTTCTACGACCCGACGAGCGGCAGCGTGCGGGTCGACGGGCACGACCTGCGCGGTGTGACGGCGGCTTCGCTGCGGTCCCAGATGGGGATCGTGCCGCAGGAGGCGTTCCTGTTCAGTGGCACGATCGCGGAGAACATCGCGTTCGGCCGCCCGGACGCCTCAGGCGAGGAAGTGCGGGCGGCGGCCGCGGCCGTGGGTGCCGACGACTTCATCGCCGGGCTGGAGCATGGGTACGACACGCCGGTCGGGGAGCGTGGCGTCCAGCTCTCGGCGGGGCAGCGCCAGCTCGTCGCGTTCGCACGCGCCCTGGTCGCCGATCCCCGGATCCTCGTCCTGGACGAGGCCACTTCGAACGTCGATGTGCATACGGAATCCAAGATCGAGGCCGGCCTGCGGCGGTTGCTCGCGGGCCGGACCGCGATCGTCATCGCGCACCGGCTCTCCACGATCGAGCGGGCGGGCCAGATCGTCGTGATGGAGCATGGGCGCATCGTGGAGCAGGGGTCCCACGCCGAGCTGCTCGCGGCGCGAGGGCACTACTGGCGCCTGCACGAAGACTGGCGCGAGCAAAGCGCGGCTTAGCCGCGGAACCAGGGCATGACCTAGGTCCAGGAGGCCTTGGCCTGAGCGACCGTCGGCAGCAGGATCGGGAGCGAGAGCGCCACGGTGGTGGCGGCAACCTTGATCTTGGTCATGTGACTAGGTCCAGGTCGCCTTGGCCTGCGCGACCGTCGGCAGCAGGATCGGGGCGGTGAGGGCGGCGGTGGTGGCGAGCACCTTGATCTTCTTCATGGCCGGAACTGTCTCCGGGAGCGGTAAGGGATCGGTAACGCGGCGGTTAGAGGGCCGAGCGAACGGCAACGGCGAGCACACCCGCGGCCGCCGCGTCAAGAAACTCGTGCTGCGCATACGAGTTTCTTGACCCGTCGGGGCGGGCGTGCTGATTGCGGGTGAGGCGGGTGCCCCGCACTGCGTGAACGCCGAGGCGTTCACGTCTTGCCACGCCGAGGGACGCACCTCGCGTGGACGGGTGGCGCGTTGCCGCTCATCTCCGGGGGGTGCCGCACGTGAGCGTCCCCTGTGGACGCTCACGTTCCGCACCCCCCCGGGCGGAACGGGCTCGAGCGCACCGTCCGCGCCTCACAGACGCGGATCGACGGGCTCGGACTCCAGCGCGAGCACCGCGAACACGCACTCGTGCACGCGGTACAGCGGCTCGCCGCGGACGAAGCGTTCGAGCGCTTCCACCCCGAGCGCGAACTCGCGCGACGCCATCGAGCGCTTGCGGCCGAGCGAGCGCGAGCGCAGGCGGCCGATCTGGTCGGGCGCGTCGTACTCCGGGCCGTAGATGATCCGCAGGTACTCGCGGCCGCGGACCTTGATGCCGGGCTGCGCGAGGCCCTTGCGCCCGCGGGTGGTGAAGGCCAGCGGCTTGACCACCATGCCCTCGCCGCCACCGGCGGTCAGCGTCTCCCACCATTCGATTGCCTCGGCGTCGGAGCCCGTGAGGTCCACGAACCGGCGGTCGGTGCGCGTGATCCAGTCGGGGTCGGCGGCGGCGAGCGCGTCGCAGTGCTCGAGGTGCCAGGCGTGATCGCGCTCGGCGAACGCGCCGGACTCGGCGGCGAGCACGTGGAACGGCGCCAAGCGCAGGTCCTCGAGACCGCTGACCGGCCAGTTGTAGCCCTGGTACGCGGTGCTGTAGCGGTGCACGCGCTCCGATCGCCCGCGTGTACGGTCCAGCAGGTCCCCCACGTCCAGGCCGCGCGCGGCCGCCTGCTCGAGCACGGCGACGCTCGCGTCCAGCGCGGCGGTGCCGGCCGCGCCGACGGGCGCGTACTGGCGGTCGATCAGCTCCTGGGCTTTGGCCGACCACGGCAGGATCTCGCAGTCGAGCACGAGCCAGCCGGTCTCCAGCCGCTCCCACAGGCCGGCGGCCGTCGCGGCGGCGCGGATGCGCTCCAAGGCCGGTTCGGCGTCGTCGAGGAAGGGGCGGCCGGTGCGCGTGTAGATCGCGCCGGTGCCTTCGGCGCCGAAGCGGGCCTGCGCCGTCTCCTCGTCGCGGCAGACCACCACGATCGCCCGGGAGCCCATGTGCTTCTCCTCGCACACGACCTGGCCGACGCCCTCGGCGCGGAACTCGGCGAACGCCTCGGCAGGGTGCTCGAGCGTGCCTTCGCGCTGGGAGGTCGCGGTCGGCGCCATCGTCGGCGGCAGGTACACGAGCCAGCGCGGGTCGACGGCGAACCGGCTCATGACCTCCATCGCGCCCGCGGCGGACTCCTCCCGGATCGTCACGCTGCGCGCCAGCCGCGTCTGGACGATCCGCTTGCCGGCGATGTCGTCGACGTCGAGCAGGCGCTCAGGCCGTTCCTCCAACGCGACGAGCGGCTTCGCGGGCGCGTAGTACTCACGGGCGGCGGGCACGGAGACCAGCTCGCGCTCGGGCCAGCGCAGCGCGGTCAGCCGGCCGCCGAAGACGCAGCCGGTGTCGATGTTGATCGTGTTGTTGACCCAGGCGGGGTCGGCGACCGGCGTGTGGCCGTAGACCACGGTCGCGCGGCCGCGGTAGTCCGACGCCCAGTCCAGGCGCACGGGCAGGCCCCACTCGTCCGTCTCGCCCGTCGTGTCGCCGAACAGGGCGAACGCGCGGACGCGGCGGGAGCTGCGGCCCTGGTAGCGCTCGAGCATGCCGGCGTGGGCGACGACCAGCCGCCCGCCGTCGAGCACGGCGTGGCTGGTGAGGTCCTTCAGGAACTCGGGGAGGCCGTCCACCGGGTCGGCCTCCAGCTGCTCGAGCGTCTCGCCCAGGCCGTGCGTGATCTGCACGTCCTTGCCGCCCAGCTTGCGCAGGAGCTTGACGTCGTGGTTGCCGGGCAGGCAGATCGCGTGGCCGTCCGCCTGCATCCGCATGACCGTGCGCAGGACGTTCGGCGTATCGGGCCCGCGGTCGCCGTAGTCGCCGACGAAGATCGCGCGCCGCCCGTCCGGGTGACCGGCTTCGGTGTAGCCGAGCGTGGCCAGCAGCTCGCGCAGCTCCGCGTGGCAGCCGTGGATATCGCCGACGATGTCGAACGGGCCCAGCTCGTCCGAGCGGTTGGCCCACAGCGGCGCGCGGACGATCTCGACCTCGTCCTCGGGCCTGACGACGTGCGTGAAGCGGAAACCCTCCTTCTGCAGGAAGCGCAGCGAACGGCGCAGGTCACGCGTCTGGCGGCGGACCACGTGCGGGCCGAAGGTGCGGTCCGGGCGCGCGGCGTTGCGCTCCTGACAGGTCGCCTCGGGCGTGTCGATGACGATCGCGGCCGCGAACAGGTCGTGCTCGCGGGCGATCCGCACGAGCGGCTCGCGCGCCTCCTTCTGGACGTTGGTGGCGTCGATGACCGTCAGCCGGCCGCGGGCGAGCCGCCGGGACGTGATCTCGTGCAGCACCGCGAACGCGTCCTTGGTCGCGTCCTGGTCGTTGGCGTCGTCGGCCACGAGCGCGCGGCAGAAGTCGGAGCTGACCGTCTCCGTGGGCAGGAAGTGGCGGGCCGCGAACGTGCTCTTGCCGGAGCCGGAGGCGCCGATCAGCACGACGAGGCAGGGATCACCCAGCTCGATCTTCATCGCTCGAACACCGCCATCTGCGTGGGTGGGCCGGCCTCGGGGTCCTCCGGGCCGACCGGGACGAAACGGGCGCGGTAGCCGTCGTAGGTGGTGGTGACGTGCGCCGCCCAGGCCGCGAACTCCGCGCGAGTCCACTCGAACCGGTGATCGTGGTGCCGGAAGCCCTCGAGGCTCGGCCACAGGTGGTTGTACTCGGCGTTGGGCGTCGTCACGACAACCGTCTTGGGCTGGGCGTTGCCGAACACGTTCTCCTCCACCGCGCGCAGGCGCGGCGGATCGAAGTGCTCGATCACCTCGACCAGCGCCGCCGCGTCGTACTGCGCGAACCGCTTGTCCCGGTAGGTGAGCGGGCTGTGGAGGAGCTTGACGGAGTCCGACTTCAGTCGGCGCTCGGCGATCGAGAGCGCGCGGGCAGAGACATCCGCACCGGCGAGATCGGTGTAGCCGTCCTTGAGCAGGCGCTCCAGGAGCGCTCCGGCGCCGCAGCCGAGATCGATCACGCTCCGCGCGCCCGAGGCCTTGAGCACGGCCTGGACCATGCCGAGCCGCTGGTCCTTGAGCGAGACCGGGCGTTCGAGCGCGATCTCGGTGCGGTCGTCCGCGGGCTCGAGCTCGCCGAGCGCGGCCAGCGCGGGGTTCACGAGCCGCCACTCGTGCTTGAGGTAGCGGCGCGTGATCAGCGCCCGCTCGGGGTGCTCGGGCAGCCAGCCCTCGCCGCGGCGCATCAGCTTCTCGATCTCGGCCGTGTCGACCCAGTAGTGCTTCTCGTCGTCCAGGACGGGGAGCAGCACGTACAGGTGCCGGAGCAGCTCGGAGAGCCGCGTCGTCGCGACGAGCGTGAGCCCGACGTGCCGGCGACTGCCGATGTCGCGCACGGTCACGTCGTAGCCGAGCGGCTCGAAAAGCTTGCGGACGAGCTCCTCGCCCCCACGCGCCGGCACCGCGGGCAGCTCGGCGGTGAGCGGGATCGGCGTCTGTGCGAGCTCCGGCACCTTGCCCTCCATCGCGGTCTTGAACACGGTGACGAGCGCCACGCTCATCAGCGAGGACGCCACGTACGGCCGGTCGTTGACGTACTCGGCGAGCGCGAACGGGCTGCGCCCACCGCGCCGCGTGAGCCCGACGGGATCGATGTCGAGCAGCAGCACGGCCGTACAGCGCGCTTCGCTCGCCTCCGGGTACAGCACGTGGGCCGTGCCGAACGGCAGCGTGAACGTCTGCGCTCGCTCCGGATGCTTGTGCAACAGGAACCCGAGGTCCGTAGCGGGCCTGTGGGTGGTCGAAAGGCTGAGGAGCACAGCGCCGCACCCTAGCCAGCGATCCGACCCCCAGGAGGTTCGAGCCGGGGACGCCGGGTTACGGTGTGCTCGTGCGCCGCGTCCGCATCCTCCTCGTCGCCGGCCTGATCGCCGCGTCGATCGGCAGCGAAGCCGAGGCACAGGGGATCCTGTCCGCCGCCGACAAGGCCAGCTTCCAGCGACTCTCGCGGTCGCTCGGCGGCGCGAACGGCGTCACCGTGTCCGGCATCGGCAGCGGGCAGAAGATCGAGTCGGCCGGGTCGCTGAAGACCGGCACCGCGTGGTCGACGATCAAGGTTCCGATCGCGATGGCGGTCATCGACGCCGGCGGTGAGAACCGCCATGCGGACGATCTGACAAAGGCGATCACCGCCTCCGACAACGCGGCCGCGGAGCGGCTGTGGGCCTCGCTGGGCGGTCCGGAGACCGCCGCGCAGGCCACGACTGCGCAATTGCGTAATGCAGGTGACATTCGCACGGATGTCAACGCCCAGAAGCTCCTGGCGGCGTACACGCCGTTCGGGCAGACCGCCTGGGCGCTCAGCATGCAGGCGCGTTTCGCCGCCCAACTGCCCTGCAGCGCCGCGGGCGTGCGGGTGCTGGACCTCATGGGCCAGGTCGTGGACGGGCAGCGCTGGGGCCTCGGAACCGCGCAGGAGGCGCAGTTCAAGGGCGGCTGGGGCCCGGGATCCACGCCCGGTCGCGAATCCGGTTATCTGGATCGCCAGTTCGGGATCATCACCGTGCGGGGCACGCCGCTCGCGGTCGCGATCGCGTCCCGGCCCGCGGACGGGTCGCACAGCACCGGCACCCGCCACCTCTCCGCGATCACCCGCTGGCTCATGCGCAACGCGAGCGTTAAGGGCCTGCCAGCCCAGCCTGCGTGCTGAAAGCCCAAAAAAAGAGGCGCAGCGCTCGGTGAGCGCTACGCCTTCGAAGCTGCCGGGCAGGGACTCGAACCCCAACTCCCAGATCCAGAGACTGGTGTGCTGCCAATTACACCACCCGGCAACGGGTGCGGGGAGGCAGTATAGGAACCACGAACACGAAATAGGCGGACCGCCCGGTTCTGACGCCTTCCGCGGGAGTATTCTCGGCGCTACATTGATGCTCGGCCTAGCGGGGGGCAGTCGCTTCCCGCGCGATCGACGAGGACTTTCGCTCGCATGCCAGACGCCGGGAACGGCTCAGTTCAGCTTTTGGAGGCAGACCCCGATCTCGCTCGGGGGCTCGACCCACGCCGTGTGCGTGAAGTCAGCCAGCGATTGTTCGCACGGTCGATCGACGTCCCGCGTGGGCCGTGGTCGCCTGCCCGGGCGTTGTCGGGTGGGACGAACCCCATCGGACTCCTGGTGCTCGACGGCCTGCTCGTTCGCGAGGCGATCGTCGGGGACCACCCGTGTGCGGAGCTGCTCGGACCAGGGGACCTTTTACGGGCCTGGGACGACCGTGACGCCGAGGTTCTGCTGCCCCGCAGCGTCGAGTGGAGTGCCCTGAGCCAGGTACGACTCGCCGTGATCGATCAGGCTTTGGCCGTTCGGGCGGCTCAGTGGCCTGAGATCTTCGCGTCGCTCGTCGAGCGGGCCGCCCGCCGCGCCGAGCGGCTCGTGGTCATGCAGGCCATCGCCCACCTCACGCGCGTGGACGACCGTCTGCTCGCGCTGCTGTGGTGCCTGGCCGAGCGCTGGGGCCGCGTCGCGCCCGGAGGCGTCGTCGTGAGCCTGCGGCTGCCGCACCGCACGCTGGCCGGCATGGTCGGCGCGCGTCGCCCGTCCGTCACCACCGCCTTGGGCCAGCTGATCGCCCGCGGCGAGGTGGAGCGCCGCCCCGACGGCGGCTGGCTCCTGCTCGGAGATCCGCCCGAGGCGCGTGGGCAGCGCCCGGCCGACGATCACTCCAGCGTCGCATTCCAGCGGCATTCGGCATAAGCATCCCCTCCGCCCCACCCCGATCATCCGGCCTTAGGCGGGTGGGACGGGTGGACGGCGGGGCGGCCCACTCCCGAGGGAGTGGGCCGCTGGCCGCTCGTTCGCCGCAATGCCTACTGGGCCCAGGGCGGAGGGGTGCCCTTTGTTCGCAGGCGAGCGCGGGGTGGCGCTCTGCGCGGCGTCGAGACCGTCTTGCCGCGAATGGTACGGGAACGGAGCCTTACGAGTGACCGTTATCGCCCACGAACACCGCGGTGATGTCGTCCTCGATCCCTGGATCGAGCACGACGAGCACCTCGTCGCCGGCTTCGACGACCGTGTCCGCTTTGGGCACAAAGCCTGATCCGCCGCGAAGCACCGAAATAACGAGTGACCCTTCGGGCAGCCCGATGTCAGCGATCGCACGCCCTGCCGCGGGTGCGTTCGGGGAGACCACCAACTCGATGATTTCGAGCCGCTCCTCGGGCAGATCCAGCAGATGGACGAGCCCGTAGCGCGGGACCTCGTGCTCGATCAGGCGCAGGATCAGGTCGGTCGCGGACACCGCCGGCTGGATGCCGAGCAGCTTGAAGTGGTCCAGGTTCCGCGGATTGTTCACGCGCGCGATGATCCGCTCGCAGAGATACTTCTCCTTGGCCACCTGGCAGATCAGCAGGTTGTCCTCGTCGTCGCCGGTGACGGCCACGACCAGGTCGGCGCGCTGGATGCCCGCGCGCTCCAAGACCCACAGCTCGGTGGCGTCGCCGTACTGGACCGCGTGCTCGAGCTCCTGCTCGACGGTCAGGTAGCGGCGGCGGTCCTGCTCGATGCAGGTGACCTCGTGCCCCTTCTCCAGCAGCTCACGCGCGAGGTTCCAACCGACCTTGCCGGCGCCCGCGATGATGACGTAGAGCCCCTCCTCCATCAGAGGACCTCGCCCAGCGCCGCCTGCTGCAGCTGCTCGATCGCGATCTGGGTCGGGCAGATGGTCTGCAGACCCTGCTCCTGGTACCACGCCGCGCGGCGGGGATCGAGCACACGCGCGATCACCCGGTCGACGTTGTACTTGCGCTGGGCGATCTGGGCCACGACGAGGTTGGTGTTGTCGCCGTTGGTCGAGGCGATGAACACGTCGGCCTCCTCGACCCCGGCCTCGACGAGCGCGTCGATCTCCATCGCGGTCCCGATGGTGAAGCGGCCGCCGGCCTCTTCCCACGACGAGCCGAGCTCCACGTCCAGCCGCTCGTGCGACAGGGGATCCTCGTCCAAGACGGACACGGTATGACCACGGCCCAGAGCCGACGTCGCGAGGGCCGCGCCCACGCGCCCCGCTCCGACAACGAGTACGAACACAGCTGGAACCCTAGCGGCCAGCCGGAAGATCGGCGTGTCCGAGCGGCACCGGGGCGTCCGTCGGGACGGGACCCATCGGGTCGAGCGTCTTCGCGGCGGGCGGCGCGGTGAGGATCACGCGGCAGGTGGCCTTGTTGATCACGTAGCGCGTCGTCTCCCCCACGCTCGTGTCGTGCAGGCCCGGCTTGCCGCCGTAGCGCAGGCCGCCACCGACCCGCGTCGGCTCCTCGGCGGCCAGCACGACCGCCTCCACCCCGCGGCGCTTGGCCTCCTTGACGATCGCCTGCCCGGCCTTGCGGGCGCGCACGACCGCAGTCTGCACCGTCACGCCCTGGTACTCCTCGCCGACGGCCTTCGCCCGCTTGAGCGCCGCGCGGGCGCGCTTGAGCTCCTCGTCGGGCACGCGCGCGTCCAGCGGCAGCGTCATCGGCACCTCGAACACCCAGACGGCCTCGATCACCGAGCCCTCGTCGTCCTCGTCCCGCTCCTCGGCCGCGAGCCGGCCGGCGGTCTGCATGATGTCGTCGTCGAGCGGGGTGCCGAGGACCGGCACGAGGATCGAGCCGAATTCGACGTCGGCGGCGCGCCGGGTGAGCGCCGCCTCGGGCACGGTCACGCGCTTGAAGACGTCCTTGCCCTGCGAGAGCCGGTAGCCGAGGTAGAGCGAGATGCCGGCCACCATCCACAGCACGCCGAACCAGCGGGCGGCGCCGTGCTCGACCAGCAACGCGACGAACGCCACGAGCGAGAGCGCGACACACAGCACCGCCGGGATCGGCAGTTCGCCGCCGCGCACGCGCACGTTGAGCGGCATCTTGTAGGGGCGGTCGCGGGTCGGCTCCTTCCAGCGCAGCCGGATCACCGACAGCCCGACGATCGTGAACGTGATCGTCGCCCCGAACGCGCAGATCGCGGCCAGGAACTCCAGGTCGGCCGGGAGCAGCAGCGCGATCGCGGTCACCGCGCCGAAGGCGATGATCCCCACGGGCGTGGCCCGCGTGCGGTGCAGCGAGCCGAACGCGGAGGGGATCTGCCGGTTGACCGACAGCGCGTAGCCGAGCCGCGACAGGCCGAGCATCGCCGCCTGCGCCGCGGAGACGAAGATCACGACGGCCGAGATCGCGATCAGGACCTGCAGCGGCTCCCGGATCCAGGCCTGCGAGAACGCGTCGGCGACGCCCAGCAGCGGCGCCTCGACCCAGCGTGAACCCGTCGGCGGCAGCACCGATGAGGCGATGAGCGCGATGCCGAGGTATGGCACGAGCGCCGCGAGCAAGCGCACGCCGATCAGCCGCCGCAGCCCGGCGCGCCCGATCCTCACCTGCCCGGCCAGGCCCGAGGACGCGTCGATCCCGCTGAAGGCCACGAGCACGAGCGGGAACGCGAACACGAGGTTCTCGAGCGACGGCGACCCCGCGACCGACGACGGATGCAGCAGCACGTCGGGCTCGAACAGCAGCGCGAGCCCGAGCACGACCACCAGCACCTGCAGGACGAGGTCGCCGAGGACGAGCACCGCCACCCGTTCGAAGCGCCGCGGCCCGCCGCCGCGGATGGCCAGCAGCGAGACGAACAGCACGATCGCGGCGCCGATCAGGAACTCCGTCACGCCACTGTTGAACCCGTCCCAGAACAGGCCCAGGTAGTCCGTCGCCGCGAACGAGCACAGCGCGACGAGGATCAGGTAGTCCAGGCAGATCGCCCAGCCCGCGATGAAGCTGACGAGCTCGTTGAAGCCGTAGCGGGCGATCACCGTCGCCCCGCCGCGCTCCTGGTGCAGCGAGGCGCCCTCGACGTAGACCGGGACGATCACCGCGAACAGCACGCCGCCCGCCAGGAAGACCGCCCACGTCAGCCCCAGCGCCCGCTCCGCCACCAGGCCGGTGGAGAAGTAGATCGAGGCCGCGATGAAGCCCTGGACGATCCCGAACAGGGCCGGCGAGCCGAGCTGGCGCTTGAGCGGCTTCACAGCAGCGAACGCTCCACGTACAGGCGGCCGGCGCCCGCGGCCACGAACAGCACGCCCAGGATGATCCCGATGGCGACCGGCCCACCACCGCCAAAGATCGTCCGTACGATAAGTCCCACGCCGATCAGGATCATCAGCGCCGGCAGGATGTAGCCTCGAAGCAGCTTCACAGGATCAGCTCCTGGTGCCGGCGGTCCGCCGGCGTGGACTCGATGATCACCCGGCACGGCCGCTCGGCCAGCACGGTCTCCAACGTCTTGCCGAAGATCGAGGCGCCGTTGATGCGGCGCGGCAGCGGCATGACGATCGCCGCCGCCCGCATGTCGGTCGCCTCCTCGATGATGCGCCGCCCGGCCTGGCCGGAACGCACCCGCTCGACGTGCCCGGACACGCGCGCGCCCGCCTGCAGCCGCGCCTGCTCGATCAGTGACTCCGCGGCGGCGGTGGCCTCCGGCATCGCGGCGTCGATCTTCAGCGCGCTCGGGACGGTCACGATCGCGAGCACGTGGATGCCGCGCCGGCGGCGGGCGGCGAGCTTCGCCGCGGTGGCGATCACGGTCTCGTTATAGCCCTCGCTCAGCGGCACGAGCACCGAGTCGTACTCGGCCTCGTGATCGACGACCGGCTGCGGGATCGCCACCTTGTGGGTGGAGGTCAGGTCCAGGCCCTGCGCGCGCCGGTAGAACATGAACACGAAGACGCCGAGCGTCAGCCACACCACGCCCGTGACCGCGACGTCCGGGTGCAGCGCGATCGTCACCACGAGCGCGGCGAACGTCCCGAACCCGCCCAGGAAGGCGAACATCGGCAGGTCGTGGCCGCGGAAGTTCCAGTTGCCCGGCGCGCGGTAGGGCCGGTGCAGGTCGGGCCGCGAGATCCGCAGCCGGATGATCGCCGAGTGCGCGATCGTGAACGACAGCATCGCGCCGAACGCGTACAGGTTGCCGAGGAACGCCGCCTCCCCCGGCAACGTGATCAGGATCGCGAGGAACCCGAACAGCAGGATGCCGATCCACGGCGTGCGGTACTTCGGGTGCAGCTGTCTGAGCCGATCCGGCAACTGGCGGTGGATGCCCATCGAGTAGACGAGCCGGGACACGCCGATCAGACCCGCGTTCGTGGCCAGGAACAGGATCGTGGCGGCGAGGATGCCGACGTAGATCTCCGCCGGGGTCTGGAACGCGCCCAGGTTCAGGTTCGCGACCACGCCCGCGATCGGATCGCCCGCGAAGCCACCGTCCTCCTCGGAGAGGCCGAGCAGCGTCGAGTACTCGCCGGTCACCGGATCCTGCGTGACCGGCAGCGCGACGAGCGCGACCGCGGGCAACGTGAAGTAGATGGCGAACACGGCGATCGCGACGCGCTTGATCGCGGCCGGGATCGTCTTGATCTCGTCCTTGGCCTCCTCGGCCATGTTCGAGATCGTCTCGATGCCGGTGTAGGCGATCATGCCGATCGGGATCGCGAGGATGAAGTTCTTCCACGTCGGCGCCACGCCGAGCGTGACGTTGTCCACGAGCTGCGCCGGGTCCGCCCCGAGCACGAGCACGGCGCCGATGACCACCAGCAGCACCTGCGTGAGGAAGTCCACCACCGCGAGCACGATGTTCAGGCCCGCGGACTCCTTGACGCCGATGACGTTGATCGCCGACAGCGCCGCGATGATGATCGCGCCGGCGATGATGTCCCCCGGCGAGTGCCGCAGCGCCTCCCACCCGAACGCGCTGCCGATGTAGTGCGGGACGAAGAACGCGGAGATCGCGACCGTCACCACGTAGTTGAGCATCTGGCCCCAGGCGGCGAAGAACGACCAGAACTCGTTGAACGCCCGGCGCGCGAAGGAGGACGAGCCGCCCGCCTCCGGGTACATCGCGGTCGCCTCGGCGTAGGTCGCCGCCGTGCACAGGAAGAAGAAGCCGGTGATCAGGAAGACGAGCGGCGTCAGGCCCAGCGCCAACGCGGCGACGAGGCCCAGGGCGTAGTAGATCGAGGAGCCGACGTTCCCGTAAGCGGTCGAGAAGAGGGCGTTGACCCCCAGGACCCGTTCCAGTCCTTCTAGCCGGCGTCTTGCCATATGCCGTGGGCGATTCTAGGCAGATGGGGACGAATCCCCATTGACGGCGCGTTACGCGCCGCCCAGCTCCTTGAGCGTGGCCTCCGCGTCGCCGCGGACCACCTCGTCCTCGTCGTCTTCGGAGATCTTCGCGAGCAGGTCCTTCGCCGCGGCTGTCTCGACCAGCCCGAGCGCGATCACGGCGGCCCGGCGAACCGCCTTCGCGTCGTCGGTCGCGGCGGTCTTGAGCGTCGCCGAGACCTTGCCGTGGTCGCTCGCCACGCCGAGCAGCAGCGTCGCGGTGGCGCGATCGTCGGCGCTGTCGGCAGCGTCGAAGAGCTGCTCGGCGTCTGAGACGCTGATCGTGTCCAGCTTGCCCTGGGCGGCCTTGGCGACCTTGTCGGCGCTCGGGCCGTCGATGATCAGGTAGCGCAGCTGGAGCACGTCGTCGTGGATCAGGTAGACGCGCGTGTCGTCCTCGTCGCCGCGGTAGACGTCCTGTTTCGGGCGGTCCTCGGTCTTCGCGAGCGTGGCGACGATCGGCCAGTCGAGCTCCCAGGCCGCGCCGTCGACGTCGTCCGAGCTGACCTGCGGGCGCAGCGCTATGCGTTTCTTGGCCATACCGCCTATTTCATCTTGTAGAAGCCGAGGACCATCTGCTCGATCTTCTCAGCAATGGCCGCCTCGGACGCCGCGATCGCCCCGCCCTCAGCCTTGAACTGCGCCGTGACCCAGCGCGTGACGAGCTCGACCTCGCGGCGCTGGAGCTCGCGCCGGTTCTCGACCTTGCCCTTGCTCGGGCTGGTCATCGGACGGCCTTCCTCCCACGCCAGCCCGCGCTCGGCCGCGGGCGCGCCGACGCCGGACATCGGGTAGGCGCCGCGGCCCATCGGCTTCTTGGGCTTGCCACCGGGCGTGTCGGGCTCGAAGGCGGTGAACGCCTCGGCGAAGGTCATGTCGCCGCTGCGGATGAGGTCCAGCGTCATCGGGCCCATGGCCACGTTGCCTTGGTTGCGGTGCGACTCGCGGACGAACATGAGGTACGACATCTGCGCAACCATGTCGCCGTGTTCCTTTGACAGGCCCGCCGGCAGCTTGCCGGTCGCCGCGTAGCTGCGGATGATCAGCGCGAAGCGGGCGTCGGTCATGTCGGACTTGCCGATCGTCGCCGCCATCTCGGGGTAGCTGCCGATGTCGTCGACGAACTGGTTGGTGACGCCCGACTTCTGCTGCTCGCCGATCTTGTGCTTGTCCTCGCCCGAGGTGTAGTGCTCCTTGTGACCCCAGGTCTGCGGCGGCCGGTCCTGGTGCGCCTTGGTCGCGCCCATGTAGCCCTGGCCCGCCTCGATCTCGGTCGGCGTCCCCGGGCGCTCCTCCCAGTTCTTGCGGATGCGCTCGGCGGCCTCGATGACGTCCGGGCGCTGGAGCAGCTTCTCCGCGGTGAGGTGGGCGATCTGGCGTAGACGCTCGCCCTCGACGTTCGTGCCGGTGCCCACCGGCGCGAACGGGTTGACGGTGGCGACGACCTCGACACTGCTGCCCGACTTCTTCGCCTCGAGCTTGGAGAGGCGGTGCATGACACGCCACGCGAACAGCCGGCCCTTGAGGAAGATGCCCGTCGTCCCCTTCGCGAACAGCGCGGCGATCTTCGGGCGCAGCGCGGCGACGGCCTTGTCGAGCCGGTCCTGTTTGGCCTGCTTGTCGTCCTTCTTGTCCTTCGGGTCGGTCTTCTTCTTCTTGCCGAAGACCTTGTTCTTGAGGCGCGTCGCGCCGCGCTTGATCTTCTTGCCGACCTTCTTGAGGCCCGCCATCAGCTTCTTGCCGATCTTCTGGGCGATCGCCTTGATCTTGCCCGCGACCTTGCTCGCCGCACCCGCGATCTTGCGCAGCAGGAACTGGGAGACGAACTCGATCACCGCGACCGCCGCCGCGGCCAGCGCGTTGGCGAAGGCCGGGCCGGCGCCGCCGGACTTGATGGCCTTCAGGAACGCGATGAACCGGTCGATCGCGGCCAGGATCTTCTGGATCGCGCCCCACGCCGCCATCAGGCCCTGGACGACGGCCATCACCGCGCCGGCGGCCGGGACGATCATGGACACGAGGCGCTCGACGAGCAGCGCGATCAGCGCCGGCGGGATCGCGGCCTTGAGCGCCTCGAACGCCATCTTGCCGACCTGGGCCATGCTGATCCCGCCCTTGGTCAGCAGGCTCAGGACGCTCTTGCCGAGACCCAGCAGCGACTCGAGCTTCTCGTTGAACCAGGTCTGAACGGCGGTCTTGAGCGCTTTCCACAGGTGGTTCTTGATGCCATCCACCACGGCCGCGCCGAGGTTGCTCAGCCACTGGCCCGGGTTGGAGGCGATGTCCTTGATGATGCTCGCGAACTGCCCGAGCGCGGCGATCGCGGCCTTGGCCTTCTCGATCGCGGCCTTGACGACGTTCTTGACGGCGTCGATCGCGGCGCTGATGCCCTTCTTGAGCAGGTCCAGCCCGGCCTTGAGCGCGTTGCCGACGGCGCTCATGACCTTGCGGATGCCGTCCTTGACGGCCGTGACGATCTTGTTGAGGGCGGTGACCGCCTGCTTGACGCGGTCCTTGATCCACTTGCCGAACTTCTGGCGCGCGGCGGCGAAACCCGGGATCAGCTTGTCGCCGATCGCGAGCAGCTTGCCCGCGACGGCCTTGACCTTGTCCGCGACGAACTTGACGGCGCGGTCGATGACGCTGTGCGCGAGTTCCTTGGCCTTGTTGATGGCCGTGGTGATCGCGCTGCGGACCTTGTTGAAGACCGCGGTGATGCCGTCCTTGACCTTGTCGTAGAGCGCCTTGGCCTTGGACGCCACCCAGCCGAAGAACCCGCCGCCGCCGGAGTCCTCCTTGGCCTTCTCCTTCTCCTTGCGCGCTTCGTCGTCGCCCTTGCGCTTGGCGTCCTCGGCTTCCTTGCGGCCGGCGTCGACGTGCTTGATCGCCTCGGCCTCGGCCTTGGTCTTCTCGCCCTGGATGGCGGTCTGCGCCTCGCCGACGGCGCCCGTGGCCTCGAGCTTGGCCGCGTCGGCCTGCTGCTTCTGCTCGCCGGTCCATTCGCTGCGGGCTTGGCTGACGCCGGCCTTGGCGGCGGCATGCTCGGCGATCTGGTCGGCCTTGCCCTTGGCCTCTTCGGCGTGCGCTTCCTCGACGGCCGCGGCCTTCGTCTGGGCGGCCTTTGACGCGTGCTGGGACTTCTCGCTGCTGATCTGGGCCGACGCCTGCGCCGCCGCGGCCTTGAGCGCGGGGCCGCTCTCCTGCTCGGCGACGATCGATGCCGTGTCGTCGTCGGCGCCCGGGCCCGCGGCGCCCGGGGCGGCCGCGGCGCCGCCCGCCGGGATCTCCGCCTTGATCTTCTCGGCCTTGACCGTCGGGGCGAGGTCGTTCTCGCCGGCGGGCTCGGCGGCTTCCTTGGCGCCCTGCGCGCTCGCCTTGCCGACCGTCTCGTCGAGATGGGCCTTCTGCTCGGCCATCTGACCGGGGTCGGCGGCGCCGGTGAGCGTGAGCTTGGGCGTGCTGATCGGCGGGACCGAGACGGCGCCATCGCTCGTCGGGAGCGAGTCGATCGCGGCCTTGATCTTGGCCCCGTCGCCCTCGGAGACGTTGCCCTTCTCGTCGGGCGTGAGCGCCGGGCCGGCCGGGAGCGGCGCCTTCGGCGGCGGCGCGGGCGTGGGCGCGGGCTTTTCGGGCTCGCCGCCGGACTTGGCGGCCGCCTTGGTGGTGGTCGGCCGGCTCGGGGGCGTGCTGACGTGCTTCTCGTCCGCCGCGGGACCATCCGCCCCGCCGCCGGCCTCGAGCTCAGGCGGCTGCGCCGCGAGCTTCTCGTGCTCCTTGGTGACGTGGTTCGCAGCCGCCTTCTCGGCGCCGCCCAACGTCTCGAGCATCTGCGCGGGCTTGAGGTTCGCCGCTTGCGCCACCGCCGCGGCCGGGTCGGCGTTGCTGACGTCCGGCGCGGGCTGCTCGGGCTCGGCCTCGACGGCGCCGCCGCCCCCGCCCCCGCCGCCACCACCGCCGGCGTACTCGCCGCCGCCGCCCGCTCCCAGGGCCTCCATCTCGCCCTGTGCCTCGGCGGAGATCGCGCCCGGGTCGGCCGCGGGTTCCTCGTCGGGCTCCGCCATGAGGTCTTCGGTCGGCGGCTCGAGCACCTCGGTCGCGGGCGCCCGGGCGATGACCATGTCGCCGCCGCCGCTGTCGGACTCCGTTTCCGGCTCGCTCTCGGACTCGGGCTCCGCGGGGGCCGGCTCGGCGCCGAGGTCCATCGTGTCCGCTGAAGCGGACGCCGCCGGGTCCATCGCGGGTGGCTCCGACGCCGGCTCGGGCGTCGCCTCGGCCGTCTCCCCGCCGCCGGTCTCGACGGGCTCGGGCAGCTCGACCGTGACCGGCGCCGCCGCGACGGGTTCTGCCTCAGGCTCCGCTTCGCGCTGCGGCCCGGCGGCGAGCTCCGCGTCGATCTCCGCGAGCTCCTCCTCGGATGGTCCTTCCTTGGCTCCGCCGCCTTCGCTCTCCCCAGCCGACTCCGCCCCACCCAGATCCGGCGCCGCACCCCCGGCCGGCGCCGCCGCGGGCCCTGCCGCCGCCGCTGGGCCGGGCGCGTTGAGCCCACCCGTCACGGCCTCGGCCACCCCGCCCATCGCTCCAGCCATCGCGCCCGGAGCGCCGAGCACGGACATCGGCCCCGCCGCCCCGCCCCCAGCCCCGCCGAGCGCCGCGGCCGCATCGGGCATGGCCCCAGCGACATCCACCCCAGGCGCAGCCGCGGCCGCAGCCCCGGCGATTGCGTCCGCGCCGCCGCCAGCAGCGGAACCACCGGCCGCAGCTGCGACGCCGGCTCCGGGCGCGCCCGGAGCGGCCTCGTCAACCACCGGAACGGCGACTAGCATCGGCGCAGCAGCGCCCGCGGCCCCGACCACCGAACCCGCAGCGACGGCCGGCATCGGCGCAGCAGCGCCCGCGGCCCCGCCCACCGAACCCGCAGCGACGGCCGGCATCGGCGCAGCAGCGCCCGCGGCCCCGCCG
>JAPDDQ010000386.1 GCA_027587225.1 Solirubrobacter taibaiensis
ATATCGGCGATTTTCCGAATATATCAGCGCAACTTGAAATATATCGGCGATTATTCGAATATATCGACTTTCCAGCAAAAAACGACAACTATCGCAAAGCTTATTTTCAGTTTCATAGACGGATAACTTGAATAATTATTTGATAATGGTTATCATTTAGGGAGTCTTTTTAATTTTGGAAAATGGAGGTAAGATATGCTGCGTAAATTTTTCTCGTACTATAAACCGTATAAAGGTTTATTTATACTCGACTTTTCTTGTGCGGTTGTCGCAGGATTATTAGAACTCGGCTTCCCGCTTATCGTAAATCAATTTATTGATAAGTTATTGCCAGGGCAAAACTGGACGCTTATTTTATGGGCTTGTTTCGGTTTACTCGCAGTTTATATGTTAAATGCAGGCTTACAATATGTCGTTACATATTGGGGACATATGCTTGGTGTTAACATTGAAACAGATATGAGGCAGAAATTATTTGATCATATTCAAAAGCTATCATTCAGATTTTTTGATAATAATAAAACAGGTCATTTAATTTCACGCCTTACAAACGATTTAATGGAAATTGGGGAAATTGCTCACCATGGACCAGAAGATTTATTTATCGCCGTAATGACTTTAGTTGGGGCATTCTCATTTATGATGATGATCAACTGGAAGTTAGCGTTATTAAC
>JAPDDQ010000387.1 GCA_027587225.1 Solirubrobacter taibaiensis
AGAAATCTTTTCACGCATCGATTGTAGTAACGATTCGTTTAAAATACGAGTCGCGTCATACCCATCATTTGTGTTTAAAAAGTAGAATGTATTACCCGCTACTGTGTCTTGTTTAAATTCATAACCTAATGAGCGTGCGTTGAATAATGCCATTTCACGCACTTGCTGTTCTGTAAGTTCTAATTTTTGTAATAGACGCTCATCAATTAGTCGATACGTTTTATTCGAATCTAGCGCGTAGTAAATACGTGTTTCCGCCGTATGATCCGTCATAATAAACGGATTTCCTTCTTCTGCTTGTTTCGGGAAAGAAGTAGAGCGAATAACAGGTAAAATTTTCGCTCCGCTATTTTCTTCTTTATGCATCGCAATTAGCGCTTCTTGTACGTAATAAGCAACTTCTTCAATTGCCTTTTCCTTGTTCACTTCCCATTTTGCCACAACTCCTGGAAGCGATACGTTAATACCTTTTTTGGAGTCTTTTTGTTCAATACGTAAAACTTCTTTCTCACTATCATACTGAAAGTCCCATTCTGGGCGAGATAATTTCTTTATTAACTCATCTTTCATCTTTTTACTTGTCATCTTCATCTCTTTTTTCCTCCCTTCCAAAAAAATAACCTCCCCCGCGAAGGTAGAGGTTGTTTTACAATTCAATTGGCAAATTGCCTTAT
>JAPDDQ010000388.1 GCA_027587225.1 Solirubrobacter taibaiensis
AATCTGTGCAATTGAGTTTGGGTAGGTTGAAAGATATAACAATCTTCTAAATACCAAAAATACCCTTTATTTTGTGAGATAAAAAAACTATCCAAAGCTTTTCTAAGAAAAACTTCAATTTCAGAAATATACTGTAAAATCAGTATTGAAAGTTCTTTATTGAATAGATACAAGTTAATTGCACTAGAAAAATCTACATTTTCCTTAAAACGCTTTGGCTTGTCTTTTGGGTCTAGACTTACTAGAAATGGATGTAAGTAAAACTTGAAGCGATGATAAGTAATTTTTTGAAGAAATTCTTTAGCCTGTGGTTCATTACTAAAATTTAACCCTTCACTTTTTAATTTCTCTACTACTTCATCAACAGTTAGTGTTTTCCGAGAGTAGGGAATACAACCCCTTGTATTCATTATATAAGTCTTCTAAGAAAGTATAGATAAAAAAAAAGCCCACTTACGTCTTTAGCTAATAAACTTAAGAGGTAGCGAGCGTTGTTGAGATTATTCTATATAGAATAATCAATATTTGTAATTTTTACTGTTACACTGAAACACTCCAAATAAACAAATAATTTATTAATATTCAATGACTTATTAAAAATAACTTCACATGTGACAGGTTATTGAATATAAGACCTAAGGAATTATATTCAATAACCTACAGCAAATTTTTTT
>JAPDDQ010000389.1 GCA_027587225.1 Solirubrobacter taibaiensis
TTGACCTTCTGGAAGACCTACTGCCTCGCCACAAGCTGTAAGCGTTGTGTGAGGGAATTTATTCCAGTAACCATCAAAATTAGGTTTCTTAGCTTGTGCTACAGCATTCCCGTAAGTTTCTTCACGAAGTCCGAAACCGTCAAGAATGATTAAAGCTGTTGGCTTTCTCATTTTACCGCCCCCAGAAGACCTAAGAACGAAGCAGGCTCTAAGCTAGCACCGCCAACTAAAGCGCCGTCGATGTCAGATTGTGCCATATACTCTTTAATGTTTTCTGGTTTTACGCTACCGCCGTATTGGATACGAACAGCTTCTGCAGCTTCTGGAGAAACAGCTTCTGCAACAACTTTACGGATGTGCGCACATACTTCGTTTGCATCTGCAGAAGAAGAAGATTTACCTGTACCGATAGCCCAGATTGGCTCATAAGCGATAACAGTTGCTTTAACTTGCTCTTCTGTTAAACCTGCAAGTGCTTTTGTCACTTGACCTGCTACTAGATCAAATGTTTTTCCGCTTTCGCGCTCTTCTAAAGTCTCACCACAACATACGATTGGTGTTAAACCATGTTCAAATGCTGCGATAGTCTTTTTGTTTACTGACTCATCTGTTTCAGCAAACATTTCACGACGCTCAGAGTGGCCAAGTACTACATAGCCAACTTTTAAGTCG
>JAPDDQ010000390.1 GCA_027587225.1 Solirubrobacter taibaiensis
GGAAAGTTGTGGAAACAATTGTTACAGATGATAAAGGTGAAGCCTTATCGAAACGACTTCCAGTTGGAAGCTATACATTAAAAGAAGTAGAAGCACCGAAAGGGTATGAATTATCATCTAGTTCAGTTTCTGTTGATGTAGAGGCTAATAAAGTATTGACTGTAGATGTGGTGAATAAAAAGATTCCCGAAAAAGTAACAGGTCAATTTGAAATTGTGAAAGTAGATGCGGAAGATAAAACGAAGGTATTATCAGATGCAGAATTCGAAGTGTATAAAGAGGGTAAAAAAGTAGATACGTTACGAACAGATAAAACTGGTAAAGTAGTTTCTCAGAAATTAGAACCAGGAAAGTACACATTAAAAGAAACGAAAGCACCACAAGGATATAAATTGCTAAAAGAAGAAATTGAAGTCGTTGTGGAAGCGGACAAAGTAGTAGAAGTACAAGTAGAAAATGCAAAAGAACTAGGAAGCTTACAAGTAACCAAAAAGGATGCAGAGAGTGGAAAAGTTCTAGCAGGTGCAGAATTTAAATTGAAAAATGAAGCTGGTCAAGTAGTTGGAGAAGCGAAAACAACGAATAAAGACGGTGTTGTGAAATTCGAAAACTTAGTGCCAGGAAAGTACACGTTAGAGGAAACGAAAGCGCCGGAAGGTTATAAAGCGTT
>JAPDDQ010000391.1 GCA_027587225.1 Solirubrobacter taibaiensis
TTTCTAACAAAATTAATGAAATCATAGATATTGTTAAATCGATTGCGGAGCAAACAAATTTACTCGCACTAAATGCCGCTATTGAGTCGGCACGTGCTGGAGAATTTGGGAAAGGGTTTTCTGTTGTTGCTGGCGAAATCCGAAAATTATCAGAGCAAACGAAAGAATCTATATTTAACGTTACAAAGCTCGTCGAAAAAACAAATGAACAAATTACTCGTGTCTCGTCTTCTGTGAAACAAATTAGCTCTCTCGTATCGGAAGGAACAGATAGTATGTCGGCAACAGATCGATACTTCCAAGAAATCGTAAAAGATATGTCTAACTCAAAAGAACAGAATAAGAAAATTGAACACGAACTACAAGCTATTTCACAAGTAATGAAAGGAATTCAAGATGATTCCTCACAAATGGCTCTAACAGCCGATAATTTGCAACTAGAACTAAATCGATAAGATGAAATTTAGTAGTCAAGCATACTTTTCATCTGTACTAACTACTAAATTTCATCTTCCATCAAAAAAAGAATCCAGAATGGATTCTTTTTATTTTCTGAAAAATATTTTTTGACAATACACATAACTCATATAAACACCGAAGCTCTGCAAAATAAACAATGCTGGCATAATTACATTGTAATATGCCATATCTACTTGGCAGAGGTTTAAC
>JAPDDQ010000392.1 GCA_027587225.1 Solirubrobacter taibaiensis
AGGATTACCTGTTCCTGCACCGCCAATTGTAATAGATCCACCAGGAGGAACTTCACCATTCCATCCTGCGTTCGTAATTACATAATGATTATTTGTTTTACTACTAATTTTAGAATCCCAAACTTGTGTTAAATTACCGCTATAATCAAATTCTAATTTCCAATTTTTAATAGGAGTCGTTCCATTATTTTTGATTATAATCGAGAAGTTATAACCGCTGCCCCAATTCGAAGTGACTGAAAATGTAGCAGTACCATTTCCATCAGGAGGTGTCGTATTAGCTTCATCCGTTTTGACAGTAAGAGCGGTAGGTTGTGATTTATTTCCAGCAGCATCTTTGGCAATTATTGAAAATGTGTATTCCGTATTAGGTTTTAAGTTTTTAATTGTAATGCTATTTGTTGTTGTACTCCATTTCTCTTCTCCAGCAGTAATTTCATATGCCATAACTCCTACGTTATCAGTAGATGCAGTCCAGTTTAATTGAACTGAGTTTGAATTTTTATTCGTAACTACAACGTTTTTAACATTCGTTGGTGGCTCAGTATCTTTTTGACTAATAGGTCCACCAAGTAATTCTTTTACTAGCGTATCAAGTAATTTTGGACCACTGCAACTATATTTTGGACTTGTACGGCAATCTCCGCTTAGTTCCCAAAACATTGCTCC
>JAPDDQ010000393.1 GCA_027587225.1 Solirubrobacter taibaiensis
CGCTGGTAAACGTCTCGTTACAGGCGAAAGTATGTTTATGACTGTATTTACAAATACAGGTCACGGCAAGCGCCACGTCTCATTTGCTGCTCCTTATCCTGGTAAAATTATTCCTGTAGATTTAACAGAGTATCAAGGAAAAGTAGTTTGTCAAAAAGATGCCTTTCTTTGTGCCGCAAAAGGTGTTTCCATCGGAATTGAATTTACGAAAAAAATAGGAACTGGTTTCTTCGGTGGTGAAGGTTTCATCATGCAGAAACTTGAAGGTGATGGCCTTGCTTTCATGCACGCAGGTGGAACTGTATATAAACGTGAATTAAAACCTGGTGAGAAACTTCGCATTGATACAGGTTGTCTCGTTGCTATGACAAAAGACATTAACTATGATGTCGAGTTCGTCGGTAAAGTAAAAACAGCTCTATTTGGCGGCGAGGGTTTATTCTTCGCAACATTAGAAGGTCCTGGAACAGTTTGGATTCAGTCCTTAACACTTAGCCGCTTAGCAGCACGCCTTACAAGCCCAGCAGCGCAAAGTACTGGCGAAGGTAGTGTATTAGGTGGACTTGGTCGTTTATTAGATGGGAAAGAGTAAACTGTGCCCTTATGTAGGCATGGCCATCAACTAATAAAATAATAAAATTAAAACACCCTTACTTGCAGTAATGCAGT
>JAPDDQ010000394.1 GCA_027587225.1 Solirubrobacter taibaiensis
TTTTGAAACCATTTCGAAATTTCTTTTATATACTCCTCCATAACAATTGGTACTTCAAAACGTTGCCCTTCAGCAATATAAATATTATATTTCAATAAATAGCGACCAATTCTTTTATTTAACGGCCTACATACTTCTGAAAGGTTTCCTTCCTCTGTATATGTAATGCGTACTTCATACAATATACCATTTCTTTTCTCAATTACTTCAACAGGAAATGCATCAAACAACTCATTCGAAAAAAGAATTCCCTCGAAAGAATCTCCCATTTCACTATAGGAGGTATAGTACGATACATTAGAAAATGAGCCAAGTTGCTCCTGCTGTAATTTCCTATGAAAAGGGCTCACTTCAATCATTGAATAGTTTAAATTAATAAAGGTGTTTGGAGATAATTGCTTCCATTCTTGTAAAACATCATAGGCAAACTTCCCTGTTCCCCCACCAACCTCACAAATATTCGAAGCAACTTCACCATTTTCAACAAGACGAATAAAAAGTTTAGCAAAAGTTTTTGCAAAAACAGAGGATACATTGCTACTTGTAAAAAAATCCCCTTGTCTTCCAATCTTTTCACGTTCTTTCATATAATATCCATGACCTTCTGTATATAATACAAGGTTCATATACGTACTATATGAAATTGAATAATCCTTTTCTTTCCCCAT
>JAPDDQ010000395.1 GCA_027587225.1 Solirubrobacter taibaiensis
CGCCTCTACTGCATAACCATATCCTTGATAATGCGGATCACTAATAATTTGGAATTCTGTTCTACGATGAATATAATCAATTTCTACTAACTCAACTAATCCAACCATTTCATTGTCTTTCTCAACGATAAATCGGCGTTCGCTTTGATCATGTATATGTTTATCATATAAGTCTTGCAGCTCCACAAATGCCTCATACGGCTCTTCAAACCAATACGACATAATATGCGCATTATTATTCAGTTCGTGTACAAACTTTAAATCTTCTCGTTCTAATGGACGTAACTTCAATTCCTGATTCATTTCTATAACCTCCAAGTAAAAGAAACCTCTTCACTTAATTTCTCAATTTTTTTCGATTTCAAACGCCCTAATTTCATTGTAAACTTTCAAGCAACTTGAAGGTCAAGATGTAAAAAAGTAGTGCTGACTTATGTCTGCACTACTACTCTTTTCTCAAATCTCTCATATTTGATATGTATAAAGCAATAACTAAAACAAGAATTGCTCCTGCGTATAATAACGTCTCCATCGGTTCCTCATGAGACACAATAATTAATCGAATTAAGGCCGTAATTCCGATATAAATAAAATAACGTAACGGGAAATGATAGTTCGATTTAAAATACTTAATAATTAATGCAATGAACTCGAAGTATAAGAAATA
>JAPDDQ010000037.1 GCA_027587225.1 Solirubrobacter taibaiensis
GGGTACGGGCGCGACGCGGGGCGCGGCGGCGCAAGGGGCGGGCGCGGCGAGCGGCGGCAGGCGCGGCGCGGATGGCCCCACGACGGGCCAGGGCGGCGCCTCTCCGACCGGCCAGTCTTCCTCCCGCCTGATCGTCGCGGTCGAGCATCTCCCGGCGTTGTTGCTTGCGGCGGAGCCGGCGCTCGCGGCGGACCTCGCGCGGTCCCGGCTCGCCCCGCTCGACACGCTCGGCGCGGGGCCGCGGGAGCGGCTCGTCGAGACCCTGCGGGCGTGGCTGGACCGGCCCGGGCAGGTGCAGGCGGTGGCCGCGGAGCTCGACGTGCACCCGCAGACCGTCCGGTACCGGCTCAAGCAGCTGCGGGAGCTGTTCGGGGAGCGGTTGGAGGACCCGGAGGCGCGATTCGAGCTGTCGCTCGCGCTGAGGGCCGCCGACGGCGTGCGCTACACATAGCGGCCATGCGCCTTCTCGTCACCGGGGCCGCCGGGATGCTCGGCACGGACGTCGTCGCGGCCGCGTCCGCGGGGCACGACGTCGTCGCCTTCGCGCGCGCCGAGCTGGACATCACCGACGCCGAAGCGGTCCGCGCCGCGGTGCGCGACACCCAGCCGTCCGCGGTGATCAACTGCGCGGCGTACACCAACGTCGACGGCGCCGAGACCGAGGAAGACGTCGCCACGCGGATCAACGGCGACGGCGCCGGGCACCTGGCCGCGGCGGCCGCCGAGGTGGGCGCGCACATCGTCCACGTCTCCACGGACTACGTCTTCGCCGGCGACGCGACCGAGCCGTATCCCGAGGACGCGCCCACCGGCCCGATCGGCGCCTACGGCCGTTCCAAGCTCGCCGGCGAGCTCGCGGTGCAGGCCGCCGCCCCCACGTCGCACTCGATCGTGCGGACCGCGTGGGTCTTCGGCCCGCACGGCAAGAACTTCGTCGACACGATGCTCAAGCTCGCCGCCACGCGCGACGAGCTCACCGTGGTCGACGACCAGCTCGGCTGCCCGACCTACACCGGCCACCTCGCCGCCGCGCTGATCACGATCGCCGAGCAGCGCTCGAACGGTCTCCTGCACGTCGCCGGTGGCGGCCAGTGCACGTGGCGCGACCTCGCGGTGGCCACGTTCGCGGCCGCCGGGCTGGAGATCACCGTGCACCCCACCACCACCGCGGAGTTCGGTGCTCCCGCACCGCGCCCCGCGTACTCTGTCCTCGGCTCGACCCGCTCCGACGCGCCCACCTTGCCGTCGTGGCAGGACGGCCTGAAAGCCCATCTCACCCTCAGGGAGGTCCTCGCGTCGTGAAGCTCCTCGCCACCGGCGCCGCCGGTTTCATCGGCGCGAACTTCGTCCACTACACGCGGCGCAACCACCCGGAGTACGAGGTGGTCGTCCTGGACGCCCTCACCTACGCGGGCAACCGCGAGTCGCTCAAGCCGGTCGAGGATCAGATCGAGTTCGTGCACGGCGACATCTGCGACGCCGAGCTCGTCGACCGCCTGGTCGAGGACGCCGACGTGGTCGTGCACTTCGCCGCCGAGTCGCACGTGGACAACTCGCTCCACGACCCGGCGCCGTTCGTGCAGACGAACCTGATCGGCACCTACACGATCCTCGAGGCGATCCGCAAGCACGGCGCCCGCCTGCACCACATCTCCACCGACGAGGTGTTCGGCGACCTGGACCTGGACGGCGACGACCAGTTCACCGAGGAGACGCCGTACGACCCGTCGAGCCCGTACTCGGCGACCAAGGCCGGATCGGACCTATTGGTCCGCGCCTGGGCGCGCTCGTTCGGCATCCACGCCACGCTCTCGAACTGCGCGAACAACTACGGCCCCTACCAGCACGTCGAGAAGTTCATCCCGCGCCAGATCACCAACGTCTTCACCGGTGCCCGCCCGAAGCTCTACGGACAGGGCGAAAACGTCCGCGAGTGGACGCACGTCGACGATCACAACGAGGCTGTCCACCTGATCCTCGCCAAGGGCGCGCCGGGTGAGACGTACCTGATCGGCTCCGGTGACGAGCGCGCGAACAAGGACATCCTCGAGGTCACGCTCGAGCTGCTCGGCGAACCCGCGGACGCGTTCGACCACGTCCCGGACCGTCCCGGCCACGACCTGCGCTACTCGAACGACTCGACGAAGATCCGCACGCAGCTCGGGTGGGAACCCAAGTACGGCGACTTCCGCGCCGGCCTACAGGCGACGATCGACTGGTACCGCGAGAACGAGTGGTGGTGGGGCCCGCAGAAGGCCGCCGCCGAGGCGCGCTACAGCCAGCTGGGCCGTTAGGCCGCGCCGAGGGCGCTGGCTCGCCAGCCGCCCTTGTCCTTGACGAACGTGAAGGTGGCGACCTTGCCGTCGTCGCCTTGGCGCACCTTGGCGGTCGCCGTCGTGCCGTTGACCTTGACGTCGGTGACCTGCAGGTCGTAGTCGCTGGCGTCCTTGATCGCCCGGTCCATCTCGGTCACGCAGTTCCCGCCCGCCGCCTTGAGCTCATTGACGAGCGTCGTCGCCAGCACCTTGGTGCAGATGGTCTCCGCGTCGCGAGCGGCGCCGGCGGTGGAGAGCTGGTCCACGAGCGACGCGATCTGCGCCTGGTCGGAACCCTCGGTGAACTTGCTCTCCTGGTTGTCCGCGGCAGCACCGCACCCGCTCAAGAGCAGGGCGGCGACTGGAGCGGCGAGAAAGGCGCGGCGCATACGGGATGAGAGCGTAGCCGGAGCTAGGATCGATTCGTCCTATGGCCGCCTTGGAAGCGCTCAACGAGGCGGTCGTCGACTGCCGTCGCTGCCCACGCCTGGTCGAGTGGCGTGAGCAGGTCGCGCGCGAGAAGCGGGCGGCGTACCGCGACTGGACGTACTGGGGCCGCCCGATGCCGGGCTTCGGCGACCCCGCGGCGCGGATCCTCGTACTCGGCCTCGCGCCCGCCGCGCACGGCGGGAACCGCACCGGCCGCATCTTCACCGGCGACCGCTCCGGCGACTTCCTGTTCGCCGGCCTGCACCGCGTCGGGCTCGCCAACCAGGCCGAGTCGGTCCACAAAGACGACGGCTTGAAGCTCCAGGGCGCGTACATGGTCGCCGCGGTGCGCTGCGCGCCGCCCGCGAACCTGCCCACACCGGAGGAACGCGCGAACTGCAGCGACTGGCTGGAGCGGGAGGTCGCGCTGTTGCCCGACATCCACGTCGTGCTGTGCCTCGGCGGGTTCGCGTGGGAGAGCGCGCTGCGGCTGCGCGCAAGCCTCGGCGGCACCGTCACGCGCCCGAAGCCGAAGTTCGGCCACGGCGCCGTCGCCGACGGCGAGCCGTGGCCGCTGCTCGGCTGCTTCCACCCCAGCCAGCAGAACACGTTCACCGGCAAGCTCACGCCCGACATGCTCGACGCGGTCTTGACGCAGGCCAAAGACCTCGCCTGGGGCGCGTGAGGCGCTATCTCGAGATCCTGCGCTCACCGTGGGTGGGCGCGCTGGTCGCGTCGTCGCTGCTCTCAAGGCTGCCGATCGGCATCAACGCGCTCGCGATCGTTCTGTACCTGCGCGAGCAGACGGGCTCGTTCGCGGTGGCGGGCGCCGTGTCGGGGACGATGGCGGCCGGTTCGGCGATCGGCGCCCCGCTTCAGGGCCGGCTCGTCGACCGGCTCGGTGCGCGCCGGATCCTGCTGCCCGTCGCGGTCGTCCATGCCGTCAGCCTCGGCGCGATCGTCGGCCTGGCGGAGCTGTCCTCGCCGACGATCGCCCTGTTGCTGTGCGGCTTCGTCGCGGGCTTCGCGATCCCGCCGACCTCATCCGTGCTGCGCTCGATGTGGACGGACCTGCTCCAGCCGCGCCTGCACCAGGCGGCCTACGCGCTGGACAGCACCATGATCGAGCTGATCTTCATCTCCGGCCCGCTGCTGACCGCGCTGATCGCGGCCATCACCTCGCCGGCGGGCGCGCTGATCGTGTCCGCCGTCGCGGTCGTGACCGGCACGGCGATCTTCACCGCGCTCCCGCCGACCGCGCACGTCGACTCGAGCCATGAGCGCGAACACCACGGGCTGCTGGGAGCGCTCACGTCGCCAGGCGTGCGCGTGCTCGTGATCGCCTCGTTCCCGACCGGCGTCGGCCTGGGGATGCTCGAGGTCGGCATCCCGGCTTTCAGCCGCGCGGAAGGGGCCGCGGAGCTCGCGGGCGTGCTGCTGGCCACGTGGTCGTTCGGCTCGCTCGTCGGCGGCCTGGCCTACGGCATGCTGCCGCGCCGCTCACTGTCGCGCACGCACCTGGCGATCGGCGCCCTGCTCCCCCTCGCGCTGCTGCCGCTCGCCCTCGCGCCGAGCGTGTGGGTGATGGCGCTGCTCGTGATCCCGGCCGGCTGTCTGATCGCACCGCTGCTGGCGACCCGCAACGAGATCGTCGGTGGCGTCGCCCCGCCCGGCATGCGCACGGAGGCCTACACGTGGCCGATCACGTCGTTCGTCGGCGGGATCGCGGCCGGCGCAGCGCTGTCCGGCGCGCTGGTGGAAGGGCCAGGCTGGGAAACCGCGTTCGTGATCGCGGCGGCGATCTCCGCGGCCGGCGCGGTCGCAGCGTTCTTCGGCCGCCGCACACTCATGCCGGCATGAACACGATCCTCCCGGCCGTCGGGTTGTTCGTCGTCACGAACCTCGACGACCTGGCGCTGCTGGCCGTACTCGTCGCGAGCGGCGTGCGCCTCGGCCGCCTCGTCGCCGGCCAGTACCTCGCCTGGGCCGTGATCGCGGTGCTCGCGGCCGGGGTGGTGACGCTCGTGCCGGCCGACGCGCTGCGCTGGCTCGGGCTGCTCCCGATCGCGATCGGCCTCAAGGAGCTGTTCGAGGGCGACGAGGAGCACCCGCCGCTCGGCACGCCGAGTGTGGCCGCGATCGCGCTGACCGGCGGTGTGGACGACATCGGCGTGCTCCCACCCGTGTTCGCGACGGGCGACACGGGCCTGTTCATCGCGGTGTTCGCAGTGCTGATCGTGCCGTGGTGCCTGCTCGCGCGCTGGCTCGCCACGCGTCCGCCGGTCGCCGCTGCCATCGCGCGGCTCGGCCGGTTCGCGGTGCCCGTCGCGTTGATCGCGATCGGCGTGTCCGTTTTGATCTATCCATCGGACTGAGGTCGTAGTGTTCTTCGGTCCATGACCGATCCGCTCGCTCAGTTCACGCCGCAGGTTCGGGAGTGGTTCGGACGGGCGTTCGCGGGCCCGACGGAGGCCCAGGCGCAGGCGTGGCCGGCGATCGCGACGGGCGAGCACGTGTTGATCTCCGCGCCGACCGGCTCGGGCAAGACGCTGGCGGCGTTCCTCTACGGCCTGGACCGCTTCGTGGCGAACCCCACGCACGAGCAGACGCGGCTCGTCTACGTGTCGCCGCTGAAGGCGCTCTCGTACGACGTGGAGAAGAACCTGCGTGCGCCGCTGCGCGGGATCGGGGCGGACCTGAACGTCGCCATCCGCACCGGCGACACGCCGCAGAAGGAGCGGCGGGACATGGTCAAGCACCCGCCCGACGTGCTGATCACCACGCCCGAGTCGCTCTACCTGATGCTGACGAGCGGCGCCCGCGCGATCTTCGAGGGCACGGAGACCGTGATCCTGGACGAGATCCACGCCGTCGCGCAGACCAAGCGCGGCGCGCACCTGGCGATCACGCTGGAGCGGCTGGTGGAGCAGGCGGGGCGGGACGTGCAGCGCGTCGGCCTGTCCGCCACCCAGAATCCGCTCGAAGAGGTGGGCCGGTTCATGGTCGGGCCCAAGCGCAAGGCCACGATCGTGGACACCGGCATGCGCAAGCCGCTGGACCTGAAGATCCACGTGCCGGTGGAATCGATGGTCGAGCCGGAGTCGATGGACCTGGAGCTGGATCCGTTTGCGGGCCAAGAGGCCACGCGCAAGTCGATCTGGCCGGCGATCTACCCGGAGCTGCTCAAGCTCGTCAAAGAGCACACGTCCACCCTGATCTTCGTCAACAACCGGCGCGCGGCGGAGCGGCTGGCGCTGCGGCTGAACGAGATCGCCGAGGAGCCGATCGCGCGCGCCCACCACGGCTCGCTCGCCCGTGAGGAGCGGCTGATCGTCGAGGAGATGCTCAAGGCCGGCGAGCTGCCCTGCCTGGTGGCGACGTCGTCATTGGAGCTCGGCATCGACATGGGCGCCGTGGACCTCGTCCTGCAGGTGGAGTCGCCGAAGTCCGTCACCGCGGGCCTGCAGCGGATCGGCCGCGCCGGGCACAACGTCGGCGACACGTCGAAGGGCCGCATCTTCCCGAAGTTCCGCGCTGATCTCCTGGAATGCGCGGTGGTCGCGCAGAGGATGCGCGAGGGCAAGATCGAGACGACGGTCGTCCCGCGCAACCCGCTGGACGTGCTCGCGCAGCAGATCGTGGCGATGGCGGCGACCGACGAGGACACGCCGCTGCCGGTGGACCAGCTGGCGGCGATGCTCGCCCGCACCTACACGTACTCGGAGCTGAGTCGCCAGCAGCTGGAGAACGTGTTGGACATGCTCGACGGCCGCTACCCGAGCGAGGAGTTCGGGGAGCTGCGACCGCGGATCGTCTGGGACCGCGTGAACGGCAACATCCGCGCCCGCAAGGGCTCGCGCGCGCTGGCCATCACCAACGCGGGCACCATCCCGGACCGCGGCCTGTACTCCGTGAACCTCCCGGACGGCCGCCGCGTGGGCGAGCTCGACGAGGAGATGGTCTACGAGGCGCGGCCGGGACAGACGTTCCTGCTCGGCGCCTCGAGCTGGCGGATCGAGGAGATCACGCGCGACCGCGTGATCGTCACGCCCGCGCCGGGTGTGCCCGGAGCGGTGCCGTTCTGGAAGGGCGACGGGCTCGGCCGCCCGCGCGAGCTGGGCGAAGCGATCGGCGCCTTCGCGCGCTGGGCCGTGGATCAGGACCCCAAGGACCTGGCCGAGAGCCATCACCTGGACGAGAAGGCGGCCGTCAACCTCGTCCAGTTCCTGCGCGAGCAGCAGCAGGCGACGCGGGTCATCCCGTCCGACAAGACGATCGTGATCGAGCGCTTCCGGGACGAGATCGGCGACTGGCGTGTCTGCGTCCTGTCGCCGTTCGGGGGCCGCGTGCACGCCGCCTGGGGGCTCGCGCTGAGCGCCCGCATCCGCGAGGAGTACGGGCTGGAGTCGGACGCGATCTGGTCCGACGACGGCATCATCGTCCACCTCCCCGACGCCGACGAGGCACCCGGCGAGGAGCTGATGCTGATCGATCCGGACGAGCTCGAGGACCTCGTCGTGGGCGAACTGGGTGGCAGCGCCCTGTTCGGCGCCCGGTTCCGCGAGAACGCGGGCCGCGCGCTGCTGATCCCGCGCGCCTACCCCGGGCGGAGGACACCGCTGTGGCAGCAGCGGCTGAAGTCGCAGTCGCTGCTGGAGGTCGCGCGCCGCTACGCGCAGTTCCCGATCGTGCTGGAGACCTACCGCGAGGTCCTGCGCGACGTGCTGGACCTCCCCGGCCTGCACGACCTGCTGACCAAGCTGCACCGGCGCGAGATCTCCCTGGTGCCGGTGGAGACCGAGACCGCTTCGCCGTTCGCCTCCGGCCTGCTGTTCGACTACGTCGCCACGTACATGTACGAGGGCGACCAGCCCAACGCCGAGCGCCGCGCCGCCGCGTTGGCGCTGGACCGTGAGCTCCTGCGCGAGCTGCTCGGGCAGGAGGAGCTGCGCGAGCTGATCGACCCGGGCGCGCTGGACACGGTCGAGGCCGACATCCAGCGGCTCTCCGAGCGAACGCGCGCGGATTCCGTGGACGCCCTGCACGACGTGCTGCGCCGCGTCGGCGACCTCACGCTCGACGAGGCGCTCGCCCGTGGCGGCACCGAGGCGTGGCTACAGCAGCTCAAGGGCGAGCGGCGCGCGATGTTCCTGCGCGTCGGCGGCGAGCAGCGCTGGGTCGCGGCCGAGGACGCGGGTCTCTACCGCGACGCACTCGGCGCCGTGCCGCCCTCCGGGCTGCCCGAGGCGTTCATCGTCGACGTCCCGGACGCGATGGAACGGCTCGTCAAGCGCTACGCCCGCACCCACGGCCCGTTCGAGACCCGCGCGCTGCGCGACCGGTACGGCTTGGACTTCACGCCCGTGCTCGAGCGGCTCGAGCAGTCCGGCGCCCTCGTGCGCGGCGAGCTGCGCCCCGGCGGGACGACGCGCGAGTGGTGCGACCCCGAGGTGCTGCGCCGTCTGCGCCGCGCCTCGCTCGCCGCCCTGCGCGCGGAGATCGAGCCGGCCGACCAGCGCGCCCTGGCACGCTTCTTGGCCAACTGGCAGGGCGTGGACCGCCATCCGCCCGCCGGCGCGGGGATCGACCGGCTGCGCGAGATCCTCGTCCCGCTCCAGGGGTTGCCACTGCCGTTGGAGGTGTGGGAACGCGACCTCCTGCCGCGCCGCACCGGCGCGTATTCCCCAGCGTGGCTGGACCAGCTGTGCGCTTCCGGCGAGATCGTGTGGGTCGGCGCGGGTGCGCTCGGGCGGCGCTCGGGCCGGGTGGCGTTGTACTTCCGCGACGACGCGCCACTGATCGGCCCGCCCCCGAAGCCCGCCGACTCACCCACCGAGCCGGTGCACGAGGCCATCCGCGAGCGCCTGCGGGCCGGTGCGTGCTTCTTCACCGACCTCATCGCGGACATCAGCGGCTTCCCGACCGAGGAGCTCCAGAACGGGCTGTGGGATCTCGTGTGGGCGAGCGAGGCCACCAACGACGCGTTCGCGCCGCTGCGCTCTCCGAAGCTGGCGGCCTCCACGCCGCAGTGGTCGCAGCGCGCGCGAGCGGAACGCAAGCGCACGTTCGGCTCACGGCGCCGCAGCGGTGCGCAGCCGGCCGTGCAGGGGCGCTGGTCGCTCACGCCCGCGCTGTTCCGGGCCGGCGACGATGACCCGGTCGCCCGCCGCCGCACGCAGGCGGAGCTGCTGCTGGAGCGCTACGGCATCGTCACCCGCGAGCAGGTGCTCGCCGAGGGCATACCGGGTGGCTTTTCGAGCTTGTACGACTCCCTGGCGGCGCTGGAGACGATCGGCGTCGCCCGTCGCGGTTACTTCGTGGAGGGGTTGGGCGGCGCGCAGTTCGCGCTCCCGGGCGCCGTCGAGCGCCTGCGCGCGCAGAAGGACGACGACGCGGCGCCGCCGATCGTGCTCGCCGCCACCGACCCGGCGCAGCCCTACGGCGCCGTCTTGAAGTGGCCGGACACGCCGCGCCGGCCGGCCCGGGCCGCGGGCGCCTACGTCGTGCTGGCGGGCGCCGAGCCCGTCCTGTTCGTCGAGAAGGGCGGCAAGGGCGTGCAGGTGCTCGTTCCGGCTGACGACCCGCGCGTGGAGCCGTCGCTCGCTGCGTTGGTGGATGCGGTCAAGCGCGGGCGGATCAAGCGGCTCGCGCTGGAGAAGGTCGACGGCGAGCCCGTGGTGGGTTCGCCGTGGGAAGAGGTGCTGCTCGAGCTCGGCTTCCGTGCCGGCCCGCGCAAGCTCACGCTCTCTACTTGATGTCGATGTCGATGTCGAGCGCGACGCCGTCTGCGTTGATGACGGCGCTCGTGACGAGCGTGCCGGGCTTGAGGTTCGGGTCCGTGCACGCGCCGGCGCCGTAGTCGTCGTCGCCGCCGAGGTCGACGGTCTCCTCCTCCTGGACGGGCTCGGCGTCGCCCTCGGCCCAGTGCGGGTCGCCGGAGGTGGCGTCCTCGGTGACCTCGACGTACGTCTCGTCCATCACGACGTCGTCCTCGTCCTGCGCGTCGAGGCACTGCGTGTAGGCCTCGACCTCCGCGATCACCTGGCCGCCGACGAAGCGGTCGATCGTGACCGTCGCGCCGCTGTAGTCGCGGATGTAGCCCGCGTTCTCGGCCCCGTCGCGCGTGCCGTCGCCGTCGGTGTCCCACTTGCGCGGGTTCGTGCCGACCTTCAGTTCGTCGCCGTCGCGCAGGCTGTCGCGGTCGCTGTCCGCGCGGCGCGGGTTGGTCTTGAGCCCGAACTCGCGCCGGTTCTTCAGGCCGTCTCGGTCAGTGTCCTTCGCCTGCCATTTGCCGCTGAGCTTGTGCGTCTTGGCCCAGCGCTCGATCGGCGTGGCCGCGTCGGCGGCCGGCGCGAGCACCAGCGCGACGGCGACAACCGCCATCAGAATTCGCATATGTAGCTGGTACCCACATTCTGGACGCACTCACCGGTTTTCTAAAGACGTCCAGAGGGCACGCGGCTTGGCTCCCCGTGCGCGATTGATTGCTTCGACCCCTTTGGGCGTGGAGCCGTCACTCGCCGCGCTGGCATTGACGACCTAGGCCTCGTGCGGGAGGATCGAGGGGGCACCCGACCGTGAGCGCCGGTAATGGCGATCTTCCGCACCGCATCTTCGACGGTCCTGGCCGCGATGGCGCTGGCCGCGCCCGCCGCCGCGGCTCCGGGCGACCTCGATCCCAGCTTCGGCGAGCAGGGCGTGTTCCAGCGGGACCTGAGCTCCTCGGGCCTTGACTCCGGGTCGACGGCGCTCCTCGCACTCCCTGGTGACCGTCTGCTCGCCGCCGGCTGGTCCGCCGGCCGGAGCGAGGCCGTCGCGGTCGGACGGCACCTCGAGTCGGGCGCGCTGGACCGCTCGTTCGGCTCGGAGGGCATCGCGGCGGCGGAGCTCGACCCGTGCCCCGACGCGTATCTGAACGGATTCCCGGCGGCGACCGTCGGGCCCGATGATCGGATCGTCGTCGTCGGGACTGCGGTCGTCGAGACCGACGACTCCGAGGAGACCCGAGCGGTGGTGACGGTGTTCACCAAGGGCGGGCAGCGCGACCCGGCGTTCGGCGAGGGAGGCACGCTCTGTCAGTTGCACGGGACTTCTTCGAGCCTCGACGACGTGCTGGTCCAGCCCGACGGCAAGATCGTCGTCGCCGGTGCCGCGATCGACGAGAACGGCCGGGTGCAGGCGCTCGTCGTTCGCTACCTCTCCGACGGCCGGCGTGATGGCAGCTTCGGCGTTGACGGAGCCGTCCAGCGGCAGTACGGCACCGCGGGATCGTCCGCGGCGGCGATCAGGCGCCAACCCGATGGGGCGCTGCTCCTCGGGGGCACCGTCACGGACGGCGACGGACGAGAGTTCGCGCTGGTCGCCAGGCTCATGGACGACGGGGCACCCGACGCGACCTTCGGCACGCGGGCGGACGGGAGCGTCCGCCTCCCGCTGGAGCACGCCGGACCAGGCCGGGGTGTCGCGTACGACCTGGGGCTCGATGCGCAGCAGCACGTTGTTGTCGCCGGCCAGGAGTCTTCCGGCCCGAACGAGGCGGCGAGGGCAGTCCTGGCCCGGCTGGAACCGGACGGCGATCTGGACGGCCAGTTCGGCGCGAGCGGCGTCACCCGCGTCGAGGCCGGCTTGGGCAGCCCACCGATCGCGGGGTTCCGTGCCCTCGCGTTTCAGGCCGACGGGAAGATCGTGGCCGCGGGTTTCGCGCTCGACCAACTTGATCGCCGGGGCGCGCTGCTGAGCCGCTTCGATGCGGCCGGACGGCCGGACACCGGGTTCGGCACGGCCGGAGCGGTACGAACACAGCACGGGTTCGGGGACGTGCCCTATTCGCAGTGGACCGCGATAGCGCTCGACTCGTCCGGTCGGATCGCCGCCGCGGGCCCAGCGTTCGGGATGACCGACGACGAACAACTCCCACATCGATGGACGGTCGCCCGGTTCATCAGCGGTGCGAAGGCCGTGGCCCTTCCGCCCCGGCCTCCCGACACGCCGTCTACACCGAAGCTGCGGCTGCCGTCCTCCGCCACCGTCAACCGACGCGGCGTCGTGCGTCTGCGCGTGAGCTGCACCAGCGCGGTCGCTTGCCGAGGGACGTTGACGCTGCGCCGCAACCGCGTCCGGCTCGCGCGCGCGGCGCTGACCGTCGCGGCCGGCGCGCGCCGGACGGTGAACGTGCGGCTCGATGCCGCCGGCCGCCGCCTGCTGCGCCGGCACGCCCGGGTGACCGTGCGAGCGACCAGCACGCTGCGCCGTACGTCTCAGCCCGCGCTTGTCGTTGTGCAGACACTGCGCCTGCGCCGGCTCACAGCCGCGACCTGAGCTTCGCCCCGCGCGCCGGGTTCAGGTGCTCGACCCAGGCGATCCGGCCGAGGATCTCGGCGCGGTCGTAGTCGCCGCGATGCAGGATCGCCTTCAGACGGTCGTACTCGGCGCGCGGGATGTTCGGGTGGGCGTTGACGACGATCCCGGTCACGCGCTGGCGCGAGCCGCGGGCCATCAGGCGCGTCTTGGCCGCGTTGACGCGGAAGCCTTCCTCCCGGGTGATTTCCGCGATGGCGTCGTGCGGCGGGCGCAGGTAGTGGTCGGCGGAGAACGTCAGGTCGTCGGCGTAGCGCGAGTAGCGGGCGCCGATCGCAGCGGCGAGGCCGGTGAGCCGCGCGTCCAGGTGGAAGGCGACGAGGTTGGCCAGCGCGGGCGAGGTGGACGCGCCCTGCGGCAGGTGCGGTGTCGCGAGCCGGCGCGACAGCCGGAACTCGCCGGGGACGGACTCCTCCACCGGCACGACGTTCGTGCACAGCCCCGTCAGCGTGTGCGCGACGGCCTCCGGGTAGCCCGCGGTGCGGAAGATGCCGTACACGCGCGCCGCGGTGACAGACGCGAAGAAGTCCTCGAGGTCCAGCGCGAGCACGACCCGGCGGCCGGTGTGCAGGCCGGCGTGCGTGCGGGCCGAGCGGCCCTTGACGAACCCATGCGCGGCGTCGTGGGGCGGAATCCAGACCAGCAACTCGCGCAGGATCCAGCGCTGGATCTCCTTCAGCCGCAGCTTCGGGCGCTCCAGCACACGCGGCGGACCGTGTTTGCGCGGGATGCGCAAGTACGTGTAGTTGCGCAGCTTCCCGGTCGCCCGGCGCTCGAGCCCCTTGACGTCGGCGAGCCAGGCGAGTTGCCCGGGGTCGAGCTCGAGTCGCTCCGCCAGGTCGCCGACGGTGTCGATCCGCGGCACCGGCCAGCGGCTCGGGGCCATCTCCGTGTGGAAGATCGGCTCGCGCAGCACGCGCGGCGGCCGGCGCACGCCGTCCAGCAACGTGGCCACGAACGCGGCGAGCTCGCGCGGCCGGTCCCGCGGTGGCCGGTGGTAGGCCTCGAGGACCTCGCCGGCCACGCGGTACAACCACACGCGCTTGCCCAGCGCGACGAGCGCTCGCTCGGCCATCGCGTCCCGCTCCCACTCGCCCGCAAGGAACGCGGCGGCCAGGACGCGGGCGGTTTCGCGCGTGCTCAGCGACAACGCCGGCCCGACGGCTCCTGTCGTGCGTGTGCTCCAGGGCAACGTGTCGCCCCGGCGCACACGCGATGCACTGTTCTTGGTACTGCGATCTCCCCGGGGAAACCCCGGAGACACACCGGGGTGTGCGCTCGGGCCGGCATCGTCGCGGCGGCGAACCATACTTCTGTGCGCCGTGATCCGCAGGGTGATGATCGACACGATGGTGTTCGACGCGCTGCACGACGACCCGGACGGTCGCGCGGCCGTGCTGGACGCGGTCCGCCTCGGCGAGCTCCAGCTCCTCACGACGCACGTGCAGGAGGATCAGGTGGCGGCGATCCGCGATCCCGTGCGCCGCAAGGCGCTGCAGCGGTTGCCGCGCACGGTCGTGCCCTCCTCGGTGACCGTCGACGGCGTCGCCCGTACCGGCCAGGTGCGGGTGAACGCGAACAGCCACTACGCCCGTATGCGCGACGTGCGCCACTTCCAGGACTCGCTGATCGCCGACGCGACGGCCGCGCGGGCGGACCTGCTCGTCACCGACGACCGGCGCCTGGCCCGCGAAGCGCACGACCTCGGCAACGACGTGTGGACCAGCGCCGAGCTGCTCGACTGGGCGAAAGGCCGCCGTGCCCGAAGGTGACACCATCCATTACGCGGCGAACAAGATCCGCCCGGTGCTGCAGGGGCACGTGCCGGACTCGATCGAGACGCCGCACCCGCGCTTCGGGCGCGATCGCTGGCCGCAGAAGCTCGCCGGCGCCGCCGTCCGCTCGGTCGACGCGCACGGCAAGAACCTCTTCATCCGGTTCGAGAACGGGCTGACCATCCACAGCCACCTGCGGATGACCGGCAAGTGGCGCACCCGTCCCGGCGACTGGAACACGCCGCGCAACACGTGGCTCATCCTGCGCCGCGGGAACATGCTCGTGGCGCAGATCAACGGGCCGGTGCTGGAGCTGATGACCGACAGCCGCACGCGCTTCGACCGTCGCTTGGCGATGCTCGGCCCGGACATCCTCGCGCCCGAGCTCAACGAGGCGGGCATCCTGCGCCGGCTGCGCGAGGACGACCCGACGCGGCCGATCGGCGACTCGCTCCTGGACCAGCGGATCATCGCCGGCATCGGGAACCTGTGGAAGGCCGAGGGCTGCTTCGAGGCCGAGATCGACCCGTGGCGGCGCACCGGCGACGTCTCCGACGAAGAGGTGCTGAAGATCATCCGCCTCACCCGGCCACGCATGCAGGAGTCGGCGCGGGAGGGGATGCAGGAGCGCTTCAAGGTCGTCTACGGCCTGTCCGGGCAGGCGTGCCCGCGCTGCGGCGAGTTGTCAAAGATCCGCTCCCGTGGGCAAGGAGACGACAACCGGACGACATACTGGTGTCCGAGATGTCAGCGCTGAGACGGATCGGGCACAAGGGCGCCGACCTCATCGTTCCCGGGAACACTCCCGCCTCGTTCGACGCCGCCCTGGCGCACGGCGTGGACATGATCGAGTTCGACGTGCTCGAGCACCGGGGCCAGTTGCTACTCGCCCACGACTACGAGCACACCGAGGGCGCGCCGACGCTCGAGGAGGGCCTCGCCCACCTCGCGAGCAGCCCGTTCGAGGGCATCGAGCTGGACGTGGACCTCAAGCTCCCGGGCTACGAGGAGCGCGCCGTGAACGCGCTGCGTGAGTACGGGCTGGTGGAACGCACGCTGGTCTCGACGATGTGGATGCGGTCGCTGATCGTCCTGCGCGCGCTGGAGCCGCGCCTGCGCCTGGGCTGGAGCGTCCCGCGCCTGAAGAGCGACCCGACGCAGTCGCTGGTGACCAAGCTCCCGGCCTACGCCGGCGCCGCGTGGGTGCGCACGAAGCTGCCTTCCGCGGCGCGCGCCCACATCACCGCGGGCCGCTGCGACGCGATCATGTCCCACTGGCGCCTGGTCACCCCGCGCCTGGTGCGGGCGATCAAGGAGTCCGGCGGCGAGCTCTACGTGTGGACGGTCGACGACGGGTCACGCATCGCCAAGCTCGAGCGCCTCGGCGTGACCGGCGTGATCACCAATGATCCGCGGCTCTTTCAGAGCACGCACGTGGCGGCGGAGTAACCCGCCGGGTCCGAGCCCGCCTTGGAGGCGTGACCGGGCTCGGTGGCGGCCTCCTGCTGGCGCGGGAGCTTGTCGCCCTGGCGCCAGCGGAACTTCACGACGCCACGGAGCGTCACCGGCGTGGAGCGCTTCGCGAACGTAAAGCTCCAGCCGTACTCGACCGGCGCGCCCTTCGCGGTGCCGACGGCGCGCCAGCCTGAGTCGGCGTCTTCGACGTCGTCCCAGCGTCCCTCCGCCGTCCGGTACTCGACCTGGAAGCGCATCGAGAGCCGCGCACCCTTGGGTGTGCCGGGCATCGACGCGCGGAGGCCGATCGCGTCAGGCTGCTTGGCCGTGTCGCAGACGTTGACCGTGGCCCACACCGCTGCCGGCTCCTTGGCCGCGGCGACGCCTGGCAGCAACACCATCAGAGCCAAGGCAACCACCAGTACGCGCAGCATCGAGGCGAAGAATCTAGCGCGCTTGTGATGGATCCCGGAGACAGTCGTAGTGAGGGTGTGACGGCCACCACCGCGACCCTTCCCGCCACCGCGGATCGCGCGCTCGATTTCGACGCGCTGTACCGCGAATCGCGGGACGACGTCTTCGCCTACGCCGCGACGCTCTTGCGCGACAGCGCGGCGGCAGAAGACGTGACCGCTTCCTCGTTCGAGCGCGCCTACAAGAAGCGCTCACGCTTCGACGCCCGCCGCGGCTCGCCGCGCGCGTGGCTGTTCGGGATCGTCCGCAACGCGGCGCTGGACGAGCTGCGCCGGCGTAAGCGCGCGTTGACGACCGCGCTCCCCGACCCGCCCTCGGAGCCCGCGCCCGACGAGGCGGCCGAGCTCGCCGCCGAGCGGGACGCCGTCCGCGCCGCGCTCGCCACGCTGGCCGCGCGCGACCGCGAGGTCATCGCGCTCAAGTTCCACGCCGATCTGTCCAACGCCGAGATCGCCGACGTGCTCGGCGTCAGCGTGTCCAACGCCGGCACGCTCCTCAGCCGCGCCATGACCAAGCTCCGGGAGGCCGTCGATGCCTGATCTCGAGACCCTCCTGCGGGACGTCAAGCCCGCCCCGAATCCCGCCTGGGCGCTCAAGCTCGACACCCGGGTGGCCAACCGTTTCCCTACGCCGCCGTCGCGTGCGCGGAGAGCGATGATCAGCGTCGGCGAGCACATGCTGGCGATCGTCGCCTCGGTCGCCATCGCGGGTGTGATGGGCGTCATCGTCATCGCCGGGCTCTCCGGCGCCGGCGGCGGCGATGAGGAGCCGGCCAGCGCCGGCGGCTCCGCCACGTCGTCCGAGGCGATCCCGGAGATGTCCGAGCAATCCTCGTCCGGCGGATCGGCGGGCGACTCCGCCGCTCCGGCCGCCGCGCCCGAGTCGCTCCAGCGCGACGCCCGCGCCGTGAAGTCGAACACGTCGCTCACGCTCTCGACCACCCCGGACCGTGTCCAGGGCCTCACGAACCGGGCGATCACGATCGTCGACTCGCTCGGCGGCTTCGTCCAGAGCTCGCAGATCGACCAGGACGGCTCGCGCCGGGCGATCGCGACGCTCTCGCTGCGGATCCCGACCGCGAAGCGCGACGACGGGCTCGCCCGCATCTCCAAGCTGGCCAACGTGCAGTCGCGCTCCCAGGAGACCGAGGACGTCACCGACCAGCGCGAGGCGCTCGAGGCCGCCGTGCGCGACGCGCGCGCCGACCGCGAGGGGCTGCGCAACCGGCTCGCCAAGGCGACGACCGACAAGGAGCGCTCGCGGCTGCGTGCGCTGGTGAACCGCTCGTCGCGCCGGGTCACCCAGGCGCAGCGCCAGGTCAATGAGCTCGGCCGCGAGGTCAGCTACGCCACCGTGGACCTCGAGATCCGCGGCACGCGCCGCTCCGGGGAGGCCGCCGCACCCGGCGACCGCTGGACCCCGGGCGACGCGCTCGGCGACGCCGTCCGCGTCCTCGAGGTGATCGCGGGCGTGTTGATGATCGTTTTGGCCATCCTGCTGCCGATCGCCGCAATCGTCGTCCTGGCGGCGATCGCGGCCCGAATCCTCACCCGTCGGCGGCGCGAGCGGGCGCTCGAGGTGGCATAGAAAGGCCCGGGGGTGGTAGACCCCCGGTGAACGTGACCGGCAGCACACTTCCAACCGCGGAACTTCTCGCCCGGGTCCCAGTGTTCGCATCGCTGGGGCCCGACGACCTCGCGCTCGTCGCCGAGGTCTCCCACCCGCGCCGTTTCGGGGCGGGTGAAGTCGTCTTCCGCGAGGGAGATGAATCCAACACGTGTTACGTGGTCCGGACAGGCCACGCACGCGCCGTGCGCGAGCACGCGGACGGGCGCCAGATCGCGCTCGCCACCTTCGGACCGGGAGACATCTTCGGTGAGCTGGCGATGTTCGACGACGAACGTCGCAGCGCGACGGTCGAGACGATCGACGTCGTCGAAGCGCTCGCCATCCTCGGGCCGGACATGCGCCGGCTGATGCTGAGGCGCCCGCAGCTCGCGGTCGGCCTGGCCTCGTCGCTGGCTCGGCGGTTGCGGGCGACCAACGAGCGCCTGGCCAGCCAGTCGTTCCAGACCGTCCAGTCGCGCGTGGCGAGCGTGATCGCCGGACTCGTCGAGCAGGCGGTGGCCGAGGGCACACCACCCGGCGACGTGCAGATCACGGCCACGCAGGCCGATCTCGCGATGCTCGCGGGTTCCTCGCGCGAGTCCGCTTCCCGGTTCCTCGCGACGCTGGAACGGGCAGGGGTGATCTCTCAGGGCCGTGGCCGGCTGGTCGTCCACGACCCAGACGCGCTGCGCAACTATGTCTACTGAGCTGGAGACGTCCTACGGCGGGGTGGTCTTACGCGGGGAGGAGCTCCTCGTGATCACCCCGGCCGGCAAACGCGTCACCGGCCTGCCGAAGGGCGGGATGGAAGCCGGCGAGACGCCGGAGCAGGTCGCCGCGCGCGAGGTGCGCGAGGAGACGGGGGTCGTGGCGAACGTGATCGAGCCGCTCGGCGATGTTCGGTACACCTACCGGCGCGGCGGGCGCCGAGTGCGCAAGACCGTCCATTTCTTCCTCTGCGAGTACGTCGACGGCTCCACGAGCGACCACGATCACGAGGTCGACGACGCTCGCTGGATCGCGCTGGCGAGCGCTCGCGAGGCCCTCTCGTACCCGGGCGAGCGGGCACTGATCGAGCGCCTGCTGTCCAAGAAGGCGTAAGGGCGCTAGTCTGCCGCGTCGTGCAGGTCCTCAACTTCTACTCCACGGTGTTCGCCGACCAGATGAAGCGCGGTCGCAAGACGGCGACCATCCGCCTCGGCGACAAGCGGCACAAGTACCGCAAGAACCAGGTCGTGCTGGTCACCGTCGGCTACCAGTACTCGCCCCGCGAGAAGCTGTTCCACGCCGTCATCGACAACGTGGAGGTCAAGCGCGTCAAGGACCTCTCGCCGCGCGACATCGAGCACGACAATCCCGAGTTCCGCCGTACCGAGGAGCTCGTGCATTTCCTCAAGCAGATCTACGATCGCGAGGTGGCGCTGGATGACACGGTCACCGTCGTTCGGTTCTCGCAGATCGTCGAAAATCCGCCGGACTTCCAGGATCGCCTGCGCGGCGTGGGCGGCGCTCAAAACTAAGCCCGGGCATCCCCTCCGCCCCACCCCGATCATCCGTGCCTTAGGCGCGGTGCTCGTGGCGTTTGTGGTCGCCCCGGCGACCGCAAGCGCGTGTAGTTGCATCGCGGCGCACCCGGCGACGAAGCTCGCCCAGTCCGACCGCGCGCTCGTCGGCGTCGTCGAGAGCCGCGCCCCGATCGCCGCGCCCTCAGGGATAAGCGCCGGTTGGGAGTACGTCGTACGCGTCGAACGCACGCTCAAGGGCGCGGCGGCCGACCGGGTCACGCTGCGCAGCGGGATGACGTCGTGCCAGCTCACCCTCGAGGTCGGCCAGCGGGTCGGCCTGACGCACGTGGGCGCCGATCAGGAGATCCACTCGTGCAGCTACGTCGACCCCGACGAGCTGCTCGCGGCGAGCGCGCTGCCCGCGCCGAGCGGCACTCCCGAGTTGACCGCGGTCGTCGAGGGCGCCCCCGGCACCGACACCGTGCTGCTCGGCGCGCGCGGTCAGGTGGCGGGATACGGCTTCCCGCGGGGCGAGGTGCTCGCCCAGGGCCGCTGCACGTCCGGCGGCGGCGTCACTGAGGCGGTGCGCGACGCTGACGGGAAGATCCTCGTCGGATCGACGGAGGTCCCGGTGCGCGACGTGCTCGCGGTGGGCTGCACCGAGAACGGTCGCCGCCAATGGGCGATCGGCCGTTCCGGCGCGGACACGGTCCTGCTGACCGTGCGCAACGGCCAGGTCGAGGAGCGGATGCGCCGCCGCGCGGACGCGGCCACGATCGCCGGCTCGCGGGCGTACTTCGTCCACGGCGGCGACCTCGTCCGGATCGTCCCGCTCACCGGCGGGAAGCTGCGCGCCGCGCGCATCGAGGGCAAGTTCGCGTCGATCGCCGGCAACGGCGACCGTGTCGCAGGGCACCTCCGCGACGGTCGCTCCGCGGTGCTCAACGTGCGCACGGGCAAGCTGGTCACGGGTCCGAAGGAAGGCCGGTTGACCTGGCTCGACGACAACCGGCTGCTCGGATCGGGCGCCGTCTATGACGCCCGTCTGCGCAAGCTGCGCGACGTCACGACGCGCGGCACCCTCGTCGGCGCCGTGGCCGGCGCGGCGTTCTTCGCCGACGGCGAGGTGCTCTACCGGCTCGCACCCGGGGCTCGTCGCGCCGTTCGCTTCGCCGAGTTGCCGGGCCGCGTGACGTCCGTTGATGCGGCTCCTACCTCACGCGCACTTAAATCTGCTTGGCACTCGTGTGACGAGAGTGCCAAGACCCCCTTGACGACCTGAACTTTCGTCGTATCATGCACCTCCGCTGGCACTCGTGTACCGAGAGTGCCAACCGAGATTTCGCAGGTTCGATCTGAGTGGAGGTCACTCACATGAAGCTCAAGCCGCTCGGCGATCGTCTGATCGTCAAGGCAGTCGAGGAGGAAGCGACCACGGCTTCCGGCATCGTTCTTCCCGACACGGCGAAGGAGAAGCCGCAGAAGGGCAAGGTCCTCGCTGTCGGTGACGGCAAGCTCGACGACAACGGTCAGCGCCAGCCGCTGGACGTCGTCGAAGGCGACGAAGTCCTCTACTCGAAGTACGGCGGCACCGAGATCACCGTCGAGGGCGAGGATCTCCTCGTTCTCCGTGAGTCGGATGTCCTCGCCAAGGTCACTGGCTGACCCCCTAAGGAGATTTAGAGACTCATGGCTCACAAGGAACTGAAGTACGACGTCGAGGCCCGCAAGGCCCTCGAGCTCGGCGTGGACGCCGTGGCCAACGCCGTCAAGGTCACGCTCGGCCCGCGCGGCCGCTACGTCGTCCTGGACAAGAAGTTCGGTGCTCCCACGATCACGAACGACGGTGTGACCATCGCTCGTGAGATCGAGGTCGAGGACGTCTTCCAGAACCAGGGCGCCCAGCTCGTCCGCGAGGTCGCCACGGCGACCAACGATGTTGCCGGCGACGGCACCACGACCGCGACGGTACTCGCCCAGTCGATCGTCCGCACCGGCCTGAAGAACGTGGCCGCCGGCGCGAACCCGCTGTCCCTCAAGAAGGGCATCGAGATCGCCGTCGAGCAGGTCGTCGAGCACATCCGCTCGCAGGCCAAGGAGATCTCCGGCAAGGACCAGATCGCTCGCGTCGCGACGATCTCGGCCGGCGACGAGGAGATCGGCGACGTCATCGCCGACGCCATCGACAAGGTCGGCAAGGACGGCGTCGTCAACGTCGAAGAGGGTCAGACCTTCGGCATGGACCTCGAGTTCACCGAGGGCATGCAGTTCGACAAGGGCTACATCTCGCCCTACATGGCGACCGACCAGGAGCGCATGGAGGCGGTCCTCGAGGACCCCTACATCCTGATCGCCAACCAGAAGATCGGCTCCGTCCGGGACATCCTGCCCGTCCTGGAGCAGGTCATTCAGTCCGGCCGCCCGCTGCTGATCATCGCCGAGGACGTCGAGGGCGAGGCTCTGGCCACGCTCATCGTAAACAAGCTCCGCGGCACGTTCACGGGCGTCGCCGTCAAGGCCCCGGGCTTCGGCGATCGCCGTAAGCGCATGCTCGAGGACATCGCGATCCTCACCGGCGGCGAGGTCATCACGGAAGAGATGGGCCTCAAGCTCGAGAACACGCAGATCTCGCAGCTGGGTCGCGCCCGTCGCGTCGTTGTCGCCAAGGACAACACGACGATCGTGGACGGCGCCGGCGAGACCGACGCCATCAAGGGCCGCATCAACCAGATCAAGGGCGAGGTCGAGAACACCGACTCCGACTTCGATCGCGAGAAGCTGCAGGAGCGCCTCGCCAAGCTCTCCGGCGGCGTCGCGGTGGTCAAGGTCGGCGCGGCCACCGAGACCGAGATGAAGGAAAAGAAGCACCGTGTCGAGGACGCCCTCCAGGCGACCCGCGCGGCGCTCGAAGAGGGCATCGTCCCCGGCGGCGGCATCGCGCTGGTTGAGGCCGCTGCGGCCATCAACCTCGACGCGACCGGCATCGACGACGAGAAGACCGGCATGCGCATCGTCCTGCGCTCGCTCGAGGAGCCGCTCCGTCAGATCTCGGAGAACGCCGGCTTCGAGGGTTCGGTCGTCGTGAACGAGGTCCGTCGCAGCGAGGCCGGCATCGGCCTCAACGCCGCGACCGGCGAGTACGTCGACCTCGTGGCCGCGGGCGTCATCGACCCGGCCATGGTCACGCGCTCCGCGCTGCAGAACGCGGCGTCGATCGCCAAGAACATCCTGACCACCGAGGCGATCGTCGCCGAGGTCCCGGACAAGGATGGCGGCGGTGGCGGCGGCATGCCCGACATGGGCGGCATGGGCGGCATGATGTAAACCAGCCTCACGGCTGGCAGTTCCTTCGGGGCCCCGCTTGGGGCCCCGTCGTGTTTAACGGCGAGCACGCTGATTGCGGGTGAGGCGGGTGCCCCGCACTGCGTGAACGCCTTGGCGTTCACGTCTTGCCACGCCGAAGGGACGGTCCACGTTGCCGCTCGCTTTTGCCGGGGGTGATGAACAAACCGGTCCTGTCAGGACCTGATCGTGCACAACCCCCGCCGAGCAGGCGCCCCGGCCCGACGGTGTGCTCCCGCCGTTGACGTTCAGCGCGAAGTGAGGTGCCAGCCGCCGCACACGGTGCACTGGTACGGCTTGGTGGCCGCGGCCCGACCCGGCGCCGCGTTCATCAACGCGATCGAGCGCGCTTCCGCCTCGCTCGCGTAGCGCTCCTTGGTCTCACACGAGGCGCGGACCGCGCGGGATGGCTGGAAGACCACCGGCGGGGCACCCGGAGCGCGGCGGTTGCGACGCGGCACGATTCACCGCCCGAGCCAGTTCACGTGCAGGGCGCCGCGGTCGTCCAGGGACGCGTCGACGCGCCAGACGTCTTTCAGGCGCTCGGGCGTGAGCACGTCCTCGGGCTTGCCGGTGGCTGCGGTTCGGCCGTCGGCCATGACGACCACGGTATCGGCGATCGCCGCGGCGAGGGCGAGGTCGTGGACGACGAGGATCACGGACAGGCCGTCGTCGGCGAGCCGGCGCAGCAGGCGGGCCACGACGGCGGTGGCGCCGAGGTCCAGGTGCGAGGTGGGCTCGTCGGCGATCAGGACCGGGGCTTCTTGGGCGAGGCCCACCGCGATCTGGACGCGCTGGAGCTCACCGCCGGACAGCGTGGTGAGGCGGCGCTCGGCGAACTCCAGGGTGCCGGTGCGCTCGAGCGCGTGCTCGACGGCCTCGCGGTCGTAGCGGGTCGGGCGCGCGAAGGCCTTGATGTGCGGGGAGCGCCCGAGCTCGACGGCCTCGCGCACGGTGACGCCCGCGGGCACGGGCGCGCGCTGGGGAACGAAGGCGCGCAGGCGCGCGATCTTGCGGCCCTTGAGCTCACCCAAAGGCGTACCGCTCCAGCGGACGTCGCCCTGCTCCATCGGCTGCAGCCCCGAGATCGCCCGCGACAGCGTCGACTTGCCGGCCCCGTTGGGCCCGACGACCGCGAGCAACTCGCCTGCGTGGACGCTCACCGAGGCGCCGTGGAGGATCGGGGTGTCGCCGATCTTCACGTGCACGTCGCGCGCGACCAGCCGCGCCTCGCTCATACCGCTTCTTTCAAGAGCCACAGGAACAGCGGGACGCCGATCACGACCATCAGCGGCCCGACCGGCAGCTCGATCGGCGCGAGCACCACGCGCGCCAACGTGTCGGCGGCGAGCAGGAGCGCCGCGCCGCACAGCGCGCTGGCGGGAATCACGAAGCGATGCGACGCGGTGCCGCCCGCGAGCCGCACGAGGTGCGGGATCACGAGCCCGAGGAACCCGAGCAGGCCGGCGATCGCGGCCGCGGAGGACGCGAGCAGCGCCGCGGCGCTGGCCGCGCACAAGCGGACGAGCCGCGGGCGCCCGCCCAGGGAGGCCGCCACGTCGTCACCCAGCGCGAGCCGGTCCAGCGGCCGCGCGAGGAACACCGCCATCACGAACCCGACGGAGAAGTACGGCCAGACGACGCTCAGCGAGGCCCAGCCATCGGACGACAGACCGCCCGCGAGCCAGAAGATCGCCGACTGCACGCGGTCGCTGTAGGCGACCATCAGCGACGTGGTGGCCGCGCCGAACAGCGCGGTGATGGCGATCCCGGCGAGGATCACGCGGCTGATCGACCCCGCGTGCGCGCCCGACCAGCCGATCGCGAACACGATCGCCGCCGCGGTGATCCCGAAGACGAGCGCGCCCACCGGCAACAGCGCGATCGCGCTCGGCCACACGAGCAGCGTGAGCATCGCGCCGAAGCCCGCGCCGCCGGTCACGCCGATCACGTCCGGTGAGGCGAGCGGGTTGGCCAGCGCACCCTGCAGCAGCGCGCCCGCCACGCCCAAGGCCGCCCCGACGATGATCGCCGAGACGGTCCGCGGGAGCCGCAACTCGACGATGATCTGCCGCAGCGGGCCTTCTTCGGCCTGGCCGGTCAGCGCGTCCCAGATGTTCGCCAGCGGCACGTGCACCGCGCCGAACGCCATCGAGGCCGCGCAAGCGGCCAAGAGGGCGACGGTGGCGGTGACGACGACGGACGAGCGCCGAACGGTCAAGGCCTAGTAGTTCTTCAAGAACTTGGCGCGGACGCTGCGGATCGTGGCGGCCACGCCGGGGTACGGCTGCAGCAGCTGGTTGCCCGTCGCGACGTACACGCGCTTGCTTTTCACGGCCCGGGTGTTGCGCCAGTTCGGGTTCGAGCGGTAGTACTCGGCGAGCCGCGGGATGTTGCCCGAGCTGCCGTGCGGGACGGCGATGATGATGTCCGGATTGCGCTGGACCACGATCTCATCAGAGATGCGAGCGATGCCGCTCGCGGACGTGAGCCCGTTCGTGAGCAGCTGGCCGCCGGCCTTGGCCACGATGTCGCCGCCCCACGAGTTGGCGAGCATCGCGTGGGGCGTGCGGCCGACGCCGAGGATGACGAGCACGCGCGGGCGGCGCTTGATGCCCCGCTGGGCGGCGCGGACGTCGTTCTCGATCTTGGTCGCGAGCGTGTTGGCGGCGCGGGTGCGGCCGAGGATCTTGCCGATCGCGCGGGTCTCGCGCCCGACGGCGGCGACGCTCGTCGGATCGGACTCGTAGACCGTCATCCCGAGCCGGCGCATCGCGGGCGTGCCGCGCTGCCACGTCTTGCTCGAGAGCACGATGCTCGCGTTGTAGGTCGCGAGCTGCTCCATGTTGGGACCCAGTGGATGGGAGAGCGGGATGACCGGCACGTTGCGCAGGGACGCGAGGTACTGGTCGGTGCCGCCGAGGGTCTGCCCGACCACGACGGGACGGACACCCAGGCGGGTGATGGTGGAAGCCGAAAAGGGAGTCAGCGCGGCGACGCGGGGAGCGGCCTGCGCGGGAGCGGCAAAGGCGAGGAGCGCCAGTAGGAGAGCGACAACGAGGCGGTTCATGCGGACAATTAGGCTACCCTAAGTCGGTGTGTTAGGGTCCGTTTCCGTCCACCCAGGTCGGAATTGGACCCATGTCATTGTCTCGTCTCGTTCTCGCTCTTGCGGTCGCGCTGCTCGCGGTCGTTCCCAGCGCCCACGCCACGCCCGCGCCTTCGCGCGCCACGCTCGAGCTCTCCGCCGCGGGGAAACGCGCGCTCAAGCCGCTCACGCTCTCGTCCGGGACCTTCACGGTCGGCAAGGCCACCGTGGCCTCGTCGGCACAGCTCGAGCTCGTCGGGTCGGTCCGCTTCAAGTCCGGTCGCCGGAGCGTCAGCGCCACCTCGCTCACGCTCACCGTCGGGCGCACCTCGTCGTACGTCTCCGCGCGGCTGAGCCGGAAGACCGTCCGCCTGTTCACGGTCACGCCGACCCGCCCGGCCCAGCTGGATCCGGCACTCAGCACCGTGACGCTCACCCGTGCGCGGATCGCGCTGACCACGCCGGCGGCCACGGCACTGCGCAGCGCCTTGAAGCTCAAGCGGACGCCGTCGACCAGGTCGCTCGGCGCGCTCAGCGTCGCGTACAAGCCCCCAGGCCACGAGCTCATCTCGCCGCCCGCGCCCGCGCCCACCCCCACCACCCCCGCCGCGACCGCCACGCCGGCGCCGACCGCGCCCCCCACCCCTGACACCGGGACTTCGATCGACGTGCCCGCCGGGTCCTGCGACCCGGCTCGGCTGTCCGCGACGCCCGCGGGCAGCGTCGACTGGTTCGGCTGCGACCTCCCCGGCACCCGTGACCTGCGCAGCTGGACGAAGTACGTCCTCACGCCGGCAGCCGGGTGCCCCTCGTCGGATTCCGGCACGATCGTCGCCTCCGATGGCGCCTCGCGCCTGATCGCGAACTCGGCCTACGACCACCGGCTGCAGGTCACGCAGATCCTCCCTGACCTCGACGGCAGCGTGACGCTCTACCTGTCGGGCACGATCACGTACTCGATGCCCGCCCACGGCATCGACGAGCAGATCACGAACCTGGAGATCGACATCGACCCGGGCGGGCTCACCGGCACCATCCGCGCCGACGGCCGCAGCGCCGCGCGCAATGGTGTCCTCTGCGTCTCCTCACCCGAGCAGTACGCGGACGAGACCGTGATGAACCTGGAGCTGTCGACGACGGGCAACATCGTTCGGGCGCGCGCCACCGTCGCGGACCCGATCGGCCGGCTCGGCGGCGGCGAGTACCCGGCTGGACAGCCGTGGGGCACGTTCACTTTCGTGGATCCCACGCGATGAGACGCGGCGCCGCGGTCGTGCTCGCGCTTGTCGCCGGCTCGCTCGCCCCGTCCACCGCGTCGGCCGCCGACGCGCTCACGATCACCGTGACCGCGAAGGCGGACAAGGCGCTGCGGGCCGAGGGCGTGACCGTACGCACGAGCGGGAACGCGGCGCGCAGTGGCCGCAAGGTCACGCTCCCGCTCAGCGCCGCGAATACGACGGCGCTCGCGACCAAGGGCGCGCTGCGCCTGCGGGCCGGCAAGCGCAGCGTGACGCTCGGCGCCCCGCGGCTCGAGCTCGGCGCGCGCCCGCGCGTGACCGCGCTGCTCGGCGGCCGGCGCGCCACCGTGTTCATGCTCGCCGTCGCCCCGCTCACGAGCGCGACCGGCGTCAAGCTCGAGGCCACCGGCGCGAGCCTTGCCTCCAGCGCCACCAGGACATTGCAGCGGCGGCTGAAGGCCAAGCTCCCACGCGGGACGTTCGCGACCGTCGCCGCCACCGGGACGTTCGCCGCACCGCCGCAAGCGCCGTCCGGGCCGTGCACGCTCAGCACCGCGGGCGGTACGCCGCCGGCCCCCGGGTCCGGCGAGCCGCCGGTCAAGGCCCGTCCGGCGGGCGCGCGCACCATTCTCGGCGCGACGCTCACCTGGCGCGTGCGCGAGTCGTTCATCCGCTACATCGCCGGCGGCGAGGGCACCACACCTTCGCGTTCAGCTACCGGTGCGGCACCCGAAGCGCTCGAGGGCGCCCCGCCGCTGGTGTACGCCTACAGCTTCCCGTTCGCCGAAGGCTGGTGTGACCCGGCCACCGGCGCCGCGCGGGTCGCGTTCACCGGCACGGTCGCGTTCCGCTATGCCGCCCACGGCATCGACCTGGTGGTCAACGACCCCGAGGTCGAGCTCGACGGGCCGAGCTCACGCGTGATCTTCCGCATGACCGGGTCCGGCGACACCGCCGGAGGCAACAAGCGGCAGGTCGTCGAGACGCTCGACGTCGCGAAGGCCACGACCACCGGGGGCGGCAACGCCTTCGCCTACGAGCGGATCCCGGGCGCCGTGCCGCCGGGCGCCGCCAGCTCCGTCTTTGCCGGCTACTACCTGCCGGGCGACCCGTTCGGGTCGGTTTCCCTCTCCTACACGACCGATTGATCCCTGAAAGGACTCACGGACAACCCATGCGCAAGCTCATCCTGACGCTCGGCGCGACCGCGCTCCTGGCGGTTCCCGCCACCGCGTCGGCCGCCGACTACACGGTCACCGGCGGCCGGCTGGACTGGACGATGGCCAACCAGTTCGAGAGCACGTCGGACAACTCCCGCACGTGGTTGGGCTACGCGATCCGGGCGGGCGGCCAGGGTGTGCCGAACGGTCGTATCGAGTCGACCGCCCCGGCGACGCTGACGAACCCCGTCGGCACGATCATCCCCGGCCTCAACGCCGCGGCCACGCCTGCTCCCGTGAAGGGCCTCAACGAGCGCTACAAGCTCAGCTACCCCGCCAACGCGACGGGCAGCACGCTCAGCACCACGAGCGCCGGCAAGCTCTCGGCCACCGTCGAGCTGGCCGGTGGGTTCACGTTCGCGATCCACGAGGCGAGCGGCTTCAAGCCGGGCACGATCGTCGATCCGGTCGTCACCATCGACGGCGCGACGGGCACGCTCCGCGGCAGCGGCACCAAGATCGGGCCCGCGGTCACGGCCTACGACCGCGCGGACGTGCAGTTCAACCTCGACCTGAGCGACGCGGTCGTCACGCGACGCCCCGACGGCTCGCACGCGATCACGAACATCGTCCCGATCAACACCGCCGCGTCCGTGCTCTCGGGCTTCCCGCCCCCCGCGCGCCTGTACGGCACGATGGCGCTGACGATCGCCGCCGACGAGGTCATCGCCGCCACGCCGCTCCCGGCCGGCACCCCCGGCCCGGCGGGTCCCGCCGGCCCGGCCGGCAAGGACGCGACGTTCAAGGTCATCCGTCTCGCCAAGGCCGCCTTCGCGACCAAGGCCGAGGTGCACGTGCGCCTGATCGATCGCGCGACGAAGAAGGTCATCGCCCGCGGCACCGTCGAGAAGAAGACGCTGCGTCTGAGCGTGCCGTCCGGCACGACGCTCAAGGGCACCTACACGCTGCAGCGGACCGCCAAGAAGGCCTCCGGCAAGCTGCAGACGACCATCTCGATCAAGTAGCTCGAACTTAAAGGGGCCAGGCCCCCCTTTATCTAGTTGGCGACAGGTGTCTTGATCTTCGGGACACCTGTCGCTAACGTCCGGACCGTCGTGACCGCCTTCCCCGTTGATCACATCGCTCCCGCCGAGGCGCTCGCCATCGCGGAGCCGCTCGAGCCCGTCGCTCCCACCACCACACGCACCCCGGCCGAGGAAGCGCGCACGCTCGTCGCCCAGGGCAAGATGGCCGCGCTGGCCACCAGCAGCGAGGACGGCACGCCGTGGGCGTCCGCTGTGCTCTACGCCGCGCTGGCCGACGGGACGCCGATCCTGTGCCTGTCGACGCTGGCCGAGCACGGTCGCAACCTCACGCGTGAACCGCGTGCCTCGCTGATGATCGGCGAGGCCGACCCGCAGGGCGATCCGCTCGACAGCGGCCGCGTCACGCTCGCCGGCCGCGCCGAGGCGCTCGAGGGCGAAGCGCGCGAAGCCGCCGTCGCCGCGTACAAGCAGGCGTCCCCCGCTTCTGGGCTGTACGGTGGCTTCGGCGACTTCACCTACTACGCGCTGCGCGTGGACCGCGTGCGCTGGGTGGGCGGATACGGCCGCATGGACTCCACGGACGCCGACACCTACCACGCTGCCGAGCCCGATCCCGTGGCCTCCGGCGCCGCGTACGCGATCAAGCACCTCAACGAGGACCACGCGCACAACCTGCTGGACATGGCGCGTGCCCTCGGCGGTCACCCGGACGCCACCGAGGCCACGTGCGTGCGTATCGACCGTTACGGCCTGGACCTCAACGTCCAGACGCCGCGCGGCTTCACCAGCACCCGGATCGCGTTCGCGGAGCCCGCGAACAAGCCGGGTGACCTGCGGGGCGCGACGGTCGAGTTGGCCCGCCGCGCCCGCGGTGACGTGGCCTAGCCGCGCCTGTCGCGCCCCTCGACCGCCTAGCATTTGGCCGGATGCCGCAGATCGACGCGCCAACCGTCGCCGAGCACCGCGCGCAGCAGCGTGAGGCGTTGCTCGACGCCGCGGAGCAGATCCTGCTGCAGGAAGGCCACGCGGCGCTCACGTTCGGGCGGCTCGGAGAGCGGACCGCGCTGGCGCGCAACTCGATCTACCGCTACTTCGGCTCCCGCGACGACCTGATCGCGGCGCTGTGCGAGCGCGACATGCCGCGCTGGCTGGAGGACCTGTCCGCCGCGATGGACGCCGCGCCCGACGCGGACGCGCGCATCGAGGCGTACGTCGCGACCCAGCTGCGGCTCATCGTGGCCGGCGCCCACCGGCTCGCCCAGCTGCTCGGCGACGCGCCGCTCGGCCCCGCCGTGCGCGCCCGCATCAACGCGCTGGCGTACCGCCCCGCGGCGCTGCTCGTGGACGAGCTCAAGCTCAAGGGCGACCCGGACGCCGAACTGGCGGCCCAACTCGTCCAGGGCGTGGTCAACGCGGGCGTCCGGCTCCTGCACTCGCGGTCGATCCACGAGGTCGAGCCGCTCACGGTCTCCCTCGCCCAGACGCTCGTCCGTTCCCGCGCCGCCGCCTGATGATCGACCGTGGGCTGGTTGCGCTGTGCGCGGCGATCGCCGTCGCCGGCGTGGTGGTCGGGATGTCTGGCTCGCCGGAGCTCGAGTTCTTCCCGTCCGCGTCGGGCGAGGCAGCTTGAAGGTCCAGATCGCCAAGACCGCGGACGGGGAGCCGGCGTTTCTGTTCCCCGCCTCGAGCCGTCAGCTCGTCATCGGCATGTTCGCGGCCGCGCTCTTAACGGGCGGGGGCATCGTCATGGGGATCAACGGCGACACCTTCGGCTTCGTCCTGGCCGCCGTCTGCGTGGCGCTCATCCTGGGCGCGTCGAGGCGGTTGAACGCCGTCGACGGACTCGCGCTCACGCCGACGCGGATCATCGCCGTGCGCGAGGTGACGGTGCGGTGGGAGGACGTCGCGAGCGCTCGCGTGTCGCGGTCCGCCGGTGCCCGATGCGTCCAGCTCGCCATTCCGGACCGCATGGACCCGCACGTCGCGCACACGAACGCGAAGGCCATCGCGGCCGCGATCGACCGCTACATCCGGGAACCGGAGCGGCGTGCCCGGATCGGCACGCAGGACGAGCTCGAGCGGCTGATGGGCGAGCTGTGACCGGCTTCGCCGACCTCCCCCGACGGATCAGCGGGTTGGCCGCCGAGCACGAGCGGCTCGGCGTCGTGCTGCTCGACGCGTTCGGGTGGGCGTTCGTGCAGCGCCACGCCGACCATCCGTTCCTCAGGCGGCTCCAGATCGAGCCGGTGGCTTCGCAGTTCCCGTCGACGACCACGGCGCACATGACGACGCTCTACAGCGGGTTGCCGGTGACCGAGCACGGCCTGTACGAGTGGCGCTGCTACGAGCCGCTGGTGGGAGACGTGATCCGGCCGCTGCGGTTCGCGCTCGCGGACAGCGACGACCCGCTGCCGATCACGCCGCAGCAGCTGTTCCCGTGGCCGAGCACCGTTGCGGGCGCGACGGCACTGCAGCCCGCGGCGATCGCGGACACGCCGTACGGCTCGGCGGCGCTCGCGGGCGCGACGATCCTGCCCTTCGAGACGATCGAGGCCGGCGTGGCGCTGCTCGACCGCCCCGGGCTGACGTACCTGTACTGGGACGCGATCGACGCCACCGGCCATCGCCACGGTCCGTCGAGCGAGGCGTTCGTGGCCGCTTCGCTGCGGGCGCTGGACGCGCTGGCGAGTGTGCACACGCCGCTGCTCGTGACCGCCGACCACGGCCAGATCGACGTGGACAAGACGGACCACCTCGACCTGTTCTGGTCGGAGCTGCCGCGCCACCTCACGCGCCCGCCCGCGGGCTCGGCGCGTGACCTGTTCCTGCACGTGGACGATCCCGACCTCGTCATCGACGAGCTCTCCGCGCGGCTCGAGCATCGCGCGCAGGTGGTCCGCGCCGACACGCTCTTCGACCACATCGGCCCGCGCCTGCGCGAGCGGCTCGCCGACGTGTGCGTGCTCCCGGCGCCGGGTCGGATGGTCGGCCTGACCTCGGTCCCGAGCCCGGAAAGTCGCTTCAAGGGCCACCACGGCGGCCTCACACCGGAGGAAGCGGAGACCTGGATCGGCCTCCAGGCATGATGCAGGGCATGGAGACCGGCGTCAGCTACGCGAAGCTCGACCCCGACAGCGACGAGCGGTTCCTCTCGCTCCGGCGCGCGCTCGGGGTCACGACCTTCGGCGTCAACCAGATCATCTTGCGCCCCGGCCAGCGCGGGCGCATCCACAAGCACTTGCACCAGGAAGAGGTCTACCTCGTGCTCGCCGGCACGCTCACGCTCGGCGTGGAGGGCGAGGAGCGCGAGCTGACGCAGGGCGAGATCGTCCGCGTGGCGCCGGAGGTGCGGCGCCAGCTCGTCAACGCGAGCCAGGAGGACTGCCTACTGCTCGCGCTCGGGGGCGCCATCGAGCACGTCGGTCGTGACGGGGAGGCGTATGAGTCGTGGGACGCCGAGGCCGGCGCCCCACCGCAGCAGGTGCCGCTACCCGGCGATCTCTGAGCGCACGTCGACGAAGGCCGCGATCGCGCGGTCGATGTCGTCGAAGGAGTGCGCGGCCGACATCTGCGTGCGGATGCGGGCCTGCTCGCGCGGGACGACCGGGAACGAGAACGCGATCACGTAGACGCCGCGCTCGAGCATCGCCTCCGCGGTACGGCCCGCGAGCACCGCGTCGCCGAACATGACGGGCGCGATCGGGTGGTCGCCGGGCAGGACGTCGAACTCGAGCTCGGTCATGCGGGACCGGAAGCGTTCCGTGTTGGCGCGCAGCTGCGCCCGCAACTCGCCGCCGCTCTCCAGCAGCTCCAAGGCCTTCAGCGAAGCGGCCACGATCGGCGGGGCCAGGGTGTTCGAGAACAGGTACGGGCGCGAGCGCTGGCGGAGCAGCGCGACGATCTCGCTGCGAGCGCTCGTGTAGCCGCCGGACGCGCCGCCCAGCGCCTTGCCGAGCGTGCCGGTGATGATGTCCACGCGGTCCATCACGCCCTTGAGCTCAGGCGTGCCGCGGCCGCCCTCGCCGACGAAGCCGACCGCGTGCGAGTCATCGACCATGACCATCGCGTCGTACTGTTCCGCGAGGTCGCAGATCTCGTCCAGCTTGGCCACGTAGCCGTCCATGGAGAAGACGCCGTCGGTGGCGATCAACCGCCGGCGGGCACCGGCCGAGGCCTTCAGGTGCGCCTCCAGCTCGTCCATGTCGGAGTTCGCGTAGCGGTAGCGCTGGGCCTTGCACAGCCGGATGCCGTCGATGATCGAGGCGTGGTTCAACGCGTCGGAGATCACCGCGTCCTCCGGCCCCAACAGCGTCTCGAACAGCCCGCCGTTGGCGTCGAAGCAGGAGCCGTAGAGGATCGTGTCCTCCTGGCCCAGGAAGCTCGAGATCTTCGCCTCGAGCTCCTTGTGGATCTCCTGCGTGCCGCAGATGAACCGCACGGACGCCATCCCGAAGCCCCAGCGGTCCAGCGCCGTCTGCGCGGCCTCGATCAGCGCCGGATGGTCCGCGAGCCCGAGGTAGTTGTTCGCGCAGAAGTTCAGGACCTCGCCGTCGCCGACCGCGACGGTGGCCTGCTGCGGGGACTTGATCACCCGCTCGGCCTTGAAGAGCCCCGCCGCGCGGATCTCGTCCAGCTCACCGGTCAGCTGCTCACGTACCGAGTACACGCCTAGTCCCTCCAGTGCAGGATGACCTTGCCCGCCGCGCCGCCCGCCGCCGTGGCGAACGCCTCCTCGTGATCGCCGGCCGCGAAGTGGTGCGTGATCACGGGCGAGATGTCGAGCCCGCTCTGCACCATCACGGTCATCGCGTACCACGTCTCGTACATCTCGCGCCCGTAGATGCCCTTGATCGTGAGCATGTTGAACACGACCTGGTTCCAGTCGATCGCGAACTCCTCGGGCGGGATGCCGAGCAGCGCGATCTTCCCGCCGTGGGACATGTTGGCGATCATGCCGCGCAGGGCGCTGGCGTTGCCCGACATCTCCAGGCCGACGTCGAAGCCCTCTTCCATGTGCAGCTCCTTCTGCACGTCGGCGAGGTCCTCGGAGCTCACGTCCACGGCGCGGGTGACGTTCATCCGCCGCGCCAGCTCGAGCCGGGCCGGGTTGACGTCGGTGATCACGACGTGGCGCGCGCCGGCGTGGCGGACGACCGCCGCGGCCATGAGCCCGATCGGCCCGGCACCGGTGATCAGCACGTCCTCGCCCAGCACCGGGAACGCCAGCGCGGTGTGGACGGCGTTGCCGAACGGGTCGAAGATCGAGGCGACGTCGCGGCCGATGTTCTTGCCGTGATGCCAGACGTTGGTCATCGGCAGCGCGATGTACTCCGCGAACGCGCCCGTCCGCGACACGCCGATGCCTTCGGTGTGGGCGCACAGGTGGCGGCGGCCGGCCATGCAGTTCCGGCAACGGCCGCACACGAGGTGGCCTTCGCCGCTCACGAGATCACCGGGCGCGAAGCCCGTGACGTTCTCGCCGACGGCCACGACGTCGCCGACGAACTCGTGCCCGATCACGAGCCCGACCGGGATGGTCTTCTGGGCCCAGGCGTCCCAGTTGGAGATGTGCAGGTCCGTCCCGCAGATCCCGGTGCGATCCACGCGGATCAGCACGTCGTTGATCCCGATCTCGGGCTCGGGTACGTCCTGGAGCCACAGTCCGGGCTCGGCGTGGGCCTTCACGAGTGCGCGCATAAGAGCGGCGAGGAGGCTAGTAGGTAGGGTCCAGTGTGAGTGGATTCCGCGTTCGCTTCCGCCGTGGAGATCTCTGCGCTCGTCCGCAGCGGCGAGGCGAGCGCGCGTGAGGTGGTCGAGGCCGCGTTGTGGCGGATCGAGGCGCTGGACCCGGCGCTGAACGCGTTCGTGGCCGTCGACGGTGAGCGGGCGCTGGCCGCCGCCGACCAGGTCAAGCCCGGCGATGCGCAGCCGTTCGCGGGCGTGCCGATCGCCGTCAAGGGCAACGTGTCCGTCAAAGGCTTCCCGCTCAACTTCGGCTCCAAGTTCCTCGACGGCTTCAGGCCCGACCAGGACGCGTTCCTCGTCTCCCGGCTGCGGGAGGCGGGCTTCGTGATCGTGGGCACGACGAACCTGCCCGAGTTCGCGATCCTGCCGACGACCGAGCCGCGCTTCGGCGGTCCCACTCGCAACCCGTGGGACCTGTCGCGCACGCCCGGCGGTTCCAGCGGCGGGTCGGCGGCGGCCGTGGCGGCGGGAATGGTCCCGCTCGCGCACGCCAACGACGGCGGCGGCTCGATCCGCATCCCCGCGGCCTGTTGCGGCCTGGTGGGGCTCAAGCCGAGCCGCGGGCGGATCTCGGTCGGCCCGGCGATGGGCGAGTCGTTCCTGGCCTGCCACGGCGTGGTCACCCGCACGGTGGCCGACACCGCGCACGCGCTCGACGTGCTCAGCGGCTACGAGGTCGGCGACGCGAGCTGGGCCCCGAAGCCGCCCGAGCCGTACGCCACCGCGCTGCGACGCGACCCCGGCAAGCTCCGGATCGCCGTCACCGCCGCCAACCCGCTCGGTGTGGAGCCGCCGGCCGACGCGCTCGAAGGCGTCCGCCGCGGCGCCGAGATCCTGCAAGGTCTCGGTCACGAGGTCGAGGAGGTCACGCCACCGTTCCCGCCCGCCGAGGTGCTCGAGGCGTTCATCAACGTCTTCGGACCGGCGATCGCCCTCGGGATCGAGATGTGCGTGCGGATCCGCGGTCGTGAGCCCGAGGAGGACGAGATCGAGCCGCTCTCCCGCGCGCTGCTGGAGCGAGCCCGCCAGACGCCCGCGCTGGCCTATATGGGCACGCTGACGCAGCTGCAGGCGCTCTCGCGGCGGCTCGTCGGCTTCTTCGCCGACTACGACCTGCTGGTGACGCCCGCCCTAGGTGAGCGGCCACTGCCGATCGGCGAGTGCCACGGCTACGGGGAGCAGCCGCTGCGCGACCTCAACCGCTCCGGCGTCTTCACGCCGTACACGTCGCTGTTCAACCTCACGGGGCAGCCCGCGATCTCCGTGCCGGTCGGGCTCGGGGCGGACGGGCTCCCGGTCGGCATCCAGATCGTGGGGCGGCCGCTGGCCGAGGACCGGCTGCTGCAGGTTGCTAGGCAGCTCGAATACGCCAGCCCTTGGGCACACCTGCGCCCAGAACCGCCGCCATCCGGCGGGGCGTGACACCGAGCGCCTCGGCGTCGGTGGTCCCGCGCGCGGACAGCATCTCCACCGCCAGCAGCTGCGCCTCGTCCCAGGTGATGAGCGAGGTAGGGCCGGCGAGCGTCTCCTCGGCGCGCAGCGCAGCGCGCAGACCGGCCAGCGGGAGCGGGAGCGCACGGCGGCGCCGGCCCGAGGAGGCGAGCACGAGCCGCACGACCTCGCGCTGCGTGAGCGTCTCCGGCCCGGCCAGCTCGAAGCGGCGATGGCCGTCGGGCGCCTCGATCGCCGCCAGCACCGCGTCGGCCATGTCCTCGGCCCAGATCGGCTGCGTGCGGGCGATCCCGCGGCCCACCAACGGGACCAGCGGCAGGTAGCCGAGCCGCTCCACCCACAGCAGGTGCCGGTCGCCGGGCGCGTACATGAGCGAGTGCGCAAGCGTGGTCGTCGGAATGTCGGCGGCGCCGATGGCGGTATCCGCGAGCGCCTTCGCCCGGTGCATGCGCATCGGGTGGTGCGGCGTGGCGCCGAGCGGCGTGATCCACACGAAGTGCTTGGCGCCGACCCGCTCCGCGGCCCGCAACAGTCGGAACGCGGCGAGGCCGTTGAGCTCCTCGACCGTCGCCCGCGGCTGGTCGCGCGCCCCGCCCGCGAGGTGCACGACGGTGTCCACGCCACGCAGCGCATGTCGCCAGGAAGACGGATCAGCCAGATCCCCGATCGACAATTGCACCCTTACGCGCTCAGGGCCCAATCCGCGCGGGTCTCGCACCAGACACCGCACTGGCACGCGGTTTGCGACCAGTCGGCGGACCACGGCGTGGCCCAGCAATCCAGTGGCTCCGGTAAGCAGAAGCACAGTCGATCACCAGCCTATGCGACCATTGGGGCCATGGCCTACGTGATCGCCGAGCCCTGTGTGGGAACCAAGGACAATTCCTGCGTCGAGGTCTGCCCCGTCGACTGCATCCACCCGACGCCCGACGAGCCGGACTACGACAAGGTCGAACAGCTCTATATCGACCCGGACGAGTGCATCGACTGCGACGCCTGCGTCGAAGCGTGCCCCGTCGATGCGTGCTTCGCTGAAGACCAGCTGCCCGACGAGTGGTCCGCGTTCGCCGAGCGCAACGCGGCCTACTTCGCTGGGAAGTAGACCGCGCAGCAGCGTGCGGTCTTAGCCGGCCATCGGCAACGACATGCCGACCGGTGACGGCGGGCCCGTCTGAACGACTTCCAGCACCGGAAGCGAGACGGGCTTCGCCGGGGCCATCGCCATCAGCCCGCGGGCGGTGTGGCGGATGGCCTGGGCGGCCGGATCGTCGGGATCGACCGCGACGAGCGGGATGCCGGCGTCCGCGTGGGCGCGCAGCGGCATCGTCAGCGGGATCTGGCCCAGCAGCGGGACGTCGAGCTCGTCGGCCAGGCGCTGGCCGCCGCCCTCGCCGAAGATCGGGAAGCGCTCGCCGCTCGGCGTGGTGAAGCCGGACATGTTCTCCACGACCGCCGAGATCTCCAGGTTGACCTTGTCGGCCATCTGGGCGGAGCGGCGCGCGACCTTCTGCGCGGCGTCCTGCGGCGTCGTGACGATCATGAACGTGGCCTGCGGGAGCAGCTGGGAGAGCGTCATCGAGACGTCACCCGTGCCCGGCGGCAGGTCGATCAGCAGGTAGTCGAGCTCGCCCCAGGCGACGTCGTCGAGGAACTGGGTGAGCGCCTTGTGCAGCATCGGGCCGCGCCAGACGACCGCCTCGTCCTCCTTGAGGAAGAAGCCGATCGAGATGACCTTGATGCCGTGCGACTCGAGCGGGAGGATCTTGCGCTCGGCCGAGACCGACGGGCGCTGGCCGCCGAGGCCGAGCATGCGCGGGATCGAGTAGCCCCAGACGTCCGCGTCCAGGACGCCGACCTTCTTGCCCTCGGCCTGCAGCGCCGCGGCGAGGTTGACCGTCAGCGTGGACTTGCCGACGCCGCCCTTGCCGGAGCCGATGCAGAGCACGTTCGCGACCTGCGCGAGCGCGCCCGCGGGCAGACCGGAGGCGCGGCCCAGCTTCTGCTGGAGACCCTGCTTCTCGGTGTCGGACAGGACGTCGAAGCCGACGCTGACCGCCGTGACGCCCTCGAGCGCTTTGACGGCGTTCGCGACGCCGGACTGGAAATGGCCTTTGATCGGGCAGCCGGGGGTCGTCAGTGAGACCGTGACGTTGACCGCACCGGTTTCGGCGATGTCAATCGAGCGGACCATCCCGAGCGTGACGATGTCTTTGTGCAACTCGGGATCGATGACGACCTTGAGCGCCTCGAGGATCTGGTCTCTCGTGGGCATGGGTCCTAGTTTGGCAGGCGGGTCAGGCGGCGGCGAGCGGCCTTCGGCCATCCAGCCGCGCGAGCATCTGCGCACGCCGGGCACGGGCGCCCTCCGGCGAGAGGCCCAGCGTCGCCGCGACCTCGTCCTCGGCGACGCCGTGGGCGAGCATGCCGAGGATCGCGAGCTCCGGCGGCTCCAGCCTTTCGCCGAGCGCCCGCAGTGCCCGTGGATCGAGGGCCGGGCGCAGCTCACCGCGCAAGACGGCGGTGAGCGCGCGCGGCGACGCCGACTTCGCGAGCACGGCGTAGGCGCCGGCGATCGCGGCCCGGACCCCCAGACCGGAATCGGCGAACGCGCTGTAGATCACGGCGCGCGGCGGCTCCGGCAGCGCGCGGGTGCGCAGGCACAGCGACAGGCCGTCGTCGTCGGGCAGATGCAGGTCCAGCAGCGCGACCGCCGGACGCAGGTCGGCGATGGCCTGGAAGCCCTCCTGCGCCGTGGCCGCGGTCGCGACGATGCGCAGGCCCTCCGCCTCGTCGAGCAACCCGCGGAGGCCGGAGCGGACCGCGGGATGGTCGTCGACGATGACGAGATCCAGCATCGGCCAAGGATGCTGGACGCGGGCGGCCCGGTCTATCCGGGGCGCCCCGTATTCGGGGCCTAGGGCTCCACCAATCCGCGCCGGATGGCGTAGCGCACGAGCTCCACGCGGTCACGCATGCCGAGCTTGGACAGGATGTTGGTGCGGTGGCGCTCGACCGTCTTCTCGCTCAGCACGAGGTCGGCGGCGATCTCGCGCGTCGTCCGCGCTTCGGCGATGAGCTTGACGATCTCCACCTCGCGCGGGGTGAGCGGGTCGTCGGGCGGTGTCTCGCCGCGCCGGGCGCGTTCCACGAAGTCGCGCATCAACGCGCGGACCGCGCCCGGGTACAGGAACGGCTCGCCGCGCATCGTGGCCCGGCAGGCCTCGACGAGGTCGCGGTCGGCGACGCTCTTGAGCACGTAGCCGGACGCGCCCGCCCGCAGCGCCTCGAACAGGTACTGCTCGTTGTCGTGCATGGAGAGGATCAGCACACGCAGGCCGGCGCGGCGGTTCGTCAGCTCACGGGCAGCCTGCAGGCCGGTCATGCGGGGCATCGAGATGTCGAGCACGGCCAGGTCGACGTCATCCTGGAGGCCGCGCTCGACGGCCTCCGCGCCGTCGCCGACCTCCGCGACCACGCGGAGATCGTGCTCGCCTTCGAGGACGAGGCGAAGCCCGCGGCGGACGACCGCGTGGTCGTCGGCGAGCATGATCCGGGTGGGTGCGTTCATGTCTGGGGGAGCTCAAGGGTGACGCGTGCGCCGCCCAGCGGACTCGAGTTGAGCCTGAGCGTGCCGCCGACGAGCACCGCGCGCTCGCGCATCCCGAGCACGCCGCTGCCCTCGCGAGCGCCGTGCGGGAGCCCGGTGCCGTCGTCGTCGACCTCCAGCCGCGGACGGCCGCTGTGCAGCGCGAGCCGGACCTCGGCGCGCCTGGCCCCCGAGTGGCGGGCGACGTTCGTCAGCGCCTCCTGGGCCACGCGATAGAGCACGAGCTCCTCGTCGGCGTTGAAGCTCAGGCCCGGTTGCACGGACACGTCGACCGTGAGCTCGGTGTGCTCGGCCACGCGATCGCCCAGGACGAGCAGCGCGCTCGCCAGGCCGAGGTCGTCGAGCGCCTCGGGGCGCAGCCGGCGCGCGATCCGCCGCACTTCCTCGAGGCTCTCGCGAGCGGTCTCCTGCGCCTCGATCACGCCGGGCTTGGCCACAGCGTCGACATCGCGCGCGACACGCCCGAGCTGCAGGACCACGCCCGTGAGGCTCTGCCCCACGCCGTCGTGCAGCTCCTGCGCCACACGCAGCCGCTCGCCCTCCTGCGCGGCGAGCGCGCGGCCGACGCTCGCGCGCCGCTCCGCCTCCAGGCGCTCGAGCATGTCGTTGAACGCGTCGGCGAGCTCGGTGGCCTCGGAGTCCCCGCCGGTGACCTGCAGCCGCAGGCCGGGCTCAAGCGGGTCGATCCGGCGCGCGAAGCTGGTCAGCGCCCGCAGCGGTCCCAGCGCGTGGCGCAGGAGCAGCAGGTTGATCGCGAGCATCGTCACGAGGCTGCCGCCGAAGATCGCGAGCTCACGCAACGCGACATCGGTCCCGCTCGGGGCGAAGACGATCGCGGTGATCACGCACGCGGCGGCGAGCACCGCCGCATTGCCGATCGCGACGCGCCAGAACAGCGCAGGACCGCGCGAGGAGGGGGACACGGCTTCCAGTCTGACGGCTACCGGAGGGACGGAGTCGGGCGCCACCGGCACGCTAACCGAAGCGTGCTCGAGGGGGTCTGGCCGCGGGCACGCCGCCAGTGAAACGGCTAGCGATGCCGGTGGGCCCTACGTCCATGTCGCACTCCGCATACTCACACCCCCGACTCACGTTCGCCATGGGGGGTACCCCTCAAATGGCGTCGGGGGTGGCCCGCTAAAGCGTTTCTAAGTGGAGGGCCAGTGCACCCCGGTGAGCTGCTCGGAAACCGTCCACAGCCGCTCGGCGTCCGCCTCGCTCACGAATGGCTTGTAGGGCTTCTGCTCGGCGGGCGCGCCCGCGAGGTTCCCGGGCCCCTTGGGGCCGTAGAACCGGCCGCCCGGCGCCTGCGCGGCGTACAGCGCTGTGAGTGCGGCCTTGTCGGGGGTCTGCGAGAACGGCAGGGGGCTCGCCGCGATCCAGCGGATCACCCGGAGCGCGCGCGTGTCCCGCGAGCGCCCCATCCCGGGCTGGGCCGCGAGCAGGTTGGTGGGTGTGACCCCCGGGTGGGACACATTGCTGGTCAGGCCCCAGCCACGTGCGCGACCGAGGCGCTCCAGGTGCAGGCCGAACAGCCCGTTGGCGATCTTTGAGCTGCTGTAGGCCTTGTCCGCGTCGTAGGAGCGCTCCCACTGCAGGTCGTCCCAGTGCACTGCGCCGCTGCGCGCGGCGACGCTGGACTGGGTGACCACGTGCGCGCCGCGCAGGAGCGGCAGCAGACGCCCGGTGAGGGCGAAGTGCCCGAGGTGGTTAGTGCCGAACTGCAGCTCGAAGCCGTCCTCGGTCACGCGGCGATCTGGCGGGGTCATCACGCCCGCGTTGTTGATCAGCACGTCGAGCGGGCGCCCCTCCGCCAGCAACGTCGCGGCGAGTCGCTCCACTGAGGCCAGCGAGGCGAGATCGAGCTCGAGGACCCGCACGTTGCCGCCGATGCGGCCGGCCGCCGCGGTGCCCTTCGCCTGGTTGCGGACGGGCATCAGCACCTCGGCGCCGGCCTGGGTCAGGTGCCGGGCGAGCTCGAGACCGATGCCGTCGCTGGCGCCGGTGACGAGGGCGAGCTTGCCGGTCAGGTTGTCGGTGCGAGGCATACGACGAGCATGCCCGCGCGCCGACGGTCTAAGAAGGGAGCGTCGATCCGTGGATCGGCACGCCGAGGAACCGCAGCTTGTCGTGGCTCTCGGTGCCGGGTGTGGCGGTGTAGACGAGCAGCACCTGCCCCTCGTCGGCGTTGATCAGCACCTGGCACCACAACTCCAGCAATCCGAGCTGCGGGTGCGCGACGCGCTTCTGCTCGCTGAAGTTCACGGCGATCTCGTGCTCGGCCCAGAGCTCGGCGAACTCGGGACTGTGTTCCTGGAGCTGCGCGAGTAGGTGCAGCGCGCGCTCGTCGGCTGGATCGCGGGCGAGGACGGCGCGCATGCCGGCCGCATAGACGCGACTGTGGTGCGCGTGATCCTCAGGCGGGTAGATCTCACGCTCGGCCGGGTCGGTGAACCAGCGGTACCCCAGGTGCCGCGCCATCCCGGTGTGGCGCGTCTGGTCGCCGACCAGCGCGATGGCCAGGTCGTTCTGCACGAGCGTCACGCCCAGGTCGGACATCACCTGGGCGGGCGTGTCGAGCCGGTCCAGCACGCGCATCAGCGCCGGGTTGACGTGTTCGGTGCGCCGCGCGTGGGGCGCCGGCGTATGGCCGGCCAGGCGGAGGAGGTGGTCCCGCTCAGGCAGGCTCAGGCGCAGCGCGCGCGCGAGCGCCGTGAGCAACTGCTCGGAGGGCTGCGGACCGCGTTGTTGCTCCAGGCGCGCGTAGTAGTCGGTGGACATGTGCGCCAGCAGCGCCACCTCCTCGCGCCGCAGCCCCTTCGTACGCCGCCGCTCGCCAGGCCCGAGACCGACGTCCTCGGGCTGCAGGGCCTCGCGGCGGCGACGCAGGAAGTCGGCCAGCTGCGAGCGATCCATGCGCCCCAGTTAAACACCACCGCCGCCCCACAAGGGGACGGCGGCTGAGGGAGGAGAGGGTGCTACACACCCACTGATGGACTCAGTGAGTCCCGCCGACGGGGTTATGGGTCGGCAGGCTTACCCGCGGGAGCGCCCTCTCCGGAGCGCAGCGGGGGAAGATCTACACCAGGGAGGTGACGCGCTCCTTGGCGATCGTGCCGACGCGGCTGGCGGTGGCGACGCCGACCTGGGCGACACCCTCGACGCGCGAGGAGACGCCCGCGAGCTGCGCGGTCACGACGTTGTTGCGGCCGGCCGCGTCACGCTCGACGGCGTTGCGGTTGCGGCGCACGACGCGCTCCAGGCGCGTGCGGGCCTTCTTGACGTCGCGCTCGAGCTGGTTGCGGGCCTTGACACCGCGGCGCTCGTAGCGGCCCTGGAGCTTGTTGAGCTCCTTCTCGGTCTTCTTGCGGGTGCTGAAGGTGCCGGCGATGGTCGAAGCCGTGCCGACGACGCGGTCGCGCGCCTCCAGCGTGGCGCCGATGTACGTGAGCGCGGCGCGCTCGGCCAGCGAGATGCCCTGCTCAGCGGTGATGCGAGCGGCCCGCGCCTGGGCCGAAGCGGCCTCGCGCGTCTCGTTGGTGGCCTGCGTGCGGACGCGACGACCCGTGGTGCGCGACGGCGTGGTGGCCGTGGTGCGGCGCGCGGCCGGCTTGCGCTTGGCGGCGGCGGGCTTGCGCTTCGCGGCAGCCGCGGGCTTGCGCTTGGCAGCCGCCGGCTTCTTCGAAGCGGTCGTCGTGGAAGTGGTGGTGGAGGTGCTGGTGTTCTCGGCCATGTGGCTCTACCCATGCCCTTTCGGTTCGGGTTCTTAAGACTATGTTCGCCTCATCCGAGAGGCCGAACATATGTACGTAAACCGAAGCCCTGGACGGGTTACAACTTGTGCTTCAGTTTGTAGCACTAGCTTGGATACCAGCTGTGAAGCTGCCGTAAACCGGCGATAGTTTGTGCGGATCAGAACGCAGGTTCGACGCGCTCGGTACGAGCGAGCCATGCCAAGGCGTCATCGAGCTCCGCCACCGTGGGCATCGCCTCGGGCGAGATCCACACGCGGTTGAGCCCTTCGATCCCGGCGTGCGCGACGACCGCGTCGCAGAACGCCTTGCCCTGCACGTACTGGCGCATCTTGAGGTCCATGCCGATCAGCCGATCCAGGATTTTCAGCAGCCCAGAGCGGTCCTGGCGGCGTCGGCCGAGCGCGGCGCGCAGGGCGGGCAGGTCGTCGAGGACGTCCGCGCCGACCGCGTCCATGACGTGCTCGGCGTACCCCTCGAGCACCGCCATGAAGGCCTGCACGCGGTCCAACGTCTCGCGCTTCTCCTCGCCGATCATGACCGTCGCGAGCCCGTCCTCACGGACCCGCTCGACGAGCTTGCGCAGGTCTGTGACATCCGGCACACGGAAGAACGAGGCCGGGTTCATGCGCACCGCGTCGAGCAGCTCGCGCAGCTGGGCCTGCAGGTACTCGCGCAGCCACGGGACGCCTCCGAACTGCAGCGCGTGCGTCATCTCGTGCAGCGCGACCCAGCGCAGCAACTGATCGGCGGGCGCGTCGAGCGACTCCGCCGCGTGCGCGAGGTTGGGCGCGACGAACAGCAGCCGCGCGGGCTGGTCGGGCTCCAGGACGGGGAACTCGTACTGCCCGAGCACGCGCCCGGCGAGGAAGCCGCTGATCGCACCCGCCTCGACCGCCATCACCCCGCCGGCCAGGACCCCGAACGGGCCGAGCTTGCCGCCGATCCGGTCCGTGGTGGGCTCGAGCACCGTCTTGAGCGACACGAGGTTCGCGTCGATCCAGCCCTGGCGCTCGACCGCCTCGGCGACGGGGACGGGCTGAGCGGCGACGAGGCCGGTGTACGCGGAGACGAGACGCTCGGCCTCCGCCGCGGGCTCGGCCAGCTGCTCGAACGGCTCCGGGTTGCCGGCGGGCTGCAAATTGGCGACGCCGCGGGCCACGGTGCCGGCGAGCTTCCAGTCGATCACCTGGTCCAGGATGCCAGGCGATCCCAGGCGCGACCTAAGGCCAGGCCGGGACTCGGCGCACGGACGCGAGTCCCTCGGGCGTGCGCGCGGCGATCACCGGCGAACGCGGCTCGAGGTCGAGCGGCGCGGCGAGGGGATCGTCGTACGCGATGAACTCCAGGAGCCCGCCCGCTTCGCGCACGATCAGCTGCGCCGCGGCGGCGTCGACCGCGCGGCAGCGCTTCAAGGACGCCATCGCGTCGAACCGCCCGGCCGCGACCTGGCACAGCGACACGGCGATCGCGCCGATCGCGCGCAGCCGGTGCGCGGTGTCCGCGAGTGCGTCGGCGGACTGCACCACCCAGCGCGGGTCCGCGGACTCGATCCCGAGCACCTCGAGCTTGCCGTCGGCCGTCCGGCGCTCGCCGATCGAGCAGTCGAGTGCGACGCCGTCGAGCTGGGCGCCCTCGCCGCGGGTCGCCATCCACTCCTCGTCGGGCCCGAAGTCCTGCACGAATCCGAACACCACGTCAGCCATGGTTGACCCCTCGGCGACCGCGACCGAGAGCGCAAAGTGCGGGAGTCCGCGCTTGGCGTTGGTGGAGCCGTCGATCGGGTCGATCACGACGAGCAGGTCCGGGTCGCCGAAGTCCACGACGCCGGCTTCCTCGCTGACGGCGGTGAACCGCGCGCCCGCGTCGTGGAGCTTCTGCAGCTCCGCGAAGACCACGTCCTCGGCCATCTGGTCGATCTCGAGCGTCTGGTCACCGCCCCCGCCGGTCGAGCCGGTCTCGATCACCCGCTCGGCGATCGTCGGCTTGTCGGCGAGCATCAGCCGGATCGCCTCGGCGGATCGCCGACACGCTCCAAGCCAGTCAGGGGCAGAGTCGGCGGCCATGTGAGGCCTATCCTACGGCGGTGCCCACGCTGCTCGTGCCGACCTCCGCCCAGCGCGAGGCCGTCGAGCACCTCGGCGGCCCGCTGCTCGTGCTCGGTGGCGCCGGGACGGGCAAGACGACGGCCCTCGTCGAGCGTTTCGCGCAGCTCGCCCAGGACCTTCCCGCCGATTCGCTGCTGGCGCTCACGCTGGACGCGGACCCGCTACGGGAGCGGATCGAGGCGCGGCTCACCGTCCCGTACGACGAGTTGACGGTCACGACGTTCGGCGGTCTGTGCGCCCGCCTGCTGCGCGACGAGGCGCTGGAGGCCGGGATCGACCCGTTCGCCACGCCGGTGTCCGCCGCGGACCGGCTGGCGATGCTGCTCGAGCACATCAACGCGCTCCCGCTGCGCCACCACGACCTGCGCGGCAACCCCAGCGCGGCGCTGGGCGAGATCGTCCGCCGCGTCGATCATTTGAAGGAGGAGCTCGTCTCCGCCGCGGACTACCGCGCGTGGGCCGCCCGGCTCCCCGAGGACGCGCACGGGGCGCGCGAGCGGGAGTTCGCAGCGCTGTTCGGCGCCCACGACGGGCTGCTGAGCCAGGCGGGCGCGCTGGACGCCGGCGACCTCGTCCTGTTCGCCTTCCGGCTGCTGCGCGAGAAGCCGCACGTGCGCTCGCGTCTTGCCGCGCGCTACCGGCACGTGCTGATCGACGAGTTGCAGGACGCCAGCTTCGCCCAGGGCCTGCTGTTGCGGCTGCTGGTGGCCGAGCACGGCGGGATCAGCGCGTTCGCCGACGACGACCAGGCCATCCACCGCTACCGCGGCGCCGCGACGAAGAACATCCGCGACTTCCGGGCTGAGTGGCCGCTCGCGAAGGTCGTACGGCTGGAGACGTCGCTGCGCTCCTCACGGCGTGTGGTGGAGGCGGCGCAGGCCGTCGTCGCGCCGATCGCGGACCGGCTGGACAAGGTGGTCGGCGCGCGCGACGAGGGCGGCGAGGTCGCGTTCTGGCGCTGCGCGTCCGAGCGCGCGCAGGCCCAGTCGGTGGCGGCGGACGTGGAGCGGCTGATCGCGCGCGGCGCGTGCGCGCCGGAGGACATCTGCGTGCTCGTGCGTTCGGTCCGGGCCGAGGGGCAAGCGGTGGCGGTGGCGTTCGAGGAGCGCGCCGTCCCCTACTTCTTGAGCGGCGCCGCGGCGTTCTTCCAGCGCGCCGAGGTGCGCGACCTGATCGCGTGGCTGCGCCTGTTGATCGACCCGGGCGACGCGGGCGCGGTGGTGCGCGCGCTGGCTCGCTCGCCGGTGGAGCTGCGCGCGATCGACCTCGCGCGGGTGACGCAGATCGCGCGCCGGCGCAAGCTGGACATGGTCGCGGCGCTCTCGGCGGCGCTCGAGTCGCCGCAGATCGGACCGGAGGCGCGCGACCGCATCCACATCTTCCTCAAGCTCTACCGGTCCGCCGCGGGCGCGATCGACACCACGCGCCCCGACCTGTACGTGCACCGCCTGATCGAGCGGCTCGGCCTGCGCCAGCAGCTGCTGTTCGCGGCCACGACCGAGGTGGTCGAGCGACTGCGCAACCTGGCGCGCTTCGCGGAGCTGGCGGCGCAGTACGTGCGACGCGCACCGCAGGCCACGGCACGGGAGTTCGCGCGCTCGATCGCGGCCGTTGCCGACGCCGGCCTGCGCGAGGAGGAGGCGACGAGCCCCGAGGCCGCCCGGGGCGTGCGCGTGATGACGATGCACGACGCGAAGGGCCACGAGTTCGAGCACGTCTTCGTGCTGGGCCTCATGAGCGCGCGGATGCCTGGTCCGCGGCGGCAGACGCTGGAGCCGATCGCGGACGCGTTGCTCAAGGAGGCCGTGCCGCCCGCGTCGCGCGAGACGCACGCCGCCGGGATGCGGCGGCTCCTGCACGTGGCGATGACGCGGGCGCGCACGCGGCTCGTGCTCGCCTACCCGGAGAAGACGGACCGCGGTGCGGTGCAGCAGCCGTCGGCCTTCGCCGAGGAGGCGCGGGTCGCGGTCGGGGGCGAGTGGGAGGCACGCGAGGAGGAGCTGTTCGGGCCCACGGAGACGCTGCAGTCCACGTTCCGGCTGCTGCGTGACGAGCTGCTCACGACGGTCGGGGAGGTCGGCGGGCGCCTCGGCGAGCTGCGGTTCGACACCGATCTGGACGTCAGCCACGCCGTCGTGCGGTACATGGAGCTGCTCAAGCTCAGCGCGTTGCTGGAGCGGACCCGGTCCGGGGAGCTGTCGGTGGAGGAGGCGCTGCCGGACATCAACGTGCGGCTCCTGCAGGCGTCGACGAGCGAGCAGCGCGAGATCTTCGAGACGAGCGCCCTGGACGAGTACCTGCTCGACGCCGAGCGCGACGAGACGGCGCGGGCGCGGGCCGTGGCCAAGCGCAACGAGCCGTCGCTGGAGCCGTTCCTCCCGCGCCGGGGCGACGGCCTGCTGCTGTCCGCCACCGACATCGAGAGCTACCGGACCTGTCCTTTGAAGTACAAGTTCGCGCGCGTGTTCCGGATTCCGAGCGAGCCGACGATGAACCAGCGCTTCGGCATCCTCGTCCACCAGGTACTTGAGCGCTACCACGGCGCAACCGGCGCCGGCCTGCCCGAGCTGCTCGGGCTGCTGGAGGCGGGCTGGCGACGCGGCGGCTTTGGCGATTCTGAGGAGGAGCGCCAGTTCCGGACGAAGGCGACGGCCGCGCTCGTCCGCTACCACGACCGCTTCAAGGAGGAGGAGGGCGAGCCCGTGTGGTTCGAGCGCTCCTTCCAGTTCCGGATGGGCAAGCACCTGCTGCGCGGGCGCGTGGACCGCGTCGACCGGCTCCCGGACGGCGGCTACGAGCTCATCGACTACAAGACCGGGCGCCCGAAGACCGCGACGCAGCTGCGCGAGGACGTGCAGCTGTCGCTGTACGCGGTGGGCGCGCGCGAGTCCTGGGAGCTGGACGCCGCCTCGCAGTCCTACTACTACGTGCTCGACGACGAGAAGGTGCCCGTCGAGCGGGGCGAGGCCGACCGCGACTGGATCACCGAGACCGTGATGACGGTCGCCGACGGCATCCAGTCACAGGGCTTCGAGCCGACGCCCTCGTGGAGCGCCTGCTCGATGTGTGACTACCGGATCGCCTGTCCGGCGGCCGAGCGCTAAGCGTCGGACCCGCGCTGCCTGAGGAAGCGCTGGAACTCGCGCGCGATCACGTCGCCGCTCGGCAGCGAGCCGGGGTCGGGGCGGCCGGACTCCTCGTCCGCGGCACGCTCCAGGCGCTCGACGAAGGCCTGCACGTCGGGATCGAGCTCGACGGCGCGGGACACCTGCGACTCGTACTCGCCCGCCGCGTCCTCCAGGTCCGTGGCGTCGACGGTCACGCCGACGAGCGATTCGAGCCGCCGCAGCAGCGCCAGCGCGCCCTTCGGGTTCGGCGCCACCGCCACGTAGTGCGGCACGGCCGCCCACAGGGAGGCGGCGGGCAGGCCGGCGTCGGTGAAGGCTTGATGGAGCACGCCGACGATGCCGGTCGGGCCCTCGTAGGTCGGCGGCGTCAGCGCGAGGCGCTCCACGAGGCCTGGATCGGAGGCGTGCGCGGTGACCGACACCGGGCGGCTGTGCGGGACGTCCGCCAGCAACGCGCCGAGCAGGACCGCCATCTGGACGCCGAGTGCCTCGGCCAGGTCCACCACCGTGCGGCTGAACGCCTTCCAGCGGAAGGCGGGCTCCGGGCCCGACAGCAGGATCAAATCGCGCGGCGCCCGCGGGATGCGGACCGCATGGACCTCGAACTCCGGCCAGTCGATCGTCCGCGTGACCCCGTCCTCCAGCCGCACCGTCGGGCGCGTGGTCTGGAAGTCGACGAACTCCTCCGGGTCGATGCTCGCGAACGACTCCGCCCCGAGGCTGCCGGCCACGAACGCCAACGCCGAAGTGGCGGACTCACCCGCGTCGTTCCAGCCCTTGAAGGCGCACACCAGCGCTGGGGCTCGTAGACCGTCGGGGCGTCGCTCCCAGCGCAGCGGGTGCATGAGTTCACGGTACCGCGTCAGTATTGGGGCCATCACGACGATCGCCTCACTCCGCGCGGGAGACCCCGTCGACGCCGTCTTCGCCTGCTCGCGCAAGGATCGGCTGACGGCGCGCTCCGGCTCGCCCTACCTCGCGCTCGAGTTCCGCGACAAGACGGGCACGATCGCGGGCCGCGCCTTTCGCGACGCCGACGTGCTCGCGGGCCGCTTCGAGAAGGGCGACCTCGTCCGGGTGGAGGGGCGCGTCGAGCGCTTCCGCGACGAGCTTCAACTCGAGGTCCGCGGCGTCACCAAGGCCGAGACCACCGACCCCACCTCGTTCCTCCCGGTCGCCTATCGGGACCTGGACGAGCTCGACGGCTTCCTCGAGCACCTGGCGCGCGAGGTCCACGATCCCGCGTACCGGGCCTTCTTGGATCGTGTTCTGGGCGACGCCGCGTTGCGGGCCGAGTGGCGCCGTGCGCCGTGCACGCGCGCCGGCCACCACGCCTACCTCGGCGGGCTGCTGGAGCACACCGTCGCGGTCGGGACGCTCGCGCTGGAGGCCTGCCAGCTCCACCCGCGTCTCAATTCGGACCTGCTGGTATGCGCGGCGCTGGTGCACGACCTCGGCAAGACGCGCGAGTTCGTGTACGGCGCCGAGATCGGCCTGTCGGATGAGGGGCGGCTACTCGGCCATCTGGTCCTGGGCCAGCGGTTGTTGGATGGGTACGAGCTCCCGGACGACCGGCGCCTGGCCTTGATGCACTGCGTGCTCGGCCACCACGGGGCCGACGGGTTGCCGGGGCGCCGGTTCGGGTCGGCCGAGGCGCTCGCGCTGTACCGGCTCAATGCTCTGGACGCCTCCGTGAAGGGCGCGTTGGAGCACGGGTTGCCGTGAACGGCGAGCACACCGTCGGGCGACGCGTCAAGAAACCCGTGCCCGGGCGGTCGCGGAGCCCGCGGCGGTCGTCACGGGTTTCTTGACCCGCCGCGGCCGGCGTGCTGATCGCGGGTGAGGCGGGTGCCCCGCACTGCGTGAACGCCTTGGCGTTCACGTCCTTTCACGCCGAGGGACGGTCCACGCCACGCGAGCGTTCACGAACTTGCCGCTCGGGGACTAAGCGAACGCTCGCGTGCCCGCGTGGCGCGTTGCCGCTCGCCAGCGCGGGGGTGAGGAACAAACCGGTCCTGACAGGACCTGATCGTGCACAACCCCCGCCGAGCAGGCGCCCCGGCCCGCGCCCGGGCGCACCCGGTGCAACCGGCTCACCCGCACAAGAACGCACCGGCCGCGGCGGGTCAAGAAACCCGTGACGAACGCCGCGCAGCGTCGCCACCGCCCGGGCACGGGTTTCTTGACGCGACGCCCGACGGTGTGCTCCTGCCGCTGACGTTCACGCCGCACGCGCAACTGATAAGTTGCGCGTTATGAAGCTCCTCGTCTTGGGCGGGACCGTGTTCCTCGGCCGGCATGTGGTCAACGAAGCGCTGGAGCGCGGCCACGAGGTCACGATCTACAGTCGCGGGCTCCATGGCGAGCCGAATCCCGGCGCCGAGCACGTGATCGGCGACCGGGCCGACGTCACGCCGCTCAAGGGCCGGGCGTGGGACGCCGCGATCGACACGTCCGGCTTCGAGCCCGAGCAGGTCGCGGCCAGCGCGTCACTCGACGTTGGCCACTACGTGTTCGTGTCGAGTTGCAACGCGTATCCGGATTGGCCGGAGCAGCCGGTGGACGAGGACTCGCCGACGTGGCAGGACGGCGAGGGCTACGGGCAGGGCAAGGCGGCGTCGGAACGCGTCGCGCATGCAGCCATGGGCGGGCGATTCGCCACGGTGCGCGCCGGGCTGATCGTCGGCACGCACGACAACATCTTCCGCCTGCCGTGGTGGGTGCGCCGGATCGCCGAGGGCGGGACGGTGCCCGCTCCCGGAAACCCCGACCAGGAGCTGCAGATCATCGACGCGCGCGACCTGGCGAGCTTCTGCCTCGACCTCGCCGAGCAGCGGATCGCCGGCGCGTTCAACGGCACGGGCCCGATCGGGCAGACGACGTGGGGTGAGCTCCTTGGCGCGGCCGGGGACGCCGAGCTCGTGTGGATCCCGGACGAGAAGCTCGTCGAAGCCAAGGTCGCGGAGTGGACGGAGCTCCCGATGTGGCTCCCGGCTGACGCCTATCCGGGAACGTGGCGCATCGGCACCGCCAAGGCACAGGAAGCTGGGCTCACCACCCGGCCGGTCGTCGAAACCGTCCAGGACGTCCGGGCGTGGCTGGAAAACGGCGGCGAGGAAGCGATCGGCGACTACCGCGCCGAGCACCGCCCACCCAAGATGAGCGCCGAGCGGGAGGCAGCACTTCTCCAACTGGTGTGGTAGGAATTTGGGTTCCCTAACTCGGAGCCTCAATGTCGCGTATCGCCCTGGTGGCGCTCGCTCTTCTCGCATTCGTCGCCAGCGCGTGTGGAGGGGACGACGAGCCCGCCGCCCCCAAGTCCGAACCCGCCCCCGCCGCGGCGCAGTCCGCTGACCTCGGCGCGATCAAGGCCTACCTGCTGGACCACACGCAGCGCCTGGTGACGTCCGTCGGGACGCTCAACACGGACGCGCAGGCCTACCACGACCTGGCGAAGTCCACGGACTTCGACTACGCGGCGCTGCTGAAGACCAAGCGCGCCGACGTGGAGGCCGCGGTCACGAAGCTCCAGGAAGACCACATCAAGGCCAACCCGGACTACGAGGAGATGGAGGGCGTCGTCGCGGGTGTGCCCGAGCTCGCCGACTTCGATGTGATCATCGACGCCGGCAGCGACGGGTCGGACCCGGAGAGCGCGGTCCCGTTCAGCTTCAAGACCGAGGACGGCCGCGAGTTCAAGCAGCCCGGCAATCTCTTCGCGCTCGTGGAGACGTCCGCGTTCGGCACCGAGCCCAAGTTCACCGCCAAGGGCGTGGAGCCGGACCTGAACGGCGACGGCAAGGTCGCGTTCCCCGAGGCGCTGCCGGACGCGCAGTTCATGCTGGCCGCCTCCACCGAGTTCGCCGAGTACGCGAAGGAGCTCGACGCGGCCGCGAAGGCCTGGGAGCCGAAGCTGGAAGACGCCTTCACCGCCGTGGTCGTGATGACGCCGACCATGTCCGAGTACTTCGCCGCCTGGAAGAACTCGCGCTTCATCGCGGGTAACGAGGCGGAGGAGAAGGGCTTCGTGGCCACCTCGCGCCTGTCGGACATCCGCGACATCCTCGGCGGCATCGTGTTGATCTACGACAACATCCGCCCGAGTGTCGAGGCCGGTGACGCGGAGGGCGCCGAGCAGACCGCCACCCAGCTCAAGGACCTGCACGACTTCGCCGAACGCCTGCTCTCTGAAGAAGAAGGCGGCAAGCAGTTCACCGCCGAGGAAGCCGACACGCTCGGCTCGGACGCCCAGGGCCGCGCCGAGGCGATCGCGGGCCAGGTGTCCCAGCAGGCAGGCAAGCTGAACCTGAAGCTGGAGTCCTAGATGCGGATCGCGCTGGCCCTCACGGCGGCGCTGCTGCTCTTCGCTCCCGCGGCGCACGCACAGGCGCCGTGGGAGACGGCGGGCACGGTCACGGACGGGCTCTTCGACGCCCAGACCGAACTCGTCCTGTCGGGCAGCGACGCAGCAGCGAACGACGCCGCCCGCGCCCGCAAGGCGTACGCGGGGGCGTTCGAGTCGACCATCGCCGAAGCCGATCCCACCGCCGACAAAGCGATCGAGGACGGCCTCGAGGCCGCGGCCACGGCGGCAGCAGACGACGACTCCGCGGCGCTCGCCGCCGCCCGCGGGACCGTCCGCGCCGGGCTGTTCCGCGGCGCCTACGCCGTCACCACCGAGGCCGCCGCGCGCGGCGACGCCGACACCGCCCGGCGCTGGCTGCTCCTGCGCGAGTACCGCACGGCCACACGCTTCACCCGCCCGGGCGCGGAGGGAACGCTCGCGCTCGAGCAACTCGGCCGCGGCACGCTCACGCCCAAGGTCGCGAACCAGGCCGTGACGAAGGACCTCCTCGACGCCTACCAGGCGCGGTTGCGCGAGCTGCTCGCCGACGTCCGCCGCGGCATCGAGCAGAACCTCCCCGCCCGCCGCGCCGAGGCCTCCGCCCAGGCCGCGGGCTACTTCGCCATCCTCGCGCCCCGCTACGCCGAGGACCGCGGCGCGCCCGCCGCCGAGCAGGCACAAGCCGCGTTCGACGGGCTCCCGGGCACGATCGATGCCGCGGAGAAGGCGCTCACCGGCTTCACCGCCGCCCCGTTCACGCCGGAGGAGGCCGCCCGCCGCGCCCAGCAGCTCCTGCAGTTCCTGGAGCTCGTCCCGGTGGAGTACGGCCGCGGCGTGAAGGACACCAACGTCACACGCGACTTCGAGATCCAGGAGGCCGTCGCCTTCCGCACCGGCGCCGTCGGCGCGTTCGCGGACCTGCGCGACCAGCTCGCCAAGCGCGACGCCGCCCGCACGCAGACCGCCGCCGACGCGATCACGGAGCTCGGCAAGCTCGTCGAGTTCGCCAACAAGAACAAAGAGGGCGTCGCCACCCACGAGCAGGTCGAGCAGGTCGAGGCCACCGCCGAGGCCGCGCTGAAGGCCGCGATGCCGAAGGCGTGGACCGAGCCCACCGACGAGTCCGACTACGACCTGATCGCGCTCACGCTGGATCGGATGGAGGCCGCCGTCGGCGCCGGCCAGTACCGCCAGGCCGAGCAGGCCCGGCTGGAGGCCTACGCGTTCTTCGAGTTCGGCCCGGAGCGCCGCCTACGCAGCTTCGACCAGGGCCTCGCGCTGGACATCGAGGGCCTGATCTGGTTCGGCGCCGCCGGCCAGGACGGGCTCGCCACCCAGATCGCGAACCGGGCGCCCCGGCGCGAGATCCGCGCGACCCGCCTCGCGCTGGACGCCAAGCTCGGCGACGCCGCCGCCACGCTCGGGGACTCCGCCAACAAGGCCACGGTCGTCACCAACAGCGCGATCATCGTCTTCCGCGAAGGACTGGAAGGCGTGCTGATCCTCGCCGCGATCACGGCCAGCATGGTCGGGCTGCGGCGCCGGCTCCGGCGGCCCGTGTTCATCGGCGCGTTCGCGGGCCTGATCGTCTCGATCATCACCTGGGTCCTCGCGATCACGATCCTGCAGTCGCTGGAGCGCTACGGCGAGAAGCTCGAGGCGGTGGTCGGGCTCATAGCCATCGGCGTACTGCTGCTGATCACGAACTGGTTCTTCCACAAGGTCTACTGGTCGGAGTGGATCGCCAAGTTCCACCGCCAGCGCAAGCGCTACGAGAAGCTCGAGCGGACCGGCTTCTTCTCCGCGCAGGCGATCGGCCTGTTCGTCCTCGGCCTCACGAGCGTGTACCGCGAAGGGTTCGAGACGGTGCTGTTCCTGCAGTCGCTGCAGCTCTCCGCCGGCACCGCGACCGTGGTGGAAGGCGCGAGCCTCGGGCTGGCGCTGACGTTCGCCGTCGGCGCCGTCACGTTCTTCCTCCAGCGCAAGCTGCCCTACAAGAAGATGCTGATCGTCACCGGCGTCTTCATCGGGTTCGTGCTGGTCGTGATGGTCGGCCAGACCGCGCGCACGATGCAGGGCACGGGCTGGATCCCGATCACGCCGATCGACATCTCGCTCCCGTACTGGCCGGGCCTGTGGCTCGGCATCTACCCGACGGTGGAGACGATCGGCGCGCAGATCGCCGCCGCGATCTTCGTGATCGGCTCCTACTACCTCGCCCAGGAGCTGAAGGTCAAGCGCCCGCGCCGGCGCCTAAAGCGCAAGGGCGCGAGCCCGCCGGGTGATCGGGAGGGGATGCCGGTAGCGACGAACGGGGAGCCGCTCGTGAGCGACGACGCTCAGCCCCAACCCGTGCTTGGCGGCGACACGAGCAATGAGGTCCGCGTCGAGTGAACCGTGGCGCTCGAGCACGAGCTCGCCCGTCTGGAACCCGATGATCGACGTCGAGCACGGGCGATGATGCGGGTAGCGGCGCCGGTTCGCCCGCTCGTTGCGGTGGCCGATGAACACGACGTCGTCGCGGTGGCCGAACTCCTTGCGGATCTCACCGATCGCGTAGTGCGTGTCGTGCTTGTTGCGGTTCGCTGACGTGATGTAGAGGAGCTCCTCGCCGATCAGGTCCAGCACCTCGCCGATGAGCCCGTTCGACGGGCAGATGTCGCCCGGGGTGATCAGCTGGACGGTGCCGTCGACGGTCAGGTGCGCCGGGACGTGCGCGGCCGCGGGCCCGCGGAAGCCGATCGGCCCGAGCGCCTGCAGGTCGGCCATCGTGCCCATCAGCGCGCTCCACGGCAGCTTCACGGCGTCCCAGTCGAAGACCCGGTTGGCCTTCTCCGGCGTGGTCGTGACGCTGCCGACCTGGTCGCGCGGACGGCCCTTGAGCGCGTTCATCGCGTGCAGCGTCGCGAGGTCGGGCTTCGCGGCGAGCGCGCAGAAGTTCCCGAAGGCGTAGAAGAGTGCCGAACCCTCGGCCGTGGCCTCCGCGGCGTGGGTGCGGTCGGAGAGGTCGGCGATGTCGAGGATGGGCTGCATGTGGGAGGTTGTCCCACACGCAGCTTGGCCTCTTCTTGGCTACGGGTTGGTCGTTCCCAAGGAGAACGTGAGCACCTTGGAGTAGGTGCCGGTGCGCAGCGCGTCGGTGTCCTTCACGAGCTGCTTGAAGCCGACTGACACGGCCTCGTTGGCGGTCGGCGCCGTCCACGCCGTCTTGCCGAGCTCCACCCGCAGCGGCTCCGGCAGCGTGAACGCGCCGTTGGCGAGGTGGCCGGGGTCGGACACGGTGAGCGTCGCGTCGCCGGCCGTCGAGGTCACGGTCGCGGTCGTCTGCGCCGTGTACTCCTTCGTCGCGCCCGGGGCGAAGGCGCCGAACGTCGGCGCGCCGGCGAGGGTGAGCGAGAGCGTGGCCGGGACGCTCGCCGTGGCGCCGCCCTCGACCGGGGTCTGGATCGTCGGCCGCACCGCCTTGCCTTCTGCCCGCAGATGCAGCGTGGCGTTCGGCTTGCCGTCGAGCGCGACCTCGACACGGGCGCCGTCGCCCAGCGCCGCGTACTGGAGGGCGGTGAGGGCGAACGTCGCCTTGCCGCCGGTCAGGGTGGCCGTGCCCAGGTCGAAGCGGTCGCCCGTATGCGGCTCGACGACCTGGATCGCCGCCTTGGCGCCGGTCGCGGCGACCTCGATCGTGTTGTGCACCAGCGTCGCCGTGGTGGCCTCGGTGGTGCTCGGGGTGCGGGCCGCGTTCATGAACTTCGTCGCCGCGAGGGCGCGGTCGACGATCCGCACGTCGCCGATCAGGCCGTTGAACGTCTGCTCGACGACGTTCGCGTAGTCGGTGGCGCCGAGCATCCAGTACTTGCCCGTGCTGCCGAGGCCGACGGCCGGTGAGAGCGGGTTACGGCCCATCAGGGCGCCGTCGATGTAGAGGTCGGTGTAGCGGCCGTCGTTGACCGCCGCGACGTGCGTCCAGCGGTTTGACGCCATGCCGTGACCCCACGCGGTGATCAGACGGTCGGTGCTGGTCGGCCAGACCGCCCACTGCAGCTCCGCGCCACCCGACAGCGCAAGGGCGATCGCGGACTCGTCCGGATCGTCCTTGGTGCGCCCGAGGTCACGGCCGGTGCCCTGCTGACCGAGGATGCCCATCCACGCGTTGGCGTTGCAGCAGCCGGCCGGGAGCTTGACGAAGGCCTCGAACGTGTAGCCGTGCTTGAACTCCTTCGTGTTCAGGGGCGCACCGTCGGCCGTGCGCAGGTAGGTGCCGCGGCGCTGGCTCTTGTTCGCGGTGAACTTGAGGGACTTGGCGGACGGCTGGTCTTCACTGTGGTCGTCGTCGACCGTGACCGTCGTCTGCTCGCCGGTCGAACCGGTGAGCGTGGCGGGCGTGAGGTCGTTGCCGTTGCCGGAGAGGTCGTCGAGCTTCGTCACGGGGCCGGTACCGGCCGGGCGCCAGAGGGCGAGCGTGCCCGGCACCTTGAGCGCCTCGGTGGCGACGTCGGCGGGCGCCGGCTTCGGGTCCAGTCGCTGCGCGAGGGCCTTGAAGTCGACCGGGATCTGGAAGCGGCTCTGGGCCTCCGTCTTCTCGAGCATCTGACGCTCGTGGACGTTGCGGTCGGCTTCCTTCTGGCCCATGACCCACGGCGAGAACGTCTCGACGTCGATCACGTTGCGGTCGAGGTCGAACGCGTAGGTGCGGATGATGCCCGCGCCGCCGTAGTACATGTCCTGGTAGTCCGCGAGGTTCAAGAAGACGTCGTGGCCGAAGTCGTTCTTGAGCGTCGTGCGGCCGACGGGCCAGTTGTGGCCGGCGAGGCCGAGCACCACCTGGTCGTTCTTGCGGATGAGGTTGTTCCAGACCGTGTTGCCGTTGCCGGTCAGCGACGCGTTGCCCTCCGCGTTGCTCGAGAGCAGCTCGTGCGTGGTGACGATCGTGGGGACGGTCTTGTTGGCGTCGAGGATGCCCTGCGCCCAGGCGATGCCCGCGGCGGAGAGCCGCCAGTCGAGCGCGAGCACGAGCCACTGGCGACCGCCCGCCGTGAAGCGGTGCGCGGTGTTGTAGCCGTTCGTGGAGCCGCCGATGAACGCGGACGAGCCGGCGTATCGGCTCAGGCCGAACGCCTTCGAGAACGGCGACTCGGGGCGGGTGTCGTTCGTGCCCGAGTTGATGTCGTGGTTGCCGGCGGGGACGCTGTAGGGCACCTTCGCGCGGTCCAGGATCCGGTACGCCTGATCGGCGCGCTCGACCTGGTTCTGCAGGCCGTCCTGCGTCACGTCACCCAGGCCCGCGACGAACGCGATGTTCTCGCTCGTGCGCTGCTTGACGATCCAGTTGAAGGCGGCCGTGACGGGCTCGCTGTCGCCGCGGTCGTCGTCGAACAGGTACTGCGTATCCGGGATCACCGCGACCGTGAACCGGTTGCTGGTCGGGTCGAGGGCGGGCGTCGAGCTACCGCCACCGGTTTGGGCACGGACGGCCACTGCGACGAGCAGCGCGAGCACAAGGCCCATCGCCATCCCGGCGCGCAAGAATCGAGTCATGCGCGCGACGCTATGGCTGCGGTCTGCGTGCGATGTGACCGCCCGGTGTCCCCCGCGTGAACGGCTCGTTAGCCTGCTCCGCGGAGCGGCCCGGGGCTGGTGCCCCAGCGAGTCTTCAAAACTCGTCGGCCGTCGTAACCCGGCGGTGGGTCGGTTCGATTCCGGCGCCGCTCCGCTACAGGTGCGCGAGCAGGGCGGCGCTGAGCGGGAACAGCGGCTCCGGCGGGTCGGTCGGGTCGATCCAGGCGAAGTCGCTGAACTTGTCCGGCTCGAGCACTTGCGGGTCGGCGTCGGCGGCGACGTCCACGAGCACGCCGGCGACGAGCCAGCCGTGGTCGAGCGCGGCCGCGAAGATCCGGCCGTCGTCGGCGACGATGCCCGTCTCCTCGGCGAGCTCGCGCAGGCCGCAGGCCTCGATCGTCTCGCCGCCTTCGAGCTTGCCGCCCGGGATGGCGAGGGGACGGCCCGGTTCGGCGACGCGGCGGCCGACGAGGACGCGGCCGTCGGGGCGGCGCACGACGATGCCGACGCCGGCGCGGGTGGAGGTGCTCACAGCGCCATTAAACGAGTTGAGCCGCCCCGTAGGCGGCTCGTTCTCTCTTGTTATCGGCAGCGGCCTTGAGAACCTTGAGCCCGATTCACTTAGTTGGCGCGTTGGCGCTCAACTCGGCGTCGATGGCGCTCTGCAGCAGGCCTCGAGCGCGGTCGAGTTCCAGCGCTCCGGCGAGCCAGCGGGCGGCCAGGCCGTCGACGAGCGCGGTGAGGCGTTCGGCGGCGGCACGGGCGTCGATCTCCGGCGCCTCGGCGGCGGCGGCGGTCGCCACGAGGTCGACCCACGCGGCGGTCGCCTCGCGCACCTTCTCCTGCAGCGCGGGTTGGAAGACGGCGGACGCCTGGATCTCGCCCCAGACGGCGGAGACGCCGCGGGCGGACTCGTCGAGCTCGGCCAGCAGCGTCGCACGCAGGCCGGCCTCGGCGACGCGAGCGGCGCGCTCGTTCGCGTGGTCGAGCGTCGCGCCGACGAGCCCGTTGCGAGAGCCGAAGTAGTAGTAGATCAGCGAGACGGCGACGCCCGCCTCCGCTGCGACGGTCTCCACGCGGAGCCCGCGGACGCCGTGCTGGGCGATCACGGAGATCGCCGCGTCGAGGATCAACCGCCTGCGGTCCGGTGCCATGACCGGCCGCACCTTACCGTGCGCTCAATCTTGACTGAATTTTCAATCTAGGCTACTTTCCCGCTCCATGGCGACGATCACCCACGCAGTCCCGCTGACTCGGGCGGGCCGGATCGAAGAGACCGGGGTGGCGTACATCCCGGAGGCCGAGCGGGACTCGCGGCCGGCCAACCTGGCGACGGTCTTCTTCGGCGGGAACCTCGCGTTCTCGGTGATCGTGTTCGGCTGGCTGCCGGTGACGTTCGGGCTCGGCTGGTGGGCGACGGTGTCCGCCAGCGCGCTCGGGCTGGCGATCGGGACGCTGATCACGGCGCCACTCGCGCTGCTCGGCCCGCGCACGGGCACGAACAACACGGTCGCCAGCGGCGCCCACTTCGGCGTGCGCGGTCGGCTGCTGGGGTCCGGGCTGACGATCGCGTTCGCGCTGGCCTACGCGGCGATCGCGGTGTGGACCTCCGGGGACGCGCTGGTCGCGGCGGCGCACCGGCTGCTGGGCACCGAGATCAGCGACCCGGCGCTGGCGCTCGGCTACGCGCTGATCGCGGCCGAGATCACGCTCGTCGCGCTGTACGGGCACGCGACCGTGGTCGCCGTGCAGCGGTTCGTCGTGCCGGTCGTGGGTGTGCTCCTGCTGCTCGGCATCCCGGCGTTCGCGGGCGACTTCAGCGCCGGCGGATCGGGCGAGTACCTGCTCGGCGGCTTCTGGCCGACGTGGGCGCTGGTGGTGACGATCGCCGCCGCCGGGCCGCTGTCCTACGCGCCGTCGCTCGGCGACTACACGCGCCGGATCTCCCGCCGCCACGGCGATGCCCGGGTGCTCACCGCGGCCGCGTTCGGCGTCTTCGGCGGCTTGCTCGTCGCGACGCTGTTCGGCGCGTTCACGGCCCTGGCGATCGGCGCCGGCGACTCCTACGTCGGCGACCTCGTCGCCGCCGCACCGGCCTGGTACGTGCTGCCGATCCTGTTCGTCGCGCTCGCCGGGGGCGTCGGGCAGGGCGTGCTGAACCTGTACGCGAGCGGACTGGACCTCGAAGCGCTCGTCCCGCGCCTGCGCCGCGTCCACACGACGCTGATCACGAGCGCCGCGGCCATCGTCCTGCTCTACCTCGGCACGTTCGCGCTGGACGCCGTCGACTCGATCACGGCCATGACGCTCGTGCTGAACGGCGTCGCGGTGCCGTGGGTGGTCGTCAACCTGCTCGGGTTCCTGGTCGCGCGGCGGCGCAGGTACGACCCGCACGACCTGCAGGTGTTCAACGAGGGCCGCACCGGCGGGCGCTACTGGTTCACCGGCGGCTGGAACCTGCGCGCGCTGCTGGCCTGGGTCTGCGGCTCGATCGCCGGGCTCTCGACCGTCGCCACCGACCTCTACACCGGCCCGTTCGCGGACCTCGCGGGCGGCGTCGACCTGTCCCTCGCCGCTTCGGCGCTCGTCGCCGCGGCGGTCTACCTCATCGCTCTGAAGGTGGTGCCCGAATGATCGATCCCCTCTCCCGCTGGGCCGCATACGGCGAGAAGCCTGACTACTTGGGGCTGATGACGTTCGCGGGGCTGCCGTACACCGAGGACCCGAATGAGCTGGATGGCGTCGACGTGGCGATCGTCGGCGCGCCGATGGACGAGCTCACCTCCGACTCGCCGGGCACGCGGTTCGGGCCGCGGGCGATCCGCGCGGCCTCGTGCGCGCCCGGCCCGCACCTGGAAGTGGGCGTGGACGCGCTGCGCGACGTCCTGCGCGTGGTGGACTTCGGCGACGCGCCCGTCCTCCCCGCCGACCCGGTGCGGTCGCATGAGGCGATCGAGGCGACGGTCGCCGCGGTGCTCGCCGCGGGCGCGATCCCGGTGATCCTCGGCGGCGACCACTCGATCGCGGAGCCGGACATGCGCGCGGTGGCGGCCGTGCACGGCCCCGTCGGGCTCATCCACTTCGACACGCATACCGACACGGGCGCCACGGTCTTCGGCGCGAAGCTGTCGCACGGCTCGTGCATGTACCGGCTGGTCGAGGCGGGCGTCGTGGACCCGCGGCGCTACGTGCAGATCGGCCTGCGCGGCTACTGGCCGGGCGAGGAGAAGTTCGCCTGGCAGCGCGAGCGTGGGGTCGTGTCGCACTTCATGCACGACGTGCGCAAGCGCGGGATCGAGGCCGTGGTGGCCGACGCGATCGCGCACGTGGGCGCCGGCCCGGTGTTCCTGAGCGTGGACGTCGATGTGCTCGACCCGGCCTACGCGCCGGGCACGGGCACGCCGGAGCCGGGCGGGATGACCAGCGCCGACCTGCTGTGGGCGTGCCGGGAGATCGGCTCGTCCGTCGAGCTCGTCGGCGCGGAGGTCGTGGAGGTGCTGCCCGACCGGATCGGCTCGCGCGACATCACGGCGCTGGTGGCGGAGCGGATCGTGCGCGAGACGCTGACCGGCGTCGCGCTCGCCCGCCGGTCCTCAGCAATCTCCCAGCTTGCGCATAGCTCGTTCTGACGTGCGGTGAGGAGGCTGGGGGCATGTCAGCCATCGCCCTCCGCCCGCCCACCCAGCTCGCCGGCCGCCTCTACGTCGGCAATGCCTCCCCCGCCGGTACTTGGACGCTCCGTGTCCTCACCGACGAGGGCTCGGACACGCTGCTCGAGACCGCCACGCGGCGTCAGGTGGCCGAGGCCATGCTGCTCGACGCGTTCCCCGGCCACCTCGTCCGCACCGACCTGGTCGATGCGCTCGTGGCCGAGTGGGAGCCGCCGGACGGCGGCTTCGTCCTCCCCGCCGACCTCGTGGCCGGCTGGTCGCTGCGCTGGGCGCTCGACCGAACCTAAAGAGGGACTGTCCCTCTTTAGGTTCAGGCGTCGCACTGGCTGAGGCCGAGCCGGCCCGCGATCTGGGCGGCGCGCTGGAAGCGTTCGAGGACGCGCGTGCGCGCCGCCAGGTCCGCGGGGTCGGCGGCGACCGCGCGCCAGGCTTGGACCACGGCCTCTGAGGCGCGCACCCACTCGGCGTGGCGCGCCTTGTCCTCGTCCGTCGGCTCGAGCGCGCGCAGGCGTTCGAGCTCCTGCTCGTAGAGCTCGGTGGCCGCCGGGAGCATCTCCTCCTCGTCCACGGCGCCGAGCGCCTCCTGGCCCGCGGCGCGATCGCGGCAGGCGGCGTTGGCGTCGGCGACGAACGTCTCGCGGTCCGGACCGCCGCAGGCCACCAGCGCGAGCGCGAGCAAGAGGACGCATCGCCTCATCTGAAGACGTGCTACCCGTTCCGGCATGACGGACGTGCTGGAGACGTGGGCGGTGCAGGATTCGCCGCCGGGAGCCGCGGTCACGGCACTCGTGGCCCGCGGGGACGTGGAGGTCGGGCGGCTGGACCGCGCGATCTACGAGGAACGGTCCGTGGTCGCGCTCTACAACGCGCGATCGGCGACGGCGATCGTCCCCGCCGGCGACGTCGCCGCGTACGCGACCGCGCAGCTCCCCGCCGATCCCTCCGAGTACAGCCTGCTGCTCAGGAACGCCCTCGGTGACTACGAGGAGGGGCCGGACCTGGCGGTGGAGGCGATCAGCGACGCGCTCGACGGGCGCGCGCTGAGCCGCGACGACCTGCACGCGGAGCTGCGCAAGCAGCTTCCGAATGAGCTGCTGCCGTGGTGCGAGGGCTGCCAGAGCCACCACGCCCGACGCGGGCTGCTGATCATGGCCGGACTCCACGGGCGGTTGTGCATCTCGGGGCGGGTCGGGCGCCAGCCCGAGTTCTCGCGCACCGACCAGCTGGTCAAGTGGGAGCCACCGAGCCGCGAGGAGGCGGGGCGGGAGCTCGTCAAGCGCTACAAGCACCTGTACGGGGCGTCGAACGCGGCGCACTTCGCGGAGTGGTCCGGGCTGGCCAAGCCCCATGCCAAGGCGCTGTGGGAACTGAGTCGCGCCAAGGGCGGCAGCGAGGAGCTGAAGGGCATTCGCCTGCTCGGACCCGGCGATCCGCAGCTCCAGCGCCGCGACCGCGAGGCCTTCGTGCCGGACGCGGCGTGGCGCAAGAAGGTCTGGGCGGCGAGCGGCGGTTCCGGAGTCGTCACCGAAGACGGCAAGGCCGTGGCGCTGTGGCGCGCGCGCAAGAAGGGCAAGACGCTGGAAGTCACCATCGAGGGCGGCGAGATCAACGTGCAGGAGCAGGCCGACCGGCTCGCCCCGCACCGGGGCTGTGTGACGGCCGTCATCCAGTTCGCCTGAACGCATCACCCCGGGGAGTGAGTATTCGGGGATCGCCACGGAGTACTTGCTCACCGTGAACCGCTTCCTGATCGCCGCCCTCGCGGCCCTGTTGGTCGGCGCCGTCCCCGCCGATGCGGCCCCGCACACGGTCACGTCGACCGTGACGCTGTCGGCGCCGACGCTGACCGTCCAACTCGCCTCCGGCTCGCGCGTGAAGACCGTGCGCGGCGGCACGGTGAAAGTGCGCGGGAAGGTGGCGACGATCACCGCGCGCGGGAAGACGGTGCGGCTGGTGACCACCGGCGCCGCGCCCAAGGCGTTCCGGGCGGGTGCCACGAAGTGCTCCGTGAAGCGGACCGGCAGGCGCAAGCTTGCAGTGACCTGCCCGGCGACGCGCCCGAGTGGCGGCGGCGCGCCGGGCGGGGTCCCGGGTGAAGGCGGCAACGGCGCGGCGCCGGGCGGCAACCACGGCGCGATGCCCGGCACCGGTGGCGGTGACACCCCGGGCACGGGCGATCCCGCCCCGGGCGGCGGCCCGCCCGCCACGCGCACGGTGTTCCCGTTCGCTCCGTACGTCGACTTCTCGGCCGGGATCCCGCCGAACCTCATCGACCTGCGCGCGCAGTCCGGCGCGAAGCACATCTCGCTCGGGTTCGTCGTCGCCGATCCGGCCTGCGCGCCCTCGTGGGGCGGATGGGAGGCCTACCCCGCGACGGGTGCGGGCGCGTACCGCCAGGCCCACGTCGCCGCGTTCAAGGCTGCGGGCGGCGACGTCGTCGTGTCTTTCGGCGGCGCCAACGGCAAAGAGCTCGCGTTCTGCCACACCGAAGCGAGTGCCCTCGCCGACGCGTACGAGGCGGCACTCGCCGCTTACGGCGCCACGCACGCGGACTTCGACATCGAGGGCGGCGCGATCAAGGACGACGACAAGAACGCGCTGCGCGCGGAGGCGATCGCGCTGCTGCAGGCCGAGCACCCCGAGCTCGCGGTGACGTTCACGGTCCCGACCCTGGTCGACGGCATGGACGCGCACGGCAAGGCGCTGATCACCAAGACCGTCAGCAAGGGCGTGGACCTCGACGCCGTGAACATCATGGCGATGGAGCTCAACGTCACGAACTCCGCGGGCAAGCTGGGGACGTACGCGATTGAGGCGGCGAAAGGGCTATACGCGCAGCTCACCGAGCTCTACCCGACCCTCACCGCTGCCCAGCGCTGGCACAAGGTCGGCGTGACGCCGATGCTCGGCGTCAATTACGACACCGCGCAGGTGTTCACGCCCGCTGACGCGCGCACGCTCACCGACTGGGCGATCCAGCGGCAAATCGGGATGCTCGCGATGTGGCAGCTCGGCACCGACAAGGCCTGCGCGACCCTGCAGCCGTTCCCACAGCTGACCTGCTCGGGCACGACGCAGACGCCCTTCGAGTTCGCGAAGACGTTCGGAACGTTCGCCGGATAGTTAGGCTCGCGCCCCATGGCTGAGCTAGAGCCGGGGACGACGTTCGCCGACCACGTGATCCGCGGCGTGCTCGGCCGTGGCGGGATGGGCGTCGTGTACCGCGCGACGCACGTCCCGCTGGACCGCGAGGTGGCGCTGAAGCTGATCTCGCCGCAGTTCTCCACCGACGACGAGTTCCGCCGCCGGTTCCGGCGCGAATTCCGCGCGATGGCGTCGATCCAGCACGCGAATGTGATCCCGATCTACCACGCGGGTGAGGAGAACGGGCTCCTCTACGTGACGATGCGTTTCATCGACGGGACGGACCTCGCGCGGCTGCTGCACAAGGAGAAGCGCCTGGAGCCCGCCCGCGCGGCCCGCGTCGTCGGCCAGATCGCGGAGGCGCTCGATGCCGCGCACGCCGCCGGCATCGTCCACCGCGACGTCAAGCCCGCGAACATCCTGATCGACGGCGACACGGCGCTGCTGACCGACTTCGGGTTGATGAAGGACACGCGCGCCACCACCCAGATCACGCAGACCGGAACGGTCATCGGCACGTTCGACTACGCCGCGCCCGAGCAGCTGCAGGAAGGCCCGGTCGACGCGCGCGCCGATGTCTACGCGCTCGGCGGCGTGCTCTACCAGGCGCTCACGGGCAAGGTCCCGTACCCGCGGGAGACCGCCGCGGCGACGATGCTCGCGCACCTGGACTCGCCGCCGCCGTCGGTGCTGTCCGTGCTGCCCGACGCGAGCGAGCGGCTCGGGGCCGTGGTCCGGCGCGCGATGGCGAAGGAGCCGGGCGCGCGCTATCCCTCGGCCGGTGACCTCGGCCGCGCGATCCTCGCCGCCGCCGACGACCGCCAGCTGGAGGCCCCCGAGCGCAGCGTCGCCACCGGCGCCGCGGCCGGGACGCAGGCGCCCGCCATCTCGCTCCCACCCGCGCTGGAGAGCGTCCGCGGCGAGTTCGTGGGCCGCGCAGACGCGCTCGCGAAGATCGACGCGCGGTACGCCACCGCCGAGACCGGCCAGCGCCAGTTCGTGCTGCTCGTGGGAGAGCCCGGGATCGGCAAGACCCGGCTCGCGACCGAGTTCGCGCGGCGCGTGCACGCCGAAGGCGCGACCGTGCTGTTCGGGCGCTCGGACCCCGAGTCGCTGATCCCGTACCAGCCGTTCGTCAGCGCGCTGCGGCACCTCGGGTACGAGTTCCACCCCGGCGACGAGCAGGACCGCTGGCGGCTCTTCGAAGGCGTCGTGCGCCACCTCACCTTCGCCGCGGCGCAGCGCCCGGTGGTGCTGATCGTCGACGACTTGCACTGGGCGGACACGGGCACGACGCAGCTGCTCGCGCACCTGCTCGACGACGCGCTCCGCGCGCGGCTGCTGGTGATCGCTACGGCTCGCGCCGCCGACCTCGGCGAGCTGCTCGGCCGGCTCCGCCGCCAGCCGTCGTTCGAGCAGATCACGTTGTCCGGGCTCACTGCGGACGAGACGCGCGCGCTGGTGGGCGCCCCCGCCAGTTCGCAGTTCGTGCGCCGGCTCACCGACGAGACCGAGGGCAACCCGTTCTTCATCGAGGAGACGCTGCGGTCGCTGCCGGAGCTGGAGGAGCGTGCGCTGAGCCGGATCGCGGTGCCCGACGGCGTCAAGGAGATGCTCTCGCGCCGCCTGGCCGGGCTCAGCGGCGAGGCTAATCAGGTGCTGAGCGTGGCGTCGATCGTCGGCCGCCAGTTCGACCTGCCGCTGCTCGAGACGCTGGTCGACGGCGACGTGCTGGCCGCGCTGGAAGAGGCGCTGGAAGCGGGCCTCATCCGCGAGGCCGACGAGATCGACCGCTTCACCTACGCGCACGCGCTCGTCCGCGAGACGCTGTACGAGGGCCAGAGCGCGAGCCGCCGCGTGCGTCTGCACCAGCGCATCGGCGAGGCGCTCGAAGCGGCGGGTGAAGCGAACCCGGCCGAGCTCGCGTACCACTTCGCGGAGGGTCGCTCCCCCAAGGCCACCGAGTACGCGCTCATCGCCGGCGACGCCGCGTTCGCCGCCTTCGCCTACGAGGAGGCCGCCGAGCACTACCGGCGCACGGACGACTTGCTCAAGCGCGGCGCCGCCGAGTTGCGCGCGGGTGACCCTCAGGCGCGGGCGACGTTCAAGGCCGCGGCGGAACGCGCCACCGACGACGACACGTTCGCGCAGGCCGCGCTCGGCTTCGCGGGCCGCCACACCGAGGCGGGCGTGATCGACCACGAGGGCCTCACCCTGCTCGAGCAAGCCCTCCAGCGCTTCGACGAAGACCACCTGATGGCCGTCCAGCTGCGCGCCCGGCTCGTCGACCGGCTGCAGTTCGCGGGCGAGCCGGAGCGTCGCGAAGCGCTGAGCGAGGAGGCGCTCGCGATGGCCGAGCGGCTCGGCGACCCGCGCGGGCGTGTGGCCGCGCTCGAGTCCCGCCGGAGCGCGCTCCTGCACATCGACCACGTCGACGAGCGCCTGCGGCTGTCCGAAGAGCTGCTCGCGCTCGCCAAGGAGCTGGGCGAGCCGGAGCTGGAAGCGCTCGCCCACCACTGGCGCGTCTACGACCTGCTCGAGGCCGCGCGCGTGGACGAGGCGCGCGCCGCCCACCGTCGCCTCGCCACGCTCGCCACCGACCTGCGCCAGCCGCTCTACAGCCACTTCGCGGTCGGCTGGGAGGTGGTGTGGGCGCAGATGGCGGGCCGCGTCGAGGACGCGGAGCGGCTCGCACGCGAGAGCTTCGAGCTCGGCCGGCGGGCCGGCGCGCGCGACGCCGACACGATCCTCGCCGCCCAGACCCTGATCCTGCGCCGCCGCGAGGACGCGCTGCAGGACTTCACCGACGCGATCGAGCACCACATCGCCCGCAACCCGGCGCTCGTCGCCTGGCGCTCGATCCTGCCGATGGCGCACCTGCTGGGCGGGAACACGCAGGCCGGCGTCGCGGCATTCCGCGAGCTGGCGACCGACGACTTCGCCGCCATCCCCCACGACATGTTCTGGTTCACGGCGATCGCGCTGCTCGGCGAGACGTGCGCGCTGATCGGCGACACCCAGCAGGCCCCGGTGCTCTACCGGCTGCTGGAGCCGCACCGCGACCGCATGGTCCAGGTCACGCAGGCCGCGAACCTCGGCTCCACCCACCGCTTCCTCGCGCTCCTGAGCGCCGCGGGCGGCGACCTCGGCGCCGCCGAGCAGCACTTCGAGGCCGCGCTGGAGATCAACCGGCCGCTGCGGCCGGTCGTCGCGCTGATGCGGCGCGAGTACGCGGAGATGCTGATCGCGCGCGATCTCGACGGCGACCGCGAGCGGGCCGAAGCCTTGCTGCGTCAGACGCTGCGCGAGGCCGAGCAGGGCGGGATGTCACAGCTGATCAGCCGCGTGCAAATGCGGCTGGCCGAGCTCCAGGCCTGACGTCCTCGTTGGCGAACGCCACGCGACCACCGACAACGGTGAGCCACACCGGGTTGTCGGGCAGGTCCGATGGCGACACGTTGATCGGGTCAAAGCCCAGCCCGGTCAGGTCGGCGCGCATCCCCGCGCGGATGCGCCCGGCCACGGCGGCGTCACCCGCGACGAGCGCCGGCGCGGTCGTATAGCCCGCGAGCGCCTCTTCGGCGGTCAACGCCTGGTCGGGGAGCACGGCGAGCTCGGGAGGCGTCGACGGGAGCCGCCGCAGCTGCGCGGCGGCGAGGCCGTTGCGGGGGTCGGCGTCGGCGACCGGCCAGTCGCTGCCGAGGGCGAGGATCGCGCCCGCGTCCACCAGGTCGCGCATCCGGAACGCGCGCGCGGCCCGCTCAGGACCGAGCCGGGCGTTCCAGTTGCCGGCGCCGTCGCCCCGCAACGCGGCCAGGTGCACGGGCTGCATCGAGGCGACCACGCCCGCACGGGGGATGGACTGGACGAGATCGTCCGGGAGCGCTTCCAGGTGCTCGAGCCGGTGGCGGACGCCGTCGGCAGCGCCCGCACGGATGTACGTGCCGAGCGTGAAGCGCACCGCGGCGTCGCCGATCGTGTGCGTCGCGAGCTGGAACCCAGCCTCTGCGAACCGCGTCATCACGGCCGCCATCCGGTCCGGGTCGGGCCAGAACGGCGTGATCCCCTCGCCGTGGGTGTCGGGCGCTTCGAGCCAGGCCGTGCCGGCGTCGATCACGCCGTCGGCGAAGAACTTGGCCACGCCGCCGCTCCACAGCGTCCCGCGCGCGTCGCGCAGCTGCAGGCGCGCCTCGATCGCCGCGTCGTCCAACTCGGGCGTGATCCACTGCGGGATCCGCAGGCGCATCGACAGCTCGTCCGTGCCTTCGAGGTCGCGCAGCAGTTCCAGCGTGAACGGGTCGCCGTCCATCACGTGCGCGCCGGTCAGCCCCAGCGCGTTGAGCTGCCCGAGGATCTCGACGTGCCGGGCGCGCAGCTCCGGCCAGCGCAGCCGCGGGCCGGCGCGGAGCACGAGGTCCTGCGCGGCGCCTTCCCGCAGCTCGCCCGTCGGCACGCCGGCTTCGTCGACGACCACCGCCGAGTTGTCCGGGAACTCCACGGCTCCGGTGACCTGAGCCCAGCGCAGCGCCGTGGGCGTGGCGAGCGCGGTGTGCATGTCCATCATGCGCACGAACACGGCCACGCCCGGCAGCGCCTCGGCCATCTCCGCCGGTGTCGGCGCCGCGTCGTAGTCCAGCCCCCAGCCGAACAGCCACCCGCGCTGCGGCTTCCCGTCGCGCAGGGCGACGAGCGTGTCCGTGGGGGTCCGGCAGGCCCGCAAGTCCACGCCGCGGGCCAGCTCGGCGCCCCAGAACGGATGCATGTGCGAGTCCACGAGGCCGGGGATGAGTGCGGCGCCACGCGCGTCGATCACCTCGGTCTTCCCGTCGCACGCCGCGCGCACGTCGTCGCCGAGGGCGACGATCACCCCGTCCTTCATGGCCACCGCGTGGGTGAACGGCTGCTCCGGATCCAGCGTGCGGACCCAGGCCTCGATGATCGCGAGGTCAGCGGCCATGCGGCCTCGCGACGGCGAGATAGCCCAGCCCGATCAGCGTGATCCCCGCGACCACCATCGGGGCGGCCCACACCTGGTACCAGGGCGCGCCGACCGGGGCCAGCGACTCCCGCGGCCACATGATGTTGACGGTCTCGAAGGCGAGCCATCCGACGGCGAGCACGTTCAACACCATGCCACGTCGCGACAGGACGCCCTGCGTCCGCGCGTACAGCGCGGCGATCGCGATCAGCAGGAAGGTGACGAAGATCGCGGCCGTGCCGAACGTGATCAACGAGCCGATCGCGGTCGCCTCCAAGCCGAGCAGCAGCCCGGCCCAGGCGACGAGGGTGGTGGCGACGATGCCGCCGATCGGCGCCTGACGGCGGTCCACGACCCGCAGGAACTTCGAGCCGGGCAGCACGCCGTCGCGCGCCATCGAGTAGATCCCGCGGGATGTGCCGCCCTGCGCGGCCATCCCGCACGCGATGAAGGCGACGAGCACGACGAAGGCGAACGGCTTGCTCGACCAGTCGCCGAAGGAGGCGACGACGGCGGTGGAGACCGGGTCGAGGTCGTTGCCGACGACGACGGCGGCCGGGTCCGGGTGCGCGAGCGTGGTGGCGAACGCGTTGAGGATCACGAGCGCGCCGACGCTCAGCAGCGCGATCCAGACCGCACGCGGCACGTGCTTGGCCGCGCTCTTGGTCTCTTCCGCCGCCGCGACCGTCGCGTCGAAGCCGATGAACGCCCAGCCGCCGACGGCGAGCGCGGCCAGGAGCGCCGGGAAGGTCCCGCCGCTCAGGGCCTCGGCGCCGAACGTGTTCGTGAGCACGCCGAAGCCCTGCTCACGGAACACCAGCAGCAGCGCGAGACCGATGCCCACCGACGCGATCAGCTCCGCCCCGACACCCACCCGCAGCGCGCCCCGGAGCGCGTCCACCCCGAAGGCGTTGATGATCGAGCACACGAGCACGAGGATCGCCGCCGTGATGACGATCGCCGCCGGCGTGGGCGTGATGCCGAGCAGGATCAGCGCCCACGGCGCGCCGAGGTAGGCGATGGTGGTGTTCGCCACCGCGAACGCGCACAGCCCCATCCAGCCCGTGAACCACCCGTAGCGCGGACCGATCAGCCGGCGGCTCCACTGGTAGGCGCCGTTGGCCAGCGGGTACTTGCCGGCGAGCTCGGCGTAGACGCTCATCAGCAGGCACTGCCCGGCGAGCGCGACGGGCAGCACCCACACCCACGCTCCACCCGCGACCACCATCCCGACGAGGACGACGGCGTAGAGCCCGACGACGGGCGAGATCGTCGCGAAGCCCATCGCGACGGAGTCGAAGATCCCCATCCCGCGCTTGAGCTCCTGCTCGTAGCCGAGCTCGTGCAGGCGCTGCTCATCACCTTCCACCGGCACTTCGAACGGCTCAGTCGCAGTCGTCATCAGGGCCATCGTCTCTCCTTTGGGAAAACTAGCGCCGCTAGTCTGAACTAACGCTGCTAGTTTTGTCAAGGTGGCTCGCCCCCCGAAGCCGATCCTCAGCCGCCGCGGCATCGCCGAGGAAGCCCTGCGGCTCGTGGACGAGGAAGGCGTCGACGCACTGACGACGCGCAGGCTGGCGAAGCGGTTGGGCGTCGAAGGACCGTCGCTCTACAACCACATCGCGGGCCGCGACGACCTGCTGGACGAGATCACGTCGCTGATCGACGAGTACCTCGAAGCGATCACGTTCGCCGACGACTGGCGCACCGGGCTCGCGGAGTTCGCCCGGGCCTACCGCCGCGCGTTCAACGTCCAGCCGCAGCTCGTCGCCATCATCGCGAGCCGGCCGGTGCGCAGCCCGGTCGCGCTGCGCGCCTACGACAAGGCGTTCGCAGCGTTCGCCGGCTACGGCTGGAGCCCGGAGTTCGCCGCGACGGTCATGGCCGCGATCGACTACCTGGTGCTCGGCTCGGCGATCGAGACGTTCAAGGGTGGGTTCGACCGGCCCGCGGCCGAGTACGCCGACGCGCATCCGCACCTCGCGGCGGCGCTGGCGGCGACCGAGGTCGTCGACGTCGACGACCTCGGCTTCGAGCTCGGCCTCGCCGCGCTGATCGCCAAGGTGGAGGCCGACACCACCCCAAGGTGAGGCGAGCGCTCATCCGCGACGGCCACGATCAGTCACATGATTCGCCCGATCGCCGTACTGACACTCGCCCTCGCGGCGATCCTCGCGCCCACCGCCCAGGCCGCGCCGAAGAGCTGCCAGCGCGAGGGCGCCACGCTCCTCGCCGCGTCCGGCAAGGTGCGCGTCGTCTCCATCAAGGAGAAGCCACAGAACTCCGAGACACGCCGTGACCGCATCTACGGCTGCTGGACCACCACGGGCCGCCGCTTCACGCTCTTCCAGTCCCGCGACTTCGGCCTGGACTCGATCGAGCGCGACCACTTCGAGATCATCGACGGCCGCTACATCGGCGCCATCCGCGAGTTCGAGGGCGGCGTCAGCGAGTCGCGTATCGCGGCCACCTACGACGCCCAGAACTACAAGGCCGTCTTCAACACCAAGCCCTGCGACGAGGTGTCTTCCGGCGACTTCTACGGCGTGATCGACGCGGTGTTCTTCAAGAACGGCGGGATCGCCTACACGTGCTGGAAGAAGTCACGCATCGTTGACGGCAAGGGCGACCGCACGCTCGAGGCCGACGGCACCGACGTCACCAACCTCGCCGTCTCCAGCAACTCGCACTGGTTCGGCGAGCGCCTCTATTACACCGTCAACGAGACGACCGCGAAGTCGCTCGTGCTCTAGGTGAGGGCCGCCGCCAGCTTGTGGTGGCGGAGCTTCTCGGGCGGCTCGCCGTGCAGGAGCCAGTCGCCGTCTTCGCGGCGGCTGACCTTGCCGGCCTTCGCGAGCGCGCCCATCGCCGTCGTCACGGACGGGCGGTGGGCGCCGACGATGCTCGCCAGGCGCTCGTGGGAGAGCGGCAGCGGCACGAGGATGCCTTCCGGGGTGACCTTCCCCCAGCGCTCCGCGAGGTGCCAGAGCGTGAGCAGCAACCGGTCCTCGACGCGGTTGTGATGGGCGATGGCCAGCGCCACCGCCAGATGATGCGCGCGCCGCGTCCCGCGGTTGAAGAGCTCCACGCCGAGCTGCGGCCACGGGTTGATGCGCGTCACGAGCGCGTGGTCGAGCACGGCCAGCTTGGTCGGCTCGAGCACTTCCCAGCCGACCTCGGCGCGCACGTGCGAGCCGGCGTCGTCCCAGCTCCACGGCCGCATCACGTCGCCCGGGCCGATCAGCTCGATGCAGTGGCGGCCGAGCACGTTCACCTCGCGTGACAGCAGGCCGGACACCACCAGGAAGCCGCGGTGGTGCACGTCGGGCTCGAGCGCGTCGGCCACGTTCCACTCGCCGGCGGAGAGCCGCTGCACGCGGGTCAGCGCCTGATGCCGCGCCCGCTCGAGGGCCTCGTCGTCGAGCTGCTCGGCGAGGTCGGGGTCGGCATCGACGATCGAGATGGTCGAAGCGTTCACGCGGGAGTAGTACCCGACCGGGCGGCGCGCACACGGAGGAGTACGCGCCGCGCGGTCGAGCTCACCCCAGATTTCGGCGCCGCGCGCCGCGCGCGCGATGGGGGCCACCCCCGCGCGGGGGACCGCGTACTAGGGTGTCGGCGCCATGACGGTCGTGCTCCGAATCGACGACCCGGGGGGAGCCTTCTCCGCGGTGCGTCTCGCGAGTGATCTGCACCTGACGCACGAGGAGCGGTCGTTCGCGCGCGACGAGGGCGGCTGGGCGCTCGAGCTGGAGCTGCCGGACGTGCTGCGGCTCGAGTACAAGCTCGAGGTCGACCACGTGGGCGGCGGGACCGAGTGGATCCTCGACCCCGGCAACGACAAGCGCACGCCCGGGGCGTTCGGGGACAAGTCCGTGCTCGAGCTGCCGGGCTACGCGCAACCGGAATGGCTGGCGGCCGAGACGGTGGCGGGGCGCTACGACGAGGCCGAGGTCCGCGGGCGGGGCCTGGGCGCGAACGTCGCCGTGCGCGTGTGGTCGCCCGCCGATGCACCGCCCGGGACGCCGCTGCGGCTCCTGCTGGCCAACGACGGCCCGGAGTACGACTCGCTGTCCTCGCTCACCCGGTACGCGGGCGCGATGATCGCGAGCCGTGTCGTTCCGCCGTTCCGGGTGGCGATGCTGGCACCCGGCGACCGCAACAACTGGTACTCGGCGAGCGCCGCGTACAGCCGCGTGCTCGACACCGACGTCCTGCCGGAGCTGCGGGCCGCGTTCGGTGTGATCGGCGCGCCCGTGGCGATGGGGGCGAGCCTCGGCGCGCTCTCGATGCTGCACGCGCAGCGGCGGTACCCGCGTGCGTTCGCGGCGCTGTTCCTGCAGTCCGGCTCGTTCTTCGTCCCGCGCTATGACCGGCACGAGAGCGGGTTCAGCCGCTACGCGCGGATCACGCGGTTCGTGCGCGACACGCGCCGCGACGGCGAATACGCATTCCCGGTGCCCGTGACGGTCACTGTGGGCAAGGCAGAGGAGAATGCGGCCAACAACCGCGCGATGGCGCGGTCCCTCGACGCGCAGGGATACGAGGTGTCCCTGGTGGAGGTCCTGGATATGCACAACTACGTCGGCTGGCGAGATGCCTTCGACCCGTACCTGACCACGCTGCTCAAACGCGCCTGGACACGATGAACCACGCCCACCACGAGCTGTACTCGCCCGCCATCGGGACGGCCGGCACGGTCGCGGTCTTCGGCCACTACGGTCGCGCGGTGCTGGTGTTCCCGTCCGAGGCAGGCCGGGCCTACGACTGGCGTGACAACGGGATGATCGGCGCCGTCAGCGACCTGATCGACGCCGGCCGCGTGAAGCTCTACTGCGTCGACTCCTTCGACTCCTCATCGTGGTCGAACCGCCACCTCTCGCTCGAGGAACGAGCACGCGAGCACGGCCGCTACGAGACCTGGGTCCTCGAGCAGGTCGTGCCGTTCATCCAGCACGACACAGGCGGCGAGATCATCACCACGGGCGCGAGCCTCGGCGCGTTTCACGCCGCGAACTTCGCCCTCAAGCGCGCCGACCTGTTCCCGGTCGCCATCTGCCTGTCGGGCAACTACGACCCGTCGACCTGGGGCGCCTGGGGCGACCGCGGCGAAGCCACCTACTTCAACAACCCGATCGACTATGTCGGGCACCTCGGCGGCGACCACCTCGAGTGGCTGCGATCCCAGTTGAGCCTCCTCCTGGTCTGCGGCCAGGGGCAGTGGGAGGACACGACCGGATCGCTGCAATCCACCCGGCGGCTCGCCGGGATGCTCGCCGAGAAAGGAATCCGCCACGAGCTCGACCTGTGGGGGTACGACGTCCCGCACGACTGGCACTCCTGGCGCGCCCAGCTGGCCCACCACCTCCCGAGGTTCTGCTGATGTCCGACCCCACGCACCTGATCGGCCTCCTGCTCGGCACCGAGGAGGACTGGCCGCGCGCCTTCGAGACGTTGTTGGAACGGGTGGGGCCGGTCAAGCACGGTGGGACGACGCACCACGTGCGGTCGGAGCGGATCACGATCGAGCCGTTCGACCTGCGCGACAAGCCCCGCTACGACCTCGTCGTGGACCGGCTCGCGTGGTGGTACTTCGTCCCGCGCGAGTGGCTGAAGAAGGCCGCGCTGATGGACGACGTGTATCTCTTGAACTCGCCGTTCACGTTCCAGGCGATGGAGAAGCACGCGGCCTACGCGGCGATGATCCGGCTCGGGATCAAGGTGCCGCAGACCGTGCTCGTCCCGCACAAGAACCCGCCCGAGAACACGCGCTTCGAGTACACGGCGGCCAAGTACAACCTGCCGTTCGACCTCGGCGCGATCGCGGCCAACATCGGCTACCCGCTGTTCATGAAGCCCTACGACGGCGGCCAGTGGGTCGGCGTGACGCGGATCAAGAACCACGAGCAGCTGATGGAGGCCTACAACGAGTCCGGCGAGCGGCTGATGCACCTGCAGGAGTCGATCGAGGGCTTCGACCACTTCGCGCGGTCGCTCAGCATCGGCGCCGAGACGATGGTCATGGACTTCCAGCCCGACCAGCCGATGCACAACCGCTACAAGATCTCGCACGGCTTCCTCACCGAGGAGACGGGCGAGGAGATCATCACGATCTCGCGGTTGATCAACGCGTTCTTCCGCTGGGAGTTCAACTCCTGCGAGACGCTCGTGCGCGGTGCCGAGGCGCATCCGATCGACTACGCGAACGCGTCGCCGGACGTGGCGCTGACCTCCCTGCACTACTACTTCCCGTGGGCGATCTCCGCGCTGCTGAAGTGGACGATCTTCTGCAGCGTCACGGGCCGCGACTCGCGCGTGGTGGACATGGACACGCGCCGCTACTTCGCCGTCGGCGACAACGAGGACCTGAGCTACCGCGAGAAGCTCGCCGAGTACCGGCGGATGGCCGACGAGCACTTCCAGGTCGAGGAGTACAACGACTTCTGCGCGACGTCCCTCAAGCACATCGACGAGTTGATGCTCGAGTGGGTGTCCTCGTCGGAGTTCGACCGGCTGCTGGTGGAGACGATCCACGCCACGTATCCGCCGCACGAGCACGAGCAGTTCCTCGAGCTCTTCCGCGGCCGCCTCGGGCTGTGGGTGCGCGAGCGGGGGAAGACGCCGCAGACCACGTAGGACGTCAGCTGCGAGCACGCCGCGGGCGGCGGGTGCCCCACTGCGCAAACGCTCGCGCGCCCGGGTGGCGCGTCGCCGCTCACGCACGGGACGACGGGTCGATTCGCGTCGCATAGCGACCTCAACTGACCAATGAACCGGCGATGCACTGGCGCGGCAGGCTTGCGATCCTCCGGTCATGAAAGCCTGGACGCTGGACGCCTTCGACGCCGCGCCGGGGCTGCGCGACGACCTGCCCGAGCCCGAGGGCGAGCTGATCGTCGCGGTGAAGGCCACCTCGGTGAACCCGGTTGACATGTGGGTCGCCAGTGGCGGGATGGGTGCGTTCGCCGAGCACGTGTTCCCGGTCACGCTCGGGCGTGACTTCGCCGGTGTCACCGACGCCGGCGAGGAGGTGTTCGGCTTCATCCCGCCGGTGTGGCCGAACGTGCACCGTGGGGCCTGGGCCGAGCGGATCGCGGTCACGGAGGGCTTCATCGCGCCCAAGCCGGCTGCGTTGAGCATGGCCGAGGCGGGCGCCGCCGGACTGGCCGGCGTCACCGGGCTGCTGGCCGTGGAGGCGATCGCGCCGCAGCCGGGGGAGCGAATCCTGGTCGTGGGCGCGACGGGCGGTGTGGGCGCGTTCGTGGTCCAACTCTGTGTCGCGGCGGGGGCGAAGGTGATCGCGCCCGCGCTGGAGATCGACGAGGCGTACCTGCGCGGATTGGGCGTGGAGGACGTCGTCGCGCGGGAGGAGCGTCCGGACGCGGACGCGGTGATCGATCTGGTCGCAGGAGCGCCGTACGGCCCGCGGTTCGCTTCACCGCTCCCGGACGACACCGGCGGGTACGGAGTCGACGCGAGCAGCGACCCGGGCGCGGTCGCCCGGCTCGGGGCGGCGATCGAGGAGCACGGCATCCGCGTGCCGATCTGCGAGGCGTTCACCTTCGGACAGGTCGAACTCGCGCTCGAGGCCTTGGGCGAGCACAAGCAGGGCAAGCTCTCAGTGGCGTAATCCCTGATTCGACATATGTTCGATGCCTTGATCGATAGGTAATCCCTGTTCGCTGAACTACGCTCCCGCAAGTCCGCGATACCGGTGAGGAGATCCAGGGATGGGAATTCGGTTGAAGGCCTGCGTGATCGCGCTGGCCGTGTGTGGGTTGGCAGGTTGCGGCGGCGCGTCGTCGGGTGAGAGCGACAAGATCGCCGAGCTCGAGGAGCGCGTCGAGGCTGCTGAAAGTCAGGCGGCCGCCGCGGAGGCGGAGGCCGAGTCCGCCACCGACACCGAGACCGACGCCGTGGTCGAAGACGTCGCGGACGATGCGGTCGAGCAGGAGCCCGCCCAAGAGGAATCCTCGGGTGGCGACGACTGCATCAAGGTCCCGAACGTCGTGGGCAAGGACCACCAGCTTGCTCAGGACACGATGCAGGCGGCCGGTCTGTACTACCTGGCCGAAAAGGACGCGAGCGGGCAGGACCGGATGCTGCTGCTCGATCGCAACTGGACCACGGTCAAGCAACGCCCGAAGGCCGGGAAGTGCGTCTCGGAGGACACCGAGATCGTGCTCTCCGCCGTCAAGGACGACGAGCGATGAAATCGTGGCTCAAATGGGGGCTGGCCGGACTGGTCTGCCTCGGAATCATCGGGGCCGTGTTCGGAGAGGACCAGAAGCCCGGCGAGACGCAGGGCGCTGCCGCCGTCGCCGCGACCATCACCAGCACTCCGGAGCCGGCCACCGACGAGAGTGCGGCGCCGACGTCCACGCCCACACCCAAGCCCGAGGTCAGCATCACCGTTACGGGTCCGTCCAGCGCCCGAAGCGACAACGTGACGCTGAAGGGCACCGTCGACCCCGCCAGCGCCCGTGTTCGCATCAAGGGCCAGTCCGTCAAGGTTCGTCGCGGCAAGTGGAAGTTGCCAGTCACGCTGACCAAGCGCGGCGAGAACACGTTCCGTGTCGTCGCGACCCGCAAGGGTTTTGTGAAAGCCACCGAGACCGCGATCGTCACCCGAAAGCAGTCCGCCGCCGAGAAGGCCGCCGCCCGGCGGGCGAAGGCCCTACGCCGAGCCAACCAAAGAGCGTTGGACTCGGCGGAGAGCTATCTCGAGACGATGGGATTCTCCAAGCAGGGCCTGTACGAGCAACTGTCGTCCGAGTACGGAGCCGGATTCACACCGGAGCAGGCGCAATACGCGGTGGACCACGTGGACGCCGACTGGAACAAGGAGGCCGTCGAGTCCGCGCAGAGCTATCTCGATTCGATGCCCATGTCCCGGCAAGCACTGATCGAGCAGCTGACGTCCGAGTACGGAGCCGGATTCACGCACGAGCAGGCGGTCTACGCGGTGAACAAGGTCTACTGACGCGTTCGGTGGTCTAGTCCGGCGCGGCGAATTTGCTCCGCCGGTCCAATGGCGGGCGGCGGAGGCGCGGGTAGCGTGGCCCGCTCCATGCTGCTGATGCCATCGGATCAGGCCAAGTTGCTGCTGGCCGTCGCGGGGATGATCGCCCGGGACCGCCTGGAGCGGGGAGTGAAGCTCAACCAGCCGGAAGCGGTCGCGCTGCTGTCGTGCTGGGTGATCGAGCGGGCGCGCGAGGGGCGCTCGGTCGCGGACCTGATGTCCGAGGGGCGGTCGGTGCTCGCGCGCGAGCAGGTGATGGAAGGGGTGCCGGAGCTCGTCAACGAGGTCCAGGTGGAGGCGACCTTCCCCGACGGCCGCAAGCTCGTCACCTTGCACGAGCCGATCACATGATTCCTGGCGAGCTGAAGACTGCCGACGGTGAGCTGGAGCTCAACGCCGGGCGGGAGCGCAAGACGCTGCGGGTGATGAACGTCGGCGACCGGCCGATCCAGGTCGGGTCGCACTTCGAGTTCGCGTCGACGAACTCCTCGCTGAGCTTCGATCGCGAAGCGGCGGCCGGGTTCCGGCTGGACGTGCCGGCCGGGACGTCGGTGCGCTTCGAGCCGGGCGCCGAGCGCGACGTGGATCTGGTGGCGCTGGGCGGGACGCGGACGGTACGGGGGCTGCAGCGATGAGGATCGATCGTGCGCGCTACGGCGCTTTGTACGGGCCGACGGTGGGCGACAAGGTGCGCCTCGCGGACACCGACCTCTGGCTCGAGGTCGAGGAGGACCGCTGCGTCGGCGGCGACGAGGCCGTGTTCGGCGGCGGCAAGACGATCCGCGAGTCGATGCTCCAAGGGATCGGCAAGGGGCCGGACGTCGTCATCACGAACGTCGTCGTGCTCGACCACTGGGGCGTGGTCAAGTGCGACGTGGCGATCACGAGCGGGCGGATCGCGGCGCTGGGCAAGGCCGGCAACCCGGACGTGATGGACGGGGTCGACATCGAGATCGGCCCGACGACCGAGATCATCGCCGGCGAGGGCCGGATCCTGACCGCGGGTGGGATCGACTCGCACGTGCACTTCATCTGCCCGCAGATCGTCGACGAGGCGGTCGCGGCGGGGATGACGACGCTGATCGGCGGCGGCACCGGGCCGACCGAGGGCACGCGCGCGACGACGTGCACGCCCTCGCCATGGCAGATCCGCGAGATGCTGCTCGCGATGGACGAGTACCCGGTCAACGTGCTCCTGCTCGGCAAGGGCAACACGGTCTCCGAGCAAGGGTTGCGCGAGCAGGCGATCGCCGGCGTCGGCGGCTTCAAGCTGCACGAGGACTGGGGCACCACGCCCGCGGCGATCGACACCTGCCTGCGGATCGCGGCCGAGACGGGCGTGCAGGCGGCGATCCACACGGACACGCTCAACGAGGCCGGCTACGTGCAGTCGACGCTCGACGCGATCGCCGGCCGCTCGATCCACGCCTACCACACGGAAGGCGCGGGCGGCGGGCACGCGCCGGACATCATCACCGTCGCTTCGCAGCCCAATGTCATCCCGGGCTCGACCAACCCCACGCGCCCGCACACGGTCAACACGGTGGACGAGCACCTGGACATGCTCATCGTCTGCCACCACCTGAACCCGAAGATCCCCGAGGACCTCGCGTTCGCCGAGTCGCGCATCCGCGGCACGACGATCGCCGCCGAGGACATCCTGCACGACCTCGGCGCGATCTCGATCATCGGCTCCGACTCGCAAGCCATGGGCCGCGTCGGCGAGACGATCATCCGCACCTGGCAGACCGCGCACGTGATGGCGGCCAAGCGCGGCGGGTCCTCGAACGAGCGCCTGAAGCGCTACGTCGCCAAGTACACGATCTGCCCGGCGATCGCGCACGGGATCGACAGCCAGGTCGGCTCCGTCGAGGTGGGCAAGCTCGCCGACCTCGTGCTGTGGGACCCGGCGTACTTCGCCATCCGGCCGCGCCTGGTGCTGAAGGGCGGCTCGATCGCGTACGCGCCGATGGGCGACGCGAACGCCTCGATCCCGACGCCGCAGCCGGTGATGATGCGCCCGATGTTCGCGGGCTCCGGTCGCCTGGCGGGGCGCCGCTCGCTGGCGTTCGTCTCCCCGCTCGCGGTCGACGGCCTGTCCGACCTCGGGCTGGAGGCGGGCGTCGTCGCGGTCGGCGAAACGCGCTCCGTGACGAAGGCGAACATGCCCTTCAACGACGCGTGCCCGGACATCAAGGTCGACCCGGACACGTTCAAGGTCTGGATCGACGGCGACGAGGTCATTCCCGACCCCGCGTCCGTTCTCCCCCTCGCCCAGCGCTACTCGCTCTTCTGATGGACCCGCTGACGCTGCTGCTGGCCGACTCGCGCTTCCCGTCCGGGTCCTACGCGCACTCGCTCGGGCTCGAGCAGGCCGTGAACGACGGGCTGCGTGACGTGCCCGCGTTCATCCGCGCCCGCCAGCGACACGTCGCGGGGGCGGAGGCCGCGTTCGCGGTGGCCGCGCGGCGGGAGGCGGGCGACGAGCGCGCGCTGGCGTGGCTCGACCGCGAGTGGGCGGCGCGGACGCCGGCGC
>JAPDDQ010000396.1 GCA_027587225.1 Solirubrobacter taibaiensis
TCCATTCATAAATTGCGCGTGCAACATAGCGCCGTGTAGGGCTGACATTCAATTGCTCTGACATAACTTATAAGCTTATTAAATCGTTGAAATTAACTCATTGTAGCTGTTTTTTTCTTGTGCTGTCATTGATTTGATAAATGCTGGTCTGTTGAAGACGCGGTGACAGTAAAGAAAAATAGGGCGGCAGTGCTGTTGGGGTAACTCAACCCCCATGTTTTTAAGTCGTAAAAAAATAGGGGCTAAGATACAGTCCAAAATCGAAAATGTTTCGGACATAAAAAAAGGGAAATGTTGAAATAAAGGAGTTAGCGAAATAAGCGTATCTCTTAGCTCTTTTTGTGCTTTTTGCTTAAGTTCTAAATTTAATGTGTCTGCGTGCTTTAGCATGTGATCAGCAAGTTTGAACCAGTCTTGTTCAAAACGCCATATATATTGACGTTGTTCGGCTCTTGCCATCGGTGCGTCAGCATACAGCTTATTTTGACGATATCGATCATCTAGATATTCTGAAATTACGGTAGCTGAAAATAGTTTTAGATTTTGTTCAATCAGCATTGGTAATTGATTGTAGGGATTAAGATCAGCGAGATCTTCATCTTCATGATCTGTGATAATGAGATGATATTTGATTTGCTTTTCAGCTAATAAGAAACGAATCCAATGT
>JAPDDQ010000397.1 GCA_027587225.1 Solirubrobacter taibaiensis
GTTGTTATATCGCAAGTGACGGAAAGAAAGAGCCGTACCGTTTGAAGTTTCGTAGGCCATCTTTTTATAACTTGCAAATTTTACCGAAGTTATTGAAAGGTGAAAACATCGCTAATTTAATTACGATTTTAGGTGGAGTTGATATTGTACTTGGGGAGGTTGATGGCTAATGATTGAGGCGCTCTTACAATCACCTTCAAGCTGGACGAATTTCTTCATTTTTTTCGGATTAGCGGTACTTCTACTATTTGCAGTCCTTGGCTTCGTTACATATGGAATTTTGGCAGAACGGAAAGTGATGGGGTTTATGCAAGGGCGGATTGGACCAAACCAGGTTGGAGGCCGATTTGGTTTACT
>JAPDDQ010000398.1 GCA_027587225.1 Solirubrobacter taibaiensis
AAGAAGATAGTATTCCGAAAGCAGCAGATAAACCGCTGTTTATATTAGCGCCTGTCATTGCATTTGCACCAGCATTTATGGTGCTTGCAGTTATCCCGTTCACTGATAAATTTCAATTTGCAGATATTGGAGTCGGGCTACTTTATTATATTGCTGTTTCCGGTATTACGACGATAGGTGTTGTAACTGGGGGATGGGCATCGAATAATAAATATTCCCTTTTAGGAGGGATGCGTGCGGCGGCGCAAATGATTTCTTATGAGATTCCGCTCGTAATGAGTGTAATTGGTATCGTTTTG
>JAPDDQ010000399.1 GCA_027587225.1 Solirubrobacter taibaiensis
CCTGAATAGTTGCGGCATTGATCACAACAGATTCAGTATACGGTGTGCGGACTTCTGTTTGAGTACCTGTAGCTGGATCAGTGACATAGCTAATTTTTTGTTTATTTTCAATAAACAATACAGCCATACGTTTGCCAACAGCATTACGTGTTGCATCTGCCATGAGCTTACCGCCAGCAGTGTCTAACGTAATATTAACTTCTGCACCACCAGAGTCTTGGCTAAAACCAGAACTTGCATTTTGAACGCGTTCACCTGTCAAAATACGGTTACGATTTAACAGAAGCTGTCGGCCACTATCCAGTGATTCATAGGCAAATAATTCCGTGCCTGGAGGAAGCGGCTGACCATTATATTTTCCTGTATATGGGTCAATATATTGATCATTACTATCAGCAACCAAACGGAATTCTAAGTTTGCTGTACGACCTAAGACACGTTTTGCTTCAGCAGTATCTTGAACGCCAGGTAACTCAACCACGATACGGTTGCTACCCTGAGTTTGTACCAATGCTTCAGCAACACCTAACTCGTTAATACGATTACGTAGGGTCGTTAAGTTTTGATTCACCGCGTAAGATTGAATTTCTTGACGACGAACATCTGTATAGTTGAGTTTTAGTAAAGCACCATCTGTACTTGCTAGTGCTTGCTGTGTGAACTCA
>JAPDDQ010000400.1 GCA_027587225.1 Solirubrobacter taibaiensis
AGAAGTAGAAGGTATTTATATTGGAACAGAGACGGGAAAGTTTATAAGAGAACCATTTATTCAAATGGCTGATGGGTATAATCCAACAGATAGATCTTGGTATAAAGAAGCACATGAAAATAAAGGGAAAGTAATTGTTACTGCGCCATATCAGTCAGCATCTACAAAAAATATGGTAGTGACGATTGCGAAAGAAGTAAAAGATGGTAAAGGTGTTATAGGAATTAATTTAAATTTAGATAACATCTTAAAAATTTCCAAAATGATTAACATTGGTGAAAAAGGTTATGCAGTTATTTTAGATCAAAATAAGCAAATTGTTAGTCATCCATCTAGAAAACCAGGTGCAAAAGTTACTGATCCTTGGATTAAACCAATTTATGAAGATAAACAAGGAAATGTGTCTTATACAGAACAAGATGATAAAAAGAATTTAATCTTTGCAACAAATGAGAAAACGGGCTGGAAAGTAGTTGGAGTTATGTTTGATGAAGAAATTACCCAAGCTGCGAATCCAGTGTTTTATAAGACTTTGATTGTTATTGCTATCGCTATTGCATTTGGTAGTATATTAATTTATTTCATTACAAAGTCTATTACAAGGCCATTACGAAAAATAGCTGAATCGGCATATAAAATTAGTAAGGGAGATTTAACAGAGAAA
>JAPDDQ010000401.1 GCA_027587225.1 Solirubrobacter taibaiensis
CACACTTGAAGATTCAAGAAATAGATTGTACCAAGGAAGTGGTCTCGGATTAACGATTACGAAACGGCTTGTGGAAGCGATGGACGGGAAAATCCATCTTTCTAGTAAACCGTATGAAAAAACAATTTTTACAATTGTATTAACAAAGATACAGTTTTAGCTTGTAGAGCAGTAGATTCTACAAGCTTTTTTTCACCGTAAGGAATTTGTAAGAAACGGGTAAGAAAAAAGAGATTTCCGTTGTCTATTATAGAAATATAGAGTATTGCGAAAGGGGAAAGTAACATGACATATATATTAAAAACAAATCAGTTAACGAAAGTGTTTAAAGGGAAAGAAGTTATTTCCGGTGTTAACATGCATGTGAAAAAAGGAGAAATTTACGGTTTTTTAGGACCAAACGGTGCTGGTAAAACAACGATTATGAAAATGATTACAAATTTAATAAAACCAACGAGTGGTGATATTGAAATTTTCGGTGAGAAATTAACAGATACATCTTATGAAGTATTAAAAAGAATGGGGACAATTATTGAATACCCAATCTTTTATGATAAATTAACGGCGAAAGAAAACTTAGACCTGCATTGTGAATATATGGGCTACTACGATAAAAATGCAATTGACCATGCTTTACATTTAGTGAAACTACAAGGGATAGATA
>JAPDDQ010000402.1 GCA_027587225.1 Solirubrobacter taibaiensis
TAGGGATTTGAGATTTTTAAATTCGTACTGGAATTCATCTCATTCCTGACGTGGGCAAAGCTCATGGTAAACTCAAGACATTCACGAGCCAAAATACATATACAGGAGAGATATTTGCCGAGTTGACCTTGGATGATGAAATAATTGAGCAGTACTGCTCATTCTACTTTATGATACAGCATGGAGATTTTTGTATCTTGGTGGTCAATACCCTTAATCTTGGTACACTCAAATTTGGAAAGCGTCTTAAGAAATTTCTTAATTATGGTAAAGGGGTTCGTTTGTATTTCGATAATAGTAGCGAGGGTTATGCTGATTTGGTAATTGGTGCATATGGATTAAGGTCTATTGTTCGAAATGCCAGATGTTTAAATTTTATACCGTATTACTTAAAGCAGGCGGCATTTCTTACTTTTATTAATCCGAGTAAACTTGGAAGAATCAGTATCTATTGAATAACATGAAAAATGGTGGATCGATGCTTGTTACTTCATCGCTTATTATTTGAAGTATCATCGTAATTTCTACTACTTTGTTGCTAGGTTTCTGTAGGAGGAATGGTCACTTGGCACGAGTGAACTGCAAAATTACAAAGAAATTCAAGCGAAAATAGTTGGATACGCCTCCTCTGTTCTAGAGTGGTTAGCTTCTTTTGAAGCTTGGA
>JAPDDQ010000403.1 GCA_027587225.1 Solirubrobacter taibaiensis
ATGGAGCGAAAATTATTAATGGTCGTACGAACGAGACATTCTCACCAAATGATGTGATTACACGTGAAGAAATGTCGATAATGGTAAAGCGAGCGTTAGACTATAAAAATATTAAAGTAGCTGTAAGTCCGCTTACCTTTACTGATAAAGATAGTATTAACTATAAAGAGCATGTGCAAGTTATGGTGGCTACTCAAATTATTAAAGGGTATCCAGAAGATAATACATTTAGACCACATTTATCAGCTACAAGAGGAATGGCTTCAGCTATGTTGGATCGCATGCTTCAGACGATTGAAAAAAACGGAAATACCAATCCTGTAGAAACTAAGAAATATGTTGTGACAAATGTAAGAGAAAACGGAACAGAGCAAGAAGTAGAGCGCTATAATACGTATAAAGAAGCGGTTAGGGCTGCTCGAAATAAAGGTATGAATGCGGTGAAATATGAGAACGAATTTTTATGGATTAAAGATGGTTTTGCAAGTGCGAAAAGAATAACTGGGCAAAACATCATTAATATTTATGATGAGAATTTAGCAACAGTATATACGTATATTCAGTATGGAACAGAATTGAAAGTGTTAGAAGTTGGCGAAGATCGTGTGAAAGTTCAACTTTCTGGTTTGACAGGTTATGTGAGGAAGAATGAAATCACTTTA
>JAPDDQ010000404.1 GCA_027587225.1 Solirubrobacter taibaiensis
ATCTGCTAAAACACCTTTAGATAATTTAGGACAAAATGGTTTCGGAACTCTTGGTTTATCTGGAGCATTTTTAGTTGAGTTCATTTTAACTTTCGTATTTATTTTAGTTATCGTTGCTGTAACAGGTAAAAAAGGAAGTTCTTCTTTAGCTGGACTAGTAATTGGTTTCACATTAGTTTTAATTCACTTATTAGGAATTCCGTTAACTGGAACATCTGTTAACCCAGCTCGTAGTATCGCACCAGCTTTATTTGTTGGTGGAGAAGCACTTTCTCAACTATGGGTATTCATCGTAGCACCAATTCTTGGTGGTATCTTCGCAGCTATCGTAGGTAAATTCATTTTAAATACTGAAAAATAGAATTTTCAATATTTCTGAATAAAAAAAGGCGAGCCCTCATTATGAGGAAGCTCGCTTTTTTTATTCTTTCATTTTAGACTTTAAATTTGTAACTAATTGATCTACCGTTACATTTGCAAGTACGTTTTCCATCGCTTCTTGCGCTTGCATTAAAATAATTTCTAATACTGATTGAATATTAGCTCCTACTGGACATTCAATGTTGGGATTTTCATGGAAGGAAAATAGCTGTCCTTCTTCTACAACTTCCACTGCTTTATATACATCAAGTAATGTAATTTCTTCTAAATCTCGAGCAAG
>JAPDDQ010000405.1 GCA_027587225.1 Solirubrobacter taibaiensis
TAACGATTGAGGAAATTAAAGAGATTTTACGTATGACAGAAAGCGGAACGGATGAGATTATTTCTACTCGTTCGAAAGTTTTCCAAGAATTGAATGTAAACTTAGAGTCTTTACCACTTCAAGATTTATATAAGATGATTCGTGACTATCCAGGGATTTTACGTCGTCCAATTATGATTGACGAGAAACGCCTTCAAGTTGGTTACAACGAAGACGAAATTCGTCGTTTCTTACCACGTACAGTAAGAACGTTCCAATTACGTGAAGCACAACGTCTTGTAAATTAATTATAATAATATGAAAACCTTCTACCTATTATATAGTAGAAGGTTTTTTTAATGTTTCACATTGCGTAATCGAACTTGTTGTACGATAAAGCCGATGCATAAAATAGTGAAAATGAACAAATAAGGAATGCTTGTAGTGAAACTTGGATTGTTATGAAAAAAGGTTGCAAGTCTGTCTTCATGTGTAACCATTTTTCCTGCAGTATAGGCAAGAATCGCTGCACCGCAATAAATGAGGAATGGAAATCGTTCCATAAGTATTAAAATAAGTTTGCTGCCCCAAATAATAATCGGGATAGAAATGAGTAAGCCGATTATGACGAGTAAAAATCTCCCGTGAGCTGCACCTGCAATGGCAATAACATTATCAAACC
>JAPDDQ010000406.1 GCA_027587225.1 Solirubrobacter taibaiensis
GGCATTATCCTAATCACTGGACTTGTGTCAAAACCAGACGTCATAGATATTGTTAGTAAAATAGGAGGGGCCTCCATAACAATATTAGCAACTATTGTTATGGCAGTTATATTAGAAAGCTTCGGCTTCTTCCATTGGTCCGCAGCGAAACTGGCAAATCTAGCGAAAGGTTCTGGACGCCGTCTATACTGGTATATTCAATTATTATGTTTTCTTATGACTCTTTTATTTAATAACGACGGTAGTATTTTAATTACAACTCCCATTTTAATTCTTCTTCTAAAAAACCTTCGATTAAAACCACATCAACAAATTCCTTATTTATTAAGTGGCGCTTTAATCGCTACTGCGTCTAGTGCACCAATTGGTGTAAGTAATATCGTAAACTTAATTGCATTAAATATCGTTAATATGACTCTTTATATGCATACTGCTATGATGTTTGTACCTGCAACATTAGGCTTATTATTTATGTCATGGCTCATGTATACAGTTTTGAAGAAAAAACTTCCGAAAAAATTACCTGTTTCTTCATATGATATTGAAGAAATTTTCTTCACGAAAAACTTCCATCCACTAAAAGGAAATAATTCTGTTGATACGAAACAAAAACGGACAAGATTCATGTTAAAAGTATTAGGTTTCGTCTTCCTTATGCGCT
>JAPDDQ010000038.1 GCA_027587225.1 Solirubrobacter taibaiensis
GGCGCGTTGGGCGCGGGGCGCTTGCGCGGGGTCGCGGCGGCGGCACCACTCGCGGCGCGCGGCGGCGCGGGGCGCAACGGCTTGGCGGGCAGCGGCTCGAACTCCTCTTCCTCGTCGAACACGTCGTGCTCGGCGGTGGCCGTGGTGCCGCGGCGGCTGGCGACGATCTCGGGTTCGCCGGCGTGCGGGTCGCCGAGCGGGGCCTCGTGCTCCTCGGTGTGGAACGACGGCGTGTACTCGACCGTCGGCTGGTGGAGATGCTCGCTGGGCGGCGTGTCGCGGCGCGCGGCCTCCGAGGCCGGCTCCAGCCGCGGCCCGGCGGGCTGCTCGCGCGGCGCGTCCTCGGCCGGCGTCTCGACCTGCGGTTCTTCGCGCGGCGTCTCGACGCGGGGCTCTTCGCGCGGGGTCTCAACCGGCGGTTCCTCGCGCGGCGCTTCGACCTGGGGCTCTTCGCGCGGCGCTTCAACCGGCGGTTCCTCGCGCGGCGCTTCAACGCGGGGCTCCTCGCGCGGCGCTTCAACCCGCGGTTCCTCGCGCGGCGCTTCAACCCGCGGCGCTTCAAGGCGGGGTTCCTCGCGCGGCGCTTCGACGCGGGGTTCCTCGCGCGGCGCTTCGACGCGGGGCTCCTCGCGCGGCGCTTCGACGCGGGGTGCCTCGACCGGCGGCGGCTCCGGCTCGAAGACGGGCGGCGGTGCCGGCTCCTCGATCGGTTCCGGCTGGCGCTCCACCGGGCGGGGCGCGCGGGGCTCGACGTCCGGCGGGCGGACGGTGTCCTCGAAGGCCTCAGGCGGCAGGGGCTGACCCGCGCGACGGGCGGCGCGTTCAGCCGCGGCGCGAGCGCGGTCCTCTGGGCTGCGGGTTTCCGAGCGCTTGCCGAACAACGTACGAAAGGGGTAGTGACCCTGGCTCCGGGGGGATTCCCGGCTCTCCTCAGGGGCAGCGACCAGTGGGCAATGCTAGCGCCCCCTGCCGACGGAGTTACGCCGTGACGCGGTCTTCGGCCTCGAGCACGAGGTGTGACGGGGCGCCGTCGTCGCCCGTGGCGAGCGTCAGCGTTCCGACAACCGGGACCATCAGACCCTGGCCGTGCATGTACGTGCTCGTGACCTCGACGTGCTGCAGTTCGCCCACGCCGAGCCTGCGCAGCTGCTCGAGCTGGTCCTTGTAGTCCTTGCGGTCGTGCGGCGACGGCCACGCGGCCTTCATGAACTCGTGCTCCTTGTAGCCCACGAGCTTCGTGAACGCCGGGTTGAGCTCCTTGAACTTGCCGTTGAGGGCGAGGATCGCCATCGGCGCGTGCGCGTCGTCGAAGCCGTGACGTTCCTCACGCTTGACCGGCTCGACGCGCGGAGCGGTGAGCGTGGGTGTGGTGGGCTGCGGCCGGCGCGTCTGCGCGTTGCGCTGCGCCGCCAGGCCGAGGATCTGCTGGAAGACCTCCGTGACGCGCTCGGTCGAGCCGTCGTGGAGCGCGGCCTTGCGCGCCTGCTCGGCCTCGCGACGCGCCATCACGGCCGCCTGACCGGCCGAGCTCAGGCCCGCCTTGAGCTCTTCGAGGCTCTTGAGCGCGTACTGCAGCTCGGACTGCATCGCCTCGACCCGGTCATCGCCGCGCTTGGTCTCCTCGCGGAGGGTGACGAGCTCCACGCGCAGGGCGTCGAGCCCGTCGCGAACGCCGCCGATCTCGTGCTTGAGCGCGACGCCGGTGTCGACGACGGTCCCGCCGAGCCGGTCGACCTGGTGGCCGACCGTGTCGAGTTCCCCACGCAGCGCCGCGGCGCGTTGATCGATCGCGCTGAGCCGCGAGTCGAGCCCGTCGGTCGCCGCTCGTGCGGCGGACGCGTCGCTGCGCGCGCTCGTGACGTGGTCGCTCAGGAGCGCCGTGCGAGCGCTGTGCGCCTCCACGTCGCGGCGGGTGGCGGCGACTTCCTCGGCCGCGCGCGCCGCGTCCTCACGAGCCGCGTTCGCGGCCTCGCCGGCGACGACGGCGGCCTGACGCGCACCGAGCGCCTCCTGCTCAGCCGCGACGACCTGTGCGCTGATCGCGCGCACGTCGGCCAGCACGGAGCCGGCGCCGCGATCGACCTGCGCGATCCGCTCCAACGCCTCATCGACCCGACGCCGCAGACCGCCGACCTCACCGAGTCGCTCGCGCAGCGCGTCGACCTCGTCGCGCCCGGCGAGCGTGGCCAGATCCTCGTTGCGAGCAAGCCCGTCGAGCTGCGCGCGCAGTGCCGCCAGCTCATCGCCGCCGTCCCGCGCGGCAAGGCCGTCGAGCCGCTCGTGCAGCGCGGCGACTTCGTCGCGCCCGGCGAGGCCCGCGAGCTCGTCGCGTGCCGCGAGGCCGTCGAGTCGCTCGCGCAGGGCGGCCAGCTCGTCCCGGGCTGCGAGCCCGTCGAGTCGCTCGCGCAGGGCGGCCAGCTCGTCGCGCGCGGCGAGGCCATCGAGCTGCTCGCGCAGTGCGGCCACCTCGTCACGCCCGGCGAGGCCTGCGAGCTCGTCCCGCGCGGCGAAGCCGTCGAGCCGGTCCTGCAGCGCGGCCACTTCGTCGCGCCCCGCGAGACCGGCGAGCTCGTCGCGCGCCGCGAGGCCGTCGAGCCGGTCCCGCAGCGCGGCGAGCTCATCGCGCGCGGCGAGGCCGTCGAGCCGGTCCCGCAGGGCGGCGAACTCGTCGCGCGCGGCGAGGCCGTCGAGGCGGTCCCGCAGGGCTGCCACTTCGTCGCGCCCGGCGAGCCCCGCAAGTTCGTCCCGCGCGGCGACGCCGTCGAGCCGCTCACGCAGACCGGCGAGCTCGTCCCGCCCGGCGAGGCCATCGAGGCGATCGCGCAGCGCGGCCACTTCGTCGCGCCCGGCGAGCCCCGCAAGTTCGTCCCGCGCCGCGAGGCCATCGAGGCGCTCCCGCAGACCGGCGAGCTCGTTCCGCCCGGCGAGGCCATGGAGCTGGTCGCGCAGTGCGGCGAGCTCGTCATGCGCCGCGAGGCCGTCGAGCCGCTCGCGCAACGCGGCGACCTCGTCGCGACCGGCAACGCCGTCGCGCAGCGCGGAGAACTCGTCGTGGCCGACGAGGCCGTCACGGAGCGCCGCGAGTTCGTCCCGCGCCGCGAGGCCTTCGAGGCGCTCGCGCAGCGCCGCGAGCTCGTCGCGGCCGGCGACGCCGTCGCGCAGGGCGGCGAGCTCGTCGCGGCCAACCAGGCCGGCGAGGTCCTCGTGGCGGGCGAGGGCGTCGAGCTCCTCGCGGGTGACCAAGCCCGCGAGCTCGTGACGGCCCGGCAGCTGATCGACGCGCTCGCCGAGGGCGGCAACGTCGTCGGCGCGGGCGAGGAAGTCAATTGCGCCGGTGCGCTCGGCGAGATCATCGACGCGGGCGCGGAGCTCACCGAGCTCGCGGTCGTCGCCGAGCGCGGCGAGACGGGCGTGCAGCGCGGCGATCTCGCGCTGCGTCTCCCCCACGAGCGTCTGCACGCGGCTCTCGACCGCGGCCTGCTCCGGCGCCTGGCCCGTGGCCGCGCCGAGCTGCGCGCGCAGCTGCTCGAGCTCGCCGGCGAGACCGTCCTGGCGATGGCGCAGCGCGACGACATCCGCCGCGGCGCTCTCTTGGCGCTGCACGGCGTCGCGCAGCGCGGCGACCTCGTTCGCAGCCGCCGCCTGGCGCTCGCCGAGCTGGCGCAGCGCCTCAGGGTCGCCGGCCCGAGCGGCAAGGTCCGACGTCGCCGCGGCGTGCGCGGACACGATGTCGCGCAGCACGGCGACTTCGCCGGCCGCGGCCTCGTGACGGGCGACCGCCGCGCGCAGCGCGTCGAAGCCACGGACCGTGTCGCGCAGGGCGGGAAGATCGGCGCTCGCGGCCTCGTGGCGCGCGATCGCGTCACGCAGCGCGGGAAGCTCGCTCGTGGCCTCGCGCAGGGCGTCGTCGTGGCGCGCCACGGCGTCGCGCAGGGCGGGAAGGTCAGCGGCGGCGGCGCGCATCGCGCCAAGGTCCGCGGTCGCGGCCTCGTGACGCGCGACGGCATCGCGCAGCGCCGGAAGATCAGCGGCCGCCTCATGCAGCGCGGACAAGTCCGCGGTCGCGGCCTCGTGGCGCCCGACAGCGTCGCGCAGTGCCGGAAGGTCGGCGGTCGCGTCACGCAGCGCGGACAGGTCGGCGGTCGCGGCCTCGTGGCGCGCGACGGCGTCGCGCAGTGCCGGAAGGTCGGCGGCGGCGTCACGCAGCGCGGACAGGTCCGCGGTCGCGGCCTCGTGGCGCGCGACGGCGTCGCGCAGTGCCGGAAGGTCGGCGGCGGCGTCACGCAGCGCGGACAGGTCCGCGGTCGCGGCCTCGTGGCGCGCGACGGCGTCGCGCAGTGCCGGAAGGTCGGCGGCGGCGTCACGCAGCGCGGACAGGTCCGCGGTCGCGGCCTCGTGGCGCGCGACGGCGTCGCGCAGTGCCGGAAGGTCGGCGGCGGCGTCACGCAGCGCGGACACGTCCGCAGTCGCGGCCTCGTGACGCGCGACCGCATCGCGCAAGGTGGCGACGTCGCCGGCCGCGGCCTCATGACGCGCGACCGCGTCGCGCAGCGCGGGAAGGTCGGCGGCGGCTTCGCGCAGGGCGGCGAGGTCGTCGCCCGCCGCCTCGTGACGCGCGACGGCGTCGCGCAGCGCGGGGAGGTCGCTCGCGGCCTCGCGCAACGCGGCAAGCTCGGCACCGGCCGCTTCGTGGCGGGCGACCGTCTCACGCAGCCCGTCAAGGTCGGCGGTCGCGGCCTCGTGACGCGCGACCGTCTCGCGCAGCGCGGCGACCTCGTTCGCGGTCTGGACCTGGAAGTCGGGGAGTGCGGCGAGGGCGGCGCGGATCGAATGGAGGTCCGACGGCGCGGCGGCCCGCAGCGCCTCGACGGCCCCCTCGTTGTCCGCGACGGCCTGGCGCAGGCCGGCGAGGTCGACGCCCAGAGACTGGCGCAGCTCGGCGAGTTGGTCGGCGGTAGCGAGGTCGGCGACGCGGGCGCGCAGCGCCTCGGTCGACGCGGCCAGCGCCTCCACGCGGTCGTCGGACGCCGAAGCGCGGAGCTGCTCACGGACGGCGTCGGCGCCGCGCTGGACCTGCTCGACCCGCTCCAACGCACCCGCGAGCTCGGCGCGCGCGGCGCTCCGCTCCCGCTCGCGGTCGCGTTCCAGCCGCTCCAGCGTCGCGGCGAGCTCGGAACGGATCGCGTGCGCGGCCTCCTCGTGCTCGGCGCGCACCTCCTCCAGCTGCGCGGCCACGTCCGACCCGCCGCCGACACGAGACAGCGCTTCAACGGCGCGCGCTTCAGCGGCCGCGATCTCCGACGCCAGCCGCGCGTCGGCCGCGGCGCCCTCGCGCTCCAGGCCGTCCAGCCGGGCCGAAACCCGCGCGGCGGCGGCCTCCGAGGCGGCCAGCACGTCGGCGTCGGCCCGTTCCAGCCGCGCCAGCCGGCGCTCGGCCTCGTGGCGATCGAGCTCGCTCGGCGCGCCGGCCACGGCCCGCTGCACCTCGCCGCGCAACGTCTCAGCATCCCGCGCGGACTCCCGCCGCGCCTCATCCAGCTGGGCAGGCAGCCCGCCGGCGACGCGCTCGAGCTCGTCGATGCGCTCCATCGCGCTCAGCAGGCGTGCGACCACCGCGGCGGCGTCGTCAAGGTCGTTCAGACCGCCCTGGATGCCCGGGTCGGTGTTGGTCAGGCGCTCCTCGGCCTCGGCGTCGGCCAGTGCGCGCTCGGCTTCGCGGCGCGCGAGCTCGGACTCCACCCACGGCGTCGCGGCCAGCGGCTTGAAGACGACCAGGGTGCCGGCGGTGCGTCCCTCCCACGGCTGCGCGACCGGCTCCAAAGCCGTCTTGAGCGCCCGAACCACCACGGGGTGCTGCTGACGCATCCGCAGCAGCATCAAGTTCAGTGGCAGCTCGAAGGACAGGTCCTCCAAGAACAGGGAGAAGTCGAAGCCCTCGTCGAGCTTGACCGGGACGAAGACCGCCTCCAGCGGGAACGTCTCGCCGTCCGAGCGACGGCCCGTGACCGTCACGGAGCCCGGCACGCGCGGGGACTCGCCCGCGTCGAGGAACCCGCGCCACGCCTGCGCTTCCGGCGACAGCGCGCCGGCGATCAGCGTCTCGAAGAACCCCTGCCCGAGAATCTCCTCGCTCGGCTGCGCGAACAGCAGCTCGGCGGGCTCGGACCATTTGGAGACCGACCCCTGCCCGTCGGTGAGCACGAAGAAGCCGTTGATGACCTGCCGGAGCAATGTGTCCAGCGGGTCAGCCAGCTCGGCGAGCACCTCGTCCGCGGTTGTCGACTCCAGGGGGTTCATCCCTATGGGTCATCGGCACGAGGGTCCGTCTCCTTATGGGGTCGGGCCCCTAGCGAGCCACTCTTCGAGCAGCACGGCAGCGGCGCGGGAGTCCAGAGAGGCGCTTCCGCCCGCCTGCAGAGCCAAAGACGTCGTGAACCGTTCGTCGTAGAGCTCGACAGGAATCTGTATCGATCGAGACAACCGCTCGGCGAACTCGCGCACCTCGATCGTCTGCGCTGAATCTCCCCCGCGCAGCGAGACGGGCAGCCCGACGACGACCCGTTCCGCTTCAAGCGCGGCGATCCGCGCCCGCAAGGACGCGAACCCCTTCTTCGAACTCGGACGGAGCACCGGCTCGAGCGGCGTCGCGAGCGTCCCCGTGGGGTCACTCACCGCGACGCCGCAGCGGGCCGAGCCGTAATCAAGCGCCAGAACCCGCAAGCGCGCGTTCGATCTCGGCCCGCGCCGCCACCAGGGCGTCCGGCAGCTTGGACGGGTCCTTGCCGCCGGCCTGCGCCATGTTGTCGCGTCCGCCGCCGCCACCGCCGACGACCGCCGCCGCGATCTTGATCACCGCACCGGCCTTCACGCCCAGCGCCACGGCACCCGGGGTCGCGGACACGAGCAGCGAGGCGCGGCCTTCGCCGGGCGCGCCCAGGACCACCACGGCCGGGTCGCCCAACTGCCCGCGCAGCTTGTCGGCCAGGTCCGGCAGCGCCTTCGGGTTCGGCACGTCACGGATCTCGAACACAGCCTTCACGCCGCCGATCTCCACGACCTCGCCGACCGACGTGTCCGCCGCGCCCGCGCCCTTCTCGAGCGCCTTCTCGGCCTCGCGGCGCTTGGCGACCGCCGTCGCGGCGGCCTCCGCGACCGCATCCGGCGAGGTGCGCAGCGCCACCGAGGCCGCGGTCAGCTCGCGATCGTGCCGGCGCAGCAACTCGACGCCCAGCGGGCCGGTGATGGCCTCGATGCGCCGCACGTTCGCGGACGAGGAGGTCTCCTGCGTGAGCTTGAAGACGCCGATCTCCGCGGTGGAGCGCACGTGCGTGCCGCCGCACAGCTCGCGCGAGAACCTGCCGTCGCCGACCTCGACCATGCGGACGACGTCGCCGTACTTCTCGTTGAACAGCGCCATGGCGCCGAGCGACTTCGCCTCGTCCAGCGTCGTCGTCAACGCCCGCACCGGCGAGTTCTCGAGGATCTGCGCGTTCACGCGGTCCTCGACCCAGGCGCGGTCCTCGGCGGTCAACGGTGCGCCGTGCGTGAAGTCGAAGCGCAGCTTGTCCGGGCCGACGTACGAACCGGCCTGATGCACGTGCGCGCCGAGGCGTTCACGCAGCGCGGCGTGCAACAGGTGCGTCGCGGTGTGGTTGCACTCGGTCGCGCGCCGGGCGCTGCGATCCACGCGCGCCCACACGCGCTCGCCGTCGTGCAGCTCACCCGTCAGCGGCTCGAGCACCAGCGCCTGGTCGTCGCCCAGCCGGACCACGTCCACGACCCGTGCGGAGCAGCCGCCGTCCTCGCACTCGATCACGCCGCCGTCGTGCACCTGGCCGCCGCCGGTGGCGTAGAACGGGGACTCGACCAGCTTCGCGAGCACACGCCCGTCCTCGACCGTCACCGACGCCACCGCCGTGGCCTGCTCGGTCGTCTCGTAGCCCGTGAACTTCGACGGAGCGCCCGCACCGGATGCGAACACGCGCAGCCGCTCGCGCGCGTCCTCCCCGCCCTCGCGCCCAGCGCTGGCGCGTGCCCGGGTCCGCTGCTCCTCCATGAGCTCCTCGAACCCCTGCGCGTCCACGCCGACGCCGCGCTCGCCGGCGAGCTCGAGCGTCAGATCGAACGGGAAGCCGTACGTGTCGTGCAGACGGAACGCCGCCTCCGCGCCGATGCCCTCATCGCCGTCGCGCTTGGCCTCCTCGATCACGTCCTCGAGCATCTTCATGCCCTGCTCGAGCGTGCGGTTGAAGCTCTCTTCCTCCTGCGCGAGCCACATGTCGACCGTCGAAGCCTGCTCGAGCAGCTCCGGGTAGGCGGCGCCCATCGTCTCGCGCACGACCTCCGCGTAGCGCGGCAGGAACCCGGGCTCGATGCCGATCCGGCGGCCCTGCACGATCGCGCGCCGCATCAGGCGGCGCAGCACGTAGCCGCGGTCCTCGTTGGACGGCACGACGCCGTCGGCGATCAGGAACGACATCCCGCGCGTGTGATCGGCCAGCACGCGCAGCGCGCGGTCGACGCCATCGTCACCCGAGTCGTAGGCCTTGCCGGACAGCTGCTCGCCGAGCGCGATCAGCGGCGTGAACTGGTCCGTCTCGAAGATCGACGTGACGCCCTGCTGGATCAACGCCATCCGGTTGAGCCCGAGGCCCGTGTCGATGCTCGGCGCCGGCAGCGGCGTCAACGTCCCGACCGGGTTCTGCTCGAACTGCATGAAGACGAGGTTCCAGTACTCCAGGAAGCGCTCGTTGTCGCCGCCCGGCAGGTCGTCTTCCTTGCCGAACTCCAACCCGCGATCGAGATAGAGCTCGCTGCACGGACCACAGGGACCGGTCGGGCCGGCCTGCCAGAAGTTCTCCGAGCGCGGGCACAGCACGATCCGCTCACGCGGGACGCCGATGGCCAGCCAGATGTCGATCGCGTCCTGGTCCGGGCCGAGGCCGAGCTCCTCGTCGCCCTCGAAGACGGTGACCCAGATGTCATCGAGGTTGAAGCCGAAGCCCTCCAGCGACAGCTCCCACGCGAACTTCGCCGCGTCTTCCTTGAAGTAGTCGCCGATGCTGAAGTTGCCCAGCATCTCGAAGCAGGTGAGGTGGCGCGTCGTCAGGCCGACCTGGTCGATGTCCGGCGTGCGGAAGCACTTCTGGCAGGACGTCAGGCGATGGTGCGGCGGCTTCTCTCGACCCTGGAAGTAGGGCTTGAGCGGGTGCATCCCCGCGGTGGTGAGCAGTACCGACGGATCGTGCTCGGCGGGAACGAGCGACCCGGACGGCAGCCGCTTGTGGTCGCGACTTTCGAAGAAGCTGAGGAAGCGCTCGCGGATCTCGTCGGAGGTCATCGGGATCTGAGTCTAGGCTGCGAGCCATGCGCGTCGTTGGCACCCGCGTCGTCTATGAGAACCGCTGGATGCGCCTCCGCGAGGACCGTCTGGAGCGTGAGGACGGTACCCCCGGCCTCTACGGGTTCATCGAGATGGCCCCGGCGGCGCTGATCGTCCCGATCGACGACGGCCACGTGTGGCTGATCGAGCAGCACCGCCATCCGCTCGGCGAGCGTTTCTGGGAATTCCCGCAGGGGGCGTGGGAGCACGATCCGACGGCCGCGCCCGAGGTGCTCGCGCGGGGCGAGCTCGCGGAGGAGACCGGCCTACGCGCCGCGGGGATGGTTCACCTCGGCCACCTGTTCTTCATGCCCGGGCTCAGCCGCCAACGCGTCGACATCTGGCGTGCGACCGGGCTCGAACCCGGCGAGCAGGCGCTCGAAGCGACCGAGCAGGACCTCGTCGTCCGCCGCTTCACGGTCGACGAGGTCGACCGGATGGTGCGCGAGAACGAGATCCGCGACGCGGCAAGCGTCGCCGCGTGGCACCTCGCTACGCGGTGATCGTGCCCACGCCGACGACGACGTCGCCGCGCAGCAGGCACGCCGTCTGGCCCGGGGCGGCGCCGTGGAACGGCTCGCCCAGCTCGAGCTCGAGCGTCGCGCCCTCGCCGTGGACGCGGCAGGGCACGGCGCGGGAGTGGTAGCGCAAGCGGACGGCGTCGACCTCGGCGGGCGGCCGGTGCAGCCGGGCGCCGCGCACGCGGACGCGCTGGGTGGCGAGGTCCTCGCGTGAGCCGACGACCACGCGCGTGCCCTCGGTGCGCAGGACGTAGATGGGCTCGGGAGCGGCGACGCCGAGGCCCTTGCGCTGGCCGACGGTGAAGTGGTGTGCCCCCTGGTGCGCGCCGACGACCTCGCCAGAGGCGTTCACGATCTCCCCCGGCCGGTCTTCGAGGCCGCCGTGGCGGGCGAGGAAGCGGGCCTTGCCGGTACCGGCGAGGAAGCACAGGTCCTGGGAGTCCGCGCGCGAGGCGACCGGCAGCTCGGCCTCGGTAGCGATCGCCCGCACCTCGGGCTTGGTCAGCTCTGCCAAGGGGAAGCGCATGCGGGCGATCGACGCCTGCGACAGCGCGGCGAGCATGTAGGACTGGTCCTTGGCGGGATCGGCGGCCTCCCGCAGCAGGCCGTCTTCGGTCACCCGCGCGTAGTGACCGGTGGCGAGCGCGGGCGCCCCGAGCCGGTCCGCCAGCGTGAGCATCTCGTCGAGCCGGATGTGGCCGTTGCAGGACACGCACGGGTTGGGGGTCTCCCCCGCCGCGTAGCCGGCCAGGAACGGTTCGACGACGCCGGCCCGGAACTCCGGCCGCAGGTCCAGGGTGAAGTGCGGGAGGCCCATGCCGTGCGCGACCATCCGCGCGAGCCGGACCGCGTCGGCGCTGCAGCAGGAAGCGGCGGCGTCGTTCTCCTCGTCGCGCCAGAGCTCCAGCGTCACCGCGACGGCGTTCTCGCGCAGCAGATGCGCGGCCACGGCGGAGTCCACACCGCCGCTCATCGCCACCAGCACGCGGCCGTCATCGACCGGAACGGCGGCGGTCCGCGCCGCCGCACCCAACGCGCGATGGAGCGCGTCCGCGGCCAGGTCGGCCGCGTGCAGCTTGCCCGGCGACAGCCCGCCCAACTCGGCCGCGATCGCGCTCGTGCCCACGCGCGCAGCGTCGAAGAGGTGCTCCCCCTCGACCAGATACACGGCCGCGGAGCCGGCGGCGGTCAGCGCGCCGCACCCGTCGGCGTCGAAGCCCGCCTCCACGACGCGATCGCCGGAGACCACGACGGACACCCGGATCAGGTCGCCGCAGAGTGCGCCCCCGGCATGGCCGTCAAAGCCCCCGGAACGCAGAGCGCCGCGCCCATTGGGCGCGGCGAGGTGCTCTTCAAATCGCTCGCGGTCCACGACCGCTTAGATTACGACCGCCGGTTCTTGACGACACAGTCGCTGACGCCGAGGTCGTCGAAACGACGCTCCAACTTGTCCCTGTCGGTCTCGTCGTACGACGCCTTGATCTCGTCAGCGAACTTGGTCGCTCCAAGCTTGCGCATCTGGCTCGCGAGACCCTCGCTACCGATCTTCCAGAAGAGCACGCCCTGCCAGGCGGCCACGAGCGACTTGTACTTGCCGGGAGCCTCAAGCCCGATCTTGGTCACCGCCAGGTACTGGTCGTGATAGATCAGTGCCTTGCGGTAGTCGGCCTCGCCCTGCGCCACGTGGCCGTTGATCGTCGCGTTCGACCAACGCGTAAGGCGGACGTTGAATCGCTCGCAGACGGCGTTGGCCTTCTGCAAGAACGGATCCGTGATCGCGGGGTCGACGGCATCGGCGATCGCCTGGTTGATGGCGATCCGATCGACGTAGCCGGTGAGGACGGTGCCCTTGAGGTTGCGGTCGATCACGACGACGGCCGGCGACTGATTGACGCCGAGGTCGTTGACGAGCGGGCCGTACGCGGAAAGCTGGGAAAGACTGATGTTCTTGGCGTAGACCTCACCGTCGTACCGGTTGGTCTTCTTGAGCGCGTTGCGGACGTAGCGGTCGTCGTCGGCCATCGGGCGCACCTCGGACGCGTCGTCGGAGAAGACGCCGAGCACGATCGTCTTGTGCTGCTTCAGCGCACCGGAGACGCCCTTGGGCAGCTTGGCGAGGACGTCGGCGGGAACGGCCACGTCGGCGACGGGCGTGTTCTCCGTCGGCTCGGATGCGGCCGGCGTGGCGGCCGTCGAGGCGGTCGTGACGGGCTGCGTGGCGTTCGCAGGCTGGACCGGCGGGAGTTCTTCCTCGGCTCCACCGGGCTTGAGGACCGTGAACCAGGCAACGAGGAACACGGCCGCGCCGATGAGGAGGATGCGCATGGGCATGGAGATCTGGCTCACACCCTCTCCATCGGCACCTCCCCATCGGATATTGAGCGGCTTGGGGTCTACACCTGAGGCGGAACCGTGAGCTTCACGCCCACTTCCGCGAGCTGCGCGGTGTCCACGCCGGCCGGCGCGCCCGTGAGCGGGTCCGAGCCGGAAGCCGTCTTCGGGAAGGCGATCACGTCACGGATCGAGTCCCGGTTGGCCAGGATGGCCACGATCCGGTCGATGCCGAGCGCGAGGCCACCGTGCGGCGGCGCGCCGTACTTGAGCGCGTCCAGCAGGAAGCCGAACCGCGACTGCGCCTCCTCCTCGGAGATGCCGAGCGCGGTGAACACCTGCTGCTGGACCTCGGGGCGGTTGATACGGATCGACCCGCCGCCGATCTCCGAGCCGTCGAGCACGATGTCGTACGCGCGTGACTGCAGCGCGCCCGGATCGTCGAAGGAGCCGGTCGGCGCCGTGAACGGGTGATGGAGCGCGTCCCAGCGCTTCTCGCCCTCGTTCCACTCGAACATCGGGAAGTCCACGACCCACAGCAGCTCGTGGCGGCCCTCGGGGATGAGGTCGTAGCGGCGCGCGATCTCCAGCCGCAGCTCGCCCAGAGACGTCGCGGCGATGCTCTGCTTCCCGTCGGCGACGATCAGCAGCAGGTCGCCCGGCTTGGCTTCCAGCGCCTGCTCGATGGCCGCGCGATCCTCGTCACTGAGCGCCTTCGCGACCGGGGAGCGCCACGTGCCGCCCTCCTCGACGACCGCCCAGACCAGACCGCCGGCGCCGTAGCGCTTGACGACCTCGGTCAGCTCGTCGGCGATCTTGCGCGACGCTTCGCGCGGGCCGGCGTTGAAGCCGCGGACGACACCACCGCCCTCCAGCACGCCCTTGAACACGCGGAACTCGGTGTTCGCGACGGCCGGCGCCAGGTCCTGGATCTCCATCGCGAAGCGCAGGTCCGGCTTGTCGGAGCCGTACTTGAGCATCGCCTCGTCGTACGGCATCCGGCGCCACGGCGGAGGCGGCGCGGGGAAGCCGGCGTCCTCGAAGACGCGGTGCAGCAGGCCCTCGATCGTGCCGAGGACGTCCTCCTCCTCGACGAAGCCCATCTCGAGGTCCAGCTGGGTGAACTCGGGCTGGCGGTCGGCGCGCAGGTCCTCGTCGCGGAAGCAGCGGGCGATCTGGTAGTAGCGCTCGAAGCCGCTCATCATCAGCAGCTGCTTGAACAGCTGCGGCGACTGCGGGAGCGCGTAGAACGCGCCCGGGTTCAGACGCGCCGGCACCAGGAAGTCGCGCGCGCCCTCGGGCGTGGAGCGCGTCAGGATCGGCGTCTCGATCTCGAGGAAGTCGTTGGAGTTGAGGAAGTCCCGGATCGAGCGGTTGACCGTGTGGCGCAGGATCATCGACTCCTGCATGTTCTGGCGCCGCAGGTCCAGCATCCGGTGACGCAAGCGGATCATCTCGTCCACCTGGCCGTCCTCGTCGATCGCGAACGGCGGCGTCAGCGACTCCGCGAGGGACTCGGCCTCCTTGACGTCCAGCTCGATCGCGCCCGTCTTGAGGTTCGGGTTCACGTTGCGCTCGTCGCGCTTGACGATCGTCCCCGACGCGGTGAGCACGTGCTCCGGGCGCAGCGCCTCGGCCAGCGCGAACGACGGCGACTCGGGGTGGAACGTCAGCTGCACGATCCCCGACCGGTCGCGCAAGTCGATGAAGATCACGCCGCCGTGATCACGCCGGCGGTTGACCCAGCCCGCCACGCGCACGTGTTCGTCCACCCGCGCCGCATCCAGCTCCCCGGCCCAGGCGTCGCGGTACAGGTTGGCGCGTGGTGGTCTCAAAGCGTTCCTCGGATGTGGTGCATGACGGTTTCGGGCGCGACGAGCTTGTCCTCTCCACCGTCGCGGTCGCGAAGCTGGACGCCTTCGTCGCCGAAGATGGCAACGTAGCGAGGACGGATGCGCGAGGCCTGCTTGAGCTGGCCCTTCACGCTGCGCCCCGCGAGTTCGAGTCTTGTCGAGTGGCCTGCCCGGCGAGCGTCGCTCGCAAGCTTGAACGCGGCGACCTTGTGCTCGGGCGCGTACGCCACGAACAGGTCGACCGCGGGTTCGACCGGCTGCGGCTGCGTGGAGGCCATGAGCATCCGCTCTACGCCGGCCGCCCAGCCGACGCCGGGCGTCGCGGCGCCACCGAGCACCTCGGCCAGACCGTCGTAGCGGCCGCCGCCGCCGAGCGTGTTCTGCGCGGCTTCCAGCGCGCCGGACTGGAACTCGAACAGCGTGCGCGTGTAGTAGTCGAGCCCGCGGACGAGCGTCGTGTCGACCGTGTACGTCAGGTCGGCGGCCCGGAGCAGGTCCTGGACCTCGGCGAAATGGTCCAGATCCTCCTGCGGGAGACGGTCGATCAGGCGCGGGGCCTTGGCCATGACGCGCTGCGTCGGCTCGTGCTTGGCGTCGAAGGCGCGCAGCGGGTTGAGGTCGATCCGCCCGATGACCTCTTCGCTGAGCTGGTCCTCGTTGGCCCGCAGGTACGCCTTGAGCTCTTCCCGGTAGGCCGCGCGGGCGTCGGGCTGGCCGAGCGTGGCGATCACGAGCTTGGTGTCGCGCGCGCCGATCGCTTCCAGCAGCTCCGCGAGCAGGACGATCACCTCGGCGTCCACGGCCGGGTCGGGCGAGCCGATGGCCTCCGCGCCGATCTGCCAGAACTGGCGGAAGCGGCCCGCCTGCGGCGTCTCACGCCGGAAGAAGCTCGACAGGTACCACAGCTTCACGGGCTGCGGCAGCTTGTGCATGCCGTGCTCGGCGTACGCGCGGACGGTCGGCGCCGTGCCCTCGGGGCGCAGCGTGAACGACTCCTCCTCGTCGCCGAAGGTGAACATCTCCTTCTGCACGACGTCGGTCGCCTCGCCCACGCCGCGGGCGAACAGCTCCGTCGTCTCGAAGGTCGGCGTCTCGATCCGGCCGTAGCCCGCGCGCCCGAAGATCTGCTTCGCGGTCGCTTCCAGCCGGTCGCGTTCAGCCGCGTGGTCGGGCAGCACGTCGTACGTGCCGCGGGGCGTCTGGAACTTGCTCACCGGCCGGCGAGCGCTTGCAGGAACGGGTTGGACCGGCGCTCTTGGCCGAGCGTCGTCGGGTCCATGTGGCCCGGGAGGACGCCCGTGTCGTCGGGCAGCGTGTCCAGCAGCTTCTGGATGGAGGCCATCAGCGTCGCGTGATCGCAGCCGGGCAGGTCCGTGCGGCCGATCGAGCCCTGGAAGAGCACGTCGCCGGAGAAGATCGCCTTGTCCGCCGCGATCGAGTACGTCACGTGGTCCGGGCTGTGGCCGGGCGTGCCGATGACGTCGATCTCGAACCCGGCGAGGTGCAGCTTGTCCCCATCCTTGACCGTGTGCTCGGGCGTGTAGTTCTCGAACGAGAGGCCGGGAAAGGCGAACGAGTTGATGTCCTCGAGCATGAAGACCTCGCCCGCGGGGCAGTAGACCGGCGCGCCGGTGGCCTCGGCCATGGCTTTGACGGCACCCACGTGGTCGAAGTGGCAGTGGGTGATGAGGATCGCCTCAGGCGTGGCGCCGAGCTCTTCGAGCGCCTTGAGCAGCTTGTCCGGCTCGTCACCCGGATCGATCAGCAGCGCTTTGTCCGAGCCGTCCTGACGGGCGATCCAGGTGTTCTCCTGGACCGGCCCGACGGTCAACCAGCGTGCCTCCATCAGGTTTTGCGCTGCTGCGATTTCGCCAGGTTCTTGTTGTAGACCCAGCGATCGGTCATGTACGCGAGCGGCGTGTAGATCAGCATCGCCATCGCGGCGAGGATGATGCCCTGTTGGACGCTCGTGTCCCCGCCCAGGATCCCGATCTGGGTGAGGACGAACAGCAGGACCGCCATGGCGAGCGCCTTCAGCGCGGCGCTGTTCCACGTCGGCGGCTTGGTCAGGCGCCGCTGGCGCGCCTCGTTGCGGATGGACTGCTTGCTCTCTTCGGCGGTGGGCTTGCGGCCGGTGCGGCCGCGGGCCTCGATCGAGCCGGCGGCATTGCCGCGGTGCTTGCTCCGCCTCTTGCGCTTCGTCTGAGCCATGGGGCCTACGAGGTTAGATGATCTTCCAGCGGTTTCGGGCCGCGGAGCGGGACGTCTGCGGGGAAGTCCGCGTGGGCCGCTCTCGGCGCCGGCGCGACGAGCTCGGCGCCGGTGACCTTCGCGTGCTCGCGGACCGCCGCGACCACATCGGCCATGGTCGTGCGCGTGTGGTCCTCGATGTTCGTGGAGACCTGCACGGTGGTCGAGAGCTGGAGGCCGAGCGCGCGTACATCGAGGTCGGTCCGAAGGCGCTGCGCAATCGCCCTCGCGGTCTCCAGCGGCGCGTCGATCTCGACGTTGAACGCGACCAGCGGAGGCCGCGCGGCGACGAGGGTCGCGCCGGCGGTCGGGTGCAGGCGGTCCGGCCCGAAATCGGGGGTGAAGTGCTGCAGGCCGCCGGGTCGGCGCAGTTCGGCGCGTGTCCTCCCGCCCGCCAGTTCGCCGTAGAGGTACACGGGAACGCCGAGCTGCCCGAGCTCGTCGGCGAGGACGAGCGCCTCAGCGCACGCCGCGCCCTTGTCGGCCGGGTGGAGGTAGACGATCGGCGCGACGTCGACCGCTCCCACCCGGGGATGCAGGCCGCGATGGTGCGTGAGGTCGACCTGCTCGATCGCTGCGCGCGCGCCCGCGAGGACCTGCGTGTGCAGCTCGCCCGGCCGGCCGATGAGCGTGAACACCGCGCGGTGATGGTCCGCGTCGCTGGACCAATACACGGGCCGGAACGCCGCAGCGATGGTTTCCAGCTTCGTCTGGTCGCGCCCTTCGGACACGTTGGGGACAGAGATCAACACTGAGAGCGCGAGATCCTGGCAGGCAGAGATCGTTCGCTAAGCTAATTAGCGATGCGAATCATCTCCACCACGGACCTCGCCCATCGCTTGCGCCCGGTCATCGCCCGGCTGGCGCGACGCATGCGCCAGGAAGCCGGTGGAGACCTGACGCCCACCCAGACCGCCGCGCTGGCGACGATCTCCCTCCACGGGCCGCTGACGCCCTCGGAGCTCGCTACGCGCGAGAAGATCCAGCGACCCACGGCCACGCGCGTGCTCGCGCTGCTGGAGGAGCGCGGGTTGATCGAGCGCACGGCCGATCCCGCCGACCGGCGGTCGTCGCTCGTCTCCTCGTCGGGCCAGGGCGAGGCGCTGCTGGCGGACGTGCGCGAGCGCAAGGACGCCTTCCTGGCCGAGCGCCTCGACCGACTGTCCGATGAAGACCTTGCCGCGCTCGACCGGGCCGCCGAGATCCTGGAGCGGGTGCTCGCCGAGTGACCGCCACGCTCGAGCGCACCTTCAGCTCACTCCGCGTCCCGAACTACCGCAAGTACTTCTCCGGCCAGGTGATCTCGATCACCGGCAACTGGATGCAGATCGTCGGCGAGATGTGGCTGATGGTGAAGCTGACCGGGTCCGGCGTGTCCGTCGGCTTGACCGCCGGCCTGCAGTTCCTGCCGATCCTGCTGTTCGGCGCCTGGGGCGGGTTGCTCGCCGACCGGATGTCCAAGCGCACGCTGCTGACCATCACCCAGTTGGGGATGATGGTGCCGGCCCTCACGCTGTTCGCGATCGTGGCCACGGGTGTGGCCGCACCGTGGATGGTGTTGGCGCTGGTGCTGGTGCGCGGCACGATCCTGGCGTTCGACAACCCCGCGCGGCAGTCGTTCGTGGTCGAGATCGTGGGCAAGGACCGCGTGCTCAACGCGGTCGCGCTGAACTCCGTGGTGGTCCACTGCTCGCGCATCCTCGGCCCCGCCGCGGCCGGCACGATCATCGCCCTCGTCGGGATCGCGCCCTGTTTCCTGGTCAACGCGCTCTCGTTCCTGGCCATGTTCATCGCGCTGCGCACGATGGATGGGCGCGCGCTGCACACGCCCAAGCTGGCGGTGCGGGCGCGCGGCGAGGTGCGCAGCGCGTTGCGGTACGTACGGCGCACCCCCGAGTTGCTGATCCCGCTGGCGATGATGGCCCTGGTCGGGACGATCTCGTTCAACTTCCAGGTGCTGCTGCCGCTGCTCGCGGACTTCACCTGGCAGGGCACCGCCTCGACGTACGCGCTGCTGACCGGGGCGATGGGTGTCGGCTCGGTGGCCGGCGCGTTGGCCGCGGGCGCGCGCGGACGCGTGTCGGGCAGGCTGCTCGTCGTGGCCTCGGGCCTGTTCGGCCTGTTCTTGGCCCTGGCCGCCGTGGCGCCGACGCTGGAGCTGCAGGTGTTGGCCCTAGTGCCTCTAGGCGCGGCCTCCGTGACGTTCGCGGCGGGCGTGAACAGCACGCTGCAGGTCGCGGTCGAGCCGGTGATGCGCGGGCGCGTGATGGCGCTGTACTCGATCGTCTTCCTGGGCTCGACGCCGATCGGCGCCCCCCTGGTCGGGTGGCTGGCCGAGGTCGCCGGACCGCGAGCCGGTCTGTGGGCGGGTGCCGCGGCCTGTCTCGTCGCGGCCGGGGGCGCTGCCGTCGCGTTCCGGCGCGCCGAGAGGTATCGTCGCCCGGGCGATGACCTCCCCCCTGGAGACGGTGTCCCGGAACCACGGCGCGGTGATCTCCGAACGAGGCGGCCGCAGAGTGCCGGTCTCGTTCGGCTCGACCGCAGCTGAAGAAGCCGTCTGCCAGAAGGGCGTCGGCATGGCCGACCGCTCCGACCGCGACACGTTCGAGCTCCGCGGCGACCCGGTCGCCATCGAGACCGCCCTGACCGAGCTCGGCCCGCTCGTCTGGGCGTCCTTCATCGGCGCCGACCGCGCCCTCGTCCGCTGCGCCGCCGAGTCGACGCCCGAGGTGTCCGATGTCCTCGCGCACTACGGCGACGTCGCGGTCAAGGCCCGGACCACCGCGTACGCCGTGATCGGGCTGGTCGGCCCGCGCGCGTCCGAGCTCCTGAACGAGGTCGACCTCACGCCGTCCGGCCTGATCATCCGCGAGACCCGCGACTCGTTCGAGATCCTGCTGCCGGCCGACCATGGCCCGTCCCTGTGGGACTTCCTCGTCGAGGCGGGCGAACCGTTCGACCTCGCCTGCGTCGGCCACGACGCCCTCGACCGGCTGGCGGCCTCCCGTCGCACCGGCCGCGCCTGAGTTCAGCGTTGGCGGACTCCCTTGATCCAGATCGAGATGATCGTGTCGTCCGCCGGCGCGTTGGCCGGTGAGACCGGGGTGATCTGGGCCTGGACACAGCGCCAGCGGCCGTGCTCGAAGACATACGTGTCCGTGTAGGTCGACATCGACGTGACCTCCTGGTCGCCTCGGCGGACGGTCTCCTTGTTGGTGGACCGCACGAGCGCGACGTCGCCGACAACGGTGATGAGCTCGTCGCGGACGTCCCAGTAGACGATGGTCTCGGGGTCGAAGCCCGTCGCCCAGCCCTCGAGGTAGGTCGCGCGGTCCACGCGTGAGCCGTCACTGCGGATGTAGAGGAAGGTCGGGTGCAGCAGCGCGTCGTGGGCTGCCACGTCGTTGGTCACGAAGTTGTCGATGAACTGCGCGTTGATCGCGCTCAGATCCGCGGCCGAAGCGATGGTGGTCATCCGGCGACCGTACGGTCACACGCCGTCCGCCGATATCGCGGAAACCCTCAATCTTTGGCGAGGCGGCCGGCGAGCTGGGTGCGTGAGCGGACGCCGAGCTTCGCGTACGCCTTCGACAGGTGCGCCTCGACGGTATGCACCGTCACGAACAGCATCCGCGCGATCTCCTTGTTGGCATGGCCCTCGGCCGCCAGGCGCGCGACACGCTCCTCGGTCGGCGTGAGCTCGCCGGCCGGTCGTGGGCGGCGGGCGCCCACGCGCGAGAGCTCGGAGCGTGCCCGGTCGGCCCATCCGTCGGACCCGAGTGCGTCGAAGCCCGCGACGGCACCTTCGAGTGCATCCCGCGCGGCGCGCCACTTCCGCAGCCGTCGCTGCGCTCGGCCGAGTGCGAGCAGCGAGCGCGCCCGGTCGTACGGGAGCCCGAGTTGCCCGAAGTCCGCCGCGGCGGCCTCGAGCAACGAAGCCGCGGTCTCGCCCGCGGCAAACTGCACCGTTGCCCCGCAGCGCTTGGCGGTTGCCCTCCCCCACGGGTGGCGCTGCGACTCGCTCAGCGCAACCAGCCGCTGCGTGATCGCGACCGCCTCGGCGTGCTCCCCCAGCTCCGCCAGCGCTTCGACCAGGTCGCCGGCCACGGGGAACGCCCCGGGCTCGTCGATGCCCTCACGCACAGTGTGCTCCCAGACGGGAAGCAACGTGGCGGCCGCGCGGGCCGGATCGTGCGCGAGCAGCGCGGCGGTGCCGAGCGCCCGCCGCGCCTCGAGCGCGTGCCACCGGTAGCCGCGCGCCTCGGCATCCGCCAGGGCGGGCGTCGCCCAGCGCTCCGCCTCGTCGGGACGCCCGCGGCCGGCGGCCAACAGGGCACGGTTGTACTGATACGCCGGCGTGCTCAACAGCGCTCGGTCGCTGGACTCCGCCCACTCGTCGAGCAGCTGCTCCGCTACGGGCCAGCGGCCGGCGCGGAGCTCGATTCCGCAAAGGTTCAGGCGCAGCCACGTGTACGACACGGCTTCGCCACGCTCGTCGGCCAACGCGAGGAACCGCGTCGTCGTCGCGCGGGCGGCATCCATCTCGCCGCGCCAGGAGTGCCGCAGACCCGTGACCGGCTCCGGCGAGTCGATCAGATGGACGGCGCCATCCGAGCAGGCCCGAAACCGCTCGCACACGTCGTCGAAGGGCTGCCCGCGCAGGCATCGCGCCCACCCCGACACGCGCAAGGTGAGCGCGCTGTCGACCTCGGACGCAGGGGCCGAGGCCTCCCGGATCCGCTCGACGCCGACGATGACCTCATTGGCCGCCTGCATCGCGAGCACGCGCGCGGTCAGGTCGGGGTCGCCCCCGCTCTCGGCCAGTGCGTGCCGGTAGTGCTGAGCGCGCTCCGCGTAGCTGTCGACGGTTCCGCCCTCGGAGAGGAGCAGCCACGCGCGCGCTCGCCCGCGGCCGTGGGGCAGCCACTCGAGCGCCGGGGTCACGAGGTCCGTGACCCGCTGTCGCTCGCCGGCTCGTTCCAAGTACTCCGCGAGGCTCAGCAGCCGGTCACCGCGGTCACCGTCGTCGGCGAACGTCAGGCGGAGCGCCTGCTCGCCGAGCACCACCGCCTCGGCCCGGGCGCCGCGAGCTGACGCACCGGCAGCCGCGGCCGACACGGCCGCCGCCAGCTCGGCGTCCGGACCGTCGGTCGCGAGCGCGAGGTGCAACGCGCGTTCCGACTCGTCTGACACGGCGTCCGCCAGCGCGCGGTGAGCGGCCCGCCGCTCGCGGAGCGGCGCTCGCGCTCGAGCCACGGAGGCGAGCATCGGGTGCGCCGCGTGGACACGTTCGCCGTCGGCGTGCACCACCCCGAGCTCGACGGCGTCGTCGATCGTCCGGCGGTCGGCGATCAGGTGCGCGTCGGCGCTCAGGGCGACGGCGAGCAACAGCTCGCGTACCGGCGCGGGCAATCGCGCCACGCGCGTTCCCAGCAGGTCGGCGATCGCGTCAGAGACTTCGATATCCACACCGATCGCCGGCATCCCGTGCTCCACCACCGTCCGCCCCAGTTCCAGCGCAAACAGCGGATTGCCCTCGGTGTATTCGAAGATCCGGTGCAGCAGCCGCCGGGGCAGGCTCAGTCCGAGCCGCGCGGCCAGGAGCCCGCGGATCGCGGTGAGGCTGAGTGGCCCGACGTCGAGCTGCTCGACACCTCGGCGCGCGAGCGCCAGTTCGAGCGTCGACGGCGGACCGGGCCGCCGGGTGAGCAGGAACCCGACCGGCTCGGAGGCGAGCCGCCGTGTCGCGAACGCGATCGCGACGGCCGAAGCCGGATCGAGCCACTGCACATCGTCGACGGCCACCAGCACCGGCGCCAGCGCGCGCAGCGAATTGAGGACCGCCAGCCCGATGGCGTGCGGCTCCGGCGGCGGCCCCGCGGGCTCGCGCCGCAGCAACGCCACCTCCAGCGCGCGGCGCTGCGGGGTCGGCAGCTCCGCCAGCGTGGCGTCCGGGACGCCGTCGAACAGATCGATCAGCGCCGCGAAGGAGAGCTGCGTCTCGCCGTCACCCGGTGCCGCGGACAGGACCGGCAGGCCGTTGCCGCGCGCGGCCTCGATCCCGGCCTCCCACAGCGTGGTCTTGCCGATACCCGGGGGGCCGGTGAGCACACGTGCGTGCCCGAGCGGGGCGGTTCTGAGCGTGGCGAGCTCGACTTCCCGGCCCAGCGGCACAGCGCTGACGTTCGAGCGGCCCACGGATGCACTCTCTCAGACGGCAAGAAGGCGACGCGCGTCTGCGCGTCGCCCGCATGCGTCCATAGCTGGGGGGAGACTCGAACTCCCGACCTCACGATTATGAGTCGTGCGCTCTAGCCAGCTGAGCTACCCAGCCACGAGGGCATCAGGATATCGAGCCGCCTCCACGCCCGCGTAGATCGTGTCCGGAACGCTCCGCGTAGATCGTGTCCGGAACGCTCCGCGCTCCTTGGTCGGGCGACTTGGCGGCGTCGCGAGCCTTGCGCTCGTGCGGGGTCTCGACGAGCTTCACACCTACACTCACATCCACCTATGAGTGAGTCGCACAGTTAATGCGGCTTCAGCACGCGAACCCGTCACCGTCACGGTCGAGTTTGTATGGATCCGAGCCGGTGACTCGCACCGTAGCGCTGACGAAGTCCGGTCCGTTGCCGTTGCCACGCTTGCAGTCGTAGTCGACCGAGTCGGGCTTCAGGCAGGCGCCGGTGTAGCCGGCGTGACAGTCCTCGCCCCTGAGTGACGGAAGCCCGAACGCCGCCATGGGTGCGAAGACGAGCGCAGCGCCCGCCACGCTCATCCATCGACGCGAACCGAGTTTGCGCCGAGCCGGCAGCCCCGGCGCGTCGAGCGCCGCACGCAGGTCCGCGACGAACGCGCGGCCGCTGCGATAGCGGCGGCCGGGGTCCAGTGAGAGCGCGCGCAGGATCACCCGGTCGATGTCCGGGCCGAGACCTTCGTTGCGCCGGGACGGCGGGACGGACTCGGTGTCCGGCGGCTGGCTCAGCCCACGCGGGAGACTGCCCGTGGCCGCGCGGTAGGCGACGGCGCCGAGCGCCCAGAGGTCACTCGCGGGCGTCGCGCAATCGCCCATGAGCGTCTCGGGCGCCATGTACGCGGGAGTGCCGAGCACGTGGCCCGGACCGGTGATCGTCGCGATGTCGTCGGCGCGGGCGACGCCGAAGTCCGCCAGGAGCGCGTGACCGCCGACGGAGTCGACGAGCACGTTCGCGGGCTTGAGGTCGCGATGGACGATGCCGCGGGCATGACAGTGGTCAAGCCCTTCGGCCACGCCGGCCAGCAGCTCGATGACGTCGTGCAGCGGGGGACGGCGCGCGGCCAGCAATGCGTCGAGCGAACCGCCCTCGACGTAGCGCATCGAGAAGTACTGCAGGCCACGTGCTTGACCGTGGGCGTAGATCGGAACGACGTTCGGGTGCTCGACCGCCGCCAGCGCGTCGACCTCGCGCTCGAACCGCTCCATGAAGAGCGGGTCCGCGGCGAACTCCGGGCGGACGACCTTCAGCGCCACCCGGCGATTCGGCAGCCGCTCCCGCGCGAGGAACACCTCCCCGAAGCCACCCGCGCCCAGGCGCCGCTCGATCACGTACGTGCCGACGGTTTCGCCCGGCGAGAACATCGCCGGCACGTCATTGTCGAACGCATCGAGGGTCGCCGCGCACATTGCGCAGGGAACCTACAGTGACTCCATCCGTGAACGCAAGCGCCTGCCCCGGCCGTTCGGCCGGGGCACGAACGCCGCGCGCCTAGTGGCCGGAGGCCTGGCGGCCAAGCGCCTCGCAGACGACCGCGTCGTAGATCGGCGTGCCATCGACGTCGAAGCACAGGGGCGTCGGCGGCGGGGGCGGATCGTCGTCGGCGAAGGCGGGCGCGGACGCGCCGGCGAGTGTGACGGCGGCCAGCAGGGTGAGCAGTGACTTGGCGGTACGTGACACAGAGTCCTCCTCTGCGAGTGAATGGAACTGACACTCACCACTCTCTGTCACTATCCATTAATCGGCGGCCCGGACTCACGTAAGTGACTACGACGACCAAGGAGGGGTTCACCTCCGCAAAGGGAGGGGTGTCAAAATCGCGGCCCGGCGGTATAGGGTTGGGCTCGTGCCTCAGCGGATCTCGAGCCCGCGTCTGATCGGTCGCGGGCCCCAGCTGCAGCACCTGCAGCAGCTCTTCGCACGTGCCGTCGCGGCCACGTTCACGCTCGCCCTGGTCAAAGGCGACGCGGGCATCGGCAAGTCGCGGCTCGTGCGCGAGTTCGAGTCCTCCGGGGCGATCGTGGACGCGCTGACGCTGCGCGGCAGCTGCTTTCCCATCGCCGGCGAGGAGGCGGCGTACGGCCCGCTCGTCGCGGCCCTGCGCGACGTGCCCGCCGAGCAGCTGCAGGAGGCGGCGAGCCGGCTCCCGGAGCCACTGGTCGCCGAACTCGCGTCGCTCCTCCCCGCGCTCGGCCATCAGGCCCCGACCGGTCGCGACGGCTCACGGGGCGCGCAGGGCCGCCAGTACGAGTACCTGCTCGAGTTGCTCGCGCGCCTGGCGGACGCCTCACCGGTCGTGCTGATCGTCGAGGACATCCATTGGGCCGATCCGTCGACGCTCGACTTCCTGTCCTTCGTGGCGCGCAACGCGCGGAGCGAGCGGATCCTGCTCGTGGCCACCCACCGCCTGCACGACGGCCGCGACCTGCAGGCGCTCGAGCGCTACATCGACCAGCTCGAACGCGCCCCGGCCGTCGAGACGGTCTCGCTCGACCCGCTCACCGAGCTCCAGGTCAGCGAGCAGATCGAAGCCATCCTCACGCGCCCGGCGGACGCGACCATCACCCACCGCATCACGGCCCGCACGCAGGGCAACCCGTTCTACGTCGAGGAGCTCATCGCCCACGGCGACACCGCCGAGGCGCCGCTCCCGGCCGGCCAGGCCGCCACGTTGCTCGAGCGCGTCTCCACGCTCAGCGCTGAGACCCAGCACGTCCTGCAGGTACTCGCCGCGTTCGGCCGCGCCATCGAGCACGACCTGCTCGCGGAAGCCGTCGCGATCGAGGAGCCAGAGCTGTCGCGGCTGCTGCGGACGGCCGTGGACTCGCACGTGATCGAAGTGGACGACGCGACGCTGACGTTCCGTCACGCCCTCACCCGCGAGGCGGTCTACGACGCGCTGCTTCCGGGCGAGCGCCGGCGCCTGCACACGGCCGTGGCCGACGCCCTGAGCAAGCACCCCGACATGACCGACGCCGCCGAGCTGGCGGTCCAGTGGCGCGCCGCCGGTAAGCCGGCCGCGGCGTTCACCGCGTCGCTGGAAGCGGCCCGCGCCGCGACCGGCGTGTACGCCTACAACGAGGCCGTGGAGCACTACACGGCCGCGGTCGCCCTCTGGAGCTCCGCCGACGCGACCGACCTGGACCATGCCGCGGTCCTGCTCGACGCCGCCGACGCGGCCCACCGCGCGGGCGCCGACGAGCTGCCGATCCAATGGCTGGAGCTCGGCCTGGCCGCGCTCGGGGACCACCCGGACCCGCTCCGCGCTGCGACGTTCTTCGAGCGCCTCGGCCGCTTCCAGGACCACCATCTCGACAAGTCGCTGACGTTCTACAACGAAGCCCTGTTGTGTCTCGACGAGACCGCCAGCGCGGAACGCGCCCGGATCCTCGGCGACGAGAGCCTCACGCTCACGCTCAGCGTCCGCTGGGACGAGGCGCGCGACCGCGCCGAGCGGGCACTGCTCGTCGCGCAGGAAGCGGGAGCCGAGGCCGAGGAGGGGTTCGCGCGCTCGGTCCTCGGGCTCGTGCTCGCCTACCTCGGTGAGTTCGAGCCGGCCGAGGCGCATCTCGAGGAGGCGCGCCGCATCGGGGAGTTGCTCGAGCGGCCCGAGGACGTCTCCCGCGCCTACGTCCATCTGGGCGAGGTCCGGCGACTGCGGGGAGATCTGCCCGGAGCGCTCGAGGTCATGGCGGCGGGCCTCGAGGCGGCACGCCGCCTCGGCGTCGAGGCCTCTTACGGCCGCTACTTCGCCCTCAACGCCGCCGAGGACGAGTTCGAGCTGGGCCACTGGGACGCGGCACAGGAGCGGATCGACCGGCTCGAGGGCGCGTCGCTGACCTGGAGCGAGATGCTGCTCCGGCTCACCGTCTCCGGACAGCTCGCCGCGGGTCGTGGCGATTTCGAGCGCGCCCGCGCCCGGCTCGACGAGGCCACCGGGCAGCTGCGCGAGTCGTCGGCGACGGAGTGGACGGCGTACGTCGGCGCGTGTGTGATCGAGCTGCTGCTGACGGCGGGCGAGTTCGAGCAGGCGCTGGCGACCGCGACCGCCGAGCTCGAACGCGTGAGCGGGCGTGAGGAACAGCTGTACACGCCGGCGCTGGTCGACGCGGCGGTGCGGGCCGCGGCGGACGTGGGCGCTCTGGATGACGCCGAGCGGCACACGGCCTGGTTGTCGGGCTTCCTCGACGATGCCTCGCCCCCGATCGCCCGTGCGCACCTGGCGGGCGCCGTCGCCGAGTGCGACCGCGCTCGCGGCGCGTCGTCAGCCGAGCAGTGGGACCGCGTCGCGCGCGGCTGGGACCAGTTGCAGCACCCGTACCGCGCCGCATACGCCCGTGTCCGGGAGGCGGAAGCGCTGCTCGCGGGCGGCGAGCGCGAGGCCGCCGCGCGGGCGCTCTCACAGGCGCTCACGGTCGCCGAGGCGCTCGGCGCGACCCCGCTCGCCGCGTGGGCCGACGGCCTGGTCTCGCGCAAGCGCCTGCGACGTGCGGTGGTGCGCCGGCTCGAGTCCGCCGGCCCCGCGGAACGGCTGACGCGACGCGAGCGAGAGGTCCTCGGACTGGTGGCGGAAGGCCGGACGAACCGGCAGATCGGCAGCCAGCTGCACATCACCGAAGGGACCGCGGCCCTGCACGTGTCGCGGATCCTCGGCAAGCTCGAGGTCAGCACCCGCGGCCAGGCGGCCGCGATCGCGCGCCAGGCCGCGCCGCCCAGCGACGCCTGACCTATATACGTCGCCGTCTCGGCGACAGATATGCAGTTCCTGTGATGGCGGGAGGCTCCGTTTGGCATAGCTTCGCCGGGCATGAGCCTGCCCGCCGCGATCGAGTGCGACGACGTCCTGGTCGTCTTCGAAGGTCCGCGCCGGATCCGCCATCAGAACGGCACGCGTGTGGACCTGTGGCCTGACGCGAGCGAAGCGGAGGCGGTCCGCGACCGAATCGAGCGCGGACGCCCGATCCTGGTGATCCTCGGCGGCCCCCAGGCTGAGGCGACGGTCCTGACGGAGCAGTTCGCGGGCGCACCGCCCGCCCTGGCCCAGCTCGTCGAGGCGATCGCGCGCGACCTGGCACCGATCCCGGTGCCCGCGCTGGACTGGCTTCCGCACGACGTGCGCGACCGCGGCCTCCGCTTCCTGCGGGCCAGCGTGTCGCGGGTCCGTCGCACTCCGGCGCTCCTTCGTCCTCCGCTGTCGCTCGACGACCGCGGCGGGCCGTGCCCACACGTCCGGTTCGCGCACTTCACCCGAGCCGTCGAGCAGCCGGAGCGCGAACTGTCGCTGGTGGTGGCCTATGCGTTCGCGGACGTCCTGGCGCGATGAGCGGGCTAGCCGTAGTCGCCGGCGTCGATGAAGTGCCGCATCGCGAGCGCGACGAGCTGCACGCGGTTCTGCTCCTTGGTCCCGGTCAGGTCGTAGCGCCGGTACAGCTCGCTGAGCAGGTCGCTGACGCGGTCCGAGCCGATCGGTGGCTCCAGGCGGGTCGCGATCTCCCCGTTGCTGGGCGGGGCCACGGGCGCACCCGGGTGGGCGAAGAACGGCCGGCAGAGCTCCACCAGGACGTCGCGTTGGCGGACCGTGGGCAGGGGCAATTCGTCGCGATCCGAGGTACGGCCCTCATCGAGCGGCACGCCGCCGATCAGGATGAAGCGCTCGCCCGCGAGCCGTACGTCGTGCTCGCCCTTGTCCAGCTGCACCGGGCGTGCCGGGACTCGAGGGGCAGGTTGCCAGGAACCCGGGTCCTGCGCGACGCCGTTGCGCAGGCGCACCGTCCGATGCTCCGTGCCGTGCTTGGACGCGATGTCGAGCAGGTACACGCAGACCGCGTGCGGATCGGCGTACTCGCGCAGCGTCACCTCCGCATGCTCGCGGGAGACCGCACGATGCAGCGGGAACGTCACCGTTCCGACGATCCGACCGACCGTGGCGGGCGCGCGAGGGCTGAGCGCGTGCACGCGCAGCGTGCCGTCCCCGTCGCGCCACGCGACGTACGGCTGCTTGTGCGCCGCCTGGACGAGCCGAGCGACCTCTGCGGCTCCACCCGGGCGCACCGGTTCACCAGTCACGGGCGCACCCTACGCAATCGGCGATCGGGCGAGGAGACAGGATGAGGATCGCGATCGTCGGTTCCGGGCTCACGGGTCTCTCCGCCGCTCATCACCTGGGCGAGGACCCGCGCCATGTGATCACGGTGTTCGAGACCCGCGCGCGGTTCGGCGCGGAGTCGGTGGACCACCTTGCCCGGTTGGGTGTCGTGCTGCACCGGAGCGCGCAGGTCGAGCGGCTCGCGGTCCTCGCCACCGGTGTCTGGTTGTGGATCCACGGACGTCCCGAGCAGTTCGATGTCGCCCTGGTCACGACGTCGTCGGCGGACGCGCGGGCGTTGCTCGTCCGTTCCGGTATGGCGCGACGCGTGGGATCGGCGACGCTGGCCGAGCGGGTCTATTTCGCCGAGGGCGGGAGGACGGAGTCCGCGCTCGCTCGGATGGCCGCGGACCACCCCAGCGTGCGGCTGCCGCTGTCGGCGCCTCGCGGGAGGTACGGATGGCTGGTGCGGCGGGCCCGGTGTTTGACGGCCGCGCAGGTCGAGTATCTGGATCTCAGCGGCGAGGACTGGCCGTTGGAGGTTCCCGCCGTGTACATCGCCAACCAGCGCTGGGTCCTCGATGATGCCGTCGCACCGCACCTGACGATCCGATGCCCACGGAGGCCGGCGTCATCCGTCGCGGCCGCCGCCAGCGTCGGCGAATTGGAGGCAGGCCGATCGTTGGCGTTCGTGGTCGGAGCGGACGCGCTCCCCGCCCGTGCGGCCGGACTGGCGGCGCTGGCGGTCAACGCCCCGATCGTCCCGATCGCCGCGCGGAGCGGGCGCCACCGGCCGCGGGCTCGCGTCGTCATCGGCGAGCCCTTCTACCCGGAGACATCCTCGATCGACGAGCTGACGGACGACATGCACGCCCTGATGCGCCATCTCGAGCACCTCGCGATCGTCTGAGGCGGTTCGGTTCTCCCCACCCCGGCGGCAGGATGAGCCGTACTGCGAGACGCCAGCCTCCACCCCCGGATCGAGGCGCCCGCGCTGGCACAGTTCCGAGTGTCAGTTCACTCCTCCTCAACCACTCCCAAGGACCACCGAAAACCCTCCTCCTCCCGCAGCTCCAGCGACCGCCGTCTTCCTCCTCCTCGGACAGCGCTCGTCTCCTCACGAAGGCCCCGTCTGACCTGCGGGGCCTTCGTCGTTTAAGGCAGCGTTCGGCGCAGGGTCTCCAGGCCGCTGTAGCGAGGTCGCCAGCCCAGGTCGCGGTGGGCCTTGGTCGTGTCCATGATCGAGTGGCGGGTGAGCGCCTCCGCCCACTCCGCGAAGGGCGGCGCGAACGGCAGGCCCGCCACCGCGCGAGCGCCGGTCCGCACCGCCCGTTGCGGCACGGGAAGCGGCATGAAACCCAGCTCGCGAGCGACGTCGTGCACGCTGAGCACGCCGTCGCCGGCGAGGTTGTACGCGCCCGGCGGACCGGCGCCGACGACGCTGAGCAGCAGCGCCTGACCGACGTCGTCCTCGTCGACGAACTGCAGCGGCAGGTCCGGCACCGCGACGGGCACGGGCACGGGCAGCCGCCGCACCAGCGCGGCCAGACCGCGGGCCAGCGGCGCGATCGGGCCGGGCAGTAGCTCCTTGGCGCCGACGGCGTGCGGGCCGAGCACGACCGGCGGGCGCAGCACGTAGAGCCCGAGTTCCGGCTGCTGCTCCGCCTCCGCCGCGAGGAGGTGCTCGATCTCGGCCTTCTCCTGCGCATAGAACAGGTGTGCCGCGGGCCGCACCGGCCAGTCCTCCGTCAGCCGGTACGGGTTGTCGGCGTGGAACCCGTACGCCGCGACCGAAGACGCGTACACGAACCGCTTCGCCCCGGCGGCCGCCGCCGCGCGGAACGCGTTCAGCGTCCCGTCCACATTGATGGCGCGGATCGTCGCGCGCCCCGCGGTGCCGGTGATCATGAACGCCAGGTGCACCACGACGTCCGCGCCCGCGAACGCCGCCTCGAGCGCTTCAGGGTCACGCACGTCTCCCCGGCGGTACTCCAGCTTGGTCCAGCCGTGCTCGGCCGGGTCGAAGGGCCGGCGCGCGATGCCGACCACGCGCTCGATCCGCTCGTCGCCCTCCAGCAGCGGGAGGAGACCGAACCCGAATGTCCCCGTCGGGCCCGTGACCGCCACCGTGAGTGCGCTGCTCATCGCGCGTCTCGGTCGTGCTGCGTGTGCTCGATGTGCTGTCCGGTCGCGACCACGACGTCGGTGACATAGCTCGGTGGGAACAGGCCGTGGCCGACGACGCCCGGGTCGGCCTCCAGCAGGAGGGCGAGCGCCTGCGGGTCGTCGAACTCTCCGGTCCAGTCGGCGATGATCCCGCCGTCCGGGCTCTGCGGGCCTTCGCGCGGGACTGCGTAGCGAAGGCGCCGCAACGTGCTCGTGAGCCCGAACGCGAGCAGCTCGAGCGGGACGGGCGCCGAGAGCCGCGGCACCACCTTCTCGTGCGAGGCGATCACGACGAACCGCCCCGCCGCGGCAGCGACGAGCTTCTCGCGGGTGTGCGCGCGCCCACCACCTTTGATCAACCACGGCCCGGGCGCGATCTGGTCCGCGCCGTCGATCGCGATATCCAACTCGGGCAGCTGGTCGAACGACTCGACGACCAGCCCGGCCGCGACTGCCGCGTGAGCCGTCGCGTCGGACGTGGCGACGCACCGCAAGCTGAGCCCGCGCGCCGCGAGCGCCGGGATCAGCGGAGCGACCGTCGACCCCGTCCCCAGCCCGACGCGCATCCCGTCCTCCACCAGGCCGGCGGCAAACGCAGCGGCCGCGTACTTTTCCTCATCGACGGTCACCACACCCCCGCACGATCATGCCAGAGGCGATCACCCGCCACCGGAGGGTCACACCACACCTCAGGCGCCAGGTGGTCCGGGTCCATCAGGACCGTTCCTCGACGCCCTGGCCGTAGCGCGATCGGTTCGGGTCCTCTGCGAGCCCGAAGTAGATGAGGAAGCGCCGGAACGGGCCGGCGGGACGGTCGGACGGAAGCACCGGCGCGGCACTACATCACAGGACGTACGCCGTGAAGCGGAACGAGGTGTCGGTCTCGCGTTCGCTGCACTGCCAGCGGTTCTTCGAGAGCTTGCGGCAGCGCCAGTAGACGTAGCCGTCGTAGAAGCGGGTCGGGATGCTGTCGGCGTGCTGCTTCTCGTACTTGGCTCGCAGCCAGTCGTTGAGGACGTAGCGGGCGCTCGGGCAGTTCATGGTGCCGCGGGCCTCGAGGCTCTTGAAGCGGGCGGCCTCGCCGTCGCGGTTGTAGGAGATCCCCGAGTCTCCGACCGAGCAGGACTTGGCCGCAGCCGTCGACGGCGCGACGAGCGCTGCGCACGCCAACGCCAGGATTACCAGAGACTTCTTCAAAACGCCCTCTTCGTCGATGAGCGGCCGGTGGCCGCTTCAGATATCCGAAGCGCAGAGCGTAGGCACGGGCCCTGCGGACCACGCCCGTTCATCCGTCCAGCACGGCCCGCCGGGAACCACCCCGGCGGGCCGTCTCCCTCTCCCCCCTTACGGCGTTGTCGCGGTCAGCGTGAAGCGGACCTGCTTGGCGTAGGTGCCCTCGAGCAGCCGGTCGGTGCGCTTGACGAGTTGCTTGAACGTCGCGTCCACGCGCTCGTTGGCGAAGGGCCCCGTCCAGCTCGTCTTCGACAGGTCCACCCGTAGCGGCTCAGGCAGGGCGAGCGCGCCGTTGGTCATGTAGCCCGGCAGGTCCACGATGAGCTGCGTCCTCGGGAGCGAGGAGGTCGCGGTCAGGAACGTGCTCCCCGTGTACTCCCGCTCGACGCCCGGGACGAACGGGCCGAGGTTCACGGTGCTGCCGATGGTCAGCGACAGCGTCCGCGGCACGACGACGGCGATGACGTCGAGGTCGGCGTCCACCGAGTCGGTCGGCGTCGCCGTCGGTGTGGCGGTGGGAGTGGCCGTCGGCGTCGCGGTGGGCGTCGGCGTCGGGCTGGAGATCGTGACCGTCACGTTCCGGGCCGTCTCGACGTTCCCGGCCACATCCACCGCGCGGTAGCCCACGGTATGGGACCCCACGGCGCTGATGACCGGCGGGCCGGCCGTGGCGTACGTGCTCCACGTCCCGCCGCCGTCGAGCGTGTACTCGATCCGGCCCACCCCGCTCCCCGCGTCCGTCGCCGCGAGCCGCACCGTGACCGGCGTGGTGCTGGGCGAAGCCGGGTCGAGCGTCGCCGTCGACACCGGCGCGGCGGCATCGATCCGCACCTCATGCGTCTTCGCCGGCTCCACGTTGCCGCGCACGTCGGTCGATCGATAGTCGATCACCGACGATGCCGACACGGTGAACGGCGCGGTGTACGCCGTCCACGCCCCGCCGCCGATCCGGTACTCCGTCGACGCGACACCCGTTCCGGCACCGTCGTCGGCGGCCAGCGTCACCGTGACCGGCGACGCCGTGTGCCAGCCGCCGCCGCCCGCGGCGGGCGCGACCGACGCGCTGGTCTGCGGCGCCGTGTCATCCAGCGAGAAGTCGCACACGCGGAACCAGTCGAAGCGCGCGAACCCGTTCGGATTGTTCTCCCCGCGGAACGTGCCGAGGCCGACCCGCAGCGGGATCGAGGTGGTGTCCATCGTGAACGGCGTCAGGAACTCCGTCCACGCGATCCCGTCGAGCGAGTAGTACGTGCGGAACGTCTGCACCGCGCCACCGCTTGAGGCCACGCGCAGGAACACGGTGTCCGGCACGGCGCCGACGATGTAGCCGGCGTTGCCGTTGCCGACGCCCGTCGTCGTACTGGCCGCCGTGACCTGACGCTCCACCCACCAGGACGGTCGCGAGGGCGCGCTGGCGTCGGTCGTGCGCGAGTTCACGACGACCTTGGCGAAGCGGTTGGCGCCGCTGCCCTCGGCCTGCCAGAGCACGAACCCGACCTGGTTGCTCTGCATCTTGGCGTCGGTCATGTCGAGCTTGGTCGTCGCCGTCCACGGCCCGCCCGTCGGGGCGGGCTGGAGGAACTGGTTGGTCGCCGACGCGGTGGTGCCGTTGAGGTCGCTGTTGGTGCCGTCGAAGCGGATCTGCAGCTTGCCGCCGGTCACCGAGTACCGGGACGCGGTCGGCCGGAGCACGTTCCACTTGGGATCGACCGCGGCCCCGTCGAACTCATCGCTGCTCGACGCCAGGCAGGAAGCCGGCGTGCCCGACAGACCCGCCGTCGTGAAGCGCACCACCGCGGCCGTCCCGACGTTCCCGGCCAGGTCGACCGGTCGGTACTCGATCGCGTGCTCGCCGTTCGTGTAGACCGTGAACGGCCCGGCGTACGTGCTCCACGCGCCGGTCCCGAAGCGGTATTCGACCTTCTCGATGCCCGAGCCGCCGGCGTCGGCGCCGGTCAGCGTCACCCGGACCGGGGTGCTGTACGTCCCGCCGGCACCCGGCGCGGCCGGGTTCAGCGCGACGGTCGCGGTCGGCGCCGTCGAGTCGATCTTCACCGCCTGCGACCGGACCGCCTCGGCGTTGCCGACGGTGTCGGTGGAGCGGTACTCGATCGTGGTCGTCCCCGCCGCCGCGACCTGCACCGGAGCGGAGTACGGCGTCCAGGCCCCACCGTTCAGGCGGAACTCGGTCGAGGCGACACCGGTGGCGTCCGCGGCGCTCAACGTGATCGTCACGGGGGCGGTCGTGTGCCAGCCGTTGGGGCCGGCAGCGGGAGCAACGGTCGCGGTCGTGACCGGCGCGTCCACGTCGGTGCCGGCGGGCGCGAGGCCCTTGAGCACCTGGTAGAGCTCGGTCTGGTCGAGCGTGCCGAGGAGGTTCGCGGCCTGCGGGCCCTTCGCGGCGATCGGCACCTGCGTGCCGGTGTGCCACTGGCCGGAGGTCGACGTGCTGTAGCCGACGCGGATCGGCGAGCCGTCCGCGGTCTGCAGCGTGCCGTACGCCTTCGCCTCGCCGGCGCGGACGATCTGCGTCGCGTGGCCGTGGTCGGCGGTGACGACGATCAGCGTGTCCGGATGCGTGCGCTGGAACTCGAGCAGCACCTCCAGCGCCTTGTCGGCCTCCGACACCTGGCCCAGCGACCCGCAGATGTTGCCGTCGTGGGCGGCCTTGTCGGTCTGGGCGCTCTCGACCTGCATGAAGAACCCGTTCGGGTTGTCCACGAGCTCCAGCGCCTTCGCCGTCATCTCCGCCAGCGTCGGCTGATTGCCGCGGCTGTTGGTCGAGCAGCGGTACGTCGTCGACCCGCTGCCGGCGGCGGTGGCCACCAGTGGCGCGTACTTGGTCGTCATGTAGCCGGACGCGAACAGTCCGAGCACCGGCCCGGCGTCCAGCGACGTGAGCCCGGCCAGGCCCTGCTTGTCGGTGACCTCGCGGTAGCCCAGCGTCCCGGTCGACCGGGCCAGCAGCGTCCCGCCCGCGTCGACGTTCTGCGTGAACCGGTTGCGGCCCCCGCCGAGCAGCACGTCGATCTTGTTGTCGACGAGCTGCTCGGCGATCGAGCCCTTCCCCCCGTTGGCTTTGCGCGCGGCCGGGCACGAGCCCATGTCCGTCGGGCCCTGGCAGTTGCGGTCGTTGACCGAGGCGCCCATGGCCGCCGGGGTCGCGTCGGTGAGGTCGACGTCGCTGATGTTCGCGGTGCGCTTGCCGGCCGCCTTGGCGTCCAGCATCACCGACTTCAGGTCCTCACCGGGGACGCTCAACGCCGTGCTCGGCCCTTGGCTGATCCGCCCTTCGATCGTCTTGCGCCCGGTGGCCCACGCGGTCGCGGTCGCCGCCGAGTCGTTGACGTAGTTGATCCCGTAGGTGGGCCCGGCGCCCGGCAGCAGCCCGTGCGTCGTCATCTGGCCCCAGAACGGCAGCTTGTCGAACAGGAACCGCCCGTCTGCGCCCAGCTCGTAGTCGCGCGCCGCGGTCATCAGCTGGTGATCGAACCCGTCGAGCAGCAGCACCACGGTGTTCTTGGGTTTGCCGGCGGCAAGCGAGGCCTGGATCTCAGCCGTGCGCTCCTCCGCCGCGCCCGCCGTGAAGCCCTTGAGGATGTCGTAGACGTCCGTCTGGTCGAGCGTCCCGCTGACGTTGGCCGCCTGCGGGCCCTTGGCCGCGATCGGCACCGACACGCCGGTGTGCCACTGGCTCGTCGTCGACGTGCTGTAGCCGACGCGCAGCGGGCTGCCGTCCGCGGTCTGGAGCGTGCCGTACGCCTTCGCCTCACCGGCGCGCACGATCTGCGTCGCGTGACCGTGATCGGCGGTGACCACGATCAGCGTGTCCGGGTTCGTGCGCTGGAACTCGAGCAGCACCTCGAGCGCCTTGTCCGCTTCGCTGACCTGGCCGAGCGAGCCGCAGATGTTGCCGTCGTGCGCGCCCTTGTCGGTCTGTGCGCTCTCCACCTGCATGAAGAACCCGTTCGGGTTGTCCACCAGCTGCAGCGCCTTGGTCGTCATCTCGGCGAGCGTCGGCTCGTCGCCGCGGTTGTTGGGCTGGCAGCGATACGTCGTCGACCCGCTGCCCGCCGCCGTGGCGATCAGCGGCGCGTACTTGGTCGTCATGTAGCCGGAAGCGAACAGCCCGAGGACAGGACCGCCGGCGAGCGAGTCGATCGCCGCCAGGCCCTGCTTGGTGGACGCGTCCCGGTACCCGAGCGTGCCGGTCGCGCGGGCGAGCAGCGTCCCGCCCGCATCGATGTTCTGCGTGAAGCGCGCGCGCCCGCCGCCGAGCACGACGTCGAAGCCGTTGTCGACCATCTGCTCGGCGATCGAGCCCTTGCCGCCGTTGACTTTGCGCGCGGCCGAGCACGAGCCCATGTTCGTCGGGCCCTGGCAGTTGCGATCGTTGATCGAGGCGCCCATCGCCGCGGGCGTCGCGTCCGTTACGTCAACGTCGGTGATGTTCGCCACCCGCTTACCGGCGGCTTTTGCGTCCATCATCACCGAACGCAGATCCGTGCCCGGGACGCTCAAACTGGTGCTCGGGCCCTGGCTGATGCGGCCCTCGATCGTCTTCTGCCCCGTCGCCCAGGCGGTGGCTGTCGCCGCCGAGTCATTGACGTAGTTGATGCCGAACGTCGGCCCGACACCCGGCAGCAGACCGTGCGTGGTGACGTTGCCCCAGAACGGCAGGCCGTCCATCGCGTAGCGTCCGTCCGCGCCCAGCTCGTAGTCGCGCGCCGCCGTCATCAGCTGATGGTCGAACCCGTCCAACAGCAGCACGACGACGTTCTTCGGCTTCGCGCCGTTGAGCTGCGCGGCGACCTGCGGCGTTCGGTCGACCCGGTCCGCCGCTGATAGCGGCGCCACTCCTGCGACCAGCATCAGCCCCAACGTGGCGACCAGCGCCGCGGCTCGCTTCGCACGCAATTTGCTCTCTCCTTGAACTGGACGCGCGTCAGCCGGCGCTGACGCGTTTTGCTGCCCTCCTGCGCAAAACCTATATGAACTCGTTCACAAGTCGTTAACAACCGTGTCAGATCCGGCCTTTCGGAGGAGTAATAGGCTTCGCCGGTGCCCGAGCCCGTCCTCGCCATCACCCACATCCACGGCATCGCTGGACGCCGCGACGAGCTGCGCGCCCTGATGCGCGACACCGAACAAGCCACGGCCGCCGAGGCAGGCTGCCGCCTGTATCGCTTCACGGTCACACTCGACGATCCGGACGAGTACGTGCATGTCCAGGAATGGGCGAGCGAGGAGACGTGGCGCGCGCACCAGCGCTCAGAGGCCTTCAACGCCTACCAGCGGTCCCTGTTCGACCTGCTCGCTCGGCCGTCGGAGATGGCGATCCATCGCGACGCGCAGACCACGCGCCCCGCGCCCTCAGGTCCGCCGGACCCGCGCAGCCTCGACTAACGCGGGGCGATCAGCACCGGGACCTTCGAGTCACGGAGCAGCTTGCGGTCGAACGCGGGCCGCGGGACCGGCGTTGCCGTCGGGTCCGCGCGCGGGCCGACGATCAGCACCGGGCACGGCGCCCGGCGCGTGACCCAGCGCGCGACGCTCGGCCACAGTCTCCCGCGCGTGCCGAGGACGATCATCGCCGCGTCGTGACGCTCGGCCGCGCGCAACAGACCCGGCCCGGTCGGCCCGTGCTCGATGTGACGTTCGCTCGCGCCGGCGTCCTCGACGAACGCCGGGACCTCCGTCCCCAACAGGCTGTTGGAGACGTGCACCAGGAGCACCGGCTCCCCGGTCGCCTTGGCCGCGTCCATCACCGTCGCGCCCGCTTCACTGCAGTCCACCGCACACATGACAAGTCCCATGCGGTCGATGCTCGCGTCGGCGGGGCCGGCGCTCCATGGGCGAGAACACCCAAAGCGGGGCGCCGCGAACGGCGCCCCGCACGTGGGTCAGCTCACTGGAACAGCGGACACACGAAGCCGAGCCCGCCGTCGTCGACGAGCGACGCGACCGGCTGCGACGCGCCCTTCGCGCTCTTCACGCTCGGGGCGGTGACGGCCTTCATCGACCTGGAGGAGTACGCGCCGCCCTTCTTGATGCGCAGGACCTCCACGCCGCGGTTCATGTCGAACACGTAGACGAGATCGCCCTTCTTGCGCTCGGAGCGGAACGCGACGTCCCACGTGTTCGAGCTCTCGTTCGCGGTCGTCGACGTGATCCGGTAGTAGCCGACCTGGCGCACGTCACGCGCGTTGGAGATGTCGACCAACCGCAGGCCCTGGCCGTACCAGCCGGCGCCGAGCAACGGCCCCTCGATCTCGAAGTAGTGCGCCGAGCAGCCGAGCGCCGGGTCCGACGTCTCGGGCGTGTCGATGAACGGATGGAAGGTGTCCAGCGCCTTCATCCGGTAGGGCGCGGTCAGCGACGACTTGGAGGCCGGCTCGCCGCCCCAGGAATCGGTCAGGTCCGACAGCACGATCTTGCCGGAGGCCTCGCACGGGCGCGTGAACTCCTCCTCCGTGCCGACCATGACGTTGCCGCGCTTGATGCCCGAGGCACGCACCGAGCCGTCGGTCGGACGGCCGGAGTTGTGCATGAGCATCACGGGCTGCGCGGTGCCGGCGACACCGCCGCCGCCCACGAGCACGGGCTCGAACGGCGTGGCCTTGCGCCACTGGTTCGTGTACGGATCACGGTGCTGGCCGGACGTGGCGTAGCCGCGGATACCGCCGCGACCACTGACCCAGGCGATGCCCTCTTCGTCCTCGTCGACGTCGTGCGAGTAGTCCGTGTAGCCGTCGTTGCGCCAGATGTCGACGGGCAGGTCGGACACCTCGGGCCTGTACGGGTTCGTGAGGTCCGTGACCCAGATCGGCCGGCCGTTGCCGACGTCACGCGCGAACGTGTACGGCGCCGGGGCGGTCGGGCCGAGGATCGGGCCGAGCCAGAGCTGGTCGCTGCGCCGCGCCGGGCCGCCGGTCCAGATGTACTTGCAGTCCTGGATGCAGCTCGACGTGTGGCCCGAGGGCAGGTCGACGAAGTCGCCGATCTGCTTGAGGTCCGACGGGTTCGCGTACGAGATGACGTAGAAGCCGCTCCGGCACGCCGGGATCGAGGTGCTGCCACCCGCCGGGCACGCGCCGAGCGGCGCGTCGGTGTGGCGAGGATCGAGCGCGCCGATGATCAGTTTGCGCTTCGTGTCGAGCTCCATGTCCTCGTTCTGCCAGTAGCCGCCGGCCGCGAGGTCGTTCGGGATGAACTCGTCCAGCAACTTCGGCTTGGCGGGGTCGCTGACGTCGTACGTCTTGAACCCGAACCGGCCGGTGATGACGAGCACGTCCTTGCCGCGCACTTCATCGAATTTGCCTTCGGTGATGCCCCGGGCCTCCGGGGACCGGGTGACGTATTCGAGATTCGAGGAGATCGCCGCGCCCTCTGGCGGCGGTGCTCCCAACGCGCTCGCAGGTGCGACCAGCAGTGCTCCCAGCACGATGGCCGCTATGCCCTTACCTCTCATCCGCCCCTCCTTATTTCCCCACTATGGCGGTATGTGCGAAAAGCTACTAAAGCGGGACGTCCGCAGTGAATCCTGAGCGGATCACCCCGCCTTGACCTTGATCGGGCGCGCGCTCGCCGCGCCCACGCTGTCATTGCCGTCGAAGCGCGCCGTGACGGAGACGGTGCCCTTGCGCGTCACGGGGAACGTCGTCGAGAAGCGACAAGCACGATTGACGGTGGTGGTCTTGCGCACGATTCTCCGGGACTTGAGCTTGGCCTCGACGGTCACTCGGCCCGAGCATCCGTCGGCCTGCGCGACGGAGCCCGGAAGCTGCAGCGTGCCGCTCAGCGCAAAGCGATACGGCGCCCGCCGGTCCCGGCTGGGCGACGCCTTCAGCGTCAGTCCGCGGGCCGGCTGCGGGCGGCGGAGCGGCACCGTGTTCGTCGGCGGTCCGGTGATGGTGAGGACCAGCGCCGCGTCGGCGTCGAGGAAGTCCATGTCACCCGCGAAGTGGGCGCCGAGTCGACGCAGGCCCGGGCTGGTGAACGAGGTGGTCAACGCCGCTCCCTGCCCGGGGCCGTCGATCGTGATCGCGCCCGGCACGGGCTGGCCATCGACGCTGCCGGTCAGCACGCCGCTCGGCCACCACGTGCTGGGTGCGAGCGAGTCGACGGTCGCGCTGGTGGTCACGACCTGGTTGACCGCGGCGGGATTGGGTGAAGCCGACAGCGCGACGACCGTTCCGGCCTTGCCCACGGCCAGCGTGGTCGTGCCCGAGCTCCCGGTGTAGTTGGCGTCGCCCTGGTAGTCGACCCTGACGGCCGCCGACATCGCACCGAGCCACGCCGTCCCCCGCGCGACGCCGTCAGCGTCGAGCGTGTCGCCGGCGAACGGCGCACCGTTGACGGTGAGCGCGACACCGCCGGACGGTGCCCCGAGCGCAGGCGTGGTCGGGGCCACGACGATCTCGGCGTCGAGGTCCTGCCCGGCCACCGCGCTCGTCGGCGTGATCCGCACCAGGGTCGTCGTGGCGGCGCGCCCGACCGTCAAGGCCGTGGACCCTTCACTCGTCTGGAAGCCCGCGGCGGGGTCGTAGACGGCTCGCACCGTGTGCTGTCCGGCGCGCAATGCGGGAGTCTGCAGCTGCGCCGTCCGCGCGGTCAACACGACCGGCCCGCCCACCTGCGCACCATCGAGATAGAACCGAACCGAGCCGACCGGCTGCGTCGCCGGCGTGGTCGTGTCGTTGACGGTCGCGGTCACCGTCGTGGACTGCCCGTGGACGAGCGGCGCGCCCGGCGTCGTCACCCCCGTGCTCGTCTGGTCCTGGGCCGCGGCGACACCGGGGAACCCGAGCAGCACTGCCACCACCGCCAGCGGACGGATCGACGCGCGAACGAAGCACATGCCCAACCTCCTAGGGACGCTGGCGCGACGCTACTCCGGCGTGACGCGCCGCACAACACCCGCAATAAGGTTGTGCGGGTGCGTGAAGACGATCCACTCGGTCCGTTCCGCTCCGAGCTGCGCGCGCACTGCTACCGGATGCTCGGCTCCGCGCACGACGCCGAGGACGTCCTGCAGGAGGTGAGCCTGCGGGCCTGGCGCGGACGCGAGCGCTTCGAGGGCCGCTCTTCGCTGCGCACGTGGCTGCACCGGATCGCGACCAACGCGTGCCTGAACGAGCTCGACCGCAAGGAACGGCGGGTCCTGCCCGTGGAGGTCTCCCCCGCTTCTGAGACGGCCACGCCGTACGAGCATCCCAACCACGAGCTGCTGTGGCTGGAGCCGTTCGCGGAGCTGCCGGACGAGCAGGCCGCGCGCACCGAGTCGGTGGAGCTGGCGTTCGTCGCGGCCGTCCAGCACCTGCCGCCCAACCAGCGCGCGGCGCTGCTCATGTTCGACGTGCTCGGGTTCTCCGCCCAGGAGATCGCCGACGCGATGGACACGACGCGGGCCTCGGTGAACTCCGCGCTGCAGCGGGCGCGCGCGATCGTCGAGGAACGGCTCCCGCCGCGCTCGCAGGCGGAGACGCTCCAGGCGCTGGGCGAGCAGGGCCAGCGCGAGCTCGTCGAGCGTTACACCCGCGCGCTCGAGAACGCCGACATGGACGAGCTGGTCAAGCTGCTCACCGAGGACGCGACGTGGTCGATGCCGCCGCTGCCGTCCTGGTACCGCGGGCACGACGCGATCGAGGCGTTCCTGCGTGCGGGCCCGTTCCGGCACCGCTGGAAGCACGTCCCCGTCCGGGCCAACGGCCAGCTGGCGGTCGCCGCCTATTGGGAGATGGAGGGCGAGTTCACCGCGTACGTGATCGACGTGCTCGACCTGCGCGAGGACCGGATCGCCTCGGTCACGGCGTTCATCGGCGCCGAGCACTTCGCGCGCTTCGGGTTGCCGCCGGCCATCCGATGAATCCGGAGGTCGGCTCCGGTCGGCCTGCACATGAGCAAGAACCGAATCCTCGCGCTGATGTGCGGCGTGGTGGTGATGACGGTGATCGATCTCGCCATCGTCAACACCGCGCTGCCGTCGATCCAGACCGACCTCGGCGCCGAGCCCGCGGACCTGCAGTGGGTGGTGGTGATCTACGGCATCTTCGTCGCCGGATTCCTGCTGCTCGGTGGGCGGATTGGCGACCTGGCCGGCCATCGCCGCGTGCTGATGGCGGGCGTGGCGATCCTGGCCGCGGCCTCGCTGGTCGGCGGTCTGGCGGGCTCGCTCGAAGTGCTGATCGCCGCCCGCGCCGCGCAGGGCCTGGGCGCCGCGCTCGCGGCACCGAACGCGCTCGCGGTCCTCTCCAACACGTTCGCGGAAGGGCCGGAGCGCAACCGCGCGATGGGGATCTTCGGCGCGGCGGGTGGCTCCGCCGCGGCGTTCAGCTCCGTGCTCGGTGGGCTGCTCGTGCAGGGGCCGGGCTGGCCGTGGGCGTTCTTCATCAACGTCCCGGTCGGCATCGTGCTGTTCGTCTTGCTCACGCGCATGCCGGCCGAGCCGGAGCGCCCGGCGCGGGCGCGCGCGGACGCCTCCGGAGCGTTCGCGCTCACGCTCGGGATGATGGCCGTGGCGTTCGGCGTGCACGAGACGATCGAGTACGGCTGGCTGTCCTGGCAGGCGCTCCTGCCGCTGCTCGGTGGGCTCGCGCTGCTCGGCGGCTTCGTGCTGCACGAGGCCCGCGCGACCACGCCACTGATCCCGCTGAAGACGCTGCGCAAGCCGTCGCTCCTGTGGGCGAACGTCGCCGCGGGCCTGCTGTGGGCGAGCTTCCTCGGCCTGATCTACCAGGCCACGCTGTTCATGCAGCAGGTGCAGGGGTACTCGCCGCTCGCGTCCGGCGCGGCGACGTTGCCGATCGCGTTCGTGTCGCTCTTCGTCGCGGCGCAGGTGGCTCCGCGCTGCGTGAACCGGATCGGCGCGGCGCTGACGATCGGGATCGGGTTGCTGATCATGGGCGGCGGGATGCTGCTGCTGGCCGGCGTGCCCGAGCAGGCCGACTACCTGACGGACTTCGTACCCGGCTACACCGTCGTCGGCCTCGGCCTGGGGCTCGCCGAGATGGCCACGCCGCTGGCCGCCCTCGCCGGGGTGCGTGAGGGCGAGTCCGGGCTGGCGAGCGGCGCGGTGGAAACCGCGCGTGAGCTCGGTGGCTCACTCGGCCTCGCCCTGCTCGTCTCGATCGCGCTGGGCGCGGCGGTGGACGGCACGGACGCGTTCCACCGCAGCGTGATCGGGGCCGCCGCGTTTGCGGGCGTGGGCGCGCTGCTCGCGTTCACGCTCCTGCGCCGGGCGGCCCCGAACGGCTGAACCCGCTACCGGCGCACCACCGTCGTCGGGAACGGGAGCACGAAGAACGGCCCCGAACACGGTCACGCCCGGCTGGCCGAGCAGCGTCGCGGACTGATGGCACGTGCCCTCGTCGATGATGTTGTGCTGCGCGGCGCCGGTGGTGCGGTCCACCTTCACGCGGCCGACGAGCGAGGCGCGGTCGCGCACGCGGCCCCGCGAATCGACGATGTAGGCGTGGATCGGGTTCGTGGAGGTGAACGACTTCGTCGTCAGCTCCTCGTGCGCGAGATCCGACATCAACAGCCGGAACGTCTCGCCGTCCTGGTTGGTCACGGTCCCGTCGATCGTGCCCACGAAGGTGAAGATGTCCGGGAACCCGTTGCCGAACGCGGGCGGGTACGGCAACGGCCGCAACGCCGTGGCCGACGCGCGCTCGACCGTCTTGAACACCGTCGAGGTCAACCGGTAGGTGCCGTTCTCGCAGATGATCGGGCGCACCGTGGGCGGCACCGTCTGCTCCTCGCGCACGATGTCGCGGCCCGCCTCGGGAATCCCGAACCGACGGTCATTGATGTGCGTGTACATCCCCCACGGCGTCACTCCGACCGTGAACCCCGGCCCGTCGACGACGGTGAACAGCTTGTTGTCGACGATCTTGAGGTCCGGCCCTCCCCCGGTCGCGGCGGCGGTGCCCGCCGGCACCAGGCTCAGAGCGACGACCAACCCGACGAAGCGCTTCACGGCTCTCCCCTCCCGTTTGGTGACCTGGCCGAAATTACCGACCTCTCACGCTTCTTTCATGGATCGAACGGTGATTCGGTGTCAACCTTTTGGCCCAGTGATCGCGGACGGTCCCAACACGCTGCTCGAGCGCGGGGCCGAGCTCTCCGGGCTGGCCGCGCAGCTGCAGGCCGCCCGCGCCGCGGCCGGGTCGGTCGCGCTGCTGGAGGCACCCGCGGGCCACGGCAAGACGTCGCTGCTGCGGGTCCTGCGCGCGGAGGGAGCGGAGCAGGGCTTCAAGGTGCTCACGGCCACGGGCGGGCCGTTGGAGCGCGACTTCGCGTTCGGGATCGTGCGCCAGCTCTTCGACGTCGAGTTGCACGCGGCCGACGAGGAGCGTCGTACGCGGCTGTTCGCCGGCGCCGCGCGGCTCGCGGAGGCGGTGTTCGGCACCACGCACTCGCCGGAAAGCCAGGACCCGGCGCACTCGACGCTGTACGGGCTCTACTGGCTCGCGGCCAACCTGGCGGCCGAGCAGCCGCTGCTGATCGTGGTCGACGACGCGCACTGGGCGGACGCGCCGAGCCTGCGCTTCCTGGACGCGCTGGCGCGGCGGGTGGAGGACTTGCCGCTGCTGCTGGCGATCGGCGCGCGGCCCGCCGAGCCGGGCGCCGAGCAGGCGTTGCTGGACGGCTTCGCGACCGCGCCGGTGACGCACCTGCACCGCCCGCAGTCGCTCACCGAGGCGGGCGTCACCGCCTTCGTGCAGGCGAAGCTGGACGCCGAGCCTTCGTTCGTGGAGGCGTGCTTCGAGACCACGCGCGGGAACCCGCTGCTGCTCACGGAGCTGCTGCGCGCGGCGCCGTTCCACGGCCGCGCCGACGAGGCCGAAGCTGTGCGCACGACCGTTCCGCGCACCGTCGCGGCGCGGATCCGCACGCTCTCCCCCGCGGCGCTGGCGGTGGCCCGCGCGACCGCCGTGCTCGGCGACGCCACGAGCCTCGCGCGCGTCGCGGCGCTCGCGCAGCTCGATGAGGCGCAGGCGGCGCGGGAGCTGCGCACCCTCGCCGACGCGAACCTGGTCGATCCGCAGGACTCGCGCTTCGTGCATCCGATGGTGCGGGAGACGGTGGAGGCGGACCTGGGCGCGGAGCGCTCACGCCTGCACCGCGAGGCGGCGCGCCTGCTGCACCAGGACGGCGCCTTGGACGGTGTCGTCGCCACCCACCTGCTCGCGGCCGAGCCGACGAACGACCCGTGGGCGGCGGAGATCCTGGCGAGCGCGGGCCGGCGCGCGCTGGCCGAAGGCGCGCCCGATGTCGCGCTGCGGCTGCTGGCGCGGGCCGAGCCGAAGGACGCCGGGATCCGGCTCGCGCTCGGCCTGGCGCAGGTCCGCACGGGCGCGGACCCGCTGCCCGCGCTGGACGAGGCGATCGCCACCGGCCCGCCGGAGATCGTGGCCGACGCGACGAAGATCGCCGCCGCCGCGCTCATCCTGCGCAGCGAGCCGCGCGCCGCCGCCACCCGGCTGCGGGCCGCGCTCACCCAGGTGCCTCCGTGGCTGCGCGGCGAGCTGGAGGACCAGTTGGTGGAGGCGCTCGCCTACCGCCACGACGACGCGCACGAGTATCAGCAGACGATCGACGCGCACGCGCACACGAACCGGCCGACGGTCCTGTGCCACATCGCCCATGCCCGCGCGATGGCGGGCGCGCCGCGCTCGGAGGTGCTGCCGTCGTGGCGGCGCGCGTTCGCCGACTCGCAGGTGTTCGCCCGTCTCGGCGTGGAGCGCTTCGCGGCGCTGTGGGCGATCGAGGCGCTGCATGCCGTGGAGGCGGCCGAGGAGGCGCGGGAGGCCACGCGCGCGCTGACCGATCTCACCGACCGCTCGGGGTCGCGCTCGTCGGCGGGCGCGGCGGCGTGGATGGACGCCCGCTGGGAGCGGCGGTTCGGGCATCTGCGCCGCGCCGAGGACCAGGCCCGGCTCGCGCTGGAGCTGTCCATCGGCGCCATCCCCGAGCTCGCCGCCGGCACGACCCTTGCCGGCATCCTGCTCGACCGCGGCGACCTCGCCGGGGCGCGCCAGGCCGTCGCCGGGCTCCCGGACGCGGGTGCGACGGCGTCGATCTTCGGCTATGACGCGGTGCAGGCGCGGATCGCGCTCGAGGACGGCGATGCCGAGGCGGCGCTCGCCCTGCTCGACCGCCAGGCGGCCGCGGACACCGCGCGCGGCTGGCTGATCGGGCTGCGCGAGGACTCGCACGCGCTCACCGTCCGCGCGCTGCTCGCGCTCGGCCGCGTCGATGAAGTCAAGGCGTTCGCCGAGCCGCACCTCGCTTCCGCCCGCGCCCGCGAGGCGGCCGGCGCCGAAGCCGTGCTCCTGCTGGCGCTCGGGGAGCCGGCCGTGGAAGCCGCGCACCGCTCGCCGTTGCCGTACGTGCGGGCCGTCGCGACGGCCGAGCTGGGCTTCGCGCTGCGCCGCGAGGGCCGTCGCGCCGATGCCCGGGTCCCGCTTCGCGAAGCGCGCGACCTCGCCCACCGCACCGGAGCGACCGCGCTCGAGCAGCGGGTCCACGAGGAGCTCGTCGTCGCCGGCGCGCGCCCGCAGCGGCTCGCGTTCAGCGGCGTCGACGCGCTCACCGCCTCCGAGCGCCGCGTCGCCGAGCTCGCCGTCCGTGGCCTGCGCAACCGCGAGATCGCCGAGACCCTGTTCGTGAGCCTCAAGACCGTCGAGGTGCATCTCGGCCGCGCCTACACGAAGCTCGGCATCAAAGGCCGATCGCAGCTGGAGGCGGCACTCGCAACCTAAAGGGGCCTGGCCCCTTTAGATAAAGGGCCAGGCCCCTTAGGTAGGGGTTGATGTTGGGGTCGCACGCTGATGAGGCGTGCGCGGGGCGCCGGGAGGATCGGCGGCGATGACCCTCCCCACATCGATCAACCTCGTCGTGCCCGTGGCGGGCTCCGCGACGCACGGCCAGTACGCGCTGGTCGAGGCGTGCGTGGCCGCGGGCACGGAGATCCCCGCCCACGTCGCCAACCAAGAGGACGTGGTGCTGCACGTGCTGCACGGCGAGCTCGCCGTCAGCGTCGACCGCGTCGAGCAGACCGTGATCGGCGGCGGGAGCGTGGCGCTCCCCCGCGGCGTCCCACGACGGATCGCCGCCACGCGCCCCAGCCGCGTGCTCGCGCTGATCGCCCCCGCCGGGCTCGAGCAGCTGCTGAGCGTGGTCGCCGACCCCATGACGGACCCCGACGATCGCGCGGCGCTGCTCGCGGTCGGCGGCGTTCAGACCGTCCCGTCGGCATGACGGCGCGGCCCACGCGGATCGTCCTCGTGGACGATCACGTGCTCGTGCGCAGCGGCCTGAAGGCGCTGCTCGACGCCGAGCCCGACCTGGAAGTGACCGGCGAGGCGGACAACGGCGCGGACGGCGTCGAGGTCGCGCTCGAGCGCCGCCCGGACGTGGTGCTGATGGACGTCGAGATGCCGGTCCTCGACGGGATCGAGGCCACGCGGCGGCTGATGGCGGCCGGCTCGCGCGCCCGCGTGCTGGTCGTCACCAACCACGACGACGACCAGCTCGTGCTGCGCGCGCTGCGGGCCGGCGCGACCGGCTTCTTCCTCAAGGACGCCGCGCCGAACCGGCTGGTGGAGGCGATTCGTGTCGTCGCGACCGGCGACACGTTGCTCGCCCCGCCGATCGCCAAGCGCCTGGTCGACATCCACCTCGGCGAGACGCGCACGGCGCTGCTCGCCCGCTTCGACGTGCTGACCGAGCGCGAGCGCGACGTCGTCCGCCGGCTCGCCCGCGGGCACTCGAACGCCGCCCTTGCCCTGGAGACCGGGCTGACCGAGGCGACGGTCAAGACGCACGTGACCCGGCTGATCACGAAGCTCGGCGTCACCAGCCGCGTCCAGGTCGTGGTGCTCGCGTACGAGAGCGGATTCGTCCGCCCTGGCCATACGGGGGAGATCGCGCTGTGATTCACCCTCAAGGACGAGCCGCGGCCACCGTTCGATGGATGCCACGGCACCGCGGCGGCCGTACGGTCGCGGACCTGATGGTCCGCTTAATCCTCCCCCTGATCGCACTCCTGCTGATCCTCCCCACCGCTGCCCGCGCCGCCGCGTTCACCCCGGCCGGGGCGATCGTCGTCAACTCGACCGCCGACACCGGCAAGCGCTGTGGCGACCCCACCGCCACCGAATGCACCCTGCGCGGTGCAATCCACGAGGCCAACTTCAACGCCGGCCCGGACACGATCACGTTCAACCTGATCGGCCCGGCGAAGTTCACTCCCGCGACCCCGCTCCCACCGATCACCCAGGAGGTCACGATCGACGGCTCGGGCGGGGGCACGGTCCCGAAGGTCGAGATCGACGGCAGCCTCATCCCCGAGGACACGCGCACCGCGCTCGTGGCCACAGGCGCGCTCGCCGAGCCGCTCGACAAGCCGAAGGCCAAGGCCACGCGCTCGTCCAACGACGGTGTGATCCGCTTCCTGCGCCCGTGGGGCCTCGATCTGCGCGACGCCGACAGCTCGACGATTCGCGGCCTGATCATCCACTCGTTCCCCTACGCGCAGATCGGCATGGACGGCACCGACGCCGCCAACATCAAGGGCAACTGGCTCGGCCTCAAGCCGGACGGGAGCGTGTCCGCGCGCGAGTCCACCGAGGACCGCATGCTGGGCCTGTCGCTGATCAACAGCGCGATGAACGTCATCGGCGGGCCCGGCGCCGACAAGAACATCATCTCCGGCAACGAGATCGGAGTCGTGCTGATCGGCCAGGGCACGGGCAACGCGAACCACAACCTCATCTACGGCAACTACATCGGCACGACCACCGATGGCCGCGGCCGCCGCCCCAACACCGAGACCGGCATCCTCCTCACCCTCCCCGCGATCCTCGCCGGCCGCGGCACCGAGGAGAACCGGGTCCTCGGCAACGTCGTCGTCGGCGCGCGCGACGCCTCCTACGGCATCAGCGTCTTGTCAGGCAAGAAGACCGAGATCCAAGGCAACTTCGTCGGCATCAGCGCCGCCGGCATCCCGGAGTCCCCGACGGGTGAGGCGCTCGGCCACGACATCGGCATCTACGTCCACGACTCCCCCGACACGAAGGTCGGCGGCACGGGCCCGGCCGAGTTCAACATCGTCTCCGGCAACCGGCTCGGCATCGAGGTCAACGGCGGCTCGGACCGCACCGCGATCGCCGGCAACCGGGTCGGCACCGACTTCGACGGCAAGGTCGCCGCGGCCAACGCCAACGGCGTCGCCGTGGTCGCCGACGGCCTCGACGAGGCGCCCGCCGACGTCGCGGTCAACGACAACACGATCGCCGGCTCGACGAACTACGGCATGTACGTCACGGGCGGCGCGAAGCGGCCCACGCTCACCAACAACCGGTTCGGCACCGACATCGACGGCGTCAAGAAGCTCGCGAACAAGATCGGCTTCGCAACCGGCTCCCCGGCCAGCGGCGGTGAAGCGCCGACCGACCTCGTCTTCGGCCCCGGCAACGTCGTCGCCGGCAACTCCACGGACGGCGTGCAGATGTTCGGCCCGAGCGCCATCGTCAAGGGCAACCGCATCGGCGTGAGCGCCGACACCAAGCCGCTCGGCAACGGCACCGTCGGCCTCAACGTCCAGGGCGACAACGTGCTCGTGGAGAACAACACCGTCTCCGCGAACCCGCAGGGCATCGTGATCACCGGCCCGACCGAGAACGTCGTGCTCCGCGCCAACCGGGTCGGCACGGCCCCGAACGGCCAGACGAACGCGCTCGACTTCGGCAACGCCGGGGCGGGCGTGCTCGTGCTCGGCACCGCGCCCGACGCGCCCACCAACACCCGCATCGGCGGCTCGAGCTCTGCCGACGCGAACCTCATCTCGGGCAATGGGCGCGGCGTCCAAGTCCAGGGTGACGCGAAGGACACGGCGATCCGCCAGAACGTGATCGGCCTCGACAACGCGTACGAGCAGGCGATCCCGAACGACGTCGGCGTCTCCCTCGCCGGTGGCACGGGCACCGTGGTCGGCGGCGCGCTCGGTGTCGACGCCCGCAACTACATCGCGCGCAACTACGACGCCGGCGTCCGCATCAACGGCGCCACGAAGTCCGTGATCATGGGCAACTACATCACCGACAACCAGGGTCCGGGCGTGCTGGCGGACGGGCGCGGCGGTGACGCCGTGGTCGGCTACGACGCCGAGTCCGACGGCCCGATCGAGGACATCGACTGCCGCGACACGCGCTGTAACCGGATCGAGAACAACAAGGGCGCGGGCGTGCGCGTGTCCGTCGCCTCGCAGATCACCGTGCGCGGCAACCGCATGCGCGGCAACACCGGGCTGGACGTCGACCTCGCCGGCCAGGGCGCGACGCCCAACGACGAGTCCGACGCCGACGACTGGCCCAACACGCCGATCGGCCTCCTGCCGATCAAGGCCAGCGGCGACCAGTCGGCGCGCATCGGCGGTCAGCTCGATCGCTTCGACGCCCAGAACACGCAGATCGACGTGTACGGCTTCGCGTCGACCGCCGTGATCCAGGGCCGCCCGCGCGGTGGCGAGTACATGGGCACCGCGTTCCCGAACGCACGCGGGCAGTGGAGTCTCGACACGTCCAAGACCTACGCGGCGTACGGCGCCGTCATGACCGACCGGCACGGCAACACCGGCGAGCTGTCCCCGCTGTGCACGGGTGACCAGGACGGCGACGCCCTGTGCGACAACTGGGAGACCGGCGGCATCGACTACGACGCCGACGGCACGCCCGACCTGCGCCTGCAGGACCAGGGCGCCAGCCCGGTCAAGCCCGACGTGTTCGTCGAGGTCGACTGGCAGGCGGGCCACAAGCCGCACCTGAGCTCGCTGTACGCCGTCAGGGAGGCGTTCGAGCTCGCGCCGCGGCCGGTCAGCCTGCACACGGCGGTCGGCGAGGAAGTGCCCGGTGACGTGCCGATCAACGCCGACGGCCGCTCCGCCCTCGGGCGCTGGGACGACGTGAACGACTTCCTGCGCGGCCTCAACGACGACGACCCGTGCGCGGGCTGGCTCGGTTCCGAGGACGACCGCGACGGCGAGCAGTGCTACGCGATCCTCGGCGCGCGCAAGCTCGCCTACCGCTACGCGCTCTTCGCCCATCGCGAGAAGGCCGGGAACTCCGGCGCGGCCGACCCGGGCGGGGACGCGTTCCTGGTCACGCTCGGGGACTTCCCGCGTGAGGACGTCATGCTCGGCGGCGGTTCCGGCCCGGACGGCTGCAACCGCCAGTACGACGCGTGCGTCGCGCAGCTCGAGGCGGCGGTGTTCATGCACGAGCTCGGGCACACGCTCGGCCTGCTGCACGGCGGCGACAAGACCGGCGAGAACAACGAGCCGAACTACCTGTCGGTCATGAACTACTGGTACCTGACGCGGGTGCCGCTCAACAGCCGGCCGCTCGACTTCTCGCGCAAGACGCCGGTGGCCCGCAACGAGGCGGCGCAGGACGAGGCGATGCCGCTGTACGAGACGTACCCGCAGCGCTCGGAGAAGCCGTGGACGGAAGCGGCGATCACCGCGTACGACGTGAATAAGGACAAGTGCCGGATCCAGCGCGTCTTCCTCGACCAGACGATCGACCTCAACGGCGACGGCGAGCTGAAGATCCTCCCGATGGGGCTCAACGACGTCGACCTCGACAACGACGCGAACGGGCTCGAGGAGTGCCAGAAGCCGGAGAACCACACGTTCCTGACCGGCATCGACGACTGGTCGCGCCTGCGCTACTCGCGCCACGGCCTGGTCGGCTGGGACGAGGGGCAGTACGGCGACGCGGAGACGCGGAGCGTGCCGAAGGCGAGCGCGCTCGCCGCGGCGATCGACACCGACGGTGACGGCATCGACGACGACAAGGACGTCTGCCCGGCCGCGAAGGACCCGGGCCAGGAGGACGCCGACAAGGACGGGCTCGGCGACGCGTGCCTGGCGTTCATCACCCAGCGTGACGTCTCGGTGGAGATCCAGGCGGCGTCGGCGAACGTGCCCGTGGGCGAGCAGCGCACGGTCGACGTGATCGTCCGCAACTCGTATCCGAAGCCCGCGACCGGGGTTGCCGTCAAGATCACGCCGCCCGCCGGACTGCAGGTCGAGACGGCCCGCTGGGAGGTCGGTGAGGTCCCGGCGCGGGGCGAGAAGCAGCTCACGCTCAAGGTGACCGGCATCACCGCGGGACGCGGCGACCTCAAGGCAGAGGTCGCGGCGATGACCGAGCCCGACTTCGACACCGAGGACCAGGTCGCGACCAAGCGCCTGACCGTGTTCGCGCCCGGCGTCGTGCGCACGGCTTCGATCCGTACCGGTGCCGCCCGCGAGGGCGATGCGGGTGAGGAGACCACGCGCGTGCGGATCGACGTGGACGGCCACTCAGGCGTCTCGATAGAGGGCCGGCTCCGGTCGGTCGGCGGCACCGCCACGCCGGGCGTGGACTACGAGCCCGTCGACGCGCGGATCGAGGTCATCCCGAACTCCAGCGAGGCGGTCGTCGAGTTCGACCTCCTCAGCGACACGCTCGACGAGCCGGACGAGACGATCGAGTTCGAGCTCAGCGACATCGACGGCGCGCAGCCGGACACGGTCCGCGGCACGTTCACGATCGTCGACGACGACGATCCGCGCAAGCCGGGCGAGCTGGCCTATCTCGGGTGCGTCTCGCGCGACTACGGCTCGGGCAACTCGTGCGGACAGCGCGAGCCCAAGCTCGCCGTCCCCGCGGGCGAGAAGGCGCTGACGCCGGACGGCCGCTTCCTGTGGGTCGCCGACGACAAGACGATCGTGCGCCTCGAGCGCGATCCGGCCACGGGTGCGCTGAGCGACGCCAAGTGCTGGGTCATGACCGGCCCGGCGCGTGACTGTGCCTCGCTCGGCGAGCTCGACATCGTCCCGGTGGACGTGCTCCTGACGCCCGACGGCAAGCAGCTGATCGTCACGGGCGTGACCTATGAAGACGGCAACCCGGTGATGGGCATCGTCTCCTTCGCGCTGGACGCCGCGGGCGAGCCGACGCTCACCGGCTGCGTCGGCAAGGGCGCTCCGGGGTGTGAGACGAGCATGCGCTTCGATGCGGGGGTCATCTCCCCCGGCGGGCGCTTCTTGATCACGGTCCCGGCCGGCCAGACGCGCAACCACGGCCAGATCAACGTCTATCCGCTCTCGGGCGGCAAGATCGAGCCGTCGGTGCGCTGCTACGCGCATCCCGGCGAGAACAAGCCGTGCGAGCCGCTGACGATCGCGCTCGAAAGCACCCCGTGGACGGCGTTCTCGCCCGACGGCAAGACGCTGGCGCTGCGCACACGAGACCATCTCGCGCTGCTCGGATGGGACGAGGCGTCGGGGACCCTGTCGCAGGACGGCGGCTGTGTGCGGGAGAAGGGCCGCTGCCGCCCCGCGACCGAGTGCACCCTCAACAGCTCGAAGGAGTTCGTCTGCGCCGCGCCGCCGATCTACCTGGACGGCTGGGGACCGGTGCGTTTCGCCCCGGACGGCCGAGCGCTGTACGTCGCCGCCCAGCGCGGCCACCGCGTCAGCGCGCTGCCGCGGGTGGCGGACCGGACGTGGTCGTTCGACGCCGCGACGTGCGTGGGCACCGCGGAGACGCGCTGTGCGGTCACAGCCGACGTCGTCTCCAAGGCGACCGAGATCATCACCTCGCCCGACGGCGGCGACGTGTACGTGCAGGGCATCGAAAGCGGCGTGCTGTCGTTGACCGCCGACCGCGTGACAGGCGCGCTGTCGGCGCCGCGCTGCACGATGGCCTGGACCGGGCCCGCGTCCTGTCCCGCCACGTCGGGCGGCGGCGCGCTCCCGCAGAGCGGGAGAGGCAACATCATCCTGGACCCGACCGGGCGTGACCTGTACACGACCGACGAGCTGGCCGGCTTCAAGTACGGCATCGCGCGCTTCCTGCGCGTGACGCGCCCGCCGGGCGGCGGCAACCGCGCGCCGGTGTGCGCGGACGCCGACGCGGCCGCCAACCCGGGCGCCGGGGTGGAGCTGACGCTGCACTGCGCCGATCCGGACGGTGATCCCGTCACGTTGCGGGTGACCCGCGGCGGTGGCGAGCTGACCGGCACGCGCCTGCGCTACACGGCGGGCGTGACCGCGGGCGTCGAGACGATCGGCTTCCGGGCGTCCGACGGCGGGCTGGAGTCCGCCGAAGCCGAGGTGCGCGTGACCGTCGGCCATCCGCCCACGTGCGTGGACGGAGCGGTGTCGGTGTTGCGGCGCGGCAGCGTCGCGCTGCCGATGAGCTGCGACCGCGGCACGATCGAGATCGTCGAGCATCCGTCACACGGCGGAGTGGTCGGCACCACGTTCCACGCGCACCCGGCCGGGCACGACGGCGTCGAGTACGTGAGGTACGCGTCGTATGACCCGGACACGGGCGTGCGCTCGAACGTCGCCGCGATCACGGTGACCGTGCTCCCGCCGCCGCCGCTGCCGGACGTCATCGAGTTCGGCCGGGTCCTGCTCGAGAACGACCGGGGCGGCACCAACCAGGGCTGCTCGGGTTCTTCGTGCCGGCCGTCCGGCGGCGGTGACCTGCCGTTCCCGATGCGCTGCAACGGCTCACCGACGCAGACGCCGGGCACCTGCTCGGGCACGCTGGAGGCCTGCAACACGAGCGGCTGCTCGCGCCGTGCAGGGGGAACCACGGCGGCCGCCGCGAAGGTCGAGCGGGCGACGCTCGGCAAGGTCAAGTTCTCGATCCCGGTCGGGAAGTCGAAGACCGTCAAGCTCCGCCTGAACAAGGCGGCGCGCAAGGCGCTGAGCAAGAAGGGCAAGCTCAAGCTCAAGATCCACACGACCGTGAAGCTCCCGACGGGTCAGACCGTCACGAGCACGCGGACGCTGACCGTAAAGAAGCCGAAGAAGCGCTAGCCGCGTGGGTTGCGACCGTCGCCGCACGGGGAGTCCGTCCCCGTCGCGGCGCGGTCCAGCGCGCCGAGCTGGTGCTCGAAGCCGCCGGGCAGGATCGCGCGAGCCTGGATCGCGACCTCGGTACCGGCCCGGACCCGCTCCCCCGGCGCCGGGCACTGGGCCGAGACGCGCAGCAGCGTGTCCGGCGCCGCGGATGGTGAAAACGGCCCCGTCGCCTGGTCTCCCACGCACTCGGTGGTGAACACGAGGTCCTCGGCGAGCACGCGCTTGGTGGCTTCGACGAGCCCCAGCTCGAACAGGTTCGGCACCACCACGGTGCCGGTGCGCGTCAGACCCCGCGTGGTCTCGGCGCACCGCTTCTCCAGCGCGCCCGGCTCGCGCTGCACGCAGGCGCCCTTGTAGCGCTGTTCGACGTAGGCGACGTTGGCCGGCGTCGGGTTCATGAGCGACACGGTCACGCAGTCGTCCTCAAGCGCGGCGCGGACCAGGTACACGCCCTGGTCGGACAGCGCGGCACGGTCGCGGCTGATCCGCTCGGACAGCCGCGAGCGCTGCTCGAAGGTCGGCGTCGCGCTCGCCCGCGGCGCGGGCGCCGCAGGCTCCTCGTCCTCGACGAGGACGAAGTACGCCGCGGAGCCGAGGGCCCCGAGGACGAGGCCGAGAACCAGCAGGACAACGCGCATACTCAAGCGCGTTACCCGTTTCGCGGGTTAGCGGGTCCAGAAGGAGGTCTTCTTGGCCGCGCCCGCCTTGGTCAGGCCGATGTGCAGGTGGTCGCGGTGGGCGATCGTCTTGTTGACCTTGCGGCGCAGCTTGCCGCGTTTGGACAGACACGGCGAGTACGGGCGGAACTGGGCCATGCCCGCGCCCCAGTAGCCGCAGTCCCAGATGATCTCCTCGACGCCCATGCGGCGGGCGAGCGCCTGCGGCTGGCCGACACGGTCCGGGGCGAGGAAGAGCGCGATCAGCTTTTCGGCGGCCTTCCGCTGCGCCGGGACAGCGACGTCGAGCGCCCAATCGACGGCGCGGCCTTCGGCGTGCAGCGAGGCCGAGTTCTTGCCCCACTTCTCGCACCGGTACGTGCCCCAGAAGGCGCCGGCGGCGTTGCGCGTGAGCCACTTGACGAGCGCGGTCATCCCGGGCTTCGGGCGCGCGGAGCACTTGGTGGCCGGGTCGTAGACGGAATCCTCGATCGGCAGCTCGGCGAGCGCGTCAGCGGGGTTGTTCGAGACCGCCGAGTAGGCGACGGGTGATTCGTAGGCGTGCGCGGTGGCGGAACCGGACAAGCCGAGGACGACGACGAGCGCGAAGAGACGGACCAGCATGCCTGTTGTGTCGGCACGCCGGCGGCGGACGTTAAATCGTGCCCAGCAGCAGATACACGGGTTGGTCCGCGTGTGTGGCCGCAGCGAGGGCGGTGCAGAGGAGCACGCCGACGATCGTCTTGCGCGTGGGCAGCATGGGCAGGTCGGGCATCGACCACAGGCCGATCAGCGACCGGACACCGACGATCACGAACAGCGCGCCGGCGAGATATCCGCCCCACGCGAGCAGCACGAGCGACCAGATGTCGAGCGCGTCGTTGTACTGGCGGATGCGGATGAACTCGACGATCAGCGCGATCCCGGCCAGCCCTGTGACCGTGAGCGGAGCCAGCGGGACCGGACGCGCGGTGTAGAGCGCGTGCGCGGTCACGACCGCGCTCCCGAGCCCCGCGACCGCGACGCCGAGCAGGGAGAAGACGAAGATCGTCTCGGTCGAGTCGACCGGCGGCCGGATGAGCTGCGCGCTGGTCAGCCAGCCGAACGCCAACATCGGCAGCGCCAGCACCACGAGAGCACGCACGGCGATTCTCATGTCGGCATCGGTTCTACCGGAACTCGATCCAGGTCGACGTGGTCGAACGACGGTGGAAGGAACACGTCGAACTCGTCGACGTGGTCGGGCGCGTGACCGGTGGCGCCGTCGATGAGCTCGCGCTCGCCGAGTGGGGCACTCAGGGGCACCTCGACCGCGCGGACCTTGCTCCCGCCCCAGCCGCCCGCCAGACGGACCCCGCCTTCGAGGAAGAGCGGCGACTGGTGCCGCCAGAGCGTGATCACGACGCGCTCGGATGTCTCCTCCACGTCGACCCGGGCGAGCGGTTGCCGGCCGCCGGACCAGACGACCTTCACGCCCGCCGGCGTCGGCACGAACCGCTGCCAGATGTCCATCAGCCCGCCCTCGTCGTCGAGCAGGACCACCTCGACCTCCCACATCGGCAGGCCATCCTCGCGGACGGGCGTCGGGTCCATGGGGAAGATCGCGCCGGGCGGCAGGCGTCGCTCGGCCGGGGGAGTCACAGTGCTCCCCCGGCCGGCGACGATGCTCCGGTGCGTGATGGGAGCCGGTGACAGCCGCTGGTCAGGCGGCGAAACGGCGGGCACGCGGAGCGCGGGTACGTCGGTTGAGTTCGTCGTACATCCTTTAGATGTCCGAGAGCCTCGATTTGTGACAGCGAGCGTCTCCAAGCGGACACGACGGTCATCGCAGCCGCAGGGTGAGATGGTCGCCGCCGGCGTACGCGCCGAAGTCGTGCGGCGCGAGCGCCCACTCCCCCAGCTCCCGCCGGGCGCCGCAGAAGAAGCGCCAGCCGGCGGCGCCCCAGTTGAGCACGTCCACGTCGCGCACGATCGAGCGCAGCGGGGCGATCACACCCGGCTCGCCCGCGGCCCAGGTGAAGAACGCGTGCTCGTGCGTGCCCACCGGCGTGCGCCGGATCTGGTCCCACAAGTCGGCGTCGTCGAGGTGCACGCGAACGTGGTCCACGGACGTCCAGTCGACGCGCGCCGGAAACCATGGAATCGCGCAGACAAGCGCTTCGTGGGTCTGAACCCAGTCCTGGATGTGTCCGGCCTCCACGTACATTCCCGCTCGCGAACCGTACACTCAGCGCTCGTGGAGTGGTCGGTGGAGCATGTTGTGGGCCGGTTCGTGGTCTCGGGTTCGAAGCCGTCCGAGGCGACGCGTGTGGTGATCATCGACGACCGCGGCGACGAGTGGGAAGCGACGATCGCCGGCGACGCGTGGTCCGTCACGGCGGGCGAGACGCCCTTCGCGGAGGCGCTCGTGCGCTTCGAGGACGCGGGCGGCGCCGTCGTCGCGCAGCCGCTGCCCGATGGGGAGCGAGTCGCGGTCGACGAGGCCGACGTGCCGTGCCCGGTGTGCGGCGCCGCCGCCTGGGTCGCGATCGGCGAGCGTGTGCATTGCGAGCGCTGCGGGCTGCGCGTCGGCGCGGGCCTGTTCTTCATGCACCTGTACGTCGAGGAAGACGGCGAAGACGTCGAGATCGAATTCGAGGATGACGAGGACGAGGACGAGGACGAGCCGGAGGACGGCGACTGGGAGGCGCACTGGCGGCGAGAGCAGGAGCAGGCGGTCGCCTCGGCAGCGTTTCCGGTCTACGGGGTCCCCGGCGACGAACCCGAGGTCGGCGGCGTCGGCAGCGGCAGCGAGGGCGTCGACACGGTGACCCTCTCCTACGGGCACGGCGAAGCGCACCTGCACGTCGAATCACGCCGGGAGGAGCCGTGGGGCATGGGCGATCGCCTGCGTTCGGCGCTCGCAGACCTGCTGCGCGAGCACGAGCACGTCGCGCGCTCAGACGCGGCGGAGCGCGTGTGGTCCACCCACGCCGAGCGGCTCGCCCGGCGCCGCGCCGCGCACGCCGAGCGCGAGACGCGGACGTTCACGGTCAACGGTGCGCCGGAGCCGTTCGCCTTCGCCGCCGTCGACGACCGGTGGGTCGCCCTGCGCGAGCACCTCGGCGTCGTGATCACGCTGCGTGCGCGCGGCGTCGATCCGGGGTCGGTGGCGCTCGCGCCGGTCGGTGGTACCGAACGGGCCCGCAGCGCCGCCGTCGGCGGGCTGCCGCGGCGGGACGAGGTCGCGAAGCTGATCGACGACCACAACCTGAGCGAGCACCGCGACGCGATCCTCGCCGCGATCCGGCCCGGCTACCGGCTCCACCCCGAAGCGCACGCGCCCCACCGCATCGGCGGCGAGCCCGACCTCGCCCCGGGAGAGCAGTGGCCGCACGACTCGAACGGCATGCCGTGCACGTTCGTCGCCCAGTTCGACTGCTCCCGGCTCCCACCGCTCGTCAGCGACTTCGGGAACCCGCCCTGGAACCACGGCAGCCAACTGCTGCGCATCTTCGCCGAGCTCGAGGACCACGACGGCACGCCCACGCTCGCGGTCGCGCTCACGTGCTCGCCGGACGCGCCGCTCACCCGCACCGAGGCGCCACCGTGGCCGATCCCGGAGGACTACGGGTCGCTGCGCCGGCTCGAAGCGCTCGCGGTTCGCCCCGTCCCGTTCCTGACGGCCCGGGTCGGGTGGTACGTGGTCGGCGAGCGCTCCTGGGAAACCGGCTACGACGCGTTCAGCCACCAGCTCGAGGGCGGCAGCTGGTCCGACGCGCAACTCCTCGGCCATGCGAGCAACGAGCAGGGCGACGACCCGATCCAGTCGGGCCACTGGCACAGCGAGAAGACCACCGTCCTGGAGGACTGGGCCACGCTGTTCTGCCTCCCGCGCCACCCGGACATGAGCTTCGGCGACGGCGGGTCACTCGCGATCGTGATCCGCCTCGAGGACCTCGCTGCCGGTCGCTACGACCGGATGGTCACCGACACCTCGACCGGCTAGGACGTGCGGCGCAGCACGAGGATCGCGGTGTCGTCCTCGATCGAGCCCGCGAACGCGACGGTCGCTTCGCGGATCGTGTCGGCGATGGCATCGGCGTCCAGGCCGCGCGGTCCGGCGTCGCGCAGCAGCGCGGTCAGGCGTTTCTCGCCGAACAGCTCCCGCTCGCGGCGGGCCTCGATCACGCCGTCGGTGTAGAGCACGAGCGCGTCGCCGGGCGCCAGCTCGGCTTCCACGTCGGAGATCCGCACGTTCTGGAGCAGGCCGAGCAACTGGCCGGTGGTCGGGAGCTCTTCGACCGCGCCCCCGGCGCGCGCGATCAGGCCCGGCGGGTGGCCGGCGAACGAGGCGCGCACCGCGCCGTCGCGACTCAGCAGGACGCAGCCCGCGGTGACGAAGCGCGCCGACTCGCGGCCGACCTCGGCCACGATCGCGTCGTGCAGCGCGCGCAGGATCTCGCTCGGGCGCTCGAGGTGCTGGGCCTGCGCGCGGATCGTGTGGCGAGCGAGGCCGGTCAGCGCGGCGGCCTCGGCGCCGCGGCCACAGACGTCGCCGATCACCATCACCCAGTCCTCCCCGCGCGGGAAGACGTCGTAGAAGTCGCCGCCGACCTCCATGGCGCGAGCCCCGGCGTTGTAGCGGGCGGCGAGCTCGGCCCCGGCGATCTCCGGCAGCGACTTGGGCAGCAGGCCTGCCTGCAGCGTCGTCGCGATGTGGTGCTGATACTCGTAGAGCCCGGCGCGCTCGAGCGCCTGCGCGCACTGCGTGGAGAGCGCGAGCAGGAGCTCGCGCTCGGTCTCCGACAGCCGCAAGGGCACGGTCAGCGCGCCCAGCCGGTTCCCGTAGGCGACGAGCGGCGCGATGCCCTGACGCTCGTCGAACCGCGGCTCGCCCGTGCGCGCGACTTCGGCCGCGGGGTCGTCGGCGTCGAACGCGAGCTCGAGCGCGACGTCCTCTCCGGGCGTCTCGCGCAGCCAGCGGCGGCTCTCGTCGTACAGGAAGAACGTCGGGTCGCGGCCGATCTCGGCGGACACCGCGGCGGAGACCGACTGCAGGACATCGCCGCGGGTGAGCGCGGTCGCGAGCTGGACGCCGACCTGGTTGAGCAGCCGCAGCCGGTTCTCGGCGCGGCGGACGCGCAGCAGCGCGCGGGCGGTCGCGACGAGCACGGCCGGGTCGACCGGCTCGGTCAGGTAGGCGTCGGCGCCGCTCTCGAGACCGTGGACGCGGGCGGCGTCGTCGATGTGCGACTGGGAGCGCTGTAGCACCGGGATGTGGCGCGTGCGCTCATTCTCCTTCAGCCGCCGGCAGACCTCGAAGCCGTTGATGTCGGGCAGGTGGACGTCGAGCAGGATCAGGTCCGGGTCGCGGTTGGCCATCTCCAGGCCTTCCGAGCCGGTCTCGGCCTCCCAGACGTCGAACTCGGCACCCGAGAGGTAGCGACGGATCGCGTAGCGGTTCTCGGGGCTGTCGTCGACCACGAGCACCGTTGCCGGTGCCCCGCTCATTCGCCCTTTCCGGGTAGGGCCGCGATCCGCCAGAACTCGTGCATGCTCAGCACGGTCCGGCGCAGCTCCGTGAAGTCCAGCGGCTTGCTCAGGTACGCGTTGGCGCCCGCCGCGTAGGCGGCGTCCACGTCCTCCTCACGTGAGGAACCGGAGAGCACGATCACCGGCACCATCCGCACGCGCGGGTCGCCCTTCAGCGCCGCGAGCACCTCCATGCCGCGGATGCCAGGCAGGTTGAGGTCGAGGATGATCAACGCGGGCCGTGTGTCGCTGCCCTCGAGCAGGCCCGCGAGTGCGTCCTCGCCGCTCGCGTAGCGCCGCACGCCCTCGCTCGAGGTGGTCTCGCGCAGCACGCGCGAGAGCGCCTCGAAGTCTTCGTCGCTGTCCTCGACGACGGCGAGCGGGTGTAGAGCGCGGGCTTCCATCACGAGTCGAGGGTAAAGCAGAAGGATGAGCCGGCCCCCGGCGCGGAGCGCTCGAGCCACAGCCTGCCGCCGTGGCGTTCGGCGATCCGGCGCGCGATCGTCAGCCCGGCGCCGGTTCCGCCGCCGTACGCCTCCCGCGGGTGCAGGCGCCGGAAGACGTGGAAGATGGCGTCGTGGTGGTCGGGAGCGACGCCGATCCCGTTGTCGGTCACGCACACCACGCCGTCGCGAGCGACCACGGAGATCTCAGGCGCGTCAGGTGAGTACTTGACGGCGTTGCCGATCAGGTTGACGAGGATCTGGCGCACGCGGATGCGATCGCCGCGCAGCCCCATCTCGCTCCCCTCGACCGTCAGCGCGGGCTTCGCCGCCAGCAGGTCCAGCGCGTCTTCGAGCACCTCGCCGACCGTGAACTCGGTCAGCGCGAGCTCGGCGCGGCCGATCCGTGAGTAGTCGAGCAGCGTGTCCAGCAGCGAGGCCATCCGCTGGGACAGCCGCAGGATCGTCGCGAGCCGCTCCCGAGCGTCAGCGTCGAGCGTGTCCTCGTAGTCCTCGACCAGGAACGTCGTGTAGTTGGAGATCCCGCGCAGCGGCTCCTTGAGGTCGTGCGCGGCGACGTACGCGAACGCGTCGAGCTCCTCGTTCGAGCGCGCGAGCTCGGCGTTGAGCGCGGCGAGCTGCTCGGCGCGGGTGATCAGGAACGTGCCGAGCGCGGAGCGCAGCTCGGTCACCGACTCCACGTCGACCGCCGCCCACGGGCGGCTCTCGCCCTGCACCGACTCCGCCCACGTGCGGAACGACCCGTCGGGGTTCAGGCGGTCCACCTCTTTGATCGCGAGGCTCTTGGGCGCGTGCGCCCACTCGATCTCGCGCACGTACTCGGTCCGGAACCACACGATGTGGTTGCCGCGGGCGACGGCGAGCGGTGCGGCGAGCACGCCTGGCATCGCCCCGTCGTGGCTGTGGGTCGCGAACACGTCGGCGCCTTCGAGCCCGTCGAGCAGCGCGGTGACGTCGTCCGGCGTCTCCCCCAGGAGCCGCAGCTCGCCGTCGATCCGGATCGCCGCGCCGTCGGCGTCGCACACCGCCAGCAGTTCCTCACCGGCGTCCGCGAGCCCTTCGAGGATGCTCGACGAGGCGGCGACCCGGTCCAGCACCGTCATCCGGTGCACGCCGAGCGCGGTCTGGCGACGGCTGACCTCGAGCTTCTCCAGCGCCTCGAGCTGCATCGAGCACACGATCCCGATCAGCTCGCACGTGGCGCGCACCTCGTGCGGGACGAACAGCGGGCCGCTGTAGTGGTGGCCGGAGATCAGCCCCCACAGGCGCCCGCCGGCGGTGAGTGCGATCGACAGCGACGCCGTCGCGCCCATGTTCTGCAGGTACTGGATGTGGATCGGCGAGACGGCGCGCAGCACGCCGGCGCTCAGGTCCAGCCACTCGCCCGTGAGCGGGTTCGCGAGCGGCTCGAGCGGGGTGGCCGGGGTCTCCACGTCGTGGATGAACCGCAGCCGGTTCTGGAAGAAGAGCGCTCGGGCCTGCGGCGGGATGTCGCTGGCGGGATAGTGCAGACCCAAGAACGCGTCGAGGTCCTCGCGCTTCTCCTCGGCCACGATCACGCCGTGGTCGTCGGGCTCGAAGCGGTAGGCCCACACCCGGTCCGAGCCGGTCAGCTCGCGAACGACGCGCGCGGTGCGCCGCAGCAGCTCGTCGATCGTGGGCGCGTCCTGCAGCAGGGTCAGCGCGCGGGCGATCTCACCCTGGTAGCGCGTGAGGCTCGCGGGCGTCGCGCCGACCGGTTCGAGCTCGACCACCAGCACCCGGTCGGCGACGCGGTAGGCGTAGGCGTCGAGGCCGCGGATGCGCAGCGGGCGCAGGTTGGGGGTGGCGTCCGCGGCGCCCGCGCGGAGCTGGTCGACGATCTCGCTGCCGCCGAGCAGGGCGGTGAGTGACGCGCCCAGGACGGAGGCGCCGAACATGCCGGCGGCGTTGGCCGACGCCTGGACGACCTCGAGCGTCTGCTCGTCGGCGGCGAGCAACACGCCGTGGCTCTGGATCCCGCCCGGCGTGCGGATCGGCTCGCGGTGGCAGTTCTCCAGATCGACCGGGGTTCCCGGCTCCAGCAGTTCGTCAGACACGCCGACCTCCCAGCACCCGCGAGTCCGAGCCCTCCGGGCGAGAACTCGCCGCGACGCGAGCCGTCAGGCGAGCGTCGCCGCACAACCAGACCTCCATGTCCTCGAACGTGGCCACCGCGGCGCGCTCGGACACCGGCGCGTGGCGTTCCACGTGCTCCCCGAACATTCGCCAACGTGGAGCGATCCCGTGGTTGTGGAAGAACGCGCTCGTCAACCCGAGTTCACGCCGCACGATCCGGCCGATCACCGCGCCTCCGAGCGCCGCGCCTTCCAGCACGTAGAGCACGCCGAGCGCATCGTGCAGGGTGCCCACGGTGGGCAGCCGCGGCGCGAGCGGCAGCGCGTCGACGTCGCCGCCGACCGCAACGATGTCCGCGGCGAGCAGCGGGTGTCGGGGCCCGAACGGGCCGGCGTACGGAGCCAGCGCGGCTTCCAGCGGGCGGTAGAACCCGTAGAAGCGCTCGAGCAGCTCGAGGTAGGCGTCGCGGGTCCCCACCCGCGCCTCGATGTCGACCAGCCGCTCGAGGCGGTCGTGGTGCGCGGCGGTCGCGGCTTTCAGGGCTCGCATTTGCACTCGCGGAACAATAGGACGGTGGCCCTGGATTTCCGCGCGCTGCGCTACTTCGTGGCTGTAGCCGAGGAGCTGCACTTCACGCGTGCGGCGGAGCGGCTGTATATCGCCCAGCCGGCGCTCTCGGAGCAGATCCGGCGCCTCGAGCGCGAGCTCGGGGTCGAGCTGCTGCGTCGCACGACGCGCCGCGTGGAGTTGACCGCTGCCGGTGTGGAGTTCCTGTCGCGGGCGCGGCGCATTCTCGCCGAGGCGGACGAGGCGCTGACCGAGGCCGCACGCGCTGCGCGCGGTGAGACGGGCGAGCTGCGAATCGCCACCGGCGCGACCGCGGGCCTCGCGCTCGTGCCGGAGCTCCTCCAGGCCTTCGGCACCGCCCGCCCGCAGGTCCGGCTCGAGCTGCGCCAAAGCGACTGGGAGGACTACTCGGGCGGTGTCCGGACCGGCACCGTGGACGCCGCGTTCGTGTGGTTGCCGCTGGAGCACGCCGGCGTGCGGGTGCTCCCGTTGCACGCGGAGTCGCGCGTGGCGGCGCTGGCGGCGCACCATCCGCTCGCGGCGCGTGAGTCGCTCGTGATCGCCGATCTCGTGGACGAGCCGTGGCCGTGGGCGGACACTGACCCGGCGGCGCTCGCGTTCTGGACGTGCGCCGAGCACCGGGGCGGCGCGGCCGCGCCGCGCGGGCCGGTGATCCGCTCGATGGAAGGCCTGCTCGAAGCCGTGCGGGCCGGACTGTGCGTCGCCACGGTGCCGCGCTCGCAGGCGCGGGCGACCAACTGGCCGGGGATCGTGTTCCGGCCGCTCACCGGCGTGGCGCCCGCGACGCTCGCGCTCATGTGGCGAGAGGACGGTGAGACGCCCGTGGTGCAGGCGCTCGTCGAGCTCGCCCGGAGCGTTTCATCGGGCGCACCCGATCAATAGCGGCAGCATCCGTCTTTCCCTTCTGGTGGCTGTCGCCGCACGCTGTGGCGCATGGAGACCACCGTCACCGTCATCAACGTCCTCGACGTCGACGCGGAGCGCCAGGGCGCGCTCGTCGCGCTGCTCGACGAAGGCACCGAGCAGGTCGTCCGGCACCGGCCCGGCTTCGTGTCCGTGACGCTGCTCGCGAGCCACGACGGCGCCCGCGTCGTCAATCTCGCGCAGTGGCGCAGCCTCGAAGACGTGCGCGCCGCCTTCGCCGACCCCGCCGTGCAGGACTACGCGCGCCGAGCAGCGGACCTCGCCGACGCGTCCCCCCACGTGTACTCCGTCGTGGCCCGCCACTGATGTCCGTCTTCGTCACCGTGCTCGCCGCGGCGGCCACGTTGAGCGCGGCGGTGCTCGACGCGATGCGTTCGCCCTGGGTGCGAGCCAACATGACGCGTCTCGGTGTGCCGGAGTCGGGCCTCGCTCCCCTCGGTGCACTCAAGGCCGCGGGGGGCGCCGGGCTGCTCACCGGACTCGTGTTCGCACCGGTGGGCGTGGCCGCGGCCGGCGGGCTGATCCTGTTCTTCCTCGGCGCCGTCGCGGTCACCGTGCGCGCGCGCTGGTACGCGCACCTGCCCTACCCCGCCGGCTATCTGGCGCTGGCGGTCGCGGCGCTCGTGGTCGCGCTCTAGTCCAGCGGAAGCGCAGCCACGACCGTCGTGCCTCGTCCCGGCGGGCTGACGAACGAGAGCGTCCCGCCGACGGCCTCCGCACGGTCGCGCAATCCGAGCAGGCCGCTCCCGCCCGCCGGGTCGGCGCCGCCGCGGCCGTCGTCGGCGATGCTGCAGCGCAGGACGGCGCCGTCGCGCGCGATCGTGATCGTCGCGCGCGTCGCCTCGGCGTGCTTGGCGACGTTCGTGAGCGCTTCGGAGGCGATGTAGTACGCGGTCGCTTCGAGGACCTCCGGCAGGCGCTCGTCCGGGACCTCGAGCGTCACCGGCACCGCCACGCGCTCGGCGAGCGCCTTCAGCGCGAACGCGAGCCCATGGTCGACCAGCACCGCCGGGTGCAGGCCGCGCGCGATCTCGCGCAGGTCCGCCAAGCCGGCGTCGAGCTCGCGTGCGGCCTCCGCCAAGAGGTCCGGCACGGCCTCGGGACGCCGCTGCAGCGAAGCGCGCGCCACGCGCAACTGCAGAGCGACGCTGACCAGGCGCGACTGCGCGCCGTCGTGCAGGTTGCGCTCGAGTCGGCGGCGTTGGTCATCACCGGCCTTCACGAGGCGAGCCCGCGACGCGATCAGGTCCGTGCGCGCCTGCGCGGAGGCGACGGCGAGCGACACGAGCTCGGCGAAGTCGCCCAGCCGGTTCTCGGTGTCCGGCGGCAGCGGTTGCTCGCTCGCGATCGCGACCGCGCCCCAGAGCACGCCGGTGACCACGATCGGCGCGGCGGCGGTGGAGCGGTAGCCGTAGCGGAAGCGCTCCGCGGCGCTGCCGCCGGCCCAGTCGTCGATGCGGGCGGGCGTGGATGTCCGCGCCACCTGGGCGAGCGCGGAATCGTCGTCGAGCGGCAGGCGCGTGCCGAGCGCCATCACGTCGGCGCTGTCTCGGTTGTGACGCCCGACCATCTCGGCGGTGCCGTCGCCGACGTAGCGCACGACCGCGGTGGCGTTGACCTGGAGCACGCGCGCGACCTCCGCCGACACCGAGCCGAAGATCCGCTCCGGCGAGGCCTCCGACGCGACGAGCGTCGCCACCCGCCGCAGCGCCTTGTGCTCGTTCGCGACACGGCTGACCTCGATCAGCTTCGCCTCCGGGTCGCCCTCCAGCGCGCCGTCGCGGTTGGACTCGCGGTCGGTCAGATCGATGCCCGTGGTGACCAGGCCGGTGTCGCCCATCAGCCGGTTCGACCACGCGATCAGCCGGCGACCGCCGTCCTTGGTACGCCAGTGCCCGACCTGGGGACTCGACGTGCCGGTGCGCCAGACGAAGGCGAGGAACTCGCTGAACGCCTCGCGCTCCTCGGACGGGATCACGAAGTCCTGCGCGGGGCGGCCCAGCACCTCGGCGCGCGTGTACCCGGTCGCCCGCTCGCACGCCTCGTTGAACAGGCGGATCCGGCCCTCGCGGTCCAGAACGCAGACGAGGGATTGCGTGGTCTCGGTGAGGATCTGCGCAAAGGAGTCACCGAGCTGCAGCTCCTCAGGCTGGGGCGTGTCTTCCATGGCGCCGGGAGCAGCCTATCCACGGTGCATCTCACGCCGGAATATGGATTTCTCTAGGCCGGTTTTAGGGGTGAGAAACACGTGGGTACCCAGCGCCTCGTCAAACCCTCGCCTTAGGGAGGCAAGGCCCCATGCTGCCCCGTTTCATCGGCCCCGCGATCGTTATCGCGGGGGCGCTCCTGCTCGTGCCCGGTCAGGCACGAGCAAACCATCACGCCTGTCCGCAGGTGACCGTCACGCCCAACGCGAATGGGACGTCGACGATCAATGTGGCGCGCAAGAACTGCGCGCCGACGTACGTGCCGTACCCCATCGGTGGCCCCAAGTCGCCGCTCATCTCGGGCGTGAACCAGACGGTCCCGCTCTACCTGCCCGGGATCCAGACCCCGCTCGTGCCCGACCTCGGGCAGTGGGGCGACATCATCACCCCGCCGTACTCGGACCCGCTCAACGACGCGGGGCCGGATCTGTCGTGCCTGAAGCCGAATCTCGGGACGCCTCAGGGGGGCGACCCGCCGATTCCGTCACCGGGTTCCGCGGCGGATCCGTTCCCGATCGAGTACGTGCTCAAGAACGGGAACCTCCAGCTCGGTGACGGGCGCGAGGTGGCGATCGCGTCGGTGTGCGCGCCGACCGTGATCAAGAGCGACGGTTCCAAGGTGTACTTGTTCGCCGACGCCAATATCAAGACGGCAGGCTCGAGCTGGGAGGTGCTCGTCCAGCTCGATCTCCTGCTCAGGGGATTGTTGTAGTCAGCTCCTCGTTCACGCGGCCGTACAGGGTCGTCCGCTGCTCCAGCGGGCGGCCCAGGGCGGTGGTGAGGTCGGTCAGGGCGACCTCATCCAGCGACTGACCGTGCGAGGCGCCGGCGGCGCGCGAGATGTTCTCGTTCATCAGCGTGCCGCCCGCGTCGTTGACGCCGGCCTGCAGGAGCTGGCGCAGGCCGCCCATGCCGATCTTCACCCACGAGGCCTGGATGTTGTCGATCTGGCCGTGGTAGGCGATCCGGCCGACGGCGTGCATCAGCAGCGTCTCGCGGAACGTCGGGCCGCGGCGGGCGCTCCGCTTGAGGTAGATCGGCGACGCCATGTGCACGAACGGCAGCGGGACGAACTCGGTGAAGCCGCCCGTCTCCTTCTGCAGGTCGCGCGTGCGGATCATGTGGCGCGCCCAGGACACCGGTGACTCGACGGCGCCGAACATGATCGTGACGTTCGAACGCAGGCCGACCGAGTGCGCGATCCGGTGCGCTTCCAGCCACTCGCCCGTATCGATCTTGTCCGGGCACAGGATCTCGCGGATCGGGTCGTCGAGGATCTCCGCGGCCGTGCCGGGCAGCGAGGCCAGGCCCGCGTCCTTCATCCGGCGCAGGTAGTCCTCGAGGGGTTCGCGCAGGCGCCGCGCGCCTTCCGTGACCTCGAGCGCGGTGAAGCCGTGCACGTGGATCTCCGGCACCTCGGCGCGGACCGCCTTGCACACCTGCCAGTAGAAGTCGCCGTCGAAGGTCGGGTGGATGCCGCCCTGCAGGCACACCTCGGTGGCGCCGGCCTCCCACGCCTCGCGGGCGCGGCCGGCGATTTCCTCGTGCGTCAGCAGGTACGGCTTGCCGCGCAGGTTGAGGCTGAGTGGGCCCTTGGCGAACGCGCAGAACTTGCATTTGAAGGTGCAGAGGTTCGTGTAGTTGATGTTGCGGGTGCGGACGAACGTGACCGTGTCGCCGTTGGTCTGCTGACGCAGCTCGTCGGCGAACTGGGCGACGGCGCCGACGTCGGTGCCGCGCGCGCTGAAGAGCGTGACGATCTCCTCGAGGCCGAGCTCCTGGCCGGCCTTCGCGCCGTCCAGCACTTCCTTGATCGCGCCGCGGGGCTCGCCGGTGAGGGGGAGCTCCATGGGCTGCGCGTCGGCGCCGGAGTACCAGGCGGTCGAGCGGCGGCCGGTGAGCTTGACCTCGGCGCCGTCGGCCACGTTGGCGACGTCCTCGAAGCGCTGCGGGAGCACGGCGCCCGGGTCGTCGCGGCCCAGGCCCTCGGCGTCGGCGCGGTCGATCGTCGCGAACCGCAGGTCCGGGTGGACCCAGTCGATGAACTCGGGGTACACGGCCAGGCGCGGGGCGAGCTGCTTGCCTGCGGCCTCGGTGGCCTCGCGCAGGCGCTGCAGCGACGGCCACGGGCGCTCCGGGTTGACGAAGTCGGCGGTGACCGGGGACACGCCGCCCCAGTCGTCGATGCCCGCGTCCAGGAGCGCGCGCATATCTGAGGCCAGGTTCGGGGGCGCCTGCACGTGCACGTCGCGCGGGAGGATCTCGCGCGCCAGCCGGATCGCGTCCAGGTGGTCCTCCTCCGGGCACGGCGGGTGATCGCGCATCGCGGTGCCCGGCTTGGGCAGGAAGTTCTGGACGATCACCTCCTGCACGTGGCCGTGGCGGGCGTGGGAGTCGGCGATGGCCTGCAGCGCGTCGATCCGGTCCTGACGGTCCTCGCCGATCCCGACCAGGATGCCGGTCGTGAAGGGGATGCGGAGCTCGCCCGCCCATTCGAGCGTAGCGAGACGGCGAGCGGGCAGCTTGTCCGGCGCGCCGCGATGGCACGGCAGGTCCTCGCGCAGGCTCTCGAGCATCATGCCCTGCGAGACGGAGACTTGCGCGAGCGCCTCCAGCTCCTCGCGGGAGATGGCGCCGGCGTTGGCGTGCGGCAGCAGCCCGGTCTCCTCCACGACGAGCTTGCACATCGCCGCCAGGTACTCGACCGTGCTCGCGTAGCCATGGTCGGCCAGCCACTCCCGGGCGACCGCGTACTGCGTCTCCGGGGACTCACCGAGCGTGAACAGCGCCTCGTGGCAGCCCGCTTCCGCCCCCCGCAGCGCGACCTCGACCACCTGCTCAGGCGACATGAACGGCGCCGCCAGGTTCTTCGGTGGCTGCGCGAACGTGCAGTACCAGCAGCCGTCGCGACACAGCTGCGTGAGCGGGATGAAGACCTTCGGAGAGAACGTGATCCGGTGCGGCATGCACGCACAGCGTGGCAAACTCGGATGCCGGGCTGGGTAGAGCGCCCGTATGCCCCTCAAAAAGGACGATCTTCCGGGCACGCTGCAGCGGTCGCCCGAGAAGGTCCGGAACGCCTACGCCGAGACCCTCGACAGCGCCGAGGAGCAGTATCCCGGCGACGAGGAACGCGCCCACCGGACAGCGTGGGCGTCGGTCAAGCACATCGCCGAGAAGAAGGGCGACCACTGGGAGCTCAAGGACGACTACGGCGCCTCGGACCCGCAGGCCGAGCAGAGCGGGGCCGCCGCGCGGGACCGCCCGAAGGAGACCTACGGCGGCGTGGACGCGGGCAAGAGCAAGGAGGAGCTCGAGGAGGATGCGCGCGAGGCGGACATCCCCGGGCGGTCAAAGATGAACAAGGCGGAGCTCGCCGAGGCTCTGCAGAAGCACAACGACCGCGAGACCGCTAGAGCCCGCGGAGAATGAACGCTTCGACGGGCGCAGCCTTGCCTTTGATCTGCAGGGGCGGGAGTGGCTCGACGTGCGCTGCGTCCGGGAGGTGATCGCGCGTGGTGCCGGCGATCACGATCTCGCCGGGCTTGGCCTGACCTTCCAGACGTGAGCCGAGGTTGACGGTGTCGCCGAAGACGCCGTGGATGCGGTGGCCGCGGTCGCCGACGACGCCCGCGAGCACCGGCCCGGTATTCACGCCGCAGCGGAAGATCGGCCACTCGGGTTGGCGGATGGCTTGCGCTCGGCGCTGCAGCTCGAGCGCGGCGCGGGCGCCCTGCAGCGCGTGGTCGGGCTGGTCGCCGCGCTTGTTGAAGATGGCGAAGATCTGGTCGCCGACGAAGTCCTGCACCTCGCCGTCGAAGTCGTCGACGATCATCGGCGCGAGCTCGCCGAAGTAGGTGGTGAGCATGCGGTGGACCGCCTCCGGCCCGTTCCGCTCGCTGAACGGCGTGAAGCCGGAGAGATCGGCGAACAGCACCGTCACCTCGCGCTTGCCCGCGAGCGTCTCGTCGAGGTAGAGCGCGCTGAAGCGCTCCTCGAACCACTCCCGCTGCGCGGCGACGGCGATCGTGAAGAAGCTGATCGCCATCAGCAGGTGCCACTCCCACCAGCTCAGCTGCCAGCTCGTGGTGAGCGAGGCGAGCACGATCACCAGCGACTCGGCCAGCAGCGCGAAGGCGAACGCGATCGCGAAGGCCAACTTGGAGCTGCGCCGCGCCGCGATCCGGAAGTACTGCACGGCCGCGAACCCGTAGGCCACGACGCCGAGCAGGGCGAACACGCCGAGCGCCGCCTCGGCGTCCTCGGGCGCGACGGTCGCGCGCAGCGGCGGGAGCTCGGCCAGCGACAGCACCGCCCACAGCCCGAGCAGCGCGAGCACGGCGCCGACGAGCGCGCGGGCGTGGCGGACGATCGACAGCGCGGTGCGCAGCGGGTACTCGATCGCGGACGCCGCCGCGAGCAACCCGGCGACCACGAGCCCGACCGGCGTCGCCAGCACGAACCCGGCGTTCCCCTTCTCGAGCAGCACGCCGGGCGTGGCGAGCGCGTGGAGGCCGAGGAACCCGGCGCTGGCCAGGAACGCGAGCCCGATCAGCAGCAGCCGCGCATCTCTGCGCCGGCGCCCGGCCTCGCTCACGGCGATGGCGAGCCCCGCGTTGACCACGCCGGCCACCAGCACGATCCAGAAGTGCGCCGGCTGGTCCTCCCACCGCGCATCCATCGACGGCGCCGCGCGCAGGAGCACGATCAGCGCGATCGGCAACGCCAGCACCGTGACGATCTTCAGGGCCACGACGCTGAACCTAAAGGGGTCAGACCCCTTAATGTTTCTTTAGGTACGAGATGAACTCCAAGAGCGAGCCGTCGGGGTCGCGGAAGTAGACGCTCGTGCCCTCGCCGCGGGCGCCGTGGCGGGTCACCGGGCCGGCCTCGACAGGGACGGTATGGCGCTCGAGATGTGCGACGGCCGCCTCGATCGGGCCGTCCCAGACGAAGCACAGGTCGCTGTTGCCGGGCATCACCGGGTGGCGGGCGACGAGTGTTCCGACGTCCACACCCGGGCCGTGCAGGTTGAGCTGCTGCTCGCCGAACCGGTACGCGGTGCGGCCGCCTTCGCCGGTGACGATCTCCGCCCCGACGACGTCGCGGTAGAACGCGTTCGAGGTCTCCCAGTCGGCAACGTGGATCACGCAGTGGTCGAGCCGGATCATCCCCGTAGGCTGACGGGCATGTTCGGCAAGCGCGACGTGATCGTCCACGGGACCGACCCCTACAACGCGGAGACCGAGCCGGCGGCGCTGGCCGAAGGCGCGATCACGGCCACTGACGCGTTCTACGTGCGCAACCACGGTGCGGTGCCCGAGGCGAGCGAGTGGCGGCTGCGCGTGGAGGGCGCGGTGGAGCGGCCGCTCGACCTGTCGCTGGAGACCTTGCGTGAGGCGTTGCCGGAATACACGGTGACGGCGACGCTGCAGTGCGCGGGCAACCGGCGGGCGGGGCTGATCGCGATCCGCGACATCCCCGGCGAGGCGCCTTGGGGGCCGGGCGCGACCGGCACGGCCACGTGGACCGGCGCGCGCTTGGCGGACGTGCTCGCGCTGGCGCGCCCGTCGGGCGAAGCCGTGCACGTGGGCTTCGAGGGCGCCGACCTGAGCCCCGAGGCCAAGCCGCCGCAGCGGTTCGGCGGGTCGATCCCGCTCGACAAGGCCCGCCGCCCGGAGGTGCTGCTCGCCTGGGCGATGAACGGGGAGCCGCTGGAGCCGGTCCACGGCGCGCCGCTGCGGGTCGTCGTCCCGGGCTACATCGGCGCGCGCAGCGTCAAGTGGCTCGACCGGATCGAGCTGCGCCGCACCCCGTGGAAGGGCTACTTCCAGGAGGTCGTCTACCGGCTGCTGCCCGAGGACGGCAGGCCCGCCCCCGGCGCCGGGATGCCGCTCGGCCTGGTCGCTTTGAACGCCGACATCCTCTCGGCCTCGCCCACCGAAGTCCGCGGCTACGCCTTCGCCGGCGGCGAGCGCTTCATCACCCGCGTGGACGTGTCCAGCGACGGCGGCACCACCTGGCGACAGGCCGAGCTGCTCGAGGACCTCGGCCCGTGGGCGTGGCGCCACTGGCGCGCCCCGCTCGACCTCCCGCCCGGCGACCACGAGCTCGTCGTCCGCGCCTGGGACTCCTCCGCCGCCACCCAACCCGAGGACGAAGCCTCGCTCTGGAACCCCAAGGGCTACGTCAACAACGCCCGCCCCCGCTGCTCGCTCCGAATCTAAAGGGGTCAGACCCTTTATTCGTTGTTTAGGTTCGGCGGCCGACGCCGGAGAGGAACTCGCGGAAGCGCATGGGGCCGCCGGCGTGGGGGCGCAACGGCGGGGTGTCGAGGCCCGCGGGCTCGCGCATACCGGCCAGGACCTCGCGCAGCGCGGTGGCCGCGTCGACCGTCGGGGTCCAGCCGAGGTGCTCCTTCGCGCGGGACGTGTCCATGGTGGGGACGGCGAGGCCCATGTCGACCCATCCGGCCGGGGCGGGCTGCAGGTGCGCGCGCCAGGTGAGGTCGGCGCCGAGCCGCACCGGTTGCTCCGGGATGCGGATGCGGCGGGCGCCGAGGACCTTCGCCAGCGTGTCGGGGTCGAGCACCGGGTCCGCGGCGATGTTGTAGGCGCCTTCCGCGTGCGGCTCAAGCGCCGCGAGCCGGTAGGCGTTACCGATGTCGTCGCCGTGCACGCACTGCACGGACAGGCGATCCGGCAGCGGGAGCACGGGGATGCGGCCCGGCTTGAGCAGCCACGCGGGCAACAGCGGGCCGGCGAACAGGCGGCGGATCTCCGGGCCGGCCTCGCGCTTGAAGATCAGCCCCGGGCGCAGCCGCACGATCGTGGTGCCGCGGCCTTCCAGTCCGTCCAGGATCCGTTCGCACTCGGCCTTGTGGCGCGCGTAGAAGAGCGACTGGACGCCTTCGCGCGCCCACGACTCGTCGACGGCACGGTCCTTCGGGCCCGGCGAGTAGACGCCCACCGAAGAAGCGTGGACCAGCCTCGGCACACCGGCCTCGATCGCGGTCTCGAACACGCGGCGCGACCCGTGCACGTTGACGAGCTCGAGTTGGGCGTCGTCGCGGCTGGGCTGGATGAGCCAGGCGAGGTGGATCACCGCGTCGGCGCCGGTGAACACCGGCGACAGGTCCTCGTGCGCGACGTCGGCGATCACCCAGCGCACCTTCGGCGGGTTCCAGTTGGGCATCCGGCGCGCGATCCCGATGATCTCCCCCACGCGGTCGTCCTCGCCCAGCGCCTTCAAGACACTCGTGCCGACGTTGCCCGTCGCTCCTGTGACCACCACTCGAAGGCTCATCTGTCGGCCCTACCCAACGTGGGTAGCGCCGACTGCAATGAAGGCTTTGACTTGGCATGGCGTGCACGACGTGCGCGTGGACACGGTCCCGGACCCGATCATCGAGCACCCGACCGACGCGATCATCAAGGTCACGTCCTCAGGCATCTGCGGCAGCGACCTGCACCTGTACGAGGTTCTGGGCGCGTACCTGGACGAGGGCGACATCCTCGGCCACGAGCCGATGGGGATCGTGGAGGAAGTCGGCGCCGAGGTCACCCACATCAAGCCGGGCGACCGCGTGGTCATCCCGTTCAACATCTCCTGCGGGCACTGCCACATGTGCGGCACCGGCCTGCAGTCGCAGTGTGAGACGACCCAGACCCGCGAGTTCGACACCGGCGCCGCGCTGCTCGGGTACACGAAGCTCTATGGCCAGGTCGCCGGCGGCCAGGCCGAGTACCTGCGGGTGCCGCAGGCCCAGTACGGCCCGATCAAGGTGCCCGAAGGCCCGTCGGACGACCGCTTCCTGTACCTCTCCGACGTCCTGCCCACCGCCTGGCAGGCCGTCCAGTACGCCGACGTGCCGGCCAAGAAGACGGTGCTCGTGCTCGGCCTCGGCCCGATCGGCGAGATGTGCACGCGCGTCGCGCAGCACCTCGGCGCGGAGACCGTGATCGGCGTCGACCTCGTGCCCGAGCGGCTCGCCCGCGCGGCCGCGCACGGCGTCACCGCCCTCAACCTCGAGGAGCACGACGACCTCCCCGCCACCGTCCGTGAGCTCACCGGCGGCCGCGGCCCGGAGGCCGTGATCGACGCCGTCGGCATGGAAGCGCACGGCGCCCCGATCGGCAAGCTCGCCCACCGCCTCGCCGGCTTCCTGCCCGACAAGCTCGCGCAAAAGGCGATCGAGACGGCCGGCATCGACCGGCTCGCCGCGCTGCACATGTCGATCGAGCTGGTCCGCCGCGGCGGGACGATCTCGCTCTCAGGCGTCTATGGCGGCGCGGTCAGCCCGATGCCGCTGCTGCAGATGTTCGACAAGCAGGTCACGATGCGGATGGGCCAGGCCAACGTCTGGAACTGGGTCGACGACATCCTGCCGCTGCTCTCCGGCAACGACGACCCGCTCGGGGTCGACACCTACGCCACGCATCACATCCCACTGACCGAGGCCCCGCACGGCTACGACATCTTCCAGAAGAAGCAGGACGGCGCCTTCAAGGTCGTCCTGAACCCCTAGCGCTCGGCGAACTTCGCGACCTTCTTCGGCGAGTCCGCGGCGGTGATGTCCATGCCGTCGCGGATCTGCCGGACGAGGCCGATCAGCACCTTGCCCGGCCCGAGCTCGAGGTAGGTGTCCACGCCGGCGTCGGCCAGCGTGTTCACGCAATCCACCCAGCGCACCGGCGAGGCGATCTGGGCCAGCAACGCCTCGCGGATGCCGTCCGCGGTCGTGACCACCGCACCGGACGCGTTCGACACGATCGGGATCGTCGGATCGCGGAACTCGACCTCGGCCATCCGCTCGGCCATCTTGGCCTGCACCGGCACCATCGCCTCGCTGTGGAAGGCGGCGCCGACCTGGAGCTTGATCGCGCGGCTGGCGCCCGCTTCGGGCGCGGCCTCGACCAGCTTGTCGATCGCGTCCAGGTCACCGCTGACGACGACCTGCGACGGCGTGTTGAAGTTCGCCGGCGTCACGCGCCCGTCGATCGAGTCGCACAGCGCCGCGACCTTGTCGGCCTCCAGGCCGAGCACCGCCGCCATCCCGCCCGGCAGCTCGTCCTGCGCGGCCGCCATCAGCGCGCCGCGCGCGCTGACGAGCTTGATGCCGTCCTCGGGCGAGAGCGCGCCCGCGACGACCGCCGCCGTGTACTCACCGAGCGAGTGGCCGGCCGCGAAATCGGGCTTCACGCCGGACTCGCGCGCCAGGTCGGCCGTGGCCAGCGCGACACAGAACAGCGCGGGCTGCGCCGCGTCGGTCGCGGTCAGCGCCTCGATCGGTCCTTCCAGGCACAACTGCCGGATCGGCAGCCCGGACGCGGCCTCGGCCTGCTCGAGATAGCCCTCGAGCAGCTCGGGCCGCTCCCCCAGCAGGTCGCTGCCCATGCCGACTTTCTGTGACCCCTGCCCCGGCAGGAGAAACGCGAGCTTTCCCATGGGCGGGGACAGTAGCCTCCTCCCCCATGGCTGCAGGGCCTCGCAAGCGGGCAATCCGGACGAATGGCGGGGGGTCGATCGATGCCCCCGGGTTCCGTGATCGCGCCCGCGCACTGGGCGTGATGGGCTGGGTCCGCCCCACCGGCGAGATCCACGCCGAGGGGCTCCCGGATGCACTCGACGAACTCCTCGAGGGCTTCGAAGAAACCGAGCGCGTGAAGGTCGAGGGCCACGAGCAGTTCGCCATCCGTGGCGTACCTGCGGGCGTCTTCGTCGTCCAGGAGCACCAGGCCACCGCGCACCACTGGGACTTCCGGTTGGAAGTCGACGGCGTGATGAAGTCCTGGGCCGTACCCAAGGGCCCAACGCTGGACCCGGCCGTGAAACGGATGGCGATCCAGGTCGACGATCACGGCATGGCCCACAACGACTACGAGGGCGACACCGTGATCATCTGGGATCGCGGCGTCTACGAGCAGGGCGGCCGCGTGGCCTGGCCCGAGGCGATCGAGCGCGGCCACGCGGTGTTCGTCCTGCACGGCGAGAAGCTGCACGGCGGCTTCACGCTCCAGCGCACGGGCGGCAACGCGAAGAAGCCGCAGTGGCTGCTGATCAAGCGCAAGGACGACGAGGCGCGGCCCGGCTCGGACATCACCGCCGAGCGCCCCGAGTCGGTCGTCACCGGCCGCCCGCTGGCGCGCTGAGGCCGTCCCGCGGCGCGCCCCCGGTCGCGCCGCACATCGGCCCCCGGTGTTCAGCCCGCGGCCGCGATGCCTTCCGCGTAGGCGACCGTCGTCGGCGGGCGATCTTCTGGCTCCTTCGCGAGCCCGGCCAGCACGGCCGCGACGATCGCGTCCGGAAGGTCGGGGCGCCGGACCTGTGGGTCGGGCGGGGCCTCCTGCAGGTGCGCCCACAGCACGCCCATGCCGGTCTTCTCCGCGAACGGCGCCGCGCCCGTCAGCGCGGTGTAGAGCACGCACGCGAGCCCGTACACGTCGGTCTGCGGGCCGACCTCCTCGGCGCGGATCTGCTCCGGCGCCATGTAGTCCAGCGAGCCGACCGCCTGCCCCGGCTTGGTCAGGTTGCTCGCCTGCGAGTCCTTGGCCAGCCCGAGGTCGATGATGTGTGCCGCGCCGCGCTCGTCGAGCAGGATGTTCGCGGGCTTGATGTCGCGGTGGACGAGCCCGATGGCGTGGATGGCGTCGAGTGCGCCGCCGACCTCGACGGCCATGCGGACCGTGTCGGCCACGGGCAGGGGACCGTCCGCGTCCAGGCGATCCTGCAGCGACCCGCCGCGCACGAACGCCTGCGCGAGGTACGGCGTGCCCTCGTGCTCGCCGACGTCCAGCACCGGGACCACGTGCGGATGGTCGATCCGCTGGGCCATCCGCGCCTCACGGTCAAAGCGCCGGCGCACGAGCTCGTCGCTCGCGAAGTCGGGCCGCAGGAGTTTGAGCGCGACCTCCTGGCCGGCGCTGCCGACCGCCAGGTACACCGTGCCCATCCCGCCGTGGGCGAGCATCGACCGGATCTCGTACGGCCCGATCCGGGTGCCCGCCGCGTGTTCGAGGAGATGATCGATGAAACCGAGCCTAAGCCACGGCGCCGGTCGCGTCGAGTAGCGGCTTCAGACGGGCGACGAGCATCGCGATCCCGGCGGTCTCCGCTTCGCGGTACGCGGTGACGAGCAGCTCCCGCGCGCGCTCGGCGTCCGAACCCCGGCCGCGGGCAAGCAGGCGCTGCGCGTACTCGACGCGGATGAACGGGATCAGCGGCAGGACGCCGCGCCGCGCGTTGAGCGCGAGCGCCGCCTCGAAGTGCTCGGAGGCCAGGTCGATGTCGCCGAACGTCGCCGCCAGCAGCCCGAGGAAGCGCTCCGCGGACCCGAAGCACGCGGCCTGTGTGACCTGCACCATGCGGTCGCGGTACGGCAGGAGCTGGGCGTGCAGCTGCCGCGCGCGGATCGCGTCGCCCAGGTGCGAGCACGCCTCGGCCAGCACGCAGGTGGCCGTGAACCAGAACATGTCGAGCGGGACGGCGGCGAAGTCGTCCTCGACCAGCTCCTCGAACGAGGCCTCTCCCTCCTCGCGCTCGCCGTTGAGCAGGTGCGCCAGCGGCAGCGCGGCGCGCCAGGCCACCAGCGCCGGGTGGCGCTCGACGAACGTCTCGATCGTGGACACGTACTCGGCCAGCCGGTCCTCGCGCCGGCGCAGCGTGAGCAGCTGGGCGGCGTAGATCGTGTCGGCGTCGCGGGACTGGGCGCGCTGCCCGAGTTCGTGCGCGTCACGGGCGAGGCGCTCGGCCTCCGCCACGCGCCCGCTCATCTGTGCCCACACGACCTCCCACCCGCGCGCGAAGTGCCGGTACAGCGGCTGACGCAGCTGCTCGGCGAGCTGACCCAACGCCGCATGCTCGGCGCGCGCCTCCGCGGTCGACCCGGCTTCGAGCAGGTCGTAGATGCGCCAGTGACGGCCGAGCGCCTCGAGCTCGCGCACCCCGACCCGCTCGGCCAACGCGAGGATCTCCTCGTCGAGCACGAGCCGCTCATCCAGGTGCGAGATGTGCAGCAGCGCCGCGTGCCGGCTCTGCAGCGCGGCCACGAGCGCCTCGGGATCGCCGGTCCGCCGCGCCATCTCCAGCGCCGCCTTGCTGAGCGCGAAGGTGCGTTCGGGCGCGTCCGCGAAATGGAGCGAGTCCGCGAGCCGCGCGCGCACGAGGGCGCCGAGAGGGGAGTCGCCGCGCTCGGCGGGCGGCGACGAGGCCGCGGGCGGCGAGGGCGCGCCAGCGGCGGGCGGCGACGAGGCCGCGGGCGGCGAGG
>JAPDDQ010000407.1 GCA_027587225.1 Solirubrobacter taibaiensis
TTCTTATTTATATTTTAAAAGTAAACTGTTACTATGCAGTTTTACTTAATTTATATGTTCCGTGGTTGTTTTTACGGAAAAGTTTAGGGAAAACATAGCCATCTAATCCAATACGTCCAGCGTTCTGCCCTGCAACTAAAATGAACATAGTCAAAATAAGCAGGTTTGGGTTTACACTAACGGTTCCACTTAATAAAAATGAAAGATTCATTATGATTCCGAAAAATGCAGCTGTTTTTGTTAATCCGCCTAAAATTAAACCTAGACCTACTAAAATTTCTCCCCATTGAACTAAAAAGCTAAATAGGTCTGCGTTTGGAAGGACAAAATGTTGAAGAAAATCTGCCCACCAACTTTGTACTGCAGGGTGGTCACCTGATGCTTGAGCAATAGCACCCTTTAGAAAGCCACTTGCGTCAAAAGATTGTCCGAAGACTTTGCCTATCCCAGCAGCGAGCCATGTATACCCTATGTAAAGCCGTAAAAGTAATAATATGAAAGTAGCACGTTTATCAGTTCTTAAAAAATTGATAACCATTGAAATCCCTCCAATATTGTATTTACATGTTTATTATATATATATTGTGAACGAATTCACAATAGAGGGAATCTGAACGAATATATGTTTTGAGTAATTGTTTTATTTTTTGTAACATTTCA
>JAPDDQ010000408.1 GCA_027587225.1 Solirubrobacter taibaiensis
TTGAAATAAAGGGAAATGATGGCATCTGGTTTTTTCGGAATATCTTTTCTTACGCTCCGTATATTTCTTTCATATTGATCCATTGCAGCTAAGTAATACCATGGAATGCCTGAAGACTGCTCGGTTTCTTTATATAGTGCCATGCGCTTTTCGTATATGCTTTGCTGATTATCTTCACCGTAAGCGATGTTTTGGTGGAGAAGAAAACAAATAGAAAGCAAAAGAGAAATTTTTCGAAGCATGAAATAGACTCCTTTCACAACATCACTCTTTTTAGTGTGGGATATACGGAGTATTTCATTATAGGGAACGATTGGAAAAAATCTTAGAATCTTCATTTGAGCAAATCGCTTTCATACGTTAGAATAGATATGTTACATTGAAAGAAGCGAACACGGTAAACTATTTCATATTGTGCGGAGTTGATAACCATGACAAAACAAACAGAATATAAGCGCAAGCCCGAATGGTTGAAAATTAAGTTAAACACGAATGAAAACTATACAGGCTTAAAGAAAATGATGCGTTCTAAGAATCTTCATACCGTTTGTGAAGAGGCAAAATGTCCGAATATTCATGAATGCTGGGCTGTAAGAAAAACAGCAACATTTATGATTTTAGGTGCGGTTTGTACACGTGCTTGTCGTTTTTGTGCGGTT
>JAPDDQ010000409.1 GCA_027587225.1 Solirubrobacter taibaiensis
TTCAAGGTGGACTTGTATTTTCTAACTTTTTCTTATTAGTCACTTCGAAATTAACAAACGCGAAAGGTCTCTATTTATATTGGCCAACAGAAGCGATTATCGTTACAACCGTAACGTTTATCATCTTATTTTTAATCGTTTCTACATTTACACCAATGTTTATTCGTACTCGAAAAACAACGAAGCTTATTAAGGGCGTTAACAAAGAGAAGAGCGAAAAAAAACCATCTATACTGATTTCACTATTTGCTTTAACTTGTTTACGGCTATGCTATTATATTGCTGGTTATCCGCAAGGCTACATAACGGAAAAAAATGCACAAAATGGATCTGTATTCTTAATTATGCTATCTATTTTACCGCTTGTAGTAGTTGGGACGTATTTATTTTTTTCACAAACATTTCTTCTCTTTATCTATATTTTAAAGAAACGAAGAAAGTTTTATTTAAAACAAATAAATATGTTATGGATTTCAGATTTAGTTTCTCGTACACGCAGTAATATTAATGTACTCTTTATTGTTTCTATGCTATCTGCACTTGCATTTACAATTATTATCGGGTTATTTGCTGCAAACAATAATACGAAAGCACCCATACTAGAACGATATCCAATACCATTCACCTATACATCAGAAGGTGTTAATGCATTTGAACAA
>JAPDDQ010000410.1 GCA_027587225.1 Solirubrobacter taibaiensis
AGGCAATTCTAGTGTTTCACAACTTGCTTTATATCAAAAATGTGGATTTCGTATTTTTTCTATTGATTTTGATTACTTTTCGAAGCATTATGAAGAAGAGATTATTGAAAATGGGATTGTATGTCGTGATATGATCCGGCTTGCAATGGAATTGAATAAAAACGTATAACTATTTAGGGGGAAGAGAAGATGGAAGTACATAAAGCAATTACAGCACATTCTCGTAAACAAAATGAAAGTGTAAAAGCATGTTTACAATTAGATGCACAGCGTGAAGCAGCTATTGAAGCTGCCGTATCTCTTGCGTCAAATGGGAAAGAATTTTCGGTTGATGTCATTAATGTTGTAACGAAGCAGATTAATGATCTTGCAAAAAATGGTGTTACCTTGCAGCGTAAATATGTTACAGAAGAAATGGTTATGGAGTATGTAAGTCGTTTGAAAGAGAAAGAAGGTCTTTAAAGATGATAGTTACAGTCGAATGGTTACGTGAGCATATAGAAGATGAGAATGTCCGTATAATCGATTGTCGTTTTGATTTAGCGAATCCTAATTGGGGTAGAGAAAAGTATGAAGAAGGACATATTCCTCATGCGTTATATTTTGATTTGAATTTAGATTTATCAAGTCCTATAGCAGAACATGGTGGCCGCCATCCT
>JAPDDQ010000411.1 GCA_027587225.1 Solirubrobacter taibaiensis
TTGACGATCACAAGGCAATACTGACCATGAACCTTTAGGCAAATCTGTTTCAGCCAATATCTCTGCAATTTTAAGCGAACTAATTGGCGTTAAACTTGCTGGTTTCAGTACAAAAGGACAACCCGCTGCAATTGCAGGTGCGATCTTATGCGCCACTAAATTCAAAGGAAAATTAAATGGACTAATTAGGGAAACTGCGCCAATCGGCACCTGTTTAACCATCCCACGATAACGAGAAGCTGCTGGAGTGACCGCTAAAGGTATTATTCGGCCATCATCCATTTGAGTCACTGCATCCGCAGCCAATTGGAAGGTATTAATCAGCCGCTCAACCTCAGCACTTGCTGCACCACGAGGCTTGCCGCCTTCCGCAATCAAAATCTCAGTCAATTCACCACGCAATTCATTGAACCGTTTAACGCAATGCAACAATATTTTTTGTTTTTCAAAAGGTTTTAAAGCAGCCATTTCAGCTTCAGCTTTAACAGCTGATGCAATTGCCTTTTCTAGAGTTTTAGCATCAGCCAAAGCAACTCGTGCGAAAACCTGAGTCTGATATTTATGATGTACATCTAACCACGCTGCTGTTTTTACCGCTTTACCAGCCAAATATAATGGATATTCAACAACGTTTTCTTGCTCTTTCATTTCTTATTCT
>JAPDDQ010000412.1 GCA_027587225.1 Solirubrobacter taibaiensis
AAAAACATCTACTAATAAATTAGCGATTAGTATGATTTCGAGCCAAATTGATGCGGATCGTATGGATTATTTATTAAGAGATGCTTATTTTACAGGCGTAAAGTACGGAAACTTCGATATGGAACGTATACTGCGTGTAATGCGTCCGTATGGGAATCAAGTAGTCATTAAAAATAGTGGTATGCATGCTGTTGAGCATTACATTATGAGTCGTTATCAAATGTATTGGCAAGTATATTTCCACCCGGTAACGCGAAGTGCAGAAGTTATTTTAACGAAGATTTTACACCGTGCGAAATCACTGCACGAGAAGTATTATACATTTAAAAATCATCCTGTTCATTTCTATTCTTTATTTGAAGAAGAAGTAACAGTAGAGGATTATTTAAAGTTAGACGAGAACGTTATGTATTACTACTTCCAAGTATGGCAGGAAGAAGAAGATCCAATTTTAAGCGATTTATGCCGCCGTTTTATGAATCGAAATCTATTTAAATATGTAGAGTTTACAGATAAACACGGTTTAGATAATTGGATGGAATTAAGTAGTTTATTTAAAAAGATTGGACTTGATCCGGAGTATTATTTAGTAGTTGATTCAACATCAGACTTACCGTATGACTTTTAACGTGCAGGAGAAGAAGAAGAGCGTCTACC
>JAPDDQ010000413.1 GCA_027587225.1 Solirubrobacter taibaiensis
CCGTTGCTCTTTGGATTACAATTGACCTTTCATACGGGCGACTTCTTCATTTAAAACGAGTAAGCCCTCGCACTTTCCCTTTACGTCAAAGTGATTTTCACCTTTATACATACGGGAAAGATTTATATGATGCTTTATTTACTGATATAAAACAAGCACAGCATCACATTCATATTTTATTCTTCATTGTAAAAAACGATAAAATCAGTCGTGAATTTTTAAAATTGCTGATTGATAAGGCTCAGGAAGGAATTGAAGTACGACTTTTACTTGATCGATTTGGCAGCCATTCTTTATCAAACGAAGCTATTCGCTCCCTGCAAAAACATGGTATATCTTTTTCATTTTGTCATAAGGTAAAATTTCCTCTGCCTTTCTTTTCTGCTAATCAAAGAAATCATAGAAAAATTACAGTGATTGATGGGAAAACCGGCTATATCGGGGGATTTAATATCGGCGAAGAGTATCTAGGGCATAATGAATATTTAGGATTATGGCGAGACTATCATTTACGTCTTACAGGAGAAGGGGTTCAAGATTTACAAAAGCAATTTTTGCATGACTGGTTTGATGATACGAAACAGAATTTATTAGATGCTTCTCTTTATTTTCCAAAACAAAACCCAGGTGCCATCCTGCATCAATTTATTCCGACTG
>JAPDDQ010000414.1 GCA_027587225.1 Solirubrobacter taibaiensis
TGACACGATTCACAAATCGTTTTTATATATATATTTCCATTCTCATGAAAATGAATCATTTCTACTACTTCTTGCTCTGTTAGTTGAAATAAAACGTCGCTATATACTTTTTCTGCGTTAATGGAGCCTACATTACCTCCGCAGTGTCTGCAATAATAATACCCTTCCATACTAGCCTCCTAAAAATTCAATTACTACTAGTATGGGTAAAACAAAAGAGAAATATTCCCAATCTCATTTTTAACTATTGAAAGTATTCATGATTTGGAGAAAAGGCTTATTTAGCCACTCTTCACATGCATCCGCTGCTTTTTCAATAGAATGGTTAACATCCGGAATCTCTTCAGATGTAAAGCGTCCTAATACATAATCGACTACCTTCATTCCATTTTTCGGGCGATCGATTCCCATACGGATACGTTGAAATTCTTGTGTTCCTAGGTGCGAAATCGTTGACTTTACACCATTATGTCCACCAGCACTACCTTTCATGCGAAGACGCAATTTACCTACAGGAATGTCCAAATCGTCGTACATAACAACGAAGTCCTCAACATCAATTTTATAATAATCCATGAGTGGACGAATACTTTCCCCAGATAAGTTCATGTATGTTAGCGGCTTTAATAAGATTACCTTTTCTCCATTAACAAACCC
>JAPDDQ010000415.1 GCA_027587225.1 Solirubrobacter taibaiensis
TTTAAACAGAATATCGACATTCCACTCATTACCACTAACACACTGGGTCACTATTTTTTTAGTAGTCATTTCAGCTGGATCTATGCCTATTTTTACAACAAGAATAAAAATGAATTTACGTTTAGAGCTTATGAGAAAAATAATTCCTACGAATTCACAATCCAGGCTTTAAGCGAAGTAATGGCCTTACTGTGTTCCGGATTACATCACTCAATTCATGGCTTAGATATCATCGCGCATTGGCTAAATGAACAATACTTAGCCGCACATCTTCAGGAAGTTTTCGGACAGGAAGTTTTAACTATCAATCATCTAAGAGAATTATCAGGGCTATCTAAATCCCAAAGTCCAGTAAGTTCTATTTCAAATTATGCTGGTCCACTTTCATTAGAAAAAATTCTGGCTGGAATATCATCATGAACGGATATAGTTACTTAGAAGATACTCAAGAATTAAAGCTTGAGCCATTTCGAGACTTCTATCAAGCACTGGCAGAAGCAAAGCTAGAAAGTTTTCAAAATTCAATCAAACTCAATGACTTCATTAAACCTACTGAAATTATTGAACTTAACAATATTATAAATCAAAAACTTATAGAAAAATCAATCAGTGAATATCCTCTGGTTCATTATCTTATTGCAGTCATTAATACCCCT
>JAPDDQ010000416.1 GCA_027587225.1 Solirubrobacter taibaiensis
CGTAATTGGCATCATAAGTCCCAGAAAATAACTCAGTGACGTATTGTCGTTGCGCACGTTGTAAACGAGATAAGGTATCTACATCTCCAATCAAAGTTGCAATTTCGTCTACTGAAGTTTGTTGTTGATAAAACTCCATCACAACTTGATCAAATAAAGGCTCAAGCTTTATGCCTAATTGAACCAACTGTAGAAGTTCTTTATTCGTCAACGATAATAAAGATTTTCGATACTCTATTTCCTCTGAGGAAATATGCATTTGTTTCATCAAGGTTTGGTCTGTTGGTTTCATCCTGACACCTCTCATCCCCAAACAAGATTATCGAGAATCGAATTGGATTGATTTTCAGTTCTATCTTGTTCTGAGTGTGCAAACCATCTTTAGTTAAATTTTAGCCTTTATTTCCACTTTCCACTTCAAGCATTAACTAACATTTTTTGTCAGCTGATGACGGTGTTTCAATATGAAAAATAAATGCTGTGAATGTTTAAAAGAACCACAGCTTCCCTATTTAAAGGTTCTAGCGCTAAATGTGATTTTCTTCTCAAAATGCAGCAAGAAATAGACCAAAATAAAGAATTTGCCTTTGAACAAATAAAATTTAATATCTATTCCTTTAAGAAAGCACATATTCCACAGTAAATGACTGTTTTA
>JAPDDQ010000039.1 GCA_027587225.1 Solirubrobacter taibaiensis
GGCGCGGGCCGACGAGGCGCGGGCCGACGCAGCGCGGGCCGACGCGGCGATCGGCGCCGACGGGCGCGCCCTGGCCGCGCTCGAAGTGGCCGACCGGGTCGGGCTCGTGCGGGCCGGGCGGGATCGCGGGCTGCCCGTCGTCATCTTCGACCCGCCGCTGCTCGCCGCGGCCGTGCAGGCGCACATCGGGCCGGCGCGGCTCGCGGCGCTGCATCGGCGCGCGGCCGAGCGCGTCGAGGACCAGGCGGTCGCGCTGCGCCATCTCGTCGCCGCCGCGGCCGGGCCCGACGCGCAGCTTGCCGACCGGCTCGACGAGTTCGCGCGTCATCGCCGCGAGCGGCCCGACGCCGCCTCCGCGCTGGTCGCCGCCTCGCGCCTCTCCACCACGGCCGCGCAGCGCGAGGACCGGCTCCTGCGCGCCGTCGACTGGATGCTGCTCGCGGGCGAGGTGGCGTGGGCGCGGGTGTATGCGCACGATGTGGCGCGCTGCGCGGTCACGGCGCGCCGGGAGAGCATCCTCGGCCAGCTCGCCGTCGCCGGGGACCGCGTCAGAGAAGCGGGGGACCGGCTCGCCGTCGCGTGGGAGCGGTGCGATCCCGACGTCGAACCCGAGGTCGCGGCGACGATCGCGCACCGCAACGCGTTCCTCGCGCTCGTGCACCTGAAGGACGACGAGGTGGCGGAGTGGGCGCGGCGCGCGCTCGCGCTCGCGCCGCACGACCGGCTGTCGGTGGAGTGGACGGCGACGCTGGCGCTCGCGCTGTGGCGCCAGGGCCGGCGCACAGACGCCTACGCGGCTCTCCACAAAGCCATGCTCGCCGACCCCGAGCGCGACGCGCAGCTCACCGGCATGCGCGCGTGGCTGCAGATGGCGGCCGGCGACGTCAGCCACAACCTCCGCGACGACCTGGCGCGAGCGGCCGACATCGAGCTGCGGCTCGGCGCCCTGGAGATCGGCGTCGTGCACCTGAACGTGCTCGTGCGCGCGCACTTCGCGGCGGGCGCCTGGGACGACGCCATCACGGTCGCGGAGCGCGCGATCGCGCTCGGCTCGGAGCTCGAAGACGTGTCGGCGCGCGTGTTCGTGTGGTGGGCGGCGGCGCTCGTCCCGGGCGCGCGCGGCGACTTCACGACGCTCGACGCACTCGCCGCCCGGGCCGAGCAAGAGCCCACCGACGCGCCCGATCGCGTGCTCGCCGTCGGCGTCGCCCGCGCGCTCAAGCACGCGCCGCGCGGGAACGCCCAACAGGTCCGCGAGGCGCTCGCGCCCGTCGCCGCACTCACGCCCAACGGCGCGATCGACGAGCCCGGGTTCTGGCCCTGGCAACACCTGTACGCCGACGCGCTGATCGCGCTCGGCGACCGCGAGGACGCCGACCACTTCCTCACGCGCCACGAGCAGCTCGCCGCCGCCCGCGACCACGCGCCCGCGCAGGCCCGGCTCGCGATCGTCCGCGGCCGGCTGGAATCCGCGAACGGCGACCGCGACGCCGCCGAATGCGCGTTCACCACCGCGGTGGAGCTCACCGAGCCGCTCAACCGCCCGTACGAGCTCGCGCAGGCGCGGCTCGCCCTCGGCCAGTTCCTGCGCCGCGAGCGCCGCCGCCGCAGCGCGGCCGACCTCATCCTCGCCGCCCGCGCCACGTTCGAGCACCTCGGCGCCGCGCCCGCCGTCGCGCGCTGCGACCGCGAGCTCGGCGCGTCCGGCCTCGGCCGCTTCAAGCGCGACGACGCGAGCGCGCTCACGCCGCAGGAGATCACGGTCGCGCAGCTCGTCGCCTCAGGGCACTCCAACCGCGAGGTGGCCAGCGACCTGCAGCTCAGCGTCAAGACCGTCGAGGTCCACCTCACGCGCATCTACGCGAAGCTCGGCATCTCCTCGCGCGGACAGCTCGCCGCCCGCCTGTGACGCACCCCTGGCGGACCACGCTGCTCGCCGGTTCCGCGAGCTACCTCGACGCCGGGTCGATCGTCGCCGGGGCCGTCGCGCTGCCGCTGTGGACGGAGCACTTCGGCTTCGGCACGACGTTCGTGGGCCTGATCGGCGCGTTCAGCTCCAACGCCATCAGCGCGGGCGTCGGCGCGCTGGCGGGGGGCTGGCTGTGCGACAAGCTCGGCCGCCGCCGCGTGTACCAGTGGGACCTGCTGCTGTACGCGTTCGGCCTGCTGTGGATCATCTTCGCCACCGAGCCGTGGATGCTCGTCTTCGGCTACGTCTTCACCGGCCTCGCCGTCGGTGTCGACGTGCCCGCGAGCTGGACGCTGATCGCCGAGGCCGCCCCGAAGGGCAAACACGGCCGGCACGGCGGGATGGCCCAGGTGCTGTGGCTCACCGGCCCGCTCGTCGTGCTCCTGATGGGCCTCGCGCTCTCCGGCACCGGCCTGCTCGGCGCACGCCTGATCTTCGCGCACCTGCTCGTGCTCTCCCTGCTGATCTGGTTCCTCAGGCGCAGGCTCGTCGAGTCGCCGCTGTGGGAGCGGCAGGCGCCGCACGCGCGCATCACGCTCGCGAGCTTCAAGCAGCTGACGAGCAAGCCGTACGTCACCCCGCTCGTGATGCTGACCGCGATGTACGGCCTGTGGAACCTGCACGCCGGCACGAGCGGCTTCTACCTCCCGTACATCCTCACCACAGTCGGCGCCCAGACGCAGGCGGCGAGCGTTGCCCTCAACGCGTTCCTGTTCGTGCTCGGCGGGCTGAGCGTGTTGCTGGTGTTCATGCCGCGTGCCGACCGCGGCCGCCGCACGCCCCTGTTCGCCACCGCCGCCGTCTCACAGATCGCGGCCGTCCTGCTGCTGGCGCTCTTCCCGCTCACGACGGCCGTCGCGTTCGCCTACGTGCTGATGAGCGGCCTCTGCGGCGGCTTCGGCCAGCAGCAGTTCTTCCAGCTCTGGAGCGCCGAGGCCTTCCCGACGTTGCTGCGCGCCACCGCGCTCGGCCTGATGTTCGCGATCGTGCGGATCGCGCTCGGCGGCTGGAGCCTCGTCCTGCCGACGTTCCTGGAGGCCGGCTTCCACAGCGTGGCCTGGACGCTGATCGCCTTCCTCAGCGTCAGCGCGGTCGTCGGGCTCGCCTACGCCCGGCGCGTCAGCTCACGCAATATTCGCTAGCCGCCCCGCGAGCGCTTCCGGCGCGCGGGTGAGCTGCACCGCCGCGGCGCCGAGCACCTCGGCGTGTTCCCCGAGCGTGCCACGCACCACGCGCGCCGCCTTGGCGGCGGCCGGGACCGAACGGCGGTCGACAGCCTCGCGGATCGGCTCGAGCAGCGTCTCTCCCGCGGCCGCCAGTTCCCCGCCGATGATCACGAGCTCCGGGTTGATCAGGTTCACGATCCCCGCGATCGAGCGACCCACCGCCGCACCGGTGTCCACCACTGCGCGGCGCGCGCCGCGATCGCCGTCCTGCAGCAGCTGAAGCACGTGCGCGAACGTCATCGTCTCCCCGCGGCTGCGACCGAGCAGGTCGCTGACGGCGTGGGAGGTGGCCACCGTCTCGAGGCAGCCGCGGTTGCCGCAGCGGCAGATCAGCCCGTCCTCGACGATCGGCGTGTGCCCCACCTCGCCCGCCACCCCGGTGACGCCACCGTAGGACTCGCCGTTGAGGATGAGGCCGAGGCCGACGCCGCCGGAGAGCTGCAGGTAGACCATGTCCGAGACGCCACGGCCGACGCCGAACAGGTGCTCGCCCATCGCGCCCGCGTTGGCGTCGTTGACGATCTGGACCTCCATCCCGAGCCGCTTCTCGAGCTCCGCGGCGGGGTTGACGCCGTCCCAGCCCGGCAGGATGCCCTCCGCGTGGACGAACCCGGTGGCGGCGTCCACGGGCGCGGCCAGGCCGACCCCCGCGCCGACGACGTGCGACCGCAGCACCCCGGCATCGGCGAGCGCCGCGGTCGTGAGCCGCTGCGCCAGGTCGAACGTGCTGCCGGGGTCCATGTCCGTGTTGTTGGACGCCCACTGGTCGGCGAGGATCCGACCGCCCAGGTCGCACACCGCGCTGCGTACGTGCCGATGTCCGAAATCGAGCCCGACGGCGTACGCGGCGCTCGGCGCGAGCGACACCTGCAGCGGCGGCCGGCCGATCGCGGGCGGCCGCTCGTCGTCGGAATCGTGCCGCTGTTGCTCGACCATGCCGGCGAGCTCGAGCTCGTTCAGCAGCGCCGTCACCGTCGCGCGGGAGAGCCCGAGTGAGCGCCCGAGATCGGCCCGGCTGCGGGCCGGATAGCGCAGCAGCGCCTGCAACATGCGCACGCGGTTCGCGTGCCGGACGCTCGGGGTCGGTGACTCGTTTAAGCTCACTTGAAGGCAGAAACTACTGATCTCGGGCGATACGTACCGGTCCGCATGGTCAACGCTGAACGTAAGAGTCAGGTGAGACGCACGCGCACGATCGGGGTCGGTCGTCCGACGTAGGGGACGTACCGGATGCCCAGCCAACGCTTGTCCGCCGCGTCCTGGAGCACCACGCGGTAGTTGCGCCCGCGCCGCCCGACTGCGGCGTCGATGGCCGGAATCTCATCGAGCTCGTCGGATCGCGTACGCGTGGCGAACACGACGAACGTCGCGTTCTCTGCGGAGAACGTGGCGCGCCAGCGCACCTCGAGCCGCCCACCGCTGAGGCGGCGCGTGCGCACGTCCACCACGCGCGGGACCGGTGGCGCGGGCAGCCGGCGCAACCGCAGCTGCGCCGTTTTGCTCGCGACCGTGCGTGAACCTGGCGCGCTGGAGCGGATCAGGACCGGCGTGGTGCCACGGGCCGCGGTGAGCGCCCGGCCGAACGGCCGGAGCTCGACGTTGACGGTTCCGGCGCGGGTGAGCGCCCGGGTGACCGCGAACGGCGAGCGATTGGGGACCGTCACGCTCAGGTCGCAAGCCGCGCTGCAGCGGATCGGCAGCACGAGCGGATCGGCAGGCCGCAGCGCACTCCGGCGCGGTGTACCCACGGTGATCCGTGGTGCGGCCGGAGGGGGCGCGTCGGCGGCGCCTTCGACCGCGTAGTGCTGACGCGCCGGGCTGTCGTCGTCCTGGTCGTCATCGTCGTCCCAGGCGAGCGCGCCGCGCCCGTCGGCGAGCGTCACCAACGACACCCCCGCGGCTCCTCGCAGGCGACCGCCGACCACCTGGCGCTCGACGACCGTGGCGCCGGCGATCGTCGCGGTAGCGACGCCGCCGGCCTTGTGCGGCCAGGCGAGGCGCACGCGGCCGTCGGACGCGATCACCGCCTGCAGGTTCGGGAGCTCCTCTGGCCCGCCGTCGGTGAGCGCGAAGCCGAAGCCGCCGCCGTTGCGCGGGGCGGGAACGACGACGACGGGCGCGCCGAAGCCGGTGGCCCCCGGTTCGCGCACCGCGGCGCCGACCGTTCCGTCGTAAGGCTCATGCCAGGCCACGACCGCGCGCCCGTCGGCGCCGAACGCGACCGCCGGGTCGATCGGTCCACCCGTGTCGTTCAACACCTGCGGCGCGGTGAAGCCCACGCTGCCCGGCGAGCGTTCGAGCACGGTCACGCCGCCACCGTTGGCCTTGACCACCAGCGCGCGACCGTCGGGGGCCATGCTCAGCAACCCGCCGAGCGCCAGCCGCTGCGGCGCACCGAGCGGCGCGCCCGGCCGCCCGAACCGCGCCATGGCCGGCGACCTCGCGCCCTTCGGCTCACGGCTGACAACCAGCGTCTCGCCGTCCGCCGCCATGCCGACCTGGACGTCGCCGTACGCCGAGTACGCACGCCACGGGACGATGTCCTCCGGCGCACCGAACCCGCCGCCGGCCGAGCGGCGCGCCACCCGGATCCGCACGCGCGCCGGACTCGACGTCCGCTCGGCCCAGGCGACGACGGCGTCCCCACGGGCGGACACCGCGACGTCGAGCGCGAACACCTTCTCGGTCGCCGCCACCCGCACCGGCGCGGCGAAGCTGCCTGCCCCGGGCTCGCGTAGCGCGACCCGCAGCTCACGCGCGGTCGCTCCGGCCGCGACCGCCGCGCCGCCCGGTTGCGCCGCGACGCGCGGGCAGCCGGACAGGTTGCCGAGGGCCACGCCGTCCGTGCCGTGGAGCCCGTCGGCCGCCGCGGTGAGCAGCTCGACGCCACCCTCGGTCCAGCGCAAGATCTCGCCCGCAGCGCCGGTCGGGCTCGCGCAGGCGGTCCCGTCCGGGACGCGGGTGAAGGGCAGCGTGCCGTACGGCGCCGCCCCCGCGGAAGCCGGAAAGGCCAGCATCGCGAGCAAGATGAGTTGACGCCGTGCGCTTGACATGCGGATCACGCGGGAATCCTCCTACACAAAGGCTTCTAGGAGGACCACATGGCACGTACCGAGACATACGACGACACCGTCAAGCCCCGCAAGGGGCTGTCCCTGGCCAAGGGACCCGTTCTGCTCATCGGCATCGCCTCGCTCGTCTTCGGCGTGCTGGGCTTCATCTTCGCCAACCAGAGCTTCACGTTCGACGTGCCCGACGGCACGGTGAATGGCAGCACGTTCCTCGGCATCGAGGGCAACGGCTGGACGTGGACGCTGTTCGCTGCAGCCGGCCTGCTGCTGATGCTGGGCGCGCCGATCCACTGGGGCGCCAAGTCGATGGCGTTCATCGTCGGCGTGGCCATGATCGTCGGCGCGCTGATCTCGCTCTCCGACGGCAGCGACATCCTCGGCATCATCGCCACCAACGACTGGACGACGCTCGTGATGGGCGCCATGGGCGCCGGCCTCGTGCTGCTGGCGATGATGCCGCGCGTCGGCAAGCGTCGTGGCGGTGCGCCGATGGCCACCCGCACCGAACGCGACAGTGAGCTCGACACGCCGTCCGAGCGCCGGTTCGGCCGCGATCGCGACCGCGAGCCGGTGGATAACGGCCGGGCGACCACCACTCAGGGCACGCTCGAAGATCGGCGGTAGCGCGCGCCCGGCGCGGGGAGGAGTACCCGCGCCGGCCGCGTTAGTTGTGATCATCCACGAATCCATCGACGGGGTCAACCCGGCCCCGTCGATGAGTTTCCGGCGCGCGCGTCGTCTTAGTCGGTGAGATGAACAAAGACGCCGTGCTCATCGTGAACGCCGACACCGACGAGGTGCTCGGCTACGTCGACGCGTCCAGGCCGGACCTGGCGCTGGTCGAATCGCTCGCGCGCATGCAGCTCCGCGCCCGCCGGCGCGGCGAGCGGGTGCGGCTGCGCAACGTGTCCGACGACCTACGCGGGCTGCTGGAGCTCGTCGGGCTGACCGACGTGCTCGCCGTCGAGGCGGAGCGGGAGCCCGAATTCCGCGAAGAGGTCCGGGTAGATGAAGTGATGCAACCCGGAGACCCGCCCGGCTGACGTCTCCATCACGACGACCGCCCAGCCGGCATAGTCGCCTTCGGGAGTCGGGTTGTAGATGCCGAACGCCGGGCCGCCGTTGGCCTCGGTGACGAGCACCTTCGAGCCCACGCACTTCGCGCCGGTGGTCATCATGAATCGCTCGATCTGCTCTGGTCCGACGACCCAGAGGGGAAAGGGCGGCATGCTGAACGCCGCGTCGTCCTTGAGCAGCGCGGTCAGCGCCGCCATGTCGTAGGCCTCGAACGCCTTCACGTACTTGGCCAGCAGCGCCTTCTGCTCGGCCTCGTCGACGTCGGCGACGCCGCTCTGGTCCAGGTGGAGCTCTTCGATCGTCGCGCGCGCCCGCTGCAGGGCGCTGTTGACGCCGGCGACGCTCGTGTCCAGCAGCTCGGCGACCTCGCTCGCCTGCCAGCGCAGCACCTCGCGCAGGATGAGCACGGCGCGCTGCTTGGCCGGCAGATGCTGAAGCGCCGCCACGAACGCAAGCCGCAGCGTCTCCTTCTCGGCCGCGAGCTCGGCGGGATCAGCCGTCGGCTCGAGCACCTTGGCGTCCGCGATCGGGCGCACCCACGCGCTGTCGGCGAGCATCGCGCCGAGCGGCGCGTCGGCGTTGGAGCTCGGCCCCATGTCCATCGGCGTCGCGCGCCGCTGAGCGCTGCCGAGCATGTCCAGGCAGACGTTGTTGGCGATCCGGAACAGCCACGCCTTCAGCGCCGCGCGGTCCTGCAGCTTGTCCGCGGACTTCCACGCGCGGACCATCGTCTCCTGAACCGCGTCCTCGGCCTCGGCCCCCGATCCGATCATCCGGTAGCAGTAGCCCGTGAGGGCCTTCCGATATGTCTCGAGCTCCTGCTCGATGGGGGCTTGGTCAGCGGTCCGCAGCATCACCCGCGAATCCTAACCGGGTGGAGACCGGATGCACCCTGGGTGGGCTACTCGGGTGAGGGCGGCGTAGGACCCTGAATGCGTGTTCCTGCTCGAACCGATCGTGGCCGCGGCCCTGGCCCTCACGCCGGGCTGGACGCAAGAGCGCCTGGTGAGCGCGCTGGGCGACGCCGGCGGAAGCTTCGCCGTGAGCCACACCGACGGCGAGGGCCTCGTCGCGGCGACGACGTTGAACGAGTGTGCGGTGACCTTCGCGGGCCTGCGGCCGTCGGCGCCTCCGCCCGTGCGCGAGCTGCGCGAGACGCTGGTCGCCGGCCCGAGACTGTCCGGAGACCGGTACGTCGCCGTGCTCGACCGCCGCGGGTGCGGCGGCAAGACCATCGACCTGGTCGACCTCGACGCCACCGGGAAGGTGCTGCGCCGGAAGCCGCTGCCCGTCCGCGGGCGCGCCCCGTCCTTCACGGTCCTCGAATCGGGCGCGCTCATGTGGACCGAGCGCCGCCGGCTTCGGCTGTTGGTCCGTGGCGCCACCGAGCCCGTCACGGTCGTCCGCGGCAACGTGGAGGACGTCACGACGGCCACGGGCGAGGACGGCAGCGTGTTCGTCGCGTGGACTCGCGGGCGCCGCGTACGGGCGACGACCATCTCGCGCTCCGGCCGCGTGGGCGCGGCGGCCTCGCTCGGGCGCTCGCTCGGCGCGGCGGCTCTGAAGGTGGTGCGCCAGGGTCGGCGCACGATCGTCGCCTGGAACACCTGGGACGGAATGGGCGAGACCCGTGCCCGTCTCTACGCGGCCGTGCGTGATGGGCGGCGCTTCCGCCCGGCCCAGCTCGTCGACCGCGCACCCCAGGTCGACAGTGGCTACGAGGGCTTCACGCCGTCCCTGGCACCGTCGCTCGCGATCGGCCCCGACGGGCGCGCGCTCGTGGGCTGGCACCGCTTCCACGACTTCAACTACGAGGCTCGACTCGCCGCCGCACGGCCTGGCCACTCGTTCGGGAGGCCGCGCGACATCGACGCCCAGGAGCTGGGTGACGTGGGCTTCGACCGCGAGGGACACGCGTTCGTGGCCTGGACTGACACCCGGCGGGTGTTCGTGGAGATCGATGGCGTGCGCGAGGAGGTCGCGCGGCCTCGGTTCCCGTACGCGTTGAGTGTGTCCGTGTTGGACGACGGGCGCCTCCAGGCGACGTGGTTCAAGGGGTGGGACGAAGAGGAGGCGCTGCCCGAGGTGTTCATCGCGACGCGAGACTGGTAGACGGGCCTGGCCCGGAAATCGCGAAGAGCGGTCGTGGTCGATTCGGACGGCTCCACGTCCAATCGATCAAGGGCAATCACGACCGCGCTCCGAACAAAGGGTGTGGTGGACGTTAGTTTCGTTTTCCGATACTTACATCCACCACTCCCTGCCGGCGCGTGTTCGTTTCCACGAGATCCGCAGGAGGCCGACGGACGAGCGCGGCGCCCCACGTTGTTACCGATGCCCGTAACTTGACCGAGAGCGGCACGTCATTTCGGCCGTGCCACGCGGAGCTCGGAGGCGATGTTCGCGCCGCGGGGCGGAAACGCCGCTCCCTTCCCCCTCGGTGGCCGCCGTTCCGAACCACACACCGCACGCAGCGCGCCGAAACCTGAGCGCCACGGCACCGCCTAGGCAGTAGTCCCACCAAGACTAGGATGCACCCATGCGCCGTTGCCTCGCGCTCCTCCTCGCGCTCGCGTCCCTTTCCGCCTGTGGTGGAGCAGACGAGGACTCGCCGGTGACCGTGTACGCCGCCGCGTCCCTCCGCGACGTCTTCCCGGCGATCGACAAGGCGCCTAGGTACAACTTCGCCGGCTCCAACCAGCTCCTGACGCAGATCGAGCGCGGTGCGCCGGCCGACGTGTTCGCCTCGGCGAGCGCGAAGGAGCCCGAGGCGCTGTACGCGGCCGGCCGCTGCTCACGTCCGGTGGCGTTCGCGAGCAATGCCGTCGTGCTGATCGTGCCCGCGGGCAACCCGGGCAAGGTGACGTCGCTCGAGTCCTTGATGCGCGGTCCGCGTCGACGTCTCGCCGTCGGCACGAAGGACGTGCCGGTCGGCAAGTACACGCGTGAACTGCTCGAGACGGCGGGCGCGGACGCGATCCTGACGCGCAACACTGTCTCCAACGAGGCGAACGTCGCCAGCCTCACGTCGAAGGTCGCCCTGGGGTCCGCGGACGCCGGGTTCGCCTACAACACCGACGCGCGCTCCGCCGGGGACCGCGTCGAGGTGATTCGCCTGCCCGCCGAGCTGCAGCCGAAGATCCAGTACCTGTTGTGCGCGGTCCGCCAGACGGAGACCGCGCAGGCGTTCATCGACACCGTGACGTCCGCGGATGGGCGGCGCGCCCTCGAGCGCCAGGGCTTCGGTCCGCCGCCCGGCACCTAAGCGTTACCCATGCAGTAGTCCGAGATTGACTAGGATGCCGCAGCATGCGGCGTGAGGCGGATCACGTAGGGGAAGTCCCCGAAGGAGACATCGACGAAGAACCGTCCGTCGATGGTCAGCGTCCGCTCGCCCTCGGCCTCCGCGGCCTCGAACAGCTTCACCGAGTCGGCCCCCGGGATCTCGGCCTCGGCGTTGAGGTCGACGACGAACGCCGTCTGCCCCTTGAAGTCGAGGTTCGGGTCCTCGGGCGCGCGCTGCTCGAACCGCACGGTGTACTCGCCCTTGAACTCGTACGGACCGTGCGAGGCGGGCGAGAACTCACCGGCCACCACGATCTCACCCGGGGCGGCCGGCGTGGGGATCTCCGCCGCGGCCGGAGTGGCCCGTGGCGGCTCCGCCGAACCGCCACAGCCGGCCAGGAAGACAAGAGCGAGGAGTAGACCGCGGTGCATAGGCAGATCCTACGAAGGGACCTTCTGCGGCTGGGCGCCGCGGGTGCCGCCGGGGTGCTGGTCGCGCCCGCTGTGGCCCGTGCGCAGGCACCGACGCCGGTGGCGCCGACGCCCAAGGGCGACGACATCGGCTACGTGCAGTGGGGCGTGACGGCGGAGCTGCTGTCCGTCGCGTTCTGGCAGCGCGCGCTGGACGACGGCGAGTGGTCCAAGCGCGCTCAGCGCCGGCTGCGAGCCGCCCGCGACAACGACGCCAATCATCTCGCGCGCCTGATCGCGGTGCTGGGCGAGGACGCCCCGGCCGAGGGCGACTTCGAGATCGTGCTCCCGAACGCTCCGTTCAAGACCCGTGCGCGCCTTCTCGCGTTCGGCAAGGAGATCGAGGAGCGCGTCACGGCCGTGTATCTCGACGGCATCGCGCGCACGCAGGACGAGGCGACCCGCGCGTTGCTCGGCCGCCTCCTCGTGGCCGACGCCGGCCACCTCGCGCTCCTGCGCTCCCTCGACGGCGAACCCGTCGCCGACGCCGGCTTGCGGACGCCGATGCGCGTCGAGATCGCGGGCGACTGGATCGACTCCTACCTCCGGGTGCCATGAACCGACTCATACTCACCACCGCTGTCGCTGCTTCGCTCGCCGTCCCCGCGGCAGCCCAGGCCGCGCCGACCGTGTACGCCGCCGCGTCCTTGCGCGAGGCGTTCCCGGAGATCGACGGCGCCCCGCGGTACAACTTCGCGGGCTCCAACCAGCTGCAGGCGCAGATCGAGCGCGGCGCGCCCGCCGACGTCTTCGCCTCCGCGAGCCCGACCGAGGCCCAGGCGCTCTACAAGGCGGGCCGCTGCGAGCGTCCGGTGACGTTCGCGACCAACATCGTCGTGATGCTCGTGCCCGCCGCCAACCCGGCGAAGCTGGACTCGATCTACGACCTCAAGCGCGGTCCGCAGCGCCGGCTCGCGGTCGGCACGCCGGCGGTCCCGATCGGCGCGTACACCCGTAAGCTGCTCGCCCGCATGCGGCTGACGAACATCCTCTCCCGGCACATCGTGTCGAGCGAGCCGAACGTCACGTCGATCACCTCCAAGGTCGCGCTCGGCTCCGCCGACGCGGGGTTCGCCTACATCACGGACTCGCGCGCCGCGGGCGACCGGGTGAAGGTCATCCGCCTGCCGAAGTGGGCGCAGCCGCCCGTCCGCTACCAGATGTGCGTGGTCAAGCGCTCGGGCGCGGACCTCGGCGGCGCGAACGCGTTCATCAACAAGGTGCGCTCGTCGGCCGGCCGCCGGACGCTCCTCAAGTGGGGCTTCGGGGTCCCGCCGCGCGGGTGAGAACCGGCTTCACCGCACTGCTGGCGCTCTGCCTGGGCGTCGTCCTGGCCTTCCTGGCGATCCCGATCGTCGCCCTGTTCACGGAAGTGCCGCTGGGCGACGTCCCTGCCCTGCTGCGTGATCCTGCCGTGCAGGACACGCTGAAGGTCACGGTGCGCACGAACGCGATCGCCAACGTGCTCATCCTCGGGTTCGGCACGCCCGCCGCGTACCTGCTCGCGACGCGGCACTTCAAGGGCCGCGCGCTCGTGATCACGGTGATCGAGTTGCCGCTCGTGCTCCCGCCCGCGGTGGCCGGGATCGGGCTCTTGGCCGCATTCGGTGCCGGCGGGCTGTTCGGCAGCACGCTGCAGGACAACGGGATCGTGCTGCCGTTCACCGAGTGGGCAGTGGTGATGGCGGTGGTGTTCGTCGCCTCGCCGTTCTACCTACGCCAGGCGATCAGCGCGTTCGAGAGCGTGGACCCGACGCTGCACGACGCGGCGCGCACCCTCGGCGCCTCCCCCGCGCGCACCTTCTTCAAAGTCGCCCTCCCGCTGGCCGCTTCCGGCCTCGTCGCCGGCTGGGTCCTGGCGTTCGCGCGTGGCATCGGCGAGTTCGGCGCGACGATCGTGTTCGCCGGCAACGTGCGCGGTGAGACGGGGACACTGACGCTCACGATCTACGAGCAGCTGGAGGCCAGCTTCGACGTCGCGCTCTCGATCGGCATCCTGCTCGTGGTCATCAGCGCCGTCGTCCTGCTTTCGTACAAGCTCCTCTCGTGGCGCCGCTCGAGCTCGACCTCACCGACCCCCTTCGTACGTTCGAGCTCCGCGCCCGCCTGACGGTCGGCGCCGAGACGTTCGCGCTCGTCGGGCCGAGCGGGGCGGGCAAGTCCACGATCCTGCGCCATGTCGCGGGCTTGAAGCAGCCTGCGGACGGGCGGATCGCGCTCGGCGACGACGTCTGGTTCGACCGCGCGCGCAAGATCAACCGCGCGCCCGACCGGCGCTCCGTGGGCCTCGTCTTCCAGGAGTACGCGCTGTTCCCGCACATGACGGTCGCGGGGAACGTGGCCTTCGGGGGCGCGTCGCCGACGCGCGTCGGCGAGTTGCTGGAGCGCTTCGGGATCGGCCACCTCGCGCGCGAGAAGCCGCCGCGACTGAGCGGCGGCGAACGCCAGCGCGTGGCCGTGGCGCGGGCGCTCGGCCGCGACCCGTCCGTGCTGCTGCTCGACGAGCCGCTGTCCGCGCTGGACGCCCACACCCGGACCGCCGTCCGTGAGGAGCTGGCCGACATCCTCTCCGGGCTGCAGATCCCGACCCTGATCGTCACCCACGACTTCCTCGACGCCAGCACGCTCGCGGACCGGATCGGCGTGATCCGCGACGGTCAGCTGCACCAGATCGGACGGCCGGAAGAACTCACCGCGCACCCGGCGGACGAGTTCGTGGCCAGCCTCACCGGCGGCAACCTCCTGCACGGCGTCGCGGACGGCACGCGCGTGACGCTCGACGACGGCACCGTGATCGAGGTCGGCGAAGCGGCTACTGGTCGCGTCGGCGTGGCCGTCTACCCGTGGGAGATCACGGTGTCGAGCACCGCTCCGGCGGCCGGCAACGTGATCGCCGGCACCGTCGGCGCACTCACGCCCGACCGCGGGCGCACCCGCGTGCGGGTGGGCCCACTGGTGGCCGAGGTCGCCAGCGCCGACGGGCTGGAGCGCGGGGCGCGCGCGTTCGCGTCCTTCGCGCCCCGCAGCGCCCGCGTGATCAGCTGACCAGCGCGTCCACGAACCGGATCGCGGCGCGGGTGTTCTCGAGCCGCCAGAGCGCCAGCGTGCGCGCGAAGCCGTCCGCTTCGGCCTTCTCGAGCTCGGCCGCGATCAGCACGAACCGTTCCCGTTGCGCGTCCAGCAACGGCGCCGGATCGCGGCCCGCGCGGTCCAGGAAGAGCAGCTTGAGCATCAGGTCGGCACGCGCGTCGCGGACGTGCTGGACCGGGGCGAGGAGCCACGACTCCACCCGCTCGCGCCCATCCGCGGTCACGTCGAGCACGGTGCGCGGCGGGCCGCTCTCGCTCGGTTCGGTGCCGGCGGCGCGGACGAGCTCGCGTTCGCCGAGCACGTCGAGCGTGCGGTACACGAGCGGGCGCCGCATCGCCCAGACCCGGCCCACGTCGCCGCCCGGGGCGAGCGCGCGGGCGATCGCGAAGCCGTGGGTCGGAGTCTCGGCGAGCAGCGCGAGGACGGCCCATTCCCCGGTGGCGAGCTGCTCTGGACGACGGCGCATCGGGGCGCGGAAGCTATCGGGTGCCTGGTAGTCAAAGTGTGACTACTCTTGACGGTCGTGACGGCTCACGCGGCGTACCGACCACTCCCACATCCCGGGCGACCCAACCGCTGGACACGCGCGACGACCCTCGACGCGCTCCGGGCCTGGACGGCCGAGACGGGCCGGCCGCCGCGCCGGCAGGACTGGTCGGGCGAGCGGGCGGCGCGCGCCGGCAGCGCCCAGCGCAAGTGGATGCGCGAGCACCCGCGCTGGCCCAGCAGCTCCCGCGTGGCCGCCCACTTCGGCTCCTGGAGCGCGGCGCTGCGCGCGGCGGCGCTGCCGGCGCGCGTGCTCACGTTCCCCACCACGGTGCCCGAGCGCGTGCTTGCGGCACGGGCGCTGGCCACCGAGGGGTGCTCCTCGGCGGAGATCGCCGCGCGGCTCGGCGTCTCGCGGGCGAGCGCGTACAACTACCTGCAGGCGCGGACCTGCCCGGGCTGCGGGCAGCCCGTCACCGCGCCCAGCGCCGCCCGCTGCCGCGAGTGCACGCGCCATGAGCCCACGGTCGCCCGCACGTGGACGTGCGCCGACGTGCTCGCGGCGCTGCGCGCGTGGACGGGCGAGCACGGCGCTCCCCCGCGCTACCGCGAGTGGACGCCATCGCGCGAGCAGCCGGGCCGCTGGGAAGCCGAGAGCCCGCGCTGGCCGAGCGCGGCCGTCGTCGCCGCGCTGTTCGGCTCGTGGAATGCAGCGCTTGTCGCCGCCGGGGCACCCCCCGGTCGGCGGTGATTGGCCATCGGGCCAATGCCGATGGCCCTTCCTCCCACCAGAATCCTCCCCCGCCCATGGACTATCGCGTCATCCAAGAGTTCAAGCTCAAAGGCGATCCGCCGACCCAGGATCAGCTCGACCGGCTCCGCCAGCGCCTGGCGGCCGCGGCCCCTGACTCCGATTCCGACATCGAGCTCGGCGTCGGCCGCATCCGGGTGCTGCTGACGATCGGTGGTGCGGAGGCGGAGCTCGCGGTTTCTCACGCGCAGCGCGTCGCGAGCACGGTCTTCGGCGGCACCCCGGCGCACGTGCAGGTCGAGCCGGCGAACCACGTGTAGCCTCCGCCCCGTGTGGGCGTACGCGTTGACGGCGCCGGGGCAGCTCTCGCGCGTCGAGGCGCCGCGACCGGAGCCGGGTGAAGGGCAGCAACTGGTGCGCCTGCGGGCGGGCGGGATCTGCGGCTCGGACCTCCCGCTGTTCCGCGGCCGGCGCAGTGAGTACTTCATCGACAACACGGGCGATCCCGGGTTCCCGCTGCACGAGGTGGTCGGGGACACCGAGGACGGCACGCGCGTCGTGGGCTGGGCGAGTGGGCACCGCGGCCTGGCGGAGTACTTCCTCGTCGATCCCGGCCAGGTGATCGCGGTCGGCGCGGACCTGAGCGATGTCGAGGCGACGGTCATCCAGCCGCTGGCCACGGTGCTCTACGCGCTCACGCGGGTCGGCGACGTGCGCGGCCGGCGCGCGGCGGTGATCGGGCTCGGCTCGATCGGGATGCTGTTCGCGCACGTGCTCGCGGCCCGGGGAGCGGACGTGACCGGCGTGGACCGTGTCGACCGGCGCGCGGTGGCGGAAGCGTTCGGGCTGCGCGAGGTGCTGTGGGCGGACGCCGCGGCGCTGCCCGCGGACGCGTTCGACCTGGTGATCGAGGCCGTCGGCCACCAGACGCACACGTTGTCTGCGGGAGCCGAGGCGATCGCCCCGGATGGTTTGCTGTACGCGTTCGGCGTGCCCGATGACACGCACCACCCGTTCCCCTTCGCGCGGTTCTTCCGCAAGAACGGGACGCTCGTCACCGGGGTCGCGCGCGAGCGGGCAGCCTCATTGGCCGCCGCGCGGGACTACCTGGTGGGCGCGCGGGCGCTGCTGGACGCCTACATCACCGACGTGCTGCCGGTCGAGCGTGCGCAGGAGGCGTTCACGCGCGCCGTCGCGCCGACGCTCGGGCGCACCAAGATCGTCCTGTCAGTCGCGGACGTCGATTCCTAGGCCGCGCGCGAGCAGCGGGCCGAGCGCGACGAGTTGCACCGGGTCGATCGTCGCGCCGCGCAGGGCGGTCACGTCGCCGTCGGGTTCGACGTCACTGCCGCGTAGGTCCACGGAGCGCATGCGCGCGTCGTCGATCAGGACGCGGCGGAGGCTGCACCCGTCGAAGCGCGTCTCGCGGATCTCCGCCGCAGTGACGTCCGCGTCGTCGAGCACGCAGTCCTCGAGCGTCACGTTGCGCAGCTTCGCCCCGCGCAGGCTCGCGAGGTCGAGCTTGCAGCGCACGAACGCCACGTCCTGCAGCTTCGCCTCGATCGCTTTGAAGCCCGTCATCCGGCAGCGTTCAAAGCGCACGCGGTTCAGCTCGCCCCCGCCCAGGTCGGCGTTGGAGAGGTCGGCGTCGGTGAACTGGACATCGGCGAGGCGAATGGACCGCAGCCGCGCGCCTTGGAGCCTCGTCTTGGCGAAGCGGCTCCTGAGCACGCGTGCGCCCGGCGCCTTCAGGTCGGCGAGGTCCAGTTCGCCCACGAGGGCGTCCTCGATGTCGAATCGCCCGTCCGGTGTCCAGGTGGTCAGGTCCTCGTCGTCGAGGACGTCGGGCTTCTCGGTGACTCCCAGCGGCATCTTCTGTGAGGCTACGCGGTGATGGAGCTGATCTCGATCGGGCGTGTGGAGTCACCGTTGCGGCTGCGCGAGGACGCGCCCAAGCAGGGCGACGAGGGCGCACCCGACGCCTGGCTCGTGTTCGACGAGGCCGTGCGCGACGGCCTGGACGGGATCGCCGCCGGCGACATCCTGCTCGTCCTCACCTGGCTGGACCGCGCCGAGCGCGACGTCCTGCGCGTGATCCCACGCGGCGATCGCGCGCGCGGCGTGCAGGGCGTGTTCAACACCCGTTCTCCCGACCGGCCGAACCCGATCGGCCTGCACCGGGTAGAGGTACTCGACGTCGACGGCACCCGCCTGCACGTCCGTGACCTGGAAGCGCTCGACGGGACGCCGATCATCGACGTCAAGCCGTTGCTGCGCAGCATCGAGGAACGATGAGCCACCCTTCCCCACCCGCGCCCGGCCCCTACCTCCAGACCGTGTCCGGGCGCTTCGTGAACCCGTTCGACCCGGACCCCGAGCAACTCGACCCGGGTGACATCGCCCGCGCGTTGGCCAACATCTGCCGCTTCGGCGGGCACTGCCGGCCGTTCTACTCGGTCGCCCAGCACTCGGTGATCGTGTCCGAGCTGGTCGAGCAGCGCGGCGGCGACGTCGAGGACGTGTTCGCCGCCCTGATGCACGACGCCGCCGAGGCCTACCTCGGCGACATGCCACACCCGATCAAGCACCGCTCGCCGCTCGGCACCGCCTTCAAGGCGGCCGAGGACCACCTCGAGTCCGTACTGCGCGCGCGCTTCTCGATCAAGGCCGACGTCCCCGAGATCAAGCGCATCGACCGCGCGCTGCTGGCCACCGAGCGCCGCAGCGTCAGCGGCGAGGGCTGGGACTGGCCGGAGCTCGAAGGCGTCGAGGCCCTCGACATCGAGCTCGTCCCGTGCCCGCCCGACGAGGCCGAGCGCGCCTTCACCGCACGCTTCGACGAGCTGCAGGCGCGCCGCGGAGTGGACGCGCCCAGCAGGTAGGTTCGGCGGATGGCCGACTTCCACAGCGAGACTATGTCCGTCATCACGAACGAACTCGCGCCGGGACGGGGGCCGGCGCTGCACCGGCACCCGTACGAGGAGGTGTTCGTGATCATCGAGGGCGAGGCGACCATCACCGTCGGGGACGAGACGCTCGTGGTGCGCGGCGGTGAGCCCCCGGTCGTGGCGCCGCCGAACACGCCGCACGCGTTCACCAACAGCGGGACCGGGCGGCTGGTCACGGTCGACATCCACGCGAGCCCGGTCTTTGAGACCGAGTGGCTACGCCCATGACGGCGCACAGTTCGAGCGTCGTCGAAAATGGTGTCTATCCACAGTGACCGCATCACAGCAGTCCCTCCGCGCCGCCGTCTTCCTCGGGCTGAGCGTCGACGGCCGCATCGCGAGGCCCGATGGCGATCTCGAGTGGCTGACCAGCCGCGGCGCCGCCGCCGGGGACGCAGGCTTCACGCCCTTCGTAGAGTCAGTGGACGCGGTCGTGATGGGTCGGGGGACCTACGAGGGCATTGCCTCTGACGAGCACTGGCCCTACCTCGATCGGCCGATGCATGTGATCAGCACGACCCTCGCAGCAGACGGAGATTCCCGGATCACCGTGCATCGCTCCGCCGAGGCGGCCGTCGACGCGCTGCAGCGGGACGGCCACCGGCGCGTCTACGTCGACGGTGGCGAGACCATCCGGTGGTTTCTTGCCTCCGGACTTGTCGACGAGCTCACGCTCTCCCAGGTGCCCGTGCTCATCGGCGACGGGCCCTCACTGTTCGGTCCGCTCGGCGGAGACGTGCACCTCGAGCACGTCCGCACCGCGGTTCTCGACGGCGGGATGGTCCAGACCACCTACCGCGTCTTGGGCGGACCGACGCCGTCCGCAGCCAAGTAGGCCGAGCGCGGCGTGTTCGAGTATCACGGCTGGGCCACGATCCTGGATTCGACCGGATACGAGGACCTCGACGAGGACCCTTCGACCGCCACGCTCGATGCCGTCCGAAGGGCGATGGCGGACTCGGGCCTTGAGCACCGTGTTGCGCTCGATGCGCGCAACGGCTCCTGGTTTCTCCGGATCCACGGCCTCAACAATCACCGCAATCCGGACGTCGCGGGGCTCTTCGAGGCCGTTGCCCGCATCGCTCCGGGGTCATCCGGAGTGCTGTTCACCCACGATGAGGAAGCTGGGTTAGGACCCCCGCGAGGACCAGACGAGCCGACGTCCAAAGTGACGTTTTCGACGAAGGGATCCGTTCGACGAGTCGGTCGCCATCGGGCACCGCCGTCGCGACCTCGCGCCGCGCGTCACTGACGGCGTTCGCAACGTGCGCGGAGTCCGTCCGCTCGGTCCCGGTCGATCTCATCGATTCAGAATGGACGTCACCACGTCGTCGTCAGTCGCGACGCTGATGAGGCTGCCGCTGTACGCGGCGTTGGTTTCGAGTACGTCCCCGTCCTTGCGTGCCACTTCGAGTTGGCAGCCGTACCGGCTGGCGAGCGCGCGGGAGGTTTGCAGTTGCAGTTCGACCTGTACTGAACGGCTGACGTCGCTCCATGGCGGGTACGAACGCGCACATGGCCCGTCGCTCTCTCAGCAGGCTCGCGTGGTACTTCGGTATTGCCTGGGGCGATCCGGGCTATTCCGAGATGTCGCCGGCCGAGCCTCCCGGTCTCTGGCGCGTTGTTGTCGGTTGGGTCGTCGCCGCCACCGTGTTCGCGTTCCTGAGCGAAGCCGTTGACGGATTCGACGGCGGGGTGTTCGGCTCCGCCGCCAAGGGCGCAGCGTTCGCGACCGTGCTTGTCGCTTTCAACCTGTTGATGGCGCGGAGCGACAACCGAACTCGTGCGGGCGAGAAACGCGTCTCCCCCGACGCGTGAGTAGCGGAGCGCGGGCGACATCGGCGCGCTGGCCCAAAGTGCTCCTATTCGACGAACCCGCGCTTTCGAGCTCGTGCGGCTTCGCAGGTGCGAACAGTCGCCCAGAGAGTCAGATCTGACGGCCGAGGAACTCGCACAGGTAGTCCCGATCCGCTTCAAGAGCACGCCGGAGTGGCGGACAGCCGTTGACGATGCCAAGGCCGTGCTCGCGACGCGCGAGAACCTGCCGTCGGGACCGGAACGCCAGGCTTCTCGCACGGCACGCGGCAAGCGCGGACGCGAGCGATAGCGCGTTCTTACGCGACGCGGTGCAGTGCCGGGCATCCTCGAACCAGTGCTGCTTGTCGACGGTCCCGCGCCTTTGGTGGCCGCACGTGCGGCATGAAGCGACGCTTCGCGGGCCACTTTGGGTCGGGATCAGGCGACCAGCACGCTGGAACGCTTGCCCTCATAGGACTACTGGTCGCGAGCCGCGCGACACGTGCAGGACCGCTCCGTAGCGCTCGCGCAGCTCGGCGGCGCGCGCGTCGGTGAAGGGCTCGATCCGCAGATTGACTCGGTTCTCGGACTGACTCACGCCGACTGAGCTGAAGTCTGGCTCGTCTTGGAGCTCATCCGAGATCCGCTCCTTCGCGGCGGTCAATTCCGTCAGGGTGAAGCGGACTCTGGGCGTCCGCAAGAACGCGGCGCTGATCGCCGATCGCCTGACGAGTTCCCTGCGAGCACTTGCTGAACCGGTCGTCAGCGGCAGTGCCAAGTACTGGCCGCGCGAGTCTCCGCCGTAGTACAGGCCGCCGTAAGCGTCGCGTAGGCACGTCCGAGCGTACTTCTGCATGAGCTTGGTGTGGTTGCCGATGTCGCCACGGGCGTAGAGCAGATCGAATTCCGCGGGGGTCAACGGCAGGCCCATCTCCTCCTCGTATCCCAGCCGCGCCACGATCACCGCGCGCGTCGCCTCGGGACTCGCGTCTAGACCTTCTGCCCGCCGTTGCTCCTGTGCTTTCGCCAACGCGTCCGCGGCGACCGGCCGCGAACCGTCATCGCGTGCCCGTAGCCGGCGCAACGCTGACTCGGCTTTGCGCTGCAGCGCCTCGTACTTCCGCGCCAGGCGCGCACCCGCAGCACGCTCGTCCGCGGTCGGCAGACGCACCTCACACGCCGGCGCAGTGACGCGGACCGGCTCACTCGACGCCCCGCAGCCTGCAACAGCCGAGGCAAGCACCGCAACCGCGAAGAAACCGCGCATGCGGATGAAGGTACCCACAGCCGTCTGCGCTGACCACCATGGTGTCGCTGAACGGCGACGGTCACGGGTGCGCCGGCAGCAAGTGCCGTCTGGGAATGAGTGACGCCACCGAAACCGACGTCGAGCTGTCGCAGATCGCGCGCTGGCGCACCTGGAAGCTGCTGCTCGCGGCGGTGGCGATGGCAGTCGCCGCCGGTGTGCTGAAGGCCGTCGGCGAGTACCTCGTCATCAAGCGTGATCAGAGCCTCGACGAGACCGCCGGTGACGCGATCTGGTTTGCCGTCTACACGACGTTGTTCTGGCTGGTGCGGTGGTACCCGCGCTTGCTCACACGGAATGCTGGTAGCGGCGGGCAAGGACCCGCAGGTGCTCGACGAGCTCCGGTGGTCCGTTCGCGTGGAAGTCGATCCCGAGCATCCCGATCCAGACGGCGACGGTTTCGATGCTGTCGGCGCCGGTGACGAGGACGCAATGGCCGTCATCGACGGTCTCGACCACGCCGACGGCGGGGTTGATCCGGTCGAGCACCTCCTGGGCGGGCGCGTCGACGAGGATGCGGGCGTGGACCTTCCAGCCGGTTGAGGCGACGTGACGCAGCACGAACGACGCGTAGTCGCCGCCCTTGAGTGGTTCCGGCGCGAACCGTGCGGCGCCTGGAAACCGCAGGCGCATCCAGTCGACGCGAAACACACGCCACTCGCGGTCTGAATGCTCGCGAGCGACCAGGTACCAGCGCTGCTGCCAGCTCACGAGCCGGTAGGGGTCGGCGGTCACCGGTCGCTCGGCGTCTTCGTAGGTGAAACGGACGCCGGCGCGGTCGCTGATGGCGGCGGCCAGTTGCGCGAGCAGGTCCGGGTCGACCCGCACCTCCGGCTCGTTGGTGCCGGTGTTGGCCGGCCCGACATCCGTGTTGGCGTGGATGGCTCGGACCCGGCGCTGCAAGCGGTCCGGCAGCGTCCGCTCCAGCTTGGCCATCGCGGAGGCGCTCGCGTCCCGGAGGCCAGGAGCGGAGGCAGCATTCCCGAGGCCGATCGCGACGGCGACCGCCTCGTCGTCGCTGAGCAGCAGGGGCGGAAGCTGGCCGTGCCGGCCGAGCCGGTAGCCGCCGCCGGGCCCGCGGGTCGCGTCAACCGGGTAGCCCAACTCGCGCAACCGCTCGATGTCCTTGCGCAGCGTCCGGTCGGTGACGCCGAGCAGCGCGACGAGATCAGGGCCGCTCCAGACCGGCTGACTCTGCAGGTAGCCGAGCAGCAACAGCAGCCGGCTCGAAGTCGATTGCGGAACGTTTCGCACCGGAATTAATCATACCTTTCCATGTATGACGAACACCGCGCACGAGCTGACGATCGAGCCCTTCGAGATCGACATCCCGCAGGTCGCGCTGGACGACCTGCACGACCGCCTCGCCCGGACCCGGTTCGCCGCCGAGTGGTCGGGCGCTGAGTGGGGCACGCAGGGCACGCCCGCCTCATACCTGCAGCCGATGGTCGAGCGCTGGCGCACCGACTTCGACTGGCGTGCGCACGAGGCGCGGATGAACGCGCATCCGCACTTCCGCACGCAGATCGACGGCCAGACGCTGCACTTCATGCATGTCCGCTCACCGCACGAGCACGCCACGCCGCTGCTGCTCACGCACACCTACCCGGGCTCGTTCGCGGACTTCCTGGACGTCATCGGCCCGCTGACCGACCCGACCGCGCACGATGGCCGCGCCGAGGATGCCTTCCATCTCGTCATCCCGAGCCTGCCCGGCATGGGCTTCAGCACGCCGCTGTCGTCAACCGACTGGACGCTGGAGCGCACCGCCCGGGCCTACGACCGGCTCATGCGCGGCCTCGGCTACGACAGCTACGGCGCGCACGGCTCCGACGGGGGCGCGATGCTCTCCCGCGAGCTCGCGATCCTGAACCCCGCGGGTTTCCTGGGCGCACACGTGCTGCAGCTGTTCTCCTTCCCTTCGGGGGACCCGGCCGAGTTCGAATCCATGGGCCCGGAGGACTACGCGGCGCTCGAGTTCGCCGGCTGGTTCCAGACCGTCAACGGCTACGCCGACATGAACGCCAAGCGCCCGCTCACGATCGCCGCGGCGCTGAGCGACTCGCCCGTCGGCGTGCTCGCCTACCACGAGCTGTTCGAGAACTTCGGCAACGGCACCAGCCTGATGACGCCCGACCAGGTGCTCCTCCAAGTCAGCCTGCAGTGGCTGACCAACACCTCGGCCGGCGCCGTCCTGCTGCACCACATCGAGAAGGACGTCCCGTCGCGCGTCAACGACGGCCCGATCGGCGTCGCCGTGTTCGCCGACGACTTCAAGACGATCCGGCCATTTGCCGAGCGCGACAACACCGACATCGTCTCGTGGACGGAGCACCCCCGCGGTGGCCACTTCGCCGCCATGGAGGTGCCTGAGGACCTCGTCCGCGCGGTGCGCGAGTTCTACGCCGCGCGAACGGCGTGACCTGACGCGTCCCAAAAGGATGCCCGATCGGTCGGGGGTCATCGGTTTGGACGAGGTTTAGCCCGGAAACCAGTGGGTCAGCGGCAGGCGAACCCAAGCTGGAGGAGAGACCATGCGGACCGGCGGACGACGAGCGGCGACCATCCTGACCGGACTGGCGATGAGCGTGGGGTTGCTCACGGCGACCGTCGGCACGGCGAGCGCGGCCGACCCCGAGCCGAAGGCCGCGACGTCCGCCCCGAGCACGATCAGGTACGGCGACAGCAACTGGAGCGTCGTCTGCCTGCAACAGGGCCTCAACTACCTCGCCTGGACGACCGCGGGACAGGTGCTGCCCGCGGGCAGCGTCGACGGCAAGTTCGGGCAGAAGACGCTCAGCGCCGTGCGCTCGCTGCAGGTCTTCAGCAAGCGGCGCGTCACCGGCGTGGTCGACAAGACCACCGGTGACGACCTCGCCCGGAACCTCTGGTACGGCCAGGAGGCCCAGAACATCCGGGACTGGCTGACGTACTGCCAGCACACCATCCCGCGCTACTACAACTACCCCGTGGTCTGAGTCCGCGGGTCGGTCGAGCGCATCACGATCCGTGTCTCCGTCGCGGCGACCCCGCCGCGACGGCGCAGCTCGCGCACGGTGTGATCGAGGTCTGATGCGTCGCGGCAGGCGAGCTGGACGATGTAGTCGAAGCGCCCGCTGACGAACGCGACGGCGCGGGTGGCGGGGAGCGACCACGCGAGGCGCTCGAACGAATCGGGGTCCGTGGTCGGTGCCAGGCGCACGTCGATGAAGGCGCCGAGGGCGCGGCCCAGCTCGCCCTGATCCACCAGAGCCGTGTAGCCGCGGATGACGCCGCGCGCCTCGAGCCGGCGCACGCGTTCCGCGACCGCGTGCGCGCTCAGGCCGACCTCCTGGGCAATCTGCGCGAAGGGCGCGCGACCGTTCCGGACGAGTGCCTTGACGATCTGGTTGTCGATGTCGCCGGACACGACCGAAATCACAGAATACGCCCTTCACATCTTGCGTGACGGACGCGACCGCCCGCACACTGCCGAAATGACTGTCGTCGGCGTGCCCACAGAGATCAAAGTCGATGAGCACCGCGTCGGGTTGACCCCGTCGGGCGTGCGTGAGCTGACCGGGCGCGGGCACACCGTGCTCGTGCAGGAGGGTGCCGGCGCCGGTTCGTCGATCCCGGACGCCGACTTCGTCGCCCAGGGCGCCACGATCGTCGCCGACGCGGACGCGGTGTTCGCCCAGGCCGACCTGGTGGTCAAGGTCAAGGAGCCGCAGCCGGTCGAAGTCGCGCGGCTGCGCCCCGATCAGACGCTGTTCACGTACCTGCACCTCGCGCCGGACGCGCAGCTCACCAAGGGCCTGATCGACTCCGGCGCGACGACGATCGCCTACGAGACGGTCACCGACGCGCGCGGTCGTCTCCCGCTGCTCGCTCCGATGAGCGAGGTGGCGGGCAAGCTGGCCACGCAGGCCGGCGCGTACGCGCTGCACAAGTACTCCGGCGGCCGCGGCATCCTGCTCGGCGGCGTCGCGGGCGTGGCGGCCGCGAAGGTCGTCGTCATCGGCGGCGGCGTCGTCGGCACCAACGCGGCGCGCGTCGCGGTCGGCATGGGCGCCGACGTCGCCATCTACGACCGCAACATCGACCGCCTGCGCGAGCTCGAGCAGACCCTCTCCGGCGTCGACACGTGCTTCGCCTCGACGCTCGACGTCGAGCAGGCGATCGGCGACGCCGACCTGATCATCGGCGCCGTGCTGGTGCACGGCGCGAAGGCCCCGTACGTGATCCGCCGCGACCAGCTCGCGCAGCTCAAGCCGGGCGCCGTGCTCGTCGACGTGTCGATCGACCAGGGCGGCTGCTTCGAGACCTCGCGCCCGACGACCCACCGCGAGCCGACCTACGAGGTCGACGGGATCGTCCACTACTGCGTCGCCAACATGCCGGGCGCCGTGCCGATCACCTCGACGCGCGCGCTCACCAACGCGACGCTCCCCTACGTGCTCCAGCTCGCCGACCTCGGCGTGCGCGACGCCCTGCGCGCCGACCCGGGCTTCCTCGACGGTCTCGCGACCGTCGGCGGCCGCCTCACGAGCGAGCCGGTCGCCCTCGACCAGGGCCTCGAGTTCACCCCGCCGGCGGAAGCACTCGCTTAAGCAGGTTCGCGAGCAGGTCGGCTTGCCCCTGCGCGTCGTCGAGCGCGTTGTGCGTGTGGGGGCGGTCGCCGAGCAGCTCGTGGCCCATGTTCCGCTTGACCGCGGCGTGGATCGGGGTTCCCGACTGCGCCGTGAACAGCGTCTTGATGTCGATGTGGCGCCCGTGCGAGAACGGCGAGCGGCCCGCGTACGCCATCAGATACCAGTACGTGAACAGCCAGTCGAACCCGAGCGGGAACGCGGCGAACACCGCGCGCCCGCGGTCGTGCTCGGCGCACATCTCCTCGACCCAGTCCGCGAAGCCGGTCATCCCGTCCTTCGGCTCCACGCCTTGGAGCTGCCGCTCGCGTGAGAAGCCGCTGACCGCGAGTGCCTCGGGCACCCACTGGTCGCTGATCGGCTTGAGCTCGGTGTAGTACGTGCGGCGCTCGGGCGGATGCGCGGTGAACCGCTCGCCGTCGTAGGTCCCGGCGATGCACGCGCCGAGCGAGACCATCGAGTACGGCCCGGGGATCGGGCCGTCGGCTTCGATGTCCACGGAGAAGTAGAGGTCAGGGCGCGGCACCCGCCTCACTCTACGTGCGTCGCGATCACCCACAGATGGCCGTCTGGGTCCGCGACCATGGATTCGAATCCCCAGCCCTGTTGGGCCGGTTCGCTCACCACGTCGGCGCCGGCGGCCCGCGCACGGTCCACGAGCGCGCGAACGGCGTCATCGGACTCCTGCCCCAGCCGCAGCAGGCACTCGGCGACGCGCGGCTCGGCCACAGCGTGCCCGCTCTCCCCGAGGACATGGTTGAAGCCCCACTTCGGGATCAGCACGAGCCGCAGGTGGCCGTTGACCACGAACATCAACGGCTCGGGCAGCCCATCGGAGGCGATCGGCCCGACCGCCTCCAGCCCGAGGGCCGCCACATAGAAGTCGTGCGCGCGCTGACGGTCCGCGATCGGCAGCGCCACGCCTGCCACCGGATACGTCTTAGTCTCAGCCATACCCACACAGACCGCGCCGCGCGGTGAAACTCATCGCTCGGGCAGCCGCTGCTCGAGCGCGTCGAGGATCAGGTCCAGGCCGAAAAGAAACTCGGCGTCGTAGTCGTAACCGACCTTCGCGACGTGCCCACCGACGACGCGCACGAGGTGCGGGAAGTCGGCGAGCATGGCCTCGTAGTCGACCATCTGCTGCGCCGCCACCGCCGCGAAGTCCGCCGGCGTCTCCGGGTTCATGTCCACCTGCTGGAGGGCGAAGCCGTAGATGTAGGCGTCCTGCACCGACATCGCGGAGACCGTCATCGGCTCCGAGAAGCCGGCACCGAGCAGGCAGCCGAGCACCGCGTCGTGGATTCGCAGGTTCGCCATCCCGTGCGTGCCACGCCCCTCCATCTCGCCGACCGCCCACGGGTGCCGACGCAGCGCGGCGAGCGTCGACAACCCCCGCCCCCGCAGCTCGGCCTTCCAGTCGCCGCCGGCCGCGGGCGGGTCGATCTCGCTGAAGACGATGTCGATCATCCCGTCCAGCAGGGCGTGCTTGTTGGCGACGTGGTGGTAGAGCGACATCGCCTCCACCCCGAGCTCGGTCGCGAGCTTGCGCATCGACAGCCCTTCGACGCCGCGCTCGTCCGCGACCGCGATCGCGGTCCGCAGCACGCGTTCCTTCGTGAGCGGGACTCGTTTCGTTGGCAAACCGGCTACCTCGATTGACAAACCTTACGGCGTAAGAGTATACCTTCGGCAACGCTCCCTTACACCGTAAGTCGACTGGAGATCCGAGATGCCGGAACAGCGCACTGCAATGACCACCCTGGCCCGCTGGGTGCTGGCCCACAAAGCGATCGTCGTCAGCCTGTGGGTCGCGCTCACCGTCGCCGGCATCGCCGCCATCGGCCCCGCCGACCGCGCCTTTGAACAGCAGTTCAACCTGCCCGGCCAGGAGGCGTTCGCCGCCAACAGCCAGATCGTCGAGACCTACGGCAGCGGCGGCGACGCCGCGCCGCTCGTGCCGGTGGTGACGCTGCCGTCCGGCACCACCGTCGACTCACCGGGCGTTGCCGCGCAGCTGCGCGAAGCATTGGACAGGATCGAAGCCGCCGTTCCGGGTGCGCGTGTCGCGTCCTACGCCTCCACGCGGGACCGCGGCTTCGTGTCCGCCGACGGGCGCACGACCTTCGCGCTCGTGTACATCCCGGCCACCGGCGGCATCGATCCGGGGCAGACCGAGGCACGCGCCGCGCAGGATGCGGTGAAGACCCTCACGGTCGGCGGCGCGCCGGTGCAGGTCACGGGCCTGGACGCGCTCCGCGCAGGGACCGTCGACAACGGCGCGGCCGAAGGCTCGAGCATGGCGCTGGAAGCGGCGATCGCCGGCGGCGGCGCGCTGCTCGTCCTGATCTTCGTGTTCGCCTCGTGGATGGCGTTCGTGCCGATGCTGATGGCGCTCGTCGCGATGCCGACGACGTTCCTCGCCGTCTGGCCGCTGGCCGAGGCGACCGCCGTGTCGGTGATCGTCAAGGTCCTGATCGCCCTCGTCGGCCTCGCGATCGCCATCGACTACGCCCTGCTGGTCGTCGTGCGCTGGCGGGAGGAGCGCCAGCGCGGCGCCGATCCGCACGACGCGACCGTGGCCGCGATGGAGCACGCCGGCAAGGCCGTCGTCTTCAGCGGCACGACCGTCGCCATCTCACTGCTCGCGCTCGTCGTCCTCCCCGTCCCCTTCCTGCGCAGCATCGGCATCGCCGGGATGCTGATCCCGCTGGTCAGCGTCGCCGTCGCCATCACGCTCCTGCCGGTGGTCCTGGCCACGCTCGGTCCGCGCCTGGATCGCCGCCACGCGCACCGCGAGGACCGCGCCAGCCGCGGCTGGACGGCGTGGGCGCGCTTCGTGCTGCGCCACCGCTGGGCCGCCGCGATCCTCTCCACCGCCGTGCTCGCCGGGTTCGTGCTCGCCGCGTCGACGATCCAGCTCGGCAGCCCGCAGGCGCAGTCACTGGCCCAGGCCGGCCCCGCCCGCGCCGCGCTCGACCAGCTCACCACCTCCGGCATCGGCAGCGGCCCGCTCTCGCCGTTCGACACGCTCGTCCACTCTGAGAACCCCGCGTCCGCCGTCACCGCGCTGCAGGGCGTCGAAGGCGTCCACGCCGCCGTCGCACCGGCCGACTGGCGCCGCGACGGCACCTCGCTGATCACCGTCATCCCGACCGTCGACGGCAACTCCGCCGCCGGGCGCGCAACGCTCGACCGCGTCCGCACGGCTACCGCCGGCGAGGCCGTGACCGGCGGCGAAGCGGCCCAGAGCGCCGACTTCCTCGACTCGGTCTACGGGAACTTCCCGCTCGTTGTCGCGCTGATCGCCGTGCTCACGTTCCTGCTGCTCGCCCGTGCGTTCCGCTCGCTGATCATCCCGCTCAAGGCGGTCCTGCTGAACCTGCTGTCGGTCGGCGCGGCCTGGGGCCTGCTGGTGCTCGTGTGGCAGCACGGGTGGGGCTCGGAGCTCATCTGGGGCATCGAGGCCACGAACGCCATCAACGTCGAGATGCCGATCGTCGTGTTCGCGTTCCTGTTCGGCATCTCGATGGACTACCAGGTGTTCATCCTCAGCCGCATGCGGGAGGGGTACGACCGCACCGGGTCGACCGACGCCGCGGTGGTCGAGGGCATCAGCCGCACCGGCCGCCTGGTCACCAGCGCCGCGCTCATCCTCGGCCTCGCGTTCGTGGCCATGAGCGCCGGCCCCGGCACCGAGGCGAAGATGTTCGCGACCGCGCTCGGCGGCGGCATCCTGCTCGACGCGACGCTCATCCGGGGCGTGCTGGCCCCGGCCCTCGTCGCGCTGCTCGGCCGCTGGAACTGGTGGCTGCCGGGCCGGGCGGCGCGCCTGTTGCGCGTGGTTCCCGCCGCGCGCTGATAGGACATGGGGATGCGCCTTGGGGTGATGTTGCCGAACGAGACCGCCGATGCCGACCCGCGGGAGATCGCGCGCCTGGCCCAGCACGCCGAGGCGCTCGGGTTCGCGTCGGTGTGGCTGCCGGACCACCTGCTGCCACCGGCGCCGTTCGGCGAGGTCTACGGCGGCGTGCACGAGGCGCTGATCCTGCTCGCGCACGTCGCCGCGTTGACCGAGCGGGTCACCCTGGGCACGTCCGTGCTGGTGTTGCCGCTGCGCGAGCCGGTGCTGCTGGCCAAGCAGCTCGCCACGCTCGAGCGACTCGCGCCCGGCCGCGTGATCCTCGGCGCCGGCGTCGGCTGGGACCGCGACGAGTTCGCTGCCCTGGAGGTGCCGTTCAACGAGCGCGGCAAGCGCACGGACGAGCTGATCGAGCTCGTCGCGCACCTGCACACCACGGGATCGGGCGGATTCGACGGGCGGTTCCACCGGGTCGGCAACGGCGTGCTGGCGCCGCGGCCGAGCGCGCCGATCCCGCTGCTGGTGGGCGGCAAGTCCGATGCCGCGCTCAAGCGCGCCGCCCGCGTCGGCGACCTGTGGCAGGCCTACAACGTCACCCCCGACGAGTTCCGCGCGCTGCATGCGCGCCTGCGGGAGCTCACCTCCGGCCGCGCGGTGTCGGCCGGGACGGTCATCAACGCCCGTCCGGACACGGACTGGCCCTCCGAGCTCGACGCGTGGCGCGCCGCGGGCGCCGAGCACCTGGGGATCCATCCCGGTCCGCTCGCCGGCGCCGCGGAGCGCCTCACCGCCGCCGCGCGCGCTTGACGATTCCTTGACGTGGCGATGACCGGGGGTTGAGGGCACCGGCCGATGACGAAGGTGTCATGGCTCCCTACCTCCCGCTGATCGGGCTCACGCTCGCGCTGGCCGCTGCCGCCACTCTGCGGGTCCGCCGGCGCACGCTCAGGGACCTGCGCGCCGCCCACCGCGCGCTGCTCGTCAGCGAGCGGCGGTTCCGCGCGCTCGTGCAGAACTCGTCCGACCTGACGCTGCTGATCGACGACGGTGGGGACATCCTCTACGCGAGCCCGGCGCTGGAATCGGTGATCGGCATCGCGCCGGATGCCGCGCTCGGCGTGAACCTGTGCTCGCTGGTGCCGCCCGACGAGGCCGAGCGGCTCACCGCGCAGATGCAGCCGCTCGCGGACACGCACGAGGTGCCGGTCGAGTTCTTCCTGGAGCACGCGGACGGGACCAAGCGCTTCCTGGACGGCACGGCGGTCAACCTGCTCGAAGAGGAGGCCGTCAGCGCGATCGTGTTCAACGTCCGCGACCTCACGCAGCGGCGCGAGCTGGAGGCCGAACTGGCCAAGCTCGCGTTCCACGACCCGCTGACCGGGCTCGCCAACCGCGCCCTGCTGCGCGAGCGCATCACCCACGCCGCTGCTCGCGCGCTGCGTGCGCCCGGCAGCGACGCCGCCCTGCTGCTGATCGATCTCGACGACTTCAAGTCCGTCAACGACGGACTCGGGCACCGCGAGGGCGACCGGCTGCTGCAGGCCGTCGCGCAGCGCTTGGAGGACGCGATCCGCGCCCAGGACACGGCCGCCCGGCTCGGCGGGGACGAGTTCGTGATCTTCGCGGAGAACGTCGGTGGCGCCGACCAGGCCGCCGCTCTGGCCGACCGCGTGCTGGCCGCCCTGGAGGAGCCCTTCGAGCTCACGGGCGCGACGATCCACTGCCGCGGCAGCATCGGCATCCGCTGGGTCGGCGGCGAAGCGCTCGACGCGGACGACCTGCTGCGCGACGCCGACCTGGCGATGTACTCCGCCAAGCGCACCGGCAAGGCCGCATGGGCGGTGTTCGAGGACCGGATGCAGGACGACGCCAGCGAGCGGCTCGTGCTGGGCTCCGAGCTGCACGGGGCGCTGGAGCGGGACGAGCTGGAGCTCCACTACCAGCCGATCGTCGACCTGCACACCGAGCGCGTGACCGGGTTCGAGGCGCTCGTGCGCTGGCAGCATCCGACGCGTGGGCTGCTCGCACCGGACCGGTTCATCGGCCTCGCCGAGTCCACCGGGCTCATCCACCCGCTCGGCGACTGGGTCATCCGCGAGGCGACCGCCGCCCTGCGCCGGCTGCGCACCGGCCACGAGACGCTCACGATGAACGTCAACCTGTCGCCGCTGCAGCTCGAGCGCGCCTCCGTCGTGGACGTCGTGCGCGCGGCACTCGCCGTGGCCGACGTCCCGCCCTCCAGCCTCTCGCTCGAAGTCACCGAGAGCGTGTTCCTGGCCGACGACGTGATGGTGGCCGAGCGACTCCGCGCCCTGCACGCGCTGGGCGTCCGGATCGCCCTCGACGACTTCGGGACCGGTTTCTCCTCGCTCGGCTATCTCGAACGGCTGCCACTGGAGGGGCTGAAGATCGACCGCGCGTTCGTGGCCTCCGCGACCGGCGAAGACGGTGCGCCTGGCCAGGTGCTCGGCGCCATCGCCGGGCTCGCGAACGGCCTCGGGCTCTCCTCCGTCGCCGAGGGCATCGAGACCCGCGAGCAGCTCGCGATCGTGCGCGCGCTGGGCTGCGACCGCGGCCAGGGCTACCTGTTCTCGCGGCCGCTCACCGAGGCGAACGCCGTGGCCTATCTGGCCCTAGATGACCTGCACCGGGGTGCCGATCGAGACGAAGTCGTAGACGTACTTGGCCTCGGGCATGGGGAGCCGGGCGCAGCCGTGTGAGGCCGGCTGGGGCGGGACGTCGGCGTATCCGTGCAGCGCCCAGCCGCCGACCCAGTAGGCGGCGTAGGGCAGCCAGGTCTTGTACGGCACCGACCAGGACTTGAGCTCCTTGCGGTAGATCTTCCACTTGCCGGGCGGCGTGCCGGTGTCCGGGCTGTCGCCCCCGACGCCCGTGGAGGTGTGGATCGCGCGCACGACGCGACCGTTGTTGATCAGCAGCACGACGCCGCGGGAGCGGTAGATCTCCACCCGCCTGCCCTTGCTCGTGCGGTCGAGCGGGAGCGGGCGACCCGCGATCTTCAGCTGGGCCAGCGTCTTCGGGCCCACCACACCGTCGCGCTGGAGTCCGCTCCACGCCTGGAACGCGAGCACGGCCTGCATCGTCCGGTAGTCGTACGTGCCGGTGACGGCGCTGGACGGCAGGTAGCCGAGCGTGACCAGCCGGGTCTGCACCTGCTTGGGCTCATCGGGGGCGGGGACCTTGCGGGCCGGTGGCTTGGGCTCCTTGTACGGCTTCGGCCCGAAGTCCGCGCGCGTGTACGCCTTGCCGTCGACGGTCACCTCGTCCTCGCCGGTCGCCGTGCTGTAGACGACCTGGGCGAGCGCGGCCGAGTCCTCCAGGTTGGGCGTGAAGTCGATCCGGGTGCCCTTCACCGTGGCCTTGATGCCATCCGGGATCGTTGTGCCGAGCCCGGGCGGCGGCCCCGCCAGCAGCGACCTGAGCGCAGGCTCCACGCCGGCGGGCAGGTCCCGCTCGACGTAGGCGAGCTGCTCGCCCTTGGTGAAGTAGATGCGGACGTCCGCGGCCTGGGCAACCGCCGGGGTGAGGCAGAGCAGGACGGCGGCGAGGAGGGTGGCGCGGAGCATTGCGCGGATTCTGACTGCGCGCACGGACGCCGCATCGGTCAGTCGACTGCCATAGGGTCCCGCGCTCCGGTCCGTCGAAGAGGAGAGATGGTCGTGAAGACGACGCATGTCGGCAGCCTCGTCCGCCCCGATGAGCTCATCGACTACCTGCGCAAACGCGACGCGGGTGAGGCCTACGACGAGGCCGCGTACGCGGAGTGCCTGCAGCGCTCGGTCCACGAGGTGGTCGTCAAACAGCGCGACGCCGGCATCGACATCGTCAGCGACGGCGAGTACGGCAAGTCGGCGTGGAACTACTACGTCTACGAGCGCCTCGGTGGAATCGAGCTGCGCCCGCACAAGGTCGAGCACGCGGACTTCGCGGCCGTCAACCAGGGCCCGACGGACTGGGCGCGTTTCCCCGACTTCTACGCGGGCTACTTCGCCAACGAGCAGGAGTACGAGGGGCCGGGCGGCGAGTGGGCGTGCGTCGCGCCCGTCACGTACACCGGCCACGAAGTCATCCAGCGCGACATCGCGAACCTGAAGGCGGCGATGGAGGCCGCGGGCGTCTCAGAGGGCTTCCTGCCGGTGGTGGCCCCGGCGAGCGCGTTCCCCGAGCTGATCGACGACCACTACGGGTCCGAAGAGGCCGCGCTGATGGGCATCGCGGAGGCGCTGCGCGAGGAGTACAAGGCGATCGTCGACGCCGGGCTGTACGTGCAGATCGATGACGCCTACATCCCGTTCATGTACGACGTGTTCGTGCCGCCCGGAACGATGGACGACTACCTCAAGTGGGCCCAGCCGCGGATCGACGCCCTCAACCACGCGCTCGAGGGCATCCCGCAGGACCGCGTCCGCTACCACATCTGCTGGGGCTCCTGGAACGGGCCGCACACCAACGACATCCCGCTCCGCGACGTGCTCGACCTCGTCTTCCAGGTCAACGCCAGCACGTACCTGTACGAGAACGCCAACCCGCGTCACGCCCACGAGTGGAAGGTTTTCGAGGACGTCAAGCTCCCCGCCGGCAAGAAGCTCGCGCCGGGCGTGATCAGCCACGCGACCAACGTCGTCGAGCACCCGGAGCTCGTGCAGGAACGGCTCGCGCGCACCGCGGCGTTGGTCGGCGCGGAGAACGTGCTCGGCAGCACCGACTGCGGCTTCGCTCAGGGCCCGTACATCCACCGGGTCCACGAGTCGATCCAGTGGGCGAAGCTCAGCGCACTGGCCGAGGGGGCGAAGCTGGCGTCGTAGGCGTCGCGATCCAGCTGGCGAGCAGGTTCAGCGCCTCTTCGGAGGCGCTGCCCGGCTCAGCCGTGTAGACCGCCATCGGCAGCTCGTCGGCGGCGAACGTGAGCATCTCGTAGTTGACCGTCACCTCGCCCACCAGTGGATGGCGGACGCGCTTGACCCCGGCCGCGTGGGCGTGCACGGTGTGCGCCGCCCACCACGTCCGGAACGCGTCGCTGCGCGTGGAGAGCTCGCCGACGAGCGACGTCAGCGCCGGCTCGCAAGGGTGACTTCCCGCGTAGCTGCGCAACGAGCCGACGGTGGCCTTCGCGATCTGCTCCCAGTCCACCCAGAACGTCCGCGCGGCCGGGTCCAGGAACAGGAACCGGGCGCCGTTCGCGCCTTCGGGGCTGTCGAAGATCGGTTCGAACAGGGCGCGGCCGAGCGCGTTCGCGCCGATGTAGTCGCCGCGCGCGTTGTTCACCACGACCGGCGACCCGATCGTGTCGAGCACGCGCTGGGCGATCGGGCGCAGCCGCGTCGGCGCGGGCGGTGTCGTCGGGCACGCCGGGCCGGCGGCGCGGGCGAGGTCGAACAGGTGCGCGCGCTCGATGCCGTTGAGCCGCAGGGCATCGGCCAGCGCGCCCAGCACACTCTCGGACGGGCTCGTGGCCTGGCCGCGCTCGAGGCGCTTGTAGTACTCGACCGACACACCCGCGAGCGACGCGACTTCCTCGCGCCGGAGGCCCTGGACCTGACGACGCCCGTGTACGGGAATGCCGACGTCGGCGGGCGTGACGCTGGCCCTTCGCGCGGTGAGGAACTCCGACAGCTCACGCGATTGGCCCATGCCTCCAATGTACGGCGAAGCCTGCGCGCGCCGGGGTGCCCTGCCAGTACCCCTCTCGCAGGGTCCTTTCAGGACCGCCCGCGTGCGCCCATAGTGGCCGCCGTGACTGCCACCAGCAATACGACGACGACCACCGCCCGCGCCGTCGGGGCCGGGTCGCCGACCGCGGACCTCGCGCCGCTGCAGATCGAGCGCCGCGCGCTCGGCGCGAGCGACGTCCGCATCGACATCAAGTTCTGCGGGATCTGCCACTCCGACATCCACTTCGCCCGCGGCGAGTGGGGTGAGATCCCCTACCCCGCTGTCCCGGGCCACGAGATCGCGGGCGTCGTCGCCGCGGTCGGCTCAGACGTGACCGGATTCGCGGTGGGCGACCGCGTCGGTGTCGGCTGCATGGTCAACTCGTGCCGCGAGTGCGAGAACTGCCAGGCCGGCAACGAGCAGTACTGCATCGCCGGCAACACGCAGACCTACGGCTCCGTCGACCGCGACGGCACGTTCACCTACGGCGGCTACTCCGACCACGTCGTCGTCGACCAGGACTTCGTGCTGCGGATCCCGGACGAGATCCCGTTGGAGGAGGCCGCGCCGCTGCTGTGCGCCGGCATCACCACCTATTCGCCGCTGCGCCACTGGAACGCGGGGCCGGGCAAGCAGGTCGCGGTCGTCGGCCTCGGCGGCCTCGGCCACATGGCGGTGAAGTTCGCGCACGCGCTGGGCGCGGAGGTCACCGTGCTGTCGCAGTCGCTGCGCAAGCAGGAGGATGGGCTACGCCTCGGCGCCGACCACTACTACGCCACCAGCGACGACGCGACCTTCACCGCGCTCGCCCACCGCTTCGACCTGATCATCAACACGGTCAGCGCGGTCATCGACATGGGCGCCATGCTCAGCCTCGTCAAGACCGACGGCGCGCTGGTGAACGTGGGCGCCCCGTCCGAGCCGTTGCCCGTGCCGGTGTTCCCGCTGCTGATGCAGCGCCGCACGTTCGCGGGCTCCGGGATCGGCTCGATCCGCGAGACCCAGGAGATGCTCGAGTTCTGCGCCGAGCACGGGATCGCCGCGGACATCGAGGTCATCTCCGCCGACCAGGTCAACGAGGCCTGGGAGCGCGTCCTGGCCTCCGACGTGCGCTACCGCTTCGTGATCGACAACTCGACGCTGACGGCCTGATCGCCGAGGGGTGCCGCAACCTGGTCGCGCCGGACGCGACTAGATTGCGGCGCCCCTTGTCCGCCCTCGCCGCCCTCGACGCGCTCGTCTCCGAGCACCTGCACCCGGCGCTGAAGGCGCACGGGCTGCGGCGACGCGGGCGGACGTGGTGGGTTCTCGCTGGGTCCCGTCGTGTGGCCGCCCGGGACGTGGGCGATCGACGGAGAGCTCGGGAGCAGGTGCACCCGGATGTCGCGCTGAACGCGCCGCTGACCACGGACCGCACGTGGCGCCTGCGGCCGGGCGTCGAGGACGAGGTCGTCGCGTATGCGGTCGATGAGGCGCTGCCGCTCGCGCGGGCCCACCTCGACGTCGACGCCGCCCTGCACGCGTTGCGCGAGCGTCCGGAGCCGTGGCTCCCGCTCGCGCCGGTGTGGTCGCTGATCTACGCGTGCGGGATGCTCGAACGCGTCGCGCCGGAGCATCCCGAGCGCGAGGCGGTCGTGGCCGAGCTCGACGCGCTGTGGACAGCGGACCCGCGCCCGGACTTCCTGAAGCCCGTGCTCGAGCGCTGGCGCGCCTAGCTCGCGACCGATTCCCAGCGCGCGTAGAGCTCTTCGAGCGTCTTCTTGGCCTCGGCGTGGCGGGCCGTGGACTTCTCGGCCGCGCGCGGGTCGTTCCACGCGGACGGATCGGCCAGCTCGATCTCCAGCGCCGCCAGGGCCGCTTCGGCCTGCTCGATCTGGGTTTCGAGCTTCTTGGCCTTCGCGGCCTCGTTCTTCGAGCGCGGGGCAGCCGCCTTGGCCGCCGGCGCAGCGGCGGCGGCTGCGGCCGCGGCCTGCTTGGGCGCCGCCTTCTTCGCCTGCTTGGCGCTCTTCGCCGCCTCCGCGCGCTCCTCGCGGACGCGCACGTACTCGGGCCAGCCGCCGACGTAGGAGTGCAGCGTCTGGTCCTCGAGCGCGACGGTGCGGGTGCCGACGGCGTCGAGCAGCGCGCGATCGTGCGAGATCAGAAGCAGAGCGCCCTGGAACTGCTGCAGCGCCGCCTCCAGCGCCTCGCGGCTCTCCAGGTCCAGGTGATTGGTGGGCTCGTCGAGGATCAGGACGTTGGCGCCGCTGCTCACGAGGATCGCCAACGAGAGCCGCTGGCGCTCGCCGCCCGACAGGCCATCCAAGGGCTTCTCGGCGTCCTCGCCGCTGAACAGGAACTTGCCGAGCAGCGACCGCGCCTCGTTGGGCGTGAGCTTGGTCGCGCGCACGCACGCCTCCAGCACCGTGCGTCCCTGCTGGAACGATTCGGCGTGCTGGGCCAGCAGCCCGAGGTTGACGTTGTGCCCGCGCCGCAGCTTGCCGCCGTCGAGCTCGCGCAGGCCCGCCAGGGCGGTGATGAGCGTGGTCTTGCCGGTGCCGTTCGCCCCCACCAGCGACACGTGCTCGGAGCGCTCGAGCCACAGCTCGGCGTTGTCGAGCAGCACACGGTCACCGATCTGCAGCTTCCCGTCCTCGAGCTCGAACACGACGCGGCCCGAGCGCTGTGGCGGCTTGAACGCGAATCCGAGGCCCTTGCTGTCCTTCGGGTCGGTCGAGAGCTTGTCCATCTTCTCGAGCTTCTTCGCGCGCGAGGAGGCCTGCCGGGACCGCGTGCCGGCGCTGAAGCGGTCGACGAAGCGCTGGAGCTTGGCGATCTCGGCCTGCTGCTTCTCGATCGCGCGGCCCAGCGCCAGCTCGCGCTGCGCCTTCTCGGCGCGCCACTGGTACCAGGTGCCCTTGAAGAACTTCGAGCGCCCGCCTTCGAGCTCCAGCACCGACGTGCCCACCGCCTCCAGGAACCAGCGGTCGTGCGCGACGAGCACGACGGCCGCGTCCAGCTGCTGCAGGTGCGCCTCGAGCCACTCCAGCGACTCGATGTCGAGGTGGTTGGTGGGCTCGTCGAGCAGCAGCAGGTCGGGATCGCCGGCCAGCGCCCGCGCCAAAGACGCGCGCGTCAACTCGCCGCCCGAGAACGTCTCCAGCGACCGGTCCATGTGCGCGTCGCGGAAGCCGAGCCCGTGCAGCGTCGAGTTCACGCCCTCGCGCCAGTTGTAGCCCCCGGCGTGCTCGAGCTGGGTCTGCGCGCGCGAGTAGGCGTCGAAGACGCTCATGTCGCCCTCGGCCATCTTGGCCTCGAGCGCGAACAGCTCCTCCTCGAGCTCGATCAGCTCCTTGCACCCGCCGAGCACGTAGTCGCGCAGCGTCGTGTCCCGATCGCGCGGCGGGCGCTGGTCGTGCAGCTTCACGCGCACGCCCTTGGTGAACGCGAGCTCGCCACCGTCGATGCCCGTCTCCCCCGAGAGCATGCGCAGGAGGGTCGTTTTGCCAGAGCCGTTGCGCCCGGACAGCGTCAAGCGATCCTTCCGCTCGAGCTTGAAGGAAACGCCCCGCAGCAGGGGCTCGCCCGCCATGTCCTTGGCGAGATCGGACGCGATCACAACAGCCATCGCGGATGAGGATAGGTACCATGCCCCGCATGGTCCGTACGGCGCTCCTCACCCTCTGGTTGCTCGCACTCAGCGCGCCCGCCGCGCTCGCCTATCCCGGCAAGGATGGCGGCGAGGGCACGTGGGGCCTGACGAACGACCGCGTGGTCACCATGGCCGGCTTCTTCATCATCGCCGGCTTCCCGGTGCTGATCACGATCCTCTCGATCGCGTACGACCGCCTCGAGAAGCGCCGCCTGCGCCGCTGGAACGCCGAAAAGGCCCGCCGCGCCCGCGCGGACGTCCGCGGCGGCTGGTGATCCAGTACGAGCGCCGCGAGTCTGCGGCGCTCATCACGATCGACCGGCCTGAGCGGCACAACGCCGTCGACGGCGACACGGCGCGCCAACTCCTCGAAGCGTTCAACCGCTTCTCCACCGACGACGACGCGGCCGTGCTCGTCCTCACCGGCGCGGGCGAGAAGGCGTTCTGCGCCGGCGCCGACCTGAAGGCGATCGAGACGCTCGATCCCGACGCGCCCGGCGGCCCGCTCGGCTTCACGCGCCTCTTCTCCCCCAAGCCGACGATCGCCGCGATCTCCGGCCACTGCCTCGCCGGCGGCCTGGAGCTCGCGCTGTGGTGCGACCTGCGGGTCGCCACGACCAACGCATCGTTCGGCTGCGCGGAGCGCCGCTGGGGCGTCCCGCTGATCGACGGCGGCACGCAACGGCTCCCGCGCGTGATCGGCACCGGCCGCGCGCTCGATCTCATCCTCACCGGCCGCACGATCCAGGCCCCGGAAGCGAAGTCGATGGGCCTGATCACCGAGATCGTCGGGCCGGGCGCGCACGTCATCCGCGCGCTCCAGCTCGCCGAGGAGATCGCCGCGCACCCGCGCGCCACGACCAACTCGGACCGCCGCGCACTGCTCGAAGGCGAGACGCTCACGATCGACGAAGGGCTCGCCCTGGAGGCCCGTCTGGGCCGCGCCCAGCTCACCACCGCGCAAGAGGGGGCGCGCCAGTTCGCGCAAAGAAAGTAGGGTCCCGCCCGTGTACGGTCACGGAGGGAGATTGCGTTGACGACCTACTTCGTCACTGGTGCCACCGGCTTCATCGGACGTCACCTCGTCGAGCGCCTGCTGGAGCGCGAAGGTGACATCTACGTCCTCGTGCGCGAGGGCTCGCGCGACAAGCTCGCCCAGCTCGTCGAGGGCTGGGGGCACGCCGACCGGATCAAGCCGGTCATCGGCGACCTGACGCAGCCCAAGCTGGGCGTGGAGACCGATCTCCCGAAGATCGACCACTTCTTCCACCTCGCCGCGATCTACGACATGGGTGCCGACGAGGCGCAGAACACGCAGATCAACGTCGCGGGCACGCAGAACGCGATCGACCTGGCGAACAGCCTCGACGTCGGCATGTTCCACCACACGTCTTCGATCGCCGTCGCCGGCCTGTTCGACGACGGCACGTTCACCGAGGACATGTTCGACGAGGGGCAGAAGCTGGCCCACCCGTATCACCGGACCAAGTTCGAGTCCGAGCGCCTCGTCCGCGAGCGCGTGAAGGCGCCGCTGCGGATCTACCGCCCCTCGATCGTCGTCGGCAACTCCAAGACCGGCGAGATGGACAAGATCGACGGGCCGTACTACTTCTTCAAGCTGCTGCAGAAGATCCGGCACGCGCTGCCGGAGTGGTTCCCGCTGATCAGCCTCGAATGGGGCTGGACGAACATCGTCCCGGTCGACTACGTCGCGGCCGCGATGGATCACATCGCGCACAAGGGCGAGCTCGAGAACAACGTCTTCCACATCGTCGACCCCAAGGGTCAGCGCGTCGGCGAGGTGCTCAACACGTTCGCGGAGGCCGGGCACGCGCCACGGGCGGTCATGCGCATCGACCGCCGCGCGCTGCAGAACCTGCCCAAGGGCGTGATCGGGTTCGCGCTCAAGCTCCCGGCGCTCAAGCAGATCCGCCGCAACGTGCTGGCCGACCTGGGCATCCCGGACGAGGTCGTCGAGTACATCGCCCTCACCTGCCGCTTCGACGCCCGCGATGCCCAGCGCGCCCTACGCGACTCCACGATCTCGATCCCGACGCTCCCGACCTACGCGGACAAGCTGTGGGACTACTGGGAGCGGGAGCTGGACCCGGACCTCTACAAGGACCACTCGTTCGAGGGCGCCGTCAACGGCAAGACGGTGATCATCACCGGCGCGTCGAGCGGCATCGGCCGCGCCGCCGCGCTGAAGATCGCGGCCGCCGGCGGCATCCCGATCCTCGTCGCACGCACGCGCGAGAAGCTCGAAGAGGTCAAGACCGAGATCGAGGCGGCGGGCGGCACGGCGTACGTCGCCCCGTGCGACCTGAGCGACTTCGAGGCGATCGAGGACCTGGTCGAGAAGCTGCTGGCCGACCATCCGCGGATCGACATGCTCGTCAACAACGCGGGACGCTCGATCCGGCGGTCGGTGAAGCTCTCCTACGACCGCTTCCACGACTACGAGCGCACGGTCCACCTGAACTACCTGAGCCCGGTGAAGCTCATGCTCGGGCTGCTCCCGCACATGCGCGACCAGGGCGGCGGGCACATCGTCAACGTCTCGAGCATCGGCGTGCAGACGAGCCCGCCGCGGTTCAGCGCCTACGTCGCGTCCAAGTCCGCGCTCGACGCGTTCACGCGCGTGGTGAGCAGCGAGACGATCGGCGACAACGTGACCTTCACGACGATCCACATGCCGCTCGTGCGCACGCCGATGATCGCGCCGACGAAGATGTACGACTCGTTCCCGACGATCTCGCCCGAGGAAGCCGCGGACCTCGTGTGCGAGGCGATCCGCGCCAAGCCGAAGCAGATCAACACGAAGCTCGGCACCTTCGGGGAGGTCGCGTACGCGCTCGCGCCGAAGGCCGTCGACCAGATCCTGCATCTCGCGTACCGCGTGTTCCCCGAGTCCACCGCCGCCAAGGGCGAGAAGGGCGAGAAGGGCGGCGACGGGGACAAGGCGTCCGGCGAGGCGACCGCGCTCGCGTATCTGATGAAGGGCGTGCACTGGTAACGCTCAGCTCCGGCGGGCTCGAAGCGACCTTCGAGCCCGCGGCGGGGATGCACTGCGTGTCCCTGCGCCACGACGGCGATCAGCTGCTGGCGGACGTCACCGAGCACGTCCCGAATACGCCGTGGGCGGGCGGCATCCCGCTCCTGCACCCGTGGGCGAACCGCCTCGGCGGCTTCGAGTACACGTTCGACGGTGTGGCCGTAGCGCTCGACCGCTCCGATCTGTATCTGGAGGAGCACGGCCTGCCGCTGCACGGGCTGCGCGCGGCGGTCACGGACTGGGAGCCGACGTTCGCGAGCGAGCGGCGCATCGTCGCCGGCCGTGACGTCGACGCGGCCGCCTTCCCGTTCCCGCACCGGGTCACCGTCGCCGCGGAGCTGAGCCCGGCCGCGCTGACCATCACCACCACGCTCACCGCGGGCGAGCGGCCCGTGCCGATCGCGTTCGGCCACCACCCGTTCTTCCAGCTCCCGGGCGTGCCACGCGCCGAATGGGAGATCACGCTGCCGGTGGAGGAGCACATCACCGTCGACGAGCGGCTGATCCCGACGGGCGAGCGCTCGCCCGCCGGTGAGCTGGACGGCCCGCTCGCGGACCGTACGTTCGATGACGGCTACACGTACGCAGGCGGCCCGTTCGTCCTGGAGGGCGGCGACCGCCGGATCGAGGTCGTCTTCGAGGAGGGCTACGGCTACGCGCAGGTGTTCGCGCCGAGCATCGCGGACCTCGTCTGCTTCGAGCCGATGACCGCCCCCGCCGACGCGCTGCGGCACACGCCGGACGCGGTGGCGCCCGGTGAGTCGTTCACCGCGCGGTTCAGTGTGACCATCATGAGAGTGTCAGAGCGCTGACGGATTGTCAGTAGCGGTCGCCGAACCACCATTTCCCAATACTTACCGGGATGGAAGTGGCGTCACGGGTTACTGCACCCTGCTGTCGAATCCACTCGCTACCGTGCACGGCAGATTCAGCGGTCGGTTACGAGTTGGCGGGGACCACTCTCGGAGCGGCCGCATTTCTGAGGTTCTAAGAAAGGACGCTCTACATGCGTAGGTCCGCATGGACCACCGGGGTCGCCGTCATCGCGGCCCTGTCTCTCGGCGTTGCGGCCTGCGGCGGCGACGACGGCGGCGACACTGGCGGAGGCAACGACAAGGCCAAGACGGACGCCGCGCCGGCTCCGGGCCAGAAGCCGGGCGGCAAGCTGACCGCCTTGTGGACGGGCGACGTCGATTTCATCGACTGCGGTCGCACCTACTACCAGATGGGTCTGTTCATCTGCTCGTCGACGCAGAAGTCGCTGTACTCGTACAAGCCCGACGACTCGATCAACATGCAGCCGGACCTCGCAGAGGGCCCGCCGGAAGTGTCCGAGGACGGCAAGACCGTCACGATCAAGATCAAGCAGGGCGTCAAGTACTCGCCGCCGTACGAGGAAGTGGTCACGTCGGCCGACGTCAAGTACGCGATCGAGCGCGGCTTCTTCAACTCGGTGGCGAACGGCTTCACGACGTCCTACTACGGTGACCTCGAAGGCGCCAAGGTCGGCGTGGACGCGGGCACCAAGATCTCGGGCATCACGACGCCCGACGACTCCACGCTCGTGCTGAAGTTCAAGCGTCCGGTCGGCGGCGTCATGGCCGCGGGCGCGCTCGCGTATCCGGCCACGGCTCCCGTGCCCGAGAAGTACGCCGAGAAGTTCGACGCCGAGCCGCAGACGACGTACGGCGAGAACCAGCTGGCGACGGGCCCGTACATGATCGAGAACGACGCCGAGGGCAAGGCGATCGGCTACGAGCCGGGCAAGCGCATCCACCTGGTTCGCAACCCGAGCTGGGACAAGAGCCTGGACTACAAGCCGGCGTACCTGGACGAGATCGACAACCTCCAGGGCAACGACGATCCCGGCATCGCCACCCGCCGCATCCTCGACGGCGAGAGCATGATCAACGGCGACGTCACCGTTCCGCCCGAGACGCTGAAGCCGGCGAGCGAAGACACGCCCGACCAGCTCAAGTCCGCGGCGCCCATCGGTGGCCGCTGGGTGTCGATGAACACGACGATCAAGCCGTTCGACGACATCAACGTCCGCAAGGCCGTCGTCGCCGGTATGGACCGCAACGCGCTGCTGCTGACCCGCGGCGGCAAGTTCGTCGGCGACATGGCGACGCACTTCCTCCCGCCCGGAACGGCGGGCTTCGAAGAGGCCGGCGGCGCCAAGGGCACCGGCGTGGACTTCATCTCCGAGGACGGCTCGCCGCTGCCGGACGTGTCCGCGAAGTACTTCAAGGCCGCGGGCTACGCGTCCGGCAAGTACGAGGGCACCGAGAAGATCCTGATGGTCGGCTCCAACGCGGGCGTGGCCGCCAAGACCTCCGAGGTCGTCAAGCAGAACCTCGAGAACATGGGCTTCCAGGTCACGATGCGCCTGGTCGCGCCGCAGACGATGTACACGCGGTACTGCAACGTGCCCAAGGCCAAGGTCGCGGTGTGCCCGAACGTCGGCTGGATCCGCGACTTCGCGGACGGCCAGACGATGCTCTCGCCGACGTTCGCCGGCAAGAACATCCTGCCGCAGGGCAACTCGAACTGGCCCGAGCTCGACGACCCGAAGATCAACGAGGCGATCGACGCCGCCGAGATCGCTCCGGTCGAGCAGCGCGCGCAGCTGTGGGGCGACATCGACAAGCAGGTCACCGCGACCGCCGCCGCGATTCCGTGGATCTGGGACAAGCAGGCGCTCGTCCAGTCCAAGAACGTCCAGGGAGTCGTTACGGAGTACAACTCGCAGTGGGACCTCGCCTGGACGTCGATCAAGTAGGGTGATCCCCTCGATCTGAACTGGGGCTAGCCCCCATCTTTGCGGCCCCGCCACGTGCGGGGCCGCTTTGTTTAACCGGTGCATAGGGTCGCCTTCAGAGTCGCTTAGCAACGTGACCGATGCTGCCGGGCATGCCCACCGCTTCGCCGCCGACACTTGACGGACGCGAGCTCGGCGACGGCCTCGGAATCTTTCTCCAGCGCATCGCCCGCACGCGCCTCCTGACCCCAGCTGAAGAGCTCGAGCTCGCTCGCCGTATCGAGCGCGGCGATCTCGACGCCAAAGACCGCATGATCGAAGCCAATCTGCGGCTCGTCGTCCACCTCGCCAAGCGCTTCCAGCGCGAGGACTCGGGCATGACGCTGCTCGACCTGATCCAGGAAGGCACGATCGGGCTCGTCCGGGCCGTGGAGAAGTTCGACCATCGCCGTGGCTTCCGCTTCTCCACCTACGCGACGTTGTGGATTCGCCAGGCCATCGGTCGTGCGATGTCCGAGAAGGGCCGCACCGTGCGGCTGCCCGTGCACGTGGGCGACCGCGTGCGCAAGCTGCAGGCCGTCGAGCGCCGGCTCGCCATGTCCCTCGGCGCCACCCCGACGGCGGTCGAGCTGGCCGACGCGCTGGAGTGGACCGAGGGCGAAGTCGCCGACGTGCGCCGCGTCGCCATGGCCCCGGTGTCCCTGGAGGCGCCCGTGGGCGACGAGGGCGACGCCGAGCTCGGCCACCTGCTCGCCGACGAGGGCCCCACCCCCGAGGAGTCCGCCGCGGTCTCACGCATGCACGCCGACCTCGGCCACGTCCTGGCGTCGCTGGGCGGGCTGGAGCGGCGTGTGCTGGAGCTGCGGTTCGGCCTCGGCGCCGAGGCGCCGCACACGCCCGGGCAGGCGGCCCGCGTCCTGGGCATCACCCCGCGGCGCGTGCGCTGCGCCGAAGACCGTGCGCTGCGCCACCTGCGCGCCTCGCCGGCCACGGGCGCGTTGCGCGACGCCGCCTAGTCCTTCCCGACCCGAACTCAAGCGTCCACTGAGCCGGCGCGCCGCCCCAAGGCGCGTCGGCTCGACTCGTTGTGGGGCCCCGCGCGTACGATGCGCCGCCATGGCCGGTCGCTTCGCCCTGATCGCCGTGCCCACGCCCGACGAAGGCGTCGATGCACTCGCCGCACTGCTCGCCGACCCCCAGCGCGGCAACTTCGCCGTCACCCGTGGCGACGACGTCGCCGCGTTCCTCGCCGCGCGCGATCCCGGGGACGAGACGCTCGTCTTCGTCGACGCTCCGTTCGAAGCCCCGTTCGGCCCGAGCCGCAGCGTGCTCGTGATCACGCCCCGGCACGATCTCGAGCTGCAGGCCGCCCCGGGCCGCGCAACGCTGTCCGGCGCGCCCGCCCGGGCCGTCACGCGGGCGCTCAGGGCCGAGCGCGTGGACCGCGACCAAGACGGCACGATCACTGCGCGCGAGCTCTACAACCGCCTGCGGGAGGGTCACGAGGCGCGGTTGCGCAGCGACCTCGACGCGCCGTTCGTCGTCGCACGCCTCCCGCGCCACGAGCCACCCCCACCGCCGCGCAGACGGCGGCGACGCCCGCTGACCTGGCGCCTGGTCGTACAAATCGTCGGCACCGCAGCGCTCCTGGTCAGCCTGCCGCTGCCGTGGGTCTTCAGCGCCAGTGGGTTGAGCTACGCGTTCGGGAGCGGGACCGCTTGGCCGAATCGCATCGCGCCGCTCGCGGTCGTCGCCTTCGCCGTCCTCGCCGCGGCCCACTTGTGGCGCCCGCGCGGGGCGGGCTGGCTCATGCTCGCCGGCGCGGCGACCGTCGGCGCGCTGTTCGGCCTCGCCTTCCGCCTCGGAGACGTCGATGTCGACGCGGGCTTCTTCGTCGCGCTCGGCGGCACGACCTGTGTCCTCGTCGCCGCCTACTCAGCCGCTCGCGCCCACAGCGACATCGTGGTCGGCATGGCCGGCGCGTTCGGGCTCGCCCATCAGGCCGTCAATTTCAACGACACCTTCGTGGTCGTGCTCGTAGTCGCGGCGCTCGCCGTGGGCATCTGGGCGATCCGGGGCGGGCACCAGCTGCTCCCGCGCGGGTGGTGGTGGCGCTAGGAGTCTTCCGCGGAGGCCGCGGACGCTTCGGCCGCCAGGGCCGCGTGCGCCGCCATCAACTCACGCTGGACGTTGCGCGGCTCCGCATCGCCCGGGGTCCGCCGGGTCCAGTTGCAGTCGGAGTCCAGGTCCCAGCAGTTCATGTTGTCGGCGAAGCAGCGATCCAGCGTGTCCGTCAGCTCGGCGCGCAGCGACTCGTCCCGGATCGGCGTGAGCAGCTCCACGCGCGTGTCCAGGTTGCGCGGCATCAGGTCCGCCGAGCCGATGTAGATCAGCGCCTCGTCGCCACGGTCGAACGAGAAGATGCGCGAGTGCTCGAGGAAGCGCCCGACGACGGAGATCACGCGGATGTTCTCCGACACCCCGGGCACACCGGGCTTCAGGCAGCAGATGCCACGCACGTTGATCTCCACCTCCACGCCCGCCTGGGACGCGCGGTAGAGCGCGCGGATGCATTCCTTGTCCACGAGCGAGTTCATCTTCAGGCGGATCCGGCCACCGCGGCCGTCGCGGTGCGCGGCGATCGTCTTGTCGATCTCGGCGATGATCCCCTGGCGCATGTGCGCGGGCGCGACGAGCACCTTGCGGTACCCCCGCGGCCGGGCGAAGCCGGTGAGGAAGTTGAACATGTCGGCGACGTCGTTGCCGAGCTGCTCGTCGCACGTCAACAGGCCGAAATCCGTGTACAGACGCGCGGTCTTGGCGTTGTAGTTGCCGGTACCGACGTGCAGGTAGTGCCGGACGCCGTCGCCCTCGCGGCGCACGACAAGAATGCACTTGGCGTGCGTCTTCAGCGACGGCAGGCCGTAGACGACGTGCACGCCGGCCTCTTCCAGCGCGCGGCCCCAGGTGATGTTCGCGCGCTCGTCGAAGCGCGCCTTGACCTCCACGAGGCACACGGCCTGCTTGCCGCGCTCGGTGGCGCGGATGAGCGCCGGAACCAACGGCGAGTCGTCCGAGGTCCGGTACACGGTCTGCTTGATCGCGAGCACGTCCGGGTCGTTGACGGCCTGATCGACGAACCGCTCGACCGAGCTCGCGAACGAGTCGTAGGGGTGGTGCAGGAGGATGTCGCGCTTGCGCATCGCGCCCAGCACGTCCGGCTGCGCGTCCTCGTCGGGCTGGAGCAGCGGCTGGGTGACGGGCGACCACGGCGCGTCGCGCAGGTCGCTGAAGCCCTGCAGGCCGACGATCGCCCACAGGTCCTTGAGGTCCAGCAGCCCGTCGACCTCGAACACGTCCTCCGGCTCGACCTCGAGCGCCCGCGTGATCTGCTCGCGGATGGCGGGACTCATCCCGGCCGAGATCTCCACGCGCACGGTCTCGCCGAAGCGCCGGGCGCGCAGCTCCTCCTCCACCGCCTGCAGCAGGTCGTCGGCCTCGTCCGAGACCGTGAAGTCCGCGTCGCGCGTGACCCGGAAGACGGCGTGATCGAGGATCTCCATGCCCGGGAACAGCACGTCGAGGTTCTCGGCGATCAGCTCCTCGAGCGTCACGAACGTGCGCCCGTCGCCGGTGGCGACGAACCGCGGGAGCATCTCCTTCGGCACCTTCACGCGCGCGAACGTCTCCAGCTCGGAGATCGGGTCGCGGACGATCACGCCGAGCGACAGCGACAGGTTGGAGATGTACGGGAACGGCCGCCCGAGGCCCACCGCCAGCGGCGTGAGCACGGGGAAGATCTGACGCCGGAAACGCTCGTCGAGGTCGCGCCGCTGACGGCCCTCGACCTCGTCGTAGCCGACGATCCGGATGCCGTGCTCGGCCAGGGCCGGCCGCAGCTCGTGCAGCAGGCACCGCGACTGACGCTCGTTGTGCTCGCGCACGACCTTCCGCAGCGCGTCGAGCGTCTGGCTCGGGGTGCGCCCGTCCTGCAGCGGCTTCTCGATGCCGGCGTCGATCTGGTCGTGCAGACCCGCCACGCGGACCATGAAGAACTCGTCCAGGTTCGACGAGACGATCGCGAGGAACTTCAGCCGCTCCAGCAGCGGGACGTCAGGGTCCTCGGCGAGCTGCAACACGCGGTCGTTGAACTCCATCCAGGAGGTCTCGCGGTTGAAGTAGAGGCCAGGATCCTTGAGATCCGGGGCAGGCGGCGACTCGGGCGGGCTGGTGACGTCGGTCACGTCCCGCATCATCGCAGCCATGGTGGAGGATTCGTGAACGACTTGTTACGGGGGGTCTCGGGGGGCGGTAGCCCCCCGGTTCACATCCCCGCCAAATCAAGCAATACACCTTCTCGTAGACCACCGCGTGCGATCCGCAACGGCCGGCCCAGCAGGCGCCCCGTCGCCTCCAGCGCGAGCAGCCCGGCCGGCATCAGGCGCACCCGCTGCGGATCCAGCGAGAACCGCGCCGCCACGTCCACCGCGGATCCGCGGGTGAGCTCGAGCAGCGCCCGCTCAAGGCTCTGATGGCCGAGCTCGTCGCCCACGAGCCGCCGCAACGAGGCTGCGCTGCCACCGACCGCCACCGCGACGTCGACCGGCGGCGGCGCGATGCCGGCGAGCATCTGGGCGGCGTGGTACCGGACTTCGTCGAGCTGGGCGAGTGACGGCGGGTCGTCGCCCAGGTACGCGTCCGCGAGGAAGCCGGAGCCGAACGCGAACGAGCGCCACCACTCGACGCCGCCGTCGACCGTCCCGATCGCGATCTCGGTGGAGCCACCGCCGACATCGACCACCGCCACCTTCCCGTCGAGCGGCTCCGCGAGCGTCTTCGTCGCCCCGAGGAACGCGAGCCGCGCCTCCTCCTCCCCGTCGAGGACGGACACCTCCACGCCCCCGTGCTCGCGCATGGCGCGGCAGAACTCCTCGCGGTTGGCGGCGACGCGGATGCAGGCCGTGGCGACGGCGCGAATCGATTGCGCGCCAGCTTGCTCGGCGAGCGCGACCTGCTCGGCCACGACCCCCGCGTTCTCGGCGATCCGGGCGGCCGGGATCGCGCCGCCGGGCGCCAGTCCGCGGCCCAGGCGCGTGAACGAGCGCCGCTGGAGGACCTCTGTCAGGCGGCCTTCACGCGCGTCCGCAACCAGCACGCGCGTGGTGTTCGTCCCGATGTCAATGCAACCGAAGACCATGTAAACGCCCGCGATGTTGCCATGATGGAGGCGATGAGGAGCGGTGTCCCCGCGATCGAGGTCACTGGCCTGAGCAAGGCGTACGGCTCACTGGCGGCATTGCGGGGGGTCGATTTCACCGTACAGCGCGGTGAAGTGTTCGGCCTGCTCGGCCCCAACGGCGCCGGAAAGACGTCGTGCGTCGAGGTGCTCGAGGGCTACCGCGATCGCGACTCCGGTGAGGTCCGCGTGCTCGGACGCGACCCGAAGGACCGCTCGCTGCGCTCACAGGTCGGGATCGTCCTGCAGAGCTGCGGCACCTACCCGCATCTGACCGTCCGTGAGACGGTCGCGCACTGGGCCGGCATGTACCCGCATCCGCGCCAGGTGTCCGAGGTGCTCGCGCTGGCGGGCCTCGAAGACTGCGCCGACCGCCGCGCGCGGACTCTCAGCGGCGGCCAGGCCCGGCGGCTGGACTTCGCGCTCGCCCTGGTCGGCGACCCGGAGCTGATCTTCCTCGACGAGCCCACGACGGGCTTTGACCCGCAGGCCCGCCGCGCGGCCTGGGACGTCATCCGCACGCTGCGTGACCTCGGCAAGACCGTCGTGCTGACGACGCACTACCTGGACGAGGCGCAGTCGCTGGCCGATCGTGTCGCGATCCTCCAAGACGGGCTGATCCTCGCCGAGGGCCCGCCGCACTCGCTGCGCGCCTCGCGCTACCGCGTCGCCTGGCGTACCAGCGACGGCACGCTCGAGCAGCGCTTCACCGAGGACCCGACGGAGCTCCTGCACACGCTCACGGCGGAGGCGCTCGCCCGCGGCGACGTGCTAGAGGACCTGAGCGTCACCCGGCCGACGCTCGAGGACGTGTACCTGGAGCTGACGGAGGCCGTGGCGTGACGGCCGCCGTGCCCTGGTGGGGCGCGGCGTGGCGGCAGTTCCGGCTCGAGCGCCGGATGTTCTGGCGCAACCCGTCCGCGGCGTTCTTCGGCGTCCTGCTCCCGCTCGGCCTGCTCGCGATCTTCGGCGCGGTCTTCGCGGGCCAGGACGAGGACCTCGACGTGATCGTGCCCGGCATCGCCGCGATGAGCGTGATGTCGGCGACGTTCACCTCGCTCGCCTACAACCTCACGACGCTGCGCGAGCGCGGAATCCTCAAGCGCCTGCGCGGGACGCCGATGCCCACGTCCGCGTACCTCGCGGGGCTCGCGGGCAACGCCGTGGCCAACGCCGCGCTGCAACTCGTGATCGTCATCCTCGCCGGGCACTTCCTGCTGGGCGTGACGTGGCCGCAGGATTGGGGCTCGATGGCGGTGTTCGCCGCGGCGGGCGTCGTCTGCTTCACGTTCCTCGGCGTCGCGCTCGCGCACGCCATCCCGAACCCGGAATCGGCGCCTGCGTACGTCAACGCCGTCTTCCTGCCGCAGATCCTGATCGCGGGCGTCTTCTACGACGCGGCCGAGGCGCCGCAGATCATCCGCGACATCGCGCAGGCCCTCCCCCTCACCCATTTGGTCGAAGGTCTGTCCGGCGCGATGATCGACGGCGAAGGGATCAGCTCGAACGCGGTTTCCCTGCTCATCCTGGGTCTTTGGGGCCTCGCCGGAGCCGTCCTCGCGATTCGTGGCTTCTCGTGGGAAGCCCGCCGCGATCAGTGACGTTGCATCCGGTCCGGCACTGGCTGTAGGGTCAGCTAACGAACATCCACCCCCGTCTTCCAAGGAGAGGGATGACGGCCTTATCGGGCTGGAAGCAGTTGGTCGTCGCGCTCGCGATCGCGGGCGTACTTGTAGTCATCATCCGCCTCGCCGGCGTGCCCGGAGCCTGGGCACCGCTCGTGATCGGCGGTGCCCTCGGGCTGATGACGGCACTCGTGGCCGGGGCCCCCGGGCGCGAAGAGAACTAGCTGACCGCTCGCCGCTGTCTCGGCGAGCGGTTAGCCTATTTGCATGCCTGAGGCACACATCTCGCCTGTGGCGAACCGCCTCGGCGCCGTCGCGCTCACGTTGAGCGACGGCATCCGCGACGCCACCGAGACCGCGACCGGGATGGCCGGCGGCCTGCCCGCGGCGCTGGTGTCGTTGCACGAGTGGGCCGACGGGCGGTCCGTGGACGTGCTGGCCGGAGCGCTCCGCGTCACCCACTCCCGCGCGGTGCGGGTCGTGGACCAGCTCGAGGCCGCGGGGCTCGCCCGCCGCGAGCCCGACCCCTCCGACGGCCGCCGCGCGCTCGTGCGCCTGCAGCCGGAAGGCCACGACCTGGCCGAACGCGCGCTCGCCGCGCGGGCGCGGCTGCTCGACCACGTGGTGGCGGGGCTCGATCCGCGCACGCTCGACCCGCTGCTCGACGCGATCCTGCACGTCACCACCGTCGACACGCTCGCGGCGGGCCAGACCTGCCGGCTGTGCGACGCGCACGCCTGCGGTCACGCCGACGGGCAGTGCCCCGTCACGCGTGCCGCGAACCGATGGCGCTGAGCCGCGCCGCCGGCCTGTTCGCGCTCGCCGCGCTCGCGCCGCTGATCGTCGACGACGTCGGCTTGCTCAACAGCATGGTCCTGGCCGCCGCCTACGCGGTGATGGCGCTCGGGTTGAACATCATCGTCGGCTTCGCGGGCCTGCTCGACCTCGGCTACGTGGCCTTCTTCGCCATCGGCGCCTACACGGCCGTGTACTTCGCGTCGGGCTACTGGGCGGGCGCCTCCGTGGCGTTCCTGGCCCCGGGCGGCCGCGCGGGGATCCACATCAACGTCCTGCTGGTCATGCTGATCGCGGCCGCCGCGGCGGCCCTCGCGGGCGCGCTGATCGGGGCCCCGACCCTGCGCTTGCGCGGCGACTACATCGCGGTGGTCACGCTGGCGTTCGGCGAGATCGTCGCGCAGATCGTCTACAACGGCCGCGGCATCGCGCTCTTCGGCGGGACGCTCACCGCCGGCCTGGTGGGCGTCGGGCCGGTCGACCGGATCGAGCTGCCGCTCGTGGGCCGGCTCGGCCCGTCGGACCTGCGCGCCTGGTACTGGTGCGGGCTCACGCTCGTGGCCCTGGTGCTGGTGGTCAACCGCAACCTGCGCCGCTCACGGATCGGCCGCGCGTGGGTCGCGTTGCGTGACGACGAGCGGGCCGCGGCCGTTGCCGGCGTCCCGATCGCCCGCACCAAGCTCACCGCTTACGCCACCGGCGCCGCGCTGGGCGGGCTCGCCGGCGCGTTCTTCGCCACCTATCTGAGCATCGTCAACCCGGACCAGTTCGACTTCGGCTTCTCGATCTTCATCCTCGCGATGGTCGTGCTCGGCGGGCTCGGCTCGCCGGCCGGCGTCGTGGCGGGCGCCATCGTGCTGTCGATGGTCAACACGTGGGTCCTGCGCGAAGTGCCCGTGGACCTCTCCGCGGTGAGCGCGGGGCTCTACGGCGCGGTGCTGGTCGTGATGACGCTGGTGCGCCCGGGTGGGCTCGTTCCGGCGCGGGACCGCGACACTCTGGCGTAGCGTCCCGGCGATGCTGCGTGCCGTTCTCCTCGCCTTCGCCTTCGTCCTGCTCGTCGCCGCCCCCGCGGACGCCTACCGTCTCGGCGGCAAGAAGTGGCCGGTGCGCACGATCACCTACCACGCGTCGGCGCCGCAGTACGCGGACGCGATCACGGCGGCGGTCGCGGCCTGGAACGCCAGCGGCGTCCGTGTGCGCTTCAAGGCCGTCAGTCGCCGCTCGAAGGCCCGGGTCAAGATCGTCACCGGGCGCGTGCGCAGCGGCCCGTCCGGGGACGCGCACCTCGGCTACTACCGCAAGTCACGCGTGCGCCTGAACCGCTTCGACCCGGCGGGCAAGGACCCGGGTTGGCTCGCGTACGAGATGCAGATCGTCGTCGCCCACGAGCTGGGGGCACGTGCTCGGCCTGCGCCACGTGACCAAGCCGTGCTCGGTCATGAACTACGGGCGCGTGGAGAAGTGCCCGAAGTCGCCCGCGGCCTGGCAGTTGCGCTGCCGGATGCTCGAACCCGATGATGTCCGCGGCGCGATCAAGCGCTACGGCGGACGGGCGAAGGCGTTCGCTCCCGAGTTCTGCGACTACGCGCCGCCGCCGGTGCCGCCGGCCGGGCTCGTCGCGGCGTACGACGCGGCCACGCGGTCGATCGCGCTGAGCTGGACGAACGCGGTCACCGCGTACGTGTTCGCCGTCCAGTGGGAGGTGACCAAGGACGCGTGTGCGGGCGCTCCCACGGGCGCCGGGGCGCTCACGCAGCCCGGCCCGGGGACGGGGGTCAACCCCGCCGCGGGCGCCGCGCCCGGGAACTACTGCGTGGCGATGTGGAGCCAGGACCGCTTCAACCGCCTCGCGGGTCCCACGACCGCGTGGGTCGCGATACCTTCGAGTTCGTGAGATTCGTCACCGAGCCTGCGCTCGACTGACGGACTGTCAGTAACCTGGATCGTCTAAGTACGGCTCTGAGGAGAACGGCATGGCAGCGACGGAAGCATTGGTGTTCGACGCGGTGCGCACGCCCCGCGGCAGGGGGAAGGTCAACGGCTCGTTGCACGCGACCAAGCCGGTAGACCTCGTCGTCGGGCTGATGCACGAGACGCTCGCCCGCAACAGCGAGCTTGATCCCAACCGGATCGACGACGTCGTGCTCGGCTGTGTGACGCCGATCGGCGACCAGGGGGCGGACATCGCCAAGACCGCCGCGATCAAGGCCGGCCTGCCGCAGACGGTGGCCGGCGTCCAGCTCAACCGCTTCTGCGCTTCCGGGCTCGAGGCGGTCAACATGGCCGCGCAGAAGGTCGCCTCCGGCTGGGAGGACCTGGTGCTGGCAGGCGGCGTCGAGTCGATGTCGCGCGTCCCGATGGGCTCCGACGGCGGCGCCTGGGCGATGGACCCGGAGACGAACTACGACACGTCGTTCGTCCCGCAGGGCATCGGCGCCGACCTGATCGCGACCGTCGAGGGCTTCTCGCGCGACGACGTCGACGCCTACGCCGTGCGCTCGCAGGAGCGTGCCGCGGCCGCGCAGGAGGCCGGGTACTTCAACGGCTCGGTCATCCCGGTCGTGGACTTCAACGGCAACACCGTGCTCGACCACGACGAGTTCATCCGCCGCGGCACGACCGTCGAGACGCTCGCGGGCCTGAAGCCGTCGTTCGCGATGATGGGCGAGCACGGCGGGTTCGACGCCGTCGCGCTGCAGAAGTACCACTGGGTCGAGGCCATCGATCACGTGCACACACCGGGCAACTCGTCCGGGATCGTGGACGGCGCCGCGCTGCTGACGATCGGCAACGAGAAGACCGGCGCCGAGCTCGGGCTCAAGGCCCGCGCGCGCATCGTCGCCACCGCCGTGAGCGGCGCCGACCCGACGATCATGCTCACCGGCCCCGCGCCCGCCTCCCGCAAGGCGCTGGCCAAGGCCGGGCTGACGATCGACGACATGGACCTGATCGAGATGAACGAGGCCTTCGCGGCCGTCGTGCTGCGCTTCGCGAAGGACATGGACGCCGACCTCGACAAGATCAACGTCAACGGCGGCGCGATCGCCATGGGCCACCCGCTCGGCGCGACCGGCGGCATGATCCTCGGGACGCTGATCGACGAGCTCGAGCGCACCAACAAGCGCTACGGCCTGGCCACGCTGTGCATCGGCGGCGGCATGGGCATCGCGACCGTGGTGGAGCGCGTCTGATGTCGACGATCAAGTGGGAGCAGGACGCCGACGGCGTCGTCGTGCTGACGCTCGACGACCCCAACCAGTCCGCGAACACCATGAACGAGGCCTACAAGGCCTCGATGCGCGAGACGGTGGAGCGGCTCGAGGCCGAGAAGGATTCGATCACGGGCGTCGTCATCACGAGCGCCAAGAAGACGTTCTTCGCCGGCGGCGACCTCAACGACCTGAAGAAGGCCCGGCGCGAGGATGCCGCCGAGGTCGCGACGATGGTGCGCGAGCTCAAGGCCGACCTGCGCAAGCTGGAGACGCTCGGCAAGCCGGTCGTCGCCGCGATCAACGGCGCCGCGCTGGGAGGCGGGCTCGAGATCTGCCTCGCGACGCATCACCGCGTGATCGTGGATGACAGCAAGGCGGTGCTCGGGTTCCCGGAGGTGCAGCTCGGTCTGCTCCCGGGCGCCGGCGGCGTGACGCGTTCGGTGCGCATGTTCGGCATCGCCGACGCGCTCATGAAGCTCCTGCTGCTGGGCACGCGCCACCGCCCGGCGGCGGCGCTGGAGATGGGCTTGGTCGACGAGGTCGTCGCCTCGCGCGATGAGCTCGTCCCGGCCGCGAAGAAGTGGATCGCGGAGAACTCCGAGGCCGTCCAGCCGTGGGACGTCAAGGGCCACAAGATCCCCGGCGGCACGCCGACGAACCCGAAGTTCGCCGCCAACCTGCCCGCGTTCCCCGCGAACCTGCGCAAGCAGATCAAGGGCGCGAACTACCCGGCGCCGCACCACATCATGGCCGCGGCGGTCGAGGGCTCGCAGGTCGGCTTCGACGTCGCCCTGGAGGTCGAAGGCCGCTACTTCGTGGATCTGGTGACCGGCCAGGTGGCCAAGAACATGATCCAGGCGTTCTTCTTCGACCTGCAGGCCGTGCAGGGCTCGCGCGGGCGGCCGGAGTCCCTAGAGCCGACGTCGGTCAAGAAGGTCGTGGTCCTCGGTGCCGGCATGATGGGCGCCGCGATCGCGTACGTGTCGGCCAAGGCCGGCATCGAAGTGGTCCTGAAGGACGTCTCGCTGGAGGCGGCTGAGAAGGGCAAGGGGTATTCGGAGAAGCTGGTCGCGAAGGGCGTCTCGCGTGGCAAGACCACGCAGGAAAAGGGCGACGCGCTGCTCGCCCTGATCACGCCGTCTGCCGACGCCGCTGACGCCCAGGACGCCGACCTGGTCATCGAGGCCGTCTTCGAGGACCCGAGCGTCAAGAAGCAGGTCATGGCCGAGATCGAGCCGTTCCTCGCTGCGGATGCGCTGCTGGGCTCGAACACCTCGACGCTCCCGATCACGGCGCTGGCCGAGAACGTCTCGCGGCCCGAGGACTTCATCGGCCTGCACTTCTTCTCCCCCGTGGACAAGATGCCGCTGCTGGAGATCATCAAGGGCGAGAAGACCTCCGACGCGGCCGTCTACCGCGCCCTGGACTTCGCCAAGCAGATCGCCAAGACCCCGATCGTGGTCAACGACTCGCGCGGCTTCTTCACCTCGCGCGTGATCGGCACGTTCATCAACGAGGGCATCTCGATGCTCGCCGAGGGCATCCCCGCGGCGTCGATCGAGCAGGCCTCCTCCCAGGCCGGCTACCCCGCCCCCGTGCTGCAGCTGTCCGACGAGCTGAACCTGAAGCTCATGCGCCGGATCCGCAAGGCCGCGGCCGACGCGGCCGGCGACGCCTACGTGACCCACGCCGCCGACGGCGTGATCGACCGCATGCTCGACGAGTTCGAGCGTCCCGGCAAGCTCGAGGGCGCCGGGTTCTACGAGTACGCGGACGGCAAGCGTGTGAAGCTCTGGCCCGGCCTCCGCGAAGCGTTCCCGCCGGTCGACGATCCGTCCTCGATCAACCTGAAGGACCTGCAGGAGCGCATGCTCTTCATCGAGGCCCTCGAGACGATCAAGTGCGTCGACGAGGGCGTCATCGAGTCCGTCGCCGACGCCAACATCGGCTCGATCATGGGCATCGGCTTCCCGGGCTGGTCCGGCGGTGTCCTGCAGTACATCAACGGCTACGAGGGCGGCGTCCAGGGCTTCGTCGCCCGCGCCCGCGAGCTCGCCGAGACCTACGGCGACCGCTTCACCCCGCCGGAGTCCCTGGCGGCGCGTACGGAGCCGTACCTCGACGCGGTGCTCGCACCGGCGTAGTTTCGGCACAGAGCGAGGCGCGTTTCGTCACGAAGCGCGCCTTGTTTCGTGTCACCCCGGGGCTCCAAGCTCCCGGCTATGTACAAACAGGTCGCGAGAGGACTCGTTCGTACATCACCTCGCGCTGACCTGGTCACGCGCGACGAGCTCGGGATCACTCCGAGCTCCATCAGCAAACGAGTGGCACGAGGGACCCTGACGCGCCGCTACCCGGGCGTGTACTCCTACGGCCGTGGTGAGCTGTCGCCCGAGGCGCGCTGGATGGCCGCCGTGCTCGCCTGCGGCGAGGGCGCGGCGCTCGCTCACCTCTCCTCGGTGCTGCGGTTTGACTGCTCGCGCTGGCCAGTGGGAGAGCCACACGTGATCGTGCCAAGACGTCACCGCGCGGTCGAGGGCATCGTGATCCATCACGCCATTGGGCTCGACCCACGCGACGCCACGGAGTTCCGCGGCATCCCGACCACGACCGTCGCGCGCATGCTGCTCGACCTGAGCGCCACGCACACCAAGCACCAGGTCGCCTACGTCATCAACCAGGCCGCGTGGCGCCGACGCTTCGACCTCGACGCCACCCTCCGCTCGCGGCAACGAGCCCTCGGCCACCCGGGTGCGGGCGTGCTCGCGCAAGCGCTCGACCTCTATGCGGCAGGGAGCGCCGGCAGCAAGAGCGGCCTGGAGGACCAGTTCCTCGAGCTCGTTCAGGGCTTCCCCGAGCCGCTCGTGAACATGGAGCACCTCGGCTACGAAGTCGACTTCCGCTGGCCCGACCGCGTACTCCACGAAGCGGGGTACACCGTCGTCCGCTTCACCGGCCCGGAGCTCCCGGGCGCCCCTGCCCGGCTCAGCCCGTACTTCTGATCGGCAGGGTGCCGCAGGTACGGCCGTCGTCGCGCACGAGCGTGTACTGGCGGTGCAGGTGGATCGTCGTGTCGCAGTGGCCGGGGACGAGGGCGATCGTGTCGCCGACCCGCGCTTGGACGCCGGTGACGAGGCCGTGCTCGTCGCCGGCGAACTGGTAGGTCGCGCGGGGCGCGCCATGCACGGCGGGCGGGCCCGCGTCGACGCTGATGGCCTTCCAGCCGGCGTCGACGGTGACGCCTTCCTTGCGCTTGCTGACTACCGTCGCGACGACGTACAGCGCCGCTTCGAAGCCGTCACCGATCGCCGCTTGGTAGCTCGTGTCCATCACGCAGTAGGAACCCGGCTGCAGCTCGGTGAACACGCCGGCGCGGATGGCCAGCTCGTGCGTGCCGGTGCCCGCGCCGGTGACCCAGTCGACCGGGAAGCCGCGGTCGGCGAGCGCCGCCTTGGCCGCTTCGAGCCGCTCGTAGGCCGCGGCGGTGCACTGCGCGCGCTCCGCGTCGGAGCCGGGCGCGAGCATGCAGTGCCCCTCGTACCCCTGCAGGCCGGCGAAGCGGACGCCAGTGAGGTCGCCCGCGAGCTCGGCGAGGTCGACGGCGGCGTGCGGCTCGACGCCCGTCCGGTGCTGTCCGACGTCGACGTCCACGAGCACGGGCAGCACGAGCCCGCGCGCGCGAGCCGCGTCGGCGAGGGCGAGCAGCAGCGCCGGTCCGTCGACGACGACCGAGAGCTTCGCCAGCTCCGCCAGCTCGACGTACCGCTCCACCGCCGCCAACGCGAACGGGCTGGTGAGGAGCACGTCATTCACACCGGATTTGACCAGCCACTCGGTGTCGTCGAGCGTCGCGGCCGCGACGCCCGCCGCGCCCAGCGCGATCTGGCGCTGCGCGACCCACGGGCTGCGATGCGTCTTGGTGTGCGGGCGCAGCCGCACCCCGGCGGCCGCGCACCGGTCGGCCATCCGTCGCAGGTTGCGGTCGAGCGCGTCGAGGTTGAGCACCAGCTCCATGGCAGAGAACTTAGATCAGGACGGACAACTCAACCAACAACTCAACCAATCGGTTGACAATCACGTGAAGACGGCCTACTCTCAACCACATGGTTGAGGAACTGGACGCGGTCTTCCACGCGCTCTCCAGCGAACCGCGGCGGGCGATGCTCGACGCGCTCATTGGCGGGGAGCGCACCGTGGGGGATCTCGCGGCGCCGTTCGAGATGTCGCTCGCCGGCGTCTCCAAGCACCTGAAGGTGTTGGAGGGTGCGGGGCTCGTCGAACGGCGCACCGAAGGCCGGACGACGATCTGCACGCTGCGGGCCGCGCCGCTCGCCGACGCAAGCGCCTGGGTGCGCCACTACGAGCGCTTCTGGGACGACGCGCTCGATCGCTTGGCCGCCTTGGTCGAGGAGGAGGACGAGTGAACCGCTTCGCCGTCACGCTGCAGCGCGTGATCCGGGCGCCGCGCGCCCGGGTGTACCGGGCGTTCCTGGACCCGGAGCTGGTCGCGCAGTGGCTCGCGCCGGGTGGGTCGGTCGTCTCGACCGCGACCGTCGACGAGCGTGTCGGCGGCGTGCACCGCGTCGACATGATCGACGAGCACGGCGAAGCGCACCTGTTCGACAGCGTCATCCAGGAGCTCGTGCCGGACGAGCGGATCGTCCTGCTGTTCAAGTTCGGCCTCGACGCGGAGGAGACGGTGCTGACCGTGTCGTTCCGCGATATGTCAGGCGGGACCGAGGTGACGCTCGATCACCAGCGCGTGCCGCTCATCGGTCCCCTCAACCAGCGGTCGGTCGATGCCGGCTGGAATTCCGTGCTGGACAAACTCGAAGGAGTCGCAGATGCCCTCTGATGCCCGCCTCGCCCTGCTGGAACGCGAGAAGCAGCTCACGCGGTTGAGTGACGAGCTCGCCCGCGAGCGCGCCGCCCTCCCCTGGGAGGAGGTGACCAGCGAGTACGTGTTCGACACCGAGCACGGTCCGCGCACGCTGGCCGAGCTGTTCGACGGGCGCTCGCAGCTGCTCGTCTTCCACTTCATGTTCGCCCCGGAGACGGAGAACCCGTGCGCGAGCTGCACGTCGATCGCGCACCACATGGAGCTGCCGCGCGTGTACCTCGAGAACCACGACGTCACGTGGACCGCGGTCTCGCGCGCGCCGCTGGAGAAGCTGCTCGCCTACCGTGAGCGGATGGGCTGGACGTTCCCGTGGGCGTCCGCGCACGAGTCGGACTTCAACTTCGACTTCAACGTCTCCAACACCCCGGAGCGTCCGCTCCGCGAGTACAACTTCGGGCCCGTCGACCCGGCGGAGCTCGGGGCCGAGCAGCCCGGGATGAGCGCGTTCGTGCTGCGCGACGGCAAGGTCTTCCACACGTACTCGGCCTACTCGCGCGGAATCGACGCGGTGTGGGGCATCTACGCCTGGCTGGACCGTGCCCCGCTCGGCCGCAACGAGGGCGACGGCTACTGGTTCAAGCGCCCGGACGAGTTCGCCGCCGCGGTGTCGTGATGTTCGCTCACGTCGCCGGCGTGCCGGTCGAGGAGCTCGTCCCGCTCGCGCTTGTGGGCGGCGGAATGCTTGCGAGCGCGTTGCACCGACTCAGAAGTCGAGCGCGCGGACGCGCGTCGTGAAGTCCCGCCAGCTCTTCGTGCGATCGTCGCCCCAGACGTAGACGATGCGGTTCGCGTCCCGGAGCCCACGGGGCGTGACCGGGCGGACGCAGAAGCCGGACGGGTCGGCGGTGAGCTGGCGGTGGCTCCAGGTGCGGCCGTCGTCGGGCGTGAACCACTGCTCGACCTGGCGCCAGCGGCCGAGCTGGCGGGACAGGTAGACGTAGCGCGGGTCGTCGTGGTCGAGCGTCGCCCCGGCGGAGTTCCCGCCGGCGGCGACGATCCGGCGGCTCTGCCAGCGGGTGCCGTCGTGCAGCGCGTAGTAGTACGCGTCGCCGGCGCCGGTGCGGCGGATGTAGACGATCCGCGGGCGGCCTTCGCTCGTGAGCGCGATGTCCTGCGGCCACGCCCGACCGCCACTGCTCGAGTACCGGTAGACCTGATCGAGCTCGGAGATGTCCAGCGGCACGTCCTTCAACGAGCCGAGCCGGCGGCCGCCGACCGCGTACAGGTCGCCGCCTTCGTAGCGCAGGTAGTGCAGACCGTTGCGGTAGCTGCTGACGTGGCCGTCGCTGAAGATGGCGTGGATGCGGCGCCGGCCGTCGCCGACGTACTTCGCGTACGGGCGCTGCCCTTCGTGCGAGCGGACCAACTCGCGGGCGGGCACCCACTCGCGGCCGTCCTCCGTGTAGGAGAACGTCGGGTTCCAGCCGCCACCGCGCCAGAACAGCCACAGCTTGTCCTCGAGCTGGATCGGGTTCGGGTAGGTGTAGCCGAGGCCGCCCGGCGCGTTGGTCGGGACGGTGTGAACGCGGCCGAACTCGGCGATCGAGTGCTTGTGGAGCCCGACCATGTACCGCATGACGCTGGGGATGCCGGGCGGCGGCAGGTCGCGCCCGGAGTGCGGGCTGAAGAACACCATCAGGTGCCCGTCGCGCCGGAACACGAGCGACGGGTTGTTGTGATCGTCGCGGCCCAACCCGCGGAAGATCAGCTTCTTGCGCAGCTGGCCGTCCCGCGTGAACCGGGCGACCCAGAGGTTGCCGGTCGTCGAGATCCAGCCGGTGAACGTGTGCCCGTCGTGCGAGATCGCGCGCGGGTCGCCGAAGAAGGACCACGACCCCGCGCCAAGCTCACGCATTGCGCAAGTATCACTGATAAAGGCGGCGCACGCCCTCCGCGAGACGCTCCGGCGGCTCCGCCGCGAACGTCAGCCGGAGGAACGGGCCGGGCGGCTCAGCCGCGAAGAACGGCCTACCGGGCGAGACGATCACGCCGCCCGCGGCGGCCCGCGCCGCGAGCTCCCGGTCGTCCGTACCCGGCTCGAGCGGGACCCAGAGGTTCATCCCGCCCGCGGGCACGTCGACCGCCATCGGCAGCGCGGCGACGAGCGCATCGCGCCGCTCCCGCAACACCTTCCGCAGCCGTCGCAGGTGCGCCCGCCACGCGGGCGCACCGACCACCTCGAGCGCCGCCTCCTGCAGCGGCCCCGTGACGAACAGGTCCTCGACGATCCGCGCGGCCCGGAGCCGCGCCGCCGCGGGCCCGCGCGCGGTGACCGCCGCGATTCGCAGCCCGGGCGCCGAAGCCTTCGTGAGCGACCGGATGTGCACCACGTGCCCGTCCGGGTCGTCCACGAACAGGGGCGGAGGCGCGACCGCGCCGCCCGTGGCGCGGGGCGCAGCCGCGCGGGCCGCGTCGCGCGCGGCGACGGCGTCGGCGGGCGGGCCTAGCGCGAGATCGCGGAACGCGTCGTCTTCGATGAGGAACGCGCCCGCGGCGCGGACCGCGTCCAGCACCGCCCCGCGGCGCTCGGCGGACAAGGTCGCGCCGTGCGGGTTCGCGTACACGGGCTGCAGGTAGACGACCCGTGCGCCGGTCGCGGCCAGCGCGTCGGCGAGCAGGTCGGGGCGGATGCCGTCGCGGTCGGCCGGGACCGGCACGGGCACGAGCCCCTGCGCGCGCGCCGCGGCCAGCGCGCCCAGGTAGGTCGGCGACTCGACGATGATCGGCGCACCCGGCGCGGCCAGCCCGCGGAAGCACGCCGCCAGAGCGGCCTGGCCGCCCGGCGTGATCAACACGTCGCCCGCGGCAGCGCCCACCTCGGCCGCGAAGTACGCGCGCAACGCCGTCAGCCCCGCCAGCGGCACGCGGTCCCACGCGCCCGGCCGCCGCGCCGCCCGCGCCAAAGCGGCCCCGAGCAACGCTGTCGGCTGTAACTCGTCCGGGAGGTATCCGGTCGATAACACGATCGCGCCCGGCACGGGCGGGCGGATCAGCGTCTCGAGCGCGTCCGCGTCGATCGAGCGAGCGCCGAGCGGCACGGCCTGCCACGACGGGTCGGGCGTGACGACGCTCCGCGCCGCGGCGACGAAGGTCCCCCGCCCCGGCCGCGTCTCCACCGCGCCACGGGCGACCAGCACCCCGATCGCGCGTTGCACGGTCGCCGGCCCGGCCCGATGCCGAGCCATCAACTCCCGCACCGAGGGCAGCCGGGCACCGGGCGACGCGCCCGCCACCACAGCCTCCAGACTTGCGATCACGGCTGCAGCTGCGTTATCGTGCGGCATGAGGAACGGCAGTAACGCTACCGACAAAACCTCGGTAACGCAACGCGGGGTGATCTGGGGCTTCCTCGGCGTCCTCGCGTTCTCGTTCTCGCTGCCGTTCACGCGCGTCGCGGTCGAGGACCTGGACGCGACGTTCGTCGGCCTGGGCCGCGCACTCGTGGCCGCCGCGCTCGCCGCGATCTTCCTCACCGCCACGAAGGCCAAGCTCCCCGCACGCAAGGACCTCCCGCGGTTCGCGATCGTCGGCCTCGGCGTGGTGATCGGCTTCCCGCTCTTCAGCTCGCTCGCGCTCAAGAGCCTCGAGTCGGCGCACGCCAGCATCGTGGTCGGCCTCCTCCCCGCCGCGACGGCGGTGTTCGCCGTCCTGCGCGCGGGCGAACGCCCGACCAAGGCATTCTGGTTCGCGGCCGCCGCCGGCCTGCTGGCCGTGATCGCCTTCGCGGCCACCCAGGGCGTGAACGGAATCGCCGTCGCGGACCTGCTCGTGCTCGTCGCGGTGATCCTCGGCGCGCTCGGCTACGCGGAGGGCGGCGCGCTCTCGCGCACGTACGGCGGCCCGCAGACGATCTGCTGGGCGCTGCTCGTCACCGCGCCCTTCCTGGTCATCCCGGTGGCCATCGCCGCCCAGCAGCCGATGCACGCCAGCCCGCAGGCCTGGCTCGGCTTCGCCTACGTGAGCGCGATCAGCATGTTCCTCGGCTTCTTCGCCTGGTACCGCGGCCTGGCGCTCGGCGGCGTGGCCAAGATCGGCCAGACGCAGCTCGCCCAGCCCGTGCTCACCCTGCTCTGGTCCGCGCTCATCCTCAGCGAGCAGATCACGGCTTCGATGATCGTGGCCGCACTCGCCGTCCTCACCTGCGTGCTCGCGACGCAGCGCACCCGCGCTTCAGCCCACGATGAACGCGGGCGGAGGAGTGCCCTCGATGCGAACGGGAACCTCGGCCAGGGGGCTCCGCTCCCACGCAGCCCGCACTAGCGCGAACACGACGACGTCGTGCATCTCGTCGCCGTGGCGGTGCCACGCGTGCAGCACGCCTTCGCGCCGGAACCCCACGCGCTCGAGCGCCCGCTGCGAGCGCCCGTTGCGCGTGTTGGCCCACGCCGTCAGCCGCTCGACCCCGAGCCGCTGGAAGGCCAGCGCCGCGATCATCGCCTTGGCCTCGAAGTTCGCCCCCGAACCCCAGTACGGCTGCCCGAGCCAGGACCCGACCGTGGCCCGCCGGTCACGCACAGCGATCTCCGTCAGCCCGGTCACGCCGAGCGCCCCGGCCGACGGGTCGACGATGAGGAAGTCCATGATCTCCCCCGACTCGCGCTTGGCGGGCTGCGCCGCGATCCACCCCTCAGCCTGCGCCACCTCCGCGTACGGCCCCCACGAGAACCAGCGCGTCACCAGCGGATCCGAGGCGAGCTCGAACAGCCGCGGCGCATCGTCGGCGCGCGGATAACGCAACGACAGGCTCGGCCCGCTGACGACGAGCGGGTCCTTCTCGTGTGGCGTCAAACGGTCAGGAGTCCATGGCGTCGTACGCCTCACGGTCGACGGTCTGATGGACCTCGTCGTCCGACGGCGTCTCGTCGTGCTCGTCGCCCAGGTGCTCCTTCAGCCCACGCGTCAGCTCTTCGTCGTCGGCGGCAGAGATCGTTTCGCCACAGACGTTGCACTCGACTACTCGCACAGCTCAGATCCCCCTAGATGTCGTCCCGTAGGAACTCACGCTCGATGCCGTCGATCTTCGCCAGGCGCCGCTTGTGGCGGTCCTCCCCGGTGAAGCTCGCGGCCAGATAGGCCTTGATGATGTCCGCGGCGAGCGCGGGACCGATCACGCGGCCGCCGAGGCACAGGATGTTGCAGTCGTCGTGCTCGACGGACTGGTGCGCGGTGTAGGTGTCGTGCGCGACGACGGCGCGGATCTCCGGGAACTTGCAGGCCGCGACCGCCACACCGGCGCCGGACCCGCAGACCAGGATCGCGCGGTCGGCGCCGCCGGTCCGCACCGCTTCGGCAGCCAGGCGCGCCGTGTCGGGATAGTCGACGGGGTCCGTGGTCCAGGTGCCGAGGTCGGCGACCTCGTGCCCCTCGGCCGCCACGGCCTCCAGGACCATGGCCTTCAAAGGGAACCCCGCATGATCGAACGCGCACGCGATCTTCATCAGCCCGCCTCTCCGGAGATGGCGCCCTGCAGGTTGCGGCCCGTGTCGTCGGCGTACTCCTGAGCGGCGATCAGCGCCGCCCCCAGGACACCCGCGCGCGGCCCGTGCCGCGCGATGCGGATCGTCGTGTTCAGGCCCAGCCCGGGCACGACGTGCCGGAACGCGGCGTCCTTGGCCGGCTCGAGCAGCAGCGATCCCGTCCGTGAGACGCCGCCGCCCAGCACGACCTCGAGCGGGTCGAAGGTGTTGATGGCGTTCGCGATCCCGATCCCGATCCGCTCGCCGAGCACGCGCAGGCACCACAGGCAGGCGTCGTCGCCGGCTTCGGCGCCGGCGGCCACGTCATGGCCGTCCACGTTGCCCTTCTTGGCGGTCATCTTCCCGAGGTAGGAGTCCGGGTACTGCTCCGCCGCGTAGTCCGCCAGCCGGTCCAGCGCGCGCCCCGAGGCCAGCGTCTCCAGCGATCCCCGCTGCGGGAACGGGTCGCCGGGCACGTGGTTGCCGAACTGCACGTCGCGCCCGATGATGGTGTGCCCCACCTCGGCGGCCGACGTCGTCGCGCCGCGGTAGAGCTTGCCGCCCAGCACCCAGCCACCGCCGACGCCGGTGCCGATCGTGAGCATGACCAGCGAGTCGACGACGATCTTGCCGTCGTCGAACGCCTCGGCCAGCGCCGCGCAGCCTGCGTCGTTCTCGACGTAGACCGGCACGCCGATGCGGTCGGTCAGCATCGAGCGCAGCGGGAGGTCGTGCAGCGGGATGTTGACCGAGGCGAGGATCTTGCCGGTCTTGAACTCGATGATCGACGGCATGCCGATGCCGATCCCGCGCGTCTCGGGCGTGACCGCCTGTTCGATCGCGACCGCGATCTGCTCGACCAGCGCCTCCTGGGACGCCTGGTTGGTCGGCGTGATCACGGGGTCGGACAACACGCCGCCCTCGAGCACGGAGACCGCGATCTTGGTCCCCCCGACATCCACTCCGATGAACTGATCGCTCACACGAGCTCCTTGGCCGCAGCCGGATCCAGTACGACGAGCAACTCACCCGCACCCGGACGCACGAACGCGGCGGGTGAGCTGGTATCGGGTGTAGCACCGAAGGCGCGGGCGACGGCCTGCGCCTTGTCGGCTCCCGTTACGAGACAGACCGTCAAACGGCCACTATTCAACGCCGGCAGCGTCAACGACACGCGCGGCACCTGCGGTTCCATGCCCGCGAGCTCGACGCCGGTGACCAGCCGCGACCGTTCATCCACTTCAGGCTTACCGGGAAACAGCGAAGCGCAATGGGCATCCGGTCCCAACCCGAGCAGGAGCAGGTCCCAGCGCGGCTCGCTGCCCATCCGCTCGCGCACGGACGCCTCGTAGGACGCGCTACCGGCATCCGGTCCGAGCTCGCCCTCCATCCGCATCACGGTCGGGCGCACCCCGCGGTCCAGCCGCCCCAGCAACGCCTCGTTCGCCATCCGGAAGTTCGAGAGCCCGCTCTCGGGTGGTACGCAGCGCTCGTCGCTGAACCACACCGTCGCGTTGCTCCAGTCCGCGCCCGCACGGGACGCGATCTCGTACGCCAGCTTGGGCGTGGACCCGCCCGTGAGCACGACGTCACCTCCTGCGGAAGCAGCGTCAACCAGCATCCCGGCGACCACCTCCGCCGGGTTCTCCTCCACTCGGATCTCCACTACACCACCATCGCCTCGGCCGATTTCAAGGCCGGACGATAGGTGGGATCGCGCAGAAGTGCTTGCCGGACACCTTCGCCGAGGATTCCGCCCTCGCCGCGAGAGGCGCCCATGACGGTCCACGCGCGCTCCGTTCCGTCGCGTTCGCGGCGCATCGCGCGCAGCCCGCCGGGGGAGCGATCGAGCGAGACGGCCTGCCCGGAAGCAAGCTCGATCGTCACGCCCGCAAGCCCGGGCGAGCTCATGTCCACGGGCTCCAGCGTGAGCCTGATGTCCTGCCGGCGCGTGTGCGCGGACCCCGTCCAGCGCCCCCGCCCTTGCGTGACCGCTCCCGGCTCCCACCCGAGGCGGGACGCGAGCCAACCGCAGAACAGCAGCCCGGAGGCGAGCGAGTCCTCGCGGTGGCGGACGTGCACGGCGCTGATCGCCTTCAGGTCAGGCCGCCGGCGCGGGGAGTCGAACGCCGCGGCGATCCGCTCCCGCCACGGTGTGGACCGCAGCCACGCGAGATCCACGACGTACGTGTCGTTCGTGAGGCTGTCGGCACGCAGCAGCGCCCGCTCGACGTCCTGCTCGTCCTGGGAGTCGATCAGCACGATCTGCGCCAGCGAGCGCAGCTCGTCGACCGCCTCGGGGAAGCCGTGCGGCGACCAGACCATCGTCGCGAGGTCGGTGACCACGAGCGGGTCGACGATCGTGTCGAGCTTCTTCAGGTGCTTCTCGCCGACGAGCAGCGACACCCGTTCCCGCCCGACCGCGATCGAGCCACCCTTGGGTGCGTCCACGGTGCCGACCCGCACGCTCGCCGCGAGCCGCTGCCGGCCCGGTTCGACGTTGACGAAGATCAGCCGCGAAGGATGGAAGCGCCCGACGCGCTGGAGCCGGTTCTCGATCTCGCCCCGGAACTCGCGCTCGGCGATCACGACCATGTTCATGACGCGCGCCGGAACGTAGGCGCGCTCCTCTTTGTGGCGCTGGGCGAACATGTTCCGCAACGCGGCCTCGATGCGCCCCGGCGTGGTGTCGTCCTCGCGCCAGAGGTCCTCCACTAGAGCCCCCTCCAGCGATGGGGGGCGATCAGCGCGTCGGCGGCGGCCGGACCGGCCGTGCCCGACTCGTAGCTGTGCAGCGGCTCGTCGTCAGCCGCCCAGGCCTTCAGGATCGGGTCGATGATCGACCACTGCGCGATCACCTCGTCGTTGCGGGTGAAGAGCGTGGCCTCGCCGCGCATGGCGTCCATGATCAGCCGCTCGTAGGCCTCCGGCGACTGCGACATGAACGCGGAGCCGTACAGGAACTCCATGTTCACCGGCCGGATCCGCATGCTCGAGCCCGGGATCTTCGCGCCCAGCGACAGTGACACGCCCTCGTTGGGCTGCATCGTCAGCACGAGCTGGTTCGGCTGCACGCCGACCGACCCGTGCGACTGGAACGCCAGGTGCGGGACCGGCTTGAGCTGGACCGCGATCTCGGTGACCTTGCGCGTGAGCCGCTTGCCCGTACGCAGGTAGATCGGGACGCCCGCCCAGCGCCAGTTGTGGACCTCCAGCTTCAGCGCCGCATACGTCTCGGTGCGCGAATCGTCCGGGACGCCGTCTTCCTGGAGGTAGCCCTCGACGTCCTCGCCGCCCTCGGTACCCGCCGCGTACTGCGCGCGCACCGTCCACTCGCGGACTTCCTCAGGCGTGGGCGGCGTGATCGCCTGCAGCACCTTGACCTTCTCGTCGCGGACCTTGTCGGCCTCGAACGACGCCGGTGGCTCCATGCACACGAGCGTGAGCAGCTGCAGCATGTGGTTCTGCACCAGGTCGCGCATCGCGCCCGCCTGGTCGTAGTAGCCCGCGCGCGTTCCGATGCCGATGTCCTCGGCCGCGGTGATCTGGATGTTCTCGATGTAGTTGCGGTTCCACACCGGCTCGAACATGAAGTTCGCGAACCGGAACGCCATCACGTTCTGGACGGTCTCTTTGCCCAGGTAGTGATCGATGCGGTAGACCTGCTGCTCGCGGAAGACGTGCTCGACCACGGTCTGCAGCTCCAGCGCGGACTCCAGGTCCACGCCGAACGGCTTCTCGATGATGCAGCGGACGTCGACGTCGCCGTCGTAGTTGAGGTCGGCGTCCTTGAGCGCCTGCACGATCACCGGGAAGTACTCGGGCGCGGTCGACAGGTAGAACGCGCGGTTGAGCTTGCCGCCGCCCTCCTCGTCGAGCTGCTCGATGACCTGCTTGAGCTTGGCGTAGCCCGGCGTGTCGTCGAACGAGAGCCCGACATAGCGCGCGCGGCCGAGCAGGCCTTCGAGCACGGTCGGGTCGGTCTCGCGGCGCGAGTACTTGACGATCGCGTCCCGCATGACCTGGCGGAACTCCTCGTCGGGCATCTCCCGGCGCGAGATCCCGATCAGGTTGAAGCGCTCCGGCAGCGCGCCCTCGTGGGCGAGGTTGTAGAGCGCGGGCAGCAGCTTGCGGTGGGCGAGGTCGCCGGTGGCGCCGAAGATCGTCAGCGTCGTCGCCGGGACGGGCAGGCGCTCGAGGCCCTCGATCAGCGGGTTCTCGCCGAGGGCCTGCGGGTCAGGCTTGACGTCCACCGCCATCTCAGGTCTCCTCGACCTTCTTCACGGCGTGGCCGCCGAACTGGTTGCGCAGCGCGGCGAGGACGCGAGCCGCGTAGTCGCCTTCCTTGCGGGAGTAGAAGCGTGCGTACAGGCTCGCGGCGAGCGCGGGGGTCGGGACGGCCATCTCGATACCGTCGTTCATCATCCAGCGGCCTTCGCCGGAGTCGTCGACGTAGCCCTGCAGGTTGCGCAGGTCGTTGCCCTCCTGCTCGAACGCGAGCTCAGCCAACTCACACAGCCACGAGCGGACGACCGAGCCACGGTTCCACAGGCCCGCGACCTCTTTGAGCTCGATCGGGAACGGCGACTGGTGCATGAGGTCGAAGCCTTCGGCGTACGCCTGCATCATCCCGTACTCCACGCCGTTGTGGACCATCTTCACGAAGTGCCCGGCGCCCGCGGCGCCGAAGTGACGCCAGCCGTCGGGCGGGGCCAGCACGTCGAGGATGGGGGTGAGCTGCGCGATCGAATCGTCGGGCCCGCCGGCCATCATGCAGTAGCCGAGATCGAGGCCCCAGACGCCGCCGGAGGTGCCGACGTCGGCGTACTTGATGCCCTTGGGCTCGAGCTCCTTCGCGCGCCGCTGATCGTCGTGCCAGTTCGTGTTGCCGCCGTCGACGATCGTGTCGCCCTCTTCGAGCAGCTCGGTGAGCGCCGTGATCGTGCTCTCGGTGATGTTGCCGGACGGCACCATCAACCACACGAGGCGCGGCTTCTCCAGCTTGGAGACCAGCTCCTCGAGCGACGCGGCGCCCACGGCCCCGTGGCCCTCGGCGGTGGCGACGGCGTCCGGGTTCGGGTCGAAGGCGACGACCTCATGGTCTGAGTCGCGCTCGATCCGATGGACCATGTTGCCGCCCATCTTGCCGAGGCCGACGAATCCGATCTGCATAACTAGAGCTGCTCCTTGAGGTCCTTGACGTCGATGCGCACGGCCGGCAGGCCGTGGTTGCGAAGCGTCTCGAGGTCGCCGTCCGCCTGCGCGCGGATCAGCGTCCCGAACGTAAATTGCTCCCCGGGGATCTCGAGGTCCTGTTGGGGCTCGTCGATGATCTGCAGGAACCGCCCCGTCTTCGGGCCGCCCTTGTGGAATTGCCCCGTCGAGTGCAGGAACCTCGGGCCGTAGCCCCAGGTCGTGGCCACGTGGTGTTCCGCGATGAGCTTCTCGCGCAGACGGGCGACGGCCGCTTCGGTCTCGCTCGAGTACGGCAGGTAGCCCATGATCGCGTAGTACGCGGGTGGTTCGAGACCCTCGGTCAGCTCGCCCAGGCTTCCCGATTGCACGTCTCCGGAACCCTCCTTGAGCACGCGGCTGGTGTTGTCCTTGGCCTCTTGCACGTTGGGCTGGTCGAACGGGTTGATCTCCAGCACCCAGCCGGCGACGGCCACGGCGAACTCGCTCAGGTAGAAGATCCGGCCGAGGTCGGTCGGGCCGAGCGCGCGGATGGTGATGACCGGGTGGCCCGCGTCCTTGAGCTTGGTGAGGGCGGCTGCGTTGGGCCCGTCGTTGAGGGCGACGTGCAGGAAGACGCGGTCGTCGCCGTAGCTGTCGGGGTCGAGCAGCGGTTCGTCGGCGATCGGCAGGATGCCGCGGCCGTGCTTGCCGGTGGACTCGGCCACGAGCTGCTCGGCCCAGACGCCGTAGGAGCTCAATGGGTCGTCGGCGACGAACGTGAGCTTGTCGCGGCCGGCCTTGGCCAGCTCGCCCAGCGCGACGCCGAGCCACAGGCCCGCGTTGCCCTGCTCGCCCTGGCATTCCTCCTGGGCGCCGATCGCGCCGTCGAGGACGGCGGCGACGTCGTATCCGGCCACCACGGCCGGGACGAGGCCGAACGCGCTGAGCGCGCTGTAGCGGCCGCCGATGTCCGGGTCGCCGTAGAACGTGCGGCGGAAGCCCTGCTGGTTGGCCAGCTTCTCCAGGCTCGTGCCCGGATCGGTCACGGCGACGAAGTGGGTGCCGTCGACGTGAGCGCTGAACGCCTTGTACATCGACATCGGCTCGATCGTCCCGCCCGACTTGCTCGACACGATCGCGACCGTCTTGCTCAGGTCGAGCTTGTCGAGGTACTTCTGGACCTCTTCCGGGTGAGTCGAGTCCAGCACGTGCAGTTTCAGGCCGGTGTCGGCCTGGCCGAAGGAGAGCCGGAACACCTCCGGTGCAAGGCTCGATCCACCCATGCCGAGCACGATGGCGTCGGTGTAGCCCTCTCTGAGGAGCTCGTCTCTGAGCCCCTCGTACTCCGGGAGCTGCTCCTTCGAGCGCTCCGCGATGTCCAGCCAGCCAAGCCGGTTCGTGACCTCCGGCGTGCCCTCTGGTGCCCACAGTGTCCCGTCCTTGCGCCAGATCCGGCCGACCACATCTTCGTCGGCGGCGCGACGTAGGCGGGTCTGCACGGCGTCGGCGTAGCGCTCGGGGACGTCGGCCTCGATCGTCGTGACGTCACTCATAGCTCTATTCCTTCCCGTGGCGGCTCCAGGACTTGCGCTGGGACGCTAGCGAACGGACGCGGTGCAGGATGTGCACGTTCGGTCGATCACCCGGGATATGACCACCGTGCCGTCCCCCGACGCGCAGCTCCTCGAGGTCCGCCGATCGGCCGACCGCATGCTCAGCGTCCTCCTGCTGTTCCACGTGCCGGCCGCGATCGGCCTCGCCGTGCTCCACGGCACCTGGATCGCCGCGGTGCTCGTGGCGACCGTGGTGTCAGGCGGCGCGTACCTGCTGGCGCAGCGGGCGCCCGGGGCGTTCTCGACCCGCGCGTTCATCGCGCTCGGCTTCCCGGCCTACGGCGCGTTGTTCGTCCACCAGGCGCACGGCCTGACCGAGATGCACTTCTATTTCTTCGCCTCCCTGGCGTTCCTGCTCGTCTACCGCGACTGGCGCGTGATCCTGATCGCCGCGGGCGGCATCGCCGTGCACCACCTCGGCTTCATGGTCCTGCAGAACGCGGGTGCGCCCGTCTGGGTGATGCCGCACGATCATCTGTCCTTGGGGATGGTCGTCCTGCACGCGACGTTCGTCGTGTTCGAGAGCGGCGTCCTGATCGTCCTGTCGCGCTCGATGGCGGCGGAGACGCTCGCCGCCGCGCAGTCCCGGGTGGCCGAGGCCGCCGAGCGCGCGCAGCTCGCCGCGCTGGCTTCGGCTTTGGAGCGGCGTGACCTGTCGGTCAGCTCGGATGCCGGCGACGGCGCCACGGCGTTGTTGCGCACCGGCATCGGCCAGGTCGCGACGCTCGTCGAGACGATCCAGTCGACGGCTTTGGAGATCTCCGCCACGTCCGGCGAGGTGTCCCAGGCGTCGGTGGATTCCGAGCGTTCCTCCGAGGAGATCGCCGGCGCCGTGAACATGGTCGCGACCGTCACCGAGCAGCAGGCCCGTCTGGTCCTGCAGGCCGGCGAGGCCGCCGGTGAGGCCGCTTCCGCCGTCGAGCGCGCCCGCCACGCGGCTTCCGCCGCCGCCGAGGCCGCCTCCGCCGCCCTGGGCGACGCCGAGCGCGGCATGAGCACCGCCGACGACGCCCGCACCGCCATGAGCGCCGTCGAGGAGTCCGCCGCGGCGATCACCGAGGCCTCCAGCGCCCTGGTCCGCCGCTCCGCCGAGATCACCGGCTTCGTGGGCACGATCACCGCCATCGCCGAGCAGACGAACCTTCTGGCCCTGAACGCGGCCATCGAGGCCGCCCGGGCCGGCGAGAGCGGCCGCGGCTTCGCGGTCGTCGCCGACGAGGTTCGCAAGCTGGCCGAGCAGTCCGCGGAAGCCGCGGGCTCCACGAGCGAGATCGTCGCCGACATCGGCCGCATGACCGAGCGCGTCGCGCGGTTGGCCGGCGAGGGCGCTTCGCGCACCGAGGTGTCGGTGCGCACGGTCGCCCGCTCCCGCGGCGAGTTCGAGGACATCGCGACCTCCGCCCGCACCGTCGCCGAGCGCGTCAGCGTCATCACCGGCGCCTCCGACGAGGCCGCCCAGTACGCCGAGGACACCCGCGGCCGCATGGTCGAGCTCTCGTCGCTGGCCGAGTCCTCGTCCGCGACGACGCAGGAAGTCGCCGCGTCCACTCAGCAGACCGCCGCGACGGCGGGCCAATTGAGCGCCTCGGCCGCGCGGCTTGATTCCGCCGCTGACGCGTTGAAGGACCTCGTCGTTCAGTTCACCGTCGCGCGGTAGGGCCGACGACGGGCCACGCCACGCGAAGTACGAGTTTGTCCGGCTCAGGCTGACAAAGTCGTACCTCGCGTGTCCGGGTGGCGCGTTGCCGCTACGCGCCCAACGGGGTGCTCGCCGTTACGAGCCGAGGACGCCGCGGGCGACGTCGGCGACGTTCTCGCCCGTGAACCCGAAGTGCTTGTAGAGCGCGCCGGCCGGAGCGGACGCGCCGAACGTCGTCATGGCCACGACGGCGCCGCGGTCGCCGACCCAGCGGTGCCAGCCCAGCGGCGACGCGGCTTCGACGGCCACGCGGGCGGTCACGGACGGGGGCAGCACGGAGTCGCGGTACGCCTGGTCCTGCGCCTCGAAGCGATCCAGGCACGGCATCGAGACGAGGCGCACCTTCACGCCCTCGCCCTCGAGCAGCTTCAGGGCGTCGTGGGCGATGTGGACCTCGGTGCCCGAGCCCATCAGGATCAGGTCCGGCTCACCGTCGCTGTCCTTCAGGACGTAGGCGCCGCGTTCGATCGCGTCGCTCGGCACACCGGCCGGGTCCCAGACCGGCACGCCCTGGCGGGAGAGCGCCAGCGCGGTCGGGGTGTCCGTGGCCGAGAGCGCGAACCGCCAGGCCAGCGCGGTCTCGTTGAAGCCGGCGGGCCGGACGACGTTGATGTTCGGCGTCGCGCGCAGCGCGGCGAGCTGCTCGATCGGCTGGTGGGTCGGGCCGTCCTCGCCGACGCCGATCGAGTCGTGCGTGAACACGAACGTCGACGGGATGTGCATGATCGCGGCGAGCCGGAGCGACGCCTTCATGTAGTCGCTGAAGATGAAGAAGCCGGCGCCGTACGCGCGGAAGCCGGACAGCACGAGGCCGTTGACGATCGCGCCCATGCCGTGCTCGCGGATGCCGAAGTGCAGGTTCCGCCCGCCGTACTGGCCGGTGTTGACGGAGTCGGCGCCCTTGATCAGCGTCAGGGTCGACGGAGCGAGGTCGGCCGAGCCGCCGATCATCTCCGGCACCTGCGCGGCCGCCCACTGGATGACGTCCTGGGAGGCCTTGCGCGTGGCGATCATGCCACTGTCGGGGCCCTTGGTGGGCACGTCGGCGTCCCAGCCCTCAGGCAGCTTGCGGGAGAGCTGGCGCTCGAACTGCTCGGCCAACTCGGGGAACTCGGAGCGGTAGCGCTCGAACTTCGCGTTCCACTCCGCCTCGATCTCTTCCCCGCGCGAGACACACGCGCGGAAGTGCTCCAGCGCCTCCTCGGGCACGAAGAACGGCTCCTCAGACGGCCAGTTGTAGGCCTGCTTGGTGAGCTTGATCTCCTCCTCGCCGAGCGGTGCGCCGTGCGCCTCGTGCGTGTCCTGCTTGTTCGGCGAGCCCGGGGCGATGTGCGTGCGGACGACGATCAGCGACGGCCTGTCCGTCACGTCGCGGGCGTTGGCGAGCGCCTCCTCGATGCGGTCGAGGCCGATGTCCTCGCCGAGGTTCTGCACGTGCCAGCCGTACGCCTCGTAGCGGGCGGCGACGTCCTCGGTGAACGAGATCTCGGTGTTGCCCTCGATCGAGATGTGGTTGTCGTCCCAGAACGAGATCAGGCGGCCGAGGCCGAGGTGGCCGGCGAGCGAGGAGGCCTCGGAGGCGATGCCCTCCTGCAGGTCGCCGTCGGACGCGATCACGTACGTGTAGTGATCGACGATCTCGTGGCCCTCGCGGTTGTAGCGCTCGGCCAGCATGCGCTCGCCGAGCGCCATGCCGACGGCCGTCGAGATGCCCTGGCCGAGCGGCCCGGTCGTGGTCTCGATGCCCGCGGCGTGGCCGTACTCGGGGTGCCCGGCGGTCGGGGAGCCGAGCTGGCGGAAGTTCTTGAGGTCATCGAGCGTGAGCCCGTACCCGGTCAGGTACAGCGTCGAGTACAGGAGCATCGACGCGTGGCCGCAGGACAGCACGAAGCGATCACGATCAGCCCATTTCGCGTTCGCGGGCGAGTGATCCATGACCCGCGTGTAGAGCACGTACGCGAGCGGCGCGAGCGCCATCGGCGTGCCAGGATGGCCGGAGTTGGCCTTCTGGACCGCATCCATCGAGAGGGTGCGGATCGTGTTCACGCAGAGCTCGTCGAGGGTGGACCGATCTTCTGCGACGGACAACGCTTGCCTCCAGGGGGTCGAATTCGCGACCGGGGACGCTAGCGCGCCGCGTCCTCGGGGCGCGGCGAGGCGCCTAAGGCTCGTGTCTTAGCGCACTAAGGGGTGTGGCGACCGAGGTCGGCGCGAACGCCCGATGTAGGGGTTGCGTCGCAGGATCAGGATGCTTCTCATGCACCCCCAGTTGATGACGATGTACGCCGACGCGCAGAGCCAGGCCCTGCGCGATGCCGCCGCGACGCGTCGCCGCGGCCGGGCCTCCCGCACGAGCGCGGGCTGGTCTTTCTCGATCCGCCTTCCTCGGCGCGGGCGCACTAGGGTCGCCGTCTAAAATGTGAGGCATGGCGACTGAGATTCAGAAGACTGACGAGCAGTGGCGTGAGGAGCTCACGCCGGAGCAGTACGCCGTGCTTCGCAAGGCCGGCACCGAGCGGGCCTTCACCGGCAAGTACTGGGACAACCACGAGGACGGCATGTTCCGCTGTGCCGGCTGCGGCGCGGAGCTGTTCTCGAGCGACACCAAGTTCGAGTCCGGCTCCGGGTGGCCGAGCTTCACGGAGCCGGCCGTGGCCGAGAACGTGGAGACCAAGCGCGACCTCTCGGGCTTCATGATCCGGACCGAGGTGGTCTGCAAGAAGTGCGGCGGGCACCTCGGCCACGTGTTCGAAGACGGCCCGCGCGACGCCGGCGGACTGCGCTACTGCATCAACTCCGCGGCGCTGGACCTCGAGACGAAGTAGGCGCACGCCCCTGAGGCTCGCTTTATCGAGCGGCCTACCGTGGGTGGATGGCCGCCGTGATCGCCGCTTCCGGCGTGGTGAAGACCTTCGGGGAAGGCCGCGCCGCGCGGCGGGTGCTCGACGGCGCGTCGCTGCACGTCCATCCGGGCGAGGTGGTGGCCATCCTCGGCCGTTCCGGGACCGGCAAGTCGACCATGCTCAACCTGGTCGGCGGGCTGGACCGGCCGGACGCGGGGACCATCACCGTGGCCGGCGAACCGGTCACGGGCGCCAACGAACGCGCGCTGTCGCGACTGCGAAGGCGCCGGATCGGATTCGTCTTCCAGTTCTTCCACCTGCTCCCGGAGCTGTCGGGCGAAGCCAACGTGCTCCTGGCCGGGCGCGTCCGCGGCGCTTCCCCCGACGCGGCCGAGCGCGGGCAGGACCTGATCGACCGGCTCGGGCTGCGCGAGGTGGCTGCGTCGCTGCCGCACCAGCTCAGCGGCGGTGAGCAGCAGCGCTTCGCGATCGCACGGGCGCTGGTCAACGACCCGCCCGTCCTGCTCGCCGACGAGCCCACCGGCAACCTCGACACCCGCGCCGGGGCCGAGGTGCTGCGGCTCCTGCGCGCCGGGGCCGAGGAGGGCCGCGCGGTCGTGATGGTCACGCACGAGACGGCCGCCGCGAACATCGCCGACCGCGTGCTGACGCTGCGAGACGGGCGCCTCATCCCGTGATCCGCGACGCCCTCGCGGCGCTGCGGGCCCGGCGCGGGCGGACGTTGCTCGCCGCACTGGGCGTGCTGGCCGCGTCGCTCGTCGTCGGCACGAGCGTGACCGTCGGCTACTCGCTCGCGACCGGGTTCAGCCGTTCCGCCGAGCAGGCGCAGCTTCCCGACGTGATCGCGCGCTTCCCCGCGCAGCGGCGGCGCGCGATCGACCAGCGCGTCTCCGCCCTGCCGAACCTCGAGGCCCGGTCGTACCGCTCCGAGGCGCTCAACCAGGACCTCTTGTCCGGCGAGCACTTCACCCGCAAGGGCGCGATCACGACGGTGTTCGAGGGGCGGCGCGGATACACGGTCGTCGAGGGCCGCGACGTGCGCGACGGCACCTCCGGCGAGGCGGTGATCGAGCGCGGCGTCGCCCGCGAGTGGGACGTGCGCGTCGGCGATGAGATCTACGCCGAGCGGCTCGGGGCGCTGCGCGTGAGTGGCATCGCCGTCTCGCCCGACAACGTCGCGTACCCGCTCGCCAGCGCCGCCCGCGTCTACGTGACGCGGGCCGAGCGCGGCGGGCGCGTGCGGCCCAACGTCGCGCTGCTGTGGCTGGCCGACCCGGAGAAGGCCGACGTGACGCTGGCCCAGGCGCGCGCGGTGACGTTCGGCCTCGGCAAGCTCCAGTTCATCACCCGCACCGGCGTGGAGATCCTCCTGTCGCAGGCCGCCGGCATCGTCATCTCGCTGCTCGTCGCGTTCTCGTTCGTGGCGTTGCTGGCAGCGGGGACGATGCTCGCGGCGGGCGCGCATGCCGACGTCCAGCGCCGCCTGACCGGCCTCGGCGTCCAGCGCGCCCTCGGCTTCGGCCCGGGCCGGATCGCCGCGCAGCAGGCCGTCGAGTCCTCGCTCGTCGCCGTCCCGGCCGCCGTCGCCGGCATCACGCTCGGCGCGGTGCTTGTGGCCCGGCCGGCCGCGGAGCTGCTCGCCGCGCTGAACGAGCTCGGCCCGGGCCTGACGGGCATGCTCCTCCCGCTCGCGCTGTCCACGACCGCGGTGGTCGCGCTGGTCGTCGCCGCCGCGACCTGGCCGGCCTGGCGCGCCGCGAGAAGGCCGCCGGTGGAGATCCTGCGCGGCGGCGACCTCGCCCGCCGGCCGCGGCGCCACTTCCGCGACCGCATGGCCCG
>JAPDDQ010000003.1 GCA_027587225.1 Solirubrobacter taibaiensis
CTCGCGCCGCCGCGTCGCGCCTCGCGCCGCCCGCCACCCGCGCCGCGCGCCGTCGCGCCGCGTCACCGCTCCGCGCGGCCTTCCACGCAACGGTGGGGTCCAGCGAGCAAGTCGCGCTCGGCGCGAGTCCTGCGACGTACCCCCCGCGTCTCGTGGCGCGCCGCTACGCCGCGGCGCGCAGGGTGCCGCGGGCGCGGTAGGCCAGCTGGCGGATCGCGCCGGCGCTCATGCCGAGGTCGGCCGCGATCGCCTCGTGGCTGTCGCCGGCGAACGCGTGGCGGACGATCACCTGGCGCTGGGAGTCGGGGAGCGCGCCGATGGCGGAGACGAAGGTGTCGAACCATTCGCGGCGGGCGAAGACGTCCTCGGGTTCGTCGTCGCGGCCCAAGAGGTCGTCGGGCACCGGGCCCAGCGCGGCCTGCGGGTCGCGAGCGAGGTTCAGCGACGCGTTGCGGGCGATCCGGTAGAGCCACGGCTTGAGCGCCAGCGGCAACGTCGCGCCGGCGTTCGTGAGGCTCGTGTGCGCGTTGATGAACGTCTGCTGGAGCGCGTCGTCGGCCGCCGCGGCGGAGAGGTAGCGGCGGCAATGGTGCGCGAGCGGTGCGCGGTAGCGATCCACGATGGCGGCGAACGCGCGCTCGTCGCCGGCCCGGGTCAGCGCGACCAGGCGCGCGTCCGAGGCGGCGGCGAGCGAGGCGGGGCTGAGCTGGCGGCGAGCGGTCTGCATGTCTACGAACACCCTTCCCGCACCCCGGTAGGACCCTCAATGGGACCTTCGTCCCGCCCGTCTTGGGACTGCGGGGAATATCCGGCCCCCAGTGGCGTCAGTCCCCGTAGATAAAGGGGCCAGGCCCCCTTTAGGTCGGGGGGCAACCAGGGGGAGTTCCCCCATATGGGGATCGGGGCGAAATCGGGAGTCTCGATGCATGCCCCAGGACCTGAACCCCGAGACGCTCTCGATCCACATGGACTCCCTCCGGCGCGCGGCGCGCGGCATGACGCGGTCGCACCACGACGCCGAGGATCTGGTGCAGGACATGCTGGTCAAGGTGCTCGCCCGCCCGCGGCAGATCGGGCCGGCCGGCGAGGCCGCCTACCTGCATCAGGCGCTCCGCAACACGCACATCTCACGGCTGCGCACGAAGGACCGCCGCCCGCAGCTCGCCCCCTTGGAGCCGGAGGACACGCGGCTCGTCGCGCCGGCCCATTCCGAGCCGGTCGAGGTGATCCACACGCGCGAGATCCTCGCCCAGATCCACCAGCTCCCCACCGCCCAGCGCGAGGTCATCGCCGCCGTCGATGTCGCCGGCCTGGCCTACACCGAGGCCGCCGACGTGCTCCAGATCCCCGTCGGGACCGTGATGAGCCGCCTGCACCGCGGCCGCGCCAAGCTGCAGGCGGGCTACGCCACCGCCGCGTAGAACGCGCGCCGGTACGCGGTCGGCGTCGTGCGCATGATCGCGGTGAAGTGATGCCGGTACGTGGCCGCGCTCCCGAACCCCACGCGCGCCGCCACCGTCTCCACGGGCTCGTCGGAGCTCTCCAGCAGCGCCAGTGACGCGCGCACGCGCTGCTCGATCAGCCAGCGTCCCGGCGTGCTGCCGGTCGCGCGCTGGAAGCGGCGGGTGAACGTGCGAACGCTCATGTACGCCTGCGCGGCCAGCACCGCCAGCTCGAGCGGCTGATCCAGGCGCTCCAGCGCCCACGCCATCACCCGCGCGATCGGGTCGTCGTCCGGGTGAGCCGCCATCGGCAGGTCGATCAGCTGTGCCTGCCCGCCGTCCCGGTGCGGCGGGATCACGAGCCGCCGGGCGACGGCGTTCGCCACCGCCGACCCGTGGTCGCGGCGCACGAGATGCAGGCAGAGGTCGATGCCCGCCGCGCTGCCGGCCGACGTCAGCACGTCCTCGCCGTCCACGTACAGCACGTCCGCGTTGACCGTCAGCTCCGGGTGCTGTGCCCCGAGCCGCTCCGCGTAGCGCCAGTGCGTGGCCACCTCGCGCCCCGCCAACCGTCCCGCCGCCGCGAGCAGGAACACGCCGCTGCAGATCGAGACGAGCCGAGCGCGAGACCGCCGCACCGCCTCCAGCACGGTGTCCGACGGCTCGCCGTTCCATCCGGGCACGATGATCGTGTCGGCGCTCTCCAAGGCCGAGAGCCCGTGCTCGACGACGACCGCGAACCCGCCCGCGGACGCCGGCAGCACGCCGGGGTGCTCGGTGCACAGCGTGAGCTCGTACCACCACGGCACGTCGAGCTCCGGCCGGTCCAGCCCGAAGACCTCGACCACGATCCCGAGCTCGAACGCCGCGACGCGCTCCGGCAGCAGCGCAACTACCCGATGCACAGACATGGCCAGATCTTGACGTATGTCGTCATTCAGGTCACTGGTCGATCGTCGCAAGCTCCGAGACGATCCTCGGCATGAACTACTTCGCGAACCGCCTCGCCCACGAGACCGATGCCGCCGACGTCGCCGAAGCGCTCGACACCGGCGCGTTCACCGTCATCGATTCCCGCAGTGAGCAGGCCTACGACGACGCCCACATCCCCGGCGCGATCTGCCTCCGGCGCACCGCGCTCGACGATCTTCCGGCCGGCCCGCTGGTCGTGTACTGCTGGGGCCCGGGCTGCAACGGCGCCGTGAAGGCCTGCGCCCGCCTGTACGAGCACGGCCGCACCGACGTGAAGGAGATGCTCGGCGGCTTCGAGTACTGGGTGCGCGAAGGCTTCGCCATCGAGGGCGAGGACGCCGCCCGTCACCAACCCGACCTGAGCGGCCTCGTCTGCAGCATTTCCTGAGACCATGCCGTGAATGGACGCGGAGCGGGCTCTCCGGCGCTTGCGCGACGCCTACGGCGCCGGCGAGGTGAGCACGGCCACGCTCGAAGTCCGCACCGCGCTGGCGCTCACCGGCCGGGCCGAGGACGCGGTCTGGGATCTCCCGCGTTGGCGCCTCACGCGCGACCCGGTCCGCGCGCTCGTCCTCGGCGGCAGCGAGTGGCCGCTCACCGAACGTGGCCGCTGGACGCTCGGTCGCGCCTCGGACTGCGACATCCACCTCGCCGCCGACGACGCCGTCTCGCGCCATCACGCGGAGATCGCCGTCCGGGCCGGGATCTGCCTCATCCGCGATCTCGGCTCGGCCAACGGCACGCTGCTCAACGGCCGCTTCATCACCCGCGCGCGTCTGCGTCGCGGCGACGTGCTCGAGCTCGGCGTGACGGAGATCGACATTCGTTGAGTCGGTGATCGACAAACGTAAGGTGGATCCGGACCTCCTCGTCCCATAAGGTTCTCATTAAGGGTTCATAGAGGGGTCGAGTCGAGGGAGGGGCCGGATGCGGACCAAGAGACGGTCCAAGCAGCAGAGCGCGATCGTGGTCTGCGGTGCGCTGGTGTTGGCTTGCGCAGTGTTGATGCTCGCGCTCACGCGATCCACGACGGAGACGCCGCCACAGAGCGCCGCGTCCCCGGTCGACCTCCAGCCTCCGCAGAACGAGGCCGCCGAGACGGCGCTGTTGGCCACCCAGGCCAGCCCGGACGAGATGATGGACCTCAAGCGCAGCTCGGGCGACGAGATCACGATCGACATGGTCCGCCGCCAGCAGGCACAGGCCGAGGCCGTGCCGGCCGCGGCGACCGGAATCGCCTGGGAGCAGCTCGGCCCGTACAACATCGGCGGGCGCATGACCGACGTGGTCGCCGACCGCTTCACCGCCAACACCGTCATGGGCTCGGCCGCGAGCGGCGGCATCTGGAAGAGCTCGGACGGCGGCGTGAACTGGACGTCGATCTGGCCCGACGCGAACGTGCAGGCCATGGGCGCGATCGCCCAGGCGCCCGACGGCACGCTGTGGGCCGGCACCGGTGAGGCCAACCCGCCCGGCGGCGGCCTCACCTACTTCGGCGACGGCATCTACAAGTCGACCGACAAGGGCGCGACCTGGCAGCACATGGGCCTGCCGGACTCCGCGGCGTTCGGGCGCATCGTCGTCGATCCGACGAACTCCAACCGCGTGTTCGCGGCCGCGGCGGGCCACATCGCCCGCTCGGTCTCCGATCGCGGCGTCTATCGCTCCGAGGACGCCGGCAAGACGTGGGAGCGCGTGATCGCGCCGACCACGCCGAGCACCGGCGGCATCGACCTCGAGATCCACCCGACGAACCCGAACATCGTCTACGCCGCGCTGTGGGATCACCGGCGCACGAACGGCACGCGCATCTACGGCGGCAGCGGCTCCGGCCTGTTCCGTTCGAAGGACGGCGGCGACACGTGGGAGCGGCTGCAGAACATCGTCGACCCGCTGCCGGCCTATGACCAGACGCAGACCGGCCTGAAGTCGGACCCGAGCCTCGGCCGCATCGGCATCGCCGTCGCGCCGAGCAACCCGAACCGCATCTACGTCGTCGCGGGCGGGCCGACCGGCCCGGACAAGGGCTTCTACTACTCCAATGACGGCGGCGACACGTTGCGCGTCGGCGGTCGCGCCTACGCGGCCAACGGCGGGTTCCAGTGGTGGTTCGGCAAGATCTGGGTCGACCCGGAGGATCAGAACCACATCTTCAACGCCGACGTGAGCCTCCGTCGCTCCACCGACGGCGGGCTCACCTGGGCGGCCGTCGGCAACGGCGGCGGCGGTCGCGTGGGCATCCACGCCGACCAGCAGGCGATGGACTTCGACCCGTTCTCGGTCGACGGCAACCCGGACACGCCGGTGCGGGTCTGGCTCGGCAACGACGGCGGCATGTGGAAGTCCGACGCCGATGGCGCCCCGAACACCTGGGACAAGGCGCAGAACCAGCCCTGGAACCAGAGCTACCACCTCGCGGTCTCCCCGTTCGACTGGAAGCGCCAGATCATCGGCCTCCAGGACAACGGCTCCAACAAGAGCTGGGTGCCGACGGAGCCTTCGCCGGCTGATCCGGAGCTGCGCAACTGGAGCGGCGCGGGCGGCGGCGACGGCCACTACAACGCGATCAACCCGCTCGACGACCGCGAGTACTACACGTGCTCGCAGTCCTCCGGCGGCGGCACGCACAGCTGCGGGCGCCGCGTGGACTCGGCGACGGGCACGCAGACGTTCACCGTCGCGCAGCTGACGGGCTCGCCGGGCCAGCGCTACACGACCGACGCGCCGATCGTGATCGACCCGAACGTGCCGCCGCGGGCCGAGGACGGCTCGCAGCCGCCGAACGCCATCTACGTCGGCGGCAACTACATCGGGCGCTCGCTCAACAAGGGCACCGCGTTCACCCGCATCAGCCCGCTGGACGCGACGCCGACGGATCCGACCGATCCGACCGACGCGCTCCCGGGACCGATCCCGCAGAGCGAGATCGACATCGGGCTCTACACGAACCTGTACGGCGCGGTCACCACGCTCGCGCCCGCGAAGTCGACCACGCCGGTTCCCTTCGCGCAGGTGGTCTACGCCGGCACGGACACGGGCCGCGTGTGGAAGACGGCGGACGCGGGCGCGACCTGGACCCGCATGCAGGGTCTGCCGGAGCGCTGGGTGAACAAGATCATCGTCGACCCCGACGACATCAACCACGTCTACATCGGGTTCTCGGGCTTCCGCCAGGGCGATGACGCCGCGAACGTCTACGAGTCCAAGGACGGCGGCGCGAGCTGGCAGAACGTCTCGCACAACATGCCCAACGGCCCGGTCGAGATGCTCGAGTACGACCCGAAGGGCAACGTGCTCTTCGCGGGCACGGACGTCGGCGTCTTCGACCTCAAGGACGGCGACCAGTACTGGTACAAGATCAGCGTCGGCCTGCCCAAGGCGCCGGTGCTGGACCTCAAGCTGTCCGGCGACGGCAAGCGGCTCATCGTCGCGACGTTCGGGCGCAGCAACTTCGTGCTGCCGCTCTTCACGGACGCGGTCGACGGCGGCGGCACGGGTGGCGGCGCGGCCGGCACGGTGCCGGCGACGCTGAGCCTGAACGTCGGCACGGCGTCCTTCCCGGCGTTCACCCCGGGCGTGGCGAAGGAGTACGAGGCCAAGACGACCGCGAACGTGATCAGCACGGCGGGTGACGCGACGTTGAGCGTGTCTGCGCCCGGCCATCTGACCAACGGCGCGTTCTCGCTGGCCGAGCCGCTGCGGGTGGAGTTCTCCAAGGCGGCGTGGACCGAGCCGGTCTCCAACGCTCCGGTGGACATCACGTTCAAGCAGCTCATCAAGGCGAACGACCCGTTGCGCACGGGCACGTACTCCAAGACCCTCACGTTCACGCTTTCCACCACGAACCCGTGATGGAACCCAGGCCCAGGCGCCTTCACGGCGTCTGGGCCGCCCCATTGCTCGTACTGGCGCTCGTGGGCTGCGGCCGCGCGGGCGCCAGTGCCGATGGGCCGACCGTGCCCGTCGTCGTGAGCGCGCCGGTCTCCAGCGAGCCGTGGGTGGCCCGCTCGATCGAGGGCGGCGCGCGGCTTGCGGTCGAGGAGATCAACGCGGAGGGTGGGTTCGACCTCGACGGCGGCAAGCGCAAGGCTGAGCTCGTCGTCCTCGATCACGCGTCCTCGCCGGCGACCGCGCTCGCCAACGCGCGCGAGGCCGTCCGGCGCAAGGCCGCGGTGCTGCTGACCGACGGCACGGGTGTGGTCGGAGTCGGCGACATCACCGACCGCGCGGCGCTGCCGACGTTCATCCTGTTCCAGGGCGGGCGGGATCTCGTCGATCCCAAGCGCCACCCGAGCGTGTTCCGGCTCGCTCCGGCGGACGCGATCATGACCCGCCGGCTCGCGGACTACCTCGCGCCCGCGAACCCGAAGGTGGCGCTGCTCAGCGACGACACCGACTACGGCGAGCAGGGCCGTGAGGCGCTGCTCGACGCGTTCGAGGTCGACGAGGTGCAGGTCGTCTCGGACGAAGTGATCGCGCGCACGGCCCGCGACCTCGCGCCCCGGGTGCTGGAGGCGCGCCGCGCCGGCGCCGACCGGCTCGTGGTGTGGGCCGGCGCGGCGGGTGTGGCCGCGGCCGTCGAGGCCGTCCATCAGGCGGGCTGGGACGTCCCGGTGCTGGCCGGGCAGACCGCGGAGGACCCGCTTGTCCGTCAGCGCCTGGCCGCGCACCCCGAGTGGATGCGCTCGCTGAAGTTCGTCTCTTCGCGGATCACGGCCGAGGTGGGCCCGAAGCCGTTCGAGGACTTTCGCCGGCGCTACGAAGCGCTCCTTGGCGTGACCGACGTCGGCGTGCAGCAGGACGGCCGCGACGTCATCCAGCCGCCGGACTGGGCGATGTACCCCCACGACGCGCTCAAGCTCGTCGCGGAGGCCATCGATCAGGTCAACGTCCTCGGCCAGCCCGTGCTGGACACGCTGAACGGCGGCGCGAACATCGTCGGCGCCAACGGCGACCAACGCGGTTACAACGCCGAGTACCACGAGGGCGTCTCACCGACGGACACCTACATCGCGGGCTTCGACGGCTTCGTGTTCGGCCCGGTCAAGGATGACCCGCTGGCCAGCCTGCTGCACCCGGTCGATCAGTTGCGCTAGTCGAATACCTGCACGCCGATCGTCGAAGGCTGCAGGGCCGAAGCGTCGACGGTGTCCTTGCCCGCGAGCGTGTCGATCGCGAGCGTGTCCGCCGGCTCCGCGTGGCTGACGTTGACGGTGTGCGCGAGCCCGGTCAGCGTCGCCGTGCCCGCGACGACCACCTTGCCGGTGAGGGTGAGCGCGTCCCGGGCCGGGGTCGCGTCGACGGTGACGCGATCCGGCTGCCCATCGCCCCCGGCCGTGATCGGCAGCGGGGCGAGGCTGATGTCCACCAGTTGCGCGGGGGTGCGGCGCAGGTCACCGACGTCGAACGTGTCCGCGCCGCCGCCCGCGACCGCGTCGACCTCCTCGAGGTTCTCGAGCTCCATCACGATCGTGTCGACGCTGCGCGTGAGCCGCAGGCCGCGGCCGTCGGCCTTGAGCGCGAACGCCTCCGGCGCGTTGGAACCCTCGAAGAAGAGCGAGTCGCGGCTGTCGCCGCCGTCCACGCTGTCGCTGCCGTCGCCGGGGCGCCAGCTGAAGCGGTCGAAGTCGCCGCCGAGCTTGGCGGTGTCGCGGCCCGGGCCGCCGCGGACGTCGTCGAACCCGTCGCCGCCGAGCAGCGTGTCCTCGCCCGGCCCACCGAGCAGCGTGTTGTCGCCGGGGCCGCCGGCGAGCGTGAGCGTCATCGCCGCGGTCGAGGCGCTGACGATGTCGTCGCCCGCGCCGCCGTCCACCGTCAGGCGGTCGGCGAGCTCCGGCGCGTCGAACGTCACGAACGTCGGCCCGAGCACCCCGAACGCCCCGATCGAGATCTGATCGTCGTCCTCGGAGCCGGTGATCGTCGCCCGGTCCGCGCCCGCCCCGAGCGCGGCGGCCACCTGGAACGTGTCCGTCGCGGACAGGTCACCGACCGTGAGCACGTCGGTGCCCGCCGTCCCGGCGATCCGCACGATCCCGACCCCGTCGAGCTCGGCGTCGAGCTTGCCCGTCACGCGCACCCGGTCGCCGTCCGCGGCCAGCTCGAACCGCGAACCCGGGAACGCCACGGTTCCGACGTCGTTCACGCGGACGAGATCGAACCGCGACCGCGGCACGAGGAACTCGGGGTCGCCATCGATCCCGAAGTCGATCTCGAGTCGCGCGCCGCGCACCTCCAGGCTCGCCTGTTCCGCGTCCTTGACGACCAGCACCCGGCCGTCGAAAGCAATGTCCTGCGCCGCCGCCGACGGGGCGGCGACCGCGAGTGCGCCCAGCGCACCCGCGACGGTTCGGCTCCATTTCATGCCCCGCCAGACGGACGGCCGGCCGCACGCATTCCCGCGCGTGTTGCATGCGCTCCCGCGTTGGAGGAGGATCACGCCAAGCACGAGCCAAAGGACGCAGATGACCGGTAGCGGGAACGATGCGTACACCGTCGCGCGCCGCGAGGACGCGCTGGACTTCATGGCGGACTACCCGGGCTATGGCGAGCAGCGCTGGTACACGAGCGCGCTCGGGGCCGAACAGGTCTCCTTCAGCTGGCGCCGGATGTTGCCGGGCACCGGCGGCCGCGGCAGCTACGGACATCGCCACCCGGGCCAGGAGGAGGTCTACTTCGTGATCTCGGGAACGGTCACGTTCAAGATCGACGACGACGTCCTCGAAGCCGGGCCCCAGATGGCGATCCGGATCGGCGGCACCGCCTTCCGCTCCGTCCACAACGACACCGACGAGGAGGCCCAGCTGCTCATCTTCTCGCCCCGGCTCGAAGAACCCCCGACCGAGCTCCAAGACGACTTCTGGGGGCCCTGAGTAGCGTGGACCTCACGGCGCTGATCGACCGCTACGACGCGGCCTGGAACGCGCAGGACCTGGACGCGATCGCGTCCATGCACGACGACGCGATCGTCTTTCACAACCACACCGCCGGCGAGCGCGTCGCCGGCGCGGCGGACGTGCGCGCGCACATCGGCAGGATCTTCGCGCGCTGGCCGACGCTCCGCTTCGAGCGCCGGTCGCTGCGCTGCGGCGCCGACTTCGCCGTGAGCGAATGGACGGCGCGGGCGGTGCATCCTGACGACGGTCGCCAGCTCGAATGGGACGGCGTCGACGTCTTCCCGCTCACGGCGCAAGGCCGTATCGCGCGCAAGGACGTCTACTCGAGCTCGGGCACACCGCGCGTCATCGCCTCGTAGGCGTCACAACCGCTGTCCGTTCCGCGAGGCGACCGTGCTCGCGCTGCTCGAGACGCTCGAGACGCTCGAGCACGAGCCGCGGGTGCTCGAGTCGCTGGGATTCGCGTTCGCCCACCTCGACGAACCGCGCGGCATCACGCCGCTGAGCGCGATCGCGCACCACCCGTCCGAGCGCGTGCGCTCCGCGGTCGCCCACGCGCTGTTAGGCCACGAGCACGACCTCGCGGTCCGCACGTTGCTCGAGCTCTCTGGCGACACCATCGACGAGGTACGGGACTGGGCGACGTTGGACTTCCTCGACGAGTACGAGGGACCGATGCTCGACAGCGCACTGCTCATCCTCGCCGATCACCTCGACGACCCGCGGCTGCGCGAGGCGATCGCGGAGCGCTGGCCCCACGGCGTCCCGGCCGACGCCCGCGACCAAGCGGACGCCGACTGGGACCTCGCCTCGACGACCCGCGTCTGATCGCCGAGCCGGAATCCTGGCCCGTTACTTCTGCGCGAAGACGTCCGGGGCGCTCGTGCGTTCCAGGTCGGCGGCGCGGTCGTCGGGCTGCTCCTGCGAGCGGCGCTCGGCCGCGACGCGGGCGCGGTAGAGCTTGATCTCGAGGTCCTTCGTGGTCGCGTCCCAGCCGAGGTGGCCGGCGATCAGGTCCGCGATGGCCTCGGCGGCCTCGAGGCCGCGGTCCCACGTCTCGATCGAGATGCGGGTGCGGCGGGTGAGCACGTCGTCGAGGTGCAGTGCGCCCTCGTGGGTGACGGCGTAGCGCGCCTCCACCGACAGGTAGTCATCGGCGCCGGGAAGCGGCTTGCCGAGCGCGGGCTCCTCGCGCACCATCGCGAGCAGCTCCTCGGTCCGCGTGCCGTAGCGGCGCAGCAGGTGCTCGACCCGCGCCACGTGGACGCCGTACTCGGCGGCGACCTTGTCGCGCCGGTTCCACATGGCCTGGAAGCCGTCGGCGCCGACCAGCGGCGTGACATGGGTGGCGGAGGGCGGCACGGTGCGGTCCAGGCCGCGCGCGGCGGCGTCGATCGCGTCGCGCGCCATCACGCGGTAGGTCGTGTACTTGCCGCCGGCGACGGCCACCAACCCGGGAACGGGCACGGCGACCGTGTGTTCACGACTCAGCTTGGAGGTGCTCTCGGACTCGCCCGTCAGCAGCGGTCGCAGGCCGGCGTAGACGCCCTCGACGTCCTCGCGCGTCAGCGGCTGCGACAACACGGCATTGACGTGCTCGAGCACGTAGTCGATGTCCGTGGACGACGCGGCGGGGTGGGCCTTGTCGAGCTCCCAGTCGGTGTCGGTGGTGCCGACGATCCAGTGGCGGCCCCACGGGATCACGAACAAGACGGACTTCTCCGTGCGCAGGATCAGGCCGGTGTCGAGCTGGATCCGGTCCTTCGGGACCACGAGATGGATGCCCTTGGACGCGCGCACCTTGAACTTGCCACGTTCGCCGACGAGATCCTGCAGGTCGTCGGTCCACACACCCGTGGCGTTGACGACCACGCGCGAGCGCACGTCGAACTCCTTGCCGCTCGCCTCATCCCGCACGCGCACGCCGGTGACGCGCTCGCCTTCCCGCAGGAAGCCGACTACGCGCGTGTTGGACGCCACCGCGGCGCCCATCTCGGCGGCGGTGCGCGCGACGGTCATCGTGTGGCGCGCGTCGTCGACCTTGGCGTCGTAGTACTGGATCGCGCCGACGAGCGCGTCCGGCTTCAAGGCCGGGGCGATCCGCAACGCGCCGCGTTTGCTCAGGTGCTTGGCACGCGGCAGGCCGCCGTGGCCGCCGAGGTTGTCGTAGAGCACCAGGCCGGCGCCGATGTACACGCGCTGCCAGTGCTCGGTGAGCGGCAGCAGGAACGGCACGGGCGTGACCAGGTGCGGGGCCAGCGTGTTGAGCAGCAGTCCGCGCTCGCGCAGCGCTTCGCGAACGAGCCCGAAGTCCTTCTGCTCCAGGTACCGCAAGCCGCCGTGCACCAGCTTGCTCGACCGCGAGGAGGTGCCGGAGGCGAAATCGCGCGCCTCGACGAGCGCGACGTTCAACCCGCGCGTAGCGGCGTCCAGAGCCGACCCCGCGCCCGTGGCACCACCACCGATCACCACGACATCGAAGACCTCATTCTCCAGGCGCGCGAGGGCGTCACGGCGTTGCTCGGGACCTAGACGGCTGCGGTCGTTCAAGAGCGGGCTCCTCAGGGGAGTAGGTTTCCCCCGGGAGGCTAGCGGGACGGGAGACCCGCATGAGTGGCACCCGCCGCTTCAAGTGGCAGCAGTGGGAGTACGCGCGGTGGAAGAAAGCGGTGAGAGGACCCTAGATTGGGTTGAGTGACGCAGAAGACGATCGCAGTACGCCACGCGGGTGAGACCACGATCTCGGGCGAGGACGCCGTCTATGAGATCGGCTCGTTGACCAAGCCGTTCACCGCGCGGCTGCTCGCGCTGTTGGTCGATGACGGGATCGTCGCGCTCGACGATCCCGCCGTGGAAGGCCGCCCCTTCACGTTCCGGCACCTGGCCGAGCACCGCTCGGGCCTGCCGCGGCTGCCGCGCAAGCTCGAGCGATGGGATCGTCGCGACCCCTACGCACAGTTCACGGCGGACCGGATGCCCGAGGTGATCGCGGCCACGGCCGCGAAGCGCGCGCCGGGCGGGAAGGTCGCGTACTCGAACTTCGGCTACGGCCTGCTCGGCTACGTGCTGGCTCAGCGTGCCGGGACGACCTACGGAGCGCTCGTGCGGGAGCGCATCACCCAACCGCTCGGGATGACGCAGACCGGGCTCGTCACGCCCGGCCTCGTCCAGGGGCACACGTTCTTCGGCAAGCCCACGCCGCCGTGGAACCTCGCCGCGCTCGCGGGCGCCGGCGGCCTGCGTTCGACCGCCGGCGACATGCTGCGCTTCCTCGCCGCCGAAGCCGAGCGTCCGTCGCTCGCGTGGTTCAAGGGGCCGCGTAAGCACGGGCTGTTGATGCACGAGGGCGGCACGGGCGGCTTCCGATCGTTCGCGCTCATCAAGGGCGACACGGTGGCGGTCGCCCTGCACGCGCAGGCCCGGAGCGTCAGCGGCGACGCGTTCAAGGCACTGAAGACCGCGGAGTCGCGGACAGTCGCCAAGACGTGATGTCTACCTCGGCAGATCGCAGACCAGAGGGAGTGTTCCGCCGCCGAGCTCGGTGAAGGCCGCGGCGGCCTTGGGCGAGCCGGTGACGACGGCGACTCCGTGCGGGTCGCTCTCCTCCGCGCCGGCCGGGCTGACGTTCTGCGTGCGCAGGACCTGCGTCAGTGCGCCCGAGCGCCCGCGGCCCTTCAGCGACACGATGCCGAGGCCGGGGGTGGAGCCCTGGGAGGCGTGGGCGCCGGTTTGCGGCAGCGGGCCGCGGAGTGCGACGTAGAAGCGGTCGCCGCGAGGGGAGAGGTCCGCGATGTCGGGCGTCGGGTCATCGCTGGCCCCGCGTGCGGTCAAATCGACCTGACCGAGGCGCGCGGGCGGGCTCGCTTTCAGGTCGAAGATCTGCGCTTCGTTGGCGAGTCGGTCGAACTGCCACAGGTAGCGCGCGCCTGGGGTAATGGCCATCGCGTGCGCGTCGCTCGGCGTGCCCGGCGTCGCGTCCTCGTAGTACACCGATGCGCCCGGCTGGTTCGGCGAGGTGAAGCCCGGCGCGGCCGGGAACCGGCTCGGCAGCTGGTAGAGCCTGAACTCGGTCGGGTTGGTGATCTGCGTGCCCGCGCCGGAGTTGAGCAGCAGCCGCTTGCCGATCTGTCGTCCGCCACACCCGTCGCGGCCGATCGCCGCCGTCCCGTACTCACCGACGATGCGCATCGGTGTCTGCGTGATGTCGACGACGAACAAGCCGCCGCCACGGAGCGTCACGAAGGCCTTGCCGTCGCGGTTGAGCACCGGGCAGATGGGGGCGTTGTCGGGGCGATTGTGCGCACCCGCCCAGTTCGGATCGATGTCGCTGAGCGGCGTCGCGGTCTCGCACGGGTACCCGTTCGGGGTGATGCAGGTCGCGAGGTTCAGCGTCGCCCCGGTGTTGTGCGCGAACGTCCCGGCCGTCGGGTTGTACTCGATGCGCTCGAGCAGTTTGCCGTTCTGGTTCGCGACCACGAGCGCGCGGCCGTCCGGCGTCCAGAACGCCGCATGCGCCTGCCGGGCGCCTCCGGCGCCGGGGCTCATCCGAAACAGCGCTTTCGGCGCGTGCGTGCGCGCGTCGAAGATCGCCACGTGACCACTGGCGACGAAGGACAGCGCGATCAGCCGGTGATCGGGACTCGGTGACAGCATGTGCGGGCGGACGACATTGGCGCCCGTCGCATTGTTCGGCCCGCCGACGGCGAAGATCGTGGCGAGGTCGATGATCTTCGGGGCATTGACCGCGCCTCGGCGGGCGTCGAGGGCGTCAGAGCCGTGGATCACCAGCCGTCCACCGTGTGTCCCGCGCGGAGCCTCGGCGGTGAACCCGGCAGTGTTGTTCTGGTCGGTGAGCCAGACCTCGTACGGCACGGGCGGTGACGCGACCACGGCCGGCGCCGCCGCCAAGCCGCCACCCACGGCCACCACTGTCGCCAGGATCCTGCAAGCAGACGTCAATCGCGACATGCTTCCCTCTCACGTCAGGACACCGGGACGAACGCGGATGGCATGCCTGCCGCGAACGGTGCGACCGTACCGGGGTGTCGACAGTCACGCTAAATCGACGTTTTCTGGTCGATGCCCAGCAAGGACGGTTGACACCTCCGTCAGGTCTTGAACCCGTCCGCTGCGGCATTTCCTGCGACCCGCGTGCCGTGTCTACTGTCCACACCACGGTGGCGGGCTGAACCGGCGCGCGACCGTGGAGGCGAGCATGCACGTCTGGCGACGGTTCGCGTCCCACGCTGCACCCGCTGCGCGATCGCTTTGAGGGGGCGATCGCCGGCGGGCGCGCGATCACACGTTGTCGCCGCCGGTTGACAGTGTGCGTACCTCCGCACCCGGCCACGTGTCCTCCATCCGCGGACCGGGCATGACCCTTTCAGCGAACGCGTATGCCGGTGGCTTCTCAGCCGTCACCGCCCACTGCGAACGTGCTGCCGGCGAACTGACCATTCGCCATTCCCGAGCGGCCGGCATACGTCAACGCTCCCCTTACGACGTGCGCCCGACCGGATCATCCGGTCCGTTTGACGGCTCCTGCGGGGGCGAACTCGTCTTCTCGCCGCGGTAGGGGAGCCACACATAGCCCTGCTCGAAGTCTTCGAACTCGAGCGCAGGGTGCATGCGTCGCCGGATCTCGTCGGCCACGACCAATCCATGGAAGCGTTCGATGCGCGGCGCGTCGGTGAGCAGATCGTGCAGGGACACTGCGTCGAACGCCTCGACGCCGACCAAGGCGAAACGGTACGGCGGCGCCGCTCGCAGCCCCTCGAGCAGCGCACGACCCGCGCTGGTCAACGAGCGAGCGACGGTCTCGCTCGTCACTCCGCTGCGGCTCTCGCCGATCGGGATGACGTTCGCCCACCAGGCACCGTCCTCATCGCTCTGCTCGAGGTCGACTTCAACCGGTACCGGGACAGCCTCGCTTCTGAAGTGCTCGGCACACCTCTGCGCCGGCGGTTGCGCGCCGCACTCGATCGCCAGCGAGAAGATCCACGCCACGGGGTGAGCCTAGAGCGGGGAGCGGCGAGTGACGTTTGTTCAAGAGTCACCCCCGCCGACGGAGAGGAGCAGTCGCGCCAGCGGCTTCACTGCTCCCCTCCAGGCGACACGACAGTCCGGTCAGCGCAGCGGCAATGAGAGCGAGCGGGTGTTGCCCGCGCGGTCGCGTGCCGTCAACCGCAGCGTGAGCTTGCTCTGCCTGGCCGCCCGGTTCAAGCGGATCCGGAGACTGCCGGTCCCGGCACGGCCGATGCTGTCGGTCGCCGTGCCGACCGTCTTGCCGCGAAGTCGCACGGACGCGCGCACGACGCACGCCTCGTTGCATGAGAAGCGCACGGGCAGGACGCCGCGCTTCGGCGTGCCGGCGTTGGCGAGCAGCGACGGTGCGGTGGTGTCCTTGCCGGGGCCGGGGCCGGGGGAGGGATCGGGGGCCGGGCCGGGGCCGGGGCTGGGCTGCGGCGTGGGAGCGTCGTCGTCCACCACGACGACGCTGGTCGATGCCTGCGGACCGAGGATCGTGTTCGCGCTCTCACCGCTCAGCGTGATGGTGACGTTGCCGGTCGTCGGCACCGTGATGTTCTCCTGGTAGTCGCCGGGCGCGAACGTCAGCATGCCGCCGCTTCCGCCGGAGACGGAATACGCCACGGTGGCCGTGCGGTTCGCCGGTCCCGTGCGGGCGACCGGGATCTGCACCTGGCCGCTGCTCTTCGCCACCGCCGTGGCGGAGGAGGGGAACTGGAGCAGCGACGCCGGGACCACGGACAGGCTCTCGAGTGGCATGCCGCCGGCGATCGTGCCTACCGGGGTGGCGGCGCCCGTCGACAGGTCGAGCTTGTGCAGCACCGAGCGGCCCAGGTTGCCGGCCAGCTCGAACGAGGCGTAGGCCGTGCCCGAGGCCTGCGCGATGTCGAGGCCCGCGTTGTCCGTGGTGTCGACGCCGAGCGGGCCGACGGCGATCAGGTTGCCCGTGTTCGGCGACACCGGCGCGCCGCCGACGGAGCCCTGCGTGAAGAGGCGGTCGGAGCCCGAGTCGATGTCGTAGAGCGTGGTGCTCGTCGTGCCGTCGAACGAGTTCGTGTAGTCGGCCGCCACGATGCGCGGGTCACCGGGGTTGAGGCTTCCGTCCGTCCCGAGTGAGTTGCCGCTGTTCGGGCTGAAGCGGAAGTTCAGGTTGTCCTCCTCGACGACGCGGATGGCGTCGGCGACGGGGTTGAAGCCGAAGCCGAAGTCGTTGAGGAAGCTGCTGAAGAAGGGGGTCACGAACGGGGTGACGTTGACCGCCGTGGCGTTGAACTGCCCCGCCGCCGCCGCCGGCGTGAGCACGTAGAGCGTGCCGCGGGTCGCCTGGGCGTACAGAGCGCCGCCGCGCGGGCGATAGTCGAGCCCGATCAGGTTCGTGTCCGGTCCGAGAATGCCCCCGTCGACGTTCGGGAAGTTGATGGTCGCCGGCGTGGCCGCTCCTGGGTCGCCGACCGGGAAGGTCACGAGCGTGCTCGGGTTCGCGTTGGTCAGGCCGACGGCGGTCTCCGCGGCGTTCGCCGCGTCCGCCGTGAGTGCGCTGAGCACTCCGGCGGCCGCGATCCACGCAGCGGCTCGGGTCGCGCGTTTGCGCGTCATCGTTGCGTCCTTTCGTCAAGCCCCGAAACGGAGGGGCAGGATCTGTACGCAAGAGGCCTGCGCGCCGGCCGTCACTTCGGTTCACCTCCGAAGGCGCCAAGATGCCGAGGCCCCTGAGGGCGATGACGCTCGCTGCCGTATCGGCGCCGGGCTGTGGCGATCAGTGAGACCGTGGTTCCCCACGTTGTCGGTGCGTAGTTCTCCGCAGGGCTGACCCGTAGTTACCCGCAGACCTGCCGAGTTGCCGTACAGATTCGCGCTGGTCCTCCGATACCACCAAGACACGCGGCAACTCCAGGCAAGTTCGTTCATCGCTGTCGCCGCAGTCATCACGGAGACTCATATGAAGAAGTTCATCATCGCCGCTCTCGCCGCGCTCACCGCCATCCTTGCCGTGCCGTCTCTCGCATCCGCCTCCAACTGCGGTGAGTGGTACACGTCCAACCGCTATGGCGAGGAAGCGTCAGTCCACAGCGTCGTGCCGATGCAGGGAATGAACTGCGCGAGCGCTCGCTACGTCGTCAACAAGTGGCTGAAGCGCGGCTATCAGCGCCAGTCCTCCAACCGTATTCCGACGCACTTCTTCGATGGCTACGTGACCTGGAACTGCCGCAGGACCAGCGGCTATGGCTGGCGCTGCGATGAGTACACCTCAAACACCGCCTTCAAATTCAAGGCCGTCTACTACGGCTGACACCCAAGCAACCTACGCGAGCACCAGGGCAACCATCACATGGACACCAATGAAACACGCGACGACAACAAGACAACAGTCACCTTCAACAAGCGAACCGCCCGTATAGCGGCCGTTGGTGGACTCGCGCTGGTACTGCTGGCAATCGGCCTGATCTTCGCCACCAACCACGTTCAGGCTGAGTACAAGCTGCGCGACGAGCGCTATACGGCGCTGGCGATCAAGACCGATCGCGACGACAAAGCTGCCGCGCTCGCCACCGAGCGCGAGCGCGCCGCCGCCTCCACGGCCAAGGACGCTGCTGTCAAGACCGCTGTCAAGGCCGAGAAGAAGCGCGCCGAGCGTGTCATTCGGCGCGTGGTGCGCAAGATGAAGCGCGCCGGCAAGGCCAAGATGGAGAAGGCGTACGTCAAGGGCCAGAAGGACGGCTACTCGTCCGGCTACGGCTCTGGTAGTTCGGCCGGCTACGCCAGCGGTCACTCCACCGGTAAGGCCGAGGGTGAAAGCGAGGGCTACGTCGAAGGCTACGAGCAGGCGTACGACTTCTGCGAGTACGACGACGGGTATTACTGCTAGTAAGCGGCAGCACGCACGCCCGGAGCGCGCGTGCTCGCAACAGCGGCGATTCATTATGCACCCGTCAAGAGCGCGCTGTCGTCGTCTCACTGTGAAGTGCCCGACGATCGCGACCCACATGAAACGCCTCACCATTGTGGGTCTGGCCGCGGTTGCGGTCGTGTTCGCCGCTGCCTCGGCAGTCAACGCTGCCGCTCCGTCGGGTCGCGGCTTCAGCTGAGCTGCTCGGCGAGCCCGATGATGATGCCCTCAGGGCCACGCATGAAGCACAGTCGGTAGAAGTCCTCGTACTGCGCGATCTCGTCGACGAGTTCGCCGCCGTGGGCGCGTAGGCGGGCGACGACGTCGTCGATGTCCTCGACCGCGAACATGATGCGGCGGATGCCCAGCGCGTTGGCCGGGGCGTTCGCCGGCTCGGCTCGGACCGCGGGCGGCGTGTGGAATTGCGACAGCTCGACGCGGCCGTGGCCGTCCGGGGTCCGCATCATGGCGATGTCGGCGCGGACGCCCTCGAGCCCGACGGTGCGGTCCGCCCAGGGCCCTTCGACCGTCGTCTGGCCTTCCAGCTCCATGCCGAGTTCGGTGAAGAACGCGATGGCGGCCTCGAGGTCCTCGACGTTGATGAGGACGTTGTCCATGCGCTTGAGGCTCATCGCGTGGCCGAGAGGTCGTAGCAGCGGCGGACGCTGGAGCCGACGCGGGTGACGTCGGTCCCGTAGATGTGGAGGGTGATGGCGATCTCGTCGCTGGTGTTGTGGACGCGGTGGATGTCGCCGGGGGGCGCGAAGCCGTTGACGTCGCCGACCGTGCCTTCGCTGTGGCCGATCAGGTTGAGGTCGGCGTCGAAGACCTCCTCGTGCTCGACGCCCTGGACGACGCCGAAGACGCACCAGGTCGTGTGGTCGTGGATGCGGGTGATCTGGCCCGGCCGCCACACGACGGCGGTGATCGAGAACGAGCCGTCGGGCTCGACGTGGAGCGTGTGGCTCGCTGCGCGGCCGGGCGTGCCGAGGCGCTGCTCGGGCGTGAGGATGTCGGGACCGGGCAGGTGCGCGCGCAGTTGGTCGGCGACGAGCTGCGCGGTCGTCGACCAGTCGGCATGGTCGTCGATGGCGGTACGCACGCCGGCGACGAGCTGCTCGACGGGCTGAATCGTGATCGCGGACATGCCTCTAGCTTTCCCGGCCACGACGCATCCGTCCAATGCCAGTTTTCGGGCTTATCTATCGATAGGATCGATGAATGCTCGACGTGACGCGATTACGCGTGCTCGACGCGGTCGCCCGCCACGGATCGGTCACCGCCGCGGCAGTGGAGCTGGCCTACTCGCAGTCCTCAGTCAGTCACCACCTGTCTCGGCTCGAAGCCGAGACCGGGGCGCAACTGCTCCAGCGCGCCGGCCGGGGGATCAGGTTGACCCAGGCTGGGCAGCTCCTGGCCGGCCGGGCCGCTGAGATCATCGGCCGCATCGACGCGGCCGACGCAGAGCTGTCAGCCCACGTCGGGCTGACCGCCGGAAGGGTGCGTCTGGCCGGCTTCGCCTCCGCGATCAGCTCGCTGGTGCTGCCCGCGGCGGCCGAACTCGCACGCGCCCATCCCGGGTTGGAGATCGGCTCGGTGGACACCCACCCGCCCGAGGCGCTCGCGATGCTGCGGACGGGACGGGTCGAGGTGGCGATCGTCTTCCGCTACGACGACGCCGAGGTCGAAGCTCCCGGGATCCGGCTTCACTACCTGCTCGATGACCCGATGTACCTGCTCGCCGACCGCCGAATCCGCGGCCTGAACAGCGTCAGCGACGCGACGTGGGTCGCCGGGTGCCCACACTGCCGCGGGCACCTGCTCGCGCTCTGCCAGACCGCCGGCTTTGAGCCGCGCATCGGCTACGAGTCCGACGACATCGCGCTCATTCAGTCGCTCGTCGCCGCGGGCTTGTGCGTGGCCACCCTGCCGGGCCTGGCCTTGCGGGCCCACCACGCCGACGGCGTCGTCGCCACGAAGCTCCCCGGGCTGCCGCGCAAGGTGTACGCCGCGACCTACGGCGAACCGCCGGACCCGCCGGTCGTCACCGCGCTGCTCACCGCGCTCACCGAGGTGGCCGCGATGGCGGACAGCGGTTGAGCTCGGGTACGGTCGCCGTATGTCCACGCCGCAGGGAGTGATCACGTTCGCGTTTCCAGGGCCTCTGCGAGACAGGCTGGTGGCCGCGGTCCTGTCGGGCAAGAAGACAGCGACGTCGGGCCTGGCGATCGAATGGGAGCTGGAGGGAGAGGCTCTCCCGGTCGTCGGACAACTCCATGCGGTCGTTGATTCGAACGAGCAGCCGGTCGGCGTGATCGAGACCACGTCGGTCGAGGTCATTCGGCTAGGAGATGCGGATCTGAGCCTTGCTCACGACGAGGGCGAGGACTTCCAGGACGTCGCCCAATGGCGCGTGGAACACGAGCGCTTCTGGAACGACGAAGTGATCCCCACGTTGCCCGCCGGCGCCCTTGCCGGCCTCACCGACGACACTCAGGTGCTCGTCTGGCGGTTCCGCCTGGCGCGACCCACTAGTTGCGCCCGTTGCAGGTGGCGACTGCGGGGCGTAGGGTCGGTACACCAGTCGAGAGGTGATGAGATGGTCAAGTGGTTCGGCCGGATCCGTGACCGCCACAAGACGCGTCGCTCCGAGCGACGCGCGACTCACGGCGAACGAGCGCAGCGTCGCAACGAAGCCAAGGCGCGCCGGCAGCGGCACGAGCGCTTCGACGACAAAGGCGGCCCCATCGGCGGCGGCCCCATGGGCGGCGGCATCTGACGAGCGGCCGGTGTTCGGCCACCAGCGGTGTGACGACGGCTACGCGAAGGCCGGGGTGTGCTCGGCCATGAAGCGCTCGAGCGCGGCGACTTCGAGCGGCGGCGCGAACAGGTAGCCCTGGCCGCGGTCGCAGCCGAGCTCGCGGAGGCGCTCCAGTTGCGACTCCTCCTCGACCCCCTCGGCGATGGTGACGAGCCCAAGACTGCGGCCGAGTTGGACGAGCGTGGCGATCAGTGGGTCGTGCGTGTCGCAGGTGGAGATGAAGGTGCGGTCGATCTTCAGGGCGTTGACCGGGAACTGCTGGAGGTAGGCGAGGGAGGAGTAGCCGGTGCCGAAGTCGTCGATCGCGAGGCGCACGCCGGAGGCGCGGAGCTCGCGGAGGATGGCGGCGGCGGCCTCGGCGTCGCGCATCAACGCGGTCTCGGTGATCTCGAGCGAGAGCAGGTCGGGCTCGAGGCCGGAGCGGTGCAGCGCGTGGTGGACGGTCGTCACCAGGCCGGGATCGTCGAGCTGGCGGGCGGAGACGTTGACAGAGATGCGGATCGGGCGGCCGGCCTCGGCCCACTGGGCAGCCTGCTCGCAGGCGGTCTCGAGCACCCAGGCGCCGATGTCGACGATCACGCCGGTCTCCTCGGCCAGGGCGATGAACTCCATCGGCGGGATGAGCCCGCGGGTCGGGTGCTGCCAGCGCAGCAGCGCCTCGGCGGCCGGCATCTCGCCGGTCTCGAAGTCGATGATCGGCTGGTAGACGAGGAACAGCTCCTCACGTGCGAGCGCGCAGCGCAGGTCGGAGCCCAGCTCGAGCCGCTCGTGGGCAGCGATGTGCATCTCGTGGCGGAACTCGGCGTAGCGGTTGCGTCCGGCGCCCTTGGCCTCGTACAGAGCGATGTCGGCGTCGCGCAGCAGGTCCTTGGCGGCCTCGCGGTGGCCGGTGGCGATGCCGATGCTGGCCGTGATCGTGACCGGAGTGCCGGTGCCGAGGTCGAACGGCTCCTGCAACACGCCGACGATCCGCTCCGCGATCTTCACGGCGCCGCCCTCGACGAGCACGACGAACTCGTCGCCGCCGAGCCGGCCGATCGTGTCGGTCTCGCGCAGCACGTTCTTGATGCGGTTGGCGACGACGCACAGCAGCTCGTCGCCGACGGGGTGGCCGAAGGTGTCGTTGACGCCCTTGAAGCCGTCGAGGTCGATGAACATCGCGGAGACGTCGGTGGTGGCGTGACGCCTCGCGTGCAGGAGCATCTGCTCGGTGCGGTCCATGATCAGCGCGCGGTTCGGGAGGCCGGTGAGCGCGTCGTGGAGCGCCTGGTGGCGCAGCTGGCCCGTCTTCTCGTCGACCATCTTCAGCGCGCGGGCGCGGCCATGGGCGAGCACCTGCATGAGGAAGAACGCGAGCAGCCCGAGCGTGAGCCAGATCACGAGCACGAGCGTGGCCTGCACCTCGGGATCGCCGATACCGGTGGGCTCGGCGCCGGTGATGGAAACCGTCCAGCGGCCGTCGGCCTCGACCGAGATCCGCTGCGTCATCCGGTCGCCGCGCGGCACGGAGCCGACGCGCGCCACCGAGGCGGTGTGCATGGTCTCCGAGAGTGTCCGGAACGCGGCGCCGGCGCCGGTCGGGACCCGGTACTCGGGCACGGCGGCGTGCTCGCGCTCGAGGCTGACGGCGACGCCGCCCTGGCGGGAGACGGCCGAGGCGAGGATCGGCTCGGCGTCGAAGAGGCCGATGATCCAGCCCGTCGCGTCCGCGCGGCGAGCGTCGACGGAGCCGGGCACGCCGCCGCCGTCATACACGGGCGCGATCACTTCGAACATCTCGTGGCCGTGGCTGGAGGTCACGACGAACGCGCTGAACTCGCCGGAGTCGCGCGTCTCGCCGAGCAGCTTGGTGAGCTGGCACAGGTCCAGACCGGGCACCGTGATCTCGCTGAGCGTCTCGGACATGCCGGGACCGGCGACGCCGAGCTTGGGCAGGCAGTAGTAGGGCCGGTCGCCGGCGGGGTAGACGCCCTCCCGCTGCTCGCGCACCAGCTCGACGTAGCTGAAGCCGGCCACGCCCGCGAAGCGCTGGTCGACGCCCATCGAGTGGTACCAGCGGTTGAACTCCGCGTCGGTCATCTCCGGACGTGAGCCCAGCAGGGTCCGGGCGGCGAGCGTGAGGTCGTCCATCCGGCGCACCGCGGTGGTCACGGAGGCGCCGATAGAGGCGGCCTGGGCGGTGAAGGCCTGGTCGTTCTGGCGCTTGACCTGGCCGCGCCACAGCCACGCGGTGGTGACGGCGATCGGGATGAAGACGGCAAGCAGCAGCCAGGCCGTCCACGTCCTGGCCTTGGTCCTCACTGCGATCCGTCGCGTATTCGGCACCGACCCGGGTAGTCGGCTGCGACGAGGCGCACTTGATCGATCAGTCGTTGAGGGCGGCGGCGCGGATCTTCGCCTCCGCGAGCGCTTCCTCGGCCTGCCAGCGCAGCTCCTGCAACAGATCCTGGCCGCGCATGGACGCCATGAACGTCTGCTCCATCAAACGTGCGAGATCGGACGCGCGCGTCTCGGCGAGCCGCTGCTCGGCCTGCTCGACGGCGGCGACGAGCGCGGGCGCGGGACCGGCAGCCGGTGCCCCACCCACCGCGTACGGGGAGGTCTCCCACTGGCGCACGAGGTTGCCGATCGCCTCGGCGTCGCCCTTGCTGTAGGCCCCGTTGAGCTGCTTCATGAACGCCTCGGCGTGCTCGCGCCCGGAGACGTCCTGCTGCAGGTCGGGGTGGATGCGCTTGGCAGCGTCGCGGAACAGCGTCTTGAGGTCCTCGGTCGGCGGCGGCGCGGGCACCGGGACGGAGGCCATCGCCGTGGTCGTCTCGCGGTAACGCCGCTCCGCCGTCTCGGCTTCCGGCGTGCCCTGCGCGAGCCTGGCCTCGAGCTCCTGCAGCTGCACGTCGATCACGCCGACCCGCGCCAGGTAGTCGGCGTGGAACGCCTGCAGCTCACTCTGCAGCGTCGCGTGCTCCATCTCGAGCTCCGCGAGCCGGTCGCGCAGGTCAGGCGCGGCCACGGGCCAGTTCGATCAGCCGGCTGAGGATGCGGTCGCCGTCGACGCGCAGGCCGTTGTGGTCGTACTCGCTGGTGATCCAGGCGTGGAAGTGCGGGAACCGCTCCACCGTCTGCTCGGAGAAGGTCCGCTCCAGGTACAGGTCGTCGGTGTAGATCGCCGCCGCCACCGGCACCGTGTTGCGGCTCAGCACGTCCTCGTCGAACAGCCGCGGCCACTCGAACGCGGCGAGCGCGTCCGCGGTGGCGCGCAGCGGCCCCTCGAACATCCACGGGAAGATGTGCTCGGACGTGAAGTGCTCCGGTGGGAGCTCCGGCTGCACCCGCTGCGCCGACCAGTTCGTGGCGAACCCGTCCGCCCAGCACGCCTCGTGCAACAGGCCGTAGATCGGGTTGCGCTGCAGCTCGAGCGGGTCGCGCGCGTCGTGGATGAACGCCGGCGAGCCCGGCGGGAGCTCCAGGACGTAGTGGACTCGCTCGAAGCCGTCGCTCATGCCGAGCCAGTTGCCGAGCGACCGGATGCGGTCGCCCTCGGTCTCGAGCAGCGCGAGCATCCGCGCACGGTCCTCGGGATAGCGCTCGAAGTAGCGGCGCGTGCGCGTGTCGATCCGCTTCCAGGTCGCGCTGAAGACGTCGTCGGCGTGCACGCCGATGCCTGGCACCCCGCCGGTGATGAACGCCTCGCGCAGGCCGTCGGGCGCGAACGACAGGTACGTCAGGAGCGTGATCCCGCCGTAGCTCTGGCCCAGCACGCTCCAGGGCGGCGAGTCGAGCCGTTCCCGGATGAGCTCGCAGTCGCGGACGATGTTGTCGGCCCGGAAGCGCGTCAGGTACTCGACGCTCTCGTGGCCGGTGACCGGCGTGGAGCGACCGGTGCCGCGCTGGTCGAGCAACAGCACGCGGAAGTCCTCGAGCGCACGGTCCAGCCATGCCGGGCCGCGCGGGTTCCCGGTCGGGCGCGGCGACTCGAACCCCGGGCCACCCTGCAGGTACACGAGCCATGGCTTGTCGCGCCCGTCCGGGTCGGCGACCTCCCGCGCGAAGACGGTGATCGTCTCGCCGGAAGCCCCGTAGTCGAGCGGGACCTCGAACTCGTGCTCGGCGACGAACAGGCCGGGGATCACGCGGACTCCAGGAAGGCGAAGAACTGCTCCGACCAGCGCTCACGCGCGTCCAGCGGCGGGAAGTGGCCGGACTCCTCGTAGATCGTCATCTCGACCGACCCGCCGCGCGTCTCGTACTCGCTGAGCACGGCGCGGATCTGCTGCACCATCGGCTGCGGCGCGAACGCGTCCGCGCCCGGCCAGCCTGGCACCGCGCCGAGCGAGCCGAGCGTCCCCATCTCCCACGGCGACCCGTCGGCGACGACGATGTCCTGCGCGCCGTGCGTCCACAGGATCGGCGGCTTGAGGTCGATGTCGACGATCCCGGACCAGTTGCAGTACTTGGGGGAGAGGGCGTTGAGGATGCCGCGGGTGCCGGGTGCGACACCGGGCCAGTTCCCGGAGGTGGACGTGTCGCCGGGGTAGCCGTCGTCGCCCGTCGCCGACTTGAGGATCTCGGCCACCAGCATGTCCTCGCGCTCGGGCGATTCCTTGTGCCCGACGCGCCAGTAGGACGTGTTCAGCACGTTGCGCGGCGCGGTGTCGCCGACGTCGGAGGCGTCGCTCGCCGCGAGCCGGGCGGTGAACTCCGGGTTGCCGGTGCCGCCGCCCGAGCCCGCGTAGTCCTCGAAGTGGGGTGTGCCGTCGAGCTTCACGCCCCCGAAGCCGTACGGGCTGACGGGGTCGATGAACGTCAGCGAGGCGACCGGGTGCTCCATCGCGTAGTGCGCGATCGCGGCGCCGCCCGTGCTCCACCCGACGAGGTGGGGGGCAGCGGAGATGCCGAGCGCTTCGAGCAACGCGTGCGTGTCGTCGGCCCAGTCGCGCAGCCCGCGCGTGGCGTCGATCGGCACGCGCTCCGTCTCCCCGAACCCGCGCATGTCGGGCGCGATCAGGCGGTAGCGAGCCGGCGCGTCGTCGGCGAGATGCTCGTAGAAGCGGCCGGTCGACAGGTTGCCGTGGAGCAGGACGACCGGGATGCCGTCCTGATGGCCGGATTCGTACACGTGCATCGCGAGCCGTGACGTATCGACGCGGAAGGAGCGCATCGCGCGAGACTATCCCGCGATGGCCCGTGTCGTGCTCACGACTCCGACCCCGGACGACGAGGACGCGTTCCTGGCCGCCAACCGCGCCAGTCGCAGCTTCCACCGGCCGTGGGCCTACCACCCGCTCACGCCCGAGGCCTACCGCACCTACCTCGCCACGCTGGGAGAGCGCAAGGCCGGCTACTTGGCGCGCCGGCGCGAGGACGACGCGATCGTCGGCTGGATCAACCTGGGCGAGATCGTCCGCGGGAACTTCGCCAACGCCTACCTCGGCTACAGCGGGTTCGCCGCCCACGCGGGCCGCGGCTACATGACCGAAGCGGTCGCGTTGGTGCTGCGTGAGGCGTTCATGGCGCTGCGCCTGCACCGCGTGGAGGCCAACATCCAGCCGGGCAACGCGGCGTCGATCGCGCTCGTGCAGCGGCTCGGATTCGAGCTGGAGGGGATGTCCCCGCGGTACCTGAAGATCGGCGGGCGCTGGCGCGATCATGAGCGCTACGCACTGCGTGTCGAGACATGGCGCGCCCGTCGCGGATAACGTTCGCCATCCACGGGAAGAGGGAGAGCCAATGTCGTCAGTGAACGGATCGGGTGAGGGTCACGGAGCATCGGTGAAGCGGGTCGAGGATCCGCCGTTCCTGCGCGGCGCCCGGCCGTACACCGACGACCTCCGCAACGCCGACGCCCTGTACGCCATTTTCGTGCGCTCGGGCTTCGCCCACGCGAAGATCAACGGCGTCGACACCGCGGAGGCGGCGGGCATGCCCGGCGTGGTCGGCGTGTACACGGCCGCCGACCTCGATTTGCAGCCCTTCCCGACGGCCGGGCCGCCCGTGGACACGCCGGAAGCGATGCGCCGGCCGGTGCTGGCGAAGGACGTGGTGCGCTTCATCGGCGAGCCGATCGCGGTCGTCGTCGCCGAGACGCGCGCGCAGGCCGTGGACGCGAGCTCGTTCGTCGAGGTCGACTACGAGGACCTGCCGGTGCTCGTGGACATGACCAAGGCGCTCGACGCGGATGCGCCGATCCTGTTCCCGGACGCGCCGAACGGCAACATGGCCGCTTCCGGCCCGACGGGTGAGGACGCGCTCGCCGACGCCGAGGTGCGCGTCGGCGCCAGGCTCGTGAATCAGCGGATCGCCGCCGTGCCGATGGAGCCGAGCGCCGCGCTGGCCGCGCCCGACCCGGAGACGGGCGGCTTCGTGCTGTACACGCCGTCGCAGGGTCCGCACGCCTACCAGGGCACGATCGCCGCCTCGACCGGGATCGAGAAGGAGCAGCTGCGCGTCATCTCCACCGCGACCGGCGGCGGGTTCGGCGCGCGCATCGCGTGCTACCCGGAGCAGATCGTGGTCGTCGCGCTCGCGCGCGAGCTCGCTCGCCCCGTGCGCTACATCGAGACGCGCTCGGAGACGATGCTCGAGATGCAGCACGGCCGCGCGCAGGTGCAGGACGTGGAGATCGGCGGCACGCGCGACGGCAAGGTGACCGGCCTGAAGGTGCGGGTGATCGCGGACGCGGGCGCGTATCCCGCCGACGCCGCGCTGATGCCGATGCTCACCGGCCTGATGTCCAGCGGCGTGTACGAGATCCCGAAGATCGACTTCCACTTCGACTGCGTGGTCACCAACACCACGCCGATCGGCGCCTACCGCGGCGCCGGCCGCCCGGAGGCGACGGCGCTGGTGGAGCGGGCGATCGACATGTTCGCGGCCGAGATCGGCATGGACCCGGCCGAGGTGCGGCGCAAGAACTTCATCACCGAGTTCCCGCACCAGACGGTGATGGGCGCCAACTACGACTCCGGCGAGTACCACGCGGCGCTCGACAAGTGCCTGGCCAACGCGGGCTACGACGGGCTGCGGGCCGATCAGGCCGCGCGCCGGGAGAGTGGCGACGTCAAGCAGCTCGGCCTCGGCTTGTGCTCCTACGTGGAGTGGACCGGGTTCGGGTCGGAGCTCGGCACGTGCACGGTCGAGGAGGACGGCTCGGTGATCGTCACCGCGGGCACGTCCTCGCACGGCCAGGGGCACGAGACCTCCTACGCGCAGCTCGTGGCCGGGACGCTCGGGATCCCGATGAAGGACATCAAGGTCATCCAGTCCGACACCAAGCTGGTCAAGCGCGGCATGGGCACGATGGGCTCGCGCTCGCTGCAGGTCGGCGGCACGGCGGTCCAGAACGCCACCGACGAGGTGCTCGACAAGGCCAAGCTGCTTGCCGCGCACCTGCTGGAAGCGGACGCCGGGGACATCCAGGTCGTGTGGGGAGAAGGCCTGGCCGTGGCCGGCTCACCCGGCTCGGCGATCCCGTGGGCGGACCTGGCGCGCGCGGCGGCCGATCCGGCGCGCCGGCCCGAGGGCTTCGAGGGCGGCCTCTCGTCCGAGAACGACTTCGAGACGCCGGACGCGACGTACCCCTTCGGCACGCATCTCGCGGTGGTCGAGGTGGACACCGAGACGGGCATGGTGGACCTCGTCCGGCACATCACGGTGGACGACGCGGGCCGGATCGCGAACCCGATGCTCGTCGAGGGTCAGGTGCACGGCGGCATCGCGCAGGGCGTGGCCCAGGCGCTGTTCGAGGAGATCGCGTTCGACGAGGACGGCAACAACGTCACCGGCTCCTTGGCGTCCTACGCCATCCCGTCCGCGGGTGACCTGCCGAACTTCGAGACCGAGCGCACGCAGACGCCGACGCCCCGCAACCCGCTGGGCGCGAAGGGCATCGGCGAGGCGGGCGCGATCGGCGCCACGCCGGCGGTCTGGAACGCCGTGATCGACGCGCTCGCCCACATGGGCGTGCGCAACATCGACATGCCGGCGACGCCTCAGCGCGTCTGGAGAGCCATCAACGACGCGAGCAGCGTGTCCACTTCCTGAGCCGTCGTCCCGATCCCGAGGCTGGCCCGGACCGCGCCGGGCAGCTCGGGGTCGCGGCCGGCCTGGAGCTCGGCGTAGAGGCGGCGGGCCTCGGCGTCGGACACGCCGAGCAGGTGCGTGAGCAGCGGGTGCGCGCAGAAGCAGCCATGGCGCACGCCGATCGCGAACTCGTCGCTGAGCCGCTGCGCCAGCACGTGATGGTCGTAGCCCGCGAGGTTGAAGGTGGCGACGCCGACGCGGTCGTGATGGGTCGGCCACATCTGGTAGGTGGTGATGCCGTCGATCGCCTCCAGCCCGGCGTGCAGGCGGGCGGCGAGCGCGAGCTCACGCGCCTCGGCCTGCTCCATGTCCAGCGCTTCGCAGGCGGCTGCGAGAGCGACGGCGCCGATCACGTTCGGTGATCCGGCCTCGAACCGTTCGGGACCGTCGGCCCAGATCACGTCGTCATCCGTGACGAGCTTCACGGCGCCACCGCCCTTGATCAGCGGGTCGCCGGTGAGCGGGGAGCGGCTGACGAGCGCGCCCGCCCCGAACGGCGCGTAGAGCTTGTGGCCCGACAGCGCGAGGTGGTCGATGCCGAGCGCGTCCATGTCGATCGCGCGGTGCGGGGCGAGCTGCGCGGCGTCGACGAACAGCTGCGCGCCGTGCTGGTGGGCGAGCGTGGCGAGCTCCTGGAGCGGCCAGACCTCACCTGTGACGTTGGATGCGCCGGTGACGGCGAGGATGTCGGTCCGGCGTTCCTGCAGCGCCTTCAACGTGGTGGCGAGCAGATGATCCTGCGAGGTGGGCAGCGGCAGCACACGCAGGTCGTGGCGGCGCCACGGGAGCATGTTCGCGTGGTGCTCGGCCGGGGTGGAGAGCACGCGCGTGCACGGCGGCAGCGCGTGGGCGAGGACGTTGATCGCCTCTGTCGTGTTGCGGACGATCACCGTCGTGCCGGTGCGCGCGCCGACGAAGTTCGCGATCGTCGTGCGCGCCTGCTCGTACGCCTCGGTGGAGATGCGGGACTTCGCGCCCGTGCCGCGGTGGACGCTGCTGTACCACGGCACGAACGCTTCGACGGCCTCCCACACCGCCGCCAGGACGGGGGTGCTCGCCGCATAGTCGAGATTGACGTACCGGCGGTCGACGCCGTCCACGCATGGCACTTCGACGTCTGAGCCGATGAGCCGGGGTGGACTGGCGAGCGTGGTCACTACCCAAGGATCGCTGAGCGGTCTTGGAGGAACCTTGGGCGCAGGACGCGCGGCCCGGCGCCGAGCTGGCGCGCACGGCGGCGCAGCAGCTCGACGGCGTTGGCGCTGCGGGTGAACGGGTCGGAGACGGCCGCGCCATCACGGGTGGAGAGGGCGGCGATGAGGCGCCCGTCCTCGATCGCGACGAGCTGCGGGCCGGTCGGCGTGGCGGCGCTGTCGAGCTGCGCGAGGCGGTCGATGGCGGCGGCGTCGTGGGCGTTGGCGAAGCGGAGCGTGGTGGTCATGGACAGCATGGTGCGGGACCAGCGGGATCATGTCCAATGATGAGTTGCTGCATATGACATAATGGGTCGTGATGCTCGACCTGAAGCTTCTGACGACGTTTCGTGAGGTCGCCGTCCGCGGATCCTTCAGTGAGGCCGCCGTGGCGCTCGACTTCACGCAGCCGGCGGTGTCCCAGCACATCTCACGGCTCGAATCGGCGCTCGGCACGCGCGTGCTGGAGCGCAGCGCGCGCGGCGTGACGCTGACGCCCGCGGGCGAAGTGCTGGTGCGGCACGCCTCGGCGCTGCTCGACGCGGCGCGACGCGCGGAGGAAGCCGTGCGCGACGCGGCGGGCATCGGCCGCGCGCAGGTCCGCGTGGGCGCATTCGCGTCTGCGGCGGCGGGGTTGCTGCCGGGTGCCACCCGGGAGCTGCGGGCCCGCCGGCCCGACGCCGAGCTGACGCTGGTGGTGCTCGAGGACGAGCAGGCGGTCGACGCGCTGCTGGCCGGGCGGTCCGACGTGGCCGTGATCGTGCAGTCGCCGCTCGCCCCCAAGGAGCAGCGGACGGGGGTGGACTACCTGCCCATCTCAGACGACGAGATGCGGATCGCCGTCGCGGCCGACCATCCGCTCGCGACGCGCACGTCGATCACGCTGGAAGAGCTGTGCGACGAACCGTGGCTCGTGGCGGAGACCGGCGGCACGTGCGCGGACTCCAACGTCGTCCTGAACGCCTTCCGCGGCGCGGGCTACGAGCCGATCGTGCGCTTCCAGTCCGACGACTACCAGGCCCTGCAGGGGATGGCGGCGTCCGGGATCGGCGTGGCCATGATCCCGACCATGGCGCTCGTGAGCTCCCGCTCCGACGTGGTGGTGCTGCCCGTGCGCGGGCGGGCTCCGGCGCGGCAGATCATCGCGGCGGTGCGCTCCGGCGAGGAGGATCCGCTGGTCGAGCACATGGTCGAGTCGCTGCGCGCGGCGTCGCGGACGCTCGCGGGGCGGCCGGCGCTGTCCGTCGTGGCTTAGAGCTTCTCGCGCAGCTCGGCGGCGATCTCGTCCGGGGGACGGTCGCCGTCGACGCGCAGCAGGACGCCTTTGTCCTGATAGTGGTCGATGAGCGGGTGCGTGTCGTCGTCGTACTCGCGCAGTCGGTTCTCGATCACGTCCGGCGTGTCGTCCGCGCGGCCGCGGGCGAGCAGGCGCTCCTTGACGACGTCGTGCGGGACGTCGAGGAAGACCACGGCGTCGAAGTCCACGCCCTCGGCCTGCGCGAGCCGGCGGGGAAATCCGTCGAGCACGTAGTCGTCGCGGGTCTTGAGAATCGGGCGGATGGCCTCGGTCACCAGCGCGTCGGGGGCGAGCTCGCCCGCGTTCATATACGTCTCGACCTGCAGCCCGAGCGGCGTCCGCTCCGCGACCGCGGCGCGCAGCAAATCACCCGACGAGACGTGCTCCACGCCGAGGTGCTCCGCGAGCCGGATCCCCTGCGTCCCCTTGCCGCCGCCGGGCGGCGCGAGCATCAGCACTCTCATCTGCCCGTCGACCCTACTCGCTTGTCGGCCAGCTCGAACGTGAGTGTGTGGTGAGCCACATTGGCGCGACGCGGCGATGGGCGGGACACTCGGCCTATGCGCGACCTGTATCTGACCGACGGCGGGATCGAGACCGTCCTGATCTTCGAAGAAGGCCTCGACCTGCCGCTGTTCGCGGCCTTCACGCTGCTCGACGACGAGGCGGGCACGGAGGCGCTGCGTCGCTACTACGCGCCGTACCTGGCGCTCGCCGCGACGCACGGGCTGGGCTTCGTGGCCGAGACGCCGACCTGGCGTGCCTCGCCACGCTGGGCGCGGGAGCTCGGCTACTCGGACGCCGAGCTGTCCGCGCTCAACCGCCGCGCCGTCGAGCTCATGCGCGAGCTGGCGGCGGGGCAGGAGCGCGTCGTGGTCAGCGGGTGCGTCGGACCGTCCGACGACGGCTATCGGCCGTCCGCGTTGCTGAGCGCGGACGAGGCCGAGTCCTACCACGCCGTTCAGGTCGCCTCGCTCGCGGACGCCGACCGGATCACCGCGATCACGATGACCTACGCCGAGGAGGCAATCGGCGTCTCCCGGGCGGCCGCGCGCGTCGGGTTGCCGTGCGTGATCTCGTTCACGGTCGAGACGGACGGGCGCCTGCCGTCCGGCCAGTCGCTGGCCGAGGCGATCGCGCAGGTCGACGCCGCCGCTGCGCCCGCGTTCTACATGATCAACTGCGCGCACCCGACCCACTTCGAGTCCGTGTTGACGGGCGAGTGGGTCACGCGGGTGCGCGGTGTGCGGGCGAACGCGTCCGTGCTCTCACACGCCGAGCTCGACGAAGCCACCGAGCTCGACGCGGGGGACCCCGCCGACCTGGGCGCGCGCTACGCGGCGCTGCCCTTGGATCTCAGCGTCGTCGGAGGGTGCTGCGGGACCGACCACCGGCACGTGGCGGCGATCGCCCGCGCCCTAGCGCCCAGCTGAAGCCTTGGCGAGGGCCGCGGCGCGCGAGCGCGAGCGGCCGGCCAAGCCGCCGCCGGCCATCACGAGCGCGAGCGCGGCGACACCGCCGGCGATCTCCCACGGCAGCGGGGACGGCGGGTGCGCGTAGGCGACCGCCGCGCTGTCGGCCTCGTACGCGTACTCCTCGCGGCGCTGCTCGGCGTGCTGCATCGCCTGCATCGTCTGCACCTGCGGCGCCTCCACCGACTGGACCTGGAGGCCCTGCGGCGGCGTCGGTGGGGCGGGCGGTACCGGGGGCTTGGGTGCGGGAGCGACCGGTGGGCGTGCGGGATCGGCCGTCGTCGGCGTGACCGGCACTGATGACGCGGGTGGTATCGACGGCCCGGCCACCCCGGGGATGGGCGTCGACGGCACCGGAGCGGGCGCCGGGGTCTCCGGTTGCGGCTTCGCCGGCTCGGGCTGCGGCTGGGGGTCGGCCGGTGCCGGAGCGGGGTCGGCCGCCGGCGGCGTCGTGGTGGCGGGCGGCTGGGGCGTGGCAGCGGGCTTCGGGTCGTCGCCGGTGAAGTCGAGGTTCGGGAACGCGCACGTTCCGGCCGGGATCGCGGTGGCCCGGAGGCCGTCGATCCTGGGGATCGGAATCACGCGGACCGGCGTCGTGACGCGCTGGCCCAGGGCGGTCAGGGTGACGTCGACGGTCCCGACCGCGAGCGGGCAGATGAAGCCGCGGGGATCGTCGATGACATGCCCGGAGGCGTCGAGGACGACCTGCGGGAGACCCTCGGTCTCGCGCCCTCCGGCGCGGACCGCGACGAAGCGGGCGATCCGTGGGTTCGCGGACGTGAACGCCATCGCGGACGGGACGACTGATGCGCACATGTCCAGGAAGAACCGGCACTGGTCGACCATCGGGCCGGAGACGGTCCTGGGGCTGGCCGGCCGGAGCGGCTGGTTCGGTCCCGGGGACATCAGGAAGCGCCGTGGGCTGATGGCGTCGGCGGAGACGAACAGCGGAATCGCCCAGCCGAGGGGGATCGCTCGCGAGCCCTCATCGATCGCCAGACCCTGCAGGAGCGGCTCGGACACGACGTCGACGGGCGCGACGCCGGAGGTCGGGTCGAAGCCGCCGACGGCGACGTCGATCATCAGCAGCGCGGCGTCCGTCTGGCGGGTGGTCTCCTCGTCTTCAGGACCGTTGGAGAACCGCTGGGAAGGGGCGTAGCCGAGCGTCGCGGACTGCAGCAGCGGGAGCGGCGCGGCGGCGCCGGGCGCCTGGACGACGCTGCGCGCCAGCACGCCACCGAAGAAGCGGTCGGCGGGGTCGTCCACGCCGGCGGTGGCCACGTACGCCGACGCGCGGCCCGCGAGCAGCGTGATCTCCTCCTCGGCATCCTCCGCGGGCTTCGCGTCCTGACTGTCGTCCAGGGGTGCGCTGCCGACCACGACCGAGGGGAAGCCGGCCAGACGGGCTTGCTCCATCGCCGCGCGGATCCACTGGGCCTGCGCGCCGTCCGGCCCGCCGGCGAGGCGGCCCGCGGCGTTGTCGATCGTGATGACCCGGACGGTGCCCGCGGAGGCCTTGACGTCGAACGCGAAGGTAGTCCGCGCCTGGCCGGGAACTGCTGCCTCGGGCTGGGTGACGGTGAGGAGGTCGACGCCGGCCGGCGTCTCACCCGTGCCCTGCGGGGCGGGCGCGGTGGCGAAGGCCGACGCGAACGCCTCCGCGCCGCCGTTCGGGACGTCGCCTGGACCGGGCAACACGTACGTCGGCACGCCGGCGCCCTCGGTGAGCTCGCGGTAGCGGCGTGCTCCGCCGGGGTCGAGCGGTTCGCCGCCGAGCGAGGCGCGGCCGCCACCGATCAGCAACGCCGCGGGGCCGGCGCCGCCGGCCGACATCGCCCGTACGCGGGTGATCGCGGCCTGCAGGTGCGTGTCGGGTGCGTAGCCCTGTCCGCCCGCGCCGCCGCAGCGGTCCAGACACGCCGGGTGACCACCGACGGCGAGGCGGACCGAGCCGGGGGGCGCGGGCGTCTCGCCCGCGTCGGACGTCGCGCCGGGCGAAGGCGAAGGCGCCGGCGCGCCGCGCTCGAGCCGTCGCACCGACGCCACACCGGCGAGGGTCGCCACGTCCGGCCCGTCGGTATAGGAGGGCCGGGTCGATGCGTCGGACACGCCGCCCAGCAGCAGCCCGCTGCCGTCTCCGTCGACGAGGATCGCGCGCGTGTTCGGCGTCATGTCCGGCAGGTCACGGCCACCCGACCACTGGAAGCGCGAGCGGTCCAAGTCGATCCACCCGTCCGCGCTCTCTCGCAGCACCACCGCGTCGGTCGGGGACGGCGCGTACAAGGGCGGTCCCTGCTGCGGCTCGGTCTCCTCGTCCGGCGGACCATCGTCGTCGTCTTCGGGGTCGAACGGTTCGGGCAACGGGGTCGGCTCGGACGTCGCGGACACGATCGAGCGGACGGTTCCGTCCGCGGCGCGATAGGCGGCGAGGGCGTAGGGGTGCAGGTCCAGGGGCGTGGCGGTCGGACGCCACGGAGTCGTGGCGCTGTCACGCGCGAAGCGGGCGTCCACGACGATGCCGCCGTCGGCGACGGTCGCGACCTTGCGCACCGCGGCGGGCAGCCCCGCCGCGGTCATCCGGGCGCGGAGATCGTCGTCGCGCGCGTAGGCGCCGCCGGACGCTTCGCCCACGTAGAGCCCGTCGGTCGTGGCCAGCAGCGGCGTGCGGCCGTCGAACGCGACGCCGGTGATGTGCGTAGGCGTGGGCGCCGTCGCGGGGAGGGCCTGGATGCGCCAGTTCGTGCCGTCTCCGCGCACGATCAGGCCGTCGAGCCCGGCGGCGACGCAGTCCAGTGGATCAGATGGCGTGCACGCGACCGCGATGACGGTGTTCTGGACCTTCAGCTCGCGGAAGTTGGTGACCCGCATCTGGGGCAATTCCCGATCGTCGAAGCCGAACGTGAGGCTGAACGGGTCGGCGTTCGCCGTCGCCAGCAGGCCGGCGCCCCCGCCGGCGATCAGCACGTTCGGGCGCGGCCAGGCGAGGGCGAGCGGCGGCAACCCGATCTCCAGCAGCGGGGAGATCGCCCGTGACCAGCCGCTGCCCGGCGCGTAGAGCATCGCGCCCGACGAGCGACCCACGGCGAAGACGCGGCCGTCACCGGTCGGCGAAGTCGCCCCGGCGACGAGTGCATCGCTGAGCGGCAGCGGTGGTTCGGCCGGCGCCGGGGCGGGGGCCGCGCGGCTCACGGCGCCGAACGCGACCGTCCCGCCGGTGAAGCCCGTGCCGTCCGCCGCGAACGCGATCGCCTGCGTGGTCGAGCTGCCGTCCTCGCCGATGCCGTTGCGCAGCGCGAACGCTTCACCGTCCAGGGCGGCGTAGCCGCCTTGGCGCTGGGCGTCGTGCGCGCGGGCGGCCACCGCGAGTCCGCGATCGACGGGCGCGCTGATCTGGCGGGTGCCGAACTTCGCCTCCGCCGTCGCGGCCGTGGCTACGGAGCGGTACCCGCGGCTGCCACGGGCGAACTCGAACCCCAGCGCGTGATCGCACAGCGGCTGCACGTCGCACCAGCGGCCGGCGACGACCAATTCTGGCGTCGCTGGTGTCGCAGTGGCGGTCGGGGTGGCCGTGGCGGTCGGGGTCGGGGTCGCGGTCGCGGTTGCGGTTGCGGTCGTGGTGGCCGTGACCGTCGGCGTGGCGGTCGGCTCGGGGTCGGAGGCCTCGCTGACCTTCAGGCGCTCCGTGAGGTCGATGGGCGCCGTCGCCCCGGACGGCGTCACGCGCAGATCGATCCAGACTCCGTCGGAGGTGGCCGTGAGCGGGTCGGCCGGGGGTGGCGCGACCTCGATCTTCGCGACCCCGGTCTGGAGCTCGTCGTCGAAGCTCGCGGGGACCCAGCGCGGCGTGGCCGGGTCGCGGCGCAGCAGGACCACGCGGTCACCGGCCGTCGCGAGCATCCACGCCCGTGTGGGCCCGGCAGCGGCCAGCGCGACGGGTCGAACGGGCTCCGGCGCGTCGACCGGCTCGCGATGCCAGCCGTCAGCGTCCAAGCGCAGGACCGCGCGGCCGGTGCCGTCCGCGGTCGTCGGCGCGACGAACGTGGCCGGGCGGTCGCCGCCGATGACCGCCAGCAGCGTGCGGGCGGTCGCCGTGGCCGCGTCGCCACCCACGAGCTGCTCGTCTGCCGCCAGCGCGGCGCCCGGGTCGGGCGCGGCGGTGAACGGGGCGCCCGGCGCGCGGGTGAACAGTTGTGTCGGCTGCGCCAGCACGACCGCGCCATGGCCGTCGGCGGTCATCTCGCCGGCGTGCTGCGGCGCCTCGCCTCCGGCGGGCCGGCCGGTCGCCACGCGGGTCGCGGACCAGCCGCCATCCGGCGAGCGCTGCAGGACGAGCGTCGCGTCACCGGCCCGGCCGAGCGCCCACGCGCGCGGACCGGCGGACGTCGTCTCGACCCCGAACGGGACGAGCGTGCGCGCCGCGCCGGGCACCTCCGGACGGGTGGACCACGACGCGGGCGGGGCGGGAGCGGCGGGGTCCTGTGCGAACGCGAGGGCCGCACCGGCGGTCGCGACCGCGGCCGCGCAGACTGCGAGCCGGCGTCTCACCGCGCCGGGCGAACGGCGGCGAGATGCTGCGCGAGCTGTGAGTCGTCCAGCGTCTCGTATTCGACGAGATCGCGTGCGATCCCCTGCACGGTGGCCCAGTTGGCGTTGAGCGTGCGCGCGGCCCGCTCCTCGGCGGCCTCGACGATCTCGCGCGTCTCCGCGTCGATGCGCTCCAGCGTCCCCGGTCCGACGCTGCCCAGCTCCTGCAGCGACGCCCCGAGGAAGACCTCGACGTTCTGCTCGCCGATCGTGACCGGGCCGAGCGAGGACATGCCGAACGACGTGACCATCGAGCGGGCCAGCTGCGTGGCGGTGTGCAGATCGTCGTTGACGGCCGTGGAGACCTCGCCGAACGCGATCCGCTCGGCGGCGGCGCCGGCCATCGCGATCTCCAGCTGACGCTCGAGGTCGCTGCGGCGCAGCACCGTGCGGTCGCGGTCGAGCAGCAAGGCGGTGGAGCGGCCGAGCCGGCGCCCGCGGGAGACGATCGAGACCTGGTGCACCTGCGAGTCACCTTGTGCCGCGGCGACGACCGTGTGCGCGGCCTCGTGCACGGCGATCGTCTCCAGCTCGTCCGGCCCGAGCACGTGCGTGTCGTTGCGCGGACCCCCGACGGTGCGCTGAATGGCCTCGTCGAGGTCGTGCATGCCGATCGCGGTGTGGCCCTGACGCGCGGTGAGCAGCGCGGCCTCGTTCACGACGTTCTCGAGCTCGGCGCCCGTGAAGCCGGGGCAGCGGCGCGCGATCTCGGCCGGGTCCACGTCCGCCGCGCACGGCCGGTCGCCGAGGTACAGCGACAGGATCTGCTCGCGGCCCTCGGTGTCGGGCGCGTCGACGGTGACCTGGCGGTCGAAGCGGCCCGGGCGCAGCAGCGCGGGGTCGAGGATGTCGGGGCGGTTGGTCGCGGCGAGGACGATCAGGCCACCGCCGGCGTCGAAGCCGTCCATCTCCACCAGCAGCTGGTTGAGCGTCTGCTCGCGCTCGTCGTTGCCCTGCCCGACACCCGCCCCGCGCTTACGGCCGACGGCGTCGAGCTCGTCGATGAAGACGATCGCGGGCGCCGCGGCGCGCGCCTTGGCGAACAGGTCGCGGATGCGGGCCGCGCCGACGCCGACCAGCGACTCGACGAACTCCGCTCCGGAGACCGAGAAGAACGCGGCGTGGGCCTCGCCGGCGGTCGCGCGCGCCAGCAACGTCTTGCCGGTGCCGGGCGGCCCGACGAGCAGCGCGCCCTTCGGCGGGCGGGCGCCGAGCGCGCGGTAGCGGTCGGGGGCGCGGAGCAGGTCACAGAGCTCCTCGAGCTCGGCGACGGCGGCGGGCGCACCCGCGACGTCGGCGAACGACGGCCCTCCCGACTGGCCGGGGCCCAGCTTGGACCGCTTGCCCGCCCAGCGGCTGAACCCGCCCATCCCGCTCGCGTCGGCCTGCTGACTGATGCGCATGAACAGGGCGAAGAGCGAGGCGAGGATCAGGATCGGCAGCAGCACCTGCACGATCAGGCGCTTGGCCTGCTTGCCGCTCTGCGCGTCGACAGTGACATTCCCGCGCTTGTCACGGACGGTCCCGACCAGCTGGTCCTGAAGCGCCCCGGTGGACGGGTAACTCGCCCAGACGTCCTCGCCGGTGCGAGTGGAGATCAGGATGCGGTTGTCGTAGTCCAGCTGGCGCGCGTTGCGGATGGTGCCCGCGGTGGCCATCCGCTGGACCGTCGTGTACGGGACCTCGGTCCCGCGGCTGTGCGGCTGCGTGGAGCCGAGCAACACGAGGAAGACGACGAGCAGAACCGCCGCCAGGCCGGCAAAGAACACGGCCAGGGGGTCGAGTGAGATTCGGGGCAAGCGCAAGGGTAAGTCCAGTCGCACGTCAGGCGGAGCGACCGTTAAGTAGCGCAGCGTTCTCGTTTTGTGACGGTCTCGGACGAATGGTTGAGCCATCCATTCCGGTGGCCCGCGAGGCGCAGCCTAGCGACGGGCCCAACCGGACCAGAGCCCGGGCGGACGATCGTCGTCGTCCTCGTCCCGGTAGCGGTCGTCGTCGTCCCAGTGGCCCGTGCGGCTCGGCGGCGGCGTCCACAGCGGGGGAGCCTCCCGCCGCGGCTCGGGCTTCGGCTCCCAGACCGGCTCGGGCGGCAGCGGGCGAGTCTCGGCCTCGTGGGAGGGCGGCGACCAGGACGAGTACGTCTGCGGTTGCGGGGTCCAGATCGGCGCGGTCGTCTCGACCGGGTGATCGGCGAGCGCCGGTTGAGCGGGCGAGCGCTGCCAGCGCTCCAGGAGCATGAACACGACGCCGCCCACGAGAGCGGCGATCAGGATTGCGAGCCAGACCTCCATCACCCCTAAGCCTAGTTACCCTCCGCGGATGGACGACGCCGACTTGCTCGCCCGCCTGCGCGACGGCGACGAGGACGCGTTCATGACGCTCGTGGACCGCTACGGCCCGCTGATGCTGCGGATCGCGCTCAGCCACGTGCCGAGCCGGGCGGTCGCGGAGGAGGTCGTGCAGGAGGCGTGGCTCGGCGTTCTCACCGGCTTGGACCGCTTCGAGGGCCGCTCATCCCTGAAGACCTGGATCCTGCGCATCGTCGCCAATCGCGCGCGTACACGCGGGGAACGAGAGCGGCGCAGCATTCCGCTGTCCGCGTTCGAGTCCGAAGACGAGCCGTCGGTGGATCCGTCCCGCTTCCGCCCGGAGACCGACCGCTACCCCGGCGGCTGGTGGACCCCGCCCGACACTGGCCGGAAGAACGCCTGCTGGCCGGCGAGACCGTCCAGATGATCCAGGACGCGATCTCCAGGCTGCCGCCGCGCCAACAGGAGGTCATTCTCCTGCGCGACGTCGCGGGCTGGGACCCGGAGGACGTCAGCACCGCGCTCGAGCTCACCGAGGGCAACCAGCGCGTGCTGCTGCACCGCGCACGCTCGAAGGTCCGCAACGAGGTCGAGCAATACTTGAGGGCCGCATGAAGCCCGGAGGCATCAGCTGCAAGGAAGTGGTCGAGCTCGTCACGGCCTATCTCGACGGTGCGCTCTCGCCCGAGCTGGCCGAGCGCGTCCGGGTCCACCTGGAGCTGTGCGACCCGTGCATCCGGTACGTCGAGCAGATCCGCGTGACCGGACAGCTCGCGGCCACGGCCACACGCGACCTCGAGCTGCATCCGGACCGCGACGCGCTGCTCGCGACGTTCCGGAACTTCACGCGCACGACGGATTCCTGACACAAGTCGCGCTCAAGTCGACGGACGGACGTCCGATGAACGGGTCAAGATGCCCGGACCCACGAAGAAGCCGACCCTCGCCCAGTTCGCCGCGCTCGCTGGCGCCGGCGCCACGGCCGCAGCGGCGGCCTCCGTGGCCCGTGCGCACAAGCGCGTCCTGCACGCGGCGGCCAACACCACCACTGCTGCCCCCACCCCGGGGAACGGCCAGTTCGCCACGGACTCCGCGTTCGTCGCGCTGATCGAGGCCGTCGCCGCGGCCACCGCCAAGGTCGAGAACGTCGACGACGCGCTGCAGGCCTGCGTCGAGCACGTCTGCCGCTGGACGGGCTGGCCCGTCGGGCACGTGTACTTCGCGGGCAAGGAAGAGCACGACCCGCTCAAGCCGTCGCACATCTGGCACCTCGGTCACCCGACCAAGTTCGAGGCCTTCCGCGCCCTGACCGAGGCCACCGACCTTCCGAGCGGCATCGGCCTCCCGGGCCGCGTCGCCGCCACCAGCCGCCCCGCCTGGATCGTGGACGTCCAGTGCGACCCGAACTTCCCGCGCGCGCAGGTCGCCACCGAAGTGGGCCTCAAGGGCGCGTTCTGCTTCCCGATCCCGATCGGTGACGGCACGTTCGCCGTCATCGAGTGCTTCTCGGTCAACGCCGTCACCCCGGACGACCGTCTGCTCGAGGTCACCGCGCACATCGGCCGTCAGCTCGGCCGCGTGATCGCCTCCGCCCAGCTCGCCGAGGCCCTGCGCGAGTCCGAGAGCCGCTTCCGCTCCGTCGCCGAGTCGGCCACGGACGCGATCGTCGCCGCCGACCAGAACGGCGACATCATCTCCTGGAACCGCGGCGCCGAAGTGATGTTCGGGTACGTCGAGGAAGAGGTCAAGGGCCTCGCGCTGTCGATCCTCATGCCCGAGCGCTTCCGCCCGATGCACGACGCCGGCATCAAGCGCGTCGCCGAAGGCGGCCTCGCTGCCTCGCGCCTGCTCGGCCAGACCGTCGAGGTCGTCGGCCTGCGCAAGGACGGCCGCGAGTTCCCGCTCGAGCTCTCGCTCGCGATGTGGGAGAACGCCGGCCAGCGCTTCTTCAGCGGCATCATCCGCGACATCTCCGAGCGCAAGAAGGCCGAGGAGAAGCTCAAGGCCATCCTCGAGACCGCCCCGGACCCCATCGTCGAGGTCAGCCCGGACGGGACGATCGCGATCGCCAACGCCCGTACGGACAAGCTGTTCGGCTACGACCGCGAGCAGATCGTCGGCCGCCCGGTCGAGGAGCTCTTCGCCGAGCGCACCCGGACGCTGGTCGCCGAGCGCTTCCGCGCCGTGCTGCAGAGCAAGGCCAAGGACGCGCAGGTCGCCCTGGGCATGGGCCTCGAGCTGTGGGGCCAGCGCCAGGACGGCACCGAGTTCCCGGTCGACGTCACCGTCTCCCCGCTGCAGACCGACGACGGCACGGTCCTCACCGCCATCATCCGCGACATCACGGAGCGCAAGCGCTTCGAGAACCAGCTCCAGCACCTCGCCGACCACGACGCGCTGACCGAGCTGTTCAACCGTCGCCGCTTCGACCAGGAACTGGCCGAGTTCGTCTCCTACGCCGCTCGCTACGGCGGCCAGGGCGCCCTCTACCTGCTCGACCTGGACCGCTTCAAGTACGTCAACGACACCCGCGGCCACAAGGCCGGCGACGAGGTCATCCGCGCGGTCGGCCGCGCGCTGCATGACAGCGTCCGCAAGACGGACGTCGTGGCCCGCCTCGGCGGCGACGAGTTCGCCGTGCTGCTGCGCGACGCCGACCAGGACACCGCCGAGCGCATCGCCCAGGGCATGCTCGAGACGATCCGCGAGCGCCGCCTGCCCCTCGAGGGCCAGCGCATCTCGATGACGACGTCGATCGGCATCGTCTGCTTCGGCGACGAGGAGCCGCGTGGCGAGGACCTCATGGTCAGCGCCGACCTCGCGATGTACGCCGCCAAGGAGGCCGGTGGCAACCGCTACCACGTCGCCACCAGCGACGGCGGCGAGTACGTCTCCGGCATGCAGCTGCGCCTGAACTGGGCCGACCAGATCCGCCGCGCGCTCGACGAGGACCGCTTCGTCCTGTACTGCCAGCCGATCCTCGAGCTGGCGACCGACACGGTCACCCAGTACGAGCTGCTGCTGCGCATGATCGGCGACGACGGCGAGATCGTCATGCCCGCCGCGTTCATCGACACCGCGGAGCGCTTCGGCCTGATCCAGGAGATCGACCAGTGGGTCGCTAAGAAGGCCATCCACCTGCTCGCCGAGCACGACGTCCGCCTCGAGGTCAACGTCTCCGGCAAGTCGATGGACAACCTGGCCATCCCGGAGCTCGTCGAGCGTGAGATCGCCGCCACCGGCATCGATCCCAGCCGCCTCGTGTTCGAGATCACCGAGACCGCCGCGATCGCCAACATGGAGCAGGCGCGCGCCTTCGCCGAGCGCCTGACCCGCCTGGGCTGCCGCTTCGCGCTGGATGACTTCGGCGCCGGCTTCTCGAGCTTTTACTACCTGAAGTACCTGCCGCTCGACTACCTGAAGATCGACGGCGACTTCATCCGCTCTTTGACCAGCAGCGTCACCGACCAGCTCGTCGTGAAGTCGATGGTCGACATCGCGCGCGGCATGGGCATGAAGACGATCGCCGAGTTCGTGGAGGCGCCGGAGACGGTCGCCATGCTCCGCGAGAAGGGCGTCGACTACTCCCAGGGCTACTACCACGGTGCGCCGCGTCCGGTCACCGAAGAGTTCGTCAAGATCAAGGGCCGTCTGGAGGTCGCGCGATGAGCGGCCACGGTCGTCCCGGGTCGGCCGGCGAGCACGACCTGCAGGAGAAGCTCGGCACCGTCAAGCGGGCCAACGCCTTCTATGACAACCAGGTGCTCGATCACCTGACGCCGCTGATGCGGGAGTTCATGGAGCGCATGACCATGTGCTTCATCTCCACGTCGGATGCGCACGGCGAGTGCGACTCCTCGTTCCGCGCGGGCCCTCCGGGTTTTGTGCGCGTGATCGACGAGAAGACCGTCATGTGGCCGGAGTACAAGGGCAACGGCGTGATGGCGTCGATGGGGAACATCAACGAGAACGGCTATGTCGGCCTGCTCTTCGTTGATTTCTTCGAGACCCAGGTCGGCCTGCACGTGAACGGCAAGGCGACGGTCATCGAGAACGCCGCGGTCGAGGCGTTCGGTGGGCTGTTCGACCGGCTCCCGTTCGCCACGGGGCTCGCGACGAGCGACGACACCAAGAAGACGCCTGAGCGTTGGGTCGTGGTCCAGATCGACGAGGCCTACATCCACTGCTCCAAGCACATTCCGGCGCTGCAGTACAAGCCCGAGGGCGAGGACAGCGGCCGCCGTGCGGGCGACGTCTTCAAGGCCAAGAACGCGGACCGCGCGTGGCTGCAGCCGACCTGCGAGATCGAGCTGCCCGCCGAGGAGCCGCAGATCGGCGAGGTCAAGTTCGCCGACGAGCCGGCGCCGACGCACGCTGCGTCGGGGCGCCGACTCCCTTTGCCTGTCCGCAAGTAGGAGGGCCTAGGCCCGCAGCAACGGCGCGGTCAAGCACGTTGGCCCGCCGTCGCCCTTGAGGGAGAGGTCCGTGCCGTCATAAGCATGGACCTCGACCCCTCGCGCTTCCAGCGCCTTGCGCACCTTCGGGGCGCCATCGACGACCACCACCACGCCCGGCCGGACTGCGAGCACGTTGCAGCCCATCGCGTGGTAGCTCTCCTCGTCGAGCTTCACCCAGTCGATGCCCCGTTCCTTGAGGTCCTGCAGCAAGCGGACCGGGGCGAGCGGCTCGAACACGATGAACAGCTCCTCGGTCGCGGCCGAGAGGAACGACTGCAGGTGCAGGACATAGTCCGGGCCCTGATCGTGCGGCATGTCGTAGGCCTCGACGTGCATGCCCTCGGGGTTCACCAGCGCCTGCAGCGCCTGCGCGCCCTTGCGGTTGGTGCGGTAGCCGAGGCCGACGGCGCAGGTGGTGTCGTCGATGTAGAAGTGGTCGCCGCCGTCGAGGTAGGCGTCGCCCTCGAGCACACCGAGGACGGGGATGTCCAGGCGCTCGAACTCCGCCTTCGCGTGGCCGGGCTCGCTCTGGCGGATCGGCTTGGCCATGTTGAGCGGGACGCCGCCCGCGCCGCTCATGATCTGCGGGTCGTGCATGTAGACCGCATCGACGAGACCGTCGATCGCCTCCGCGACCTCGACCTCCACGCCCAGGCCGTCGAGCAGCTCGACGAGCGCCGCGAACTGGCGCTCGAGCGCCACGCCGTCGGGCGTGCGCCAGCCCGCGCCGTCCCAGTCGCCGGAGGTCGCGGGCTTGCGGACCAGGACGCGCCGCAGTGGCGCGACCATGGACGTGACGCCGTAGCGCGAAACGGATGCGGTCATCCGCTGTGTCTTAGCGGATGACGCCGAGGTTCAGCGTGTACGTCGCGCCGGGGAGATCGGTGGCGCCCTTGGGTGCGCCCGCGACGACACCGACGCCGAGCTCGCGATAGGAGCCGGTGAGCATGTTCTTCTTGTGCGGGGCGCTGTTGAGCCACTCGTCCACGAGCGAGTTGGGGGTGGCGCGTTCGCCGGTGCCCCAACCGAGGTTCTCGCCGACCTTCCAGCCATCGCCCGGCTTGCCGTAGCCGGCGGCGCGGATGCGGTCGCCCACCGAGTCGCCGTTCGGGCTCGTGTGATCGAAGTAGTGGTTGGCCACCATGTCGCGTGTGTGGCCGCGTGCGGCCTGTGCGAGGTCGCCGTCGCGCTTGAGCGCCTTGAGCCCGCGGCTCGTGCGCTCGACGTTCACGAGGCAGGTCACCGCGTCGGCGGCGACGTCGATCTGGGCCTGCGACGTCGGGACGTCCAGCGCCCCAGGACATTGCGCGGCCCCTTGTGCCGCGCTCGCGGGCGCAGCGTGCAGCATCAATCCAGCGGTCAATGAAACGGCAGCCGTCATCAGCCGCCGCGTGATCGCGGTCGTAAGCATCAAGTAACGCCCTCCCGGCGTATGCGCGCCTGGCTTGCTACTCAGCGCGTCAGAGCCCGGTTGTTTCCGGGCTCAAGCGGTCAGTCAACGAGGGCGGGCGACGGGGGTCCGGGTCGCTCGCTTGATGTTCGGGTACCCGACAGACTGGACACCTTCACATAAAGGTGGACAGTGTCCAAAGAACGAGAATTTAGGTCCAGGCGTAAGGTTTGCGCCGTACGTCTTGCGTGGCTCCGGACGTCGCTGGGGGGAACACCGTCTCAAGGACGGTCCCGCTATGCCCGGAGCCACGCAAGACGCACGCCGTGCCGTTGACTACATCAACATTCTTGCGGTCCCGCGGCAGTCGCCGCAAGTCCGGTGACGGTCCAGTCGCTCCCGTCGCGCTGGAGCCGCCACGTCACCCGGAACTGACGCGCGCGGTCACATCCCTTATCGCGCGCGACGAGAATGTGTGTCACCGATGAGCCGTCGACGGCGAAGTCGCGCGGCGTCGAGGAGAGCGTGGTGCCATAGCCGGCCTTCCACCGCGCGTACGGTCCGAGGTTCGCCTGCACGGCAGGTGAGAGTTGCGCCCACGCCTCGTCGAAGCGCTGGGCGTTGAGGTCGGCGTAGTAGCCGCGCACGAACCGCTTGGCCGAGTCCGCCTGGGACACGGGGGCGGGCTCGGCGGGCGCGCTCGCGTTGGGCGTGTCGGCGGGGGCCTGCGCGGTGTCCTCAGCCGGGGCCACCGGCTCCGCGGTCGCCTGGGGAGTCGCCGCGGGCTTCGGCTTGGGGGTCACCTCGGGCTTGGGTTTGGGAGTGGCCGTGGGGGTCGCCTCGGGCGCCTTCGTCTCGCCGTCGCCAGCGTCGGATGCGGCCTTCGGCGCTTCGCCGTCGCCGAACATGCCCCTCACGGACAGGTCTTCGTCGGCGTAGCGCGGGGTTTCGGCGCGCGGGGCGGCGTGCTTGCTCGTCGGGGCGGTCGCGGCGCCCACGATCGTGACGACGGTCGCGGCGGCGATGAGCGCGATGCCGACCGTGACGCCGGCGCGGGCGCTGCCCGGGATGCGGAGGTCACGGAACACGAGCAGGGAAACGACGCCGACGGCGACGAGCCCGCCCAGCAGGGCGTGGCCGGACAGCGGCCACGCGATCGACGCCGCCGTGGCGAAGATCAGCGTCGCGGGGCGGGCCACGCGGGTGATCAGCGTCAGCGCGGCGGCGTAGGCGACGCCGAAGCCGATCACGATCAGCACGAGCGAAGGGCCGTCGATCGAGAGCTTCTCGTCGGCGGCGAGAATCAACCGCAGCGTGACGATCACGGCCACGCCCACCCCGGCGGTTACCAGGGCGAGCGCGGCGAAGAGGCCACCGGCCGCCGCCGTGCGGGCGGCGGCGGCCGGCGTGGGGTGGGCGGGCACCGGTGCCGGCTCGTCGTGCGTCCCCGCCGCGCGGTCAGTCGCGGCAGATGACTCCTCGGCAATCCACTGACCCTGTGCCGCTTCGCCGGTCCGGGGGGGAGGGGCGACGGTGGGCGGCACGGCGCGACTCTCTCAGACGCTCCGCGCGCGGGTGAAGAAGAGAATGCGCAGTCTTGCGCGAAGTTCCCGTGCCCGAAAGGGCAAAAGTCCTGCTCAGGAGCCTCTGTAGGTGCTGTAGGCCCACGGCGAGACGAGCAATGGGACGTGGTATTTCGACGCACCGTCGGCAATGCGGAACCGGACCGGAATCCGGTCCAAGAACTCGCGCGAGCCGAAGTGGTCGCCGATCGCGAAGACGAGTTCGTACTCGCCGGCCTCGACGTCACCGAACGAGTGGCGTCCATCGTCGTCGGTCGCGGCCACCGCGACGACCTCCCCGTCACCGCGCCGCAGCTCCAGCGCGACGCCCGCCGCGGGGCTCCCGGCGACCGTGTCGAGCACGTGGGTCGAGAGGCTCACAACGCGTCATCCAAGCGCAAGCGGGCGATCTTCGCGATCTCGCCGAGCGCGGTCGCGATCTCCTGCTCGCGTGAGTTGCCCAAACGGGCGTCCGCGTTCTCCAGGATCGACTCCGGCGACGCGTGCTCGCGAACGCAGACGACGAACGGAATCCCGAACTGCTCCCGGTACGCCGTGTTCGTCGCCATGAAGCGCTCGAACGCGGCCGGCGGGAGCCGATCGAGCCCGAGGCCGGCCTGCTCGGCCTGCGAATGCTCGGTCAGCACGCCGACCTTCTCGCCCAGGTCCGGATGCGCGCGGATCAAAGCGAGCCGCTCCTCCTCGGTGCCCGCGTACATCGCGTCCTGCAGCGCGCCGGCGATGTCCGCGTCGGCCAGGCCCGGCCGGAACGCCCGCTCCGCCACCCACGGCGAGTGCTCGTACAGCGCGCCGAAGCGCGCGACGAACGCCTCCTGCTCGGTCAGCTCCAACCCCACCAGCGCGAAGGCGTCGACGTCCACCAACCCCTGATCCGTCAGCTTCAGCGACGGGATCACCGACAGGGCCAGGAACGACAACGTCATGAACGGCGCGTCGATCTCCACGCCCATCCCGCGCAGCGTGTCCTGGAGCCCTTCCAGCCCGACCGCGACCTCCTCGACCGGCGCCTCTGACAGCAGCCCCGCGATCGGGAGTGCGAGCTCGCCGACGACGACCCCGTCACGCGCGATCACCAACCCACCGCCGAGCGCCTGCGCGCGGGCCGCGCACACCGCCATGTCGCCGTCATCCACGCCCACGACGACGAGGTTGTGCGCGTCGTGCGCGACGGTCGACGCGAACGCGCCAGAGTGCAGCTCGAAGCCGCGCACGAACCCGAGCCCCACGCGGCCCGTCGCGTGGTGGCGCTCGATCACGGCGATCTTGGCCAGATCGGCGTCGCCCACCCGCCCGACGCCGGAACCCGTGATCAGCTGCCCGGGCTGGACCTCGATCACGCGCACCCAGTCCGCGCCGCCCACGTCGAAGGAGACCGGGACGGAGCGCATCGTGTCGCGCAGCGCCCCGGGCACGCCCGCGCCGTAGCTGGGCTCGCGCCCGTCCTTCAGGACCAAGGACGCGGAGAAGTCCACAAGGTCGTCGAGCAGGACGAGGTCGGCGACATAGCCGGGCGCCACGGCCCCGCGATCGAGCAGCCGGTGCGCCCGTGCCCCGTGCAACGACGCCATCACGAGTACGTCCTCGGCCGCGACGCCCTCGCTTACCGCGATCCGGCACATCTGGTCGATGTGCCCCTCGCGGTAGAGGAAGTCGGGCTCACGGTCGTCGGTGCAGAACGCGCAGTAGTCGGGCCCGTGCTCGCGCACCATGCGCAGCAGCGCGCGCAGGTTGCGCGCGTTGGAGGCCTCGCGGATGAGCACCCACATCCCGGCCCGCCGCTTCTCCAGCGCCTCGTCGGCCGTGAACGCCTCGTGGTCGGTCGTGATCCCCGCAGCGACGTAGGCGTTGAGGGCACGCCCGCGGACCCCGGGTGCGTGCCCGTCCCGGTGCGACGCGACCATCCGCGCCAGCACGTCGTCATCCCCGGCGATCACGCCCGGAAAGTTCATGAGCTCCGCCACGCCCAGCGCCCGCGGATGCTCGAGCACGCGCCGCATCTCGTCCGGCCCGAACGGCCCCCACGGCGACTCGAAGTGCGAGGCGGGCACGCACGACGGCGCCATCACGAACACGTCGAGCGGCAGTCCCTCGGTCGCGCTCAGGAGCCAGTCAACGCCCTCGACCCCGGCCACGTTGGCGATCTCGTGCGGGTCGCAGACCACCGCGGTCGTCCCGCGCGGCACGACGGCCCGCGCGAACTCCGTCGGGACGAGCTTCGCCGACTCCAGGTGCACGTGCGCGTCGATGAACCCGGGCACCAGGTAACGCCCGGCGGCGTCGATCCGCTCGCCGCCTTCATAGGTCCCGATCCCGGCGATCTTGCCGCCGTAGAGCGCCACGTCGCCGCTCAGCCACTCGCGCGTGAAGGCGGAGAACACCTGCGCGCCCGTGATGACGGTGTCCGGTTCGGCGTCGCCCCGGGCGACCGCGATCAGTTCCTTCACAGGCCGATCATGTCATCGGGTCGCACCGGCACGCGTGGCAGCTCGGCCCCGGTCGCCGCCCGCAGCGCCGCCACCACCGCGGGGGTGGAGGAGATCGTCGGCGGCTCGCCGATCCCGCGCAGCCCGTACGGCGAGTCCGGGTCGCCGAGCTCGAGCACGTCCAGCTCCACCGGTGGCATGTCGAGGATCGTCGGGATCAGGTAGTCGGTGAAGGACGCGTTGCGCACCAGGCCGTCGACGACCTGGATCTCCTCCATCAGCGCCAGCCCCATGCCCTGCGCGATCCCGCCCTCGATCTGGCCCTCGACGGCCAGCGGGTTGAGCGCCTTGCCGACGTCCTGTGCCGTCGCGATCTCCACCACGCGCACCAGGCCGAGTTCGACGTCCACGTCCACGACCGCCCGGTGGGCGGCGAACGCGAACGTCACGTGCGCGTCGCCCTGGCCCTTGGCGTCGAGCTTCTGCGTGAGCCGGTGGTGGTACTCGCGGGTCGCCTCGATCTCGTCGCCGATCGCGCCGCGCGCCTCCCACTCCTCGCGCACCGCCATGCACGCCGCCTGCACGGCGCCGCCCGTCATGTGCGTCTGGCGCGAGGCGGAAGACGACCCGGCGGAACCGACCTGCGTGTCCGCGGGCAGCACCAGCACGTTCTCGACGCCCAGCTCCGTGCGCGCGATCTGCGCCATCACGGTCACGAGCCCCTGGCCGACCTCGCACGCGGCAGTGTGAACCTCGACTAGAGGTTCACCGTGTGCCTCCGTCAGCCGCACGCGCGCGGTCGAGTAGTCGTCGAAGCCCTCGGAGAAGCCGACGTTCTTGAAGCCGATGGCGTACCCGACGCCGCGCACCACACCCTCGCCGCGCGTGACGTTCGCGATCCCGCCCGGCAGGATGCCTTCGCCCTCGGGCAGCGGACGTTCCTTGACCAGCCGCAGCAGCTCATCGACCGGTGCCGGGCAGTTGATCGGCGCGCCGGTCGGCATCGACGAGCCGGTGGTCATCGCGTTCACCCGGCGCAGCTCCACCGGGTCCATGTCCAGCGCGGCGGCCAGCTTGTCCATCTGCGCCTCGTGCGCGAAGCACGTCTGCACGGCGCCGAACCCGCGCATCGCCCCGCAGGGCGGGTTGTCGGTGTAGACGACGTAGGAGTCGATCCGCGCGCTCGGGACGACATACGGCCCCAGCGCGAACGAGGCGGCGTTGGACACCACGGCGCCGGAGGAGGACGCGTACGCGCCGCCGTCCAGCAGGATGCGCGCACGGATGTACGCCAGCTTGCCGTCGCGCGTCGCGCCGTGCTCGTACCGCATCCGTGCGGGATGCCGGTGCACGTGACCGAAGAACGACTCCTCGCGCCCGTAGACCATCTTCACCGGCTTGCCGGTGTGCAGCGCGAGCAGGCACGCGTGCGCCTGCATCGAGACGTCCTCACGGCCACCGAACGCGCCACCGACGCCGGCCAGCGTGAAGCGCACCTTCTCCACCGGCAGGTCCAGCGCCGCCGCGACCTGGTCGCGGTCCACGTGCAGCCATTGGGTGGCGATGAACAGCTCGACGCCGCCGTCCTCGCTCGGGATGGCGAGCCCGGACTCGGGCCCCAGGAAGGCCTGGTCCTGCATCCCCATCTCGTACTCGCCGCTCACCACCACGTCGGCTTCGCCGGGTTCGGCGCCGTGCTCGATGTAGACGTGGCGCAGGAGGTTCCCGCCCGGGTGCAGCGGCGGGGAATCGGGATTGAGCGCGAACTCGGGGTCCACGAGCGGCTCGAGCTCCTCGTAGGCCACCTCGATCTTCGACGCCGCGTAGCGCGCGGTCTCCGGATGGTCGGCCGCGACGACCGCGACCGGCTCGCCCTGGTAGCGGACCTCGTCGAACGCCAGCACCGGTTGGTCGTGGTGCTCGAGCCCGTACGTCTTGCGCCCCGGCACGTCCGTGTGCGTGAGCACGGCGAACACGCCCGGCACCGCCAGCGCCGCGGCGATCTCGATCCCGTGGATGCGCGCGCGGGGATGCGGCGAGCGCAGCGTCGCGCCCCACAGCATCCCGTCGGCCCACATGTCCGACGAGTACGCGAACTCGCCCTTGACCTTCGGGATGCCGTCGGGCCGGCGCACGGACACGCCGATCCCGTTCGCGACTTCCGTGATCGTGCTCATCGCAGTGCCACCTCCGCCAACTCACGCGCGATCTCTTCGACGTCGCCCGACCACAGCTCGCTGTTGCCGACGACGAACTCGCCGTCGACCATGACGCCTTCCGGCATCGGCCGCGGGCCGAGCACGAGTGCGGCGACGGGGTCGTCGATGCCCGCGTGATCGATCCCGTCGAGCCGCCACCACACCAGGTCGGCGAGCTTGCCCACCTCGAGCGTGCCCAGCTCGTCCTCGCGCCCGAGGCAGCGCGCCCCGTGCAGCGTGGCAAGCTCCAGCGCCTGGGCGCACGTCATCGCCGCCGGCCCGCCGCGCAGCCGGGCGGCCAGCAACGCCTGCCGCAACTCGCCGCCCAGCTCACCCGCCTCGTTCGACGCGGCACCGTCCACGCCCAGACCGACCGGCGCGCCCGCCCGCACGAGCGGCATCACCGGCGCGATGCCCGCGCCGAGTCGCGCGTTGGACGACGGGCAGTGCGCGACGCCCGTCCGTGTCTCCCCGAAGCGCGCGATCTCGCGGTCGGAGAGGTGTACGCAGTGCGCGAGCCACACGTCGTCACCGAGCCACCCGAGGTCCTCGAGGTACTCCACGGGGCGCATCCCGAAGCGCTCGAGGCAGAACGCTTCCTCCTCGACCGTCTCGGCCATGTGCGTGTGCAGCCGCACGCCGCGTTCGCGGGCGAACACCGCCGTCTCACGCATCAGCTCGCGCGTGACCGAGAACGGGGAACAGGGTGCGAGGGCGATCCGGCACATCGCGCCGGGTGACGGGTCGTGGAACTCGTCCAGCGCCGCGGTGTAGGCGGCGAAGATCGCGTCGCGGTCCTCGACCACGCTGTCGGGCGGGAGCCCACCCTGGGAGACGCCGAGGTCCATCGATCCACGGCAGGGGTGGAAGCGGATGCCGAGCTCGCGCGCCACCTCGATCTCGACCCGCAGCAGGTCCTGGCCGGCGGGGAACACGTAGTGATGGTCGGAGGCGGTCGTGCAGCCCGAGCGCAGCAGCGCCGCGAGTCCGGCCCGCGCCGCCGCGCGCAGCACCCGCTCGTCGATCCGCGCCCACACGGGGTACAGCTCGACGAGCCACTCGAACAGCGTCGCCTGCTGCGCGAGTCCGCGCGTGGCCCACTGGTAGAGGTGGTGGTGGCAGTTGATCAGGCCGGGCGTGATCAGGCAGCCGCGCAGGACCGTGCGCTCACCTTCGCCGTCATAGCGGCCCGGACCGACCGCGACGATGCGGTTGTCCTCGACCACCACGTGCCCGTCGCGGTACACGTCGCCGGCGACCGTGGCGACCGCCGCGCCTTCGAGGATGAGCTTCACGACGCCGCCAGCCGCACCGCGTCGAGGATCTTCTCGTAGCCCGTGCAGCGGCACAGGTTGCCGGCGAGCGCCTCGCGGATCTCGGCGTCGTTCGGCGACGGGTTGCGCGCCAGCAGGTCGTGCGTCGCGACGATGAGGCCCGGCGTGCAGAAGCCGCACTGCACGGCGCCGGCCTCCACGAACGCGGCCTGGATCGGGTGCAGCTCGTCCTCGCCGGCGAGGCCTTCGACGGTCACCACCGAGCGTCCTTCGACCTGTCCGGCCGCGACCAGGCACGAGCACACCAGCACGTCGTCCAAGTACACCGAGCAGGAGCCGCACTCACCCTGCTCGCACGCGTTCTTGGAGCCGGGAAGCTGCATCCGCTCGCGCAGCACGTAGAGCAGCGACTCGCCCTCCCACACGCCGTCGATCTCGCGCGTCTCACCGTTCACCGTGCACGTCAGCCTCATCGCGCCTCCCACGCCCACGTCAGGGTCCGTCGCGCGAGCACGCTCAAGGCGTGCCGCCGGTAGGCCGCGGTTCCGCGCACGTCATCGATCGGCGAGGCAGCAGACGCGACAAGGTCGCCGAAGTGCGCCGCGTCGTCATCGGACAACCGGTCCAATCCGGCGGCGAACGCCTCGGCCTCGAGCGCGCGGATCGGCGTCGGGCCCGCCGACCCGATGCACGTCCCGACGCGCCCGTCCGACACATCGACCGCGAACGAGCACACCGCGATCACCATCGCGTTGCGCGTCCCGACCTTCGCGAACTGCTGCGCCGCACCCGCGCGCTCGGGCACCCACACGCCGGCGATCAGCTCGTCGTCGGCGAGCACGTTGCGCTTGGGCCCCACGATGAAGTCGTCGATCGGCACCCTGCGCGTCCCCCGGGTTGAGGTCAACTCGACCGCTGCGCCCGCCGCGTACAGCGGCGGCAGCGCGTCGCCGGCCGGCGACGAGGATCCGAGATTCCCCCCGATCGTCCCGCGGTTGCGGATCTGCGGGGACCCGACGGTCCGCGACGCCATCGCCAGCCCGGGCAGCCGCTCGCCGAGCTCGCGGATGATCCGGGTGTAGCTCACCCCGGCGCCGATCCGGACGCCGCCGTCCTCCGCGTCCCAGCGCGAAAGTTCCGGCACGTTCGTCAAGTCCAACAGGGCGGCGGGTCGCTTGCGCGCGAAGTTGAGCTCGACCATCACGTCCGTGCCGCCCCAGATGGGCAGCGCGTCCGGGTGAGCGGCGCGGGCTTCCAGTGCCTCCCGCCAAGCGGGGGGTTGCAGGAACTCCATTCACCACAGATACACCCCCAACGCCTAACGTGCCAACCGTGCCTTCCGTGACCCAGCGCACATTTCGCCGGCTCGCCGTCATCAATCGCGGCGAACCCGCGATGCGCCTCATCCATGCTGTCCGCGAGCTGAACGCCGAGCGCGAGGAGGACCCGATCCGGGTCATCGCGCTCTACACCGAACCCGAGCGCAGCGCGATGTTCGTGCGCCACGCCGACGAGGCGGTGAGTCTCGGCCCGACCGCGACGGTTGACGAAAACGGCAAGCGCACGGGCGCCTACCTGAACTACGAGGGCATCAAGCGCGCGCTGATCGAGGCCAAGGCCGACGCGGTCTGGCCCGGCTGGGGCTTCGTGTCCGAGCACCCCGCGTTCGTGGACATGATCGAGGAGATGGGCATCGTCTTCGTCGGCCCGTCGGCCGACGTCATGCGCAAGCTCGGCGACAAGATCCAGTCCAAGTTGATGGCCGAGCAGGCCGGTGTCCCCGTCGCTCCCTGGTCCAACGGCCCGGTCGAGACGATCGAGGAAGCGCTCGAGCACGCGCAGCACATCGGCTACCCGCTGATGATCAAGGCCGCCGCGGGCGGCGGCGGGCGCGGCATCCGCAAGGTGCTCGAGGAGTCCGAGCTGGAGCCCGCGCTCACGACGTCGCGCCGTGAGGCCGCCGACGCGTTCGGCGACGGCACCGTCTTCATGGAGGCGATGGTCGGCAACGCGCACCACATCGAGGTGCAGCTGATCGCTGACGGCCAGGGCGAGGCGTGGGCCGCGGGCGTGCGCGACTGCTCCTGCCAGCGCCGCCACCAGAAGGTCATCGAGGAGTCCTCCAGCGTCGTGCTCACGCGCGAGCAGGAGGAAGAGGTCAAGGAGGCGTCCCGGCGCCTCGCGCTCGAGTCCGGCTACCGCAACGCCGGCACGGTCGAGTTCCTCTACGAGCCGGACGAGCAGCGCTTCTCCTTCATGGAGGTCAACGCGCGCCTGCAGGTCGAGCACCCGGTCACCGAAGCCGTCACCGGACTCGATCTCGTCAAGCTACAGCTGCACGTGGCCGCCGGCGGCCGCCTCGAAGGGGCGCCGCCCGAGCCGGTCGGCCACGCCATCGAGGCCCGCCTGAACGCCGAGGACCCCGCGATGGGCTTCGCGCCCACGCCGGGCCTGGTGCAGGTGCTCGACCTGGCTTCCGGCCCCGGCATCCGCGTGGACCGCGGCATCGCCGGCGGGGACGTCATCCCGCCCGACTTCGACTCGATGGTGGCCAAGGTCATCGCCTACGGCCGCACCCGGCCGGAGGCCATCGCCCGGCTCAAGCGCGCCCTGCGCGAGTCCACCACGATGATCGAGGACGGCACGACCAACCGCGCCTTCCTGCTCGCGATCCTGGACCGGCCGGAGTTCGCGGCCGGCGAGATCGACATCGCCTGGCTGGACCGCCTCGGCGTGTCCGGGGAGATGGAGGCCGACACCGGCGCCGAGGTCGCGCTGCTGCAGGCCGCAATCGAGCTCGCCGACGCCGAGACCGCCACCGAGCGTGCTTCCTTCTACGCGTACGCCCGCCGCGGCCGCCCCGAGGCCAACGCGCAGGTCAGTCGCAGCGTCGAGGTCCGGCATCGTGGCCAGGCCTACCGGATCATCGTCGCCCAGCTCGCGCCGGGCCGCTACCGCACCGAGGTCGACGGGCACGCCGTCGAGTCCGAGGTGGAGCGTCTGTCCGGGCACGAGCGCCGGATCACGATCGACGGCGTCACCCACCGCACGCTGATCTCCAAGCAGGGCGTCGACCTGCTCGTCGAGGTCCACGGCGTCCCGCACCGCATCACCCGCGACGACGGCGGCTTCGTGCGTTCGCAGGGCCCGTCCGTCGTCGTCTCGATCCCGGTCTCCGAAGGCGACGAGGTGGCCGAGGGCGACGTCGTCGCGGTCGTCGAGTCGATGAAGATGGAGACGTCGCTGACCGCCCCGTTCGCGGGTCGCGTCCGCCGCGTGCTGTCCGGCACGAACGTGCAGGTACCGGCGCACACGCCGCTGCTGCAGCTGGAAGCGATCGAGGATGAAGCCGCGGAGACCTCCTCCGAGCGCATCTCGTTCGCCGACGTCGAAGCCGCCACCGGCGGTGAGACCGAGGCCGCGCTGGAGCGCCTGCGCTACGCGCTGCTCGGCTACGACGTGAGCGGGGACGAGGTCCGTCGCGCGCTCGCCGTCATCCGCGCCTGCGACACCGACATCTCCTCCGGCGAGGAGCTCCTACTGGACGTCTACACCGACGTGCGCGCCTTGAGCCGCGCCCGGCACGACGATCCCGAGCGCGAGCTGCTGCACAGCCCGCAGGAGTACCTGCACGCGTTCCTGCGCTCGCTGGACGCGAAGGCCGAGCGGCTCCCGGAGCGCTTCGTGGCGCTGCTGGAACGCGCGCTCTCGCACTACGGCGTGGAGAGCCTGGATCGCACCCCGCTGCTCGAGGACGCCTGCTACCGCCTGTTCGTCTCCCAGGAGCGTGCCGACCTCGCGCGCGCCGCCGTGATGGCCATCCTCGAGAAGCGCCTGGAGCGCGCGGACGAGCTGGTCCCGAAGACCAACGGCGAGTTCCGCGGAGTGCTGGACCGGCTGGAGATCGCCACCGAACGTCGCGACCCGGTGATCGCCGACCTCGCCCGCCAGCTGCGCAACCGCTACTACGACCAGCCCGTGATCGCCGAGCGCCAGGCGCAGGCCTACGCCGAGCTGGAGTGCCACCTCAAGGCGCTGCTGGAGGACCCGGATCGCGCCGACCGCGAGGAGCACATCCGCGCGGTGGTCGAGTCGCCGCAGTTGCTGGCCCCGCAGCTCATCAGTCGCATGAACGACACCAGCGCACGGGAGCACCCGGTGCTGCTGGAGATCATGACCCGCCGCTGGTACCGGCTCCATGAGCTCGCGCCGTTCTGGAGCGGCGTGACCAACGACGGCACGGCCTACATCACCACGAACTACTTCAAGAACGGCACGCGCCGGCACCTTGCGGCGGCGTTCGTGGACACGCAGGACCTCGACGACGTCGCGGGCGCGATCTCGCGCCGCGCCGCGCACTACCCGCAGGACGAGACCGTCTACGTGGACCTCTACGCGCCCAAGGTCGAGGCAGCCGGCGAGGACCTCGCCAACCGCCTGCGCGAGGCGCTCGTGCGCGCCGACATCCCGACGCTCGTGCAGCGCCTGGTGTTGGACATCCCCGCACCCGCGCGCGGCAACTCCGGCGCCGACGCGATCACGCTGCGGCGCACGCTCGACGGCGGCTGGGAGATCGACCGCGACCTGCAGTTCGTGCATCCCGAGCTGGCCGACCGCCTGAACCTGTGGCGCATGTCGGAGTTCGAGCTCGAGCGGATCCCGTCGCCCGCGGACGTCTACCTGTTCCGCGGCGTCGGCCGCACGAACCGCAAGGACGAGCGGCTGTTCGCGCTCGCCGAGGTGCGTGAGCTGACGATCGTGCGCAACAAGGAAGGCCGCGTCATCTCGCTGCCCGAGCTCGAGCACATGCTGGCCGAGACGTTGAGCGCGCTGCGTCGCGTGCAGGCCCGCCGCTCCCCGCGCGAGCGCCTGCTGTGGAACCGTGTCCGGTTGGACCTGTGGCCCGAGGTGGACCTCGCGCCGGAGGAGGCCGGTGCCTTGATCGACCGTTACGCGCGGGAGACCGAAGGCCTCGGGATCGAGACGGTGATCATCAAGGGCCGCATGCGTGACATGCGCGGCGGCGACGTCAAGGAGCGCGAGCTACGGCTCTTCGCGCCTGCCGGCCGGGGCGTGATCGTCGAGGTCGACGAGCCCTCCGCACGTCCGCTGCAGCCGCTGGACGAGGGCGCGCGCCGGATCGTGCAGGCGCGTCGTCGCGGCTCTGTGCATCCCGCCGAGCTCGTCAAGGTGCTCGCGCCGGAGCGGACCGACCGCGCCCGTGGCATCCCGCGCGGCGAGTTCATCGAGCACGACCTCGACGAGGACGGGCATCTGGTGCCGGTCGATCGCGCGGCGGCCATGAACGACGCCGGGATCGTGGTCGGCGTGACGCGCTCCTTCACCGATCGCCATCCCGAGGGCATGCAGCGCCTCGTGCTGCTGGGCGATCCGACGAAGTCGCTGGGCAGCGTCGCCGAGCCCGAGTGCCGCCGGATCATCGCGGCGTTGGACATGGCCGAGGAGCTCGGCGTGCCGGTGGAGTGGTTCGCGCTTTCGAGCGGCGCCCGAATCTCGATGGACTCCGGCACGGAGAACATGGACTGGGTCGCGGCCGCGCTGCGCCGGATCATCGAGTTCACGCAGAACGGTGGCGAGATCAACGTCATCGTCACGGGCATCAACGTCGGCGCGCAGCCGTACTGGAACGCCGAAGCGACGATGCTCATGCATACGCGCGGCATCCTGATCATGGCGCCGGAGTCGGCGATGGTGCTCACCGGCAAGCAGGCGCTGGACTTCGCCGGCGGCGTGTCGGCCGAGGACAACTTCGGCATCGGCGGCTACGACCGCATCATGGGTCCGAACGGCCAGGCGCAGTACTGGGCGCCGGACCTCGCGGGCGCCTGCGGCGTGCTGCTGCGCTACTACGACCACGCCTACGTCGCCCCCGGCGAGCGCTTCCCGCGCCGCGCCGAGACGCGTGACCTGGTCGAGCGCGATGTCCGCGAGGCGCCCCACAGCGCGCCCGGCTCAGAGCTCACGACCGTCGGTCAGATCTTCTCCGACGAGACGAACCCGGGCCGCAAGCAGGCGTTCGACATTCGCAGCGTGATGCGTGCCGTGGTCGATTCCGACCACCGGCCGCTGGAACGCTGGGAGCGCATGCGCGACGCCGAGGCTGCCGTCGTCTGGGACGCCCACCTGGGTGGGTGGCCGACGACCGTGATCGGCATTGAGTCGCACCCGATCGACCGCTTCGGGCCGACGCCCGCCGACGGTCCGTCGCAGTGGACGTCCGGCACGCTGTTCCCGAAGAGCTCGAAGAAGGTCGCGCGCGCGATCAACTCCAACGGTGGCCGCCGGCCGCTGGTGGTCTTGGCCAACCTCGCCGGCTTCGACGGCTCGCCCGAATCGATGCGCCAGTGGCAGCTCGAGTACGGCGCCGAGATCGGCCGCGCGATCGTCAACTTCCGCGGCCCGATCGTCTTCTGCGTCATCTCCCGCTACCACGGTGGCGCGTTCGTGGTCTTCTCGCAGCGCCTGAACGAGGGCTTCGAGGCGATCGCGGTCGAGGGCGCGCACGCGTCCGTGATCGGTGGCTCCGCGGCGGCGGGCGTGGTCTTCACGCGCGACGTCAACGCGGCTACCCGGTCCGACGCGCGCGTCGTGACGCTGGAGGAGCGGATCGAGGACTGCTCCGACGCGGCGGAGACGCGCCGCTTGCGCGCCGAGCTGGCGTCGACGCTGGAGACGGTGCGCTCGGAGAAGATGGGCGAGCTCGCCGCGAAGTTCGACTCGATCCACTCGATCCAGCGTGCGGTCGAGGTCGGCAGCGTCAACGGCATCGTCGCCGCCGGCGACCTGCGCCCCTACCTCGTCGAGGCGATCGAGCGCGGCATGGCCCGCACCGAGGCCGCGACGCGCGACGTCATCACCGCGGCTTAGTCACCCGGAAGCTGCTCGAGCAGATCGTCGAGCAGCTTCCGCCCGGTCACCGGGAAGGCCTCGCGGTCGTCGGTGACCTGCCACAGGCCGTCGTCGCCGCCGTCGACCCAGGCGACCTGGCAGCTGCGGACCTCGTCCTCGGACTCGCCCTCGCGCCACACCGCGACGACGCGGCTCGAGGACACTACCTCGCCCACGACGCGCTGAAGGTCCTCGTCGAAGGTCTCGGGCGAGGTGCGGAAGGCCGCGCCGCGCGAGAGGGGGCGGTCGTACAGGCCGGTGAACTCGACGAGCCGCTCGAAGAGGTCCTCGGCCGGGAACAGCTCCAGCGTCCAGATTGCGTTCGCGTCCTCGCGCCGGCGCTGCTCGAGGGCGAGCTCCGGCCGCACGGCGAAGCGCGTCTGCCTGACCTCGCCATCGAACGCGTGCGTCACTTCCACCACCAGCGCGGGGGCGAGCGCGAGGGTCAGCATCACCGTCTCGGACGAGCGGAGCGACAGCTCGCCGTCATCGTCGTAGGTGAGCGTCCCGCGGGCGACCAGGTCGCGGCGCGCGGTCTCCAGGGCGGCTTCGCGCGCGGCCTCGAGCGGGCTCGCGTCGACGCCCGGGAACGTCTCGAGGTCGAAGCACTCGGCCAGGGCCACCAGCTCGTCGAGCGAGAAGTCGCGCTGCGTGACGAGCGGCAGCTCGTCGTCTAGTCCAGCGGGTTCACCCAGCGCCATGCCTTGATCACCTGCTTCCCCTGCTTGTCCCACACGATCATCCCGACGTCGGCGCCTAGAGACACAAGCTGGATGCCTTCACCGACCGCGATGATGGTCCCACCGACGGCCATCGTCGGCACGCCGGCGACCGCCCCGATGCCGGTGGCGCTCATGGCGGCGCCGGCGCCGACGGTCCCCGCACCGACGGTCTGGGTGCCGACCCCGACGATGTTGACGCCGTCGTTGATCTTCTCGATCGTGTTCATGGTGCCCTTGTACTTCTGATGGCTCCAGGCCTTCTTGGCGTCGGCCGCGGCCCACGGGAGCGTCGCGGTGGAGACGATCGGGAGCTTGCGCGCGCCCTTGCTGGTCCTCTTCAGATCCTCGAGCGTGATCGGATCGGTCTTCTTCCAGGCCTTCTTCTGGTCCGCGATGTTGACCGGCACGTCGCGGCGCAGCTTGTTGAGCTTCGCGATCGTGTCCAGGAGCGGGTTGCCGCTGAGGCTCGAACTGAGTTTGAGGATCGACTCGAAGGCGGTGTTCTTGATCTTGCCGCCGGCCTTCGTGGCGGCCTCGAACGCTTGGTCCGCCAGTGCGGCCGTTTCCGTCCTGAGCCGCTTGTTGGCCTCGCGCACCTCGTTGCGAAGCTTTCTGATCTGCCTGGGGGTCGACTTCTTGTTGCGCAGACCCTGCTGGTAGGCCCGCTGCGCGTCCCCGGCGTGGGCCTTGAGCTTCGCGATCTGCTTCTTGTCGCGCGAGCTCGCCCACCGCTCGACCGCCAACCGCAGTCCGATCGCCCCACCATCGCGCAACAGGCGCTGGAAGCCCTGGTCCTGCATGGCGGCCCGCGCCCGACGGCGCAGGTCGTCCGCGATGTCCCGTTGCTGATCGGCGATGCCCCGGAGCTGGCCGGCGACGCCGCGTAGCTGCGCGGCGACGGTGGCCTGGTTGCCGGGCGGCAGCCCCGCGACGAGGCCAGGCGACTGGACCGCCTGCGCCGCGCGCTCGAGCTCGGCGGCCTTGCGGTCGAAGTCGCTCGCCACGCTCTGCATCTCGAGCGGGACGAGGACGATCTTGCTCATATGTGACCGCCCTTGAAGCGGTCCTTCGTCAGGCGCCGTTGCTCTTCTGCCTGGTCGGCTTTGGCCTCGTTGGCGATGCGGGTCATGTCCGTGGCGATCGAGGACAGGACGGTGGCGAGCCCCTTCGTCCGGTTGGACAGGACGTGGACCTGGCCACCGATCTCCGTGGCGGCCTTGCCCTCGAAGGTCATTGCGCCGAACCGGCGGCCGACCTGGCTTCCGAGGTCACCCACCGCTTGGGCGTGCTTGCGCAATTGCGCCGCGGCAGCGGCTGCCGCCGCAGGGTCGCCGAACTGTCCTGCCATCTTCCGGCGAAGCTTAGCCTGAGCGTTCAGCGAGCGGTGGATGCTCCTCGGTGAGCACGGCACGGGCCTCGAAGTCGTCCGGCGTGGGAATCAGCAGCTTCCCGGGATCGCTCGCGCCGTGCGTGCGTCGCTCGGCGGCCGTGAGCACTTCCAGCGCCATCTTCGACAGGTCCGCGAGCGACTGGTGGCGGTTCTGGCGCGTGCCGAGATCCACCTGCGCCATCCGCTCGAGGCCGACGGCGCGGTAGGTGTCGATCAGCATCGCGATCTCGATCCCGTAGCCGGTTGGGAAGGGGAGGGACTGCAGGAGATGGCGCGTGGCGGCGATCTCGCCCGCGAGCGGCTGCCGGAAGCCGGCCAGCTCCGGGAAGTGCAGGTTCAGGTAGGGGCGCGCGAGCAACTCGGTGACGCGGCCGCCGCCGTCGGGCTGCGTGGTGTCGCCGTGTTTGAACGGGCGCCGGAAGTGGCCTTTGACGAAGTCGACGGGCTCGGTGAGCAGCGGGCCGAGCAGGCCGAGCACGAACCCTGCGGTGAAGTCCTCGGTGTCCGTGTCGAGGTAGGCGACGAGCTCGCCGGTGGTGTTCGCGAGTCCGTGTCGCATCGCGTCGCCCTTGCCCGTGTGCGGCTGCGTGATGGCCCGAACGCCGCGTTCGATGGCGACGTCGATCGTGCCGTCGGTCGAGTTCCCGTCGACGACGAGCAGCTCGTCGATCAGCGGGCCGCGCAGCGTGTCGAGGATCGGCGCGAGCGTCGTCGCCACGTTGCGCGTCGGCAGGATCACGCTGATCGTGTGCTGCTTGGCGGCGAGCAGCGCGTCGAGCGAGAAGTCGCCGGCGTCGTAGCTGCGCTCGTGCAGCCACGCGTTGCGGCGCAGGTCGACGGCGAGGCCCCGGGGCGCGCGTCCGAGCCGCCGGCCGGAGGTCGTCACCTTCACCGAGGCGAGCCGTTCGATCGGGATCCCGTGGTGCCGGAGCGCGCGCTCGAAGCCTTCATCCTCCAGAGCGTGGCGGGGCTCGAGCCGACCTACACGCGTATACGTCGCTGAAGTGACCGCGAACGACGCGCCGGAGAACTGGTGGTGCTCGCGCGCACCGGCGCCCCGCAGCTCTGCCCGCCGGCGGGCTGCGTCGACCTCACGCCGGGCCAGCGCGGCGGGGGTGGCGTCGCGCACGTCGATCCGGCCCCCGATCGCCCGCGCCCCGTTGGCGACGGCGCGGAGTTGGTTCGCGAGCCAGTCCGGGGCGGGGGTGGAGTCGGCGTCGGTGGTGGCGATCAGTCCGTCCGGTGGCAGTCGGTCGGCGGCGAGGTCCATCCCGGTGCGGCGCGCGTGGCCCACACCTGCGCCGTTGGAGGGGATGAGGTGCAACGTCATCCCGGCCGCGGCTTGGATCGCTCGCTCCGCGGTCGCGTCGGTGCAGCGGTCGAGCACGAGGATCACTTCGTACGCGTCGCGGGCGACGCCGGTCTGATGCGCGAGCGCGGCGATGCACGCGCCGATCAGGTCCTCCTCGTCACGTGCCGGTACCACGACGCACGCGCGCAGCGTCAAGGGAGCGGGGCTCCCGTCTCGATCAGCTTGCGCCCGGTCTCGTAATCCTCGTCGCGGTCGTGGGTGAGCACGCCGACGGTACGGCCCTCGGTGCCGTACCAGATCGTCCAGGCGCCCTTGCCGTGCTCGACCAGGCGGGCCTCGTCGAAGCCGTCGCCCCACGCGACGTACTTGAGTTGGTGCTCGCCGATCGTCGACCAGAAGCCGGGGGCGACGTCCCATCGGGCGTCCGCGTCGCCCGCGATGGCACGACCCGCGATCTCGCCCATGTTGAGCGCCTCGCCCCAGTGCTCGACCGCCAGGTGGCGGCCCGCGGCGGCGTTGTGCGCGAACGCCACGTCGCCCGCGGCGTAGACGCCTTCGGCGCTCGTGCGCATGTGCTCGTCGACGACGATCCGGCCCTCACGGACGTCGAGGCCCGCAGTCTCCGCGAGTCCTGCGCGAGGTTGCACGCCCGCGGCCATCAGGATCAGGTCGGCGGCGTCCTCGCTCAGCTCCTCGACGGGCTCACCGAGCTTCAGCGTCACGCCCGCCGCCTCCAGCCAGCCGGTGATGCGGCGGCCCGCCTCCTCGCCCAAGCGGGAGGCGTGCGGGATGTCCTCGTCGCTGATGAGCGTGACGTCGACGCCGCGCATGGCCAGTGACGCCGCGGCTTCACAGCCGATGAAGCCGGAGCCGACCACGAGCGCGGTCTTGGCCGTGGCCGCGCGGTCGCGCAGCACGCGGGCGGTCGCGAGACTGCGCAGCAGCAGCACCCATTCCTCCGTGGCGCCGGGGACGGGCAGGACCATCGGCTCGGCGCCCGTCGCGAGCACGCATGCGTCGTAGGGGATGGCCTCGCCGGTGAAGAGCGTGAGCGTGCGCGCCGTGAGATCGAGCGTCTCCACCTCGCCGCCGAGGCGCACCTCGACGCCTTGGTTCTCGAACCAGGCCTCGTCCTCGATTGGCAGGGCGCCTTCGTCGAGCTCCCCGCGCAGGAACTCCTTCGACAGCGGCGGGCGCTGGTACGGCACGACGAGCTCGGGCGTGAACAGCGTCACGTCACCTTCTCCGCCCGCGGCGCGGTACCCGCGGGCGGCGGCAAGGGCAGCGGGGCCGCCGCCGACGATCAGCAGTTGCATGCGTCGAAACGATCGAGGGCGTACTCGGGAGTCCAAGCGCTGTAGGCCGCCGGGCCGAAGCGCTCGCTCAGTCGGTGGTGAACCTCATCACCCGTGAACGGGTACCGCTCGGTGGGACCGCGCCAGTGCACAGCCAGAAGTGTGCCCTGAATCCGGTCGAGGGTCGCCTGTAGTGCGGGGGCGTCGAGGTAGTAGAGGACTTCGGAGGCGACTATGAGATCGAAGTTCCCGTCCGGGAAGTCCTCGGGGATCTCGCGTCGCTCGAAGCTGACGGTCGGGTTCCGGACACGCGCTGCGTCGAGTGCCATCGCGGAAACGTCGATGGACAGCAGCTGGTCCACACGGGCTTTGAGGGCGGTCGTGAGCACGCCGATCGAGCACCCGATCTCGAGCGCGCGTGTGTAGCGTCGACCCTCCAACGCCTTGATGGTGGCCGCGTACTTCGCGGCCTCGTACGGGCTGGTCTCGAAGTCCCACGGATCGGGGTCCTTGGAGTACAGGTCGTCGAAGAACTCACCGCGCAGTCGTTGGCGCACGCGGAGTGGTGTACCGCAACTCTCACCGAATTCACGCATTACAGTCAGTACGCGGTCGGCGGGCAGGGGTGTTCGCCGACCTTTGCACACCCCCTCAAACGGGAGATTGAGGAATATGTCTCATCGCAGAGCGCTCGTTCTGGGCGCCCTCGCGGCTTCGCTGTGCCTGCCTTCGACGGCGTTCGGCCTCGACGAGGTCAACTCGAAGAAGCTGCGTGACGCAGTAACGGTCAACGGCATCCTCCAGCACGAGCGCGCGCTGCAGGCCGTGGCCAACGCCAACGGCGGCACCCGGGCATCGGGAACGCCCGGCTACGAAGCTTCGTTGCAGTACGTCAAGCAGCGCCTGGTCAAGGCCGGCTATCGCGTGAAGGAGCAGGAATTCACGTTCCCGTTCTTCCGCGAGCTCGCGCCCGCGACCGCCGCGCAGCTCTCGCCGACGCCGAAGGACTACACCGTCGACACGTTCGAGTACTCGGGCAGCGGTGACGTGACCGCGAACGTCCAGGCCGTGCGCGGCATTACGATCCCGCCGCCGGCCGTGCCGGGCACGACCCCCGCGGGCTGCACGGCCGCCGACTTCACCGGCTTCACCGCCGGCAACATCGCCCTGATCCAGCGCGGCACGTGCGATTTCGGCCTCAAGGCCAGAAACGCCAAGGCCGCCGGAGCGGTCGGCGTGATCATCTTCAACGAGGGCCAAGAGGGGCGCACGGGCCTGCCCGCCGGCACCCTCGGTGAGCCGATCGACATCCCCGTCGTCGGCATGACGTTCGCGGACGGCGCCGCGATCTACCAGCAGCTCCAGGGCGGCGCGACCGTCAAGCTGCACATCACCACGTCCACCGAGGCCGACCTCGACGCGACGACCAAGAACCTGATCGCCGACACCAAGACCGGCAACGCCGACGAGACCGTCGTCGTCGGCGGGCACTTGGACAGCGTCGTCGAAGGCCCGGGCATCAACGACAACGGCTCCGGAACCTCCGCGATCCTCGAGATCGCCGAGGCCATGAGCGAGCAGAAGATCAAGCCGCGCCGCGCCGTGCGCTTCGCCTTCTGGGGCGCCGAGGAGTCCGGCCTGCTCGGCAGCGAGCACTACGTCACCACGCTGCCCGCGGACGACCTGACCAAGATCTACGCGAACCTGAACTTCGACATGGTCGGGTCGCCGAACTACGCCCGCTTCGTCTACGACGGCGACGGGTCTGATTCGGAGCCCGCCGGTCCTCCCGGCTCGGGCGAGATCGAGTCCGTGTTCACGAAGTACTTCGCCGGCCAGGGCCTGGCCTCGGAGCCCACCGAGTTCAGCGGGCGCTCCGACTACGGCCCGTTCATCGCGGTCGGCATCCCCGCCGGCGGTCTCTTCACCGGTGCCGAAGGCATCAAGACCGCCGAGCAGGCGACCAAGTACGGCGGCACCGCCGGCGTCGCCTTCGACCCCTGCTACCACCAGGCCTGCGACACGATCAACAACCTGAGCACGAACGCGCTCAACGAGATGGGCGACGCGGCCGCGCACGCCACGCTCGTGCTGGCCAAGTCCAAGTCCGGCCTGTTCCCCGACGGCTCCCGCAAGGCCGCCCGGGACAAGTCCAAGGCCAAGAAGTTCGGCTCAGACCACGCGCGCTGATTCGATCCGCTCGCGCCCCAGGCGGGTGACGAGCGGATCCAGCCGGTGTTGAAGCACGAAGAGCTCAAAATCGCGGCGGGCACGGTCGAGTGCCGTGCCCGTCGCGAACGGGCGTGACCCGGTGGCCCGCGCAGCCTCGGTCATGACCGTCGCGCCCGCTTCGGCGACGGCTTGCCTGAGGGGGATGCTCACCTTGGTCAGGTCGTCCGCTATCGCGGCGTACTCGAACCAGCGGTCGATCGTTTGTTGCGCCACCACCAGCCGCCCCGCGGCGTGCGCGCGTAGGTCGTCGTCCTTGAGTTGCGCAAGGGCCGACTCCACCGCGCTGTCCACGATCCCCGCCCACGCCGCCGCCGTGCGGATGGCGTCGCCGCTCAGGTAGGGCTCTTGTGTCAGCGGCGACAACGTGGCCACGATTCTCGCGCCCTCAAAGTTGACCCGATGGCTTTCACTCGCGCGCATCCCTCCGCCGCGATACCAGCTCTTGTCGATCTCGACGTTGTGGGAGAGGTCGACGTAGACGAGCGTGCCTTTGGCGATCACGAGCGCACGCGTGAGCCCGCCCGCGCCGGAGCAGAACACCTTCGTGCCGTGGAGCTCGTTGTCGACGATGTGCGCCGGCTCGCCCTCGTTCGGGGCTGGGTCCGCGCCCCAGACGCCGAGCCAGTGATCCTCGGGATCGATCCCGTCGAGCTTCAGTCGCTCGACGCCGTTGAGGTGACCTTCGAAGATGCGTCCGACGGACCCGTCCGCCTTGGCAACTCGTCGAACCAGCTCCCACTCGTCCTTGCGGGTGTCCGGTGTGTCGAGCTTCGTCAGCGCGGCCATCGCGGCGGTCGGGAACTCGGGGCTCGCGTCCAGGGTCGCGGCGTTCGCCGCGATCTCGTCGAAGAGACCGTTCACGCCGCGAAGTTCGGGTTGCCGAGAGGGAGGGGCGTCGGCCACGGCGTCCTCAGCGGCCCGGGCTCGAGCCCTCGTTCGCGGGCGCGATTCACCAGCGGACCGACGAGTCGCGCGGTCTCGATCGCCGTTTCCCTGCGCGCCCCGGCGCCGACGCCGTCGTGCGCGAGCACGATCCCACCGGGTTCGAGCCGCAGTTGCTCGAGCATCGCCTCCGCGGAATCCCCCCGCCAATCGTGCGTGTCCGCGTCCCACCCGACGACGGTCAGGCCGCGCTCCTGCGCGACCTCCTGGGTATACGGCGCCAGGTGCCCCCACGGGATCCGCCACTGCGTCGCAGGGACCACGCTCAACGCCCGATCGATGTCGTTTTCCACGTCTGCACGCGGTGTGTACGGGTGTCGCAGGTGCTCGTATCCATGGATCTGCACGTCATGTCCGGCAAGCACTACCCGTTCCAGCAACTCCGGGTGCTGCTCCACCCGTTCGGCCAGCACGAAGAACGTCGCGGTGACCTCGGCTTGCGCCAGCGCCTCCAGCACCGCGGGCGTCCCCCGCGGGTCCGGACCATCATCAAACGTGAGCGCGAGCAACTTGCTCGCGACACTACCCAGCACGCCGCTAAACTGCCCTCGGCTTGGTGGGCGTAGCTCAGTTGGTAGAGCTCCGGGTTGTGGTCCCGGCGGCCGCGGGTTCGAGTCCCGTCGCTCACCCCTCGTAAAGGGCCTGCACAGCAGGCCCTTTCGCGTTTCTGGGGTCTGGCGCGTTGCCGCTCACGGGGCAAGCGCGGGGAAAGTTTCCGCTCCGTACGGGGACCAGTTGTGGTCCGCTCTGCCTACTCAGGCCATGAGCAGATCACGTCGAGCGAACGGCGCCGGCAGCGTCTACATCAAGCACGGGAGCTACTACGGCCGCTGGCTGACGGCAGCGGGTGGGCACACCAACCGCAAGCTCGGGAAGGTCCGGCTGCCGGGAACCTCAGACGGGCTCACCCGCAGACAGGCCGAGCGCCGGCTACGCGAGCTGATGGACGAGATCGTCGTCGTGACGGACGTCTCGGTGACCGTCGGCGTCGGGGGCCGGGCGTGGCTCGAGGTGCTGGAGGCCAAGGGGCGATCGAAGTCGCACGTCCAGACCGTCGAGTCGCACCTGCGCGTGCACTTGGTGCCGTTCTTCAAGGAGAAGCCGCTCGATCGGATCGCCGAGGCGGACGTGACGCGGCTGATCGTGCACCTGCGACGTCGCGGACTGAATCCCAAGACCGTCCGAAACATCGTCAGCTCGCTCCACTCGATCTTCGAGCTGGGCCTGCGCCGCCTTTGGGTGAGCGCGAACCCGTGCAAGCTGGTCGATCTGCCGGTGGCCGAACCGAACAGCGAGATCCGGTACCTCAAACAGGCCGAGCTCGTGGCCGTGCTCGAGCGCGGCATTCCCGACGACGCGTGGGGGCCGATCGAGCGGCCGCTGTATCTGATGGCGGCCATGACGGGGCTGCGGCAGGGCGAACTACTCGGGCTGCGGTGGCTTGACCTAGACGGGCGGGCGCGCAAGGTCCGCGTTCGCCAGGCCTTCGTGCGCGGCGAGTTCAAGGCTCCCAAGTCGCGTCGCGGGTCGCGAGGGGTCCCGCTTGCCGCCGAGCTACACGCGGCGCTCGACGAACTGCGTTTCGTGTCCGAGTTCACCGCGGATGACGACCTGGTCTTCGCGCACCCGGAAACGGGCAAGCCGCTCGGGCGCTCGTTCGTGTATCGGCGCTTCAAGCGTGCGTGCGGGCGCGCCGGTGTCCGCGTGGTGCGCTTCCACGACCTGCGGCACACGTTCGGCACCCGCGTCGCCGCATCCGGCGAGGTATCGCTGCGCACGCTGCAGGAGTGGATGGGCCACCGGGATGCCAAGACCACGCTGATCTACGCCGACTACCAGCCGGCCGAGCACGAGTCGGAGATCGTGGGCCGCGCCTTCCGATGAGTCCGCGGGAGGAGCTCCAGGAGTAACGGGCATCACCTGAGACGCGCGGGGCGAAGTTTTTTGCCCGCAAAGGGCGCTCGGCGGCTTGACGGGTATGAACCGTCTGCTTACCGCCAATCAGGTCGCCGAGCGCCTCGGCGTCAAGCCGGGCTGGGTGTGGGCGCAGGCCCGCGCCGGCCGCATCCCACACGTCCAGCTCGGCCGCTACCGGCGCTTTCGAGAAGAAGCGCTCGACGACTGGCTTCGAGAACTCGAGGGCCCCACCGGCGTCGATTCGATGCCGACTGAGGCGCCTACGCCGCGTTTTGCCCGCCGGCCTGACGCAACGGCTTGAGGCGTCCAGATGGGCAAGCTGCGTCCCGTTGCGCCGCCGCGCGGCGATGAAGCCGAGCTGTTTCGCGAGTTCAACGATGAGTTGCTGTTGCAGGTCGCTCAGAACGTCCGCGCCGACTCGTCAGACACGGTCGAAGACGCGGTCGCGTTCGCATGGGAGCGGTTCATGGTCTACCAGCCCGAGCGCGACATGAACTGGAAGGGCTGGTTGTTCCGAACCGCGCAGCGTCAGGCGTGGCTGCTGGAGCGCCAGCGTCGCGATCATGTCGCGATCCGCGCCAGTCATCGTGACTGGGAGTTCTCGCGGTCACCCGAGACGAAGGTGGAGGTCCGTGAGGACGTCGAGGCCGCGCTGGAGGTCCTCAAACAGCTTCCGCTGCGGCAGCAGCGTGTCGCGATGCTCCGCGTACTCGGGTTCAAGCACCGTGAGATCAGCGAGCTCACCGGCGACAGCATGACGCGGGTCAACGTCCTGGTCCGTCGAGTCAACGACAGGCTCAGTGACCTGCACGAGGATCGGCTGCGACAGGAGCCTCCCGTCTCAGGGCGAGCCGGTCGCCTGCGTGAGCTCGAGCAGGAACAACCGGAGTGGTTGACGGATCGGATCGGGGCGCTGCCTGGCCATAAGCGCGGCAGCTTCGCGGGGGAGTCGGTCAAGCGGCGGGCGTGGCGTCGGGCGGCGCTGGCGCTCGACGACTACCGCGCGGCCCTTGGTTCGGAGGATCTACCGGAGTTGCCGATGACCCCGCCGACTGACCCGTCGCTGCGGACGATCGTCGACCGGGCGCTTCGTGCTGTGACGGAGCTCCATCTCGGGCGGGACAGCAGCCGAACAATCGACCCCTGAGCTGAGGGGGGACCACTTCCGCCACCGTGGCCCTACTTCGGGCATGAACCTGCCAACCCTTGAACCGATCGAGTATCAGGGCGAGCTCGTTGCGCTCGTCTCGCCGACGCGCATCCACATCATCTCGCCGCAGCTTCGCGAGCGGCCGGCCGATGACTACGACCTGCAGTTCGTGACCTTCATGTGCCTGTGCTGCAGCGAGGCGCTCAACGGCCGGTTCCCCGGTGAATACAGCAACGCCAGCGCAGAGATCTGGGCGGAGCGAGCCATGCGTGCCATGCGCGCCGCGACGTCCTGATGGCGGAGAAGAGGAGAGGCCGCCGCGCTGGTCAGGCGCGGCGGCGGTGCTGCTGAAGCCGGCGGGTGTCGGGGAGGAGGAGGGGACTGCCCGGGAGCTTTTCGGTTCTACGAGGTGGTCAACCTCTGTGTGACGTACTTTGCCGGGCGGCCGCTGCCGCTTCTATCGCTCGACTGGGTGAACCGGATCACCCCGCGCGGCGGCGCTACGGGCGGCTGGGCCAGGCGGACGAGCGGGACTCACTGCCCAGCCGGCTTTGGCGAGGCCTTCGGGCGGCCGCGACCGGTTTCGCGCGGAGCGGTGCGGCCAGAGGAGACTTCGAGGCGGATCCGCTCGTAGTCCGCGCCGGTCTCCCGCGCCGGCTCGACGGCCAACAGCTGCATCAGTGCGTCGACGACCATCTCCAGTGCGTCTTCACGCGAGGTCCCGGCGGTGATCACCGCCGGCATCCCGGGCAAGCTCGCGCGAACCCACCCCGCCTCGTCCGGCTCCAAACAGACCAAGACGTTTGTTCTGAACTTACGTTGCGCCACCGCGCCACCTCCATAGGGATTCTGGATAGGCGAACTAGGCGACGGAGCGGAAACTTGTCCCCCCGCCCCGCTTCGGTCTACGAGCTGATCAGCGTCTACGTCCTGGGGCGCCTCACCACGTCGTGGGAGCGCGGGCATGGCCCACGGGTGCGGACCCGTCAGGAGCCGAGGCCGCGCCGGAGCCCCTGTTGGGAACGACGCGAGGCGGCAAGTGATCGAGGGACTCCGGGCGGGCGCATTGCCCGCTGGGTCAGCGCGAGCAGCGAGCGCTGGGCGTTCTCGTCGGGCAGCGCGTGCAGAGACTCAACCGCGCCGGCGAATTCAGCGAGCTCGAGATCCCTCACCTCCAAAGCCAACCGGCCGGCCCAACGAACGGCGGCTGCGTCGAACCGCGCCTCCTCCTTGGCGTCGATGACGAGCAAGATCGCGAGCGCTTCGCGGAGCGGCACCCAGCCCATCTCCGCGGCGGTTGCGTTGATAAGCGGGAGGTTGCCGCTCTGAATGGCTCGTCGAAGACGCGTGTAGGGCGATCCGTCGCTCGTCATACGAACGTATGTTCGCATATATCGAAGACGGACTTCGCGGCCCAGGCGTTGCGAGCGAGGGCTCTGCGGCACTGGCCCCCGGGCGGCACTGGTGGTCTGCAATTCGACGGATATCGAAAAGAGCGTGTTTCCACAGAAGCGCTAACTTCGATCATCGTCGAACCGGAGCAACGCGCTCGTCGGGAATTGGGACACTCGCGAGATGTCGTTGCCCGCCCGGACGCACGACGCCCCGCCGTACCGCGAACCGGCAAACTCACCTACATGCCGACTGCGAACGTTCGTGTGGCACACCGGCCCGTGCGTATCGGGTTCCTCGTCCGTCGAAGCCAGGCCGCGGATGTCGCACAAGCCGCAGAGCTCGCGACCCTCCTGTGGGGCGGGTTCCACGACCCGATCATCACGGTGGATGACAACCGCGACCGCGTGGACCACCTGATCGCGCAGTTCCAGGTGGACGCCCTGGTTGCCGTCGCCGATGATGACCAGCTCCGAGATGTGGCAAATGCGCACCCTCACCTTGACTGGCCGCCCTCGATACATCACGCGGTGGCAGGGCATTTCGCGCCGGCCGGTGCACACGCCGAGTTGCCCGCGGTGGACGTGCGTGTGGCAATCAGCCACCTTTGGAACACGCATTTCGCCCACCAGCGGACATCGCCCTACGTCATGCCTCGGTGGCGCCAAGACCACGAGCTTGCCACTCTCCTTACAGTCACCTTTGGCCGATACGGCACTGGCGCGCCTGGTCCCGACAGCGCTTCCTGGTTCCTGCATGGCCTCTCAGCCGGAGTGCTCGATGTAGAGGAGGTCCCTTCGCACCTGGGAGCTGATCGGACACCGCTTGGAGTAACGCGGCTCGGACTTGTCGAGCATCGCGCCGACGGCCAGGACGGCATCGTTGTGGGGGATCCAGAGAACGCTGACCACCTTGCCGCGTTCTGGAACATGCGCGCGATGGCGTCTGGCCTGTCGTTCTGGCCCACCTCGCACGCACAATTCGTAGAGTCGGCGATTGACGAGCAACTTGCTGAACTTGCCAAGCGGCCGGCGTCCGAGCAACGGCCGCTACAGATCTGGCTGTGCAGCGGCGTCGAGCTGGCGCCGGAGGAGCTAACAACTCGACTGCCGGCATCACTCGCTGTGAGCGTCGCGCCGCTTTCAGACGAGATCTGGGACGGTCCTGTCTTCGCACCACGTATCGTCGCCTCGCCCGAGAGCGGATTGCTCGGCGTCGTTGAGGAGGACGGCCAACGAGGCGGAATGCGAATGGTGTTCGGGATGCCTGAGCACCCCTTCTCAAAGACCAGTGCGCCATCCGAACTCGCAAGATGGCTGGTCAGTGCAAGTCTCGTCGGCGACGCTGGGCTGGCGGAGCACACCCTGCGGCTTCCGTACGTGCCTGCGCTCAACGGCTGGTATGGCTGGGAGCTGACGAACGGTGCCTCGGCGGTTCGCGTCGAGCGCAGCGCATTCAGTGTGTTCTCAAGCGTCGCCGCTACCTCGCTGAGCGTTCGCTGCATTCAGCAGAACGAGCTTGTAGCCAAACTCTTTGAGGGATCTGACGTCCAGATGGTTCAGAGTTCCGCGGGCCGTGCTGCACAGGAGGTGATGCGACTCGTGGGCGGGCTGACGGAGTGTGCCCGCTTCAGGATCCCGGGAGTTAGGGCTGTCCTGCGGACCGAAAAGTGGCAGCGATGGCGAGATGCACAGCGTCAAGTCGCTACAGGCGGACTAGAGGAATTTCCCGGGGCAACCGCCGGCACGCTTCTGGAGTTTCTCGCCTTCAACGGACTGCTCCACGCCGGGCTTCAAATCCAGTGTCCGAACTGCGGGATTCGGCACCAGTACACAGCGACGGAACTCGGCGAGACGATCAGATGTCCTCGCTGTCGAGAGACGTTCCCGTTGACGCCGTTCCTCCACGACAGCACGTGGGTGTACCGCCCCTCAGGGTTCTTTGCAGGCGGAACGAGCCACGGCGTCATTCCCGTCCTGCTGACCATGCTGCGACTCAAACAGGACTACAGCGGCCAGAGGATCCTCCTCTCGAGCCACGAGTTGATCGCTGAGGGCCCCCGCTGCGAGTCTGATCTCATCGTAAGCGAAGTGCTGGATGACGGACGCGTCGCGGTGGCTCTCAGTGAGTGCAAGGACCAAGGCAAGATTGAGCCTGCAGACATCGCGAATCTCTCCGGAATGGCCCTCCGGCTTGCTGACCGTGGTATCGACGGCCACGTGATCTTCTCGACCTTGCGCGAGGAGTTCACCGCGTCGGAGCTCGACCTGTTTCGGCAGATGCAACCCAGCCCGATTCTGTTTACGGCCCGCGAACTCTGTCGCTCGGCTCTCTACGATCGTTCAACCCGCACACGGGTTCGACACTCGTTCAAGCGCGGTCTCCGCGAGATGGCTGAGAACTCGGCCGACCTCTACCTCAATGCTTAGCGCGTCTCACCGCCGACCGGCGCTTGCGGGGCACGTTCCCAGCGATGGGGGCAAACAAGTGCCCGGCGGGCCGACCAGCGACGAGACACGAGCCAGCCGCGCCCTGTGCGATACGAGCGGGCGGACCGCTGCCGCCCAACTGTCGCCGCAAACTCGGGCAGTGCTGCGGCGATGCTCGACGGCTTGTTCGAAACCGCGTAGACGCCGGGACAGGCTTCCGGGCCAGCGGAAGACCTTGGGTCGGAAAGAGCGCTCTTCGACGAACTAGCGCTCGCCTCTGCGCCGGAGCCGTCTTGGGTCATGGGTATCGTCGACTTCGTGAAGGAGCGTTATGACCATGAGCAGCGAATCCCATGGCATAACGACTCCGGCGTTCTGTTTACAGCGGCACGCGCGGCGATCGAGGCAGGCGCGATCACGCCGGTCAAGGTCTGGGTGATCCTTCAGTGGGAGGAGTCGAAGGTCAGGCTGGACTCGCTAGAGGCGGCAGAAGAGCGGGTTAGTTATCAGCCGCCGCAGTGGATCTCAATTGGCGTTGAGTCGGAGGTTCTCGCGGAGGAGATCCTCGCTGACGTGGCGGTCTTCATCCAGTGGGCCTTCTGGCATAGCCACTCGATCTCGCTTCAAGTCGAGGGAAGCGACTGGCCACGGGCCAAACGCGCCGAGGCAGCCGCGTTGAAGGTGCTCACTGACGCGCATGAGCAGGCCAGCGCCGACACGGCCGTGGCCGCCGAGCCAAACGTAGTGTCGGGCGTTCGCGACTCCTCGGAAGCCGCGTCGATTCTTGCAACGACTGACGATGCCCCGCACAACAAGGTCACCGACCTTCAGAGCGCAGCCACCACGACCGCGGCGGACCCCGCGGCTTCCTCGCCCGTCACGCCCACACGGGCTCCGTCGCCGTGGATGCCATGGCTCGAGGCAAACCGAGGCTTGATTGCGGCAGTAAGCGTAATCGTCGCAATAGCCGGCACAGCTATAACGCTCCTCCTCACCGGCTGAGATCGCCACTTCCATCTCGGCCGACTCGCGCGACCTGATCGTGACGCGCCGGTCGGCTTCATCTGCGGTTACAACGGTGAGGGACCGTCTGGCCTTAAGGCGTCGTCTCGATAGGAGTCAGCATCACCCTGCGGGCAAGGGGACCGAGAGCTTCCAGCGCTACCTGAGAAGTGGTGCTTTTCGACGGTTTCGCTACCTTCACGGCTGACGACGCCATCACCCGCGCTGGCGCGTCACGCGCGGCTCGCCGCGAACTCTGCTCGCGCCATTGCGAATCCGTGCTGGAAACGTGGCATGAGCGGAAACGTGAGGCGGACGACCAGTAGTACCGCTCGCCGCGCGAGCACGACGGCGAACGTGCTTCATTTCGAAGAACTCGGGAGCATCGAGGGCGCGACGGAATGGCATCGGTCGGGCGCGGTTACGGTGTCGTACGGTTGCTCGATGATCGATCACGTGGTCCTGCTTGCCCTGCGAACCGGCGTTACTGACGCTGATGTCTCGCGCTTCGGCCAACTGCTCGCCGGCCTGTCCGAACGGATCGAGGGCATTGAGTCCGTGCGCTTCGGGTCGAGCAGCAGCCCCGAAGGTTTGGAGCAGGGTTACGACTACGCCTTCTTGATCACGTTCGCCGATGAACAGGCTCGCGACCGCTACCTGCCCCACCCGGAACACGCCCCGGTCAGCGCGATGGCGCGACGACTCTCGGAACGAGTCTTGGTGTTTGACCTGACGACGTAGACACTGGCTGGGACACGACTCGCGTCCTCCGCCCGTTCACGTAGCCGACGGCCCTCCCGACTTTGCCGTGCTCCCTTTCGACGAGGACTTCATTCCGTGCCGAGCGCGCAACGGATGCGTCAACGAGCCAAGCAAAACGGGCATCGCGGCGAAGGCCGAACGTCAATGCGAGTGCAGGAACCAACCTCCCCGACGCGGTGCGCGTCGGTTGTGGTCCTAGGCCGCCAGGGGGTCAGGTCCCGACGCTGGGCGGATTCGAGAGTTCTGCACCGGAGCTGGACGACGAAGCCGCGGTCAGTTGCCGTCTGAGGGCGGCGTGCCGCCGGACGGCGGGTTACCGCCGCCTCCGGGTGCTCCGCCGCCGCCCATGCCGGTGGCTTGCTGCTGCGTAGCGCTGTTGGCGTAGTCGTTGCTGGGGTCGCGGTAGATGGTGTGGACGTGACCCCAGCCGGCGGTGACGACGCCGTTGACGTCGGCGCCGGCCGAGCCTTGCTGGCTGGCGAACTCGATATAGACGTCGGGGCCGGAGATCTGGAAGTAGATGCCGTTGCCGGTGGTCATGTCGTAGGTGGTGGCGCCGGACCAGTTGACGTAGGTGTTGTCGAGCGTGGCTTCAATCTTGGCGAGTGCATCGGCGGTGGTCTGCTCGTCGGAGAGGCCTGCCCAGTTGGCGATCACGTCAAGGAGGAGTTGCTTTTGCTTGTCCGTGAGGTCGGCGCCGGCGAGGCCGGTGCCGGTGGGGTAGTCGCAGGAGCCGCCGGGCGCGCAGACCATGGCGGCGACGGTCTCGCCCTGGTAGAGCGCGGCCTGCTGCTCGTCGGTGAGGCTGTCGTAGAACGCGAACGCGGTCTCGTACATGCCGGCCAGCGGTTGCACTTCGGTGCCGTCGGCCGCGGTGTAGACGGCGGGCTGGGTGCCGAGGTGGGTGGGGGCGAAGGTGATCGCGTCGGCGGCAGGGTCGAGGGTGGCGTTGATGCCGAGGTGATGGCCGCCGAACTGCAGCTCCCAGGCGCTGGTGTCGGCCGGGTCGCCGAAGAACGCGATGTAGTACTGGCCGAGCGACTGCTCGGTGCTGGAGCTGTTCTCGAGCAGGTACTGGTCGCCGTTCATGATGCCGGTGACGGTCGCGTAGCCCTCGTCGCTGAGCAGCCCTTCGAGGACCTTCAGCGCGGCGGCCTTCTGCTCTGCGGTGAGGTCGGCGAGGTTCAGGCCCGCGCGCTCGACGAAAGTGACCGGGAAGTTCGACCAGGACGTGGTCTTGGTCTCGTCGTCGTAGGCGGAGAGCACCTGCTCGCGCTGCTCGTCGGACAGGGTGGCCAGGAACGCTTCGGCCGCGGCGGCGGTGTCGGTGATCGTCTGCGCGGTGGTCGAGGAGGCGGTCGCCGTGCTCGCGGTGCTCGTCATCGACGTCTGCGCGGTGGCGGTGGGCGCTGACGTGCCGGCCGAGGTGCTGATTTCACTTCCACAGGCGGCGAGGGAGACGGACACGAGCGCGATCGCGGCGGTGGCGCCCACCCGGGAACGGGCGCGACGGACGGCATCGGTGAGGCGGCTGACTGACTGCATGCCGACCATGTTCGGCAGCGATCCCTCGGCTTGGCTGTGGGAACCCTTGGAGCTTCCTGGGAGTAAGAGCCCTTAGGCGACTACTGTCGTAGCGAGGCGTAGAACCGTTCGATGACGGTGATGACGTCGAAGGCCTCGGGGTCGAGCGTCCACTGGACGACAAGTCCGTCGAACAGCGCGACCTGCTGGGTGGCCAGGGCCGGGACGTCGACGTCGGCGCGGAGTTCGCCGCGCTCCTGGGCGACGGTGAGCATGTGCGTGACGTTCTCTCGCATGCGGCGGTTGCGGTCGACGAACCACGTGTGCGCCGCGTGGGTTGGGTCGACGCTTTCGGCCATGAGGACGGAGATCAAGGTCGCGGTCTGGCGGTGATGTTCAAGCCGGTGACGCATCGCGGCCAGCAGTCCATCGATGAGGGTTGGCGCCGACTCGGTTGCCTGCCGGTAGCCCTCCTCGTCGGCCAGGTCATAAGCGTCAAGCACGCCAACGAGGAGGTGCTCCTTCGTCGGGAAGTAGTGCATGGCGCCCTGCTCGGTGATCCCGACCTCGGCGGCCAAGGACGCAAGGGAGACCTTGCGGTAGCCCTGGACGGCGAACGACTTAGCGGCGGCGTCAAGCAACTCGGCTCGCCGCTGTTGTCCCTTGCGCGTCTTTGGGAGGGCGAGCGGGCGGACGTCCACTGAAAACAGGCTAGTGGGCCGTTGGTCCGGCGCTTTGGTCGAGACGCGAGCAGAAGGCATATCGGTTGGTTGACAAACTAGCTAGTCCCAGCTAGGTTTTCTACTGTTGGGTCTGAGGGACCGGAGGCATCGCACGAGGAGCAAGACGCGATGCCGGTTGAGCACGAGGAGGAGGGTGTCGGTGCGTTCTGCGCTGAACCGCGACCGCTGGGTCGCGTCGAGTACTGCTGGGCCGAAGCGGGCGTGGATGCGCTGTCTGTCGGCAATGGTTGCTGCGGTTGCGGGTGTGATGTTGTTCGCGCCGGCGGCAGTTCAAGCGCAGGCGGACGCGCCGAGGGTGCTGCTGTACACGGGCACGATGGGCTTCCGGCACGCGGAGGCGATCGACCAGGGCGCGCCGGTGCTGAAGGCCGCGCTGGAGGGCATCGGCTATGCGGTCGACTGGAAGGATTGCAACGGCAACGTGTGCCGGGGCGCGGAGTTCAACCCGGCGATCTTCACTTCGGCGAACCTGGCCCAGTACGACGTCATCTTCTTCAGCAACGCGTCGGGCAGCACGCTGTTCGAGCCGGCTGAGCGCGCCGCGATCATCGACTTCGTCCAGAAGGGCGGTGGCATCGGCGGCAATCACGGCGCGGTCGACATGGGCGCCGCGTCGGTGACGTGGGACTGGTGGGACGGGGCGGAGCAGTCGGTCGTGGGCACGACAATGAACGCCCACGCCGTGACGGACATCAACAACGTGGCCACCGTCCAGGTCTCCGATCACACGCACCTGGCGACGAAGGATCTGCCCGACACGTACGGGTTCGGCGACGAGCAGTACAACCCGAAGCGCAACGTGCGCGGCACGCATCACGTGCTCGCGACGCTGGACGAGACCACGTACACGCCCGGGCCGAACGGCATCGGGCAGGACCATCCGACGACGTGGTGCAAGCTCTACGACGGCGCCAACGTGCAGGACGGCACCGCGACGCCCAAGCGCTACACCGACGGCCGTGCGTGGACGACCACGATGGGCCACTTCGGGGCCAACTACACGGAGAACGGCGGCAACAACGCGCTGGTCAAGCAGCTTGTCGGCGGCATCCGCTGGCTGGCGGGCGAGGGCAATAAGTCCGACTGCTCGGGCACGGTCTGGTCCAGCTACTCGCGCGAGGTGCTGGTCTCCAACACCAACGGCGCGATCGCGGTCGACGTGGCCGAGGACGGCAAGGTCTACTGGAGCGAGATCGGCTCCAACGCGGACGGCACCTACCCGGCCTACAGCCTCACAGGTTACGTGCGGGTGCACGACCCCAAGGGCGCACCGAACAACAACACGATCGTCGCCTCGATCCCGGTCCGCTCGGACTATGCGGCCTCTGAGGACGGCGTCCTGGGCATGAAGCTCGAGCCGGGCTTCAATCCGGCCGATCCGGCGAAGCGCGACCTGTACGTCTACTACTCACCGCGCGCGGACTTCCCCACCACGGGCAACGCCGCGGTGGTCGGGTACAACCAGATCAGCCGCTTCACCGTCAACGAGCTCGGCACCGCTCTGGTCGCCGGCTCTGAGCGCGTGATCCTGAGGGTGCCGAAGATCAAGATCGCCGGCAATCCGGTGATCTTCCCCGGCGGCCCCGCGAGCAGCACGCCGGGTCACGTGGGTGGCGCGGGCCTGGACTTCGACATGGACGGCAACCTCGTTCTCGGTGTCGGCGACGACGCCGTGCCGGCCGGCAACGGCCACAACAACTATCCGCCGATGGAGCATCGTGCGTCCGAGCGCGCCGACGCTCGCAAGACGTCGGCCAACACGGGCGACCTGCGCGGCAAGGTGCTTCGGATCAAGCCGCTGGAGGACATCGCGGCGGGCACCGCGCCCGGAGCGGGAGCGACGTACAGCACGCCGGCGACGAACATGTTCGCGGACGACGAGGACCCCAAGACCCGTCCCGAGATCTTCGCGATGGGCTTCCGCCAGCCGTTCACGGTGCACGCGGACCCGGCCAAGAAGGACACGGTCGTGGTCGGCGAGTACTGCCACGACAACACGGCCGCGCAGGCCGACCGCGCACCCGCGGGCACGTGCGAATGGAACCTGATCGACAAGCCCGCGTTCTTCGGCTGGCCGTTCTGCGTCGGCGACAACTCCCCGGCGCGCACAACGACCCGCTGGGACTACACGACCAACAGCACGACCGGGCAGAAGTACGACTGCTCACAGAGCTCGCTGCCATCCGATATCCGCTACGACCCGCCCGGTGGCGGCAACGACAGCTCAGAGCCGACCAACGACGGCCTGGCCGAGATCCCCGGTCCGGCCGCGCCGGCGACGATCTGGAAGTCGCTGGACAACCAGCAGCCGACCTCGAGTTTCGGTGACCTCAGCGCCGGCGGCATGCAGCCCATTTCCGGCCCGATCTATCGCTACAACGGCCGGCCCGCCGGCAGCGGCGGCCGCTTCCCGGGCTACTGGGACGGAGCCTGGCTGATCCACAATCGCGGCTCCGATGACGGCTTCTGGAAGGAGGTGCGCCTGCGCGAGGACAACAACAAGATGCTGCGGGTGCAGAACTTCCTGCCGACCAACCAGTTCGGCAACCCGGCCCAGGGCCTGGTGATCGGTACGCAGTTCGGCCCGGACGGCGCGCTGTACATGACCAAGTTCCCGGTCTCGTGCTGCCGGCTCGCGCTCGACAGCGGCGATGGTGAGCCGCTGGTGCGCATCAAGTTCAACGTCCAGGACAAGTGCGACGAGGACACCGACGCGCCCACCGTCTCGCACGAGCTCACCGCCGCCGAGGTCCCGAACCAGGCCGGCCAGTACTACAACAAGGTCCGCCTCACGCTGACCGCCGCCGACAACGGCTGCGCGGGGATCGACACCACCGAGTACCGCATCGACGGGGGCGAGTGGAGGAGCTATCTCGACCCGGTCGACGTGACCGCGGCCGGGGCGCACACCGTCGAGTACCGCAGCACGGACACGTTCCGCAACGTGTCGGCTACCGGGACGACGAGTTTCACGATCGTTGCGATCAACGACTCCGCGGCGCCGCAGAGCACGCTGCAGGTCAACGGCGCCGCGCCGCTGGCCAGCTACAACGACGTCGTCGCGCTTCGGCTCACCGCTGCGGACCCGGCCGGCAGCGGCGTCGCCTCGGGCGTCAAGAGCACCGAGTACACGATCAACGGCGGGGCGCCGATCAAGCTCGCGCCGGGTGATCTCCCGCACGCGGTCTCGCTCACGCGCAGCGGCGCCTACACGATCGAGTACCACTCCGCTGATGTCGTCGGCAACGTCGAGACGACCAAGCAGGTCAAGTTCAAGATCGAGGACGGCCTAGAGCTGCTGTCCTGCACAAGCCCCCGGTCCGACCGCTTCGACGGGACGACGCTCGACCCCCAATGGGAGATCCTGCGCTCGGTGCCGGCCGGCCTGCGCCTGCAGAACGGCCGGGTGTCGATCGACGCGCTTGGCCCGCAGCCCGGTCAGCCCGAGTGGGACATGAAGGGCCCGCTCGCGAGCGCCAAGAACGTGCTGCTGCAGAAGGCGCCCACCTACGGTCCGTGGCGCACGACTACCACCATCGACACCGCCGACCTGACGCGCTTCGGCGCGCCGGGCGCGGGCATCGAGGCCGGAATCGTCGTATGGGAGGCCGAGAACCCGAACAAGTTCAGCAAGTTCGTGCTCTCCCGAGGCAGCTTCAGCGACCCCACCTACGTGGTCAAGCAGGAGCACACCGTCGGCGGCGTCAGCACCCTGCAGGCCGGCCGCGACGTCTCGCGCCCCACCGGCGACCTCGCCAAGGTCACGATCCGCGTTACCAAGTCCACGCTCAACGGCGAGACCTACGGCGAGTACTCACTCGACGGCGGGGCGAGCTGGACGAGCATCGGCGACCGGACGTCGGCCGGCGACTTCGACGGCCCAGTACGCATCGGTCTCATCAGCCGTCGCCAGATCGACCTCACGGTCGCCGGCTTCCCGGGGCAGCCGATCGCGCACTTCGAGCGCTTCGACATCGAAGCCTCCGACTGCGACGGTCCGACGACGACGGCTGCGCTCCAGCCGGGCCAGCCGACCGTCGGGGGCAGCTACACGGGGCCGGTGAACGTCGCGCTGTCAGCCACCGACCCGGTGGTCAACCCGTCCGGTGCCGAGCCCAAGACGCACGTGGTCACCGGCCTCCCGTACGAATGGGACCGCAAGGCCCTGACGGTCACGCGCGGGGACACGGTCAGGTGGGACTTCGCGGGCCTGTTCCACGACGTGTGCATCGACACCACCGCACCGACCGTCCCGCAGTACACGGTCAACTGCGGCACCGACGAGCGCGTGGCCAGCGCCATCAACGGCGCGACCAGTGGCCAGCGCCAGTTCAACCAGGCCGGGACGTACACGTTCTACTGCTCGTTCCACATGCCGAGCATGACCGGGACGGTCACGGTCGAAGGTGGGACGCAGAACGTGCCGTCCGGCGTCACGTTCACCGAATACCGCGTCGACGCGGGCGAGTGGACGCGCAAGGCCAACGACGCCAAGAGCGAGCCGTTCAAGACCGCCGTGACCGTGGCCTCGCTCGGCAAGCACCTCGTCGAGTACCGCTCCGGCGACGGCGCCGAGAACGAGGAGGCAATCAAGTCGGTGGCCTTCGAGATCACCGAGCCCAAGATCGAGCCGACCCCGGACCCCGGCACGCCACAGCCCGGCAACCCGCCCGCCACGAACCTGCCGGGCACCAACCCGCCGGACGCAATGCCGCATGCGAAGCCGACGGCGGCCAAGCTCAAGCAACTGCGGGCCATCACGACCGGCAAGTTCGCCAAGCAGGGCCTGAAGGTCAGCACGGCGTGCGAGGCGGGCTTTACCGGCAAAGCCACGATCAGCGTCAGCAAGAGCGAAGCCCGCAAGCTCGGACTCAAGAAGGCCACGACGCTCGTGTCGAAGGCGATCACCTGCGGCACTTCCGACCGCGCCACGGCGACGCTGACGCTCTCCAAGAAGCTGCAGCGCGCCTTCAGCAAGAGCAAGAAGGCCGTCACGCTCACCGTCAAGGTCACGCTGGGAGCCGGCTCGATGGCTACCAGCAGCAGCCAGACGCTGAAGCTCAAGGCCGCGAAGTAACGACCACCACGCACGAGCCGGGCCCCTCACCGGGCCCGGCTCGAAGGACCTGAGACTCCTCATGAGAACCGGACGATCCCGCACCGAGGACTGGTCGCGGCGCGACTTCATGCGCAACGGCAGCTACTCGATCGCGCTGCTGTGCAGCTTCGGCACGCCGAGCGCCTTGAAGGGCAACCGCATCACGACCTCCGCGGCTCACCGCGCGCAGGCACGGTCGCCGTTCGCGCCCTTTCAGCGTGATCTGCCAGTCATGCCCGAACTCAAACCGACCTCGACCCGTGGCGGCCGCGATCTCTACGACGTCGCCATCCGTGACGCCACGGCCGAGATCCTGCCTGGCTTTCAGACGCCGATCTACGGCTACAACGGCCTCTACCCAGGACCGACCATCCGCGCCCGCAAAGGGCGGCCGGCCATCGTCCGTCAGCGCAACCGACTGTCGTTCGACACCAACGTGCACCTGCACGGCGGCTACGTCCCGTCCGCACACGACGGGCATCCGATGGACGTGATCGCGCCCGGCGCTGGGTTCGACTACACGTACCCCAACGACCAGGACGGCGCGTTCCTCTGGTACCACGACCACGCCCACGGCCGCACCTCCTGGACGCTGTACCACGGCCTTGTCGGCGCCTACCTGCTCGGTGACGAGCGCGAGCAAGACCTCGAGCTGCCGCAGGGCGAGTACGACGTGCCGCTGGTGCTGGCCGACCACGCCTTCAATAAGGACGGCTCGTTCCGCTACGCCGAGAACGTGGATCTCGGCTTCCGCGGCGACACGCTCCTGGTCAACGGCGCGGTCTCCCCGCGGATGGCCGTCAAGCGTCGCATCTACCGGCTGCGCTTCCTGAACGCATCGAACGCCCGCTCCTACGAGCTCCAGCTCGGGCAAGGCCGCCAGATGCTGCAGATCGCCAGCGACGGCGGGCTGCTCGAGTCGCCCGTCGCGCGCTCGAGCTTCCCGCTGCACCCCGCCGAGCGTATCGAGGTCCTCGTGGACTTCCGCAGCTTCAAGCCGGGATCGCAGCTCATCCTCAAGAACACCGCCGGCGAAGCCACCACCACCGCTGTCATGCGCTTCGACGTGGTTGATGGAGGCGGAGTCGAAGAGGCTCGCATGCCGCAGGGCCCGATGCGGACCATCGAGGCCATGCCTAAGCCCAAAGTGACCCGCAACTGGGATCTTTCGCTGGCGACCGCCTCGGGCATCCAGTGGCAGATCGCCAACAAGGGCTTTGACCCTGTCCGGATCGACGTGCGCCCGCGATTGGGAACCTCGGAGCTCTGGACCTGGCACAACCCGTCCAATCGCGTGCATCCGATGCACCTGCACGGCATGCTCTTCCGCGTCGTCAAACGCAGCAGCGGGACGATCCATCGCGGCGAACGCGGACTCAAAGACACCGTCGGCGTCCTGGCGGGGGAGACCGTCACCGTCCAGCCCTACTTCGGGCCCTACGCGGGTCGCTACGTCTTTCACTGCCACGCGCTCGAGCACGGCGACAAAGCGATGATGCTCCAACTCGAGGTGGACAAATGAGGCGCTGCATCCTCGCTGGTGTTCTCGCGAGTGGAACCCTGTTCGCCGCTCCCGCCCAAGCCGCGGTCCAAGAGGTCAAAGGCCGCGACACGCTCGACTGGGACCGGCCGTCGATCGCAATTGCGCCTGGCGACACGGTGCACTGGACCTTCGACGGCACCCAGCAGACACACAACGTCCAACCCGAAGTGGGAGCGACCTGGATGGCCGCCTCACCACTCGGCACACCGGCGGCGCCGTGGGAGCACACGTTCACGACCGAGGGCACGTACACGTACTTCTGCCTGGTGCACCCGACCACCATGCGGGGCACCGTCGAGGTAACACGCGCGCCGATCGTGCCGGAGACCCCGCCACCGCCACCTCCGCTCAGCCAACAGCCCTTCGCGAACGATGCGCTCGGGGCGCTGCCCGCGGACAAGATCGCCCGCGACCGCACGAAGCCAACGCTCACCCGCGTGAGCGTGCGACGGGTCGCACGCGGGGCGCGCGTCAGCGTCCGGGTCTCAGAAGCATCCACGGTCACGATCAAGTTCAAGCGCGGCGTCAAGGTCGTCCTGCGCACCGAGACCAGCGGCAACGGAAACCAAACCCTCACCGTCCGTGACCGCCGGCTGCGAGCCGGGCGCTACCGCGTCGAGCTGCGCGCCGCCGACGTCGCGGGGAACACGTCGCGCCGGCGGACGGTACGCCTCACGCTCGGCACCTGACCACGACTTCATCCTGGCCAGGACGGCCAGCATGAACCCGCGAGGCGCACCAACTCCTCCGGTGTGTCTCGCGTACATGCGCTGCCGGGCCCGTCGACCCGCGGGCCCGGCAGCTCGCGTGTCAGATCCGTGGCGAAGTTCGCTATGCGCCGGAGCGAAGACATGCCGGCACCTTGACAAAGAGAAAGACGTCGGGCTAGTTTAAATCGTTCTACTGGAACGATCTAGCATGGTCGGGGATCCAGTAGTCGTCGGGTCCGCGGTCGCGGACGCCTTGTTGAGGAGAGGGGACTTCGTGTCCAGACGGTTGGCAGCACTGGTTGCGGCCCTGGGAGCGCTCGTTGTCGCTGGAGATGCCCGCGCGGCGGCTCCGGTGGACTTCTGGAAGCTTGCCCCAGGCGGGTTCGTCAACGAGACCTACGACGCTTGGGGGCAGCCGGTTCTCAACGGGTTGGGCACCTCAAATCCCTGGGGCTTCTACACCGCCTACATCGTCTCGACGAATGCAAAGGGCCAGAGGACCTGGCGCATCGACAACAACCTGAACACGACGAAACCGTCTGGCTATCAGTACGGCATGGAGTCGACGATGTGGTTGTTCGAAGGGGCGCAGAAGGCGCTCCTGATCGATACCGCTCAGAACACGCGCGATCTCCCGATCGTGCCGAACCAGGTTGATCTCGTGACGGTGGTCAAGCAGCTGCTGGGGCACGACAACAGCGGCGCCGCTAAGCCGAACCCGGTCGATTTCGTAGTCGCGAATACCCACAGCCACGGAGACCACACGGGCAAGAACGCGGCGCTGGCGCCACGGACGATCTACTACCCCGACGGCGACTGGCCCAACAACGCGCCGGCGAACTACGTGCCCGCCAAGGAGGGGGGCGGACCGACGACGCACGGCAACGGGACCGCGGTCGGGCAGTTCGACCTTGGCGACCGGCTGATCGAGGTTGTCGACGTCCACGGCCACACCAACGGATCCAACGCGTACCTCGACCGCGAGAACCGGATGATCGCCACGGGTGACGCGATCGGGTCAGCCTACGTGTGGATGCAGATGGGCAACCCCATCACCGACTACGGCACGATGCTCGCCCGGTTGCAGGCTGTGATCGCACCGTATCCGGACATCGCGATCTTCCCGGCCCACTTTTTCCAGCTCAACCAGTTCGCCCGCGCCCTGCCGCCACTCAACGGACGGCCGCAGGACCCGCAGTACGTCGCCGACATGCGCGCAACCTCCGAAGGCATCGTCAGCGGAGACCTGATCGGCGAGCCCTACTACGACTACGGCCGCGGCCGTGGGGATGTGTGGACCGGCGTGGGCTCAGCGCGTCTCGTCTACTCGCTGGCCACGATCTATCCGGGAGGGATCTTCGGGGGACAGGCTGATCCGGCGAAGTATCACGCGATCAAGATCCCGAACAGCTATCGCTTCGCCGACTACACCGAGGCGGAACTCCCCGCGCGCACGATCAACAACATCAAGACGGGCTTCTACTTGATCCGTGACAACGCGAACACCTCGATGTACCTGATCAAGGGGTCGAACAAGGCTCTGCTGGTCGGCACCGGGTCCGGAACTCAGGGAATCGCGGCGTTCGCGAAGAAGCTGGCCGGCACGGTCCCGTTGGACGTCGTCGTCACCTCGGAGGACCCAGACCAGGTCGGGGGGCTCGCCCAGTTCACGGGGAGCACGGTTTACGGTCCTCCCGGCGTACCGGGCGTGACTGCGCCCGTCGGGTCGGGCGACGTGATCGACCTCGGCGTCGACTCAGCCGGACGTCCGGCAAAGATCGAGGTTCAGCCCCTGTCCGGTCATTCCAAGAAGGGCCTGACGCTGCTGGACATCAGTGATCGCGTACTGCTCTCGGGCGACGCCCTGGGCGAGCAGTTCAACGGCGGCGGGCTCATCCTCCGGGACACCCTCGCCCGCTTCGATCTGGCGCTGCGCGAGTGGCGGACGAAGACCGACGGCCGCTACGACGTCGTCTACACCGCACATAACTACCAGTGGTACACGAGCCCCGCCTACGTCGACCAGGTCCAACAGGCGGTCACGCTGGGTCTAAACGGTGCAGCGACGCTGCCCACCACGCGTCCGACGGGCTTCCAGATGGTCCGGTCGACCGGCGCCGCGGATATCGTCGCGTCGATCGCGCTGGCGTACGCTGAAAGCAACGCGACGGGCTCGGCCGGCGGCACGGTCCCCGCAACGCTGTCACTCACGCTGGGCGCCCCAGCGTCATTCGGGCCATTCACCCCGGGCGTCGCCAAGGACTACACCGCGTCGACGACGGCAACGGTGATCTCCACGGCAGGCGACGCGACGCTGACCGTCGCCGACCCATCGACCACGGCCACCGGCCACCTGGTCAACGGCACCTTCTCGTTGCCGTCGCTGCTTCTAGCCGCCAACCGGCCGCTCCCGGCCACAGTGAAGACCTACGCCGCCCCCGTATCCAACGACGCGGTCGTGGTGGGATTCCAGCAGCACATCGACGCCAGAGATGCCCTGCGCACGGGCACGTACAGCAAGACGCTGACGTTCACACTCTCCACTACGACGCCATAAATCCGGTCCGTCGCTAGACCCAGTCGTCCGCTTGCCCGCCGGTTGCTACGGCGGGTTGGCGGGCGACGACGTGTTGGGACACCGGACCCGCCGGCGGCGCGCCGTCATCGGCGGCGCGAATGTGCGAGCGCGTGTAGCGCTTGAGTTCGGGCCAATCAACTGGCGATATCGACCACGCTCACGCCGCGCGACCGCGTTCGGCGTGTCGTAGGTCGCCATTGACGCGCCGCATGAGAACGTGCTAATAGAACGTTCTATATCGGGCGACGCCGGACACGGGCGTCGTCTGCCGAGACCTCGATCGGGACGTTCATGAAGCGAGTGACCATCAAGGACGTCGCGGTAGCCAGCGGCGTGTCGACCGCGACCGTTTCGCTCGTGCTCCGCGAAGTGCCAGTGGTAGCGGACGCCACTCGACTGCGCGTGCTCGCTGCGATCGAGCGCACCGGCTACATCTACGACCGGCGCGCCGCCAACATGCGCTCGAAACGTTCGATGACTGTCGGGCTCATCGTTACCGACCTTCGCAATCCGTACTTCGTCGAACTGGCGATGGCGATCGAGGTGGTCCTGCAAGAGCGCGGTTTCGCCCTGCTTCAGGGGTACAGCCTCGATGACCGCGTACGTGAGAATCGCTTGCTCAGCGTCATGGTCGAGCAACGTGTCGACGGAGTTGTCCTGTTGCCGGCCAAGGACACAACTGCGGACGAACTGCACGCGCGCCTTGGCGTCGTGGACCTCCCGCATGTCTTGATCACTCGCCGCGTCAAGGCGCCGATCGCGGACTACGTGGGCGTCGACAACGTGCGCGGGGGTGACCTCTTGGGTGAGCACCTCGCCGACCAGGGACACCGCACGATCGCCTTTCTGGGCGGTCCCCGCTCCACCGCGCGCAGCGATCGGCTGCGCGGTCTGCGAGCTGGGCTCAAGCGGCATGGGCTCGCTCTCGACGAGACGGTGGCGACCGGTGCCACGCGTGAGGACGGCATCGCGGCAGTGGACGCTCTGATCGCTCACGGTCCGCTGCCTGACGCGATCGCCGCCTACAACGACAACGTTGCTCTGGGTGTGATGACCGCGCTGCGAGCTGCTGGGATCGAGCCGGGACACGACGTAGCCGTCGCCGGCTTCGACGACATTCCTGAGGCGTCGTTGCAGCATCCGGCGCTGACTTCGGTGGCGACGTACCCGCGGCGGGTCGGGGCCGAAGCCTCGACGCTGTTGCTCGAGCGCATCGAGCGGAACGACCTCGCGCCGCGCCGGGTGATCATCGAGCCGAGCCTCGCCGTGCGGGCTTCGACGACCGTACGCGGTGGGGTCTCGACTACGTCCGGAAGCCGACGGGATTAGCGGTGTTCTCATCGTGCGGGTTGACAGCGCGTTCAGTTGCCGTTTATGTTTAGATCGTTCTACTAGAACGATCCGAGCGGGTCCAGCGGATCTGAGAGGAGCCTCCTCCGGGGGGCGAGGGAGAGAGAGCTCATGCTCAAGGTTCCACGAGTCGGCGCGCTACTAGGTGGGGTCGCCCTGGCGGCCATGCTGGCGCCGGCGACAGCGGGCGCACAGGCGCCCGTGGTTTCGCCGCAGGTGGTGCATACGGGGACGGCGCCGACCGGGTACGAGGTCACGTTCCGGGTATCTGATCCGTCAGCGCAGCGGATGCGGATCAAGGGGGAGTGGGCATTCTCATCGGCTGCCGACTCGAGCGCGTCGCCGCCCGCAGCGAACTGCCCGATCCTGGTCTGTGGATCGGCAGCGGGTCGCCTGCCGGCGCAATGGCGAGCCGGGGACTTCCCGCTTGCGTCGCCCAACATCACGGCGGGAAGCTGGCCGGTCAACGACATGGTCAAGGACGCAAACGGCGTCTGGTCGTTCACGACGCCCTTGCCGTCAGGCACGTACTCGTACTCGCTGTACCGCAACTGCGATGCCCCTGCGCCCGGACTGGCCGGATGCACCGGCAAGTCGGATCCGGCCAATCCGCCGTGGAACAACGTCAACGGCGTGATCACGGGGTCCGAGGAGTCCCTAAGCCAGGTCTACGTCCCCTCGGATCCTGCGTTCGGTACTGCCGACGTCTCGTGGCAAGCCCCGGTCGCTCCCGCTCAGCGCGGCACGCTCGTCAGCAGGGAGTACGCCTCGCCGCTGGCGACCGCGTGCACCAATGACCAACGCTGCACGACCCCCGCGGGCCGACATGACCTGGCGATCTACACCCCGCCTGGCTACGACGCGAACCGCGCGACGCCGTACCCGTTGTTCGTCATCAGTCAGGGCGGCGGCGGCAACGAGGTCGACTGGTCGACTCAAGGCGTGTTGAACCGCATCGTGGACAACCTGCTTGCGACCGGCAAGATCCAACCGATGGTCATCGTGGCCACGAACTTCAACAACATCAGTGGTGGGAACGCTGGCTACGCCGACGATGTCATCAACGCCGTTATCCCGTTCGTCGAGTCCAACTACAACGTGGCCAAGACGCCCAGCGGCCGGGCCTTCGCCGGCCTCTCTGCCGGCGGTCAGCGCGGCAATGAGCTGCTCTACAACCCGGGTGGTCTGAACAGGCCGCACGCGTTTGGCTATTACGGCATCTGGTCGGCAGGCGGCACGCCCCCGGCCGAGGGCTCGCCGCTGTATCTCAATCCCGATCTCAAGAAGCTGCTCGGGCTCCAGATCGGCGGCGGCATCCAGGACCCGATCGTCGCAGGGACCCTGGATCCGCAGGCGCGCCTGCGCGCCGCCGGCGTGCCGTTCGTGTCCGAGATGATCAACGGTGGGCACACATGGGACGTGTGGCGAAGCTTGCTGCGCTCGTACCTGAGCAAGGTGGCTTTCCGCACGACGTCGACCACGGTCGTTGCGAATGGCTCCGCGCGCACCCTGAGGGCGACGGTCGCGGCGGCGACGAGTCAGCCGGCGGTGCCGACAGGCACCGTCCAGTTCGCGGTGGGCGGTCAGCCGCTCGGCGCGCCGGTGTCACTCGTGGGCGGAGCGGCTTCGATCACGCTTCCGGCGACGATCGGGTACAGCGCGGTCACGGTGACGTACAGCGGCGACACGCTCTACAACGCGAGCTCGCAGTCGGCGACGTACGCGCCGTCAAGCGTTGAAGGCACGGTCGGCGGGACGGTTCCCGCCACGCTGTCGCTGACGCTGGGAACTCCGGGCTCGTTCGGGGCGTTCGCTGTAGGCGTGACGCGGACATACGAAGCGACGACGACCGCGAACGTGGTCTCGACCGCGGGCGACGCCACGCTGAGCGTGTCCGATCCCAGCACGACGGCGACGGGACGGCTCATCAACGGGACGTTCTCGCTGCCGCAACCGCTTCAGGCACGGGCGCGTAACGCGGCTAACACCGGGACGGCGTACAACAACGTCGGCTCGAGTGCTTCCCCGCTGAACTTGCTGACCTACGGCGGGCCGGTGTCCAACGACGCCGTGACGCTGCAGTTCAGCCAGTTGATCAACGCGAATGACGTGCTCCGTACCGGGGCGTACGGCAAGACGTTGACCTTCACGTTGTCAACGACGACGCCGTAGTACGGCGCAGCCGCGGCGCGCGAAGGTGCGCGCCGCGGCTTGATCCACGGTCAGGCGGCGAGCCCGGCAAGCATCGTCTGGGCTCGCCGCTTTGCAGCATCGCAGTAGATCGATCTACTTGTGCTCGTCGGTCAACACCCTGCAGGGTGAGGAGAGAAACGAACATGCTCAAGTTTCCACGGGTGCGCGCGCTGTTGGGCGCCCTCGCGCTGGCCGCGGCGGTCTCGCCGGCCACGGCAGACGCGCAGTCACCGCCGGTGACGACGCCGCAGATCACGCACACCGGAACGGCTCCGACCGGCTACGCGGTCACCTTCCGCTACTACGCGCCCTCCGCGACCCGCGTTCAGATTCGGGGCGAGTGGGGACTGCGGAGCGCGTCGGACGCCACCATCCATCTTCCGGCGCTGTATCAGTCCGGTGATTTCTTCGGCGCTGCCGTGAGCACTGACATGGTGCTCGACGCGGCGACGGGCGTCTGGTCCTGGACCACGCCGCTCCCGCCCGGGACGTGGAGCTACGCGTTCCAGCCGACTCCGCTGTGCGACGGCTGCCGTCCGCAGCTCCCTGACCCGGCCAACCCGACGTTCAATATGCACGGCAACACGTACGACGGGACGTACCCGCAGTGGAGTCAGGTCTACGTCCCGCGCGACCCGGCGTTCACGCCGGAGGATCACTCGGTGGAGGCGCCCGCTCCGCCCGCGCAGCAGGGGAAGAACGTGATCCTGCGCTACTCGTCGCCGGGCGCGACGACCTGCGCGACGATCATCGTGTGCGTGAGCCCAGCCGGCCAGCACGACCTCGCGGTCTACACGCCGGCCGGATACGACCCCAACCGCACGGTGCCCTATCCGACGATCTATCTGAGCCACGGCGGTGGGGGTAGCGAGGTCGACTGGGCGACCCAGGGGGCCTCGACGAACATCTTCGACAATCTGATCGCCAGCGGGAAGATGCAGCCCGCGATCGTCGTCGCGACGAACTTCAACGGGATCCCGGGCGGCAACGCGGGCTATCTCGCCGACGTGGTCAACAACGTCATCCCGTTCGTCGAGTCGAAGTTCAACGTCTCGCGCCAGTCCAACGACCGCGCGTTCGCCGGGCTGTCCGCAGGCGGCAGCAGGGCGGGGACGATCCTGTTCACCGCGCCGACGACCTTCGGCTACTACGGCATCTGGAGCTCGTCGCCGTTCGGGCCGACGGTTGACGTCAGCAACCCGGATGTGCGCACGCGCCTGGGCCTGTACCTGGGCATCGGAAACCAGGAGGGCAACGGCACGGCGACCTTCCACAACAACCTGCAGAACCTCGTCTCGCACAACATCCCGTTCACCGTCGACACCCACGACGGGATTCACAGCTGGTATCCGTGGCGCTACCTGCTGGCGAAGTTCGGCGCCAACGTCGTGTTCCGACACACCACGACGCAACTGGCCGTGAACGGCACGACGGTCACAGCGACCGTCAAGAACTCGACGACCGAGCCTGCCCTGCCGTCCGGGACGGTTCAGTTCTCCTCCGGCGGGCAGCCGTTGGGGGCGCCGGTGGCGCTCGTCGGCGGCAAGGCGTCCGTGGTGGTCCCGTCCACCGCCGGTGCCTCGGCGGTGACGGCGACTTACAGCGGGGACACGCTGTACAACGCCAGCAGCGGTTCCGCGGCGTACTCAGCGACGAGCACCACCGGTTCGGTGGGCGGAACAGTGGGAGCGACGCTGTCGCTGTCGCTCGGCTCGTCGGCAGCGTTCGGCCCGTTCACGCCTGGCGTGGCGAAGGAGTACACGGCCTCCACCTCGGCGACGGTGGTCTCGACGGCGGGCGATGCGACGCTTTCCGTCGCTGACCCGAGCTCGAGCAACACGGGCCGCCTCGTCAACGGCGCGTTCGCGCTGCCGCAGGCGCTCCAGGCCGGTACCGGCGCGGCCTTCGCACCGGTCGGAGGCTCGGCGACCCCGACGACGGTGAAGACGTGGTCGGCTCCGACCTCCAACGAGGCCGTGGCGATCAACTTCAAGCAGTCGATCGCCGCGAATGACGCGCTACGTACCGGCGCGTACAGCAAGACGCTGACCTTCACGTTGTCGACGACGACTCCGTGATCACGGGCCGTGGCGTGCCTCGTGCACGCCGCGGCTCCCCAGTTCCACCTTCCGGTATCGAGGAGAATGGCAATGCGTAGGGTTCGACGAGGGAGCGCGCTGGTCGGTGCGCTTGGCTTGGCGGCGGCGTTCACGCCGGCGTCGGCGGGGGCGCAGGTAGCCCCAGTGGTGTCGCCGCAAGTGGTGCACACTGGAACGGCACCGACGGGCTATGAAGTCACGTTCCGGGTCTCAGACCCAGCCGCGCGGCGGATGCGAATCAAGGGCGAGTGGTACTTCTCGAGCGCGGCGGACATCGCGGCGGCGTCTGCGCCCCCGAACCTTCCGTCGAACAACCCGAACCCGCGCCCGCCGTCGCAGTGGCGGCCTGGTGACTTCCCAATCGGCTCGCCGAACAACGCCGGTGCCAACTGGCCCGTGAGCGACTTGGTCAAGGACGCCAACGGCGTCTGGTCGTTCACGACACCGCTGCCGTCCGGCTGGTTCACCTACCAGCTCTTCAAGGACTGCGACGCGGCCGCGCCCGACCTCAGCGGATGCACGCCGCTGTCGGACCCGTCGAACCCGCCGTGGAACACCGTGGGAACGATCGAGCGCACGAGCCAGGTGTACGTGCCGTCCGATCCCGCGTTCGGCACCGAGGATCTCTCGTGGCAGGCGCCGGCCCCGGCCGACAAGCGCGGGAAGATCGCTAGCATTCTCTATCCGTCGCCGTTGTCGACCAATCCGGTCGGCAACCACTACGCGGCGGTCTACCTCCCACCCGGCTATGACCCCAACCGGGAGACGCCTTACCCGCTCTACGTCCTGACCCACGGTGGCGGCGGCAACGAGGTCAACTGGTCCACCCAGGGCGCGATGGGACCGATCGTGGACAACCTGCTCGCCGCGGGGAAGATCCAGCCCGCGGTCATCGTGATGCCCAACAACAACGCGCTCGCGGCGCCGGGCTACGCCTCCGACGTGCCCAACGCCCTCGTGCCGTACATGGAGTCGAACTACAACGTCTCCAAGCTGCCCAGCGGCCGGGCGGCATCCGGACTTTCGGGCGGCGCCCGGGCGCTGAACGACATCCTCTTCGGCAACACGACCGCGTTCGGCTATTACGGCATCTGGTCGATCCCGGGCAACGTTCCTGATGCGGGCGCCCCGGCCTACGCCAACCCCGCGCTGAAGGCACTCCTCGGGCTCGAGGTCGTGAACGGCATCCAGGACATCGGCGCCAACGCCGGCCCGTTCAGCACGGCCATGCAGCAGCGGCTGACCGCGGCGGGAATTCCCTTCCGCAACTACAGCGTCAACGGCGGACACAACTGGGCCTACTGGCGTCTGATCCTGCGCGACTTCTTGACCAACGTGGCGTTCCGCGCGACCAAGACCGACGTGGCCGCCAATGCAGGGACGCGCACCGTCACCGCCTCTGTCGTGCCCGCTACTGCCGAACCGGCCGTCCCTACAGGCACGGTGCAGTTCCTGGCCGGTGGCCAGCCGCTCGGCGCTCCGGTGACGCTCGTGGCGGGCAAGGCGTCGCTCGTGGTTCCCTCGACCGTCGGGGCGAGCTCGGTCACGGCGTCCTACGGCGGCGACACGCTCTACAACGCGAGCTCCGGGTCGACCGCGTACTCCGCCTCAAGTACGAACGGCACAGTTGGCGGTTCGGTGCCCGCCACGTTGTCGCTGTCGCTGGGTGCACCGGCGTCATTCGGGGCGTTCGTCCCAGGCCGGGATGGGACCTACTCCGCGCAGAGCACGGCGAACGTGATCTCCACCGCGGGGGACGCGGCGCTGACCGTGTCCGATCCCGGCCATCTGGCCAACGGCGCATTCGCGCTCGCTGATCCGCTGGTGGTGTCCCTCAGCAAGTCCTCGTGGACGGCGCCGGTCGCCAACGATCCGGTGACGATCGCCTTCAGCCAGCACATCGGGGCCACGCAGGCGCTGCGCACCGGGTCCTACAGCAAGACGCTCACGTTCACGTTGTCGACCACGACGCCGTGACCGTTCGGCTACCGAGAGGGGTGAGGAAAGAGATGCACTATGCCGTGCCTACGAGCCCGGGTGTGCTGATGGCGATCCGACCGCGAGCGGTGCTGATGCTGGCCACGGTGCTCGTGGTCGTGCTGTCGCTCGTCGCTGCCGCAACGGCAAGCGCGCAGAGTGCGCCGCCGATCACGCCGGGCGCGAAGTGGCAAGACATCCCGGATCTCGGCGTGACCGGGAGCCACACGTACATGTACACGCCGTCGGCGCTCTTTGACCCGGCGCCGATGTTGACGCCGGTGCTGTTCGTGTACAGCAACACCGGATATGCGTCGCAGGACGCCGCATGGACGGCGCTTTCCAATGCGGGGCTGGTCGCCCGCGCCGAGGCTGACCACGCGGTGCTGATCGTCCAAAACCCGGTCGCCGGCGGGGTGTGGAGTGCCGCCGACCTCAGCGTCTACGACGGCGTCATGCACTACATCTGGGGCGCGAACACCGCCGCCAGCGGTAAGCCGGCACTGAGCTACTACCGGCTCAACTACCTGGTCGGCGAGGGCGCCGGAGCGAGCTTCATCAACCAGTACATGACCGTCGCGCCCCAGGTGTACCGCGTCGCGGGCGTGGCGACGTTCGGCGGCGCCATGCCTGACGTGACGGCCGGCTCCGCCGTGCCCGCCTACCTGGTCGGCGCGTCGGACAAGGCCGTCAGCTTCTACAAGGGTGCCAATGGCGTAAACCGGACCTCGGGTGCGAACACCTTCTACAACAGCGCCAACGAGGCCAAGCAGGTCATCGTCTCCGGCGCCTCCAACACATCCTTCGACCGGGCGCTGCTCGACGACGCCTACGAGTCGCTGTTCCGCTACACGACGCGTCAGGCGCTCACCACCGCGGTCTACCAGAACAACGGCGACACGATTGAGGACTTCACCCTCATGCAGCGGCCGAACCTGGCCAAGCTGAACCTGACGCAGCGCCTGGTCAGCGGCGCTGACACCGGGACGACCGGCCAGCCCCGCTGGTACGAGTGGATCCCGAACGAGGTGCTCGCCGGGATGGAGTCCGGCTCGACCAAGAAGTACCCGCTCGTGATCGACCTGCACGGCGGCGGCGACCACGAGATCTACGAGGCCGAGAGCAACGGCTGGATGGAGGTCGCGGGCACCAAGAAGGTGATCGTCGTGGCGCCGTTCGACGGGGCCGTGACGCCGACAATGAACATGCTCGCCGCGATCAAGGCCAAGTATCCCGTCGACCTGTCGCGGATCTACGTCACGGGCTTCTCCCGGGGCGCGGCCGGCACGTGGGCACTCACGAACGCCTTTCCCGACCAGTTCGCGGGAGTCGCGCCGATGTCCTCGCCCAGCGGGAACACGAACCTCCCGGCGCTCCCGCAGTGGAACGACAAGATCGACCTGCCGATGTGGTTCTCGGTCAACAGCATCGAGTACGCCGCGCTCGACAAGACCCAGACCCCGTACCGGATCAGACAGTTCTGGCTGCGGAACCTCAACACCATGATGGACCTCAACGGCATCAAGATTCCGCCGTTGAACGCGATTCCGTGGACCACGAGCGACTTCGTGACGTACCCGCTCTACGGCTTCCCGATTCCCGAGCAGCGGTCGATTCCCACCAAGTGGGGGTTCCCGATCACCGTCGGCACCCTGCGAAACGCCTACGGCATTCCGCTCATGGAGCTCGCCGCCGCTCAGGGCCTCGAGCACACGCACTACATGCCGCTCGCCGGCGTCGCCTGGGACTTCCTGAGCAAGTACTCGCGCGACCCGGTGACCAAGGAACTGCACATCCTCACCGAAACGCCTGCGTCTGGCTCGGTAGGCGGCACCGTCCCCGCGACCCTCTCACTGACGTTGGGCTCGCCCGCACAGCTCGGCACGTTCACGCCGGGTGTCACGAGGACGTACGAGGCGTCGACGTCGGCGAGCGTGACCTCGACGGCGGGAGACGCGACATTGAGCGTGTCCGATTCGAGCGGCACCGCCACCGGACACCTCGTCAACGGGGCGTTCTCGTTGCCGCAGTTCCTGCAGGCACGGGCGCGCAATGCGACCAACACCGGGACGGCGTTCAACAACGTCGGCTCCAGTGCCTCGCCGCTGAACCTCTTGACCTACGGCGGGCCGGTCTCCAACGACCAGGTGTCGCTGCAGTTCAGCCAGCTGGTCAACTCGACCGACCCGCTGCGCACCGGCGCCTACAGCAAGGCGCTCACGTTCACGTTGTCCACCACGACTCCATGAGCACGGGCCGCGGCGCGCGACGTGCGCGCCGCGGCTCCGAACGACCGCATTTCGAGAGGACTCGACGGGAGTCGGGTCCGAGGACTAGTCCCCTGACGGGGCAAGGAGAGGCAGACAGATGCTCAAGGCTCTACGAACGAGCGCGATGGTCATCGCGCTCACGCTCGCGGCGGCGATCTCGCCGGCGTTGGCGGGTGCACAGGCGCCGCCCGACACATCACCGGTGATCACGCATACCGGCACGGCTCCGACCGGATATACCGTGACGTTCCGCTTCTATGCGCCGGCGGCGACCGGCGTGAAGGTCCGCGGAGAGTGGGGTCTGCGCAGCGTTGCGAGCGCGACCACCCTGCCGCCGTCGCAGTACCAGCCGGGCGACTTCTTCAACGAAGCGCTCGTAAACGAGATGACTCTGGATTCCGCAACGGGTGTCTGGTCGTGGACGACGCCGTTGCCGCCCGGTACATGGAGCTACCAGTTCCAGCCGACGCCTTGCACGGCGTGCCCGGCGCCGTACATCCAGGACCCGGCGAACCCGACGTTCAACCAGGTCGGCAGCGCGTACACGGGCTCCTACGAGCCACTCAGCCAGGTCTACGTGCCGCGCGATGCAGCGTTCAGTCCGGTCGGTGACGGTCGCCCGGAGCAGGCACCCGTGCCGGTCGCTCAGCGGGGCAAGCAGGAGACCCTGCGCTACACGTCACCGGGCACGACGACGTGCAACACAGTCGTTCAGTGCAGCAGCCCGGCGGGCCAGCACGACATCGCGGTCTACACGCCTCCCGGATACGACCCCAACCGCGCGGTCAAGTACCCGACGCTCTATCTGAGTCATGGCGGCGGCGGCAACGAGATCGACTGGTTCACGCAGGGCGCCGCGAACGAGATCATGGACAACCTGATCAACAGCGGGCGAGTGCAGCCCCTCGTCGTGGTCGCGACCGACTTCAACGGGCAGCCGGCGATCAACGGCTCGTCTGAGGAGTTCTACGCGCGTGACCTAATCGCCAACGTCTTCCCGCTGCTCGAGTCCCGTTACAACATCTCGCCGCTTCCGAACGATCGCTCGTTCGGCGGGCTCTCCGCGGGTGGTGCCCGCACGGGGCGCCTGCTGTTCCAGTATCCGGAGACGTTCGGGTACTACGCGAGCTGGAGCTCCACCGGCGCGTTCGGTCCGACCATCGACATGAGCAACCCCGGCGCTCGCACGCGCCTCGCGCTGCACGTCGGCATCGGCCGACAGGACCCGGGCGTTGAGCGCCACCAGGGTCTGGCACGGCTCGCTACCACGGACATCCCGTTCACGCGCGATGACGTCAACGGCGTCCACAGCTGGGACGTGTGGCGCCAGCTCCTCGTGTTCTACATGACCAAGGTCTCGTTCCGGCACACCACAACGGCGGTGTCCACGAGCGGCACGACCGCAACGGCGACGGTCAAGAACTCGACGAACGAGCCGACCGCGCCCACCGGAACGGTGCAGTTCTCTGCCGGAGGCCAGCCGATCGGCTCGCCGGTGCCGGTCGTTGGCGGCAAGGCGACGTTGACGATCCCGTCTACGGCTGGTGCATCGTCGATCACCGCCACGTACAGCGGCGACTCGCTCTACAACACCAGCGCAGCCACCGCCGCGTACGCAGCGACGAGCACCACCGGCACGGTCGGCGGCACGGTGTCGGCGACCCTGTCGCTCACGCTCGGCACGCCGGCGTCGTTCGGGCCGTTCACGCCGGGCACGGCAAAGGACTACCTCGCCTCCACAACGGCGACCGTGGTCTCCACCGCGGGTGATGCGACGCTGAGCGTGGCGGACCCGAGCAGCATTGCCACGGGGCGTCTGGTCAACGGGAACTTCTCGCTGCCGCAGACGCTGCAGGCAGGCGTGGGCACCGTGTTCGCGCCGGTCGGAGGGACTTCGGCACCGACGCTGCTCAAGAGCTGGACGGCGCCGACTTCCAACGAGTCCGTGACCGTCGCGTTCAAGCAGCCGATCGCGGCGAACGACGCGCTGCGCACCGGCACCTACAGCAAGACGCTCACGTTCACGCTGTCGACCACGCAGCCGTAGGAAGCTGCGTTTTCCAGCGCTGACGCGCTGATACGCGCGGTCTGGGGCACTCTCGGGGCACATGGCCTTGGGGGTGCCCCGCTGCGTGCGGGCGTCGCCAACCAGCGCGTCGAGATCGTCCTAGCGTCGCCCGTTGATGCCGTGGACGACGTGCGCGTAGGGTCGAGGTGCCTTAGCGCGCTGTACACGACGGCTGTCCGTGCACGCCGGCTCGCAGCAGCGCGCAGCGTGAGCGTCAGCCACGCAGCGTGAGTATCAGCGCGGCCCGATCTCGATGCTCGGGCGTGTCGTCAACACGCTCCTGTGTCGGCGTCAGGGACGGCGCACGTCACGACGAGCCCGCACGACGGTGTCGTGGACGTACTCGTCGACGTCGTCCGGGATCTCGTCCGCCTGCGCGGTGATGCGGATCGGGATGCAGATCTCGGAACCGTCGTCCGGGAGGGCCAGCGTGAAGCAGAAATTCACGATGTTGCCGCCCTTGCGTGTGATGCGGGGCACGGTGCCCGGCAAGAACGACGACGGCACCGCTTCACCGTTGATCTGGACCGGCTCGGAGGACGGGTGCGCGCGCGGGCTCTCGATCTCTTGCCCAGTCGGCCCGCACCATCGAAGGAGCGTGACGCCCTCGGAAGCCAGCGTGACGTTGACGAGCGTCTCAAGCGCTGCACGATCGCCGTCGTTGCGGATGCGAAGGCGCATCACGGGACGGATACTGCCCGCCTCGTGGACGAGCACGCCGTCCGCGTCGGTCTCGTAGTTTGCAAGCGTCAACTCAAATGCAAGCCGGGCGCGAGCGCGAGTCGTGCGCATGAACTCGCGATGCTCACGGGCGTTGATGATCAGCGCGACGGCGGCAACGACGACCGCCGCCGTGCTCGCATAAAACGCCGGACCGACTCCTGGGGCGCAGTTCCGACACTCGATGACCGTCGTTGCGATCGGACCCATACGTGACAGCAACGTACTCGCGCTCGCGGCAGAACCCGCTGGTATGCGGGCACGGCAAAGCGGTCGCAAGAGGCGCACGGATGGGCCACGTCATCGGCACGTCCGATGCGCCCGAGATCATCGCGCCATGCTTGGGATCGACCTGCCCTCATGGAACGCAGAGGAGTGGGCTCAAGTTGCAAGTGCGTTCTTCGCTGCTGTCGCGGCCTTCGCTGCATGGGCGACGGTGTTTCGCGCGTCGCGTGATCGGCGACGCGCTTCATGGCCCGACCTCCACGTCGAGTTCCTGGGCGACCTAGTGCGCGAGGAAGTTCGACTGACCGTCGTCAACTACGGCGGACCGGCGCGGGAGGTGCGGGTGTTCGGGGTCGCGGGCAACTTTGGCTTCGGCGGCTACACGGAGCCGAGTACCTACTGGCAACCGGGCGAGCGCCGGACGTTTCGCGTGCACGTTCCGGTGGTCGACGGCGAGAACCAGATCATGGTCGAGGGGCGCGACATGGCGAAGCGCTACATCTTTGTCTCCACCGTTGGGGGCGCGAGTTACCGATGGCGGCATTGGACGCGAAAGCGATCGGCGGAAACCGTGTGGAGGCGCTTGTTTCCGGGGATTCCGGCCCCCGACGAGACAGGGCAAGGCCTGGTGCGAGTCGAACTCATCGAGCGCGAAGTCGCTGGGCGACTCTCGCGGACCACCTCGTGATCACTCGCTCGGCGCTCCGCAACGCCGCACAGCGCTTGCGGCGAGGCGCTTTGGACGCGATCGCATCGGCGGGTCGTCAGCGCCAACGAACGTCAGTCGTCGCCGCCCTGGACAGAGACACACGCCAGGACGAACAGCGCCCGGCCGACGTCCGTGTCAACCAGCAGGAGCCGGCCTTCGTGGTCGTTGTCGACGAGGACGGTGACGTTCCCCTCCGGCGACGACGGTCGTAAGACGGCGCGCATTCGCCCAGCCGCGATAGGAACGTTCACGCGACTGGGCAGACGAAACCAGATGACGTCACGCGGGAGCGGCACGAGCCGTCGTTCGCTGGGTCATCAGACGAGCTTGCCGGCGAGCATGATCGCGGCGCCCTTCTCGCCGATCATGATCGACGGGGCCTGGGTGTTGCCGCTGATGAGGGTCGGCATGATCGAGGCGTCGATCACGCGCAGGCCTTCGACGCCGCGGACACGGAGCTGGGTGTCGACGACGGCCATTTCGTCGTCGCCCATCTTGCAGGACCCGACGGGGTGGTAATCCGTTTTCGCCCACTTGCGGATGTAGTCGCGGATGCCAGCGTCGGACGTGACGTCGGCGCCGGGCATGTGCTCGCGCTTGATCAGCGGCCGGAAGCTCGGGGCGTTGAGGATCTCGCGTCCGCGCTTGAACCCTTCGATCGACAGATCCCAGTCGTAGTCCTCGCCGAGGAAGTTGGGGTCGATCGCCGGAGCGTCATGCGGGTTGGAGGAGCGCAGCGTGACCGAGCCGATGCTCTTGGGCCGCAGGTTGCACGTGTTGATGGTGATCCCGTGGCCCGGGAAGCGCTGGCGCCCATGGTCGACCACGTAGGCCGGCAGGCAATGGATCTGGATATCGGGCGAGCGGACATCGTCGCTGCTGCGGAGGAACGCGCCGGCCTCGGCGACGCAGGCGGTGACCGGACCGCTCTTGAACAGCAGATACTGGAGGCCGTGTCGTGCGGCGCGGTCCCAGCGGTCTTCGCCGTTGTAGCTCACAGGCGCGGTCTCGGCCGTGAGGTAGACGTCCATGTGGTCCTGGAAGTTCTTGCCGACGCCCGGGAGGTCATGAGCGACCGTGACGCCGAGCGCACGCAGCTCGTCCGCCGGGCCGATGCCCGAGAGCAGCAGCAGCTTCGGGGAATTGACCGCGCCGCCGGACAGGACGACCTCCCCGTCCGCGTAGACCTTGTGCTCGCGCTTGTCCTTGTCCACATACGCGATCCCCGTCGCGCGGCCGTTCGAGAGCAGAACGCGAGTCGCCGTCGCGTGGGTGATGACCTTCAGATTCGGACGCTTCCGTGCGGGCTTCAGGTACCCCGTCGCGGCGCTCTCGCGGCGCACGTTGCGCTGCGTGACGTCATAGAACCCGATTCCGTCTTGACTCGCGCCGTTGAAGTCGGAGGAGTAGGGGAGACCCACCTCTTGTCCAGCGCGCACGAAGGCCTTGCTCAGCGGGTTGTGCTGCGTCTGGTCCGCCACGTTCATCGGGCCGCCCGTCGCGTGGTACTCGTCGACGAGTCGCTCGTGGTTCTCGAGCTTCTTGAAGTAGGGCAGGACCCCGTCATAGCCCCAGCCATCGTTGCCGAGCGACGCCCACTCGTCGTAGTCGAGGCGGTTCCCGCGGATATAGATCATGGCGTTGATCGAGGTGCTGCCGCCGAGCGTGCGTCCTTGCGGGTAGTGCATCTCGCGATCGTTGAGCTGCTTCTGAGGAACGGTCGAAAAACCCCAGTTGACACCCGGGCTCGTCAGCTTGGTGAACCCGGCCGGCATGTGGATCAGCGGGTTTCGGTCCGGCCCGCCGGCCTCAAGCAGCAGCACGCGATTGGACGGGTCGGCGCTGAGGCGGTTGGCAACCGCACAACCGGCTGCTCCGGCACCAGCGACGATGTGCGTGTAGCGAGTCTGGGGCATGGTCTCCTCGGTTCTGAGAGCGTTCTATTAGAACGTTCTATAGAACGGCGAAGGTAGCTGCCGCCTGAGCCTCTGTCAAGATCGACCCTTGGCACGTTCTAATCGGCGAGTGACAATCAAGGACGTGGCTGCGGCCAGCGGCGTCTCCCCGGCCACGGTGTCCTTGGTGCTCCGTGAGGAGCCGGTCGTCGCCGCCGCCACTCGCCAGCGGGTGCTCGACGTGATCGACCAGATCGGGTACGTCTACGACCGGCGCGCGGCCAACATGCGCTCGAATCGCTCCATGACGATCGGGTTGATCGTCACCGACATTCGCAACCCGTTCTTCGCCGAGCTCTCGATGGCGGTCGAGGTCGTGCTCCAGGAGCGCGGGTACGCGCTGATTCAGGGCTACAGCCGGGACGACCGCGCCCGCGAGGACCGCATGCTTGGGGTGATGGTCGAGCAGCGTGTGGATGGCGTCTTCCTGCTGCCGTCCAAGGACACGGCTGCGGAACACCTACAGGCGCGCCTCGGCTCCGCGCGCATCCCGCACGTGTTGTTCGCCCGCCGGGTAGCCGGCTACGAAGCGAGCTACGTCGGAATCAACAACGTGCGTGCCGGACGGCTGCTGGCGGAGCATCTCGCCACCGAGGGGCATCGAACCGTGGCGTTCCTCGGTGGCCCGCGCTCGGACGCTCGCAGCGACCGTCTCCGCGGCCTCCGGGCCGGTCTCAAGAAGCACGGGCTCACGGTCGACGAGAACATCGTGACGAGCGCGCTGCGCGAGGGCGGGATCTCGGCGCTTGAGCAGTTGCTGGCTAAGGGCCCACTGCCCGACGCGATCGCTGCCTACAGCGACAATGTCGCGCTTGCCGTGATGAGCGGTCTTCGGGCAGCTGGCTTGGAGCCGGGACGTGACGTATCGCTCGCGGGCTTCGACGACGTACCTGAAGCGGCACTCCAGCATCCCGCGTTGACATCCGTCGCGACCTATCCAGAGCGGGTCGGCACTGAGGCTTCTCGCCTGTTGCTCGAGCAGATCGAGCAGCCGGATTTGGAGCCGCGCACGGTGATGTTGGAACCGGCCCTCTCAGTGCGCGCCTCCACGACGACGCGCGCCTAACCGCACGTCGCGACCGACGTCGAGGCGGCGCCGGATCGGTGCACGTCTCGACCATGGCCGGCCGCTGGGCCGGATAACGGGGGCTTGACAGATCGGTTGGGGGGAATTACGCTTGCGTCGTTCTATTAGAACGATCTAACAGATCGTTCTTAGGACCACTCGGAGGAGAACCCAGTTGTCATCGTCTTCATTGCGTTTCGCGCTGATCGGCGCGAGCGATATCGCCGCGACTCGAGTCGCCCCCGCATTGCGTCGGAGTGGTCACGAGGTCGTAGCCGTCCTGAGCTCGTCAGTTGAGCGCGGTCGCGCTTACGCCGACGCGAACGAGATTCCGGACGCGGCTTCCGACCTGGAGCCGCTGCTGGCCCGCGACGACATCGATGCCGTCTACGTCAGCACTACTAACGAGCTCCATTGCGCCCAGGTGCTTGCGGCGGCCGCGGCCGGCAAGCACGTCCTGTGTGAGAAGCCGCTGGCGATGACGCTCGCCGATGCGTGGTCGATGGTCGACGCATGTGAGCGCGCGGGCGTGGTCCTTGCGACGAACCATCACCTCCCGGCAGCCGGCACACACGCCGCGATCGCTGGCCTGGTGCAGGACGGTGCCATCGGCGAGCCCGTCGCGGTCCGGGTCTTTCACGCCGTCAGCCTCCCGGAGCGCCTGCAGGGCTGGCGGCTGACCTCCCCGGAGCGCGGCGCCGGGGTGGCGCTCGACATCACGTGCCATGACGCCGCGGCCGTCAACGCGATCCTTGGACGTCCCGCGCTTGAGGCGGCGGCGATTGCCGTCAGCCAGGGACCCTGGAGTGCGGTGGCGGAGGACGCGCTCATGTCCGCCATCCGCTACGAGGGCGACGTCCTCGTCCAGACCCACGACGCCTTCACGGTGCCGTACGCCGGGTCTGGGCTCGAGGTCCACGGCACCGAGGGGTCGATCATCGCGCGCGACGTCATGACGCAGGACCCCGTCGGCCGGATCGTGCTGCGCACCAAGGCGCGCGAATCGTCGGTCGACCCCAGCCATCGCGAAGACCTCTACGACCACACGATCGACGCGTTCGCCGGCGCCATCGCCGGCGAGGGCTTGCCGATCGTCGACGGCGTGGCCGGAGTGCGCGCGCTCGCCGTCGCCATCGCCGTCAAGGAAGCCGCCGAGAGTGGCCGTACCGCCCAGATCGCCTGGCAGCGCGCCGCTGCTGCTGCCTGAAAGGACATGTCGTGAAGAAGGTCGCTGTCATCTCACCGGCTGAAGCAGGGGCGCTAATCCCGGACGGCGCGACGGTCACGGTCAGCTCGTCATCCGGGCTGGGCTGCCCGGACGCCGTACTGCGTGGTGTCGGCGAGCGCTTTTCCGCCACCGGTTCGCCGTCCAACGTGACGACGATCCACCCGATCGCCGCCGGCGACATGTCCGGCATCAAAGGGATCGACCACCTGGTCAAGCCTGGCCTCTTGACTCGCGTGATCGCGGGGTCCTATCCCAGCGGCCCGTCGAAGTCGGAACCGCCGCTGATCTGGCAGGCGATCGAGAACGACGACGTCGAGGCGTACAACCTCCCGTCAGGCGTCTTGTTCCAGATGCATCGCGCGGCAGCCGCCGGCCAGCCGGGCGTCTTCACGCACGTCGGCCTGGATACGTTCGTCGACCCGCGCCACACCGGCGGACGCATGAACGCGCGAACCAAGGACGAGCTGGTCCGCGTGCGTGAGATCGACGGCACCGAATGGCTGCACTACCCGGCGCTGGTCCCGGACGTCGCGATCATCCGCGCGACTACCGCGGACGAGTGGGGCAACCTCACGTACGAGGACGAGGCGTCCGCGCTCGGCGCGCTCGACCAGGCCTACGCGGCGCACAACCACGGCGGGACCGTCATCGCCCAGGTTCGGCGGCTCGCTGCTGGCGGCAGCCTTCACCCACAGCACGTTCGCGTGCCCGGCATTCTGGTCGACGCCGTTGTCGTCGTGCCCGACCAGCTGCAGACGACCGGCACGCCGCACGATCCGACACTCAGCGGCGAGCTGCGCACACCACTCGGCACGCTGGCGCCCGAGCCCTTCTCGCTCGAGAAGGTCATTGCCCGTCGCGCGGCCCACGAGATCCAGCCAGGGGACATCGTCAACCTCGGCTTCGGGATCTCCGCGCTCGTCCCGCGCATCTTGGTCGAGGAAGGTGTCGAGGACGAAGTGTCCTGGGTGCTCGAGCAGGGCGCCGTCGGCGGTGTCCCGCTCACCGGCTTCGCGTTCGGTTGCGCGATCAACGCGCAGGCGCTGATGCCGAGCATCGATCAGTTCACGCTCCTGCAGGGCGCGGGCTTTGACCGCACGATGCTGTCGTTCCTCGAGATCGACGAGGAAGGAAGCGTCAATGTCCACGCGCTTCCCCACCGCCGGCACGTCACCGCCGGCGTGGGCGGGTTCGCCGACATCACGTCCCGCGCACGCTCGCTCGTGTTCTCGGGCAATTTCACGGCGGGCCGCCGCGACATCGGCATCGAGGCCGGGCGGCTGGTGATTCGCACGGACGGGAAGCTGCCGAAGCTGGTCAAGCGAGTCGCGGAGGTCACGTTCTCGGGCCGGCGCGCGCTGGCTCAGGGCCAGCGTGTGATCTACGTGACCGAGCGCTGCGTGCTCGAGCTGCGCGCCGAGGGTCTCACCGTCACCGAGCTGGCGCCGGGCGCCGACCTCCAGCGCGACGTGCTCGACCGCGCGGAGTTCACGCTGCGGGTGGCGGATGACCTGAAGGAGATGGACGCGCGGGTGTTCGACCCCGAGCGCATGGACCTGAAACTTGGCGTGCCGCTGGCGAGCGCCGCGTGATGGGCCGCGTTCGGCTTCATTCCGAGGGCCCGGTCGCGACCATCGTCCTAGATCGTCCTGACAAGCAGAACGTCTTCACGCCGGAGATGCTCCACGAGCTCGACGAGCATCTCCGGACCGTTCGCGGCTCGGCCGACACGCGCGTGCTCGTCATCCGCGGTGCGGGCGAGCGCGCCTTCTGCGCCGGAGCCGACATCGAGCGGTTCGCGGGTCTGCGGCCGCTTGAGATGTGGCGTGATTGGACCACGCTGGGCCACGACGTTTTCGAGCGAGTGGCGCGCCTGCGGCAGCCGGTCATCGCCGTCGTGCACGGCAACGCCTTCGGTGGCGGACTCGAGCTTGCCCTGGCCGCGGATTTCCGCGTCATCGCCGAAGACGCGAAGGTCGGACTCCCAGAGGCCGGCCTCGGCACTGTCCCCGGGTGGGGCGGGACCGAGCGGCTCGTCGACGTGATCGGCCGAGCCCGCACGAAGGAACTCGTGCTGGCCCGCAAGATCATCAACGGCGTCGTCGCGGAACGCTGGGGCCTCGCGACCGCGTGCGCACCCGCCGACGGACTCGACGACGCGGTGACCGAACTCACCGAGTCCCTTCTGGCCGGTGCGCCGATCGCCGTCGAGGTCAGCAAACAACTCATTGATGCTGCCGCTGACGGCGCGCCCAGCCGCGTGCTTGAGCCCCTAGCGAGCGCAGTGACAGCCGCTACCGCCGATCTCGCAGAGGGCGTCGCCGCCTTCCGCGAGCGTCGCGCTCCGGCCTTCCAAGGCCACTGAATCCGAGGAGATGAAGCATGACGACCATTGATGCCGCTGCCGACCGCCTGATGCTGGTCGATGGTGAAGATGTCGAGGCCTTGGCCGGCGAGCGTTTCTCGCGCGAGAGCCCGGCCCACGACACTGTCGTAGCGACGTACCCCAAGGGCCAGCCCGCCGACGTCGACCGCGCCGTCGCCGCTGCCCGGCGCGCCTTCGACAGCGGTCCCTGGCCGCGCCTCGCCGGCGTCGAGCGCGCCCGCGTCCTGAACCGCACCGCCGAGCTGATCCGTCGCGACGCCGACGAGCTCGCCCGGACTGAGGCCCTCGAGAGCGGCAAGCCGATTACGCAGGCGCGCGGCGAGGTCGACGGGACTGCCGATCTGTGGGAGTACGCCGCCACGTTGGCGCGGCATTCCTACGGCGACGCGCACTCTGCGCTCGGCCAGCAGGTCCTCGGGCTGGTCCTCAACGAGCCGGTCGGCGTCGTGGCGATGATCACGCCCTGGAACTTCCCGCTGCTGATCGTCAGCCAGAAGCTCCCGTTCGCTCTGGCTGTCGGCTGCACCGCTGCCATCAAGCCCAGCAACCTGACGTCGGGCACGACCGTGCACCTCGCCGGGCTACTGCGCGAAGCCGGCCTTCCCGATGGCGTGGTCAACGTGGTCACCGGGAGCGGAGGCGTCGGCAGCGCGCTCGTCTCGCATCCCGACGTCGACATGGTGTCCTTCACCGGCTCGACGGAGGTCGGCCGGATCATCGCCCGCGAGGCAGGTGCCTTGCTCAAGCGCACCGAGCTCGAGCTGGGCGGCAAGAACCCACAGATCATCTGCGCTGACGCCGACCTCGACGTTGCCATCGACGGCGCCGTCTACGGCGCACTGTTCAACCAGGGCGAGTGCTGCAATGCCGGCAGTCGCCTGCTCGTCGAGGCGAGCGTGGTCGACGAGGTCGTGGCTGAGATCGCCGCGCGCTCTCAGCGGATCTCGATCGGCGACCCACTCGACCCGGACACCCGGATCGGCGCGATCGCCAGTGCCGAGCAGCTCGAGACGATCGAGCGGATGGTCGCTTCGGGGCAGGCGGACGGAGCGAAGCTGGTGGTCGGCGGCGAGCGACTGACGACCGATACCGGACGCTTCTACGCCGCGACCGTGTTCGCCGGCGTCGCGCCCAAGATGGCGATCGCGCACGAAGAGATCTTCGGGCCGGTTGTCTCGGTGCTGCCGTTCGAGTCGCTTGACGATGCCATCGCGATCGCCAACGGCACCCCGTTCGGCCTGTCCGCCGGCATCTGGACCAAGGACGTCGACAAGGCGATCCGTGCGTCGCGCGCCCTGCGGGCCGGAACGATCTGGGTCAATTCCTGGCTCGAGGGCTACCCGGAGCTGCCGTTCGGCGGCGTCGGCGCCAGTGGCGTCGGACGCGAGCTCGGCCGTCAGGCCATCCACGCGTTCACCGAGACCAAGACGGTGCAGCTGCATTCCGGCTGGAGCTCGCCGTGGGCCTGATCGAACTGACGCTGCCACCCGGGATCCGGGTGCCTGATGGTTTGGCCGAAGGCTTTGATCGTGCTTGGGCCACGGCGGAGACGAAGGTCCGCGCGCTGGTCGAGAACCACCCGGAACGGTTCCCGCTGTACACCGTGGACGGTCACTGGTCGGTGGACTCGGAGTCTTGGACCAACTGGTGCGAGGGCTTCTTGGGCGGCCAGTTGTGGCTGCTTGCCGAGCGCACGGGCGACCCGTGGTTCCGCGAGCGTGCCGAGCACTACAGCGAGCTGATCGAGCATCGCAAGGACGACCGAGATGTGCACGACCTCGGGTTCCTCTTCATGCACACATGGCGGCGCTGGCATGAGGCGACCGGCGACCAAGGCAAGGACGACGTCGTCGTTCACGCCGGCCGGACGATGGCCATGCGCTTCAACCAGGAAGGGCGTTACCTGCGCAGCTTCCTGGCCGCGGACTCCCTGTTCATCGACATCATGATGAACGTCGGGATCATCTTTCACGCCGCGGCGCAGACCGGAGATCCCGAGTTGCGCCGCGTCGCCGACGAGCACTGCCTGACGACGCGCCGTTATCTCGTGCGCGGCGACGGCAGTGCCTCACACGAGGGGATCTTCGACCTCGAGACCGGCGCGTTCTTGCGCCAGACGACACAGCAGGGCTTCCGCGACGACGGGTCGTGGGCCCGCGGTCAGGCGTGGGCGCTGCATGGCTTCGGCATGGCCTACCGGTACACCGGAGATCGTCGCTACCTCGCGACGGCGCAGGCGTGCGCAGACTTCTACATCGACCGCACGGGTGAGCGGCTGATCTCCCCAAACGATTGGGAAGAGCCCTCGCCCGAGCGTTCGTACGAGAGCTCCGCTGCGGCGGTTGCCGCTGGCGGGATGTGGCAGCTCGCGGGCCTGGTCGACGACCCGGTTCGCGCGCGCCACTACGGCGAGTACGCCCTGCGCGTTCTCGGCCGGCTGTGCGAGCCGGAGTTTTTGGCCTCCGAGGACGCTGAGTGGGAGGGCGTTCTCAAGCACGGCACCTACCACGAGGACAAGGGGCTCGGTGTCGACGAGTCCGTGATGTGGGGCGACTACTTCCTCCTCGACGCGATCGAGGTCGTGTCGCGGTCGGCAGGTCAGTTCGGTGGTCCAGCCACCGATGGCGCCTGAGCCGCGAGGCGAGAAGAGGTCACCCGATGGGCTGCGATCGAGCTGAAGCGCGTCGCAGAGCAGTGTTCAACGAGTCGAGGAGGAAGAACGGTGTTCGTTCCAATTAGAAGGCGTGCATTGCCGGTGGCGCTGGGTCTGCTCGTCGCAGCCGGCACGCTCACAGCGTGCGGCGGCGACGATACGGAGAGCAGTTCGAACTCGACGGGCTCGAGCACGAACAGCACGAAGGAGGGCACTGGCGAGAAGAGCGGCAAGATCGCCCTCCTGCTGCCCGAGTCCAAGACGGCTCGATACGAGTCCCAGGACCGTCCGAACTTCGAGGCCAAGCTCAAAGAGCTGTGCGCGGACTGCGAGATCCTCTACTCGAACGCCGACCAGGATGCGGCGAAGCAGCAGCAGCAGGCCGAGGCCGCGCTCACCCAGGGCGCGAAGGTGATCGTGCTCGACGCCGTCGACTCCGCGTCGGCCGGTTCGATCGTCACGCGAGCCAACCAGCAGAAGGTGCCGGTGATCGCCTATGACCGACTGATCCCCGACGCCGAGCTCGCCTACTACGTGACCTTCGACAACCCGGGGGTCGGCAAGCTGCAGGCCACGGCGTTGACGGAGAAGCTCTCCGCCGACGGTGGCAAGGGCCCGATCGTGATGATCAACGGCGCGCCCACCACGCCCATCTCGGCAGAGTTCAAGAAGGGCGCGCACAGCGTGATCGACACGAGCGGGCTGAAGGTCGCCAAGGAGTTCGACACGCCGGATTGGAGCCCCGACAAGGCCCAGGCCCAGATGGATCAGACCATCACCGCGCTCGGCAAGGACGGCTTCGACGGCGTCTACGTGGCCAACGACGGCATGGCCGGTGGCGCGATCGCCGCGATGAAGGCGGCCGGCATCGACCCCAAGACGGTCCCGGTCACCGGGCAGGACGCGGAGCTCCCGGGCATCCAGCGGATCCTGGCCGGCGAGCAGTACATGACCGTCTACAAGGCGATCAAGCTCCAGGCCGAAGCTGCCGCCCAGCTCGCGGTCAACACGCTCCAGGGCACCGAGCCGCCGAGCGGCCTCGTCAACGGTGAGCAGGACAACGGTGCGACGAAGGTGCCGTCGGTCTTCCTGAAGCCGGTGTCGGTGACCGTCGACAACATCAACGACACGGTCATCAAGGACGGCTTCTGGAAGGCGTCCGACATCTGCACGGCCGAGTACGCCGATGCGTGCACGGAGGCCGGCATCCAGTAGTTCCTCGCGTTCGACGATGACCGGCGGCGTCTGTCGCCGCCGGTCATCGCCTCGCGACCAAGTCCAGTCCAAAGATTCGATCTGGTGGCGTACGCACACGAGATCACTGCCAGATCAGGAGAGCTCGATGGCTGAAGGCACGCCAATGTTGGAGTTGCGGAGGATCACCAAGCGGTTCGGCGCGGTTCGCGCGCTGAACGGGGTGAACTTCCGAGTCATGCCCGGCGAGGTCGTCGGCCTCGTAGGTGATAACGGCGCGGGCAAGTCGACGCTCGTCAAGGTCATCTCGGGCATCCACTCGCCAGATGAGGGCGAGTACCTGTGGAATGGCGAACCGCAGCGCGTCGACACGCCGAACGCCGCCACGGACCTCGGGATCGCGACGGTCTACCAGGACCTGGCGCTGTGCGACAACCTCGATGTCGTCGAGAACCTGTTCCTCGGACGAGAAGCGCTCAGCGGCGGGCTCATGGACGAGGTCGCCATGGAGCACAAGACCAACGAGCTGCTTGGCGAGCTGTCGGTCACCACGATCCAGTCGGTGCGAGGCGAAGTCGGAGCGATGTCCGGCGGCCAGCGCCAGTCTGTGGCGATCGCACGATCCCTCCTAGGCGACCCCAAGATGGTCATCCTGGACGAGCCGACCGCGGCGCTGGGCGTGGCGCAGACGGCTCAAGTGCTGGCGCTAATTAAGCGGCTCAAGGCCCGTCACCTCGGGGTGATCGTCATCAGCCACAACTTGGCTGATGTCTTCCAGGTGGTCGACCGGATCTTCGTCATGCGTCTCGGCGCACCCGGTGGCGAGTTCGACGTCAAGTCCGCCACCCAGCAAGAGGTCGTGGCCGCGATCACCGGGCTGACCGATAACGACCGCAGCGCCGAAGGGGCGATCGCGCGATGAGTACCACCGAGACCTCCACACCGCCGGCCACGGAACCCGATCCGTCGGTCTCCGCGGCGGCACAGAAGGAGTCGCTGCCACACTCCGGCCGCGAGTTGTTGTTCCGCATGCGCACGGGCGACCTCGGGTCATTGCGCGTACTGGTCCTCTTGGCCATCGTTTGGCTGATCTTCTACTCGCAGGAGAGCCGATTCCTCTCCGCGATCAACATCACCAATCTCTTCTTGCAGATCACTGCCGTCGGTCTGATCTCGGTCGGCGTCGTGCTGGTGCTGCTCCTGGGCGAGATCGACCTCTCAGTCGGTGCTGTGTCCGGCCTGTGCGCTTCGATCGTCGCGGTGCTGTCGGTCAAGAACGGCTGGAACCCGGTGCCGGCGATCCTCGTCGGCATCGCTGCCGGAGCTGGGGTTGGGCTCTTCCAGGGCTACATCTCCACCAAGTTCGGCATCCCGACGTTCGTCGTCACGTTGGCAGGCCTGTTGGGCTGGCAGGGCCTGCAGCTGAAGGTTCTGGGCGATACGGGCACGCTGAACCTCGGCCCGGGGCTGCTGACCGACCTCACCAGCACATTCCTGACCGGCGTGATCGGCTGGGTGGTGGCGATCGTCGCGGTTGCCCTGTACGGCACAATGGCCTTCGTCAGTCGCCACCGGCGCGCGAAGACCGGGCTCAGCGCCCCGGCGACGTCGATGGTCGCCATCCGCGTCGGCGCCGTAGCAATCGGCGTGTTCGCCGTGGTGGCAGTCCTCAATCAAGACCGCGGTGTGCCCATCGCTCTCCTGATCCTCGTCGGGTTCGTCGCGGCGTTCGACTTCTGGACCCGCCGCGCACGGTTCGGTCGCCACATCTACGCCGTCGGCGGCAACGCTGAGGGCGCCCGGCGCGCTGGTATCAAGGTGTTCCGTGTCCGCGTCATCGTCTTTGCCCTGGCCTCGGCGATGGCCGCCATCGGTGGCATCATGGCCGCTTCCAGGCTGTTGGCCGTCAACCAGAGTTCTGGTGGCAGTGACCTGCTGCTGATGTCGATCGCCGGCCCGGTGATCGCCGGCGTGAGCCTGTTCGGCGGTCGCGGTAGCGTCTGGGCGGCACTGCTCGGCGCTCTGGTCATCGGCTCGATCTCCAACGGCATGGACCTGCTCGGGTACGCGTCGCCGACCAAGTTCATGGTCACCGGCGCCGTGCTCTTGGGCGCGGTCGTGCTCGACTCGGCCGCGCGACTCGGCCGTCAGGCTTCCGGACGGGTGTGACGTGAGCACGACGATCGACTGCGACATCGCGATCATCGGCTCTGGCATGGGCGGCTCCACGCTCGCCTGGGCCCTCCGGCAATCGGGCGCGCGGGTGGTCATCGTCGAGCGCGGCGGTCACCTGCCGCGTGAGCCGGAGAACTGGTCGCCGTCCGAGGTGTTTGCGGAAAGCCGCTACAAGAACGCGGAGTCGTGGGAGGACGGGTCGACTGGAGAACCGTTCAAGCCCGGCGTGCACTACTACGTCGGCGGCAACACCAAGGTGTTCGGCGCTTGCCTTCCGCGCTTCCGCGAGGAGGACTTCGGCGAGCTTCGACACCAGGATGGAGTCGCGCCGGCTTGGCCGGTGAGCTATGCCGAGATGGAGCCGTACTACGTCGCCGCCGAACGCCTCTTCGGCGTCCACGGCACCCCGGGCGGGGACCCGACCGAGCCCTGGCGCTCGGCTGACTACCCGTACCCGGCGCTCGAGCACGAACCGCCGATCGCCGCGTTCGCCGCGTCGTTGGCCGCCCAGGGGCTCCAGCCCTTCCTGATGCCGATGGGTGTCGATCGCCGTGAGGGTGGAGCGTGCATCCAGTGCCGGACGTGCGACGGCTATCCGTGCAAAGTGGACGCCAAGAGCGATGCGGAGGTACGGGCCCTGCGCCCTGCCCTCGCCGAGGGCGTCGGGCTGATCACCGGTGCCTACGCGGTTCGTCTCATCAGCGAACGCGGCCGCGTGCGCGAGGTCGAGTTGGTGCGTGACGGGGAGCCCACGACGTTGCGAGCCGAACGCTTTGTCGTGTCCTGCGGCGCCGTCAACTCTGCCGCGTTGTTGATGCGCTCAGGCCTCGCGAACTCGTCGGACCTGCTCGGACGCAACTACATGGTCCACAACAGCACGTTCTTCATGGCGGTCGACCCGCGCAAGCGCAACACCGTCTCGTTCCAGAAGACGCTCGGTTTGAACGACTGGTACCTGGCGGGGGAAGACACGGACGTGCCGCTCGGGAACGTGCAGATGCTGGGCAAGCTCCAAGGTCCGATGCTCAAGGCTGCCCGACGCTGGCTTCCGATGCCGGCCGCCAAGTACCTCGGTGCGCACAGCGTCGACCTCTATCTCACGACCGAGGACCTGCCCGAGCGCTCGAATCACATCGTCGCCGACAGCAACGGCGGGATTCGCGTCCACTGGCGCCCCAACAACCTCGAGCCCCATCGCGAGCTCAAGCGCCGGCTGACGCGGGCGGTCCGCAAAGCCGGATTCCCGCTCGTGTTCACAGACCGGATGGACATCTCAACCAACTCGCACCAGTGCGGGACCGCCGTCATGGGGGAGGATCCTGCGGCGAGCGTTCTCGATGTCGGCTGTCGTACCCACGACGTCGAGAACCTCTGGGTTGTCGACAGCGCGTGCTTTCCGTCTTCCACGGCGCTCAATCCCGCTCTCACGATCGCGGCGAACGCGCTTCGAGTCGCCGATCGCGGGGAGATCACTTCATGAGTTGGACGACACCGCGCATCGACACGCTGGAAGCGCGACTCCGAAGCGCCCGCGTGGTCCCGGTGATCCGCGTCGGCGACCCCGTTGAAGCTGAAGAGCTCGTGGCACGCTTGCTCGAGGCTGGTCTCGGAACGATCGAACTCACGACGACCATTCCGGGCTGGGACAAAGTCGCCGCATCCATTCGCGACTCCCATCCGCAAGTGAGTGTCGGCATCGGCACGATCTTGTCAGCCGGCCACGCGCGCGAAGCCGTCGCCGCCGGAGCGGATTTCTGCGTGAGCCCAACTCTCGTGCCCGGAGCCGCGGGCGTGCTGCAAACGGCTGACATCCCCCTCCTGGAGGGCGGGTTCACACCGACCGAGGTACTGGATGCCGCATCGCGCGGAATCGCCAAGCTCTTCCCAGCACATGCGCTCGGAGCTCGCTACCTCAAGTCGCTCCTCGCCGTCGCTCCTGATGCGCGGATCATGCCGACGGGCGGGATCCCGCTGTCCGAGGTCCAGCAATGGCTCGACGCCGGCGCGATCGCCGTCGGCGTCGGAAGTGACCTGACGGCGCCCGGCGACATCGGCGCCCGGCTCGCGGAAGCCCTCCTCGCATGACACGCGTCCTTTGCGTCGGGGAATGCATGCTTGAACTCGCGGCAACTGGGGAGCGCACACTCGAGCTGAGCTTCGCCGGCGACACCTACAACACCGCCGTGTATCTCCGACGCAACAGCGACGCCGAGGTCGGGTACTTCACCGGCCTGGGCGAGGACGAGCACAGCAGCGCGATGCGCGCTGCCTGGCGCGAGGAGTCGATCGTGGATCGCTCCCGCACGATTCGCGGACGACTCCCGGGGCTGTACATGATCCGAACCGGCGACGACGGGGAGCGCAGCTTCACGTACTGGCGCGATGCCTCTGCGGCACGGACACTCTTCCAGGGGGCGGGCTGGACCGACGCGCTGGACGGTGACCTCGTCCATCTCTCCGGCATCACCCTGCAGTTGACTACACGTCAGAGCAGGTCAGAACTGCTGACGCGGCTGGCCGAACTGCGCGCCCAGGGAACGCTGGTCAGCTTCGACACCAACTTCCGCCCGGCCGGCTGGTCCTCCAGCGAAGAGGCGGCCGAGGCTTTCGCAGCCATCCGGGGAGTCACAGACATCCTGCTGGCCAGCATCGACGACGAGACCGCACTCCACGGGAGAGACAGCCCGGAAGCGCATATTCGCCGCCTGGCCGCATCAACACCTGGAGAAGTCGTCTTGCGCTGTGGTGCTGACGGCGCTTACGTCGCCGACGAGGGCACGGTTATCCATGTGCGCGCCAAACGGGTCGCGCATGTCGTCGATACGACGGCCGCGGGCGATTCGTTCGCGGGCGCCTATCTTGCCGCTCGTCTCGCCGGAGATCCACCCTCGCGAGCCGCCCAGGCAGGCAACACCCTCGCAGGCTCGGTTATCCAGCATCGCGGCGCCATCGTGCCGCGGTCCGCGTAAGCGCGGACTCGCCTCGCGCTCTCATCCAAGCGGTTGACAGCGCACGCGTGCGCTCGTAGGGTTTAAAACGTTCTAGTAGAACGATCCGATTCAGTTCCATGGGGACGTCGGACGCCATTGAGGGCGAGGAGAGCAAGATGCTGAAGGTCCCACGTGTGAGCGCGCTGATGAGCGCGCTCGCTCTGACCGCTGCGGTCCTACCGGCCACAGCCGCCGCGCAGGCAACGCCAGTGGTATCGCCGCAGGTCACCAAGACCGGAACAGGTCCGACTGGCTATCAGGTCACGTTCCGGGCCTACGACCCCGACGCGACACGGTTGCGGATCAAGGGCGAGTGGTTCTTCTCGTCAGCCGCCGACTCGAGCGCGTCACCGCCCACTGCCGCTGCGCGCTTCCCGGCCGACTGGCGGATCGGCGACTTTCCGCTTCCCTCGCCGAACGCTCCGGCCGCCAACTGGCCCGTAGCGGACATGGTGAAGGACGAGGCGACCGGGATCTGGTCGTGGACCACGCCGCTGCCGTCCGGCACCTTCACGTACCAGTTCTTCCGCAACTGCAACGCCGCACCGCCCGGCCTGAGCGGTTGCACGGGAACATCGGACCCGGCCAACCCGCCGTGGAACACACGCGGGTCGGTCGAGCCGACGAGCCAGGTGTATGTGCCCTCGGATCCGGCCTTCGGCACGATCGACTACTCGTGGCAGGCGCCCGCCGCGGCTGCCGCAACGGGCAAGCTCGTCGATGTGGCGTATCCGTCGCCGGGATCCACGAACCCGGTTGGCTCCCATGACCTCGCGGTCTACACCCCGCCGGGCTACGACGCGAACCGCGCGACGCCCTACCCGCTGTTGATCATCAGCCATGGTGCGGGCGGCCATGAGGTGGACTGGTCAACGCAGGGGGTTTCCGGTCGCATCATCGACAACCTGATCGCGACCGGGAAGATGCAGCCGGCCGTCGTCGTTGCCACCAACTTCAACGGGATCGCCGGTGGCAACGCCGGCTACGCGACGGACGTGCGCAACGCGGTCATCCCGTTCATGGAGGCCAACTACAACATCTCGCGGGTCGCGAGCGGCCGCGCCTTCGGCGGACTATCGGCGGGTGGGGCCCGTGGCAACGAGCTGTTGTTCAACAACACCACGGCCTTCGGGTACTACGGCATCTGGTCGGCGGCCGGCTCGGTCCCAGCGGCTGACAGCCCCGCTTACACCAACCCCGACCTGAAGAAGCTGCTCGGACTGCACGTCGGTGCGGGCAAGCAAGACCCGATCGTCGCCAACACGCTGAATGGTCAGACCCGGCTCGCGGCTGCGGGCGTCCCGTTCGTCACCAAGAACATCGACGGTGGCCACACGTGGGCCGTCTGGCGTGAAGAACTGCACGACTTCCTGTCACGCGTCGCGTTCCGCGCGACGACCACGACTGTGGTCGCCAACGCCGGAACGAAGACGGTCACCGCAACCGTCGCGCCCGGCACCGTCGAACCGGCCACGCCGACGGGCAGCGTCCAGTTCCTGGCGGGCAGCACGCCGCTCGGCGGGCCCGTGGCGCTCGTGAACGGGACGGCGACACTGTCGGTGCCGAGCACCTCAGGCGCCAGCTCGATCACTGCCGTCTACAACGGCGATGCGCTCTACAACGCGAGCACCAGCTCGGCGGTGGCGTACTCCGCCACCAGCGCGAGCGGCACCGCAAGCGGTTCGGTGCCGGCGACGCTGTCGCTGTCGCTCGGGGCCCCGGCTGCTTTCGGGGCGTTCACCCCAGGCACGACCAGGATCTACGAGACGGCAACGACCGCCAATGTGATCTCCACCGCAGGTGACGCGACGCTGAGCGTCGCCGATCCGAGCTCGACCGCTACCGGCCATCTGGTCAACGGGACGTTCAGCCTCCCGCAGCCGCTCCAGGTCCGCGCGCGCAACGCGACCAACTCAGGCACCGCGTACAACAACGTCGGCTCCTCGGCTTCGCCGCTGAACCTGTTGACCTACGGCGGTCCGGTCTCCAACGACGCGGTCGCGCTGCAGTTCAGCCAGCTCGTCAACGCGAACGATGCGCTGCGCACCGGGGCGTACAGCAAGTCGCTGACGTTCACGTTGTCGACCACCACGCCGTAAGCACCACCGTCGGGAGGGCTGGCTGTCCGCCGGCCCTCCCGCGACACGGCTGGCCTTCGTCGGGCACGGCCGTCGCGAACTTCATTCTCGAGAGGAGCACCGCTGTGATGCGTTTCAGGCCCAGAAGGGCAGCGTCAGCCCTGATAGCGATGGCGGCCGCGGGGGCGGCATTCGTCACGTCGACCGAGGTCGCGTCCGCGGCCGCGACCTTCAACACCGTCGAGAACCTCGGCGTACCCGGGAGCCAGACGTACGTCTACACGCCGTCGGAGCTGTACAGCCCGACGCCGATGCTCACGCCGATCCTGTTCGTCTATTCAGACAACGGCTACGCATCCAAGGACGCGGCTTGGGCGGCAATCACCAGCGTCGGCCTTGACACGCTCGCCGAGGCAGAGCACGCGGCGATCATCGTGCAGAACCCAGTCTCGGCAGGCACTTGGGGCGCGTCCGACGTCACGGTCTACAAGGGCGTCCTGGACTACATCTTCGGGGGCAACACGGCAGCCAGCGGCAAGCCGGCGCTGAGCTACTACCGGATGAACTACATGCTCGGTGAAGGCAAGGGCGCGACCTTCATCAACCAGTACATGACGCAGGCGCCGAACGTGAACCGCATCGCCGCCGTCGCCACCTTCGGCGGCACCATGCCGGCCGTGACCCCAGGCTCCGCCCTCCCGGCGTACATCGTGGGCGGCTCCACGCAGGCGGTCGACTACTACAAGGGCGTGAACGCCGTCAACGTCACGAGCGGCGGTACCTCCTACAACACCGTCAATCCCGCCAAGCGCGTCATCGTCAGCCCTTCGACGGACACCACGTTCAGCAAGGCGCAGATCACCCAGGCGTACGACTCGCTGTTCCGGTACACGGTCCGCCAAGGCCTGAGCACGCCGATCTTCTACGACGCGGCCAGCACCGAGGACTTCACGCTCATGCAGCGCCCGAATCTCTCGGCGCTGGACCTCACGCAGAACCTGATCTCGGGAAGCGCCACCGGAACGACGGGCCAGACCCGCTGGTACGAGTGGGTGCCCAACGAGGTCCTCTCGGGCATGCAGACGGGTTCGACGAAGAAGTACCCGCTGGTCATCGACCTTCACGGCCGCGGCGACCACGAGATCTACGAAGCCGAGAGCAACGGCTGGATCGACCTCGCGGGCAAGAAGAAGGTGATTGTCGTTGCGCCGTTCGACGAGACCGTCTCGTCCGTGATGAACCTGCTCGCGACGATCAAGAGCAAGTACCCGGTCGACCCGTCGCGGATCTATCTGACCGGCTACTCGATGGGCGCGAGCAACACCTGGATCATCTCGTCGACCTATCCCGACGTCTTCGCGGCGATCGCTCCGATGTCCTCGCCCGGTGCCGCTCCGGTGGCGACCCTTGCGACGTGGAACGACAAGATCGACCTGCCGACGTACTACTCCGCAGGCACGAACGAGCGCGACGCCGTGTCGCGACCGAACGGGACCACGATCTTGGTGCCGCAGCTCAAGACGGCGAACTTGAACGCGCTCAACACCTACATGCGCCTGAACAACATCACGCCACCGACCAGCTACGACTTCGTCAAGTACCCGATCTACGGGTTCCCGGTGGAGAACTCCAAGGACATCGCCACGCAGTGGGGCTTTACGGTCACGACCGGGACGCTCAGCAACGCCTACGGCATCCCGCTGATGGAACTGGCCGTGGGGCAGAACCTCGATCACACCCACTACATGCCGTACGCGGACATCGCCTGGAACTTCATGAGCAAGTACTCGCGCGACCCGGTGACGGGCGAGACCCACTACCTGATGGAGACATCGCAGCCCGGCACGGTCGGCGGAACGGTACCGGCGACGCTGTCTCTTTCGCTCGGCGCGCCGGGCAGCTTCGGGGCGTTCACGCCAGGCCTGGATAGGACCTACGACACCAGCGCCACGGCCACCGTGGTCTCCACCGCCGGGGACGCAACGCTGTCGGTCAGCGATCCGTCGTCGAACGCGACGGGCCGGCTCGTAAATGGAGCGTTCTCACTCAGCGAGCCGTTGCAGGCCAAGGCCAACACGGGCGCGTTCGCGCCGGTGAGCACGACCGCCGGATCTCCGCTCACGCTGCTGACGTATGGGAATCCGATCAGCAACGACGCGGTCACGATCGGATTCCGCCAGCACATCGCGGCTATCCAGGCACTGCGCACAGGCACCTACGGCAAGACCCTGACGTTCACGCTGTCGACTACGACGCCGTGAGGCGCTTGCGGCACACCTGCCGCGAAGACCCTAGGCCGGTCACCTAGGCCCCAATCGTCCGCCGGCTGCCCTGATCTCCCCTAGGGCAGACCGGCGGGCGGCCCTCGTAGAGTACGAGGGAATGGCGGTAGACCGAGCTCCGAAACGTGTGACGATCTTGGATGTCGCCGCCGCCAGTGGCGTGTCACGTGCCACGGTGTCGCTCGTGCTGCGCGACGAGCCCCGGGTCGCCGAAGGCACTCGCCAACGCGTGCACGAAGCCATCGAGCGCCTGGGCTACGTGTACGACCGCCGCGCCGCGAACATGCGCACGCAGCGGTCGATGACCGTCGGCCTGGTTGTGACCGATGTGCGCAACCCGTTCTTCGCCGAGCTCACCATGGCCGTCGAGAAGGCGCTCGAGGCAAGGGGCTACTCGATGTTGCAGGCGTACAGCCTCGATGAACGTGAACGCGAGGCGCGACTCCTCGGCGTCGTGATCGAGCAGCGTGTCGACGGAGTGATCCTGCTCCCCTCGACTGACACCGAGGCGATGGATCTCCAACGACGGCTGAGCGCCGTCCCGCACGTCTTGATCGCGCGCAGCGTCGCCGACCACGATGCCGACTACGTCGGAGTGGACAACGTCCGCGCCGGGAGGCTGCTCGGGAAGCACCTAGGCGATGAGGGCTACCGCGATGTCGCATTCCTGGGTGGGCCACGGTCGACGGCCAGGGGCGATCGTCTGCGAGGTCTGCGATCAGGCCTCGCACGGCATGGCGTCAAGATCGATGCGAAGCGCAACATCCAGACCGGGGCGAGCCGCGTCGGCGGGATCCAGGCGCTCGAAGCGCTATTAGAGACCGGAGCGCTGCCGGACGCGATCGCTTGCTACAGCGACATCGTGGCCATTGGCGTGGCGTCGGCGCTGCGAGCCGCCGGTATCGAGCCGGGGCGAGACGTTGCCGTGGGGAGCTTTGACGACAACCCTGGCTCAAGCCTCCAGCACCCGGCGCTGACTTCAGTCGCCACCTATCCGGAGCGCGTCGGCGCTGAAGCGGCACGACTGTTGATCGAGCGCATCGATGCGCCGGACCTCGAGGCGCGCAGGGTCATCCTCGCGCCGACTTTGTCCGTGCGCGCGTCGAGCACCACGCTCGAGCGGCGCCAAGCGGCCTGACGGCCGCTCGACGCCATCGATCGGTGCTCAGCTCATTCCGAGGCCCCGGCGTCCGGTTTCGTTGAGCTGCTCGGGCTGGAAGCGATCGGGCCAAGTCCGCTCGTAGTGCTCCTCGGGGAAGTCGCTCGGGCTGTCGCCGACGAGGAACGCTTCGCGGACGCGCTCGGCGTAGCGCTCGTTGCGCGGGCACCAGGGAGCGGCGGGGATGTACATGACGTTGCCCCAGCCTTGCTGGTCGCGGACAGGCGCGACCGCGTGGATCATGTCGCAGTGCCACCAGACGGAGTCGCCGGCCTGGACGTCCGGGATGCTGCTGAGCGCGCGCATCAGGAGCGGGTGCCACTTCTCGATGGCGGGGAACACCTGGCTGACGGTGGTGCCGCACATGTCATCGTCGGCCACGTCGGAGAGCAACGGGCGCAGCATGAGGTACGCCATCGCCCCGGGGATCGGGACCGTCTGGAGCACACCTTGGTCGGCGGCCATGTCGGACAGCGCGGTCCAGCCCTGGAAGGTGCGGAAGACGGAGCACATCGTCGTGCCGGGATACTGCGGGCCGGCGGTGCGGTGCGATGCGTCCCAAGGGTCGTACTGCTCGATCGAGCCGTCGAACAGGTGGCGGAAGGCCTGCTGGTAGGCCTGCGTCATCCACAGGTCCAGCGTGCCCGGATCCAAATGGGCGCCGAGGCCGTCGGAGCTCGCGCCCGGCGGGCGGCGGCGAATGCGGTCGGGGTAGAGCGAGTCCTGGTCGGGATCGAACCACTGGACGCCGTCGGTCTCGTACGTCCACAGGTGGTTCAGGAAGGACTGCACCTTCGCCATGCGGTCGCTCTGACGCGCCTCCATTTGCGCCGGTGACCAGTACACGGGATAGATCTCGGGCTTGGAACCGACGCTGCCGAAGAAGTCGTCGCCAGGCCCGCGGTAGTTCTCGAAGAACTCGTTGCGCTCGACGTAGTCGACGATGTCCTGGTCCCAGCCGAGCGCCTGGTCGCGCTCGAAGTGTCCGCGCACGACGACGCAACCGCGTCGGCGCAGGTGCTCCATAGCTTCATCGGAGACAGTGCCGGCCTGGATGTCGGCGTAGTCGATGACGGGCCAGATCGTCTCGCCACGCGCCTTGGCGGCCTCGATCTCCTCCACCTGCTCGGTCAGCTGCTCCGTCACGACGTCCCAGATCTCCTCGACCGTGCGGCCAGACGCCTCGATGCGTGCCCGGATCGCGGCCTTGATCTCGCGGGTCGCAGCCTTGAGGTCCTCAGGGGTGCTCTCCCAGTTGGGCAGTGGCGGGGTCGACGTGGCGGGGACGGACATGGCACTCCTCTAGAAAGGACTCGTTACTGATTCGCAGAGTAGCGACCGATTTGCTTTTAGGCAAGAGTCCTTCCTAGAATGTTCGCCGTGACCACCACAAAGCCGACGCTCGAGCTGTTGCGCTCGCTGTCCGACGAGCACGTGTTGCGGGTGCTGATGGCGAGACGGCAGGCGACGCGCGCCGAGATCGCGGCTGAGAGTGGTTTGTCCAAGCCGACGGTGTCGGAAAGCGTCCGGCGGTTGAGCGAGAACGGATCCGTGGTCGACACGGGTGAGCGCACGACCGGGCGCGGCCGAGTAGGCACCTACTACGCGTTGCCCGACACAACGGGGTGTGCGTTGGTTGCGAGTGTCCTGCCGGACGGGATCATGGCCGAGGCAGTCGATGTCTACGGGCACGTTGTCGGCCAGGCGGACGTCTCGTTGCCTCGTTCCGTGGAGCCGGGACGGGTCGCGGAGGCGCTCGAGCAAGTCGCAGCCGCGTTGGCGGGGGAGGGCGTTGGACCGTTTCGGCTCGCGGTCGTCAGCGGTGCGGGCCCCGTTGATCGCGAGACCGGGAGGCTTGTCGAGCTTCCGGATGCACCGGCTCTGCTGGGTGCGCTCGACGCACCTGCCGTCCTCTCCTCGTTGGTCGACGGACTGGTGACGGTGGACAACGACGTCAACTGGGCGGCACGTGCCGAGCACGATCACGGCCGTGCCGGAAGCGTGCGGGATTTCGTCTACTTGTTTCTCGATCAGGGGCTCGGATGCGCGGTTCTTGCCGACGGTGAGGTGCGGCGCGGGCACGCTGGCCTGGCCGGCGAGATCGCACACGTGATGACCGTCGGGCCGGACGGCGCCGCGATGCGGCTCACGGACGTCTTCGCCGCGCTCGGTCTGCGGCGGTCCGGTTCGACTGCGATCGACGTTCCGGTACTGCTCCGCGCCGTTGGGGCCGACGTCGACGTGCGAGACGCGCTTGCGCGCTCCCTCGCCGGTGTGCTTTCCGCGGTAGTGGCGCTCACCGATCCGGCGGTCGTGCTGATCGGTGGCGCTTGGGGGAGCGATCCCGGTGTTGTTGAAGCGATCGCGCGCGAGCTCGAGGATGCGCCGCGGGGTGTGCCGATCGAAGTCGCGAGCGTGAACGACGCGCCAGCACTGAGGGCAGCTCGTGAGACGGCTCTTCAGCAGTTGCGCGAGCTCGTGATCGCGTCGGCGCCGCGCCAGTTCGCGCCCACATGAATTAGAGCGACCTGATTGCCGCGATCGGCGGCGCGAGGGTCTACGGCGCGACCGTTTCTGGAGATTCCCGCACGGGTGCGGTTGACAGCGAGACGGATGTGAGCGTACGCTTGCATCGTTCTATTAGAACGATCTGATTCGGCTACGGGTCAACGGTTAGCCGTTTGCGGGCGAGGAGAAACAGGATGCTCATGGTTCGACGATTGAGCGCGCTCGTTGGCGCGCTCGCGTTGGTGGCAGCGGCGTCGCCGGTTGCGGCGGACGCACAAACGTCGCCGGCGGTGCCGCCAGTCGTGACCCACACGGGAACGGGACCGACGGGGTACGAGGTGACGTTCCGGTACTACAACCCGACCGCGACGGCGGTGTCGATCAAAGGTGCATGGTCCTTCTCTAACGCGGCCAAGCAGGCTGACGATCCGCAGAACCTGAGCCCGATCGCGGCTAAGGACTGGAAGCCGGGCGATTTCCAGCTGACGTCGCCGAACCAGCCGTCCGAGAACTGGCCCGTCGCACGGATGGTCAAGGACGAGGCAACGGGCGTGTGGAGCTACACCGTTGCCTTGCCGTCGGGCTGGTTCGAGTACCAGTTCTTCCCCAACTGCGCGGCGACGCCGCCGTCAACGACGGGCTGTACCGCGGTGACCGACCCGGTCAATCCACCGGTCAACGGATGCGCGACCCCGGGGTGCACGGCGTCGACGTATCCCTGGAGCCTGGTTTATGTGCCGAGCGACCCGAAGTTCGGGACCCTCGACTTCTCGTGGCAGACCGATGCGCCGGCCGGACAGCGCGGCAAGGTGGAGAACATCGCGTACGACGATCCGCTGGCGACCAGCGGGCGCAAGAACATGGTCGTGTACACGCCACCCGGCTATGACCCCGGGCGCGCGGCGCCGTACCCCGTGTTCGTGCTGACTCACGGCGGCGGCGAGAACGAGATCGCTTGGATCAATCGCGGCCGCGCGCCGCAGATCCTCGACCAGGCGCTCGCAGCAGGTCGGATTCAGCCGACCGTGGTTGTGATGCCGTCCACCGGCGGCCTGCTGCCCGCACCCGCTGGGGCGATCACGGCGTACACGAACGACGTCGCAAAGACGATCCTGCCCTTCGTGGAGGGTCACTACAACGTGACCAAGGTGCCCGCGGGTCGCGCGTTCGCCGGGACATCGGCCAACGGGGCATCGACGAACAACTTCCTGTTCGGCTCCGTCGCGAACGGGTTCTCGGTCAATGACGCCACGCGCTTCGGCTACTACGCACCGATGTCCCCGGCCGCCCAGGCGCCGCCGATCACAGTCACCGGATCGGGCGCCGCTCCGACAGCGCCCGCCTACCAGAAGCCGGAGCTCAAGGCCCTCCTCGGGATCCACGTCTCGATCGGCGCGTACGACCTCGGCGGAAACGCCCCGATGCTGACGGCGATCACGGAGCGTCAGGGGCTGCAGAACGCAGGGGTCCCGTTCCGCTACTTCACGACCGACGATGGCCACACCTGGACGTTCTGGCGCAAGGATCTGCGCGATTTCCTCGACCACGTCGCTTTCCGCGCAACGACTACGACGGTGGTCGCGAGCGGCGCGAACCTGACGGCCACGGTTGCGCCCGCCGCGGCGCAGCCGGCCACCCCGACCGGCACCGTGCAGTTCGTCGCCGGCGGCCGCCTGATCGGATCACCGGTCGCGTTGGTGAACGGCACCGCGACGCTCACGGGCGCCGACACCGGCGGCGCGACGTCGGTGACGGCCGTCTACGCCGGCGACTCGCTGTACAACGTGAGCACCAGCCACGCGATCGCCTACGCCGCCACCAGCAAGGCGACCGCGGCTTCGGCCACCGTGCCGGCCACGCTTTCGCTGCTGCTTGGTGACCCGGCCTCGTTCGGTGCGTTCGTGCCAGGCGCGGACAAGCAGTACACAGCCTCCACGTCGGCCAACGTGATCTCTACGGCCGGCGACGCGGCGCTCAGCGCGAGCAATCCCGGCCATCTCACAAACGGGGCTTTCTCGCTCGCGGAGCCCCTGCAGGTGGAGTTCTCCAAGGCCACGTGGACGGCACCGGTGTCCAACGGCCCGGTGACGATCGCGTTCCGCCAACACGTCGCGGCCACTCAGCCGCTGCGTACCGGGGCCTACAGCCGGGCCGTCACCTTCACGCTCTCGACCACAACGCCATGAAGAAGCTGATCATCGCGGCGGTCTCTCTGGCCGCGGCCACACTCGCGTCGGCCGCCGCCGAGGCGCAGACCGTCGTGTCCCCGCAGGTGGTGCACACGGGCACGGCCCCGACCGGGTACGAGGTGACGTTCCGCATCGCGGATCCCACCGCGGCACGGATGCGGATCAAGGGCGAGTGGTACTTCACCTCGGAAGCCGAGTCGAGCTTCTCGCCGCCGACGTCGGCAGCGCGGCTACCGTCGCAGTGGCGCCCGGGGGACTTCGCGCTCGGCTCGCCGAACGCGACTGACCCGAACTGGCCGGTGGCGGACATGGTCAAGGGCGCCGACGGTGTCTGGACCTACACCACGCCATTGCCGTCGGGCTGGTTCACCTACCAGCTGTTCAAGGACTGCAACGCGGCGCCGCCGTCGCTCGCGGGCTGCACGCCGATGCAGGACCCGTCGAACCCGCCGTGGGGCCGGACCAGCAACTCGGTCGCGCCCAACAGCCAGGTCTACGTGCCGTCGGACCCCGTGTTCGGGACCGAGGACCTCTCGTGGCAGGCGCCGGCGCCGACTGGGCAGCGTGGGACGTTGACAGCGCGGGACTACCCCTCGCCGCAGTCCACGGCGCCGGTCGGCAGCCACGACCTGGTCGTGTACACGCCGCCGGGCTACGACCCGAACCGCGCGACCCCGTACCCGCTGTTCGTGCTCAGCCACGGCGGCGGCGAGAACGGCGTCGCGTGGACGAGCCAAGGCGCGGCGCAGCACATCGTCGACAACCTGATCGCCGCGGGGACGATCCAGCCGCTGGTGATCGTCATGACCAACGCCACCGGAATCCCGGGCGGCACGGCCGGCTACGCCGCGGACCTACGCAACTCCGTGTTCCCGTTCATGGAGGCCAACTACAACGTCTCCAAGGTCCCGAGCGGCCGTGCCTACGCAGGACAGTCGGCGGGTGGCAATCGCGGCAACGAGCTGCTGCTCAACAACACGACGCTGCTCGGCTATCACGGCATCTGGTCGTGCTGCAACGTCGCGGGCGCGATCCGACCGGTCGGCGATCCGATCTACAACAAGCCGGAGCTCAAGCAGGTGCTGGGTCTGCAGATCGCGATTGGCAAGCAGGACCCGGTGCGCTCGTTCGCCAACACCGAGATGGCCGGCCTCACCGCTGCGGGAGTGCCATTCACGACGTACCTCACCAACGGCGGTCACGAGTGGCAGTTCTGGCGTAAGGCGCTACGCGAATATCTGACCGCGTTCGCGTTCCGCACGACGAAGACTTCAGTCGTGCCAGGTGCCGGCTCGGTCCAGGTCACCGTGCAGTCGGCTACAGCCGAGCCCATCACGCCGACCGGGACCGTGACCGCGGGTGGTGTGACCGTGCCCCTGGTGAACGGGTCGGCCACCATCCCGGTGCGATCCGCCGCCGGCGCCATCGCCGTCACCTACAGCGGCGACCAGTACTACAACGCGAGCTCGGGCTCGGCGACCTACGCCGCGTCGAGCGTCGACGGGACGGTGGGCGGCTCGGTGCCGGCCACGCTGTCGCTGACGCTGGGGCTCCCGGCATCCCTCGGAGCATTCGTCCCGGGTCGTGATGCGACCTACACGGCACAGACGACGGCCAACGTCGTCTCCAGCGCCGGCGATGCGGCGCTGAGCGTTTCCGAGCCCGGACGCCTTGCCAACGGCGCGTTCACGCTCCTCGAACCGCTGCAGGTGACGCTGTCCAAGCGCACGTGGTCGACACCGGTGTCGAACGATCCGGTCACGGTCGGCTTCAGCCAGCACATCAGCGCCAACGAACCGCTGCGGACTGGCAACTACAGCCGCACCCTCACCTTCACGCTGTCGACCACGACACCGTGAACGGGCTCGCTGGGAGCCGCGGCACTCTCCTCCGCCGCGGCTCCTGCGAGTTCCCTTGCGCCCTCGTTCGGCATCGCCCCCGCGCACGCTCGGCCGACCTGCCCTGTTCGAAGGGCTAGACGATCGGTTCAGGCGTAAGGGTCTGGCTATGTTCCGCGCGTGAAGTCCGCGTCCACCGTGCTGCTCTGCCTTGCGCTTGTTCTGAGCGGGTGCGGGCAGAGCTCGTCTTCATCCCGCGCGCCGGAAGGCGACGCCGCGCAGGGGTTCGGGGTTTCCGAGACTGAGCTTGCCGAAGGCGTGGAAGTGCCCGACGTTTCGATGAATGACGGGGCGGACGCGGTCACAACACTCGAGGGGGAGGGGTTCAGCGTCACGCTGGCCGACGCCGACGAGGAGCCGCTGTTCGACACCACACGCGACGCCACCGGGTGCGAGGTGCAGGACCAGGACCCCGCCGCCGGCGAATTCATCGCAGAGGGCGAGGAGATCACGGTCGTCGTTTCGTGCGCCCAGGTGGACTGGGAGAACCAGGAAGGCGCCGCCTGGGACGCCTTCGACGCCGCGTATTCCTCTGGGTTTGACGCCGGATGCGATGCGTTGTTCGAGCAGTCACCCAACGGTTCGCTGTACGAGGACGACTACGAGTACTCGGCGATTGACTGCCAGAACGAGAACCCGGGCGATGGGTCGGAGGCGTCGGACGTGCCGCAGGAAGTGCCGACCGACCCCGAGGCCGCGGGAACGGAGGTCGGCGAGCTGGATGGTTGCCAAGCGCTCTTCGAGAACCAGAGCGTGTGGTCCCTGAACTACGGCACCGACAGCTGGACCGAGTCCGACTGCCCGATCAGCAGCACGGCCGCCGGTCCGGTCGAGCGCAAGAAGACGGCGAAGCACTCCACCGCCAAACAGGCAGGCGACAGCTGCAAGATCACGCAGACGGACGGTGCAGCGATGACGGTCGAGATCGGCGACGGCCGCGTGAACTGCTCAGGCGCCGAGGCGCTGTGGAACGAGTACCTACGACGCGCGCCGAGCGAGGGCATCGGGTCCGGAGCCGCGGTGCAGCTCGAGGGATGGGCGTGCATCGCTGCACCCGCAGCGCAAGCGCCTCGCGCCGGCAGCTGCAGCGCGACCGACAGCTCAGGGTCCTTCACTGTCATCACCGGCACCTGAGCGAGTCCGCACAGGCCTCGTGTAGCGGTCTCCCCAGCCGCGCCTCGGCACGAGGTGGCGACCTCCCGACCCCGTCAGGCCTCAAGGACTCGAGGGACCAATAACCGGGCACGCAGTTGCACTGAAGTGCCCGATTGCCCAACCGCGTGCCTCGATGGCTTGAGTAGTGGTGCTCTCCATCGGCAAGCTGGCCTCTGGCCAGGCGAACTACTACCTCGAACAGGCTCAGACCCGTGTGAACCACGCGACCAGCGTCGGGACAGGTGTCGAGGACTACTACGTCCAGGGCACCGAAGCACCCGGCTACTGGATCGGGCTCGGCAGCGAGCACCTGCGCGTCGTCGGGGAAGTCGAGCCGGAGGCGCTGCACCGCGTGCTTGAGGGCCATCACCCGCTCACCGGGTCGGAGCTCGTCCCGCCACATGCTCGGCGCGTGCCGGGGTTCGACGTGACGTTCTCTGCGCCGAAGAGCGTGAGCGTGCTGTTCGGGATCGGCGACGAGACACTCCGTCGCACGATCCGAAGCGAACACGACTCAGCGGTCGCCGAGGCGTTCGCCTATCTCGAACGAGTCGCCGCGAACGGGCGGCGTGGCGCCGGCGGGGCGATCTCGATCAAGGGTGCGGGGTTCATCGGCGCGGCGTTCCGGCACCGCACTTCGCGCGCTGGTGATCCTCAGCTGCATACGCACGTCTTGATCGCGAACATGGTCCAGGGGACCGATGGAAAGTGGTCGGCAATCGACGGTCGCGCGATCTACCAACACGCGAAGACCGCGGGCTATCTCTACGAGGCCCGCCTGCGCGCTCGGTTGACCGAACGTCTGGGCGTCGAGTGGACTCCGGTGAAGAACGGCATCGCTGACATCGAGGGCGTGCCGAAGGACGTGCTTCGGGCGTTCAGCCGGCGTCGAGCCGAGATCGAAGCGGAGCTCCTTCGCCGGGGCCAGACAAGCTCCGCAGCAGCGCGGATGGCGACGCTGTCGACGCGGCAGCGCAAGGACTACGGCGTGATGCCCGAGCAGCTGGTGGGGGAGTGGCGTGAACGCGCCGCACGTCTCGGCTTTGATCGGGTCGCGTTGCGAGCCGTTCTCGGCCGCGCAGATCCGCAGCGCCGCGCGCCGGTCGACTGGCTTCGCGCGTTCCGGCGACTCGCCGCCCCCACGGGCCTGACTCATCGTCGCTCGACGTTCGCCCCGAGGGACGTCGTGCAAGCACTATGCGAAGCAATCCCGGCCGGCGCCGATGTCGAGGTCAACGAGTTTGAGGCTGCCGCTGAAGAGTTCGTCGAAGCCGACAACGTCGTCCCCGTCCTCGACGGCGACGCAGGGCAGGCGGCGCCGGCGATCCGTCTGCGCGACGGACGCCTCGTGTGGGCGCGCACCGACCGTCGGTTCTCGACGATCGAGCTGCTTACCGTCGAGCACCAGGTGATCGATACGGCGCTCGCAGGTATGGGCCGCGGCGTGGCGACTGTTGCTTCATCGCTCCCTGATTCCGCGATCGCGCGTCGTCCGTTCCTGTCGGAGGAGCAGCAGCAGATGGTGAGGCGGTTGACGGGCGACGGCGACGCAGTCGCGATCGTCGTCGGTCCCGCTGGTACGGGGAAAACCGTCGCGCTGCAGGCGGCCCGGGAAGCCTGGGAAGCCGGCGGAATCAAGGTCGAAGGTGTCGCCGTGGCGCGCCGAGCCGCTCGGGAACTAAGTGATGGCGCAGGAATCGAAGCGACCAGCGTGGCCGCGATGCTGCGTCGTCTGAGACTCGGAGCCGAGCCGCTTCGTCGCGGCTCGGTCCTGGTCGTCGACGAGGCCGGCATGCTCGCGACGCGGCAGCTTGCGGAGTTGCTCCGCCACACCACCGCGGCGGGGGCCAAGCTCGTGCTCACCGGCGATCACCGCCAGCTCCCCGAGCTCGAAGCTGGCGGCTGCTTCCGGGGGCTCGCGATACGTCTGCCGTACATTGGACTTCGCGACAACCGTCGGCAGCAAGCCGTCTGGGAGCAACTCGCACTCCAGGAACTACGCCACGGCGAGGTGGACATCGCGATCGCGGCCTATCGAGAACACGACCGAATCGTCGTCGCCCGCGATGCGGCCGCAGTTGGTGAGCGTCTCGTCGCCGACTGGTGGGCGAGCGGCGGGCCCGAACACGGGATCATGATCGCGCTGCGCCGGAGCGATGTGCGAGCGCTCAACCATCGGGCGCGTGACGCGATGCGCGCCGCGGGCCGGCTACAGGGTTCAGAGCTGGTCTGCGGCGACGATGCGTTCAGCGCCGGCGACGTGATCGTGTTGCGACAGAACGACGGGCGCCGCGGCGTGACGAACGGCGACCGTGGAGTCGTGCGGACGGTCGGCGCCGACTCGATGCTAGTCACGGTCGGCGATCGAGACGTCCTGCTCGACAAGGACTACCTGTCTCGCGAGACAGTGCACGGCGGCGCCGTTGTGGCACACGGCTACGCCGTCACCGGGCACATCGCCCAAGGTCTGACGACCGACGCGGCATTCGTCCTTGCCTCTGACGAGATGTATCGGGAGTGGGCGTACACCGCGATGAGTCGCGGGCGGAAGACGAACCGCCTCTACATGGTCGAGAACGCGGCGACGATCCGGGACGAGTTCGCGCCACGGGTCCGCTCCGCAGCAGAGCTGGAGCTCGCGGCGACTGCACGGCAGAGCCGCCGTCAGCTTTTGGCGCTAGACACCGCAAGCGACCCGACCGCGATCCTGTCGGACCGCCGATTCCGCGGGCCGCGCGAGTCCGGACTGCAACGGTCGAGCGACCGTGAGGATGGCGGCCGCGAGGCGTCGTGACTCCTGTCTGTAGATAGGCGAGTCTCATGTGTCGAGAAGAGCCACGCTTGGTCCTCTTGTCAGCTAGAGATGGGCTCAGGTCGAGGAGGACCTTGCGCGCACTTACGGGCGCACGAGGACTGTTGGGGCCCGCAGCCCCTCCTCGGGTACACCGAAGCCCGCCCACAGCGCAGCAGCGGCGGCTAGTGACAGCGGTCGCTCGACGTCGGCTGCCCGCGAGTCGGTGGGATCGTCCGGCAAACGAGCGCAGAACGCCTCCAAGCCGATGCGGGCATCGGCTTCGTGCGACTTGTCGGGGTCCTTGTCCGGTCCTGAAACGAAGGCCTCCCAAATCAGTAGGCCCGAACGAGCCGCGCAGAAGTCTTGCCAGCTGAGATGCACGGCCGTCAGCGGGCAGGTTTGGCGAACCCGGTCCAGGAGCCACGCCAGCTGTACGAGGCCGGTGGCCATGACTGAGGCGCCGGTGCTCTGTGACCAGGCGGGGCGCATGTGGTCAGTGGGACGCGCCTTACCGAGCCGCTGGAAGTCCTCGGGGACGGGGACGAACAACGGCATCTCGACGCCCAGTGCCGTCGGCCGTTCGTGCTCGAGCTGAAAGATCACCGCACCGGCCAGGGCGGCAATGCTCGAAGGTGCGTGTACCTCCTCCTCGTCGCTAGTCGCGTGCCGCCGTGCCCACGCGAACTTCCCGCCAGCGATGGAACCGATGTCGGCGCAGAACACTTCCAGCTTGCGAAGCCAATCGTCGTTCACGAGTGTGACCTTAGGTGGCGTTGACGAAGCGTGCGCGGATCGCAGAGCGCCCGTGGTGGCCGCCCGCGGAGCCGTGCAGCGCATGGCAGGATCGACGCGGTCCGCGCACAGCGTTCGTTTCCCCCATTCGCCGGCCTACAGCAACTTGTGTGGGCCAGCCGGTCGAGAAGCGCTGATTCGTCGCTCGTGGGCGCCAGTTAAATGACCCAGATCGGCCGGTAGCTCCACGATCTCCCGAAGAGTACGCTGCGCGATCGTGCCGTCACTCGAAACGCTAGCTGTCCTCCTTGGGGCGCTCGCCGGTTCCGCTGCTGTTGGCGAACAGGTCCGCAGCTTCTTCCGACTCCGAGCCTCGGAGCATCAGGACCCTGCGGAGAACACTCTCGACCACCGTGTCGCCGACGCGAAGGACGCGCTTGAACGCGCTGCCTCCGCAGTAGGGGAGCTGCAGGCCGATATTGAGCGCCGTCACGCAATCGTGGACGAACTGGCGAGCCGACAAGCCCTGTTGGAGTTGACTCGCGAGCAGGTGGAGGCCGTCGCTCAGACCCTCCAGGGGGACCTCGGCGAGGACACTAAGCGGTTTTTCTGGCGAGGTGTCGTAGTCAACCTTCTGTTTTTTCTAGCGGGCATCGGCGCCAGCGTGGCGACAACGTTGCTGATCGACTAATCCTCCGCAACCACTAAGTTGACCTTGATCGAATCGGTAGGATGCGGCCATGCCAGCCAGCGGATCGCCAAGCCCGTGGTTGAGGCGAACCCAGGAGCTCCTGCCCGAGATGATGCGCCGGGTAGAAGCGATATGGCCCGACGTCATAACCGACTTCCGGCTACGAGCCGAGGTCGGGGAACTCTTGTTTCAGGTGGCGTCCATCCACGCGCTCAAGGAAGCAGACGAGCGCAGGCTGAAGAGGGCCATCGAGGAGCTAGAGACCCTCCGGAAGGAGACCCCTGCAGCGACCGTCGCGGTGACCAACGTCTTCCAGACGATCAACAACATCACGGTCGATCACCACGTCACGATCAAGGACAGCATCTCGGTCACGGACAACGCCGCCGTCAGCAGCATCACGGTCAACCCTGCTCCTCGCCAGCCAGTCATGACCGTGGACCGAGCCATTGCTCTGCTTGCACTGTTGCTCTCACTTCTTCAGACCTACGCGGCGCTGAAGCCTGATGAGCCCGCTAAGCCGACGCCGACCCACGAGCAAACGGTCGCGCAGCCCGAGCGGCCTCGATAGTTGCATGGGTGCAACCTGCGTCCGCTCCTCTGTTCTTAGGCGAGCTTCCAGCTTCGTCGAGGCGGATGGGCGATGGCTTCGACACGCTGTCGTCCGGCGCATCTCTCGGTTCTTGCCGACTGTCGAGGATTGCCGCGGACTGCCGCGGCAATCGCTGCTGCTGAGACAGACAAGCAACAGCTTCTCCTGGTCTGAAAATAGTCGAAATTAGCGCCTTGTGGTCGCCGCTAGTTGCGACGGCGATCGACCAACACGCTCAGCGAGTCGCTCCTGGTTCGGCGTGCTACGCCGCGGGCCGCTCGAGAAACCACGGGCGGAACGAGATCCACGCCGGCGGCAGGCTGCCGTACAGGAGTAGCGCCGAGCCTTGACCTGCTTCGCGCAGTGTGTTGGCCGGCGCGAGAGCGCGGTACGTTGACGAGACCGTCGTCGAGTGCCGGCCATGCTCTGCCGACGTCGAAGACTGTTGTTGAACTTCGGTTTCTCCGAGCAAGCGCGACACGTAGTCCAGCGTGCGCTCGTCAGCGATACCGCCGCCAACTACGCGTGCGCGATGATTATTGACGATCGTGTCGGCGCGGTCGCGACCCCAGCGCTCGTGGGCCTGCGCGAGGTCCTGGAGAACGGTAACGAGTTGGACGCCATGGCCAGCTGCGGTCGAGGCAATCACGTCGAGGTCCGGGAGCGGGGCGATGTTCGCTGCTTCGTCGAGAACGACGAGCAACGGCGGGTCGAGTGGCTTGCCCGTCGCGGCCGAGCGCTTGTACGCCTCTTCGATCACCGACTCGAGCAGCGCGACGAACACCGGTCGTAGACGTCGCTGATCACGCACGGTCGCGCTGAGATAGAGGGTGTTGCTGCCACCGTCGAGCAACTCGTCGGGCCGTACGTCGGCGGCCTGCGCGCGCATCGCGACGCCGGGATCGGCATATGCCTCGAGGATCGCCTCGGCGGTGGCGTACACGGAAGAGCGCTGGCGAATGTCGCGCCCGATCGACGCAGCGAAGGCGTGACTCGCTTCTGCGATGCCGGCGTAGTTCAGAGCGTCCTCGATCTCGGGCTCTTCCTGGGTGTCGAGCCAGGTGACGACGTCGCCGATCGAGCGTCCCGACGTCGCCGCGGCGAAGAGCATCGGCGCGAGGAGCTTCGCGGCGGTGGAGTACCAGAAGTCAGCGTCGGACAGGCCTTTCTTGCTGACCGACGCGCCTTCTGCGAGCCACGCCGCCGTCTTGCGGGCGCCGGCCCAGGTGTAGCAATCGACCAACGGCGTCCACCCGTCGCTTTCTAGCCCGGTGCTGCCGGCCGGGTCGAAGAGCTGGACGCGGCCGCAGCGCTGGCGGGTCTCAATCGTGTCGCGCAGTAGGTCTGTCTTGACGCTCGTGGCTAGCACGGGACCTTGCCACTCAAGGATTGCCGGGATCGCGAGGCCGGTGGTCTTGCCGGTTTGCGTGGGACCAACTACGAGGGTCGAGTGCAGTGGTTCGCAGCAAACGAGCAGTCTTCCGCGGCGCCCGAGGGTGACGCGGGCGCGCTGCGGCTCGCGAGCCAGTAGCGGTCGCAGCTGACGCGTCGTGGCCCAGCGCGCCGTTGCGGGCCCCCGATCGCGGGCGAACCATCTCCGCACACCGAAGACGACCGCGAACAGCATCGCCACAAGCAACGTCATACCCGTGCCGTACAGAGCGGCCGCCCCGGGGAGCCGGTCGCGGACCGGCGCCGGCCACGCAGCTCGCGGGTCGTCCAGGTGGTTCGGCATCGAGGCGACAGCTGCGACAGCATCGGACAGCGTGAGACCTGGCCAACCGCCAGCGAACAGCAGGCCCGCGAGCGAAGCGGCGAGCCACGCCAGCCCACCGAGCGCGACCATTGCGCCGATCGCCACGAACGCGGCGACCTCGAGCGGATGCATTCCAGGATGCTCGTTCACAGCCGCTTCCTCTCCGCCATGTGACCGTCTGTGTCGACGATGAGCCGCTCGATGTCGGACAACCGGTGCTGAACCAAGAACCCGCGCTTGCCGACCTTCCACAGCGCGACTCCGTCACCGAGTTCCGGCAACAGATCGGCTTCGACCGACGTCAGCCCAAGCAGCTCCCGCGTCAGCGCCACGTTGTCGGACACCTGGCGGTAGATGACGCGCGTCTGCGCATCGTGCAGGAGTCCCTCGGCGAGCTCTCGCTCGCGACTTCCCGCGGCACCGGCCGCGGAAAGATCGGAGAGGCGGTGCATGATCACGATGTTTTGGACGCCGTCGCGCCGCGAAAGCTTGAAGGCAGCTTGGAGCCATTCGCCGACACCCAGCACGGCGAGCGCGCGCCAAGCCTCGTCGAAGACGTTGATCATTTTCCGGGCCGGTCGCTCCTCACGCTCAGCCTCGGCGTGCAGGGCTGTGATCATCCCGCGCTGCCACGCCGAAGAGCAGGTCATTACGAGGCCAAGCGCGGACGATTCGTAGAACGCGGATAGGTCGAGTACGACCGCGCGTCCGTCGAGTTGCAGCCCTGGCGTGGTGGGTCCGTCGAACATCCCGCGAAGATCGCCTTCGCACAGTCGCTGGAGTCCGAGTGCGATCTGGCGAGACGCCTTCGCAAGCGCCCGTGTCGTGGTGACCAGCCGATTCGCCATCGGGGCGCGTGGACGGAACAGCAAGTCGACGATCGCGGGTAACGTCGGCTCGACCTTGGCGTCGTCGTTGACCAAGCGCAACGCCTCTCGCGCGGCGCCCTCCTCTTCGGGATCTAGCCGCCGGCACAGCGCGCCGGCGGCGAGCGCGCGGAGCAGGTTGAGTTGGGCGTCCCAGCCGGAGTCGCGGGCGACGGGATTGAGGCGGATGGTCCCCCCGGGCACGAGGCGGATCGGCTCGACGTGGAGCGCCCGCGCGAGCGGTCCGTATTCGCCTTTGGGATCAGCGATCCATGGCACGCGACCAAAGAGCGCCTGTCGGTAGAGGTAGCTCTTGATCAGCGAGGACTTGCCGGCGCCGACCTCACCCGCGACGAACAGGTTCGGGTTGCTCACGATCCGGCGCTCGTACAGCACGAACGGGTCGTACGTGAAGGCGGATCCGTGGATGTCGGTGCCGATCAAGACGCCGCCGTCGCCCAAGCCGTTCTCGCCGAAGAACGGATAGATCGCCTGTGCGTTGGCGGTCGTCGCCCGGTGCCCGGGCCGCTCTGCGAGACGTTGCCTCATAGCAACGCCCGACTGGCGTTGAGACCGCGAGCGAGGGGCAGCGCGCCGTGGACGAACCCCGAGTCCTGCTCGCCCCACAGCGGCACCAGTTCCAGATACGACTGCTGCGCGGCGTGCTCGACGCGCTCGCACGCGTCGTCGAGCTCGCCCATCGTCCGCGCCGTCACGGTCACGTAGCCGGCGAACCGGACTTCTTCGTGACCGGAAGCGAGCTCTTCCTCGCGGTCGAGCGCCGCGCTTTGCTGGCGACGCCGACGAGCGGTCGTGCGGAATCCGCGTCGCTCCCGTAGCTCTTCGTCGGCTTCGTCCGACGTGATCGCGGCCTCGACGGCACGACGCGAACGAGCGGCCGGGATCGGCTCGATGACCAGCGAGACGCTGTGGACCGCGTCGGCGCCGAGCAAGAGCGGTGCCATGAAGAGCGGACCGACGGCGAGTCGCGGCCACTGAGCAACCCAGTAGGTGCGATGTACCGCGCCTTCGGAGCGATAGATCGACCACTCGGTGTCGGCCGCGGTCGGCCCGAAGGAGAGGGAGGAGGGCACACGTTCAGGCCCTTCGTATGGATCGGCGCGTCGGAACGGGTCGTAGGCGCTCCGGATCGCCGCGGCGTATTGCTCAGCGGACAGCACGCCGGCGATCTCCACGTCCACCGGTTCGAAGCGCGTGAGCAGCGTTCGGACCTCCCGCAGCAACGCCTGGTGAGACTGCTCGCGTTTGCTCAGATTGCCAGCACGAGTGTCGCGCCCCGCCCGGGCCAGGGTGCGGCTCTCGTCGACTTGGATTGCGAGCAGAATCTCGTGATCCTGGGTGACCTGTTGCGCCTGTTCCAGCAGCGATGTGTAGGACAGCTCGAGCTGGCTCTCCAGCGGGACTTCCGGGTCTCGCGCTTCGAGGAAATGGCGCCATAGCCCGTCCGCGTCGGCGGGGAGCGCGCGCTGAAGGATCTGCAGGCGGCGGATGGGTGTGCCGCCGCGTGCGAGGCTCGCAAGGACCTGGCCCCACCGGCCGAGCCGAGCTTCGTGCTCGCTCGTCGGCAGGAGGCCGACCGCGCGGGCCGTGACGGCTACGACGACGGTGAGTGCGGACAGGCTGGAGTCGTGCAGCACGCCGACGTCGCGATCACCCGTTGCTGCGGCGGCGATCTCGCATCCCGCGAGGCACGAGGGCAGTTCGATAGGCGTTCTGGCGCAGCTTCCATCGAGGGACGAGGTCACTCCGTTCTCAGAGGCTGCGGCTCGATAGCGCCGCGCGCCGGTTGCAGTCGCGCGCAGCCAGGCGCCAAGGACTGGCGCCCACTCCTCGAGCGTCCGACCGCTGATCGGGACGATCGCGAGCGCAACGCCGACGCCAACCAACAGCAACGCGGACATGAAGCCGCCCGCCGTGGGGGTGAGGTTCACGATTACAACGGCGCCGACGCTCGCGGCACCGATGCAGAGGATCTGTCCCCGTCGAAATCCGCCGATCACGCCGCGTCGCTCCAGCGGTCCGAATCTGTAGGTCTTGGGTTCCCTGTCTGGACTCATCGCGCACCCTGGGCTCGCGGGCGTGCCGGCTGGCGGTTGGGCAGTTGCGGAAGGGGGCCACCGGGATCGTTCGCTCCGCCCGCGGACGGCGGCGGCTTTAGCGAGGACACGTCGGGCGACGAGGCGATCGCCGCAGCGCGCGAAGAACTGCCTGCGCCGCTCGTGAATCGCATGAGCAGCATCTGCCGCGCCACGCTGGTAGCGGTCTGGGCGCCAGGGGCTCCGGTGGCGGCGCTCGTGACGTGGCTGCGCGTGAGGTTGCCGGCGGCCGCCTCAGCGAACGGCAGCAACTTCAGGAGCGCCCACGGTGTGAACGCGGCGATCAGTAGGACGGCTGATCCGGCGAGCACGGTGGTGACGCCTCCGCCATCGCCGACGCCTTCCGTGATCGCTGACGCGGCGAGGGCGAACGCACACGCGATCGTGAACTTGGCAAGGATGATCGCTAGCAGCCACTCGACGAGCCGGCGGCTCCAGTGCACGGTGCGCTCCCACACCATCCCGATGAGCGTCAGAGGGAGGAAGGCCAGCGCGACGTAGACGGCGGCCTCGCGCATCACCAGCTCGAGCCAGACCACCAACGCCACCACCGAGATCAGCACGGCGTTCAGGAACACGACGAAAGGTGCGGCGTACGAGTCCGGCCCCGAGAGGAGAAGGACATTGCCGAGAGCGCGGAAGGCCTCGCGAATGTCCTCGCCGGTGCCGGTGAGGACCCATGCGGTCATCTCGTCGGTGACGCGCAACGCAATCTCGGTGAGCGTCACGGCCGCGAAGGTCAACAGCAGCGCGCTCGGGAGTGAAACGAACGTCGCGCGAAGAAGCCGCCCGACGTCCTGCGCGAGGATCGCGTGGCCTGTCGCAGCCAGCAGGAACAGCACCGAGAGGGCGATCGCGAGTACGACCATGCCGCGATAGCGCTGTTGGAACCACTCTTGGTCGAGCTGAGGTCGAGTGCCGCGCTCGATCTCCTTGACGATCGCCTCCACGAGCCAGGCGGCGCCCTCGCTGGCCCAGGTCACGATCCCGCTCATTGCCGCGCTCGCGACCGAGTTGGCAGCGGGGGCGACCGCGCCTCCGACGATGCTGCCGACGATCTTGCCGCCGGTGCAGATCAGCGCTGGGGCGTTGCAGTCGGACGCTGCGGCGGGTTCCGGATCGGCGGCCAAGTCGATCAGCGGCGCGGCGCTTGATGGACTCGCGGCCGCGGGCGACGGGATCGCGATCACGGAGCCCACCACAAGTGCCAGCAGTCCGAAGCGCTTACGGCTCATGGTGGAAGCTCCTGAAGCCCGCGGCCTCAGCCGCGAGTTCGCGGGTGGGCGTTGATGGCGCTGGACCGTCGACTCCAGCGCCGTTGGTCACGCGCCAGCCCGCCGGGGTCCACGCGAGGTCGACTACCAGCGTGCGCCATTGAGACTCCGCCTGGTCACTCGACGCCGCGGCGATGGCGACGCTCCAGATCGCGACGGATGCCGAGTTGCCGGTGTAGCGATCGATCCGGTAGCCGAGCGGAGCGCCGCGCACGACGGCTCCAGCACGGCTGAAGTCCGCGACGGCCTGTGGGTCCGCCGCACCGAAGACGGCTTCCACGTGCTCGACGGCCCCAGGAGCGGCAAGCCGAACCACGGCAGTTCGGAAGCGCGCTCGGTCCGTGAGCGCCGGGATGGTCAGCTCGTAGAGCGCGTCGACGGCCGTCTGCACTGCGCTCGAACGGCTGGGTTGGGGTTGGGCGATCTGGAGCGGGCTGGGCTCCGGAGAACCCGGTCCGCTGAGTGCCGATCCGGCAGCCACCAGGAGCGCGACGACGATGACGGCGACACACACTCCCACCCATGGGAATCGGGGACGTGAGCGGTTCATCTCGCCGACTCCGGCAGTGCTTCGGCGAGGACGTGGAGCGGAATGTCCTCCTCGCGCACCCACGACGACAGCACTTGGTCGCCGTTGCATTCGTAGACGACGCCCCAACGGCCGCGGTCGCAGACGGCCCATGTCGCGCACTCGCCTGCCTCGCTGACGAGGTAGCAGCCATCGCGGTAGAGCGACGGTCCCGGCGTAGGGCGCTCGGGGGCGAGCGGATGCCAAGGCGCCGGGCCTCGCCGGTGCGGGTCGCTGGTGGCGCTCATTTGACCTTGCCGCCCATGTCGACGAAGAAGTTCACGATGGCTGCTGCGGCGCCGATGATCAGCGCGGCCAGCGCGGAGGTCAGCGCGCCGGAGCGCCCCTTCGTCGACCACTGGTGGTTGTTGCTGTGCGATGCGAGCGCCCACACGCCGGCACCGATCAGCAGGCCCGCAAGGGCGGCGATCAGCATCCAGAACGCGAGCCCGTTCACCAGGTCCTGCAGGACGCTGCTCCCGGGCAACCCTTTCGGGTCCGGGTTGACGGTGACGTTGTACGGCGTCGGCGTGGGCGCGGCCGCGAGGATGAGTAGGGCGGGCTGCATGGTGGTCCTCCTATGGATGCCGCGATCAAGGGGCGATCGGGGCCGGCGTGAGCACGCGCACCCAGCGCGCGCGGGTGAACGGAGTGGCGGGCGCGTGGGCCCACGAGAGATGCAGGTGCGGCGACGAGGTGGAAGACGGGTCGCCGTGACCGGGGAAGCCGTTGTAAAGCACGACCCGGAACGGACCACGGCCATCGCAGCCGGAGCTCGCGCAGGACGGCTCCCAGCCGTACGCGCGCGCCAGGCGCATCGTCCGTGACCAGTCGCCGTCGCTCGGCACGAGGTCGGTCGCAAGGCCGAGCGGATGCTCGCCGTCGATGGCGTGTGGAGCTCCGCCGTGGCAGTCGGTCACCCGCACGCCGAAGGCGCGGATCAGCATCACGACGTCGGCGACGATGCGGCGGTCGCAGCGCTCGCCCGGCATGCCAGGGACGTCGGCGAGCCAGTCGCCAGTGGCCGGCACGAGCGTGGTCGGAACGTTGGGCCCGGTGATCGGCGTGTTGGCTGTCGCCGCGTCGCGGTAGACGGCCGCCTGCGCCACGACCTTGTCGACGTACCAGTCGGCGTGGTTGTAGGCGAAGATCGCGCGACGCCAGTCAGCTGGCGCACCGGATGCGCGAAGGTAGTTGGCCGCCGTCGCGACCGCGTCGGCGGGTTGATAGATGTCGGTGCCGCCGTCGCCGTCGCCGTCGGTCTTGTAGGCCGCCCAGGTGCCGCCGCCGGAGCCGTAGCCGTTGTGGATCTGCATCGGGCCGGCGCAGCAGCCGTGGTTGTTCTGGCCAGAGCGAACGCCCGGCGCCTGCAGCCGTCCGTGGTCGCTCTCGACCTTGCCGATCGCGGCGAGATAGGACCAGCCGTCGGCACCGAATTCGAATCGCTCTGCGCTGGTCCGGTAGGCGGCCATGAAGTCCTCCGGGATGTCCTCGACCTCGATCGGGCCCGGCTGCGAGTTGGACATTGCGCCCGTGACGCCCATGAGGGCCGTGCCGAGCGCGAGACCCAAGAAGGCGGCGCCAGCCAGAACGGGCTTGACGAGCTTCGGCGCGACGGCGACTGCGATCCCTGCCGCCATCAGAAGAACTCCGCGCCGAACCCGGCGGGCTTGGCCGGCGGGCGGCGCTCGCGGGCCACCGACCTCTTCGGCGGCGCAGCGGCCGGTGTCGGCGCAGGCGACGTGGCCGGTCGTTCGACGCGCCGCCGAGGCTCATGCTTGCGCTTCTTCGCCGCGCGGGCGCGCGGCTTCGAGTGTTGGCGCTTGGGGGTGCGCGGTTCACGAGCACGCTGACGTCCGCGGGCCGGCGCTGCGCGCTTCGGCGGGCGGGGCGAGACAGATGCCGCTCGCGGCGTGGCCGTAGCTGCCGGAACACGGTGAGAACGAACACGATCAGGACTGTTCTCAGAGGGCGCGAACGCAGCAAACGATCCGACGAGGACAGCAAGCGCGAGCAGAAGGACCCGCCACGGCTTTTTCCTCCGCGCGGTCGAGGTGGCTTGCTCCTCGGGAAGCCAGTCAAGTGGAACGAACGCGTCATCTCGGACGCCGGCCGGCGGCGACAGCACTTCGGTCGTCATGCACGGTGTAGGAGCGAGCGAGGGAAACTGGTCCCCTCGCTCCGCGATCGTGCGCTACGTCCGAGCGCGCAGCCCAAACGCGAGGACGAGCGGTGCCGTCCTCGCGCTCACGAACCGGCTCGCCTACGCGCTAACAGGCAAGTACGAGGTTGAACGGCTGCTCGGCAGGCGTTCCGTCAACAGCGAACGTGCGCACGAGCACGGATCGCGCTTGGTCCTGCGTCACCGTGACGCGCCCCGCGACGGGCTGGTCAACGCCAGCGCCGCTGGGCACGGTCGCCAGGGTCGCCGTCGCGACGCAGTTGATGACGTCCTGAGCAAAGGTCACGCGGTACTCGTTGGTGCCGCCCTGGTGCTCGGCGCTCGAGGCGTTCCCCCGTTGCACGGTCCCGCCGGCGGGCACGGCGGCACGGAAGGTCACGCCCGCCGGACCGGCCGGGCCCGTTGGGCCTGCAGGTCCGGCTTGCCCGCGAAGGGCGGTACGTGCGGCGGGGGTGATGTCGCTAAGTCCGACCGAGCGGCTCTTGATCGATCGGGACGTCACTGCGTTGGTTTTGAGCTCCGATGAGCCGACCGACCGGCTCTTGAGCTGGTCGGCGCCGACGCTGTTGCGCGGCAGTGTCACGGCCGCGTACCCGGTACCTCCAAGCGCGACGAACAGGGCGATCACGGACGTGACGTTCGCGAACGAGAGCTTTGAACGTAGATGGCCGAGCATTGGCGACACCTCCCTCAGACGTCAGGCGACGATACGGCTAACAACACGGAAGCGGAAGAGTCGGAGCGCAACGCTCACTGTCCCCGCACCGTCACGCGGACACGTCGGGACGTGCCGAGGTCGAAGGGATAGGTCGCCTCCTTGCGAACGCGGGCGCGGAACCGGAACTTGATCGTGCCCGTGATCGCCTCGAACCGGTACTGGTACGCCCACAGGCCAGTGGTCTCGTTCGCTCGCGCGGTTCCGAACGTCCGCCAGCGCCGCCGCGAGTAGACCTGCAGCTCGACGAGCTTGCCGCCGGCCGGGATCGGACGTCCCATCAGCCGCCCGCGGAACGTGACGTAGTCGCCGTTCATCACACGGTGGCGGTTGACGCGCATGCTCGTCGTCGCGCGCACGCGGAGGTCGACGGTCGTTGTTCGTGAGCGGACCATCGCCGTACCGCCGTAGCGGAACTGGACGAGGCGACTCGGTCCACGCAGCGCCTTGAAGGCGAACCGCCCCGTGCGCGAGGTCCGGACCGTGGCGATCTGGCTCCATGCCGCGCCGGGAAGGTCGATCAGCTCCCAGACCTGGACGTCGGCGTCCACGACGGGGTTCGCTCCGGGCGTCGTCAGTCGGCCATTGAGCTTGATCGTGCGGCCGTACGGAGCACGCGGACGTCCGACGAGCACCCGCCGATACCGAGGCTTGCCGCTGCGACTGCTCTTCGCACGGACCTTCGCGACCTTGCCTACGGCCAGGCGCGTCTTCAACCGCACGGGGAACGCCATGGTCGCCGCGGCGCCGTCGGGCGCGGTCTCGGCCGACTTCTCGTTGCCCGCCGCATCCGTCACACGCGCGCGTAGGTGGTAGGTCCCTTCGGGAAGATTGCCGTCATCGAGCGCCGCTGAGAAACCCTGGGCGTCCGGCGTGACAGGAACCGGCACCCACGCATCCGTCCCTTCACGACGGATCTCGAGCGACTGTGTGGCGAGACCGGACGTTGCGTCCGCCGCGGCGACTCGGATGCGGGTTGGGTCGTCCGGCGTCACCGGCAGGAAGCTCACGCTCGGCGGCGTGGGGTCGTACCGCAGGCGCGGCACCTGGCCGATCGTCGACGCGTCCACGTTGCCGGCCGCGTCACGGAGGAACAACCAGACTTTCCAGTCGCCCGCCGCCGGGACTTCGACGCCGTCGATTCGTTCGATGTTCGTGCCAGTGGCGCTTCGCGTCACGCAACCCTTGGGGTCTCCGGCAGCGTTGGCGGCGGGGCACACGGCGTAGTCCGCGGCGACGATCGGACTGGCAGCCTGCGGAGGGTTCTTCCAACTGACGTTGACCTTGCTCGTGGCGCGCCACGCCTCGCCACCCTCGGCGCTCAGTTCTCGCGGAGGTGCCGGCGCAGTGTTGTCGGCATAGACCGTGGTGCTCGTGGAAGCGGCGTTGTTTGCGCCGTCGATTGCCTCGACCGTGAGCGTGTGCGGTCCGTCGGGGATGCCGGCCGTGTCGACGTTCAGAACGCCGCCTCCGTTGGGGCACGGGTACTTGCTCGAGTAGTCGCACGTCCGCGGCGCCTCGGCCCGCGGCCGGCCGTCGATGTACGCGCGCACGAGCCGGATGCCGATGTTGTCGCCAGCGTCGTAGGCCACAGTGCCGACGCTCCGCTGCCACGTGCCTGATGCGAGCTGGCCACCGGTGATCGTCACCCCTGGCGCCACCCAGTCGGTGAGGACCACGTGGGCGCCCCAGACGAAGGCATAGCCGCTGATGGGATTCATCGCACAGCCCGTCACGGGACCGCAACGGAACCGCAGGAAGATCGACCCCGAGCTTCCAGCGCCATACGTGCTCCAGGGGATGAACTTGTAGGCGCCCGGGCACGTCGAGCCGGGGCACCCCTCAATCTGCCCGACCCCCGTCGCATGCAGCGAGGCCTGCCAGCCGTTGGTGCCCAGCAAGCTGAACTGGCCACTGAAGGCGGTGATCGTGGTCCCGTTCGGCGCGTCGAAGGTCCAGCGTGCCTCGTGGCCGGACGGCGCGGCGTTCGGACCGAGCGGATGCTCGAGCTTCAGCTGCGGGCAGGCCGCCGAGGCGACAGAGGTGTCCCAGTGATTCGAGCTCGGAGCCCAGTTGCCGCACGTGCCCGTGACTGTGTATGTGCCGGCGGTCGCCGGCGCCGCGACCGCGAGGGCCACACCGAGCGCGGCTCCGAAGCTGAGCCATCTCGCTGATTTCCTCATTGGGGCACCTCCCGATCGCATGACGTCATTGCGCATAGGCGGTTCACGGAAATTCCGGTCCCCCGCTCGCCACGGGCGGGGCCGGCTTGGTCGCTGGGGTGTTGGCGGACGAGGGCCCGAACTCGCTGTCGCCGTTTGGTGCCGCGCCCGTCGGCGCCGCTGAGACCGCGGACTCCTGCTCGTGGCTCGTCGGCGTCTTGGGCTTCGTCTGGCGCTGAGTCTTAGGCTTAGGTCGAGGCTTCGGCTTAGGTGTTGGAGTCGGTGTGGGCGTGTGAGAGCCGACGGTGAGCTTCTTGGCGAGGACGAGGTCAGGCGGCTCAGCTCGCTGTCGCTTGACTGGGGCCTTGGGTTCTTCCTTCGCGATGGGCTCCGGCTTCTCGGGACCGAAGATCGATGCGGCGTGGAGGCAGTACGCGCCCCCGCCGACGAGCGACACGCTTCCGATGCACAACGCGGCGATCTTCGCCGCGGCGATCGTGCCGATCCCGCGGCTCGCGAGACCGAGCTGCGTGCCGGTCGACGCCGCTTCGTGCGACCACGGGCGCGATGCCCAGTCGCACATGATCTCGAGCCACCCGCGCTGGCGCGAAGCCTCGACCAGCGGGGGCGTGGGGAGGATGTTGGCGATTTCGCGCTGGAAGTCGCCGCGGCGGATGGCGCGCAGCCGAACCGCGTGTCTGAGCTGGCAGCGCGTGCAGTGGCTCAGGTGGAGCAGCGCCAAGCGCTCCACCTCGGCGCTCAACTCGCCTGTGCCGAGCGCCTGCAGTTGCGGCTCGCGGTGGGCGCAGAGGGTGCCAGCCTCCAGGATGGCCGAGAAGCGCCGGAGCTTGCTGAGCGTATTGCGCTCGTGCTTGCGGACCTCGCCGATCGGCAGCCCGAGCTTCCGGGCGACGACGACCCGCCCCTGCTTCTTCGGCGTTTCGCCGTACTGGCAGTCCAGTACGAGCCGCTCACGGTCGGTCAGCGTCGCTCTGAACTCGAGCAGCGTGTCGCGCTCGTCGTGCTCGATCGCAACCGCTTCCGGGTCGGTTTCCTCGCCGGGTAGGGTGCCGAGCTCGATTTCGGCGCGACGATAGGGGCCGCGGACGGTCGCGTGCCGCCGGTCGCCTTGGTGCTTGATTCTGAGGCTGACGGACTTCCAGAAGACCCGCTCGAGCGACTCGGCGTCGTAGAGCGGCTTCTCGAACTCGGTAACGAGGTAGTCGATCGCGTCGTCTACCGCCGCCTCCCACTGCTCATGGCTCATGCCACGCGCACGCGCGAGCTCGTGCGGGACCTGACCAACGAGTAAGTCACGGCGCGGGACGAGCGCTTCCGCGATCTCGTCTGGTGTGTATGGCGCCCTGCTCGGACCGTGGGTAAAGCGGCGGGCGCGTGCAATGCCATGCTCGGCCATATGGCGGTCAAGCCGCCGAGCGGTCCTTCCGGGCAAAAAACTTCCCGCGCGCATACGTCTTCCTCCCGCGTAGGCAGTCTCTGAAGAAGTTCGTCCCCCTGCAACGCGGATTTTTTTGCCCGATCACGTGTCTCCGCGGCTTGGTCCGTATGGCCGCACCCAATCGACCCGACGCGGACGAGCACGAGCTCCGCTCGTATCTCGCGCTACTCGCCGGGCACGCGCCGAGCGAGCACTTCCTAGAGATTCGGTACCGCGTGCGCGAGGACCAGCTCGCGCACGAGTTCCACGGCGTCGGCGACGTCGACGCCCTGGTCAACGGCATCCGTTCGCGAGGTTCGCGTACGGACGTCTACGTCGGCTGCGCGCCCCGGACCCGGCGCAGTGGGACCAAGGACGCGGTGTCCGAGGTCTGGACTCTGTGGGCTGAGTGCGACGGTAGGGAGTCCGCCAACCTCGTTCTGGGATTCCGCCCACAGCCGTCGGTGATCATCGGTTCGGGCTCGGGCTCCAACTGCCACGCCTACTGGCCGCTCACCAAGCCGCTGACGCCGGCGAAGGCGGAGGTGCTGAACCTACGACTGGCGCACGCGGTCAAAGCGGACCTGGCCTGCTTCGACGCCGCACGCATTCTGCGACCGCCCGGGACGTTCAACTTCAAGCATGTGCCCGCTCGTCCGGTCGGCGTGCTCCGGCTCCACTCCGAGCTGCGCTTCAGCGTCGCAGCGGTGGCCCGAAATCTTCCGACTGTTCGCGAGGACGTCGTGGAGCGGCGCTGGAGCATGCCACCGCGCGGGACGACCGGCGATCCGCTGCTTGAGATCCCGCCCCGCGAGTACATCACCGACCTGGTCGGCGTCCGGCCCGGGCGCACCGGCAAGGTGCGGTGCCCGTTCCACCAGGACGTGCGGCCGAGTCTGCATGCCTATCCAACTGGTGCGCGCGGCTGGTGCTGCTTCTCGTGCCGGCGCGGCGGGACGATCTACGACCTCGCAGCCGGCGTCTGGGGACTGGAGACGCGCGGGCGCGACTTCGTCGAGCTGCGTCGGCGCCTGACCGACATGTACGCGCGCGAGCTCGGCGTCGCCCGCGACTTGGACCTCGGCGGTCGACGCTGAGGGGCGAGCTTCCGCCCGAGCACGCTACTTCGAGTACCGGCTACCCGCCGGGGCGGGCGCGCGGCGGCCAACTCGGAGAGCCGCGCCCCCGCCGAAGGGAGCCCGCTGCGCCAGCGCGAGGACGGCTGTTGCTACGTCCTCCTCATGCTTTAGGCTTCGCGACCTTTGAGGCAAGCCTATGCATGTTGAATCAATCTCGCTAGACGGCTACCGAGGCATGACGTGCGACGTTCCGTTCACGTCGCCCCTCGCTGTGGTCGTTGGTCCCAACAACGCGGGAAAGTCGAACGTGATCGACGCACTCCGAACGGCGCTGTGGCCCTCGGACGGTGTTCGTGCTCGCCGGTGGATAACTGCGGATGACTTTACGATCGGCGCGGACGGGACCAGATGGACGTCGTTGTCGATAGAGATCGTCTTGGCGGGCCTCGACGAGGACGACGAGTCAGTGATGATTACGTGCCTCGCCCAGCAGACAGGGACGGCACGACTTCGTCTCGACGCCACGCTTGACGACAACGGGCGCATCGAGACGAAACTGACAGGCGGCGACGGCGGTCACGCCGAGGTCGACCGTTTTGCCCGCGAGGCGGTCCAGTGGATCTATCTCCCGCCTCTGAGAGATGCGGTTCGCGACATGCGGCCGGGACCAAGCAATCGTGCGTCTGGCCTTGTGCGCAGCCTTGCTCCAACCGGACACCCGGACCGCAAGACGATGGAAAGCATCGTCGGCGAGGCGAACACGAAACTTGACGCGGTCGACGCGGTAGTCACCGCCGGAACTGCCATCGCGGATCATCTGCAAGCGATGTCGGGGCCGGTCCTTGCGCAGGCCTCGAGCCTTCTGTTCTCGCCGCCCGAGTTCGAGGCGATCATCAGGGCACTCCGCGGGCACGCGGGCGACGTTGACGCACTGGATCTGGATCGGAACGGCCTGGGTTACAACAACCTGCTTTACATGGCGACTCTGCTTGCGGCCACGACGACCGTTAGCGACGCGAGGCTGACGCTCTTGCTCGTCGAGGAGCCGGAGGCGCATCTGCATCCGCAGCTTCAGGACCTGCTGGTGCGATTTCTGGAAAACCCGGCCGCTGGACTAAGCGCCGCCGCAAAGCGCCGAGCGAAAGTTGCCAAGAACGAGCCCAAGGCCGTCACGACCGAGTCGTCTGCAGGCGTTGCGCGGCCGACTGCGGTCCGCTCGATCGTGACGTCACATTCGCCGAACGTCGCTGCGGCCGCGGGTGCGGAGCGAGTGACAATCCTCGCCCGGTCGGTCACAGATCGCTCGGCGTCCGCCAGGTCACCGTCTCGGTTCAAGATGCAGACACGTGATCTCGAACACCTTGATCGCTACCTGGACGTGACTAAGGCGTCGCTGCTCTTTGCGCGTGGCGTTGTCCTCGTTGAAGGGATCGCAGAGCAACTGCTCATCCCCGCCTTCGCACGGCAACTGCGGATGCCACTGAATGAACACGGTGTGGCCGTTGTCAACGTGGAAGGCCTCGCGTTTGGGCCTTTCGTAGAGCTGTTTGGACCCGGCCGGCTCCCGCACCGGTGCGCGCTGATCACTGATGGTGACGCCGAACCCGACGAGCTCGACGGGAATGATCCTGAGCTTTCCGCCTCAACGAAGTCCCTAGTCGCTCGCGTGGCGAAGTGGCCGAACGTCACAGTGCGGTACGGGGCAACAACGCTAGAGCGAGAGCTCGGCCGACAGAGTGAATGGCCCGTGCTACTCGGAGCACTGCGCCGGATCCACACGATGGTCGCGAATCGGCTGGAGGCACAGGTCGACGCGAACGACCCTGAGGCCCGGGGCAGGGCGCTGCTCGACGCCGTGCAGCGGCGGAAAGGGCGCTACGCGCAGGCCCTGGCCGCCCACCTGGACGAAGGGCATCGCCTCACGCCCCCAGACTATGTGGCGAGTGCGATCCGATTCGTCTGCGACGCGCCATGACCTTGAACGAGTCGCGACTTGAGGAAGCGCTCGATCGACTTTCGGCTCCTCAGCGCCGCGCAATCGAGCATCCCGGCAATTTCTCCCTGCTCGCGCGTCCAGGGTCGGGCAAGACTCGAACGGTGGCTCTCCGGCTTGCTCGGGAGATCCAGCTTGGACAGAAGCGAGTCGCGGTCGCGTCATACACGAACGTCGCCGTCGACGAGGTCTTGGCCGTGTGCGACTCCGTCGGGATAGTGGCTGGGCCGAGACACTACGTCGGGACGCTTCATGGCTTTCTGTCGCAATACGTCCTGCAACCGAACAGCCATATGATTCGATCTGCGCGCGGTCCCATGCTGGTGCGGGACGCAGAATGGGCGGGATGGCGGAAGGTCATGATCGGCGAACCCTCGACGGCGCCTGCCGGTGTCGCCACCGATGAGAAGAAGAAGCTCCCTGTTTGCGTTGCGGACTTCCACCTGGATCGGACGGGCAAGGCGATCTGTCACTCCTCGCCGGAGGCCTTTCCCGGACTAGATCCCGCGAAAGCCACGCGCCTCGGACACAAGCAGGCGCACGACTTCAAGCGGTCGCACGCCCGGCAAGGCTATCTCAGCCAATCCGACATCTTGTACTGGAGTCTCGACGTGCTTCGTCGCTCGCCGCGCATCGCGCGCGCGCTGGCCGGCAGGTTTGACGAACTGATCGTTGACGAGGCTCAGGACACGTCCGACGTCCAGGTCGCGTGCCTTGAGTTGTTACGTGACACGGGGCGCCTGAAATCTCTCGTGGTCGTGGCAGACCTTGAACAGTCGATTTACGGATTTCAAGGTGCCGACCCGGAGCGATTCGCGGCGTTCGCGAGCAAGAGCCAGTTGGAACCGTTGGAGCTGAAGCAGAACTTTCGCTCGTCGACTCTCATCTGTAGGGCCGCCAGCGGGTTCACGCGGCGCGACGCCGACGAAGCAGTGGGCGAGAACGCGGACTGTCCGATTCGGCCGGAAGTGTTGCGCTACGAAGACGACAATCCCGCAGCGGTGATCGTCGCGCTTAGACAACGACTCGAGGTTCATGATCTTCCGCTCAACGATGCGGTCGTACTAGCTCGCTCTCGCAAGATGCGCGACAAGCTGAACGAGGTCGAACGAGTCTCCTGCAATCGCGTCGTCAGGGCTCTCGGCAATGCCGCTGCGGTCCGGGAGCGCGGACGTCCCCTCGGGGCGACCGAGATCCGCGCGGTGGAAGAGGCGCTGCTGTGGATGATCGCCGGGGAGAGAGAGCTCGTCGACCTCGACGTGGAGCGACGCCGGCGTCTCCGGCGCCTCTCCGCCGAGACGTGGCGCGCGCTCCCGCGCTTCGGTGAGCTGACGTTGGCTGATTGGGTGTCGCAGAGCCGCGTTGTCGTCTCGGACCTGCTCGACGGGTTCGTACACGCGGGGACTGAGCTGAAGCACCCGCCTTCGCAGCAGCTCAAGAATCTAAAATCTCAGCGCTTGCTACTCGCTCGATCTCAGTTCGTGGTCAACTCAGTCGAGCTCGAGGCGCGAACGGTGCACTCGGTGAAGGGTCGCTCGATCGACAGCGTCCTGCTCGTCGTCGAGCCCGCCACCTCAAGACGAGATCGCGCTCGAGTGTTATGCAGCGTCGACGAGCACGGCACACTTAGCCCAGAGGAGCGCGAGGAGCTTCGCATCGGGTTCGTATCCGTCACGCGCGCCGAGCGGTACTGCGCGGTGGCCTTGCCCGACTCGGTACCGGAAGATGTGCTGCAGCGGTACCTGAAGATGGGATTCGTGGCCGTTGGTTGAAGGCACTCGCTCGGCGCGGTGGGCGGTCTTTACGCGTGGCGTGCTGCCGCGCCGTACCGAACGCAAGCTCAATGCGTGCCCATAAAGGACGGCGCCCCGTCAGGGTCACGCGGCTAGTGCGCATAGCGTTCCGGTTTATGCGTCGGCTCTGATGAAGTCCGAGTCGAACGGCGATCCGCTTCAGGCAGCCCTCTCACATGCTTTTCCAAGACGGAAGCAAAGCGAGCGAAAGACGCGGACCGAGCCCTGAGTTCGTCGACGTTTACGGCATCGACCGCTGCCTCGACGGCATCGATACGGGTTGGACGGAACGGCGGACTCAGCTGCAGCCAGTCTTCCGCCAGACCAGGCGATGCTGCGATCACCACGATCTGACGTCCGCGGATCGCGGGATGTTCGCCAAAACGCCGTTGGCGCACGACCGAACCTTCGTGATCGGCGTCAACTACGACACCGACGAGCGTTCTGGGTGACGTGGCGTCTCGAAGCGAGCCGGCGAGTCGGACCGCGTTCTCCGGTCCTTGCGCCGGGAACGTCTCGATCTCGAGCGAGACACCAAGAGCGTCGAGTACTTGCCGGCCGAGGCGCCCAACAGCTATGGCGTCTGATCTTCCCTCAACGGCAAACTGGATTCGAATGTCTTGCGGCACTTGCCCCGCTTGACGCGCTTGGCTCGCAAGTACGCTGCGCGTGCCGTCGACCGTGATCCGGTAGGGCGCGAACACCGCGCCTTCATCGACCGCTGCTCGGACCTTCACGCGAAGCATTTCAGAGAAGGACCCGGACTCGCTGACCGCCGCCCTGAGATCGTCTCCATCCGCTAGCAGGACACTGAGGTGCTTACCAGCGATCAGGGCGGAGACCGCTTCCTCGCTGAAGCCGCTCATCGCGATCATCAAGCCAAGCGTTCCCGACAGCTTGCCGTCGACTTTGCCCTTGAACGCGTAGATGCTGGATGCGGGAATCGCGTCCCCGACCCATTTCGCCTCGAGCAAGAAGAACCGGCCTTCGAAGGCGAACGATCCGTCGACTTGCTCTCCGATGGTGCGATAGCTCGCGCGGGGAGATAGCGATTCCTCGCTCAGCAGATCGACGAGGACGCTCTCAAGACAGTAGCCTCGCTGCGTCGACTTCAGCGGGCCGTTCCGAGTCGGCGTGGTGGGAGCGGCGGCGAGATCGCCGAGCATTTTCAGCCGCTTGTCCAACGGTTCGCCATTGCAGGGGCAGTAGTCGTACTGAGGGATCTGAAGATCGTTACAGACTGCAAGCACGCGCGCCGAGTTCAACAAGGCGACCCGGGCCACCGCGGCGCGTAGTCTCCAAGCTCACTCAGGGGCACCGGGCGCTCCTGGCCGCATTCTTCTGAGTCAGCGGGGCCGAACGCGATTGCCGAGCGGTGCGCGGCGACTGTCGGTGTCGCTTGGTCGATCGTGCGCCGCGCTGGCGCCGTCGCTTGTTGGTGGACAGTTGTTAGCCGCGGAGAAGCGCCGAGAACCGGTCGTTCTTTCGAACCCGGATACCGTAGCCAACGGCAATGGATTGGAGCGCGGTCGGCGGGAAGACGCCGTTTGGGCGAGCAACGGAATATGTCATGTCGCGAGATGACTAGAGTTGGAAATCTGAGAAGACCGCAGCATGCTGTCCGTCATGACGCTGATGCGTCATGACAAGCCCGCTACTCGTGTGTTCCATGATCGCTGTGATGACCGCTCGATCCTCGACGCCACCCTGCTGGGCGCGCAGCCGCGCGGTATGCCAGGCAAGCGCGACATCGAGTCGCCGGCACGTCTTGGGGTCATAGTCGGGGAATAGCTCCACGGACAAGCGAGCGCTGGGCCTGGAGTCATCGACGCCTCGGGGCGTCTGTCCCGGTTGCCAGAAACGGTGTCGCTCAGCCCGTATCCAGACGCCGCGGTTCACGGCGCTGACGTGGTGACGCCGTGCGTTGATCGGGTCGACACGGTCGTCGCGATCCGCCCAGCTCAGCAACAAGGCAGCGCTCGGCCCGATGGGGATCCGGATCTCGCAGCTGTCGCATACGAGACCCGACGGTGCTCCCGCGGACCGGTTCCCGTCGCTTGTCCACAGCACGGTGTCGATCGGGTGATCGGACGAAACGAGCTCTGGTCTGCTGAAGCGTAGGAGCGCCCAGTGCATCTGGCCCATGAGGGAGGCGACGGTGCTTACCTCCTCGAACATAGAGTCGAGCTCGAAGTCGGGCTCAGCGAACTCATCTCGTGTTCGCCGCGTGATCGCCGCGAACATCGGGTCCGTTCTCTCGATACTGGAAAAAAAGCGCTGCACCGTTCTTGGGATAAATCCCCGCTGATGTGGACTCGAGCACAACGTCATTGCTAGCCATAGCGCGACCCAGGCGCGCTGGGCGGTGTCTTGAAGTGGCCAGTGATCCGCTAGTTCTCGCAAGAGTGGCAGAGCCTTAGTCTCCACCAGGCCTCGCGCGTGTTCAGCGGGCTCGGCCGTCCGGGTTCCGTCGTCCTTTGCTGACCCGGCGTAGAATTTCTTTCGCACGCCCACTTGGCTTGGTGCGAGAAGGCGACGTTTTCGCTCGGGCACTAACTCGCACATCACGAAGTCGTCCACCGACCAGTTCCGGATGTAGCCGGCGCTGATGACGTGATTGCGGTCTTGCTTCACCGAGTCATTGTGTCGAGTTCACGACGCGGTGCCAACGCCTGCAGGGTTCGAGTACGCAGTGAAGTCGCTCTCCCCAGGCGCCGAGCTCCGGCGTCGGCGTGCCAGCGGTCTCCCGACGCTGGCATGCGCTCCCACGGGGCAGCGGGCCGATCTCCGAGCGCCGGGATCGGTGATGCCACGTATGAGTGGCTTCTCGAGGCCAGACACGCGTGCTCGCCACATCGGTTGCCGAACGAGCGCTCGTTCTCTTGACGCTGACGAATCGGTCTGTAGCCACATTGCAATTCCGCTGCAGACCTCGCCGCCCGTCGGGAAGCGCCCTATCGTTGCCCAGGTGATCGACTGGGCCGCTATCGCGATGAAGGGCGCGGCGCTCGTGCCCGGCCAGGCACGCAAATGGTGGAACCGCGACGCCTCGCGGAATTTGGACCGCGCTGTTCGGCGCAGCATCGACGGTGACACGCGCTACACCGCCGCAGTTCGCGAAGAGCTTGTCGTGCAATGGTCCAGCGTCCGTGACGACGAGATCTTGACGCAACTCCTCGGCAGCCTGCTCATCGAGGCTCAGCCGGAACTTGAGCCGTTCGTCCAGACGCGCATCGCGGAGCTTCTCGACGACCTGGATCTCGCGCTCGGTGGCACGGAGACCGCTCAAGTGCTGTCGAACAAGCTCCTGAGCAACCTCGGTTCCGCACAGCAAGACCCTCAAGCGGGCAATCGAGCGGATCACCAGCGCACTCAGGCCCACGTCGGCGCTCTCCGGGACGATCTCCACGCCGTGGGCCGTCAGCTCGACGAGCTGACCGCGCGTTCCGGCGAGGCGACGGCTCAGGTGCAGCTCATCTTGCCCGGTGACCTTGCCGACCACCAGCAACGTGTGCTTGCGCGGCTTCGTGCCGATGATCCCGCTCGGGCTGGGCAGCTCGCTGCGCTCCTGCATGCCCAGGGCGTGGATGCGCTTGACTCGCTGGTGCGGGTGCCGCCGGTGTGGGCAGGGGCCGCGCCGTCGGCCTTCTGGGTTGCGGTCCATCGCCTGGCTGTTGCGGAGGGGCGATGGCAGACGGCGCTTCGCGCGGCCCAGTGCGAAGCCGAGAACCCGGCTGCTGATCGCGCCGCTGCGCTGGTGCGGGCGGCCCGCGCCTCGCACTACGGGGGCGACAACGAGCCCGCATCGGCGTCGATCGAGAAGGCGGCTGAGATCGACGAGCGTCATCCGGCGCTGTTGTTGTTTCGTGCCGAGCTCGCCCGCACGCACACCGAGCGGCTCGCGTGGGCCGAGAAGGCCCTGCCAATCGACGATGAGCAACGCGCAGCGCAGAAGGCGCAGATCGCATTCGCCCTGCTAGGTCAAGGACTGATCGAGGACGGTCAGGCAGCCGCCGAGGAAAGCGTGCGGCTGGACCCGCACGGTGGAGGCCGTGAAGCACTCCACCTTGGCGTCATCATGGCGGCCACCGAAGAGTTCCCGAACGTCCAGCAGGACTTAGATGCACTACACGCGGCCGCCGATTGGTGCCTCGAGTTGGCCGATGAGAGTCGCCGCCGCGGTCGCGAAGCGATGGTCGATGTCGCTACAAGCCGAGCGGCGCTCGCGCTCGCGCTGGCGGGGATTCCGGAGCGTGCGCGGCCCCTAATCGAGGGGGCGCTCGCACGAGTGCAGGACCTCGAGACCGAGGCGGCGTGGAACTACGGACTCGCGGCTCACTACTGCGACGACTCGGCCCTCGCATTGCGGGTCCTGCCGTCAGGTGGGGACGAGTACATGCGCGTCCAGCGAGCGATGATCGCGGCCCTCGGTGGCACCGGCGTCGCCGAGGCGCTTCCCGAACTCGACGAGCTTGCCCGGTCCGCCGATCTACAGATTTCGAGGGCCGCCGCCGTCGCTCGGATCCGTGCGGCGTCCGATCCGACGATCTCGTTACCGGAGGATCTGGTCGCGCTCGTGCCCGACGGTGAGCTGCTGCTCACGCACGTCAAGGCAATGCGAGCTGCTGCGGGCGGGGACCTCGCCGAGGCCCAGCGCCTAGTGACCGGACTCGACGACACGGATAGCCTGCTCCTACGTACCGATTTCGCCATCCAAGCTGGCGACGATGAACGGGCGCTGGGCGTTGCGCGACACCTCGCGCGTGTGGACCCATCGCCATTGCATCGCCTGGGCCTCGCGGAGCGCCTGCGCGCCGTCGGCCAGTTAGCGCCGGCGCGGACCGAGGCGCTCGGCGTCGCCAGCGATGATCGTGCCCTTCCGGCGGTACGTGTCGAGGCATTCGGTTTCGCGGCACAGATCGCGGCGAAGGAGGGCGACTTCGCAGGGCTCGAGGCGATTGCGACGGCATGCTCGCGCGTCGCGCCCGAAGCGGACGACCCCGTCTGGTGGCAAGCCCTTGCGCTCGCCCGTCGACGGCGTCACGTGGACGCGTTCGCGCTGGTGTCCGCGCGCAGCCCACGTGTTCGGGATGAGCAGCAGGCTGAGCTTCTCGCCGACATCTTCGTCAACGGGATCACCGAACCCGAGGAGCGCCTGAGCCGGCTTGCGGCCCTCTCGGACGACCGCGGCCGCCCGGAGCGCTTCGAGCACGTGCTTATCCGCGCCGCGCGGGCGCTGCCTCCGGGCACCATCACGGATCCCGGGCTCATCACGCGGCTGAACACGATGGAGCTTGAGTTCGGCCAACGCTTCCCGGACTCCCAACTGGTGCAGCTGGTCGTCGCCGATCCAGCGGACCCGCTGCGTTCGCTGCGCGAAGCCCTCGATCGAGTCAATCCGAACCGCGCCGAGCAGGCCGGCCTGGCGGCTGAAGCCATGCAAGGTGTGCGCATCGGAACAACTCCAATCGCGGCTCTCGCGTCTCTGCTGGGACGCTCGACAGCCACCGTGCTTGCCGACTCCCCGGCGTTGCCGTTGGGGTTCGTCGATGATGCCGAGCGTGAGCACGACCGGGACGCGGCCGAACAGGCGCTCGGGCGATCGGCTGCCAGCTGGGACAGCGTTGCAATAGCGGTCGTCAGCGCGTTGCCTGGCGACGCGTCGCGACGACTGCGAGCGCTGCTTGTCGGTTCGGTCGTCGGACAGACCGTGCTCGACGAAGCTCCTCACAACTTCAGCCTCGACGGACTTGCTCCCAAGGGTAGTGCGGGCGCGTTTGCCGCAACGCTCGCGGTTACCCCCGACGCGCCCGCTGCCAACGTCTTGGAACCGGGTCTCACCGCCGTCCTCGCCGATCGGGAGGTGCCATTAGCGTTTCGCGCGCTTGTGAGCGCTTGGAACGTCGCCGCGATCGAGCGCCTACCCGTCTACAGCGACGATCGCGTCGCACGGAAGATGACGCGCGAGTTGGGTCTCCAGGCATTCGGGACGCTTGCTTTGCTCGACGTTGCCGAGCAACGTGGCGACTGGGCGCCCGAAGACGCCACCACTGTGCGTGATTCGCTCGTCCAACGCGGCGCTTGGGGTATAGCCAACTCGCCAGGCGATCTCGTCACCGCGGCCCGTCGTACCGGCTTCGCCTGGGACGCGGGACTTACCGCCGCGTTCTCCGACATCCACGCTCACCGCCAAGCTCCTCGGGGCCTGACTGAACATGCTGCCGCGCTCTTGCTTGTCGTCGCCGCAGAGGCGTCTGATCAGCTGGACGACCGGTGCGAGCACGTGGTGGCCGCATTCGACGCTGCGCTCGAGCACGACCGTAACCGCATCGTGCGCTTCATTCTGGGGAGGATCATCTTCTTCGAGCCGGCTCCCGACGCCGACCACGATGCTCGCGCCCGGGTCGTGCGTGCGTTGCGCGAGGTCCGTGGCGTCGCGCGGGGTACCGGGCAGGGGGATCCACTGGTCGCGCTCGTAAATGAGTACCTAGCGTCTGCGCCCACCGTGGAGTCCCGCGCCGCAGCACTTCGCGACGTACTCCGGCAGGTCGACGCGGAGGACGAGGCGCTTCTGCGCCGTACGTTCGCACGCGAGCCCTGAGGGCGTTGTCGTCCAGAGCTTTCGTTCCTGGCTAGCGCGAGGGTGCGGGTCGGGGTCCAAACTGAGGGCCGCTGGGCGCAGCCCAGCGCGACGAGCTCCACTCGACCGCGCCGAGTCGACGCGTCTCAAGCGTTCGTCCGGTTGGTCGCCACGGGGTCAACGGCGGGGACAAATCTGAGCGCAACCGAGAGCAACTAAGCGCACCGGACAACGCGCTAGAACGCCGAATCGCAGGCCCGCGCACCAGTTGGTTCGGGTTGTGGTCCCGGCGGCCGCGGGTTCGAGTCCCGTCGCTCACCCCTCGTAAAGCCCCGCTCATGGCGGGGTTTTCTTTTGGGTCCGAGCCGCCAGCGTAGAGGCTACGGTCCAAGCTCGGTCCAAATGCTCCGGCAACGCGGCCTCTGACGCGCGTGCCGATTCGGCCGGGAGGTCCTCGGTTCGGGTAGGCAACGGGTGGGAATAGGGAGGCCCGGGACGACCGAGAACGAGTACGACCTCGACCAGCACGAGAAGGATCTGACTGTTCTGCCCACGCTTGGGCATCAAGGCATCCAGCAAGCAGTACCGACCAGGATTGGCATCACCCGGTTCCGCTGAGCGGAACTTCCGGCTAGAAACGACAAAGGGACCCGAGACGGGCCCTTCGTCGTTCTGGATGTAGCTGCGGGTCAGTCCTTCATCAGCGCCGGGTGCACGAAGTCCCGGTAGAAGCTCCAGTCGATCGTGTACTCCACCGCGTCCGAGTCCGACCAGTCGATCTCATCCGCCTGCGATCCACTGAGCGAGTACATGCCGGTCTCCTCATCAGGGAGATCCTTACCCGTTGCGGTGTTCGTGAGCCCGCCCTTGAAGACGACCACGACCCCATCAGTCGGATACTTCACCTTGCCGTAGACGGTCCGGAAGACCGCGCCGGAGGCGGTGTCGAGATCCTCCGGGCTCGCTCCCTCGAAGCCGCCCTCCGGCGTCTTGAAGGTCGCCTCGACCGATCCCTGACTCATGGTGGCGTCAACGAGCTTCATCTCGCCCACGTAGCCACCCGCGTCGATGCTCCCGAGCGCCCGGCGAAGCTGCGTCTTCTTTGACACCGGCTTCGGCGTAGCAGTCGGCTTCGCCTTCTTCTTGGCAGGAGTGGATGTCTCCGCCGGTTCGATGGCGGTAGCGGTGGAGGTGCTCTCGCTCTCCGCGGGCTGTTGCGCCTCCTCGGCGGCGCAAGCCGTGAGACCGAAGGCCATAGCGACCGCGATCGTCACGAACCGGCGGGTCATCACGTGGCCTCGGTCTGCGCCTTGATCTTGTTCACCAGGGTGCTGACCTCTCGTTCGGCTCGCGCCCGGCTCGTGCTGGAGGCCACGGCAACTCCTGCGGGAGCGCACAGCGCTTGCGCCTGGACGTACTCCCCACCGTTGTCGCTCTCGTCAATGCCGATGACGTACCACCCGCTGCGATCGGTGTTCGCCTGCGAAGCGGCAATCTCCTGATCGGAGATCGAGACGCCGCCGCCGCTGATGACCTTCTGGCCCGCGGGACAGACCGCCACGGCGCTCTGGACTACATCGGTCGGGCCGAAGCCGATCTTGGCCGAGGTGATGACCGTGATGCCGCCGACCGCACTCGGTCCAGCGGGGCCTGCGGGCCCGGCGGGGCCAGCCAGCCCGGGGGCTCCCTTCAACTCCTGGAGCGCGCCGTTCGTCAGCTTGTCGGTGGAGAGGGACACATCGGCGATGTCCTTACCGCTGATGGTGCGGTCCTTGATGTCCTTCGTCGTGATGGTGCCGTCCTTGATCTGCGCGCCCGTGATCTTGGACGCCGCATAAGCCGATCCGGACATGGCCAACACCAACGCAATTAGCCCGAGGCCGACCCCGGGTGAGAAACGCTGACGCATCCTGTCCCCTCTCCTAAGTGAGCGGCCAGCGTATGCGAACAACAATCCTTGATCTATACAAGAGTCTTGATCGATTTGCTTATCTGGACGAATGTTGGAGGGCGTAGCAAGAGCTCGCGTGCCCGGCGGTCGCGAGACGGAACGGTAGGGCGCCCGCCTCATCCGCGACGAGGACGAGCCGCAGTTCGCGGTCGAGGACGACGGCCGCGGGTTGACCCAAGCGCCACGGACGGCTCAAGGTTTCGCGAGTATGCGCGAGCGGATCGCGCTGCTTCAGGGAAGCCGTGCTGCTCGAGTGTGCCGACCCGACGGCGACGGCTTCGACGGAGCGGGACCGATTCGTCCAGTTGGGACGATGCCGTCCGGGTGCGACCGGCGCAAGCTGCGTTGACACCATCTCAGGAAAGGGGCCCCGCATGGGCAACCTCATCGGTATCGCCTATCCCGACCAGTCAACGGCCGAGGAGGTCCTCGCGACGCTGTCGCGGTTGCAGACCGAGAAGACCATCGAGCTCGAGGACGCGGTGATCGTTACCCGCGATCAGGACGGCAAGGTCAAGCTGCTTCAGAGCGCCAAGCTGGGCGTAGCCGGCGCGGCGGGGGGAGCCATGTGGGGCGGCCTCATCGGTCTCCTGTTTCTCGCACCGCTCGTGGGCATGGCCGTCGGCGCGGCGGCCGGCGGGGCGGCCGGGGCGATGGCCGACGTCGGCGTCGACGACAAGTTCCTCAAGGAGCTCGGCGGCAAGCTGGATCTGGGGAGCGCGGCGCTGGTCGTGCTCGTGCACCGCTCGACGCCGGACAAGGTCCTGCCCGAGATCTCGAGCTTCGACGGCGACGTGATCCAGAGCTCGCTGAGCGACGACGCGGAGGCGCAGTTGCAGGCCGCGCTCCGGTCGCGCGAGACGGCAGGGGTCTGAGACTGTGAGCCTCGGTGCCAGCCTCTTCCTGATCGCGGTCGGTGCGATCCTGCACTTCGCGGTCACCGCCACGTTCGCCGGCATCGACATCCAGGTCGTCGGCACGATCCTGATGGTCATCGGCGGGATCGGGTTCTTGATCTCGCTCTACTTCTACTTCGCGAGCCGCCGCGCCACACCCGGCCCGCCACCGCCGCCGTCCGCGGAATACCGGTGATGCGCGACCGCCGATGAAGCTCGGATTCGCCGGTCGCTGGCAAAAGTCCGTGCGGCCGGAGCCGGGCATCCTGCGCAGCGACGCGATCGCGGGCGTGCCGGGCGCCGTTGGCAGCGTGCCCGACGGCATGGCGTCGGCCGTGCTGGTCGGCGTCAATCCCGTCTATGGGCTCTACGCGAGCTGTGCCGGGCCGATCGGTGGTGGGCTGACGGCGGCCACGCACGCCGCGTTCAGCCTGTACAGCCGCTAGCGCGCGATCTGTCCAACGGCGAAACGGACTCTGGCTGTGAACTCATCCCAGTAGTCCGCGCCGCGCGCTGTGTTCATCTGTGGCGGCAGGCCGATGTACTGCAGATTCGCGTCGACTTCGGTCATGAGCGTGCGGGCCTGGCTTGCTCGGATATAGGGAGAAAGCAGATCGAAGTCAGGTCGTTGGACCCAGCGCCCGATTGCAGTAAGGGCGCGGAGGCCCGGGATCCAATCCTCGTGAAACGGAAGCTCAGGGGCCGTCATGCCGAGTAACGCCGCCCACGCGGTCTGATCGGCCGTGTAGAAGCGCTCGTCAGCGACGTCGACGCGCGAGACCACGCCGGCCTCGAGGAGTTGCGCTAGGGCCTCACGGACGTTGCGCTGAGCGAACCCGGCTGAGGCGGAGATCACTCGACTCGACAAGCGTGGTGCCCTGATCGTCAAAAGCACGCGGATGACCTCTGCGCGAGCGCCAACGCCGAGCAGGCGACGAAGGAGGAGTGCGAAGGCGATTGGGTCCTGGAGACTCGGCGGACGGGACTTCTCGGATCGCCGCAGCGGCGGTCGCGTGAACCCGTACTTCGCAAAGGCCGGATCGTGCGCGTCAGCCGCTGTCCGAAACTGTCGAAACAGTGGTTCGAGCTCGTCGGCGGTGTCGTCTGGCTGAAGCGCGTGCCCGCGGCCTCGCGCGCGCGCCGTCCACGCGAGTGCCGCGTCGACGAGGGCGCGATCGGTTTGCGTCACGCACAGGTTGCGTAGGCGGTGGACGCTCACCACCGGTTCGTTGAGAGCGAGCCAGTCGAGGACTTCATCGAACAGCCGCGGGTCGGTACGACCGATCTCGAACGTGAAGAGCAGGAGTGCTTCCGGGTCGACGGCTCGCTCTTCGCGACGCGGCGGAGCGGAGCCGGACACGCCCAGCTGGGACCACTGAGTCCAGGCGAGGTCGCGGAGCGACTCGAGCAGTTCGTCCCTAAACGCCGTCGCGGCCTTCATCCTCGACCCCAAAGTCGCTTAGTGTCTGCGCTAGTGCGATGTCAAACGGGCCGGGGGCGTTGTGCGTGCGCGTCCATCGTGCCGCCGCTCGAAGTTCCTCGGCCATGGGCATCAGGGCCTGGAGGTCGGCGACATCGCGCGGTTCTTGCCGGTCGGCAGCGGCGTAGAGCTTGAAGAAGACCTGATCGACCCTTGCAGCGAATGACACCGCGAGCGATGGTCCGTACCTGCGCGTGATCAGCCGCTTCTGGAATCCCTGAGGCAGCCCGAGATCGAGCAGGCTTGTCGGCCCGGGATTCAGCCAGTCGGGATCGAGGTCAAAATCGCGGGCCACGATTGCTGCTGCGGTCGCTACAGGTTCCGGCAACGGCTTCGCGGTCACCAGCTGGTCGTCGTGCTTGAGGGCTACGACATCAACATCGCGCGTCGGCCTTGTCACAGCGCCGATGGCCACTAAGCCACTGCCGCCGATCACGACGAGGTGCGCGTCGGCTCCAGCCGCCACGAGAAGCTCGGACAACGCCGAAAGGATCTCGTCGAGCCGATCGCTGCTGATGTTCTCCATGTCGAACTACGGATGTTATACATCCGTGGCGCGGATGTTGTCCATCCTCAGCCCGTGGTCGTAATTCGAGCACGAGCACCTTTTCGACCGCTGTCGAAACAGTCGTTCGTCCGCGCGGCGGGCGTGATCGAGGTCCGCCGCGGCGGCGCCAACCTTTCGGGAATGACCGTGTGATGGGTAGGTCTCAACCATGCCTGTCGAGGATCCCGCCCTTGAGGCGCGTCGCCGTAGCGAGTCCCGCGCAGGTGACGACGGCCTCGGCCAGCCGGCAGAAGTGCCGAAGGGGGGTTGGCGTGACCGTGTCCGTTCAAAGCCCGGAGTCGGTCAGGCGTATCGCGTCGGAGTCTTTGTTCTCGGGCTGTTGTGCATCGTCCTGGGCTTCGCGCTGGCGGTGCTGCCGGGACCGCTGACCATCCCGCCGGTGCTGCTCGGGCTGTGGATCTGGTCAACCGAGTTCCGCTTCGCCGAACGATTCTTCGATGCGTTCAAGGACAAGGCCCAGGAGGCATGGGCGCACGCCAAGCGGCATCCGACCAGCTCGGCGGCCATCACCGTCGGCGGGCTCGCCGCCGCCGGCGTGGCGATGTGGGCCGTCGTCCACTTTGAGCTCGTGGCTCAGGGCAAGGACGCCATCGGCCTCTAGAACTCCTAGTGGTCTGGTGCCGGTCTTAGCTCGAGACGAGTTCGATGGCCTGAGCGCGGGTGTCCACGAGGTCGAGCACGTGCTTCAGCCCGCCGCTTTCGAAGATCAGCATCGCGTAGGAGGACGGGTCGATCGCGACCGCGATCTTCCCATCGCGAGGGAGCCGCTGCTTGGCGTGCAGAATCGTCGCCAGCGCGACCGAGTCGAGAAAGGAGACCGCGGACAGGTCGATGACGAGCCTGTCGGTTCCGGCCTCGGCCGCGGCTTCGAGGAGATCGCGGAGGGCCGGGGCGGTGGCGATGTCGAGCTCGCCGCTGACCGTGATGACCAGCCCGCATGGGTCGAAGGTCTCCTGCGTCAGCAGGATTCCGTGCGATTCGGCAATCTCGGCGGTCGCGAGGAGTGCGTGCCGTTCGATAGTCATACGACTCCTTCGACGCGAACCGTGGATGTCTTGACTGATCAGCCTTTGGCGCAGCCGTCTCGCTGAGTCGGCGCCGCGGTGTGGGTCTTCGTGGTGACCGCCGGTCGGGGTAGGCGTTGTCAGGCGGCGTACAGGAGTTGCGCTTGTTTCCGGTTGGTCCGCGCACGAGTGGGTTCGCGCATTTGGCGGTGGGGTTGGGTCGTGGGCGGGATCGGGACGCTGGGCAAGCGGAACGGGCAACCGATCGCGGCGCCGTGCGCCGTTGCGAATGCGGGCGTGCGCAGGGACGATGCGCGGGTATGAGAGCGCGGTGTGAATGCGGTCGCTGCCGGCGATGCGCACGTTCGGACGGCCCTGCCCTCCCGTGAGCGTCGATGCTGGCGCTTCCCGTGGGCGGGTGCTGGTCGTCGATGACGATCCGTCGATCGCGCGGTTGCTCGAGATCATTTTGAAGCGCGAGGGCTACGAGTGCGCATGCGCGCAGTCGGTGGGAGACGCGATGCGCAGCCTTCGGGAGGGCGCGTTCGATGTGATGGTGTCGGACGTTCGGCTGCCGGACGGCTCGGGTCTGGATCTCGTCGAGGCAGCGGTCGCTGAGGACTCGCGCATGGCGGCACTGGTGATCAGTGGGCTCGACGACGTCGCGCTCGCTGATCGGGCACTGCGTGTCGGTGCCTACGGCTACATCGTGAAGCCGTTCAGCGCGAACGAGGTGCTGGTCGGCGTGATGGGCGCGCTCTCGCACCGGCGACGCGAGCTGGATGCGCGAGACGAACTGCGTGAGGCGAGCGCCGAGACGATCCGACGACTGTCCGCCGCGGTCGAGGCGCGCGACACGAACACGGCGGCGCACATCATCGGGATGAGCGACTTCTGCTTCGCGATCGCCAACGAGCTCGGACTGCCACCGGAGCGCTGCGAGCTCCTGCGGGCGGCCAGCCCGATGCACGACGTCGGCAAGGTCGGTGTTCCCGACCATGTCCTGCTCAAGCCAGGCACATTGACGGCCGGCGAGCGCGAGCTGATGGAGCAGCATGCGGAGATCGGCTATCGGATTCTGACCGGCTCCCGGTCGGAGCTCTTGCACCTCGCGGCCACGATCGCGTGGACGCACCATGAGCGCCTGGACGGCAGCGGCTACCCGCGCGGTTTGAAGGGCAGCGAGATCCCGCAGGAAGGCCGCATCGCGGCGGTCGCGGACGTCTTCGACGCGCTCACGCGAGATCGGGTCTACCGGCCGCGGTTCTCGCGCGGCGACGCGTTGCAGATCGTCACGGACGCGCGTGAGAGCGCGTTCGATCCGGACACCGTCGACGCCCTGGTGGCGTCCGTCGAACGTGACGGCGCGATCGCCTCCAGCCCGCGTCGCCAGCCGGGTCCGTAGGCTGCAGCTGGTCGACCATCGAGCATGGGAGTCTTTCGTGGCCTCGTCGCCTGCGGTACCGAATCAGTCGCCGGCGGAGCCGTCCGGGCCGAAGTACAGCGTGCGACTCGCGCTCAGCTGCCAGCCCGGCCACGCCCCGGGGCAGGTGCTGCACACCGTTCAGGAACTGCGTTCGCGCATTGACGATCGGCTCCGTCACGAGCTCGGCGTCGGCTACGACCGCCACCAGGCGGGATCGGCCGGGACGGACAAGCTGACCGTGACGTTCGCGCTGCGCGCGCCCACGCCCGCCGACGCCATGCGAGCCGCCGGCGCGGCGGCCGGGGTGCTCGTTGCGCTGCTGACCGATCATTCGGCTGCGGTGGATCTGTCCGGCGTTGCGCTCGTCATCCGCGCCGCGTAGCGAAACGGCGGGACGCTCGTCGGGGCGATGTCGAGCCGTGACGCCAAGGCGGTTCACGGAACGATCACGTGCGGGACGGGCCGCGTGCCAGATGATCGCCGCGGCATTCGCCGTTCCGGCGGGGTGCTGCTTCGTGTCTTCCGAATTAGGGACGTCTCGTGACACTCTCCCCACGTTCGCGGCCATCTGCGCCGCCGTCGTGCTCATCCTCCGTGCGCCCGTCCTCCCGGTGGCTCGCGCGCCGCGGGCGCCGGTCGGCCGTCGTCGTGTTCTCGGCGCTCGCCGCGTGCGGCCTGACCACCCCGGTGTCCAGCGCGTCGACCGCCTACGTCGGGACGACAAGCTCGGGCTTGTACGCCGTCAATCTCGAGACGGGGCAGCCGTCAGCGACGCTGACGCTGAGCCCGGCGAACACCAAGCGCATCGAGGTCTCCGCGGACGATAGGACCGCTTACGTTCTGCACGGCGGGACGACGGGTGTCGTCACGCCGATCGACGTCGCGACGAACACGCTGGGGACGCCGATCGCGTCCCCGCACCTGGCTCAGCCGACGACGGCCCGGCTCGCGCCGGACGGCCGCACGCTGTACGTTGCCGCCGGTCCGCGCGTCGTGCCGATCGACGTCTCCGGCACGACCCCGGTGGTCGGCACCCCGATCACGCTCACGGGCACCGTCAGCGCGCTGGCGTTCGCCCCGAACGGCAAGCTGTACGTCGCGGTCAACCAGCGCGACGTCGCCGAGCTCGACCTCACGACCGGGACGCTGAAGCCGGGGCTGCGGATCACGGACGGCACGATCGAGCTGCTCGTCGGCCCCGACGGCGCGACGCTCTACGCCGGCACGATCAACGGCTCCCGATCGCTCGTGCAGGTGATCGATCTCGCGACGATGACCGAGAAGCCGTCGATCCCGCTCCAGGCCGGAACGCAGACGGGCACCATGACGATCAGCGGCGACAGCCGCGATCTGCTGGTGACGCACTACACCAACGTCCACGACTCGTACCTCTCGCGAATCGACCTGGCGACGCGCACCGTGACCGACAAGATCAAGCTCGGGGCGGCCCCCCAGGGCGCGCGCGCCGCGGCGCTCGGCCCGCGTGGCTCGCGACTGTACGTCGCGGGGCTCCTGACCCGGAACTTCTTCCCGGTCGGCGTCACCGGCGGCCCGTTCTTCATCCCGCCGGATGCCCAGTTCACGCCGCTCACGAGCAGCACCAGCAACTCGCCGATCGCCATGGGCATCGCCGAGACAGCGCCGTCCGCCACGGACCTCGCGGGCCCGGCGATCAGCGCCCCGTACGACCTCGAGGCGATCGAGGGCTTCACCGGCGTGGTCGGGGATCCGACGAACCCCACGCTGCCGATCTCGCTCAAGCAGGAGTTCGTCGCCGGCGGCGAGGTCCCGGCCAACGAGCTGCGGATCACGAACGTCCAGAGCGACGCTCAGGCGGTCGTCGCGAGCGACAAGATCACGGTCACCGGGAACGGGCCCGACCGCCGCGTCGCGTTCGAACCGGTCGGCCACGGCCGGGCACGGATCACGCTGACCGTGACCGGTCTGGCCGGCAAGACCGGCACGTTCTCGTTCGACTACTGGGCGACGAAGGCGACGACGCCGACGAGCCGCGTGCTGCAGAGCACGTCGGACCTCTCGACGGCGCAGGACGTCGGGGACGGGCACCTGCTGGTCGCCGACGACGAGAAGAACGACATCCGCCTGTACGACGCGCGGGTCTCGGGCCTGCCGGTCGCGTCGTTCCAGCTCGGTCCGCTGCAGAGCGGCGTCGAGAACGAGGTCGACTTCGAGTCCTCCGCGCGCGCCGGCGACACGATCTACTGGCTCGGCTCCCAGCTCGACGAGGACAACCGGTACGACGTCTACAAGACCCGGGTCGTCGGCCGGGGCGCCACGGCACGGGTGGTGCCCGTCGGCGCGCCCTACAAGGACCTGATGCCGGACCTGCAGCGCTGGGACGCCGCCCACGGCAGCCCGCTCGGCATGCTGGTCACGTCGCCGGCGCTGAACACCGAGGGCGCCGAGTTCGCGCCCGGGTCGACCTCGACGCTGTACCTCGGTGTGCGCGACCAGCGCTCGGGGACCAACGCCATCGTCATGCCGGTCACGAACTTCGACAAGCTCCATGACGGGGACGGCGTGCATGCGGAGTTCGCCGAGCCGATCCTCCTGGACCTCGGCGGCGGGACGATCCGTGAGATTCGCAAGAACTCCAGCGACCAGTACCTGATCATCGCCCACGGCGCCTTCTTGAGCGACTCGACCTACGGGCTGTGGAGCTGGACGGGCGTGCGCGGCGACCAGCCGGTGTTCGTCCGGGCGCTGCCCGAGAGCGCCGAGTCCTGGGCCGACAACTCCGACGGGTGGGAGGCGATCGGGACGATGCCCGACCTGCTGCTGCCCGACGGCAAGGTCCAGACGGCGCTCGACCAGGGCGAGGCCCGGCTCTACACGCCGTACAACAGCAGCACGGTGAAGAACAAGCGCCTGCATGGGCGGCCCTTCAAGCAGAAGTCCCGCGTCGACTGGTTCGCGTTCGACAACCCGAACGTCGGCGCGGTCGCGCAGGCCACGACGCCGACGTTCGCCGCGCAACCCACCGGGACGACCGGGCCTGGCCGGTGGGTCACGGTCACGAACCCGGGCGCGCAGCGGCTGAAGGTCACCGACGTGCGCTACAAGGGTGACGACGACGCGTCGGAGGGCGAGTTCCTCGTCGCGGCCGACGAGTGCGAGGGCGAGACGATCCGGCCCGGCGGGACCTGCCGCGTGCTGGTGCGCTTCGCCCCGGCGCGCGAGGGCGCCACGAAGGCCGGGAAGCTCGTCATCAAGGCGAACGTCGCCGGCGGTCAGACGCTCGTCCCGCTGACGGGCACGACCACCACGCTGTCCGCCGCCACGAACGGCGCGAACGGCAAGGACGGCCTCAACGGCGGCATCGGCCCGATGGGCCCGATCGGGCTGCAGGGTCCGATCGGCCCGAAGGGCGACGCCGGCGCGCGCGGCCGCGACGGGACGTTCTCGTTCACGGCGACCCGGTCGACCGTCTCCATCCGTCGCGGCCGGACGGTCTCCCTGTCATTCCGGATCAGCAACGGAACGACCACGACGCTGCGAGGCGCCTCGGCGAGGACGACGGCGCCGAAGGCGCTGCGCGTCTCGGGTGGGACGGCGCTGAAGATCGCCTCGTTGAACGGCGGCCAGGCGCGCACGATCACGGTGCGGCTGAAGGTCGGCCGCACCGCGACGGTCGCGTCGCACAAGGTCCGGGTGGCGCTGAAGATCGGCAGCCGGAACGTGACCCGCACCGTCACGGTGCAGGTCCGGCGCTAGAGGCAGCTCGGCTCCCCGGGACCCGGACGCGGCGATCCTCGCCGCGATCTGGGTCCCGGGTCGCGGCGGACCGGGACTTGGCGAGCGTCAGCGGTCAAGTTTCCGCGAAGGCCGCCTTGCAGTCAGCCGTGATGCCTTCCAGGTCCTTGCGCACGACCGGGACCTGGTCGCGCACGTTGCCGCTGCCGAACAGCTCGCCGAAGGCGCCGATGTACGCCCGCGCGCACTCGGCGGCGATCGTGGCCTTGGCTTGCGCGGCGTCGCGCTCGGCGTTGGCCTGGTTGGCCTGCGCGTTCGCTTTGTCGGCCTCGTCGGTCGCGTCGTCGACCTGGCGCTTGGCCGCCGAGGCCTCCAGTTCAGCGTCGTCAGCTTGCTTCTGCGCGTCCGCGAGCTCCTCCTCGGTCTGCTCGACGTCCTCCCTGGTCGCGCCGAGCTCGCGCGCCAGGCCGGTGAAGAGCGCGCCCGCCGCGACGAGCGCCGCCGTCTGACCCTTGCCGTCGTCGTCCGGCTCGGCGGCGGGCGTCGGCGTGGGTGGTGGCGTCGCCTCGGCCAGTTGTTGGGCGGTGGTGTCGAGCTCCTGCTGCACGGTCTCGAGCTCTTCACCGGTGCTCGCGAGCTCCTGCGTGGCCGCGTCCAGATCGCTCTGCGTGCCGTCGAGGTCCGAACGCAGGGTGAGCGCCCAGATGAGCAGGCCGACGGCGAGCAGTCCCACCGCCGCGCTGATCCAGATCCACCGGTTCCGGCGCTTCGGTTGCGGGCTCGTCGTCGACATCGGCCTGGTGGGGAGGCTCCTGGCGTGGCCGCGCGGACGCATCACCCGGACCGGGTGAACTCCGCGCCTATCCGATCTCAGCCCTGACCGCGCGCTGGACGTTGCCGTGGATGTGATCGGCGCCGATCACGTCGATGGCACCGTCGGCTTCGAGCATGCTGCGCACCTGTGGCTTGAGTCGTGCGAGCCGCAGCGGCACGCCGAGCCGGTGCAGCTCGACGAGCTTCGTCGCTCCCTGGGAGTCGATGAAGTTCACGCCCTCGAGGTCGAGCACGATCGCGCGCGGCGGCGTGTCGGAATCGGTGTAGCCGCGCACGCGGTCCTCGAGCGCCTCCGTGGTGGCGAAGAAGAGCCCTGCGTCGAGCCTGAGGACCACGATGCCCGGGAACACCTCGTCGTTGGGGTTCTCGACGAGGTCGCGGAACACGTGCGTGCCCGGCTCGCGGCCGAGCTCCGGGATCCCCGGCCGCGTGGCGACGTACACGAGCCACAGCAGCGACAAGGCCACGCCGATCACGACGCCGGCGAGCACGCCGGCCGACAGCACGCCGACGATCGCCGCGACGGAGATCCAGAAATCGAACCGGGCCACGCGGAACAGCCTCCGCAGCTCGCCGACGTCGATCATCCCGAACACCACGGCGTCGATGATCACGGCGCCGAGCACGGCTTTGGGCAGGCTCGAGAACAGGGGCGCGAGCACGAGCAGGGTCGCGAGGACGAGTCCGCCGGCGGCCAGTGACGAGACCTGTGTGCGCGCTCCCGCCGACTCGTTGAGTGAGCTGGCCGAAAGGCTCGTCGACACCGGCATGCCCTGGAACACGCCGGCGCCCAGGTTCGCCATGCCTTGCGCCACGGACTCCTGGTTGACGTCGATCCGGTAGTCGTGGCGGGCGGCGAAGGCGCGCGCGTCGCCGGCCGTCTGCGAGAAGCCGATCAGCAGCAGCGCCGCCGCCGCGATCCCGACGGTCGCGTAGTGATCGAGCACGAGCTGCAGGTCGGGGAGCGCGGGCGCCGGGAGCCCGCGCGGCACGTCGCCGACGAGCGCGACGCCGTGGGCGCCCAGGTCGAACAGGCCCGAGGCCGCGAGCCCGCCGGCCACCAGCACGAGCGCGCCCGGAACCTTCGGGGCGAGGAAGCGCAGGCCGAGGATCACCGCCAGTGAGACGGCGGCCACGAGGAGCGTCGTTCCGTGCACGTCGGCCACCGACCGCAGCCAGGAACCCAGCTCCCGCCAGGCGCTGTCACCTTCGGCCTCGGTGCCCGTGAGCTTCGGCAGCTCACCGATCACGACGTCGATCGCGGCGCCCGCGAGAAACCCCGTGATCACGGCCTTCGACAGGAATTGCGCGATCCAGCCGAGGCGGAAGATCGCGAGCGCCAGGAACAACAGCCCGGTTACGAGGGCGATCGCGGCCACGAGCGCCGCGGCCTCCGCGCCCGCGAGTCCCGTGGCGAGGACCGCGCTGCCCGCGACCGCAGCGAGCGACGAGCTCGGCCCGGTGGAGATCTGGCGCGAGGTGGCGAACAGCGCGTAGATGATCGCGCCCGCCGCCGCGGCGTAGAGGCCGTTCTGCAGCGGCACGCCCGCGATCCCGGCGTAGCCGAGGTTCTTGGGCACGATCAGCGCCGTCACCGCGACGGCCGCCAACAGGTCCCCGCGCAGCCAGACCCGCTCGTACCGAGGCAGCCAGGTGGCGGCGGGGACGGTGAACGCCAATCAGCGCACCGGGTCGATGGTCATGGCGCGCACGCTACGCCCGGCGGGCAGGCATGGGCATCATCCGAACCGGGCGAGATCTCGTTGCCGACGCTTGGCGCCGCGAGTCGGCGGGCGTTCGCCTTGCCGGATTCGGTGCTGCACCGATGACCTGCTGGGTAGGCCACACACGCTGTCCCGTCTGAACCTCATCTGCGGAGTACGTCGTGGCTACAGAACGCGCTGACTCGCGGCGTACGCGGGTGCGCATCGTCGAGGCCAGCCGGCGGCTGCTCGAGCAGTCGCCGGCGGCTCCGGTCGCTGACGTCGCCGCGGCGGCGGGCGTGTCGCGGTCCACGCTGTACCGGCACTTCCCGGATCGCGACAGCTTGCTGCGGGCGGCGCGCGCCCATCAGCCGCGCGACGCCGAGGAACGGTCGGAACGATCGTTGCCTCCGGGCCAGCTCGGTCGTGAGCGGCCGGTGTCGCTCGAGGGCATTCACGTGTTCGATGTCGTGTCTCCGCCGGTGTTGCCCGAGCAACTCGTCGCCGAGGCACAGCGGATCGCGGACGTCCCGCTGGCGCTGTACGTGCTCGACATCGACGGTTCGCATCTATTGCGGGTCGCGGGGCCGGAGCGCTTGCCCGAGCGCATCGCGGCTCCACTCGCGATCGGTCCTGAGCTCGACTCGGACGGGCTGTCGCAGCTGCGGGCCGCGCTGGCGGACCGGCCGGGAATCGAGGTCGTGCCGTTGTGGCTGCGAGGCCGCGCGACGGGCGTGATGCTCACACTCGGGCGCCCGCGTCGACCACTGGCGGAGATCGCGCGCCAGGCAGCCGCCGCGATCACGCTCGCTGACCGGTACACGGACACGTTCGCGCGGGCGCAGCGGCGCAAGCAGCCGCGTGCGGCGGCTGAGATCCAGCAGAGCCTGCTGCCGCCGCGCATCTCGCGCATCTCCGGCGGCGAGGTGGCGGGGAACGTGCTGCCGAGCTACGAGGTCGCCGGCGATTGGTTCGACATCGTGGAGAACCTCGACGGTGTGTGGATCACACTCGCCGACGGCTTGGGTCCAAGTACGCGCGCGGCCGCCAGCAGCGCCGTGGCGTTGGGCGCGTTGCGTGCCAGCCGGCGCAGCGGCGGCACCCCGCAGGACGCGCTGATGCTCATGCATCGCACGCTGAAGGAGATGCCGGGACCGGCAGCGGAGATGACCGCGATCGTCGCGCGCTGGGATCCGGCGACCTTTCAGCTCGAGCTGGTCAGCTGCGGTCACGAGCCGCCGATCGTCATCCGCGCCGACCAGACCGTGGAGACGGTGGAGCTTCCTGTCCGCCGCGGATTGGGAGGTCGCGCCAGCCCGCGCCCGTCGGAGCTGACGATGACGCTCAGCCCGGGAGAGCGGCTCGTGCTGTGTTCGGACGGCGTGTTCGCCGCCGCTCCCGGACAGGCGGGACTCGGTCATGAGGGTGTGGCGGGAGCGGCGCTGCGCTCGGTCCGGGGTTCCGCGGCCGACACCGTCCGACAGATCCATCGTGCGGTGCTCGACGCCAGCGGCGACGACTTGCGCGACGACGCGACCGTCGTGTGTCTGGGCCCCGAATGACATAAATCCGTACTTGGGACGGTTTGTACCGGTCGGCTGTCCCAGGTCTCGCGGGACGCGCTCGAGTCGGGGGTAGGGCCTCGGCATGAGCCACTTGCAGAAGGACCAGCTGCTCCAGCAACGCGGGCAGGATCTCTACGACAGCCACGACGACAAGATCGGGAAGATCGACGAGATCTATCTCGACCACGAGTCCGGCGAACCCGAGTGGGCGCTCGTGAACACCGGTCTGTTCGGCACCAAGTCGACCTTCGTGCCGCTGCGCGAAGCGAGCGAGCACGGCGGCACGCTCTCGGTGCCGTACGAGAAGGGCTTCGTCAAGGACGCGCCCAACCTGGACACCGACGGTGAGCTGTCGCGTACGCAAGAGGACGAGCTCTACCGCTACTACGACCTCACCGGCTCCCGCGGGGATCGCGACGCCGACGATGCTTCCGGCACCGTCGGGCACGACGTCTCCGGGCCGACCACGGATGACGCGATGACGCGCTCGGAGGAGGAGCTGCGCGTCGGCACCACCGAGCGCGAAGCCGGCCGCGTGCGCCTGCGCAAGTACGTGGTGGAGGACGAGGTGACCGAGACGGTGCCGGTGCGCCGCGAGGAGATCCGCGTCGAGCGCGAACCGATCACCGACGGCAATGTCGACGACGCCGTCGAGGGGCCGGCCATCTCCGAAGAGGAGCACGAGGTCGTGCTGCACGAGGAGGAAGTCGTGGTCGACAAGCGCGCCGTGCCGAAGGAGCGCGTGCGCCTGGAGAAGGACAGCGTCACCGAGGAAGAGACCGTGTCGGAGACCGTCCGCAAGGAAGAGATCGACGTGGACGAGAACCGCCGCTGAGCGATCGCCACTGTCAGGCGGGCACGCGTGCGCGTGCCCGCCGGTGCGAACCCGTGACTCGCTCATATCAACCCCAGCGTGACCGGCTCGAAGAGGAGCGGACGCTCTTCGCGCGGCTCGCCCGCGAGCGCACCCCCGACGCGAGAAACGCGATCTTCGAGCGCTTCAAGCCGCTGGCGCTGCAACTCGCGCGCCGCTACAGCCACGGCCACGACGTCGAAGACATCGAGCAGGTCGCGGCGATGGGCCTGGTCAAGGCCATCGACCGCTTCGACACGAGCCGAGGACTCGCGTTTTCGTCGTTCGCCGTTCCCACCATCGCCGGAGAGGTCAAGCGCTACCTCCGCGATCACGCCTGGTCCGTACGTGTCCCGCGCGAGGTCCAAGAGACGTACATCCGCTTGGACCGCGCGACCGAAGACCTCACCACGCAGCTCGGACGCCCGCCCACGGCGGCGGAGCTCGCCGAGCGCATCGGCGGCACGATCGAGGCCGTACTGGAGGCTCGGCAAGCGGTGACCGCTCGGCGGGCCGTCTCACTCGATCAACCGACGCGCCGTGACGGCGAGGCCGACGCGCTCGGCACGTTCGTCGGCATCGACGAGCCGGGTTTCGAGGCCGCCGAGCAATCCGCGCTGCTCGGCTCGCTCTTGAGCGATCTCACATATCGCGAACGGCTCATCCTGCACCTGCGGTTCGTGGACGACCTCACGCAACGGGAGATCGGCGAGCTCGTCGGGCTTTCTCAGATGCAGGTCTCGCGTGTGCTGCGCGGCTCCATCGCGCAGCTCCAGGAAACCGCCGACCGCTGACTGGGAAACGCCGGAGTGGGACACGTTGGGGGCGATTCGTGTCTCACCTCGCGCACTACCCTCGCCGCCCTCTGGGTTACAGCCGTGAGCGGTCTTGGATACGACGTCACGGCGGCATCCGCGGGTCTACCTTGCGCACCGTGATCGGTACCTCTCGCTCTCTTCGCGCGGCGACACGGCTCGCTGGATTCCTGGTCGGCGCCGGTGTGGTCGCGGCGCTGCTTGTCGTCGTCGGCTCACGCCTGCTGCCGGACCTGAACCCGTTCCCGACGGAGACGAAGGATCGGCCGCAGCCCGCGCTGCTGCAGTCACTTCAACGGCTGGACGAGTACCACGCGGCGCGCGCGAACCTCCAGCAGGTCGTGGACGTCGAGCAGGACACCAAACACGTCCCGTCGTTCATCAAGGGCGACCGGGTGGTCATGGTGGCGTCAGGCGACGTGGACGCGACGATCGACTTCTCCAAGCTCGGGCCGCAAGCCGCGCGGGCGTCGTGGGAGCGCCGTGAGGTCGTGATCACGCTGCCGTCCGCGCAGGTGGGGCGCGCACGGCTGGACCTGGAGCGCACGCGGGTGGTGGAGCACGATCGAGGGGTGCTCGACCGAGCCGCAGACGCACTCGGTGGGGACAGCGGGAACCAGCAGCGCGAGTTGCTGCTGGTTGCGCAGCGCAAGCTCGACGCGGCCGCGCGTGCGGATCGCAACCTGCTGCCGACGGCTGAGCGCAACACGGCGCAGATGCTGCGTCAGCTGGCGATGGGGCTCGGGTACCAGCGGGTGACCGTGCGCTTCCCCAAGCCGCAGCTCTAGCGCTGGGCCCGCGGCTGATCCGCGCTGACGGAATCCGCGCCAAATAGACTGCGGGCGAGGTGCCGGCCGACGAGACCGCCACACTGCGCGCATTCGAGACGTTCGCGCTCGCGCAGAGCGCGATGTACCGCGGTGAGGGCGAAGACCGTGTACGCGAGTTGCTCGCGCCCGACGTCATCTGGCACGTCCCTGGCACCAGCGGCATCGCGGGAGACCATCGCGGACGAGACGCGGTCATGGACTACTTCGACCGTCGGCGCGCGATCGCGGGTGGGGCGATGGCGATCAGCCACGGCGCGCGTCTCGTGTCGGCTGATGTCGTCGTCCAACTCGCCGACGGGGAGGTCGAGCGCGACGACGAGCTCCTGCGCTGGCGGACCGTCGGCGTCTATCGCATGGATGACGGGCTCGTGGCCGAAGCTTGGCTGGTCCCGTTCGATCTGGCCGCGTTCGACGCGATCTGGACGACGCTCGGACGACATCCCGGCTGACGCCACGGCGAGAATCTGGGCGGCGAGCCGCGACGCTGCGCGTCGGAGCAACCGTCATGGCGCACCGGCGGCGTCGTTCACCGCGTCGCCGTCGAGCTCGCGTGTGGTGTCGCGTCGACGTACACGCAACTCTGCGGCGTAGTACTCGAAGCGCACGAACCCGTTCTCCCGGATGAAGGCGGCGACGTCGGCGACGGCATGCGGCGCGGATTGCCCGCCGGACGCGTCGAGGACGACGAGCGCGCCCGCCCGTCGGACGACGTGGAAGAAGTGCTGGTCGGTGAGCTGGTGGCGTCGGGCCCATCCCGGCTCTCGGAGCCCGATGACGGTCACGTGGCTGTTCTGGCGAGCGGCGACGGTCTGGATCTCGGCCCAGTTGCGAGCCCTGGTGACCGGCCGACGGTCGAACGTGTAGACCTCGGTGGCGTGCGCGGCTTCGACGGGCTCCACTTCTCCGGTGGCGAGGTAGTGGTCGACCGCGGCGGCCGTCGCCGGACAGTTGGGCCCTTCGCCGCTCGGGTCGATCTGTTGCCAGATCGGTGATCGGTCCGACATCAACCGCTCCACCAACTGCGCGTCGGCCTGCGGTGCGCGCCAGCGCCGGGGAGGCGGCGTTCCGGGCCGGGTGGTCTGTCGCGCGAGCAGCCGCGACACGGCTTGGTTCCCGGCTGAGCGTTGCATCGCCAGCAATTGCGTGGGGTGGACCTGCTGCCGGGGCGAGGGAACCTCGGTGTCCGGGAGAGCGCCTGCGTACGGTTCGGCCTCCTCGTGCGGTTCGCCGGCCCGGCGCTCGAAGCGGTGATCAGCCATCTTGCTCGTCCTCGCTCTGGAAGGCAAAGTGGACGGCCCGGTTGTCGAGCGGCGTGTGCTCCCCGCTGCGGATGTCGACGAGGACGAGCTCGGGCACGTCTCCGCACCGCCCGGCACCGACTGCGAGACGGTCGGCGTCGAGCCAGGAGAGGCTGCAGGCCTGGTCGATTCCGTCGACCGCAGTGGCGCCTCCGGTGTCGGGGTCCACGAGGAACACGGCGGTGTCGTACGCGTCGTCGCGGCCCACGACAGCGAGGCGGCCGTCAGGGCTGACGGCGAGATCGGCCGCTCGGGAGAACGTGGCCAGCTCCTGTGCGGGACCGAGGCTTGCTTCGCCCTGCACGTCGTAGCGCAGCACGGCGCGGTGCGTCTTCGCGTCGACGAGTACGTAGAGCGTGTTGCGGTCGGGGGCCCACGCGGTGCGGTACGGCCGTTGCGGCTCGGCCGGCAGGCACGGCAGGTGGTCCGGCGTGAACGGCGCGGACCCGACGCACAGCCGGTTCGCACGGATCGCGGCCAGCCGTCCGTCGGCCGAGACGGCCGGAGCGCTCCACTCGCCGCCGGTGGTGAGCGGTTCGGGTGTCGCGTCCTTGGTTGCGTCGACCATGTACAGGTCGCCGGTACTGCTCGCGCCCCGGCGGAAGACGACCTTGTCGCCCACCCAGACCGGGTCGGTGTCGCCGGCCTGGGAGCCGGGGCGGAAGGCGTCGCCCCGGCCTGGAGGGTCGATCAGGATCCCGCGCTCGTCCTCGGCCACGAGGGTTCGCAGGCCGCGTACGGCGTCCGTCGGCTCACCACCGCCGGGTTCGTCGCCGGCCGCAGGATCGTCCGCGGTCGGCTCGCCGCCCACCTCGGGCTCCTCCGGCGAGACGGCGTGGAGATTGACCGGGCTACCGATCCGCAGTCGCCGGCCGGAGGAGGGGTTCTGGCGGTGTACCGTGGCGTTCGCCGCGGCGTCGTCCGGCGTCACCGCGCCCAGGGTCAGCTTCGCGCGTTCGAGACGCGCCTGGGCCTGTGCGAGCGTCAAGCCGTCCAAGGCGGGTACCTTGACCGTGGTCCGGCCGACGCCGATGACCAGTTGGACCGCGTCGTCGGCCCGCATGTTGGTGCGCGGGTCGGGTGTCTGCTCGATGATCCGCCCCCGCAGCTTCGCGGGCGCGATACGCGTGGCCACCTGGGGCGCCCGCTTGACTCCGGCGCGGACCATCTGCGCTTGGGCGTCGGCCTGGGTGTAGCCGAGGACGTCGGGCATGGTGACCTGCTCGGGGCGCAGCAGCAACAGCAGCGCGAGGACGGCAGCGAGCGTCGCGGCGGCCGCGGGCATCCAGACCGCGATCCACGGCCGCTGCACGAAGATGACGTTCTGGGCGGGTGGGGCCGCCTGGTCGGACGCAGCTCGGAGCTCCAGCCGGTGTTCCGCCGGCTGTCCCCACAGGAGCGGGCGGCGCGGAACCGCCAGGGCCTGAACGGACCTCGTCGCCCCGGCGTCGATCGAGAACCCGTCATCGTCGAACGCGACGTCGCACGCGTCGGCTTCGTCGCCGCCGCGCACGCGCACGTATGTGGCGATGTTGCCTGCGTTGGTGATCGCGGCGTCGAACCGCGCGCGGCGGCGACCGCGTCGTCGGAGCGGAGCGACGGCGACGGTCAGTTCGTGGAACGGGAGCACCTCGAGCGCCAACGGTGCTCGAGCGACGACGGCCTGGTCGCTGCGCGAGACGACTTCGACCACGCACGAGTACGTCCCGGCCCGGGTCTCGGGGGAGCGCGGTGGTGCGAACGTGATCTGGAACCGGTCCTCGTGGCGCATGTCCCGCGCCGTCCCGAACGGCATCAGGAACAGCGTCTCGGGTGTCACGGTCACCCAGGTCGTGGGGACGCCCGTCACGCGCACGTCGTAGGTGTCGACGCGTCCGCTCTGATTGCGCAACAGCCCGCCGACGCCGACGGCTTGTGGCGGCTGCACCGCTGTTGGATCCGGGTCCATCACCAACAGCACCGCCGCGGCCGTCCCCGCCCCCGGCTCGGGCGCGGGCGGGACCGTGGCCGGGACGTCCGAGGGCTGCGTGGGCGGCGCGGCATCGGCGGGCCCGACGTGCTCCTGAGTCGGCTCCCAGCACAGGTACTCGCCGCACGACCGGCAGAAGTCCCCTTCGCGCGTGTTCGAGTGCCCGCAGTTCGGGCACGGGTGTGAAGTCAGCATGGGCGCACCTCAACTCGCGGGTTGCTCACCGACGACGGACCGCCCGCTTGCGCCGGCGGTCGTGTGGTGCCTAAAGGCGCTCCACCACGGGCCGGGACGTCCGCAGGGAGACACGGACGCGGAATGCGCCCTGGTTGTCGACGGGCCAGACGTCGTTGTTGTCCAGCCACAGCGCCGCCGGCTGCCGGATGCCGTCGATCGGTGCCGGCGAGTAGCGAACGCAGCCGCTGCGCGTGCCGACGACGAACGGCATCCGCTGCGTGTGCTGGATGCCGCTGAGCGTCCCGAACAGCGCGTACTCGTTCACACCCGGCAGCGGCCAGTCCGAGCGGGCCCGCCAGCTCGCGAGGCCGCTCGGGCCGTTCCACGGCGCCAGCCAGTAGCCACCGTGCATCGACCCTTCCGCCGTGAGGCTCACGACGTCGCCGGGGTGGATCTTCCACGGCAGCAACACCGCATGCCACGCGGGAACGTCGATCGTCACTTCTGCGCCGTTCGTCAGGCCACAAGGCGTCGGCGCGGGCGGATCGGCCAGCGCGAGTGCCGGTGCCTCGGCCGAGACCGCGGTGGCAAGGGCAAGGGCAGCGAGTGTGCGGAGCAAGGTTGTCTCCTGAGGTGGGGGGGGAACGTGTGCGGTGGTCTGCGGTGGCGGGGGCGGCGCGACGGTCGGTGCCGGGCTTAGGGGGTGCGGTCGGCCGCGAAGCGGCGACGCACGCTGCGGCGTCGTCGATCGCCGGGGTACTCGCGACTGCGGCGGATCTCACGCTGCGTGTCGGCTTCCCGCCGGAGATCGGCGACACGTTCGACGGCGACGTACTGGCTGACGTGGTGCATGGAGGGCTCCTTCGGGGTTGCGGTGTGTCCGCAGCATCCGGGGACGCCCTTGCAATTCGCTTTCAGTCCGCTGACAACCAGCGCGGATGCGACTTTCGGCCCGTGTACGCAAGCGGTAGCGTCAGCGCCGCGCGATGGACTTCTTGATCCTGGGAACGCTCGAGGTCCGTCAGGACGGCGAACTCGTCGCTGTCCGCGGCGGCAAGGTCAGGGCGCTGCTCGCGCTGCTCGTCGTTCACGCGAACCGTCCGGTCAGCGCCGAGCGGATCGCGATCTCGCTCTGGGGCGAAGACGTCTCCGCGACGGCGGCCAACCGGGTTCAGGTGTTGGTCTCGAGGCTGCGTCGCAACCTGGGCGATTCGGAACTGGTGATCACCACCGAGGCCGGCTACTGCCTTCAGGCCGATGATGTCGACGCCGTGCGCTTCGAGCGATCCGTCGGCGAGGCCCACGTCGCGAGCGCGCACGGCGACCACCGTGCCGCGGCGGCACAGCTGGGCGCGGCCCTCGCGCTGTGGCGCGGACCGGCGCTGGCGGACTTCTCCGGGGAAGAGTTCGCACAGTCCGCGATCGCCCGCCTGGAAGAGCGCCGGGCGACCGCGATCGAAATGCGCATCGACGCGGACCTGGCCATCGGCCGCCACGCCGAGGTGATCGGCGAGCTCGAACAACGGGTCATCGAGGCGCCCTTGCGGGAACGGGCGTACGGACAACTGATGCTGGCGCTGGCCCGCAGCGGCCGCCAGGCGGATGCGCTGGCGGTCTACGGTCGGGCACGCTCGGCGCTCACCGACGGACTCGGTCTCGAGCCCGGCCCCGAGTTGCGAGAGATCGAGCGTCGCGTGCTCAATCAGGAGGTTGACGTCGTCGTCGAGACCAGCGCGGCGCCACGCGTCCCGGAACCCCCGACGCCGACGTGGGGCCGCGAGGCCGACCTCGCGCGCGTCGCTGCGCTGCTCGAGCAGTGCCGCCTGCTCACCATTGTCGGCCCTGGCGGGGTTGGCAAGACCCGCGTGGCCCTCGAGGCGGCGCTCGCGCACGGCGACGCCGACTTCGTCTCGCTCGCGTCAGTCGCTCGGCCCGACGACGTCGCGGCCGCGATCGTCATGACGCTGCAGCTCACGTTGAGCGCGGGTGAGACGATGCAAGCAGCGCTGGTCCGTCACCTGCGGCGCCGGCCGCGGTTGGTGGTGCTCGACAACTTCGAGCACGTGCTCGACGCGGCCGCGCTCGTGGTGGAACTCCTCGACGGCTGCCCGAAGCTGAGACTCCTCCTGACCAGCCGCGAGCCGCTCGATCTCCGGGTCGAGCGAGTGTTGTCGCTGCGCCCGCTCACGGTGTCCGACGCGGTCGATCAGTTCGCTGGCCTGCTCAACGCTCGCGACCAGGTGCTGGGCGAGCACGACCGGGTGGCAGCGGAAGAGGTCTGCCGGCGAGTCGACGGTCTGCCACTGGCGGTTGAGTTGGCCGCCGGTCGCATCGGCCTGCTCTCGGTGCGCGAACTGGCGGAGCGGCTGCGCTCGAGCCTCGCCGTGCTCGGTGCGGGCGCTCGCGACGCGCCTTCGCGCCAGCGGACCTTGGAAGCGACGCTCGAGTGGAGCTACCAACTCGCCTCCGGCCGGGAGCGAGCCGCGCTCCACGAGTTGGCCGTGTTCGCCGGCGGCGGCTCACTCGAAGCCGCACTGGCCGTGACCCAGGCGCCGCTCGACGTGCTCGAGGCGCTCGTACGCAAGCATCTCGCCGTGGCGACATCAGGACGGATCGGGCTGTTGGTGACCGTCCAGGACTTCGCGCTGCGCCGGCTGACCGACGACAACGGGGCCCGGCGTCGGCACGCGGACTATTTCCTGCGCTTCGCCGAAGAGGCGGCACCCGTCTTCGAACGCACCGCGTCGTCCGCGCTGAGCGCTGAGCTGGACGCGGAGATCGATAACTTCCGTGCAGCCCTGGGATGGCTGTGCGATGCGGGAAAGCCGGCGATGGCCTTGCGTCTGGGAATCGCTCTCAGGGACCACTGGGTGGTGGGCAACCGGGCCGAAGAAGGTGCGAAGTGGCTGCAGCTCGCGCTGGACGCCTTGCCCACGGACGCAGCCCGCCCGCTCATCGCCAAGGCGTTGTGTGTCCGGGCGCGGCTCTCGGTCGATGCGCGCACCCTCGATCAGGCCGAAGCGCTGGCCGTGGAGAGCCTGGCTCTCCGGCACGACGATCCCGTCGGGCAGGCAGAAAGCATCTGCGCGCTGGCCTGGGTGCGCCTCCACGCACATCGCGTCGGGGAGGCGTATGAGTTGGCCGTGCGGGCGGAGCGACTGGCCCGCGACGCCGGTGCCGAGCAGGTCGCGATCGACGCGATGCGAGTTCGCGCGATGATGGCACCGACCCCGGAGGAAGCGATGCGGGTCGGCCGGGACGTGCTCGGAAAGCTCGAGCGGGCCGGAAACGTGCGGCGAGCCGCGCAGTTGTCCGCGGCCTTGGCGTACACGGCGCTCTTTCACGGCGACCTTCGGACCGCACAGGTCCTGAGCCGGGACGCGTTTCAGGCCGCCCAAGTCGCAGGGGACGCCTTTGCCGGCGCACTCGCGCGCGGCAACGCCGGCCTCGCCCACCTCCTGGCCGGCCGGCCCGAGTGCGCAGCCGGCGATTTCGCCTACGAGCTGGAGGTGACGGCCGAGACCGGGGAGGTCGAGCTCGTCGAAGAGGCACTGACCGGCTGCGCCGCGATCGCGGCTTCCGCGGGCCGCGATCGCGAGGCGGCGCAGCTGCTTGGCGCCGCGCACCGCCTGCCCGCCACCGGAGGAGATCCGGTCATCATGCGCCGTCTCGACGCGCAGTACTTTGCGCCGGCCCGTGAGCGACTCGGCATGACCATCTGGGTCGCAGCGGAAGCCGGCCTCGGGGAGCACGAAGCGATCCAGCTCGCGTTGCACGTCGCGGCGACTCCTGGCGTGAGCCCGACACCCGCGGACGTCCGCCGAGCGCGCTGACGGCGACCCTGGTTGCTGGGCCGGCCCGGTGAGGACAACCGGCTCGACGAGAAGCAGGTCGGCGACCTGATCGAGGCGATCTCCGCCCCGACGTAGAGCACGCGCCGACGTGGGTAGGACCAACCCATGGCGTACAACGAGGCGTACATCAATGTCCCGCCGGCGACGGTCTTCGGCGTTCTCAGCGATCCCGTCAACTACCCGAAGTGGGTCGTAGGTGCGCGGAAGATCCGCGGTGCCGACCCGCAGTTCCCGGCGATCGGGTCACGATTTCATCACCAGGTGGGCGTCGCGCCGCTGGTGCTCAATGACCACACCGAGGTGATCGCCAACGAGGCGCCGAACCGGCTGGTCATGCGAGCCAAGACCCGTCCATTCGGCACCGCACGGGTGGATCTCAAGCTGCTCACCGAGGGTTCTGGGACCCGTGTGCAGATGACCGAGAGCGCAGGGGATACGCCCAGCCGTGTCCTGCTCAACCGATTGTCGGACCCGCTGATCCACGCCCGCAACGTCCGCTCGCTCGGACGACTGAAGCGGTTGGCCGAGAACCGAGGCTGATTCAGGCGACGTCCGGGCCCAGCAGGAACTGCTCGAGCTCGGCGACGCCGCGCTCGGTGTACAGGGTCACGTCTTCGAGCGCTCGGGCCCAGCAGGCGACTGCCGCGTGGAGCACGGTGCGCCCGCGCGCCCGCTCCTCACCGCCCTCGAGCAGGCAAAGGTATGGGTACTCGGGGTCGCGGTCGACTTCGACCCGCACCGTTCCGAACGCGCGCAGCGCCACAAGGACGTCTTCCAGCGCGAGTGACGTGAGGGCGAGGTCGTTGACCGCGGCGATCACGGCCGGGCGGCGCAGGAGCTGATCGAGTTCTGCCTCGGGCATCTCGCGACGCTATCGACACCCCCGGTCGGCACGCCATCGACAACTCGTCCAAACACGTGCGCCGTCGTGGCGTGTGTCCCCCACCGGCCGGTTCGGGACGAAGCGGACGTTCGTCCCGCTCCAGGAGGCGACGCCAACGAGGACGGCCCCCCGGTCCCGCCTACGCGTCGGGGTCGATCTGACGAGCGCGGTCGGCGTGTGTGGCCGCGGCCTCGCGACGGCGACGGGCCTCGTCCTCGGCGCGCTCGGCTTCGGTAGCGGCTTCGCGCGCTTTGCTCGCGTGCCGCTCGGCCGCCGCCTGTTCGTCGCCGGCCTCCGCGCGCAGCTGCTCGGCGCTGCCTTCCGCGTCGACGGCCGCTTCTTCGTGGCGGCCGGCCTCGGCGCGGCGCGCGCGGGCCTCCACCCGCTGCTGGGCGGGATCCGGACGCCGTGCACGCAGCACCAGCACCGCGACGATCACGAGCAGTAGGACGACGGCGGCGATGATGATGGCGGTGGTCACGGGCGAGGTGCTACCCACTCGGCCAGATGGGTAGCTCCATGCCATGCCTGATCTCGACACCGTCCTCGCGTGGCGCGGCAAAGCAATCGTCGATCGCGACGGCGAGAAGGCAGGCACGCTCGGCGCGCTCTATCTCGACGACGACGACCGTCCTGCCTATGGCGGCGTGCAGACCGGCCTGTTCCGACGCCGTGAGTCGATGGTCCCGCTCGACGGAGCGCGCGTCCTCGACGACGACATCCAAGTTCCCTACACCCTCGAGCAGATCCGGTCAGCGCCCAACGTCGATGTCGACGTCAACCTCACCGACGCCGAGCAGGCACAGCTCGCCGCCCACTACGGCGAACCCACGCAGATCCTCGCCGGCCACGACGGCCCCGAAGTCGAGATGACCCGTTCGGAAGAAGAGGTCACCTTCGGCGTCGCCCCGGCCAAGCCGCGCGAGCGCGTCCGCCTGCGCAAGCACACCGTCGTCGAGCAGGTCGAGACGACCGTGCCCGTCCGGCGCGAAGAGATCCGTCTCGAGCATGAACCCGCGCCCGACGGCAAGATCGTCGACGTCAAGGACGCCGGGCCCGCCGATTAGCCAGGGCGCGTCACGCTTGCTCCCGACGTACCTAATCGACCGGGAGCTCGCTGCGTGAGCGAACGCCGCGTTTGGCGAACACGCGTGTCAGGTGGTTCTCGACGGTCTTGACGCTCAACATCAGCTCGGCGGCGATCTCGCGATTGCTCTTGCCGGCGGCGGCCAGACGAGACACCGCCCGTTCCCGCGGGGTCAACGCATCGCGGGAGACGTCGTCGCCTCGGCGTACCGGTCTGAGACCCGACGCCTCGAGTTCAGCGTCGCACCGCTGCAAGTGTGGAGCCGCGCCGAGGGCCTGCAGGCGCGCTTTCGCCGCCAACAGGTGCTCGGAAGCGGCCTTGCGCTGACCGTCGCGCCGGAGGACCTGTCCGAGCTCCAGCTCGACCAACGCCCGCTCGTAGGGCATCGCCAGCGCAGAGACACGCTCCAACGCCTCGGAGAACGCATGAAGACCGGCTTCCAGGTCGCGTTGGCGCCAGGCGAGTCGACCGCGCGCTCGGGCGAGCTTGACGCTCATGGAAGGACGATCGAGGCCACGGAGTGCATCCTCGTGCGCGGCGAGGAACCGGGTCGCATCGATGAACGACTCCGTGTCGATGAGGGCGTCCACGTACAGGCTGTGCCAGGGCCAATAGCCAGGGTCGTCCACGTCCAGCTGCTCAGGGTTCTCCGCCAGTGGCCGCAGCTGTGTCAAGACGCGATGGGCATCACCAGCGGCCGCGGCATGATGGGCGAGACCGATGCGGCGGGCGGCGCCGTGGTTGGCGAAGACGAGGGGGAGGTCCGCGAGCTCGTTGGCGATGGTGGCTGCCTCAGCCATGAGTCCGCGCGCTGTGGGCACCAGCATCGCGGCCTGGAGCGCGTGGGATCGAGGCCCGGCGTCGCTCGCCTCGTCGGCGAGGGCGACCGCCAGCTCGGCGTGGACGACGGCTTCGTCCCAGGCTCCGAGACCGAATTCCGCACGAGCGAGACAGCCGTAGGCGAAGGATGCTTTGGTCAAGACGCCGTGGCTCACCTGCAGCGGGGCCGCGAGCAGCAGCTGATCGCGCGCTTCCTCGAGTGCGTCGCAGGCCAGAAGCACCCGACCGCGGACATCAGCGAGTGGATAGCCCCCGGTGCGCAACCTGGAGCCCAACCGCTCGTCGCTGGCGTCGAGGATGGCGCGGGCTTCCCTTGAACGGCCGGTCTGGTCGAGCCCCAGCACGAGACTCCAGGCCGATAGCGGCACGGTGACGTCGTTGTCCAACGATGCTTGCACGGCGCGGCGGCCCCAATCGACCGCGTCGTTCGCTCTCAGCATGAGGATGCCCAGCCACGCGCGGCGCTCGGCGAGCTTGGCGGCGAGCGCGCGATCGTGTTCGACGTCACAGGCGTCCCAGGCATCGGTCAGGAGTCGCTCCGCCTCATCACCGCGCCCCTGCGTGATGGCGGCGAAGGCGAGCACTCCGTCTCGCAACGGGCCGGAATGCAGCCGCTCCACCTCGGGCAGCAGCCGTTGCGCCTGTTCCGGCTCTGACCCGTAGAGCGACGCTTCCGCCGCCTCGAGCAGCAACCGTTCGCGCTCCTGGGCGGAAGCGCTCAAGCGACTCGCCGACAGCAGCGCGCCAGAAGCCGCGGACCACGCCCCGCGCGCCCGTGCCGCCGCGGCGTGCGTCTCGAGCGCGGCGGCGAGGTCGTTGTCCGCGCCGGCAGTGGCGGCGACCCGGTGGCGCAGCGCGGCGGCCTCCGTATCCACCAACGTGGCCGCCCGCGCGTGCAGCCGCGCACGGGTGGCCGGCCCCATGCCGTGATAGATCGCGGCGCGGGTGAGCGGGTGATCGAACTGCAGCGGCAACTCGTCGGCGTGCTCGTCGAACAACACCAGACCGGTGCGTGTCGCGCTTTCGACGGCCTCGAGCGGAGCGCTGACCTCGGCCAGGGTCGCTGCACCGTCCAGCGGCGACGAGATCCCCAGGATGGCCAACGCATCGATGAGGCGCCGGGCGTGCTCTGGCGCCGTGTCCGCGCGCCGAAGGACCAGTGCCGAGTACGAGCGCGGCGCGGGCCATGACCCGTCGGGCGCTTCCCAACGGTCAGCCGGGACTTCGGTGAGGAGGGCGGTGATGTACAGCGGGCTGCCGCCGGTATGCGAGCGAAGCTGCTCCGCCACTCGCGGCGACAACCAGATCCCGCGCGCAGCGGCGATGTCGCGGGTCTCGTGAACGCTGAGCGGCTCCGTCCGGAGCGTGATGCCGCCGCCGCCCGACGCCAGGACCCGCAGACCGGACGGTAGGAGTTCGCTCGCCTCCTCCCGCACGCTCATGAGCATCAGGACCCGCTCGGAGACCAGCCGCCGGGCCGCGAACAAGATCGTCCGGAGGGACGCCGCGTCCACCCAGTGGACGTCCTCCACGACCACGATGACGGGGGTGCGTGACTCCAGCTGATCGAGCGCGTGGAGCAGTGACATCCCGGCATGGACATGGTCCTCGCTCGACAGGTCGACCGCCTCGAAGCCCGAATGCCGCAAGAGCTGGTCGAGGACACCGAACTCGACCTCCGTTTCGGACTCGACGCCGTTGGCGCGGACCACGACGGTCTCCTCCGCAGCGGCGATGAACGTGTTCAGCAGCGTCGTCTTGCCCATGCCGGCTTGGCCCTCGATGAGCGCGAACCGAGCCCTCCCCGTCGAGGCCGCGTGCAGTTCGCCACGCAGCGCTTCGAGTTGCGCATCGCGCCCGACGAGGGTTCCGGTCGTGGGAAGTGTGCGCGACACACGCACAGCGTCGCACGCCGTCATCCCTTGGTGGCACCCAAGGTCAAGCCGCCGGTGAAGTGCCGTTGCAGCGCGAAGAAGACGACGAGCGTCGGGAGGGCGGCCAACAGCGAGGCCGCCGCGATCAGGTTGTTGTCCGTGAAGAACTGGCCCTGCAGGCCGACGATCGCGCTGGTGATCGGGCGCTTGTCGCCGGACTGCATCAGCACCTGCGCCCAGAAGAAGTCGTTGTAGATCCACGTGAACAGCAACGTGGCCAGCGCCGCGAGCGGCGGTCGGCACAGCGGCATGACGATCTGCCGGTACTGGCGCCAGAGCGATGCCCCGTCGACCGTGGCCGCCTCGGTGAGCTCGGTCGGGATCGTCTTCATGTAGTTCGAGAGCACGAAGACGCAGAACCCGCTCTGGAACGCGACGTGGATGGCGATGATGCCCCAGTAGGAGTCGTACAACGTGCCGGAACTCGACATGAAGCCGGGGAGGGGGATCTCGAGGAAGAGCCGGTACAGCGGCGTGATGATCACCTGTTGCGGCAGCAGGTTCCCGGCCGTGAACAGCACGAGCAGGGCCAGGTTCAGCCTCCAGCGCAGGCGAGCTGCCGCGAAGGCCACGCACGAGGAGAGCAGCAGCGTGAGCACGATCGCCGGCGCGGTGACGATCAGCGAGTTGAGGTAGAAGTGCGGCAGCTCAGCGCTGGTCCAGGCCGCGCTGTAGTTGTCGAAGGTCAGTGTCCCGGCGACCGAGGCGTAGCCGTGCTCGGCCGTCTCCGCGTACGGGCGCAGGGAGGTGTACAGCGTGTAGATGAACGGGAGCAGCCAGACGATCGCGACCGCGCTGAGGAAGGCATGGGTCTTGCGGTGCTTCACGGGCGCTGCTCGCGGCGCAGGCTCAGCACCAGGTAGGTCACGATCGAACCCAGCGAGAGCAGCAGCAGAACCGTCGCAAGCGCCGATCCGTAGCCGATCCGGCTGGCCTCGCCGACGACGTTGTCGTAGATCAGCACGCTCAGCAACTCGAGTCCGTTCTTGCCGCCGTTGATGACGTAGACGAGGTCGAACGCGCGCAGCGACTCGATCACCGTCACGACCAGCACGACGACGTTGATGGGCTTCAGCGCCGGGAAGATCACGTGCCGGAACGTCTGCCACTCGCTCGCGCCGTCGATCCGCGCGGCATCCCGCAGCGTCGGGTCGACGCTCTTCAGGCCGGCCAGGTAGAGCACCATGATGTACCCGGTGTGCCGCCACGCGGCCGCGAGCAGCACGGCCCAGAGGTTCAGGTCCGGGTCGCCGAGCCAATCCGGCCCGGTGCCGGCCTGACCGAGCGCGGAGTTGATGAACCCCTGGTCCTGGGAGTAGACGAGCTGGGCGATGAAGCCGACGAGGACGAAGCTGAGCATCACCGGCAGGTAGAGCGCGCTCTGGTAGATCCGGCTGAAGCGGATGTGGCGGTCCAGCAGCGCCGCGAGCAGGATCCCGAACGTCGTGGGGAACAACGCCAAGAACGCGAGCCAGATGACGTTGTGGCGCACGGCCGGCCAGAACGGCGGATAGATCGAGAAGATCTGCTCGTAGTTGCGGGTGCCGACCCAGGTGATGCCGCCGAGCCCGCCGATGCCGTCCCAGGACGTGAACGACAAACCGATCGACGCGACCGCGGGCAGCCACACGAGCCCGAGGAGCAACAGCGTGGGGATGCCGCACATCAGCAGCAGCACCGCCTTGTCTCTCCGGGAACGGATGACGGTCACGAAGCGAAGATCGTCTTCTTCTGGTCCTCGATCCGCTTGGTGAGGCCCGCGACATCGTCGGGGTGCTGGATGAAGGCCTGGAGGGCCGGGATCATCACGGTCGAGGCGAAGTCCGGCCGTGTGTCCCGGTCCATGAACTGGGCCACGTTCGTCGCGGCTGACACCAGCTTCACCGCCTTCTGCTGAAGCGCGCTGTAGCCACTCGTATCGGCCTGCTCGTTCGTGACGATGGTTGTCGGGTCGGCGGCGGCGTAGAGGTTCTGCGCCGTGGCGCTCGCCAAGAACTCCAGCAGCGCCTTGGCACCGTCCTCGTTCCGGGGGGCTCTCGAGAGCATGAAGCCGTTGATCGGCGCGTCGAGCGCGTCGGCGCCGATCCTCGAGTCGATCTCCGGGAAGGCGAAGAAGTCGAGGTCCTCACGGTCGGCCTCCGGAAACTGCTGGCCCACGTACATCCCGAGCAGGTACATGCCCGACGTCTTGTTCGCAAGCCCGCCCGCCGCTTCCTGCCACGTGCGTCCGAGTGCTCCCTGCTGGTGGAAGGGAAGGAGCTCGCGCCAGGTGTCGAAGACGGCGGCGACCTTCGGATCCTGCCAGCTCGCGGCGCCCTTCATGAGCTGCATGTGGAAGTCGTAGCCGTTGATCCGCAGGTTCAGGATGTCGAACGTCCCCATCGCCGGCCAGCCCTCCTTGTCGGCGAACGCGAACGGCGTCAACCCGTCGTCTCGCATCCTGGAGGCCAAGTCCTTGAGCGCGTCGTAGGTCTCCGGGATCGCGTAGCCCTTCTCCTCGAACACGCTCTTGCGGTAGAAGATCGCCCAGGGATAGGAGTCGAACGGCACGAGGTACTGCTTGCCGTCGAGGCCGGTCGACGCGTGCTTGACCGAGGCGGAGAAGTTGGGACCGATGTGGTCCCAGACGTCGGAGATGTCCGTGGCGAGGCCGCGCTCCGCGAAGAACTGCATCCGGTACCCGGCGAACCACATGAAGGCGTCGTCCGGGCGCCCCTGCAGATAGGCGTTGATCTGCTGCTGGAAGGTGTTGTGGTCGGCCGTGTTCACCCGCACCTCGCCGCCGGTCTCAGCCTGGAACGCCGCGAAGACCTTCTCGTAGGACGCTTTCGGTGCCGGGTCGGACGCGTTGGAGCCGATCGACACGGTTCCGACGCCGCCGGACCGCTTGGGGTCGGTCGCGTCGCCGCAGCCGACGAACCCCACCGGCATGGCCGCAGCCGCCATCGCTCCCCCGAAGCCTTTCAGGAGCGCGCGGCGGCTGATTGTCCCCATCTCTCTCCCCATCTCGGACGATCCCGATCTTAGGCTGACGGCGATGAGGAGGTGAGAGGCGAGACGCCCGGCAAAGCGCCGGGCGCCTACCTCCCGCTGGGTCACCCGGATGCGAGTCCGTTCGCCTGGTGCCCCGTCTGTCGATGCGTGCCCGGAGGAGTGGTGGGCGCCACCGACAAGGTCATGGCGTGGTCGTCGACAACGTGAAGACCATGCGCTTGGTGTAGGTGCCGGCTCGCAGTGGATCGTCGGCGTCGATCGGCTGGCGGACGCTGATGGTTACCTGGTCTCCGGTGACGTACGTCGGATAGGTGAGGAGCACCAGCGGGTTGCCGACCCCGGTGAGTGGCGCGAACGCGCTCGTGGGCCGGGTCGCGTTGACCGCCTTGACCTGCAGCGGCGAGGGCAGCAGGTTCGCACCGTTGGCGAGTCTGCCGCTGCCGTCGGAGGTATCCGCGACCGAGAGCGTCGCCTCGCCGGCGGTGCTCGTGACCGTGGCGGCGATCGATGCCTCGTAGTTGTTCGTGACGCCCGGCGTGATGGCGCCGAGGTTCGCGGTCCGAGCCGTGAGGTCGAGCGCGAGCACAGTCGGGACCGTCGCCGTGAACGGCTGGTTCACGACCGGTCCGGCGCCCGGGTCGGGCGTCACCGTGGGCGACACCGTCGGGGTGGCCGTGGGCGTCGCCGTCGGGGTGGCCGTCGGCGTCGCGGTGGGAGTGGCCGTGGGCGTTGCGGTGGGAGTGGCCGTCGGGGTCGCGGTGGGGGTCGCCGTGGGCGTCGCCGTCGGGGTGGCCGTGGGCGTTGCCGTGGGGGTCGCCGTGGGCGTCGCCGTCGGAGTGGCCGTGGGCGTCGGGGTCGGCGTCGCCGCGGCGGTCACGACGACCGTTCCCTCCATCCCACCGTGAACCGGGCAGAAGAACTCGTACGAGCCGGCCGCGGAGAACGTGCAGTAGCCCTCCCAGCCGGGAGGCTGCGGGAACCCGGGCATCGGCGGGACGCCGTCGGTGTCGAGCGGGATCGCGGGGCCGAGGACCGGGTCGGCGGTCTTGACGGTCTGGTTGCAGACCGAGGGCTTGGTGGCCTCGAAGTCGACGCTGTGCACCCCGGTGTTGGTGGGCGCGACGAGCGAGCGCCAGGCGACCGTCTGGCCGACCGTGACGTTGACGACGGTGTCGCCAGCGACGCCGGCGGCGTCCTGGAAGAAGTTGTCGCCGAGGGTGAAGACGCCTGACGGCGCCGGGCCGGCCTGCGCCCCCGCGGCCGCCGGGAAGATCCCGGCGGCCAGGGAAGCGCAGGCCAGCAATGAGACGAGCTGCTTGTTCATTCCGGCGTGTCGATCCTTACGGGGTGGTCGTCGCCAGCGTGAACGTCAGCGTCTTGCTGTAGGTGCCGGCCCGGAGCGGGTCGGTCGCGATGATCGACTGCTTGACCGTGATCGGCACGTCCTCGATCGAGGTCGGGCCGGTCCAGCTCTTGAGCAGCAGCGCCGTGGCGCTGACGGGACTGAACGTCCCGCCTGCCGCGCTGACCTCCAGCGGCCGCGGCAGCGCCACGGAGCCGTTGACCATGCGGCCGGCGTTGGCGGCCGCGCGATCGGCGACCGACAGCGTCGCGTCGCCCGTGGTCGCGGTCACCCGCGCCGAGGTCGTCGCCGTGTAGTCCCGCGTGACGCCCGGGGTGAACGCGCCGAGCGACGTCGGAGCGGAGAGCGTCAGGCCCAGCACGGTCGGAACCGTGGCCGTCACGTTCCCGTCCACCTCGACCGGGTGGATGATGCTGAACGCGATCGTCTTGATCGCGCTGGTGTTGTTGGCCTTGTCGACCGCGCGGTACTCGACCACGTGGTTGCCCTCGGCGGTGATCTGGGCCGTCGCGTTCGCGTTCGTCCCGTCGACGGCGAGCTTGGTCCACTCGCCCGCGACGCCGTTGGTCGTGGTGCGGTACTCGATGTTCGCCAGGCCGGAGACCGGGTTGGCGTCACCGGTGTCGGTGGCGCTGAACTTCACGTTCACCGGGCCGGGGTAGGCGCGGCCCTCGCCCGGCACGGCCGGGTCGAGCGTCGCCGACGCGGTCGGCGCCGAAGCCTCGTCGTAGACGTTGAAGGAGACCTTCACGATCTGCGTCGGGACGGCGTTGTTGTTGCGGCAGCAGCCGACGGCGTAGCGCGACATGTACAGCGCGCCGTCGCCACCGAACTGCGTGCCGATGACCAGGCTGTTGAGGTTGGCGTTGTCGGTGCCGGCCGCGTTGTAGGGCAGCCAGTCGTTGACACGCAGCATCTCGTTGTTGTCCTGGCGCAGGCGGACTTCCTTCCAGAAGCCGTCGGCGGCACCACGGTTGTTGATCAGCCAGGAGCCGTCGTAGTAGCGCGGGAAGGCGCCGGCGGTCGCCGTGGAGGCGTCGTAGCGGTAGATCGGGCCGGCGATGGGTTGCATGCCGCCGCGCGTGAGGTCACCGAAGTCCGCTGTGCGGGACTGACCTTCGGTGGCGGTGGGGTACTTCTTCCAGATCGTGGCCGGGGTCGGCTTGGGGACCTGGTGGCGGCCCTGGAACGTCGCCGGGTTCGGCGTCTGGCCCTCGGGCGCGTAGTTGATGTCGGACGGGATCTGCTCCTGCGAGCAGTCGTACTTCTCGCCCGTGGTGGTCGCCGTGGCGTAGTTCCAGCGCGTCGCGGTGTTCGCGGGCGAGTTGTCACCGGCGCAGAACGGCCAGCCGTGGTTGCCCGGCTTGTTGAGCAGGTTCCACTCGCACACGCCCGCGAAGCCGCGGTCGGCACGGTCCACGGTGACGTCGTTGCAGTACTCGCCGACGCCGACGATGCCCGGGTTGGCCGGGTCGGTGTGCAGCGTGAACGGCTGGCGGAAGCCCATGGCGTAGATCTCGGGCCGCGCTGCCGTCGTGCCCACGGGGAACAGGTTGCCCGCCGGGACGTCGTAGGTCGCGCCCACGCCCGGTGCCGAATCCACCGGGATGTCGCCCATCTTCGGCGTGATGCGGAGCACCTTGCCACGCAGATCGGCGGTGTTGGCGGACGTCTTGCGTGCGTCCCAGCGCTCGGCGGAGCGGTAGTCCATCGGCTGGTAGCCGTTGTGACCCGACGCGTTCGGTGAGACGTCGTCGCCGACGCCCAGGTACAGGTTGCCGGCCGAGTCGAAGTCCAGTCCGGCGCCACCGACGTGGCCGGGGCCGCTGTTGGTGGGACCGCCGGGGTGCCCGGCGGGCGCGCCGAAGATCTTGACCTTGGGCACGCGCAGGATCACGCGCTCGGAGCCCGGGATCACCGCCGTGCCGTCCGCGGTCAGGGTGAAGCGGCTGATCTGGTTGTAGCCGACGACCTGGGCGGCGCCCGTGGTGGGCCAGTCCGGGTTGCGCGGCGAGTAGTACACGAAGAGGTTGCGCTTGCTCGCGTCGGTCAGGTCGAAGCCCGGCTGCAGCGACATGCCGAGCACGCCGTCCTCGGACAACCCGTGATCCGCGCGGGTCAGGATCGAGCCGACCGTCGTCTTGTTGTTCGGCGGACCCTTCGGGTCGTACATCTTGATGTAGCCCGTCGATTCGACGCCGACCGGCGCGCCGATCTCCGACCAGTAGACCTTGCCGTCCTTCGCCACGTCGATCCCGATCGGGTTCATCGCGTCCGAGACGAGCACCTGGCGGGAGAAGCTCGACCACACGGTGCCCGAGCAGTCGGACTTGCGACCCTCGCCGGCGACCCAGCGGATGCCGCCGACCATCATCTTCACCATGTTGTTGTCGCCACCGTTCTCGGTGTACCGGACGCCGTTGTGGCCCATACCGGTAATCCAGGTGCGACCGTCACGGTACGCGCGGGCGACGGACGTGCCGTCGTTCACATTCGCACCGTCGTAGAGCTTGCAGTACGTGATCGGGTGATCCTGCCCGCGCGCATTGACGCCCGGGTTGTACGTGCGCTCATCGTACGTCGCGAGCACGTGGTGACCGCCCCGCACGTTGACGAGATAGTTGTAGTGCTCGTCGCCGAGCTGCCACGTGTCAGGCAGATCTCGCGTCGAGAGGTGATTGTTGTCCGCCGTCTCGACCGTCGCCAGGTTGACGGTGGTGCTGTTGGCCGAGTGTCCGGGCATCGTCGTCCCGACGACGGAGTTCGGGCTGCCGTCCCACCAGTCCCACACCGAACGGCCCGCGCCGGCGTCCGTGGCGTTGTGGATCGCGGCGATGCCGCCGCCGTTCTGCACGAACCCGATCAACGCTTCCTTCTGCGCGTCCAGGTCCAGCAGCGGGCCCGGGTTGCCCGCGTTCCACGACCACGACATGTTCAAGAACACGATGCCGTCGTAACGCGCGAGATTCGCGGACGTGAAGATGCGCGGGTTCTTCTCGGCGTTGTTGCAGTTGTTGGCCCCGGTGCCGCGGCCGCTGCAGTCCTCCCAGTCGATCGTGTACCCGAGCGCCTCGAGCTTGGACTGGATAACCGGCCGGCCGTTGTTGATGCCGTCGGTATGGCGGAACCCGGTCGTGCCGGTGTAAATCATCACCCGCTTGCCGTCGCCGGGCCCTTGGGCCTGCGCGACCGACGGAGTGATCGCCGTGATGCTCGCGAGCGCGACCGCACACGAAAGACCGGCACGCCGAAGCCGCGCGCCGGAAGCACGTCGTCTGACCATCCACTCTCCTCCTGCCCAGACCCTCGTCCTGGGCGTCGTAACTACCCGACCACTTGTGTCTGTCAGGCTGCAGTTAACCTAACAGTTGACACACCGATGTCAATGACTTATGCAGGGAATGCGGCCATAAGATGACATGTTGTGAGACTTACCTGAAGTCGATACACAAACCTTTACTCTGAGTGTGAGTTCTGTAACGCATTTACAGAACTAGCCACCCACCAGCACCTCGAGCTCGCGCGAGATCAGGGCCGTCGCGGCTCCGAGGATCGGAGCGTGCGCGCCCAGGCTGCCGGGCACCACCCGGGCTCGGGCCGCGGCTGACGGAATCGCGTCGCGGACGATGGCGGCGTCGATCGCGTCGAAGAACACGACGCCGGCCTCCGCCAGGTGCCCGCCGATCACGACCCGGCCAGGGTCCAAGAGGTTGATCGCCGTCGCGATCGCCGATCCGACGGCGTCGCCGGCGTCGGCGAGCAACCGCCGCACGTGACGATCGCCGTCGGACATCCAGCCGTCTTCGACCGGCGCGCGCCTGACCGTCCGCAGCTGTTGCTCGAGCACGAGCGGGCTGGTCAGGGTCTCCAGGCACCCACGACCGCCGCAGCCGCACAGCGCGCCCCGGGGATCGATCGTCAGGTGCCCGATCTCCCCGGCGATCCCGCTCGCGCCCCGATAGATGCGGTTGCCGAGGATGAGTCCAGCCCCGACGCCTGCCGACAGCCGCAGGTAGAGCAGGTCGGTGCAGCTGCGGCCCGCGCCGAAGCGATGCTCGGCCAGTGCCGCGGCGTTCGCGTCGTTCTCGACGCTCACCGGCAGCCCCAACCGCTCACTCAGCTCCTGCGCGAGATTCACCCGCGTCCAGCGGGTCGGGCTCACGTCCTGCACGACGTGTCCCTCGTGGTCGATCGGGGCCGCGATCGCCACTCCGACGCCGAGCACGTACGCAGTGGCGCGGAGGTGACGATCCAACAACTTGCGGACGAGCATCGCGGCGTCGTCGAGCAGCGACGATGCGTCGTCGAAGTCGTGGACTGGCGCCCGGACCTGGGACAGCACGTGGCCGGCGATGTTGAACATGCCGGCGTGGAGCTCGGTGCGGGTGATCTCCAGCCCGACCGAGGAGGCGGCGGAACCGGCGAGGAACACCCGCATCGGCGGGCGGCCGATGTTGCGCTCGTCGGCTTCGACGCGCTGCTCCAGGAAGCCACGATCCTCCAGCATCCGCAGCGCCGCGGACACCGTGGGTCGCGAAGTGTCGGCGCGCGTTGCCAGCTCGGCGCGCGTGAGGCCCGGGTGCTGCGCCAGGGCGCGCAGGACGCGCAGCACGATCGTGCTGTCGACGCTCGGTGAGATGGCGGTGGTGTGGTGCATGCGTGACCCGGCTCTCGAAACGAGCGCAAGCGCAGGATCGAGGACACGCATCCGGGTTCGCGAGAGAGGCGAACGCTGTCGGTCTAGGGGGTTTGCCGCCCACGTCTGGGGGGCGGCCTTGCCCGCGGCGGTCAGGCCGCGTCGGCGGTCCGCCCGCTCGCGTCATCCGCCCACGCGTACGCCCGGTGCAGCAGCGGGGTGTCCGGACCGCAGATGACGAAGTCGCCGCGCTCGAAGGCCACGACCGTCTTCAGGACCTCTCCCTCGGGGCCTGCTTGTCTGACCACCGCGTCGACGAGCCGGGAGTCGAAGGGCGTCTCACGCATGAGGTCGTCCAGCGACTGGTTGAGCAGAGCGCCGAGCAGCGAGAACAGGCCGACGGTGAATGCGCGTTCCGGGGCGACGCCGCGTTCTGGCGCGAGCAGCTCGCACATTCGCGCGCGAGCGAGTGCGGTGTTGAGGAGGACGTCGGGCGCGTCGCGGATGCCGGCGACCGCGAACAGCATCGCCATGCGCCGGATGCGGACCGTGCCCAGGAGAGACAGGGCCTGGCGCAGCGATCGGACCGGCGAGGTGGGGCTGATCGCGGCCGAGTTGGCGAAGCGCAGGAGCCGGTGGCTGAGACCGAGGTCGCGTTCGATGATCTGGACGAGCGTGTCCACGCTCGCGCCGGGGTCACTCTGGACGAGGTCGAACAGCGTCGTCAGCTGCGCGGAAGGGAGCGCCTGGCCGGACATGAGCGTCGGCTGCTGGAAGTAGTAGCCCTGGTAGGCGTCGAACCCCAGCGCGTGGCATCGCAGCTGTTCCTCGCGGGTCTCGACCTTCTCGGCCACGAGCGTCAGGCCGCGTGGCTTGAGCACACGGACGTGCTCCGCGAGGGCGTCGGGTGCGAGCGCGCGCAGGTCGAGTTTCACGATGTCCGCAAGCTCGAGCAGCGGTTCGAGCTCGGGGGAGTAGACGAAGTCGTCGAGCGCGAGGCGGAACCCGTCGTCGACCAACGCGGCAAGCGCTTCGAGCAGTTGCTCATCGACCAGCTGGTCTTCGATGAGCTCGAGCACGACCCGCTGCGGCGGCAGGAACTGCGCGAGTTGCGGCATCGCGAGCACGAACTCGCGCGTCACGTTGAGGAACGCCAGGTGCTGGCCCACGACGGCGTCCAGACCGAGATCGGCGATCGTGCTCACCAGCACGTTGGCGGTCGCCGCCAGTGGGGCGGCAGGCTCGCCGGTCGCGCTCGAGGACCGGTACAGCAGCTCGTACGCGATCACCTGGTGCTGGGCGTCGAGAATCGGCTGGCGTGCGAGCAGCACGCAGCCTGATTCGTCTGAGTGGGCGGGCGCCGAGAACGCCGGTGGGTCAGGGGTGCGTCTGGTGGGCATCGACGTCTCCCAGTCATCGGCCGCCGCCCCTCGAACCTGACCCGAGACTCCAGAAAATTGCGTCAACGGCCGACTTCTCGGTCGATGGCACGCGGTCAGCCGGCGCGCAGATCACGCCGGATGACGTCGAGCGCGCGCACCAGGACCGGACGCTCGTCGTCGCGCCGCCAGGCGACAGCGAGCTCGACGCGGGTCGCGTCCTGCTCGAGCGGGCGGTAGACCGCGCCTTCGACGGTCATCTTGCACACCGACTCGGGGACGAGCGACACGCCGAGGCCGGCGGCGACGAAGCTGATCAGGGTGGCGGTCTCGCCGACCTCGTGCGCGCCGATGGGCGTGAAGCCGTGCGCGGCGCACGCGTCCTCGGCGGCGTCGTGCACGACGGAGCGAAGGGGATAGGTGACGAACGGCTCGTGCTCGAGCTCCGCCAGCGGGACGGCGTCGGCGCTCGCCAGCCGGTGGGTGTGCGGCAGGACGGCCACGAGCCGCTCCGACCGGACCACCTCGGTGCACAGATCGCGTTCGTGAACGGGCGGGCGCAGCAACCCGAGATCGAGCGAGCCGTCCAGCAGGTGCTCGATTTGGGCCGGTGTGAGCAGCTCTCCGCGCAGTTCGAGCATCACGCCCGGCAGGGCCGCGCGGACGGCGGCGGCGAGCGCGGGCAGGAGGGCGTAGGTCGACGAGCCGGTGAAGCCGATCGCGAGGCGTCCGTACTCACCGCGCGCGGCACGTCGCGCGTCGTCGAACGCGGAGTCGGCGGCGGCGAGGATCTCGCGTCCGCGTTCGAGCATGACTTCGCCGGCGGGGGAGAGCTCCACGCTGCGCGTGGTCCGGTACAGCAGCGGTTCGCCGAGTTCGGCCTCGAAGCGGCGGATCGCTTGCGACAGCGGCGGTTGCGCCATGTGCAGGCGGGCCGCGGCCCGGCCGAAGTGCCGCTCCTCGGCGACCGCGATGAAGTAGCGCAGGTGTCGAAGCTCCACCGCCTGATTTATATCTCAGACGTATCTAATTGACACGCAATTGGTGTTGCCGAAGGCATCGCTCGAGCGTACGGTTCGTCCATGGTCCGGATCACCCTCGTCGAGGCGATTCCGTTCGCCGTGCCGTACCGCCATCAACCGAGGTTCGCGTCGGGCACGGTGAGCCGGGCGGACAACGTGCTGGTGCGCGTGCACACCGATTTCGGGCTGGTCGGCCAGGCCGAGGCGCAACCGCGCCCGTACACCTACGGGGAGACGCAGGCCTCGATCGTCGACACGGTCGGTGGCGCGCTCAACGACGCGCTCGTCGGGGTGGAACCGGTGCGGAGCGAGCTGGTCGCCGCGCGCTGCGCGAGCGTGACCGGCAACTACGTCGCCCGCGGGGCGGTCGATCTCGCGGTCTGGGACCTGATCGGCAAGCTCCTGGGCGTGCCGTGCCACCGGTTGCTGGGCGGCTTCGCGGATGACGTCGCGGCGGCGCACATGGTGTCGTTGGGCGAGCCGGAGGAGATGGTCGCCGAGGCCGTGGGCGTGAGCGAGCGGCTCGGGGTCAAGACCTTCAAGGTCAAGGTGGGCCGGACCCCGGCACTGGACGTCGCGGCTGTGCGCGCGGTGCGTGAGGCGCTCCCGCACGCGGATCTGTATGTGGACGCCAACCGGGGCTGGAGCTACGAGGACGCGGTCCGCGCCGGCGACGAGCTGGTCGAGTTCGGTGTGCGCGCGATCGAGGAGCCGATCTCGGTCGACGACCGCGCGGGCCGGCTGCGCCTGGCCGAGCGCTGGGCCGTGCCGTTGGCCGGCGACGAGAGCTGCATCAGCCTCGCGCACGTGGACCGGGCGCTGGACGAAGGCGCGGTGCGGGCGGTGAGCATCAAGACGGCGCGGACCGGCTTCACGGAGTCGCGGCGGATTCTCGACCTGTGCCTGGCGCGCAACGTCGCCGTGGTGGTCGGCAGCCAGTACGAGGGCGCCCTCGGCGCAGCCGCGACCGTCAGCTTCGCGGCCGCGTTCGCCGCCACCGCGGGGCAGCCGGCGGAGCTCACGAACTACCTGGACCTCGCCGACGATCTCGTCGTCGCGGGCCCGGAGATCCGCGCCGGCCGCGCCGTCGTCCCGACCCTACCCGGGCTCGGGCTCGTAGTGGACGAAGATCGGCTCGACCACTACCGGCTGGATCGCTGATGCTGTTCCTGGCCGAGATGGAGGTGCGCCTGCCGCCGGACATGCCGGCCGAGCAGCTGGAGGACCTCAAGGCGCGCGAGCGCGAGTACTCGCAGGCGGCCCAGCGCGACGGGCGCTGGCCACACCTGTGGCGGGTCGCCGGGCGCTACGCGAACGTGAGCGTGCTCGACGTGGAGTCCAACGACGCGCTGCACGAACTGCTCAGCGGCCTGCCGCTGTTCCCGTACCTGGACATCCGCGTCACCCCGCTGGCGCAGCACCCGAACGTCGTCAATCGAGGAGAGAGCGATGCCTGACCGTGCCAACGACCTGATCGGCGAGATCCTGCGCCGCGTCCACGAGGTGATCGTGGAGCACGACGTCACCTACGAGGAGTACCAGACCGCCAAGCAGTGGTTCATCGACGTCGGCGAAGCCGGCGAGTGGCCGCTGTTCGGCGACGTCTTCGTCGAGCACGTCGTCGAGGAGCAGGCCTTCGGCAAGCGCGAGGGCTCGCAGGGCACGATCCTCGGTCCGTTCCACCTGCCGGATGCGCCGCTGCTGGACGCGCCGTTCGAGTTGCCGCACCGCCCGGATGAGTCGGGGGACCGCACGCACGTGTCCGGTCGCGTGACCGGCGCCGACGGGACCCCGCTCGCGAACGCCAACCTCGACGTCTGGCAGGCCGACGCCGAGGGGTGCTACTCGAGCTTCATGCCCGGCCCGCCGGCCGGCAACCTGCGCGGCCAGGTCCGCACCGACGCCGACGGCCGCTACGCGTTCATCACCGTGATCCCGGGCCCGTACACGATCCCGCTCGACGGCCCGACCGGCAAGATGACCGCCGCGGCGGGCTGGAGCCCGTGGCGCCCGGCCCACATCCACCTGATCGTGAGCGCCGAGGGGTACGACCCGCTGGTCACGCAGCTGTTCATCGACTCCAGCGACTACCTCGACTCCGATGTCGCGAGCGCCGTCAAGCCCGAGCTGCTGGTGCACCCGGAGCTGCGAGGTGACGGCGAGTTCGAGCTGCACTACGACTTCGCGTTGGCGCCGGCACGCTCACACGCTGTCGCCTGACGGCAACGCCCTGGGTAGGGCCAATGGCATGAGCACGATTCGCAGCAGTTCCCAGGGCATCCTGTCCGACGACCGCGCCGAGCAGCGCGAGGAGATCATCGCGCTGCTCACCAAGGCGTACTGGATGGAGCTCGAGACGGTCATCAACTACGTCACCAACTCGGTCAACCCGGACGGGGTGCGCGCGCAGGAGATCATCGAATCCCTCAAGGAGGACGTCCAAGAGGAGCTCGGGCACGCGCAGCAGTTCGCGAACCGGATCAAGGAGCTCTACGGCGTCGTGCCGTCCTCGGTGGACTTCACGCCCGAGCAGACCTACCTCGCTCCGCCCGAGCACCAGACGGACATCGTCCACGTGATCAAGGGCGTGATCGAGGCCGAGACCGGCGCGATCGAGCACTACAACCGGATCATCGAGCTCACCGATGGCGTCGACCCGGTGACGAACGACATGGTCATCGCCATCCTGCGCGACGAGGAAGGCCACCGGCGGCTGTTCGAAGGGTTCCTGCGCGAGTACGAGGCCGAAGGGCTCGTCTGATCCAGTGATCGCGCTGCTCCTGGCCGCCGCGCTGGCCCCGACCGCGATGGCGGCCGACCGCATCGAGGCCGAGCAGCTGACGGGCGGCCGGGTGGTGCGGGACGCCTCCGCGAGTGGCGGACGGGCGCTGCAGCTGCCGCGGGAGCAGACGGTGCGGACGGTCGTGCAGACGGCTGCGCCCACGTCCGTGCGGGTGCGGGTGCGCGCGTCCGGGTGCACCGGACGCGTGCGGACCGGAGGACGAGCCCGCCGCGTGACCCGGGGCGGCTGGCGGATCGTGACGGTGCCGCTCGCCGCCGGCTCGTCGACGGTGAGTCTCCGCCGCCTCGGTGCGTGCGCGGTCCGCGTGGACCGGCTCGACGTGATCTTCAATCCCGCGCCGACCACGACGTGGCAGTGGCAGCTGACCGGGCCGCTCGACCTGTCGGTGCCGGCCGAGCTCTACGACGTCGACCTCTTCGACACGTCCGCCGAGACGGTCGAGCGCATCCACGCGCAGGGGGCCCGCGCCGTGTGTTACTTCAGCGCCGGCACGCGTGAACGAGGACGGCCGGATCCGTTCCCGGCGTCCGTGGCGGGGAAGGCGCTCGAGGACTATCCGGACGAGCGCTGGCTCGACGTGCGGGCGCTCGACGTGCTGGCCCCGATCGTGGAGCGCCGGTTGGATCTGTGCGCCCGCAAGGGTTTCGACGGGGCCGAAGCCGACAACGTGGATGCGTACGCCAACGACTCGGGCTTCCCGCTGCGCGCGGCCGACCAGCTGCGCTTCAACCGGTTCCTGGCCCGCGCGGCCCACGCTCGCGGCCTTTCGATCGGCCTCAAGAACGACCTCGATCAGGTGAAGGCGCTCGAGCCCGCGTTCGACTGGGCGCTCAACGAGCAGTGCTTCCAGTACGAGGAGTGCGACCGCCTGCGCCCGTTCACCGCCGCGGGGAAGGCGGTGTTCGTGGCCGAGTACGAGCTCGCGCCGAGCGTGTTCTGTGCGCAGGCCCGTGCCGCTGGGCTGATGGCGATGCGCAAGCGCCTGGACCTCGACGCGGTGCGCGAGCCATGCTGGTGAGTGTCAGGCGCCGGCTCGCCCCGTGTGCGGGAGCTCGATGCCGCTCCCGCGCGACCCGGGCCGTCGGTAGCCCGTCGCGCGTTGCACGCTGGACGGTCGCCAGGTGGCACCGCCCCGCAGCGTCGGCACGCCTTCCGCGTTGAGCGCGTCGGCGATCGCCTGCAGGGTCATGCCTCCGCCGCGCATGCGCGCGATGTGCTGGTCCAGCTCCGGGACGTCGAGCGCGATCAGGGACCGATGCTCCTCGTCGAACCAGCGCTGCAGTGGTCGCACGTCGGCGGCGTTGAACGCCAGATCCCGCAGTCGAGCGACAACGAGCGCGTCGACGTGCCCGCCCGCCACCTGCTCCAGCGCTCGGATGAGCGAAGGGCGGTGGTGCCCGCTCTCCGGGTGGGCGACATCGTGGACCACGGCTTGGAGCCGGAGCCCGCGCGCGTGGCAGCAGCGCCTGATCGCCGCGGCCTGCTCAGCCAGGTCCGCCTTCGCGCCCTTCGCCACGTACACGTAACCGATCGCCCGGGTTCCCTCCACGCTTCACCTCTTTCTCGTCAGTCGATCCTTGACTGTTCGGTCAACCATGTCAATGCACCATGAAGCGGACGCGCCCACTTGCACTGGACGCGGTGGACGTCGGGTACGCCGAAGGTCGGATGCCGAGACCCCCGGCAGCCGGCGACGGCGAACTGATGCGGCGCATTCAGCGCGACGACACCGCTGCGCTCGGAGACCTCTACACCCGGTACGCCGTCCGCGCCTACAGCCTCGCCCGCGCGGTGTGCCATCGCGCCGACGTCGCCGAGGACGTCGTGCAGGACGCGTTCATCTCGATCTGGCGCAGCCGCGCGACCTACCGGGCGGCGGACAGTGACGTCGCCGGGTGGGTGATGTCGATCGTGCGCCACCGCGCCATCGACGCTGTGCGGCGCCACCACGTGCGCGACCGGTGGTACGACGATCCCGAGAACGCCCGGGAGCAGGCTTCGGGCGAGGACATCGCCGAGGACGCCACGGCCGCGGATGAGGCGCGCCGGCTGCGCGAGTTGCTGGCGTCGCTCCCGTCGGCGCAGCGCGATGTCGTCGTGCTCGCGTACTACGGCGAGCTCACCCACGTCGAGATCGCCGAGCACCTGGATCTGCCGCTCAGCACGGTCAAGGGACGCATGCGGCTCGCGCTCGAGCAGCTTCGTAGAAACACCTGACTCCGGATTTACGCAGATCCAATTTTGTTCGCGTGCTGACCTTTACGTAACCCGCGAATTATCCGGATGGCCGGGTCGTCCGCACAGCCACTCATTGCATTGAGAACGGCGCGAGAGCGTCGGGTGGAGCGGAAGGGCCCCATGAGGACTACGAGGATTCAACGGCTGCGAGCGGCCGGCATCGCCGTGGCCGCGATCGCCGCGCTCGCGGTACCGATCGCGATGGCCGCGCCCAGCGCGGTGCAGGTCGAACCCGGCCAGCGGACGGACCTGAAAGTGCTGTTGATCTCGGCCGACGGGAGCGAGTCGGGGTTCGCGGCGTGGAAGGCCCAGCTCGCGCGTGAGGGCACGCCGTACGACACGCTGGTCGCCTACACCGGGCAGACCAAGACCACGACGCTGACCGACGCGCGGCTGGCCGACTACGGCTCCAGCCACGCCCGCTATCAGGCGGTGATCCTCGCCTCCGGCGACCTCGGCCACAACGTCACCAACCCCGACGGCACCACGAGCTATCTCTCCGCGTTCACCGACGCCGAGTGGGCCACGCTCGCCAAGTTCGAGCGGACGTTCGGGATCCGGCGGCTGAGCGACTACACCGCGCCTTCCGCGGCGCACGGGCTCAACACGGCCGTCGGCGCCTCACAGGACGGCGTCGTCGGCACGCTCACGGCCACCGGCAAGCTCGCGTTCCCGTACCTGAAGGGTCCGGTGCAGATCGCCGACGACGATCCGGCCGCCGCCGAGACGTTCGGCTACCCGGCGACGCCCGTGAACGACAAGGACTGGCAGACGCTGCTCGCCGGGCCGAACAACACGGCGTTCCTCGGCATCTACACGCACCCGGACGACGGGCGCGAAGAGCTGGTCATGACGGTGGCGAGCAACCAGTTCCAGAGCCACAACCAGCTGCTGCGCCACGGGATGCTCAACTGGGTCACGCGCGGGGTCTTCCTCGGCTACCAGCGCAACTACCTCGAGGTGCAGGTCGACGACCTGTTCCTCGGCGACGACGCCTGGGACCCGGTCACCAACACCACGAACTACGACCCGGCCGCGGCGAGCCGGATGACGCCCGCCGACGTCGATCGCGCGATCGCCTGGAGCCAGGCCCGGGGCGTGCGTCTGGACTTCGCGTTCAACGGCGGTGGCAGCGACCTCTACCGCGAGCAGACCGGCGCCGCGAGCGACCCGCTCACGACCAAGTTCAGCCAGCCCGCCGTCAGCGGCGCGTTCGGCTTCATCAACCACACCTACGAGCACCCGAACCTCGATTGCTCCACGTCGGCTTACATCACGCGGCAGATCACGCGCAACCTGACGTGGGCGCAGAGCCGCGGGATCACCGTGGCCAACCCGGGTGAGCTGATCACCGGCGAGCACTCCGGGCTCGCGAACTCCCGTCCCGGCAACCCCGGCACGATCGATCCGCCGTCGGTGAGCGACATCGAGCCGGCCGCGACCGGCGGCGCCGTGCCCGGCGGGACCTACGACTACGCGCTGACCGCGAACTCGCCCGCGGGGGAGACCACGGGCAGTGTGGTGGAGGACGTCGTCGTCGGCACGGCGGGTTCGACCACCAACCGCGTCAGCGCGAGCTTCAGCGCGGTCTGCCACGCGGTGAACTACAGCCTCTACCGCAGCCCGGCGAACGCCAACGCGTGGACGCGCGTCGCCAGCCTGCAGCGTGGCGAGACCGCTCCGACCGACGACGGTGAGGACCCGATCGAGCTCACGCTCGCGGACGTGGTCGCCACCGGCGCGGCCGGTGCGCCGCCCGCGGCCAACGCCGCCACGCTCGCGCCCTACCCGCAGAACCCGAACTTCCTGGCCGGCATCACGGCGGCCGGCATCACCCATGACGCCAGCGACGCGTCGAAGGCCTACCCGCCGGCGCCCGCGGGCGCGACGTTCTTCGACGGCGGCGTCCAGGCCGTGCCGAGGTACCCGAGCAACGTCTACTACAACGTCTCGCGCCAGGCCCAGCAGCTCGACGAATACAACTGGATCTACACGCTCCCGCCGGCCGGCGGCTGCGTGCCGGTCGAGAACGTCACCACCTGCCGTACGACGCCCGCGACCTGGGCCGAGTACGTGGCCAGCGAGAACCGGGTCATGTTCCGCCATGTCGTGGACAACGATCCGCGGCCGCACTACGTCCACCAGAGCAACCTCGCCGACTACAACCCGGCGCTGCCCGAGACGCACCCGGACCAGGGCGGCATCGTGTACCCGGTCTTCGGCGCGCTCGTGTCCCGCTACGAGACGAGCTTCGACCGCGCGAGCGCACCGCTCGTGCAACTCACCCACACGCAGATCGGCCAGACGCTCGCGCAGCAGAACGCGTGGGCGGCGAACCGCAATGTGACCGCGTGGCTCCAGGACGGCCGCGTGCACGTCAAGAACGCGGGCACGGTCGCGGCGGACGTGCCGCTCACGGGCACCACCGCGGGCGCCACCTACGGCGGGCAGAAGGCGGGTTGGATCACGCTTGCGCCCGGCGCCGAGCAGGTGCTGGACCCGAGCGATCCGGCCAACACCGCCGCGCCCACGGTGTCCGGCATCGCGCGCGTCGGCGAGACCCTGTCCGCCGACAAGGGCACCTGGACGGGCACGGCCACGATCGGGTTCGACTACCGCTGGCAGCGCTGTGAGACCACGTGCGTGACCATCCCCGGTGCGACCGCCACGCGTTACACGCTCACGGAGGCCGACCAGGGATCGAAGCTCCGGGTCGTCGTGCTCGCGGGCAACTGGGTCTCCTCGGTGAGCCAGGTCGCGTCCGTGGTGACCGATGCCGTCGCCGCGGCGCCCAAGGCCGAGACGCCCAAGTCCGAGGCGCCGACGGGCGGCGGGCCAGGCACGACGCCCACGCCACCCGGTTCGCGTCCTGCGCCCAAGCCGGCGACACGCCCGACGAAGCTGAAGCTGACGAAGGTCAAGCTGGCTCCGCGGCGGTTCGCGGTCTCGCACAAGCGCCCGCCCAAGGGCACGAAGCTGGACGGCACCCGGCTCACGTTCAAGGTGAACGTCTCCGCCAAGGTGCGGCTGATCGTCCAGCGCCGGACGAGCGGCAAGCGCCCGCGCTGGGTCACGGCGGGCACGATCACGCGCTCGGTCAAGGCCGGCAACGGCGAGGTCCGTCTGACTGGCCGCTTCGGCAAGCGACTGCTCAGCCCGCGGGCCTACCGCCTGTCGGTGTCAGCGGTCAAGAGCGGGCAACCGCGCACAGCGACCAAGCGGATCTCCTTCCGCGTCGTGAAGGGCTGAAAGCGATGGCCACCAGCGACGTAGACCGCACCCGCCGCTTCTCGCGGCGCACGGACCAGCCGGGAGCCGAGAACGACTCCCTGGCCGAGCTGCACGCCGAGCTCGTGCTGCTGCGCGAGGAGAACGCGCGCCTGAAGGCCGCCGAGCATGCTGGCCCGGACATCGAGGGTGTGCTGGGCCGGGCGCGGCGGCTGTCGGAGGCGAGGATCGACAGCGACGAGGATGAGGCGACGAGCGTGTTGGTCGAAGGGCTGGCCATCCGCGAGTCGCTGCTGGAGATCTGCGGCCAGATCGAGCGGGTGATGGTGCGGTTCGAGACGCGGCTGCGCGCCCTCGGCGGCGACGCCGCGCCGCAGCCCGCGCTGCAGCGGCCGGTGGGCGCCAAGGTCGCGCACTGGTTCGAGCCGCCCGCCCCGACCCGCGATGGGAGCAGCGTTGGCGGTCCTTGATCTCCAGCCGCGCGCCACTCGCTCGCGCGTTCGGCGCGGACCCGTGCTCGCGGGCTCGCGGCCGCGCATCCTGCTCACCACCGAAGGCACGTACCCGTACGTCATGGGCGGCGTCAGCTCGTGGTGCGACCTGCTGGTCAACGGGCTCGACGAGTTCGACTGGCTCGTGCTGCCGATCGTCGCTCCCGGCAAGCGCGAGCCGCTCTACACGTTGCCGCCGCAGGCGCGTGAGGTCGGCCGCATCGAGGTGTGGTCGGAGGCGCTGCCGCGCGGGCTGCGGCGGGCGAAGACCGCGACCGATCTCCCCGCCGTGCTCGTCCGTCATCTGATCGGGTGGGAGGGCTCGGCGGCGGCGCTGCTGGACGCGTTCATCGCCTGCCGGCGCTACCCCGCCGACGTGCGCCGGGCGTTCCGCTCACGGCAGGGTTGGAGCGCGTACCTGAGCGCGCTCGGTGACGTGCTCGACGAGCGGATCCCGGAAGCGGGCACGCCGCCGCGGATGGACCTCGTCGAGGCGGCGGCCCTATACCAGACGCTGTATTGGGTGGCGCGCACGGCGGCCGAGCCGACGCCCGTGTGCGACCTGCTGCACGTGACCGCGGCGGGCTGGGCGGCCGTCCCGGCCGTCGTCCACAAGGCGCTGCACGGCACGCCGATCGTGCTGACCGAGCACGGCGTGTACCTGCGGGAGTCCTACCTCGCCGCCGTGCGCGGCGGCGACACGCCCGGCACCCGTTTCGCCAACACGCGCCTGGCCCGCGGGCTGACGCGCTCGGCCTACGCCGGCGCTGACGTGATCTGCCCCGTGACCGACGCCAACGCCTACTGGGAGATGGGGCTCGGCATCGATCCCGAGAAGATCCGCGTGCTGTACAACGGCCTCGACCAGCCGGACGAGCCGACCGCGTCGCCCGGCACGAAGACGGTCGTGTCCGTCGGGCGCATCGACCCGCTCAAGGACATCCACACGCTGCTGCGTGTCGCGGCCGACACGCTCAAGCTGATCCCGGACGCGCAGTTCCTGCACTACGGAAACGTCAGCCCCGGCGAGGAGGCCTACGGGCGTTCCTGCCTGTCGCTGCACCGGCAGCTCGGGCTCGGGGACGGGTTCCGGTTCATGGGGCGCACCACCGACCCCAACGGCGCCGTCCGCGACGCGGACGTCGTGCTGATGACGAGCATCTCGGAAGGGCTGCCGATGTCGATCCTCGAGGCGATGGGCCAAGGGCGGCCGGTCGTCTCGACCGGCGTGGGCGGCGTGCCGGACGTCGTCACCGGCTGCGGTGTCGTCACCGCGCCCGGTGACGATCACGGGCTCGCGATGGCCGTGACGATGCTGCTGCGCAATCCGGAGCTGGCGACGCGGCTCGGCCGGCGCGGCCACGCCCGGCTCGGGCGGATCTTCAACAAGGCCGCGTGCGTCGACGGCTACCGCGAGCTGCTGGGGGAGATGGCCACGCATGACCGCTGAAGTCGTCGAGATCACGCGTGCCCGGCGGCTCCTCGAAGCTCGGCTGGGCCGTGACCCGCAGGACATGCTCGAGGCCGCCGTGGTGCTCGAGGCCTGGGCGGGCGTGCCCGCGCAGCGCGCGCTCGAGACGGCGCGCGCGCTGATGCCCGAGACGCCGGTGGCGGCGCGCGCGAGCGTGTCCAAGCGGCAGGCCGCGCGCCCGCGCTCCGGCGTGTTGGCCGAGGGCGCGGCGTTCGTCCTCACGGTCCTCGCGATCGCGCTGTGGGCGTCGCCGCTGGCCGCGGAGCTCGGGGCGGACGTGGTCGAGCGCGCGCTGAAGGTCGCGTTGCCGTTGACGCTCGCGCTGCAGTGGAGCCTGCGCAGTCGCTACCTCGGGCGGCCCAAGGGGCTGCTCGAGTTCGCTCGGCATCCGCTCGCACTCGCCCTGGGCGCGTGCGCGATCGTCGTGGTGCCCACGCTTGCGCTGGGGGAGGGCGGCACGCTCGCCGGCCTGCTGACGCTCACGTGGACGGGCGGCACCGTGCTGATCCGCCGGCGCTGGTTCGCCGTCTACGGCGTGATCGTCGCCGGCGCGACCGCGGCCATGCTCGTCTGGCCGGCCGTCGAGGTGCTGATCGCGACCACCGCGCTGACCATGGCCGCCGTGGCGGTCGCGTTGCGCCCGGGAGCACCCGGCGACGCTGCCGCGCCCGGACGCTGGACGCGGGCGAGCGCCAGCGCGGTGATCGGCCTGGGCCTCGGCCTGCTGCTGGTCTCGGATCCGAGCGTGACGTGGACCGCCGGCAGCGTGCCCGCGCTGGCGCTGTTGCCGTCGACCATCGCCGGCCTGTGGGCCGGGCACAGCCTGTGGCGGCTCGAGCAGCTGATCCCGCGCGTTGTGTCCGGCGTCGCGGTCGGCGACTCGATCGCGCACGGCCTGCGGAACGGTCCGCTCGCCGGGTTGCTGGGCGCGATTGCACGCCTGCTGCTGTTGACCGCCGCGCTTTCGGCGGCGTTGTTGCTCACGCCCTGGCTGGACTCGCGGGCCGGTGTGTTGCTCGCGTTCGGTCTGCTGGCGCTCGCCACGTTGCTCGCGAGCCTGCTCGAAGCCTTGGGCCGCGCGCACTGGGCGGTCGCCGGCGTGGTCCTGGGCGTGACCGCTGAGCTGCTGGCGCCGGACGTGTTTCCCGGCGCGCCGCTCGCCCTCGGGGCGGCGGTGACCGGGCTCGTGTTGCTCGGGCCGGCACTCGCGCTGCTGGCCCGCCCCGCCCGGACGCTGGCGACAGCGCTGTGGATCACGTGAGTCGTATGGCACTGGTCGCCGCAGCGACGGTCGGCACGCTCGCGATCACGAGCGTCGTCTGGAGCCGCACGCCACAGCGTGACGTCGTGTGCGTCGGCACGCTCACCCCGGCCTACCTGGAGCCGCCCGCGCTGAGGGCGCTGATCGACGAGGCGCCGGCCCCGATGCTGCTGATCGTCAACCCGGCCAACGGTCCCGGGCCGGCCTCCGACCCGGCGTACCGGCGCGTGATCGAGCGCGCCCAGGCGAACGGGGCGCGCGTGCTCGGCTACGTCGCCACCACGTTCGGCGCTCGCCCCACGACCAGCGTCTCGGCCGATGTCGCCCGCTATCGCGAGTGGTACGGGGTGGACGGGATCTTCCTCGACGAGGTCGCCCACGACAGCGTCAACCTCGCGCACTACGTGGCGCTGCGGCGCGCCATCGGCGACACGTTCGTCGTCCTCAACCCGGGCATGGTGCCCGCGCGCGGCTACTTCGCGCTGGCCGACGTCGTGGTCACCTACGAAGGACCGTTCGCGGACTACGCGCAGCGGGTTGCGCGGGAGCCCGGGTGGCTGCGGGATGTACCGCCGGCGCAGACCGCGCACCTCGTGTACGCGGCCACGCGCGACGAGGCCATCTCGCTGTTCGCCGCGCCGCCGCGCGCCGGCTCGCTGTACGTCACTTCGGGCTCGCTCCCCAACCCCTGGGGCGCGCCGCCTCCCTATCTGCGTGAAGAGCAAGCAGCAAGGAGTTCCGCATGTTCCGCTCCGTGATGATGATTGCGCTGGCGTTGGCCGTGGCCCCCGCCGTGGCCTCGGCTCAGGCGCCTTCCGGCCCGCCCGGGCCGCCGCCCGGCAACGGCACCGACCTCCCGGCGCCTCCCGGCACCGCGCCGGCGTTCGTCCCGCCCGGCACCGCCGCGGCGATCCCGGGCGGCGTTCCCGGGCCTGGCCTGTTGCGCGACACGACGGTGGCGCTCAATCGGGCGAAGCGCACGTTCTCGGTGCCGTTCGCGTGCCAGGGCAACGGGACGCTGAGCGTCACGGCCAAGCGTGCGGCGTCGGGGACGCTCGCCCGCGCGAGCTATCGCTGCGTGTCGGGGCGCGCGACGGCGCGGCTGACGCTGTCCAAGAAGGTCGCGGCGAAGGTCGGGAAGCTCCGCGTCGTCGCGGCGACGGCGACGATCCGCCAGGGCGTGCGCACCGTGCGGGTGTCGTTCGCGCTGACCGCGGGCCAGAAGGCCGCGAAGGCCAAGGGCTTCTGGACCGACGGGCACCTGCAGTGCTCGCAGGACGGGTCCGGCGCGCCGCCCGCGTACCTGACGCAGCCCGACTTCACCACCAAGTCGCCGACACCGATCTCCACCCGCGGCTGGATCGCCTGGTACACCGCGCGCGGCGGCTGGCAGTGGCTGGGCTCCGGGCGCTGGAACACCTGGACGGCCACGGTGGGCGGCATCGCGCAGTTCCACCCGGGCGGCGCGCCGACCCCGATCCCGTTCACGGAGGGGCCGGTCTCGGTTCCGGCCGGGCAGGGGATCTACGCGGTCGGCGTGTACGAGATCGTCTACTGGGTCGGCGGCCGGCCGGACTACCAGTGGCAGTACGTGAACGCCGGCACGACGGGCGCCGCGGCGGCCGGTACGGGCAACCACTACTGCGCCTACGCATGATGCGCGCGCTGGTGACCGGCGGGGCGGGCTTCATCGGCTCCAACCTCGTCGACGGGCTGATCGCCCGCGGGATCTCGGTGGCGGTGCTGGACGACCTCTCGACCGGCAACGTGGAGAACCTCGCCGGTGCGATCCAGGCCGGAGCGACGCTGCACGTGGGCGACATCACCGACCCGGCGGCGGTGGAGAAGGCGTTCACGGCCGCGGCCCCGGACCTCGTCTACCACCTGGCGGCCCAGATCGACGTGCGCCGCGCGGTGTCGGACCCGGGGCACGACGCCCGTATCAACGTCCTCGGGACCGCGACCGTGCTCGAGCAGTCGCTGCACTCGGGCGTCTCGCGCTTCGTGATGGCGTCGACCGGCGGCGCGATCTACGGCGACGCGGCGGTGGTGCCCACGCCCGAGACCGCGCCGGCACAGCCGCTCTCGCCCTACGCCGTGTCCAAGGCGGCGGCAGAGGGCTACGTGGAGTACTACGCCCGCGACCGTGGGCTCAGCGCGTTCGTGCTGCGGCTGGCCAACGTCTACGGCCCGCGCCAGGACCCGCGCGGCGAGGCGGGCGTGATCGCGATGTTCTGCTCCGCGGCCGTCGACGGACGGGTTCCGACCGTGTTCGGCGACGGCGGCCAGACGCGCGACTTCGTGTACGTCGGAGACGTGGTCGACGCGTTCTGCGCGGCCGGGGAGAGCCTGTGCGCCGGCTTCTGCAACGTCGCCACGGGGCGCGAGACGACGATCGCGGCACTCGCGCAGACGCTCGGGCTGAACACGGTGGCGGCTCCGGAGCGGCCCGGGGAGGTCCGGCGCTCGTGCCTCGCACCCGGGCTGGCGGCCGAGCTGCTGGGCTGGCACGCGCGCACGACGCTGGCCGACGGGCTCGCGGCGACACTCGCCGGCACGGCGCGCGCGGCTGAGGTCGGGGAGCTGAGCGCGTGACTGGCCGCGGGCTGATCACGGCGGTCGCGGTCGCGGGCGCGTTGTTCGCCCCGGTTGCGTCCGCGCAGGAGCGGACCCCGTCGCCCGAGGAGCTGTGGGACGCGTACCCGGCGAACCCCGGGGGCGAGCCGACAGTGCCTCCGGACGAGCGCGCCACGGCGACGCCGACGGCGTCGGGCGGGGTCGCCGGCGCCGAGGCGACGTCGCCGGGCGCGGCGGCCGGCGATACCGGCGACGGCGCGGCCGCGAACTTGGGCGGAACGCCGGGCGACGCCGCCAGCGACGGCGGGCCGCCGCTCGTGCCCGCCCCGATCATGATCGCGATCGCGGTGCTCGCCGCCGCCGGTGGAGTCCTGTTGTGGCGCCGCCACCGGTCGCGCTGGGGCGTGTCCCGCGCACTCGCATTGCGCTATCGGGACCGCGAGGACGCGGTCGCCGAACCACCCCCGGTGCCCCCCGTGCCGGCGCCCGCACCGCCCGTCCGGCGCAACTTCCCGCAGCCCGCGCGGCCTGCGCCTCCCGCGCCGCCACCACCTCCCGCCCGATCGTCACTGGAAAGAGAGCGGACGTCATGAACCGGATCACTCGTCGCGCCACGTTGGAGACGGCGGCGCTGGCCCTCGCGGGGGTGACCGTGGGCGGGGTGGTGCTCGGCGAGCACGCCGACCCCGCGCTCTCACGCCCGTCGGCGAAGCAGGACGCCGAGATCCTGAACTTCGCGTTGCTGCTGGAGTTCATCCAGGCGGCCTTCCACGCCGAAGGGCTGCAGCGGGCGAAGCTGACCGGGGAGCTGCGGACGTTCTCGCAGACCGCGGTCAAGCACGAGGACGAGCACGTCGCGGCGCTGCAGGCCGCGCTCGGATCCGCGGCTCGCACCGCCCCCAAGATCGACTTCGGCGACGACACCGCGAACGAGGACGCGTTCAGCCTGGCGGCGCTCAAGCTGGAGGACCTCGGCGTCGCGGCGTACACCGCGCAGGCGCCGAACCTGACGACCCCGGCGCTCAAGGCGGCAGCCCGGATCGTGTCCGTGGAATCCCGCCACGCCGCGTGGATTCGCGACATCCGCGGCATGAACCCGGCCCCGACCGCGGCGGAACCGGCGATCGACGCGCAGCGTGTGATCGACACCCTCAAAGGCAGCGGGTACGTGACATGAAGCTCGAGGAGATGGACCGCGACGGCGCGCTCGGGGAAGCCCTGGAGACGCTGCACGGCAGCACCCGCGGTGCGTTCCTGCGCCGCGCGGTGGTCGGGAGCGGGGCGCTGCTGGCCGCGACGGCCGTGCCGGCCTCGGCCGCGGTCGGGCGCCGCGACACCGCGATCCTCAACTACGCCCTGACGCTGGAGTACGTGCAGGACGCGTTCTACAGCGAGGTCGACCGGATCGGATCACTCACCGGAGCGCTCGCCGAGCAGGCGCGCGTCGTCGGCGGTCACGAGCGCGCGCACGTGAAGGCGTTGCGCGAAGTGCTGGGCTCGCGCGCGGTCAAGCGGCCGCGATTCGACTTCCGCGGCGCGACCGAGGACGCGGAACGCTTCCGCAAGACCGCTGTCGCCTTCGAGGACCTCGCGGTGGCGGCGTACAAGGGCCAGGCGCCGCTGATCCAGGACCGGGCCTACCTCGTGCCCGCGCTCGCCATCCATTCCGTCGAAGCGCGCCACGCCGCGTGGATCCGACGGCTCGCCGGCATCGTGCCCGCCGCGGAGGCGTTCGACGAGCCGCGGTCGAAGGCCAGCACGCTCGGGATCGTCGAGGACACGCACTTCATCGTGCAGACGCGCAGCCGACGCAAGCCGAAGTTCACAGGATGACGCCGCGCCGGCCTCGGTTGATCATCGCGGCCGGCCTCCTGCTCGCGGCGGCGGTCCTGCTCGTCGCCGGGTTGGCCCGGGGCGGTTCGTCGCCGGCACCGGCGGCTTCCTCGCCTGAACGTGGCGAACGTGCGGTGGACCTCCCCGCGGCGCCGAAGTCCGCGATCGCGATCGGGACGCCCGTGCCGCTGGAGCGCCACGCGCAGGAGACCACGTGGGCGGCCGTGCGGCGCGACGTCGTTGCGCGCCGCCTGCCCTCCGTCGCCGCACGCGCCGTCGGAACGCTGCGCGCGGACACGCCCGAGGCGACGACGAACATCGTTCCGCTGCTCGCTCGCCGGCGCGGTGCCGACGGCGAGTTGTGGCTCCGTGTCCGGCTTCCGGCGCTCCCCAACGGGACCACCGGCTGGGTCCCGCGCAGCGCGCTCGGGGCCTACGGCACGGCGCGCACGCACTTGATCGTGGACCTCGACCGCCGCCGCGCCACGCTGCTGCGGGACGGTCGCACGGTGATGCGCTTCCCGGTCGGCGTCGGCGCGCCGGACGCTCCGACGCCGCGCGGCGAGTTCATCATCCGCAACCGCCTCACCCGCTACCGGAGCGAGTTCTACGGCCCGATCGCCTTGGGCACGAGCGCCCGATCGACGACGCTGACGGACTGGCCCGGCGGCGGGTACGTCGGTATCCACGGCACGAACGAGCCCGACCTGATCCCCGGCGCGGTTTCACACGGCTGCATCCGGATGCGCAACGCGGACATCGTCCGCCTCGCGCGGGCGCTCCCCGTCGGGTCCCCGCTGACGATCCGCTGAGCTACGCCCAGGCGGCGGACAGCGCCGCGCGGAACCCGAGCGTCGCCGGCGGGTGCCAGTCCTGGCGGGCCAAGGCGATCTGGACTTCGCGCGTCGGCGCGGGACGCAGGCGGCGCACGACCGTCGCGTCCTCGTCGCACCACCCGAGCAGCTCCGGCACCACGGTGATGCCGAGGCCGGATTCGACGAGCCGGCGGGCGGCGCCGTGGTCGTCGGCGGCGATCACGACGTCGGGCGCGAAACCGGCTTGCCCGCACGCTTGGGCCACCAGCGCCGCGCAGGCGGCGCCGCGCGGGAGGATCCACCGTTCCTGGCGCAACGCAGTCGTGTCGACGGCGCCGCCGGTGGTCGCAGCCGGATGGCCGGCGGGCAGGACGACGTGGTACTCGTCGACGCCCAGCGGCGTGAGGTCCAGCCGTCCGTCGTCCTCCACCGCGAACACGACGGCGACGTCCAGCAGCCCAGACGCGACTCGCTCGACGCCGTCGTCGGCGTCACACTCGACGATGTCCACGCGGACGTCCGCGAAGGCGGCCGTGAAGTGCCGCAGCGCCTCCGGCAACAGCGCCGCCGCCGCGGTCGCGAAGAGCCCGACCCGCACGGTGCCGCCGACGGCGCCGACGAGCGCGTCGAGCTCTTCCGCAGCGGCATCGAGGCCGGCGCCGAGCGCGGCGGCATGCCGCGCGAGCAGCTCTCCGGCGGCCGTCGGCTTCACGCCCCGCGCATGGCGGGTGAGCAGGGGGACACCCGCGGTCAACTCGAGCGCCGCGACCTGCTGGGAGACGGCGGAGGTGGAGAGATCGAGCTCCAACGCGGCGCTTGACATCGAGCCGTGATCGACGACGGCCTTGAGCAGCATCAGGCGGTGCGCGTCGAGCTTCAAGCTGAGCTGAACGCTACCGCAGCGAATCGCGGTCGCTCATGGGATGCAGGTCGAGCACGATGGCCGCGATGCCCACACTGCGCTTCGCCCTGGTCGACGTCTTCGCCGACACCGTGCTCACCGGCAACCCGCTCGTCGTCGTCGACGGCGGCGACGGACTGAGCAACGACGTCCTCGCGGACATCGCTCGCGAGTTCAACCAGTCTGAGACGACGTTCGTGCTGCCGGGCTCCGGTTCGGTCACCCGGCGGCTGCGGTCGTTCACGACCGGCCGGGCCGAGGTCGGCGGCGCCGGCCACAACGCGCTCGGGGCCTGGTGGTGGCTCGCGCACGACGGTCAGGTCGGTCCGGGCGACCATGTCCAGCAGATCGGCGCGGACGAGTTGCCGCTGCGGATCGAGCGCGACGGGGACCGCCTGCTGGTCGCGATGCGCCAGGGGGTTCCCGTCCCGGCGGAGCAGACGGTGGCCGCCTCCACCATCGCCCCGCCGCTCGCCCTCGAGGCCGGGGACATCGGTGCCGGCCGCGTCGTATCGACCGGAACGCCCCACCTGCTCGTCCCCGCCGCCGACCGCCAGACCGTGGACCGCGCCGCGCCCCACGCGCCCGCCCTCAAGCGCGTGCTCGCCGAGGCCGGCGCCGAGGGGTGCTACCTGTACGCGACGGACGGGCCGGAGCCCTACGCGCGGTTCTTCAACCCGACCGTCGGTCTCTGGGAGGACCCGGCGACGGGCACCGCCGCGGGACCGCTCGCGTGGTGGCTGGTCGACACCGGGGCGCTGGCCGGGCCGGGAGTCGAGATCGAGCAGGGGCACGCGCTGGGGCGGCCCAGCCGGCTGCGGCTCCGCGTCGACGGGACGGCGGTCACCCTCTCAGGCAGCGCGGTGCTCGCCGCCGAGGGCCGGATCCACGTTCCCGCGCCGTGACCGCCATCCCGATCCGCACCGAGCCCGATCGCTACCCGGCGATCGGGATCTCGCAGGGCTTCCGCGTCGGCGACGTGGTCTACATCTCCGGACAGGTCGGCACGGACGACGCCGGCGCGATCGTCGGGCCGGACTTCACGTCCCAGGCGCACCAGGTGTTCCGCAACCTGGATCGCGCGCTGCGGGCCGGCGGCTCGGATCTCGCACACGTCTTCAAGGTCACGGTCTACGTGACGAACGTCGCCGACCACTTCGAGGAGATCGTTGCCCTGCGGCGTCATTACTTCAGCGAGCCGTATCCGGCGGACACGCTCGTCGAGGTCCGGGCGCTGGCCCGTCCGGGCCTGCTGATCGAGATCGAGGCGATGGCGACGGTGCGGTGAGCGCAAACGCGGCCGACCCGCTAGAACGCATCAGACGTGCCCAAGCATCCGCCGCAGGACCCCGGGGATTCCGGGCTGGAGATCGGCTCGCCGTCACACCATGCCGCGGGCGTCCCCGCGGTGCTTTCGTCGCTGCGGCACGGGCTGCGGGAGATGGGGCCGGTACGCACGGCGCGCACGCTCGCGCTCGTCAACCAGGACGACGGCTTCGACTGCATGGGCTGCGCGTGGCCCGACCCGGCCAAGCGCCATCACGCCGAGTTCTGCGAGAACGGCGCGAAGGCGGTCGCCGAGGAGGCGACGAAGTTCCGGGCCGACCGGGCGTTCTTCGCGCAGTGGTCGGTGGCGGACATCGAGCGCCAGTCGGACTTCTGGATCGGCAAGCGCGGACGCCTGACCGAGCCGATGTATCTCGCGCCCGGTGCCGGCCACTACGAGCCGATCACGTGGGATGGGGCGTACGGGCTCATCGCGGATGAGCTCGCCGCGCTCGACTCGCCCGACGAGGCGACCTTCTACACGTCGGGCCGCACGAGCAACGAGGCCGCGTTCGCGTTGCAGGCCTTCGTCCGGGCGTTCGGGACCAACAACCTCCCGGACTGCTCGAACATGTGCCACGAGTCGTCGGGCGTCGCGCTCACCCGGACGGTCGGGATCGGCAAGGGCAGCGTCACGCTCGAGGACATCGAGCACGCGGACCTGCTGATCGTCGTCGGGCAGAACCCCGGCACCAACCATCCGCGGATGCTCAGCGCGCTCGAGACCGCGAAGGGGCGCGGGGCGAAGATCGTGAGCATCAACCCGCTGCGGGAAGCGGGGCTCTCACGCTTCGACAACCCGCAGAAGCTCAAGGGGCTGGTCGGGCGCGGGACCAAGCTCGCCGACCTGCACCTGTCGATCCGCATCAACGGTGACATGGCGCTGTTCCAGGCGGTCAATCGCCGGCTGCTGGAGCGCGATGCGGTCGACCACGCGTTCGTCGAGCGTCACTGCGGCGGCTTCGACGCGCTGCGGGCGCATCTGCTCGAGGGGCCGCCGATCGACGTGCCGGCGACCACCGGGCTGAGCGACGACGAGGTCGACGCGCTCACGGAGCTCGTCGCCGGCTCGGAGCGGACGATCGTGTGCTGGGCGATGGGGCTCACGCAGCACCGCAACTCCGTCGCCACCATCCAGGAGATCGTGAACACGATCCTCCTGCGCGGGATGATCGGCAAGCCGGGCGCCGGGCTGTGTCCCGTCCGCGGGCACTCCAACGTGCAGGGGGATCGCACGATGGGGATCTGGGAGCGGCCGACCGAAGCCTTCTTGGATCGGTTGCAGACGGCGCTGGGGTTCGCGCCGCCGCGGGAGCACGGGCTCGACGTGGTCGAGAGCATCAAGGCGATGCTCGACGGGCGCGTGAAGGTGTTCTTCGCGATGGGTGGCAACTTCCTGTCGGCGGCGCCGGACACGAACGCGACGGCCGCGGCGTTGCGTGGCTGCCGCTTGACCGTGCACGTCGCCACTAAGCCCAACCGCTCGCACGTGACCGGCGGCGAGCACGCGCTCCTGCTGCCGACCCTGGGTCGCACCGAGCGCGACGTCCGGGGCGGGCGCGAGCAGCGCGTCAGCGTCGAGGACTCGATGAGCGCGGTGCACGGCTCGCGCGGGAGGCTGGCGCCGGCCTCGAAGGAGCTGCGCAGCGAGGTCGCGATCGTGTGCGAGCTCGCGGACCGCGTGCTCGGGGACCGGGTCGCCGTGCCCTGGCTGGAGTGGGCGGACGACTACGGGTTGATCCGCGACGCGATCGAGCGCGCGATCCCGGGCTTCGACGACTTCAACGCGCGACTGGTGGACGGGTTCACGCTGCCCAGCCCGCCGCGTGACGAGGTGCGCTTCACCACGGCCTCGGGCCGCGCGGAGCTCACCGTCAACCACTTCGTGCCGGTCGCTGTCCCTGAAGGGCGACTGCTGCTGCAGACGCTGCGCTCGCACGACCAGTACAACACGACGATCTACGGCCTCAACGACCGCTACCGCGGGATCAAGGCGGGGCGGCGGGTCGTGCTGCTCAACCCTGAGGACATCGACGCGCTCGGACTGAAGGAGGGCGCGATCGTCGACCTCGTCGGCGATGACGAACGCCGCGCGCAGCGGTTTCGGGTCGTCGCCTACGACACGCCGCGGGGCTGCGCCGCCGCGTACTACCCCGAGACCAACGCGCTGGTGCCGCTCGACAGCGTCGCGGACGACAGCGGCACACCGACGTCCAAGTCGGTCGTGATCCACGTCGAACCCGCGTCCGCGTAGGCATTGAGCACAGTGGGCCGGGCTTGTCCAGGAGCCCGGCCCACCGCACCAATCCGTGCCGACCGCCGCAGGAGGAGAGGTTTGCGACAACCGACGAGGATCATCATGGCGGCGATCCCGGGCTGGTCCTACCGACCCGCGGTCGGTACCGGACCGACCCGCGGTCGACCCCGCTCAGACGAGCGCGCGTTCGATCTCGGCGACCACGCTCGTGGTCAGCACCTGCAGGCCGTCTATCTGCTCCGCCGTCCAGGTCCGGGGCCGATGGTCGATCACGCACAGCGTGCCGAGCGTGTGGCCGCCGGTGGTGATCAGCGGGATGCCGACGTAGGCGATGACGTCCAGATCGCGGATCGCCAGGTTCTCGCGCACGAGCGGGTGAACCCGCGCGTCCTCGATCACGAGGGGCTCCGCCGAGTCCAGCGCGTGCCGGCAGAACGAGTGCGACAGCGGGGTCTCGCGGGTGGTGTTCCACGGCTCGCCGAGCCCGACGCAGCTCTTGAAGAACTGGCGGTCGCTGTCGACCAGGGAGATCAGGGCGACCGGCGCCTCCAGCATGCGCGCGGCGACCTCCGCGATCCGGTCGTACGTCGGGTCGGGCGGGGAGTCCAGCAGCTGCGTGCGGTGCAACTCGGCCAGGCGGTCCGCGTCGGCCGGTGCCGGGCGGCCGGAGAGTGCGCCGGCGGCGAGCTGCTCGAGGCTCAAGACGGCGTCGTCGTCGCCCCGCCTCGCGCTGAGCACGCCGAGGCGCATGATCGTCGCGTCGCGGACGAACTGGGCGGCGCTGATTCCCTGCTGAGACGCCTCCGCTTCCAGCAACGTCCAGAGATCGTCGCTGAAGCGCACCGTCGTGGCTCGCATTGGCACGAGAGCGATAGTAGGCGATAGCGGATCTGGGAACGCCGATGCCAATCTGTGTTTAGGCGGTAGCGCATTCGGGGATGGACTCGACGTCTCAATCACCCCTCGCCCCAGGGTCTTCTTGTCACAGATCTCCGTCACGGCCGACGACGCCCACCTCGTGGCCCTCATGCAGCTCGATCGCACCGACGCGTTCGCGGCGCTCTACGACCGTCACTCTCACGCCGTCTACCGGCACGCCTGCCGCTTCGTCGGCAGCGGCGCGCCGGCCGAGGACGTGACGCAGGACACGTTCGTGAGCGCCTGGCGTGCCCGCGGGCAGTTCGCGTGCGAACGAGGCAGTGTGCGCGGCTGGCTGTTGACGATCGCTCGCAACCGCGCGATCGACTCGCTGCGCCATCGCTCCCACAGCGACCACGCGCTCGACGAGACCTACGAACGCGCGGGCATGGACTGCACGGAGACCGAGGTGCTCGGCCGTGAGCAGGCGGACGCGATCACCCTCGCCCTGCTCGGGCTGCCGTCCGAGCAGCGCAGGGTCATCGAGCTGTCGTACGCCCACGGGCTGTCCCAGAGCGAGATCGCTGCCCGCCTCCAACTCCCTCTGGGCACGGTCAAGAGCCGCGCCCGACTCGGCCTCGAGAAACTTCGCGTCGAGCTCACCCCGACCCAGCAGGTATACGCATGAGCGCCACCATGATCGCGCCGACGAGCACAGCGACGCATCGCGAGCAGATGGTGGTCCGTTACCTCCCGCTCGCGCGCAGCCTGGCGCGCCGGTACGCCCACCGGGGCGAAGTCGAAGACCTCAACCAGGTCGCCTCGCTCGCGCTGCTGAAGGCCATCGATCGCTTCGATGCCGACCGCGGGCTCGCGTTCTCGTCGTTCGCCGTCCCCACCATCCTCGGCGAGCTCAAGCGCCACTTCCGCGACAAGGGCTGGATGGTCCGGGTCCCGCGTGACGTGCAGGAGCTCAATCTGCGCATCAACAAGATCACCGAGTCGCTGACGGGCGAGCTCGGTCGCTCACCGACACCCGCCGAGTTGGCGGACCGGTCCGGCGCGACCGTGGAGCAGGTGCTCGAAGCCCGCGCCGCGAACAGCGCGCACCGTCCGGAATCGCTCGACAAGCCCGTCACCGACGACGGCGAGCCGCTCCTGGATCTGGCCGGCGGGTCGATCGACCTCGGGTACGAGCGCGCCGAGACCGCCGCGGTCGTCGACGGGCTGCTGTCGAGGCTCGGCGAGCGCGAGCGCGAGATCCTGCGCCTGCGCTTCGCGGAAGACCTCACCCAAGCCGAGATCGGCGAGCAGATGGGCCTCTCCCAGATGCACGTCTCCCGCCTGATCCGCCAGTCGATCAGCAAGCTCCAGGCCGCCACCTAGTTTCGACCGACTGTCGAAGCACGGTGGAGCATCCCTGTGCGCGGAGTCGGTGCATCGCGCGGGCCGCGTGCGCGACCGTCGCGGGATGCACGCCCGTGCCGATCGTCGCCTGAACCGGGTCAAGGTGCTGCAGGCGGCAGCGACGCTCACGGCGGCGCGCGGGCTCTCGTTCTCGCTGAGCGAAGTCGCTGAGCTCGCGCAGGTCAGCCGCAGCACGGTGCACCGGGCGTTCGCGGGCAAGGCCGAGCTGCTCGACGCGGTGGCGATCGACGGGTGGGAACGGACGTTGGCCACCGTCCGCGCCCACCGGGTCCGGGCCGAGCGTGCGGTCGCCCCGGTGACGCTGCGCCACTTCGAGCGCGCGGTGCTGGACGTGGCCGAGGACTTCGTGCGCGCGGACGCGTTCATCGTCGGCGCGGAGCAGATCGCGGGCCGCAAGCCGGTGGACGTGATCCCGTTCGTCGGCTTGGTCGAGCACGAGCTCTCCCGGCTCTACGACGTGGCCGTGGATGAGGGCGGCCCGCCTCGTCCGGGAGCGATCGGGGACGTGCTGGCGATCGTGACGTCCTATCGCGCGCCGGAACGGGTGAGCGAGCGGGTCGCGCTGCTGGTCGATGCGCTCGCTCCACACGCGCACCTGCGCTGAAGGGCACGAACTGCGACAGATGTGGCGGATCTGTCGCAGTGCGTGACCGGCGGTCGAAACCCGTTCGGTGGTGTCAGCCCAAGGGGCGATTTTGCCTTCATCAACCGGTCGGTTTGATCCCATCCGGCGCTCATGAAGCGCCGGACGCCGCCGTGCGCGTGAGGGTCGTGCGGGGCGTCCCGTAAGAGGGATGAGGGGGATGAAAGACCCATCAGACGGGAGGGCCGTGGCATGGCTCTCACGGCGATCGGTGCTGGCCGTGTTGGTCGGCTTCGCGGCGGCCGTCGGGCTGTCCGCGGTGCTGCTGGTGACCGGCGGGAAAGTGAGCGGGCAGAGCGGCCCGATCAGCGCGCAGGCGGAGCCCGAAGTGCCGGTCGAGGAGGCCCTGGCGAAGCCGCAGGTGCCGCTGCCCGAAGGCATGCCGACGGAGAAGCCGAAGACCATCGGCAAGCCGCTGGACCCGTTGTCCGGCGAGGAGGTCGGGTACGCGCGCGGGCTGGCGATCGCCAAGGTGGCGGACACCGGTGAGCGCGTGGACGGCTCGGCCGGCCTGCAGTATCTCTCGACCGACCTGGCCGAGAGCGACCCCGAGACGCCGCAGCGCGCCGTCACGGTCAACTCGTACGACTACGCGACCGACGAGCTCGTCACCCAGGTCGTGGACCTGCAGTCGGGCAAGGTCGACACCACGCGGGCGAAGGGCGTGCAGCTCCCGCCGTCCAAGCGTGAGGTCGACACGGCGATGGTGCGCCTGCTGGCCGATCCCGAGGGCCAGGCGCTCAAGGACGACTACAAGCGCACGACGGGCGTCGCGTTGACGAGCCCGGGCCAGCTGGATTACGCCGGCGGCGCGTGGACCGCCGACGAGAAGAGCGAAGGCGGCGAGCAGTGCGGCGAGCACCGCTGCGTCTTCTTCCAGATCCGTACCGAGGACGGTCGCGGCCTGATCATGGTCGATCGAATCGTCGATCTCTCAGCCGACAAGATCGAGGTGATCAAGCCGTGAAGGCGTTGAGGTTCGTGGCCGCTGCAGCAGTGGCGGCCGGCATCGCGCTGGCGGGAGCGCCGAGCGCGAGCGCCCAGACAACGACGACGCCGACGGCGACGTTCTGCTCCGGCGAGTCGCTCGTCTCCTACCGGCTCCGCAACGGGGCCAAGTGGGAGCTGTGCTGGGGCCATCATTCGATCAAGGGCCTCGTGCTCTCCAAGGTCGCGTTCCAAGGGCCCAAGGACACCGTGCCCAAGCTGGTGTTGGACGCGATCAACACCGTGCAGATGAACGTGCCGTACGACAACGGCAACATCGAGTACGACGACATCCTGCAGTACGGGTTCGGCGGCCAATACCTCAAGGGCTTGGACGTCAGCGAGTGCCCGGGTGGCGAGCTGCGCAACGCGACGGTGTCGTGGGAGACGTCGACGAGCGTCTACCGCGAGGAAGTCCGCCCGGTGCTCTGCGTCCGCGAGGACGAGACGGGCACGGCGTACCGCTCGCAGTACCGGTCCAACAACCAGATCCTGGCCAAGCAGGGCACCGACCTGATCGTGTTCGCCACGGCGGCGATCGGCAACTACGAGTACGAGCAGCGCTACGCGTTCCATGACGACGGCCAGATCGACGCCAGCCTCGGCGCGACGGGTGAGGCGATCCCGTTCGGGGACTCGTTCACCAACGGCTGGCCGGTCGGCACGGGCAGCGCCGACTTCCTGATGAACCACTACCACTCGGCCGTCTGGCGGGTGGACTTCGGCCTCGACGGCACGTCGGGCATGAAGGCCGAGCAGTGGGACACGGCGCCGTCGGGCCAGCGCGGCACGCAGTCGGCGATCTACAACACGACCAAGACCGACATCCCGACCGAGAAGGCGCTGAACCTGAGCAACCGCCGCTGGTTCCGGGTGCTCGCCCCGAACAGCCTGAACCCGGATGGGCACGCGCGCTCGTACGAGTTCGTGTACGGCAAGAACGACCCGTACTCGTCGTACCCGCACCTCAAGTACGAGCTGGCGTTCACGCAGTTCCGCTCGTGCGAGCAGTTCCCGATGCGCAACCTCACGTCGCAGGCGGGCTGCGGCGACAAGACGACGCTCGACTACATCGACGGCGAGAGCGTCACCAACCCGGTGGCGTGGGTGAACGTGGGCTTCCACCACGTGCCGCGTGACGAGGACCAGAGCCCGATGCCGATCCACTGGCAGGGCTTCAGCCTCTACCCGCGCGACTGGCACTCGAACAACTCGCAGGCCCCGGCCGTCCGCAGCGCGTGGAACGGTCGCAACCAGCCGGCGGCGCCGACCCCGACGCCGAGCGCGACGGCCACGGCCACGGCCACGGCGACCGCGACGAGCACGCCGACGGCGACCGCCACGGCGACGGCCACCGCAACCGCCACGGCTACGGCGACGGCCACGCCGACCGCGACCGCCACGGCGACCCCGCCCGCGGCGTCGCGGACGAGCGGCGCGGTGGCGGAGCCTGAGGCGGCCACCGACAGCGCGGCGGCGACGCTGCAGGTCGGCCCGACCGCGGCGGCCCGCAAGGCCACCCCCGCAGTCGTGCTCAAGTTGGCCAAGGGCAAGGCGACGGTGACCGTCACCACGGCCGGCAAGGCGGTGTCCGGCAAGGTCGCGCTGAAGATCAACAGCAAGACGGTGCGCACGCTCACGCTCAAGAAGGGCACGGCGACCGCCACCCTGCCGAAGCTCAAGGCAGGCACGTACAAGGTCGCGGCGAGCTATCTCGGCACGACCGCGACTCGGACCCTGAAGGTCAAGTAGGGCCGTGACCGGCACGCGTCCCCGCACCCGCTTCATCGGCGCCGCCGTCGGCGTCGTGCTGATCGTCGTCGTCGCGCTGCGGACGATCGATCTCCAGACGGTGGTCACGCCGTCGATGGAGCCGGAGTTGCGGGTCGGGGACCGCGTGCTGGTCAACAAGCTCGTCCCGGCGATCATGCCGCTGCGGCGCGGTGACGTCGCCGTGTTCCAGGACCCTGGCGGCTGGGCCGAGGCCTCGGCCCGCAGCCGGGGGCAGATCGCCTCCGGCGCGCAGATCGTCAAGCGCGTGATCGGGGTGGCAGGTGATCGCGTCGTGTGCTGCTCACCCGAGGGCGATCTGCTGCTCAACGGACGCCGGCTCGAGGAGCCGTACGCGACCCGCCGCCGCTTCCCGCTCGCGTTCGACGTGACGGTGCCCGACGGCAGCTATTGGATGATGGGCGACGACCGCCTGCGGTCGTTCGACAGCAGCAGCCTGGCCGACGCGCCCATGCATGGCTTCGTTCCCGCCGACCGGATCGTCGGGCGCGTAGAGGTGACGTGGTGAGCACGCTGTTCGCGCACGGGATCACGGCGGGCGCCGACATCCCGATCCCTATGACCATCGCCGCCGCGGCGGCCGCGGCCGTGCTCGTCCTGTCCTTCTTAGTGCTCGCGTTCGGCTGGACACGGCCGCGCCTGAACGCGCCGGTAGAGCGCACGCGCCCGCTGCCGAAAGCGCTTGACGTGACGTTCGGCGCGCTCGGCGTCACGGTGTTCGCGGTCGTCGCGTACGCCGGCCTGGCGGGTACTGCGTTGCCCAACGAGAACCTCGCGCCCACCGCGGTGTACGTCGGGTTCTGGGTCGGGATCGCGTTCGCTTCCGTGCTGTTCGGCGACGTGTTCCGCCACGTCAGTCCGTGGCGCGCCGTCGGCCGCGCTGCCGGCTGGGCAGCGACGCGATTGGGGCTCGCGTCCGCTCCGGCGCCCTATCCCGAGCGGCTGGGCCGGATCCCGGCGGCGGCCGGCCTGTTCGCGTTCGCGGTCTGCGAGCTGTGCTGGGAGCGCGCCGGCGAGCCGCGCGCGCTGGCGATCCTGATGCTCGTCTACTTCGCCGTGATGCTCGTGGGCATGAGCGTGTACGGCGTGGACGCGTGGGTGCGCAACGCCGATGCCTTCGGCGTGCTGTTCAGCCTGCTCGGCGCGCGTGGCCGTGGCGCGGCCGAGGCCGGCGTGGCGGGGACGATGCTGCTCTTGATCGTCGCGATCGGCTCGACCGCGTTCGACGGCGCGCGCGAAGCGTCGGGCTTCGCGACGGTCGCCGACGTGCTGGAAGGCATCGGCACGACCGGGGGCCGGATCGCCGGGCTCGCGCTGTGCGTCGCGCTCGCGGTCGCGATCTGGGCCGCGGGGTTGGCGCCGATCCGCAAGCACGCCCGCGCCTTCACGCACACGCTGATCCCGATCGCCGCGGGGTACCTGGTGGCGCACTACTTCTCGCTCGCCGTCATCGGCGGCCAGGCGCTGTGGCCGCTGGCCAACGACCCGCTCGGCGCCGGCAAGGACGTGTTCGGCGGCGCGGCCGCGCAGGTCGACTACGCGGCGCTCGGTGCGACGGCGATCTGGTGGGTGCAGATCATCGCGCTCGTGTCGGGGCACGTCGCGGCGCTGGTGCTCGCGCACGATCGCGCGCTCGAGGTCTACGGCGACGCGCGGGCCGCCGCTCGCTCGCAGGTGACGATGCTCGGGCTGATGGTGGTGTTCACCTGCACCGGGCTGTGGCTGCTCTCGAGCGGGTTCAACGCTTAGCTGAGAGTTGCCGATCCGCCCGTCGAGCCGGTATAGCTACCCGGGTCGGGACATGGACGGGCGGGAGTAGGACATGCGTATCGGAAGGGTTTGGGCCACGGCCATCGCGGTCGTCGCATTCGCGTTGATCGCCGGGAGCCCGGCGTACGCCGCGGGCACGGTGACCATCACCGTCAACGGACCCGGTGCGGTGAACTGGACCGTGAACGACCTCGAGAGCGGCTCGTGCACCAGCACCTGCCCAGTCGCGGTCCCGAACGTGCGCGAGTGCGAGGAGCGCATCTGCATCACGTATCCGGGCCGGATCGACCTGTTCGCCGCGGACGGCAACAAGGCCTACGGCTTCACCCATTGGAGCGGCTCGTGCGAGGGCACCAACCGCGCGTGCTCGGTGTTGACCCCCAGGACCGGCACGGCCGCGTACGCGGTGACCGCGAACTACGGCGACAACGCGCCGCCCAGCGTCAGCTTGACGGCGCCCGGGGGCGGGTTCGTGCGCGGCGCGGTGACCGTTTCGGCCGACGCGGCCGACAACTTCGGGGTCGCGAAAGTCGATCTCGCTCTCGGCGGCGCGACGGTCGCCGCCACGGGCGCCCCGTTCGCCGCCGCCATCGATTCCGCGCAGTTGCCGGACGGGCCGACGAGCGCGACAGCGCGCGCGACCGACGTCAACGGTCTCGCCTCCGCGGTCGTGAGCGCACCGGTGACGATCGACAACACCCCGCCGACGCTCGACGTCACCGGTCCGTCGAACCGGACGTACGCGCCGGGGTCGACGCAGGTCTGGGTGCTCGCGGGGGCGGACGCCACGTCCGGCGTCGCCGCGCTGCAGTGCAGCCTGGCGAAGACCGGCGAGCCGGCGAGCTTCCGCGTCTGCTCGGGCAGCCCGACGGTCGAGATCGCCGACAATCAGGCGCCCGGCGTCTACCGCTTCACGGCCCGCGTCGTGGATGCCGCGGGCAACGTCACCGACGTCAATCGTGACTTCACGATCGCCGCCACGCTCGAAGCCGCGCTGCGCGCCAACGGCGGCAATCTGCCCGGGAGCGATGGCACCGGCGCGCTCTCCGTGCTGCCCGTGACGCTCGCCTACGACTTCTCCGCCAAGCGCAACGGCACGCGCTTCTCGGCGCTGACGCTCAAGCGCATCCCGAGCGGCGCGAGCGTCCGCGTCACGTGTGCCAAGGGCTGCCCGCGCAAGGCCTACAAGCCGACGAAGCTGAAAAGCACGCTCAGCCTCAAGCCCTACCTCAAGCGCCTGCTCAAGCCGGGGGCGGTGTTGACGGTGACCATCTCCAAGCCCGGCGCGATGACCATGGTCAAGCGCTTCACGATCCGCCGCTCGCAGCGTCCGCGGCTGGAGTCCTTGTGCCAGGCGCCCGGGGCGAAGAAGGCCCAACGCTGCTGAGCACGGCGTCGGCGAGGTGCGCGGGTGAAGCCGTGCTCTCCAGGATGAGGTCGGCCGTCCGGCGCAGGAGCGGCTCGACCTCGTCCCGGTCGCTGAGGATCTGCGCGCGCTCCTCGTCCGTTTGGCCGTAGGGGTTGTTGGTCCGGCTGCGCAACCGCTCGATCAGGACCGCTTCGGGCACCGTCAGCAGGACGCGGTAGTCGAAGGGCAGGTGGGCCTGCTCCTCGGAACAGCCGGCGAAGCACAGCAGCCCTTCGGTGTGGCTCGCGAGCAGCTCCTCGACCGCGGCGCGGCGCCAGCCCCAGCGACCGTGTTCGCGGACCTCGCTGAACCCGTCTTCGTCGGCGTCGTACGCGACGACGCCCCGCCGCCGCAGCTCCGCGACCAGGGTCGACTTTCCCGACCCCGACATGCCCGTGAGCAGGACCCGCATCAGCGGGGCAGCGGTGTGCCGGTGTAGTCCGCGAGTGCGCTGAGCAGCTCGTCCTGGAAGCGCGGGTCGCCCGTCGCCGCGGGCGGATCGCGGCGCTGCTGGTGGTACCAGAACCCGCCGCTACTGAGGGCCTCGGGCTCGTCGCTGGTGGCGAGCCACGCCTGGGTGACGTGACCGAGCTCGAGATCGTCGGGCGCGTGTGGGCCGCCCATCCGCGTAGGCACCCAGCCCGGGTCGACCGCGTTGCTGGAGACGTCCGGCCAGAGCCGCGCGATCGCCAAGGCGAGCGTGGTCACGAACAGCTTGCTGTCGGAGTACGAGCCCGCTTGTCGTCCCGTCCAGTCGATGCCGTTGAGGTCCGCTCGCCCGCCGTTGTGCATGCCGCTCGTGAGGTACACGAGCCGCTGCGGCCGGTCGATGAGGGCCGTCAGCAGATAGGTGGCGACGACGTTCACCGGCATGATCGCGGCGCCGGTGTAGACGCCGGCGTTGTGGATGACGGCGTCGAGCCGGCCGAGCTCGTTGACCTGGTGTGCGACGTCGCGCGTTTGTTCGACGTCGGCGAGGTCGCCGACCACGGCACTTCCGTCCACGCGATCGGCACTGCGGGCGTGCAGGATCACCTCGTGCCCTTCGTCTTGGAGCGCCTCGGCTGCCGCTTGGCCGAGGCCGCCCGCGGAGCCGGTGATCAGAATCCGTGCCACTCAGCCAGCGTATTGCTCGTCGGTGACATGCTCGCCCCAGGTCACCGGGGAGCCGCTGTCGTCGACCTGCTGCATGGCGATGTGCACCATGAAGCGGCCGGGCGCGGCGCCGTGCCAGTGGTTCTCGCCGGGCTCGAAGAAGACGCGGTCGCCGGGGCGGAGCTCCTCGATCGGGCCGCCCTCGCGCTGGCAGCGGCCGATGCCCTCGGTCACGAAGATGGTCTGCCCGTGCGGGTGCGTGTGCCAGGCGGTGCGGGCGCCGGGGGTGAAGTGGACGTTGGCGGCGGCGAAGATCGAGCTGGCGGCCGGGGCGGCGACGGCGTCGATGTAGACGTCACCGGTGAACCAGTCGGCCGGGCCCTTCTGGGTGTCGATGCTGCTGCGGGTGATCTGCATGGAGTCCTTCCGAGCGGGTGGTGGCGAGGATGACGATCAGCGCGAGCGCGAGGAGCACGCAGGCGCCGGTGAGTGCAGCGGAGACCTGGTCGGCGAGGGTTGGGCCGGCGGCGGCGAACACCGTCACGAGGATGCCGACGCCGACGGCGCCGCCGAGGTGGTGGGAGACGTTGACCAGGCCGCCGGCGACGCTGGCGTCGCGGGGCTCGACGCCGGCCATGCCGGCCGTGGTGAGGCTGCTGAGCCCAAGGCCCTGGCCGAAGCCGAAGATGACCATCGGGACGGCGATGCCGAGCAGGTAGTGCGTGTCCATTCCGACACGGCTGACCCACGCCGTGCCGATGAGCATGCCGGCGCAGCCCGCCACCGCGAGCCAGTGACTGCTCACGCGCAGCCGTGCGGTGACCGTGGCGGCGACGATCACGGCGGCGGTCACCGGCAAGAAGGCGAGCCCGGCCTCGAGCGCGCTGAAGCCCGCGACGCCCTGCAGGTACTGGGTCATGAAGAAGAAGAAGCTGACCAGCGCCCCGTTGAAGAGGAACCGGGCGCCGTACGCGCCGGCGCGCCGGCGGTCGGCGAACAGCCGGAGCGGGAGCAGCGGCTGTTCCTGCCGGGCCTGGTTGACGAGAAAGCCGACGAGCAGCACGAGGCCGGCGGCCACGGTGGCGACGGTCGTCGGCGCCGTCCAGCCGACGTCGGCGGAGTGCACGATGCCGAACACCACGGCGGTCGCGCCGAGCGTCGAGCTCAACGCGCCTACGAAATCCAGTCGAGCGGCGTGTCGCTCCGTCTCTTCCAATAAACGCGGGGCGGCGATGATCGCCGCGATGCCGACAGGGACGTTGAGCAGGAACCCGTAGCGCCAGGACAGGGTGGTGGTCAGCACACCGCCGAGGAGCAGCCCGGCGGCGGTGCCGACACCGGCGAGTGCACCGTACGCGGCCATGGCGCGCATCCGCTCCGGCCCCTCGGGGAAGTTCGCCGCCAGCAGCGCGAGTGTCGCGGGAGCGAGCGCGGCGGCGCCGACGCCCTGCGCGGCGCGGGCCGTGATCATCCACGCCGGCGACGGCGCCAGGCCTACCGCCAACGATGCCGCCGTGAACACGCCGATCCCGAGCATGAACGTGCGTCGCCGGCCGAGCAGATCGCCCACGCGCGCGCCGAGCAGGAGCAGGCCGCCGAACGTGAGCGTGTAGGCGTTCTGGGCCCACGAGAGGCCGGTGGGGGAGAACCCGAGGTCGGCGTCGATCTGCGGCAGCGCGGCCATCAGGATCGAGACGTCGAGCAGCACCAGCAGGTAGCCGGTGAGGATCAGGGCCAAGACGCCGTTGCGGTGCATCGCCCCCCAACTAAGCACGCCCGCGCGCCGCGTGAGGGGCCCTGCCAGGGACCCCCAGCCCGCATCGTTGCGGGTCTACGCTGACCGGCGTGGACACGCGCTCAGAGATCCGCGAGTTCCTGACCTCGCGCCGCGGGCGGATCACCCCGGAGCAGTCCGGGCTGCCGTCCTACGGGTCCCGGCGCGTGCCGGGCCTGCGCCGCGAGGAGGTCGCCGTGCTGGCGGGCGTGAGCGTCCCGTACTACACGCGCCTGGAACGCGGTGACATGAGCGGCGTCTCCGACAACGTGCTGGGCGCCCTCGCCCGGGCGCTGCAGCTCGACGACGCCGAGCGCGCGCACCTGTTCGACCTCGCCCGTGCCGCGCAGCCCACCCTCGCCCCACGCCGCCCGCGCCGCGTCAAGCAGCAGGTGCGCCCCGCGGTGCAACAGATACTCGACGCGATCACCGGTGGCGCCGCGTTCGTGCGCAACGACCGGCTCGACATCCTCGCCGGCAATGCGCTCGGCTACGCCCTCTACTCGGAGATGTTCGTCGCCGCGGCGAGGCCGGTGAACACCGCTCGGTTCGTGTTCTTGGACCCCCGCGCCCCCCGTTCTACCTCGACTGGGAACGCGCCGCCCGCGAAGTCGTCGCCGTGCTGCGCTCCGCCGCCGGCCGCGACCCCTACGACCGCGCCCTTTCGGACCTCGTCGGCGAGCTCTCGACCCAGAGCGAGCTGTTCCGCACCCACTGGGCCTCACACAACGTCCGCTTCCTCAACAACGGCATCAAGCACTTCAACCATCCGGTGGTGGGCGAGCTGAGCCTCAACTTCGAGCGCCTGGAGGTCGCCGCCGACGACGGCCTCACGATCTTCACCTATACCGCCGACTCCGGCTCCCGGCACGAGGAAGCGCTGCGGCTACTCGGCAGCTGGGCCGCCACGGACGCGCTGGCCTGACGTCGTCGGGCAGAATGCCCGCGATGCCCGAGATCGATCTCAATGTCGACGCCGGCGAGTCGTTCGGCGCGTGGCGGATGGGCGACGACGCCGCGCTGTTCGCCGAGGTGTCGAGCGCGAACCTGGCCTGCGGCTTCCACGCCGGCGATCCGGGGACGATCCGCGCCAGCCTCGCGCTGGCGATCGAGGCCGGAGTGGCGGTCGGCGCGCACCCCGGGCTGCCGGATCTCGTCGGCTTCGGGCGCCGCCCGCTCACGCAGACGCCGCAGCAGGTCAGAGACGACACGCTCTACCAACTCGGCGCGATGTCCGCCTTCGTGCGCGCGGCGGGCGTGACGCTGCATCACCTCAAGCCGCACGGCGCGCTGAACACCGCGGTCGCGGAGTCCAGCGACGAGCACGCCGACGCGATCGTCGCCGCCGTCCGCGAGTTCGATCCCGACCTGCCGATCATCGCCATCGCCGGTTCGCGGCTGCACTGCGCCGCGCAGCGTGCCGCCCACGCGGTGGTCGCCGAGGGGTTCCCCGATCGCGGGTACGCACCCGATGGCTCGCTGGCCAAGCGCGGGACTGATGGTGCACTCATCCACGACCCCGACGAAGCGGCCGCGCGCGCGGTCCGGATGGCCGTGAACGGCACGGTCGAGGCGCTCGACGGCACCGTGGTCGACGTGCAGCCCGGCTCCCTCTGCATCCACGGCGACAACCCCAACAGCGTGCCCACGGCCAAGGCGATCCGGGCCGCGCTCGAGCACGCGGGCGTGACCATCCGCGCGTTCTGAAGCGATGCCCGCGGTCGGACAGTACCTGCGCTATTCGACGACCTTCGACCTGGAGGCCAACCGGCGTGTGCGCGTCCTCGCCGCGGCCCTGAACGCCACCAAGCCCGACGGCGTGCGCGAGATCTATCCCGGGTTCGGGTCGGTGTACGTCGAATGGGACGACGCACGGCTTTCCAACGACCGGGCGAAGGCCTGGGTCGACGCCGCGCTCGAGGCCCCGGAGCAGGCGCTTAACGATGCGCGCCACGTGACCGTCCCGGTGGCCTACGGCGGCCTCGACACTGACGAGGTCGCGGAGGCGACCGGCCTGTCCGCGGAGGAGATCGCCCGCTGCCACACGGAGCCCGAGTACCAGGTGAGCGCGGCCGCGTCGGTCGGCCAGCCGATGATGACCGGCGTCGGCGACCGCCTGCAGGTGCCCCGCCGGAAGACGCCACGGACCGACGTGCCCGCGCTGGCCGTGGCCGTCGCCAACGAGCAGACGACGATCTACCCCGCCAAGATGCCCGGCGGCTGGAACCACATCGGCACCGCGCTGGTCAACGTCTACGACCCGCACCGCGACGACCCGTTCGCGTTCCGCCTCGGGGACCGGGTGCGATTCGAACCGAAAGACGGCGATCCGCCCGCGCCGCCCGAGCGCCGACTGCTCCTCCCGCCTGAGCCACAGCGCCCGGCGTTTCGCGTGGAGGAGGCGGGACCACTCGACCTGCTGCTCGACCAGGGCCGCCTGAACCAGGCGCACCACGGGATGGCGCAGTCCGGGCCGCTGGACACGGGCGCGGCCTGGCTGGCCAACGCGCTCGCGGGCAACGCGCCGGGCACGACGTTGATCGAGTCCACGCTGCGCGGCCCGACGCTGGTGGCGCTGCGCGACGTCGTGGTGGGCGCGGCGGGGCGGGGCCTGCGGCTGTACGTCGACGACGAGCCGGTCGGGCAGATCACGACGCTCGTCCGCAAGGGCGCGCGCATCTCGCTGCGGCCGACCGGCGCCGGCGTCCGCGGCTACCTCGCGCTCGCGGGCGGGATCGAAGCCGAGCCGTTCCTGGGCTCCACGTGCGTGGACCGGATCGGCCTGATCGGGCGCCCGCTCGCGCCGGGCGACGTGCTCGGCCTCGCGCTCGAACCCACGCTCGGCCACGAGATGCAGGCCCGGCCGCAGGAGCGCCCGTTCCACGTCGTGATCCGCCTGCACCGCGGTCCGCAGTGGTCGCAGGAGGCCCAGGACGCGCTCACCTCACAGCCGTTCTCCGTCACCACCGGCGACCGCATGGGCGTCCGGCTGGAAGGCCCCGACGTGCCCGGCGGCGAGCTGCTGTCGGAGTCCCCGCCGCCCGGTGCCGTGCAGGTGCCGCCGAGCGGCGCGCCGATCCTGCTGCTCGCGGACCGCCAGCGCAGCGCCGGCTACGACAAGCCCGCCGTCATCCACCCCGACGACCTCGCGCTCGTCGGCCAGTTGCAGCCCGAAGAGCGGCTGCGCTTCGTCTTCGTGGGCGATCACCCCGTCCCCTGGTTCAGAGACCTATGAAGCGGCTCGCCGAGCTCCCGGCGAGCGCGGAGCTCGTCGTGATCGGTGCGGGCGTGATCGGCGCCGCGACGGCGTTCGCCGCGCGCCGCGCCGGGATCGACGCCGTGGTGCTGGAAGCGCGCCCGGCGGCGGCGACGGCCACCACGGCCGCCGCGACCGGCGTCTACCGCGTCCAGCAGGACGATCCGGACGAGCTCGCGCTCGTGCGGGAGACGGTGGCGGCGATGGAGGACTTCGCCGTGTTCAGCGGCCAGGACCGCTACGACCCGGCACCGACGCGCGCCGGGTTGCTGTCGCTGACCACCACGACTGAAGGCGCGGAGCAGCAGCGCGCCGTGGTCGAGCATCAGCGCTCGATCGGGGTGGACGGCGTAGAGCTGCTGGACGGCGACGAGGTCCGCGCGCGGTTCCCGTTCCTCGCTCCTGCGATCGTCTCGGGTCGCTTCCGCGCGCACGACGGCCTGCTCGATCAGCGCCAGCTCGCGCTCGGCCTGCTCGAGCGCGTGCCGGTCGTCACCGGCTGCCGCGTGACCGGGTTCGACGGGCGGGACGTCATCACCACGCGCGGCACGATCTCCGCCGGCGCGTGCGTGATCGCCTGCGGGCCGATGTCCGGCGCGGTTGCCAGACTCGCCGGGGTGGAGCTGCCGATCGCGACGTACCTGCGCCACAAGGTCGTCCTGCCCGACGTGCCGGCCGTGCCGCAGTGGGCGCCGCTGGTGTTCGACGACGACACGGGCGCGCACTGGCGGCCCGCGCTGCGCGGCGCGTACGTGCTGATCTCGGTCGGCGGACAAGAGCCGTGCGAAGCCGTCGACGATCCCGCCGTCGAGGCCGACTTCGCGTTCCGCGTGCTCGACCCTGCGAGCCCGTACTCGGTCGCCCGCCTCTCGCCGTTCTGGGCCGACGTGTGGGAGGACGGTCGCGCGCACTGGGCCGTGCAGTGCGGCCTCTACACCGTCACGCCCGACCATCGCCCGCTGATCGACGAGACGCCGGTCCCCGGGCTGTACGTCAACACCGGTTACAGCGGCCACGGCGTGATGTGCAGCATCGCCGGCGGACGGCTGCTCGTGGAGCGCCTGAACGGCGAGCGCAACTCGTTCGCGCTCGACCGGACCTTCCAGCCACCGCGGCACAAGACGCGATGATCGGCGCCTTCGTCCAGACGCCGCAGCGCTCGATCGCCCAGGTGCTCGCACATTCCGGCATCGAGCTGCTGATCGCCGACGGCGAGCACGCGCCGCTGACGCCCGCGGGCATCGAGGAGATCATCGTCGGCGGCGACTTGGCGGGCGTGCCCGTGTGGGCGCGCGTGCCGTTCGCCCGCCACGGTCCAGCACGCGCTCGACAGCGGCGCCGCCGGCGTGCTGATCCCGCTGGTGGAGAGCGCGGAAGGCGCGGAGGCGGCGGTCGCCGCGGCGCGCTTCCCGCCGCGGGGGCGGCGCGGCGGCGGCCCCGGGCGCGCCGCGCTCTACGGGCTCGACCGCAAGCGGGCGCTGGAGCGTGAGATCACGGTCGCCGTGCAGATCGAGACGGCGGCGGCGCTGGACAACCTCGACGCGATCCTCGCGGTGGAGGGCATCGACCTGATCTTCGTCGGCCCGAACGACCTCGCGCTCTCGCTCGGCCGGCCCGCCGACGCCGAGATCGCCGACGTGCTGGTCCGAGCCCGTCGCGCGGGCCTGGACACCGGTACGTTGGTCAAGCACGCCGATCCCGACACGACGGTCGCCGTCCTCGGCACCGACCTGGGGCTGCTCGCGGCCGGGGTGCGGGCGGCTACGGGATGACGACGAGCTTGCCCGCGGCGTTGCCGGCTTCCATGTCGGCGTGCGCGGTGGGCACCTGGTCCAGCCCTTCGTAGACGTGGTCGACCGGAACCGTGAGCGTCCCGGCCGCGACGTCGTCGAGGAAGGTCTGCAAGACATCGCCGGGGAGGTCAGAGGCCTCGCCGCCGTACGCGGTCAGGCGGACACCGGTCGGGATGTACCCGATCGGATAGAAGTTGGGCACGATCCACTCGTTGCTGAGCATCCCGGTGAAGCACACCACGCCACCGGTCCGGGTGGCGCGGAGGGTGTCGGGCAGGACGTTGGTGCCGACGAGCTCGAGCGCGGCATCGACGCCGTCGGGATACAGGTCGCGGACCTCGTCCTCGATCTCGCCTTCGTCGAGGAGGGGATGGTCGACCCCGACGGCGCGCAGCGCGTCGAAGCGGTCCGCTCGCCGCGTGGTCGACAGCACCGTCGCGCCGCGGGACTTGGCCAGGACGGCGGCGACCATGCCCACCGACGAGGTGCCGCCTCGGATCAGCAACGTCTGCCCGGCCTGGAGTTCGAGCCCGACGCTCAGCGAGCCGTAGGCGGTCTGCAGCATCTCCGGCACGGCGCCGAGCGTAGACCACGCCAGCTCAGAGCGGAACGGGATCACGTTGCCGGCCGGCACGCGTGTGTACTCGGCGTAGCCGCCGTCGAACTGGCGGCCCATCCCGCCCATCATCGCCACCACCTGCTGGCCGGCGGCGAACTCGCCGCCCGGCGCGTCGACGACCACGCCGGTGGCCTCGATCCCGATCACACGCGGGAACGTGACGCCCTCGGCGAGACCGAGCCGTGTGTGCAGCTCGGAGCGGTTAAGGCCGAACGCCTTGACCTCGATCAGCACCCAGCCGGGCTCCGGCACCGGGGTCGGCAGCTCACGGACCTGCAGGGCCTCGGGCGGTCCCGGGGCGTCGAGTACGACGGCGCGCATGGCCGCATCATTGCCCATGTGCAAGGATCGCTCGATGTCCGTCGAACTTCGCCATCTGCGCGCCTTCGTGGTGGTGGCGGAAGAGGCGCACGTTGGCCGGGCGGCCAAACGGCTATTCATCAGCCAACCCGCGCTCTCACGCCAGATGCAGCAGCTCGAGCGGGAGGTCGGCGCGCCGCTGCTGATCCGCACGCCGCAGGGCGTCGCGCTGACGGAGACCGGCACCGAGCTGCTGGACCGCGCGCACGTCGCGCTGGAGGCGGCGGAGGATGCGCTGGCGGTCGGGCGCCTGGCCGCTCCGCGCGGGCCACTGACGCTGGGGCTGCCGCTCGCGGGCAAGCGCGACCGCTGGTTCGACCTGGTCCAGGCGTTCATGCGCCAGTACCCGGAGGTCGAGGTCAGCCCACGGATCGCGCTCACCGAGGAGCTCCAGGATCAGGTGCTGGCCGGTGAGCTCGACGGCGCCATCGGGCTCACGCCCGCCCGCCGGGCCGGGCTCACCTACACCCACCTGCACGAGGAGCCACTGTCGGTGTTCCTGCACGTCGAGCACCCGCTCGCCACGCGGACGGAGCTGTCGCTGCAGGACCTCGAGGGCGTGCGGGTGACGCTGGTGGGCAAGCGGCGCGACCAGCCGTCGGGCCACGACGCGGCGCTGCGGGCGCTGTTCACCGCGGCGGGCGTCACGCCGCGGTACGTGGTGACCGCCGAGCTGTTCCCCGCCCGGGCCGGGCTCGCGAGCGACTATCTCGGCGTCAGCGGCGCGCACGACTTCCCACCGACGGTCACGCGCGTGCCGCTCGTGCCGGCGCCGACGTTGCCGTTCGAGTTCATCCAGCGCGCGGGCGCGGCGCGGGCCGCGGTGCGGGCGTTCGCGCCGTTCGCGGCGGAGCACCTCGCGGCCTCATGCGCTGAGCGCATCGCCACGCCGTGATCGGCATTGGATCGGCGCGCGCGGCGGCCATACGGTCCGCAGCATGCCCGAGACCATCGTCTTCATCCACGGCGCCTTCCTCGCGTCCAACAGCTGGGAGCGCTTCGCGAGCTTCTTCTCGGAGCGCGGGTACGCGACGCTGACGCCGGAGTGGCCGCGCAAGACCGGCGACGTCGAGGCGCTGCGGGCGCACTCGGAGGAGCTGGAAGGCCTCGGCGTGCAGGAGATCGTCGATCACTACGCCGCGATCATCGCCGAGCTGCCGGAGCCGCCGATCGTCATCGGCCACTCATTCGGCGGCCTGATCGCCCAGATCCTGCTCGGGCAGGGCATCGGCCGCGCGACCGTCGCGATGGACCCGGCGGCGCCCAAGGGCATCAAGCGCGTGCCGCTGTCCACGTTGAAGGTGGCCGCGCCCGCACTCACCCATCCGCTGCGGCGCAACGGCGTCGTCACGCTCGACTTCGACCAGTTCAACTACGCGTTCACGAACACTTGGGAGGAGGGCGCCGCGCGCGAGGCGTTCGAGCGCTACGCCGTGCCGGACACGGCGCGCATCCTGTTCCAGGACGGGCTGGCGAACTTCACGCTGCACGGGCCGACGGAGGTCGAGTTCGACCGCGAGGATCGCGGCCCGCTGCTGATCACCGTCGGCGAGCACGACCACACCACGCCGCCGGCGGTGGCGAAGGAGAACTACCGCAAGTACCGCGACGTCGAGGCGATCACCGAGTTCGTCGAGTTCCCCGGACGCTCGCACCTGCTGATGGCCGGCGAGGGCTGGGAAGAGGTCGCGCAGTACATCGGCGAGTGGCTCGACCGCGTGCTGCGTCCCGCGGCCGTGCTGGAGGGCTGAAGCCATGGATCTGGGTCTGGACGGGAAGATCGCCGTCGTCACGGGCGCGAGCAAGGGCATCGGGCTCGCGATCACGCAAGCGCTCGTCGAGGAAGGCGCGCACGTGGTCGCCGGTGCGCGCTCGGTCGACAGCCTGGAAGGGCTCGACGGCGTCACCGCGGTGCCGGTCGATCTCCTGGCCCCCGAGGGTCCGGGGCTGCTCGTCCGGCGCGCGCTCGACGACCACGGCCGCGTCGACGTGCTCGTGAACAACGTCGGCGCCGTCCGGCTGCGGATGGACGGGTTCCTCGGGACGAGCGACGACGAGTTCGCGTGGGCGATGCAGATGAACTTCTTCAGCGCCTTGCGTACGCTGCGGGCCACGATTCCGGCCATGGTCGAGCAGGGCGGCGGCGCGATCGTGAACGTCGCGTCGGTCAACGCGTTCTTCCAGCCCGACGCCGGCACGATCGACTACGGCGCCGCGAAGGCCGCGCTGCTGAACCTGAGCAAGTCGCTGGCGCAGGAGTTCGGGGCCAAGGGCATCCACATCAACTGCGTCTCGCCCGGCCCGGTCGCCACCGAGCTGTGGCTCGGTGACCACGGCGTCGCCGCCACCGTGGCGGCGGCCAACGGCATCGACGCCGACGCCGCCCGCGAGGCCGTCGTCGCGAGCATCGGCGGGTTCGCGACCGGTCGCTTCACCACGCCGGAGGAGGTCGCGACGCTCGTCACGCTGCTGGCCTCCGAGCGGACCGCGAACGTCACGGGAGCCAACTACGTGATCGACGGTGGCCTGATCAAGACGCTCTAGCGGAGGGCGTGGCTAAGCTCGGTCGGATGACACGGAGCCGGACTCTGCCGCTCGTCGTCGCGGCGGTGCTGGCTCTGGCCGGCTGCGGCGGCGACAACGACACTGCGTCGTCGAAGGCCGCCACCCCCGAGGCGACCGAGACGCCCACGCCGACCGCGACGCCGACGGCGGTGGTCGACGCCAAGCCCACGCCGAAACCCGGCAAGTGCGATGAGGTCAAGTACACGCCCGGCGACGAGGAGGGCACGGTCCACCCGGAGTCCAACTTCTACGCCCCCGACGCGGAGAAGTTCCCGGCGAAGGCCGACCTGGACCACCTCCTGCTGATCGACAACGCGGTCGTCGTGACCTACGCCGCGAGCACCAAGAAGAAGACACGCGACCGCCTCTACGACTGGACCTACGCGGACGTCGAGAAGCGCACGCCGATCGTCGTCCCCGACAGCGATCCTGACGCGCTCCCGGTGCGCGCCCGGATCGCCACCGTCGAGCTGCGCTGCAACGGCTTCGACTGGGAGCGCCTGACGAAGTTCGCCAACCGGACGGACATCGCTCCGCTGCCCGGCGGCCACGGCTGAAGCCGGTCAGGCGACGTCGATCGCGACGCCCGCGGCGCGGAACTCCGCGAGCGCGTCGGTGCCCAGGCCGTCGTCGGTGACGATCGCGTCGAGCTCCTGGGCGGCGGCGATGGTGAGCAGAGAAGCGCGGCCGAACTTGGTCGAGTCGATCAACGCGACGGTGCGTGCGGCGTGGGCGCGGGCGGTGTTGATGACGTCGGCGAGGGGACGGCGCGAGGTCGTGAGCCCGGCTTCGAGCGTGAGCCCGGCGGCGGACACGAACGCCGCGTCGAAGTTCAGCCCGGCGAGGAAGTCGGTCGTCCAGCGCCCGGCGAACATCCGCATGTGCTGGTCGAGCTCACCCGGCGCGGAGACGACGACGATGCGGTCGTCGACCAGCTCGTAGGTGATCGCGGGGGAGTTGGTGACGAGTGTGATGCCGGTCGCCGGGCCCGCCACGAGTTCGCGGGCGAGGGCGAGGCAGGTCGACGAGGAGTCGAGGAAGATCGTCGCGCCCGAGCGCACCTCGCGGGCGGCGTGCGCGGCGATCGCCCGCTTGGCGGCGTCGGCCTGTGCGACGCGCTGCTCCCAGCCCGTCGGAGGAATGCCGGGCGGGTTGCCATTGGATGTCGCCACGACCCCGCCGTACACCCGTTCCACGCGTCCCTGACGGGCGAGCTGCGAGACGTCGCGGTGGATCGTCACCGCGGACACGCCGAGGTCGCGCGCGAGCTCGGTCAGCGTCACGCCGCCGTCGCGCGACAGCCGCTCGAGGATCTGCACGCGGCGCATGGCGGGAGGCACGCTCACAACGCCTCTTGTTTACCACAGATTGTCTGACAATCTCTTACATTTTTATTCAAACCTTGACAAACCATTTCATGCACGACTAATTTGGCGCACGAGGGGACGAATTCGAGGAGAGGGTTCCATGCGTCGGCTGACAGTCGTTTGCGCAGTGATATGGATGTGCTTGGCTTCGGCCTCGGCGGCGTATGGACAGGCAGCGGAGGAACCGCGAGTGCTCGTCTTCTCCAAGACGGCGGCGTTCCGCCACAGCTCGATTCCGGCGGGTGTGCAGGCCATTCGCGAACTGGGCACGGCCAACCAGTTCGCCGTCGACGCGACCGAGGACTCGGCTGCGTTCACGGACGAGAACCTCGCCCGCTACGACGCGGTCGTCTGGCTCTCGACCACCGGTGACGTGCTCGACGCGCCGCAGCAGGCGGCGTTCGAGCGCTACATCCAGGCCGGTGGTGGCTACGCCGGGGTGCACGCCGCGAGCGACACCGAGTACACGTGGAACTGGTATGGCGGCCTCGTCGGCGCGTACTTCAGCGGGCACCCGGATCCGCAGACCGCGACGGTGGAAGTCGCGGATCACGCACACCCCTCGACCAAGGATCTTCCGGCCCGGTGGACGCGCTCGGACGAGTGGTACAACTTCCAATCCAACCCGCGCGGGAAGGTCCACGTCCTCGCCACGTTGGACGAGACGACGTACACCGGCGGCGGGATGGGGACCGACCATCCGATCGCCTGGTGCAGCTACTACCAGGGCGGTCGCTCCTGGTACACGGGCGGCGGTCACGCCGACGTCTCCTTCACCGACCCCCAGTTCCGCAAGCACCTGCTCGGCGGCATCCTGTGGGCGGCCGGCGTGCAGGCCAACGACTGCGGCGGCACTGTGAACAACAACTTCCAGAAGGTCGTGCTCGACGACAACGTCGCGAGCCCGATGGGCCTGGACATCGCGCCCGACGGCCGCGTGATCTACATCGAGCGCGCCGGCCAGGTGCGCGTGATCGACCCGGTCACCTCCACCACCAAGACGGCGCTCAACCTCCCCGTCCACGACGCGCAGGAGAACGGCCTGCTCGGCATCGTGCTGGACCCGAACTTCGCCACCAACGGCTGGGTCTACCTCTACCACTCGCCGCCGACGGCCACGATCCCGTCACCGCGCCAGCACTTGAGCCGCTTCACGATGGTCGGCGACACGATCGACCGCGCGTCGGAGAAGGTCATCCTCGAGGTACCGCACCAGCGCAACGAGTGCTGTCACTCCGGCGGCTACCTGCAGTTCGCGCCCGACGGGAACCTGTTCCTCGCCATCGGTGACGACACCTCACCGGGCGCGTCGGACGGCTTCACGCCGATCGACGAGCGGCCCGGACGGGAGGCGTTCGACGCCCAGCGCTCCGCGGCGAACACGAACGACCTGCGCGGCAAGCTCCTGCGCATCAAGCCGACGCCCGAAGGCGGCTACACGATCCCGGCCGGCAACCTGTTCACGCCCGGGCAGATGGGCACCAAGCCCGAGATCTACGCCATGGGGCTGCGCAACCCGTTCCGCTTCAGCGTGGACCAGAAGACGGGCTGGGTGTACCTCGCCGACTACGGACCCGACGCCGGTGCCGCCGTCCCGGGCCGCGGCTCCGACGGCCGCGTGGAGTGGAACCTGATCAAGGCGCCCGGCAACTATGGCTGGCCGTACTGCCACGGCGGCGCGGCCTTCAATGACTACGACTTCGCCACCGGCCAGTCCGGCGCCGCGTTCAACTGCGCGCAGCCGGTCAACAACTCGCCCAACAACACGGGTCTCACCAACCTCCCGCCGGTGGTGGAGCCGACGCTCTGGTACGGCCGCGGCGTCGGGCATCCCGAGCTCGGTCGCGGCGGCGCGCCGATGGGTGGCCCGCGCTACGTGTTCGACCCGGCGGTTCCTGCTGAGCGGCGCTGGCCGGCGTACTTCGAGGGCTCCGCGCTCTTCTACGAGTGGGGCCAGAACCGGCTCTACCAGTTCCATCTGGACGAGCAGGGCGAGCTGTTCGACACGACGCCGCTGCTGACGTCGATGGCGTTCATCCGCCCGCACGAGATGAAGTTCGGCCGCCACGACGGCGCGCTGTACATGATCGAGTGGGGGAGCGGCTTCAACGGCAACAACCCCGACGCGCAGGTCATCCGCATCGACTACGCGGGCGGCCAGGTGAACCCGGTGGCCAAGGCGACGGCGACGCCGCTGTCAGGCTCACGGCCGCTGACCGTGAAGTTCTCCAGCGTCGGCACTTCGCACCCGCAGGGCAGCCCGATCACCTACAAGTGGACGTTCGGTGACGGTGGGACCTCCACCGAGCTCAACCCGACGCACACCTACACGGAGGAGGGCAACTTCACCGCGATCCTGACCGTCACGGACGCGCAGGGCCGCACGGGCACGGCGAACGTCGTCGTCTCCGTCGGCAACACGCAGCCGAACGTCAAGATCGAGTGGCCGGTCGCGGGCGGCGTGTTCGCCTTCGGTGACCGGATTGCGTACAAGGTCCGCGTCGACGACGTCGAGGACGGTTCCACCACGACCGGCGGCATCGACTGCTCGAAGGTCGTCGTCGAGCTCATCCTCGGCCACGACGACCACGGGCACCCGATGCAGCAGCAGAATGGCTGCGAGGGCTCGTTCGTGTTCGAGCCCGACGGCGGGCACACCGACACGGACCAGATCACGTACGTGCTCGAGGCCCGCTACACCGATCGCGGTTCGCCCAACGGGCAGGTGGCCCCGATGCGCGGGAACGACCTCGCCGTGTTCCAGCCCAAGCGCAAGCAGGTCGAGCATCACGATCCCGACGGCACCATCCGTCACGAGATCGCGACCGACCCGCTCGGCGGCAACCAGAACATCGGCTTCCTCACCGACAACATGGCGATCTCGTTCGCCGACGTGAACCTCGTGAACATCGACGCGCTGCGCGTCCGCATCGCGGCGCCGAACGCGACCAGCCGGATCGAGGTCCGCAAGGGCTCGAAGACCGGCCAGCTGCTCGGCAGCGCGAACGTGCAGAACACGGGCGGCTTCCAGAACTGGGGGTATGTCGACGTCCCGGTCATCGACCCGGGCGACACGTTCGACCTGTTCCTCGTGTTCCGCGGGGCGAGCGGCTATCTGTACAACCTCAACTGGGTGGACTTCGTCGGGCCCGGGTTGGCCGCCGGCCCGTCCGCGGTGAGCCCACCGACGGCGACGGTCGCGGAGCCGGGGCCCGGTGGCTGGTACACGGCGCCGGTCGAGGTCACATTGAGTTCGGAGGCAGCGCGTGAGTACCGGATCGGCACCGGCGCGTGGACGCCGTACAGCACGCCCGTGCGCTTCTCCACCGACGGCGTGTTCCGGCTCGACTACCGGGCGCGCAAGGACGGGCTTCCGTCGGCGGGTCGTTCTCTGGAGTTGAAGGTCGACCAGGCCGTGCCGGCGACGACCGCCGTGTTGGACGGCGTGACGAGCGGTGGCACGTTCACCGGCGCGGTGCGGCTCACGCTCACCGCCGCCGACGCGACGTCCGGCGTTGCGCGGACGGAATGGCGGCTCGCGGGGGAGAGCGCGCAGGCCTACACCGCCGCGGTGACGCTCCCGGCCGCCGCCGGCGAGCGCACGGTCGAGTACCGCGCGCTCGACGCGGCCGGCAACGCCGAGCCGTGGAAGCGCGCGTCGTTCTCATCGCCCAGCGGCACCGTGCCGCAGGTCGCGCTCGAATGGCCGGCGGCCAACGCCATCGTGCCCGCGAGCGGCCGCGTGCCATTCCGCGTGGCGGTGGCCGGGCGCGGGCCGGAGGCCTGCGCGGACGTGACGGTGCGGTTGCTCAACGGCACCACCGTGGCCGGCACGGCCAACGGCTGCAGGGGCACGATCGTCGCTCCCGCCGCGGCCCTGCTGCGGACCTGGACCCTGGAGGCGACCTACACCGCCGACAAGGGGACGGGCGACCACGTGCCGCTGATCCGCGGCACCGCCACGCAGACGCTCCAGCCGACCCGTAAGGAGGCCGAGCACTACGACACCGACGCGGCCGTCCGCACCGAGAGCACGGGCGACACGCTCGGCGGCGGGCTGAACGTCGGCTTCATCCGGACCGGCCAGGTGCTTAGCTACAGCGGCGTGAACCTCAAGGGGATCACCGCCGTGCGGTTGCGGCTGGCGACGAACACGATCGGCGGCACGGTCGAGATCCGCAAGGGGTCGGCCACCGGCACGCTGCTGGGTCAGGCGACTGTGACGAGCACGGGCGGCTTCCAGAGCTACCGGTACTTCGACGCGCCGCTCACCGGCGTCGCCGACGAGACGATCAAGCTCGTCCTCGTCTTCCGGGCCACCGGCACGCACTACATCGCGAACATCAACTTCTTCGAGTTCGTGGGTGACGGGCTGCAGCCGGACCGGACGCCGACACTGACGCTGCCGAGCGGCGTGACCGGGACCACCGGCGTGCCGGTCACGTACGCGGCGAGCGCGACCGATCCGTACGACGGTGCGCTGCCGGTGACGTGCTCGCCGGCGTCCGGCACGCTGTTCCCGGCGGGCAAGACGACGGTGACCTGCTCGGCGACCAACGCTGGCGGGTACACGACGACGGGCACGTTCGACGCCACCGTGTCCGTGGTCGTGTCGACGCCGGGCGAGGTGGGAGCGACGGTGCCGGCGACGCTGGCGCTCACGCTCGGCACCGCGCCGACGCTCGGCACGTTCACGCCCGGTGTCGAGCGGGAGTACACGGCGCAGACCACGGCCAACGTGGTCTCCACGGCGGGTGACGCGACGCTGACGGTGTCCGATCCCGGCCACCTGACCAACGGCGCGTTCACGCTGCCGGAGCCGCTCCGCGTCGAGTTGTCGAAGGCCGCCTGGACCGCGCCGGTCTCCAACGCGAGCGTCGCCGTCACGTTCAAGCAGCTGATCAAGTCGGGCGACGCGCTCCGCACCGGCGCGTACAGCAAGGCGTTGACGTTCACGCTGTCCACCACGACACCGTGAGCTGAGACCGGGGGCCGGGCTGTGCACGCAGCCCGGCCCTCGAACCGTCAAGCGCGGAGCCGGAGTAGGTGCGCGCGGGCGCGGTGCAGGTGGGGCATGAGGCCGTAGATCACGATCGGGACGGCGATGGTGGCGAGCACGAACGTCCGCACGACGGGGGTGAGGGCGGCCAGCCAGTCGCCGAGGATCAGGTTCAGGGCCGTGAGCGTGGGGAAGACGGCGAGCCAGATCATGAGAGCGAGCTGGTGGCGGCTCGGAGGCGGGGGCTTCATGCCGGGACCGGTGGGTTGGCGACGAGCGCGGTGTTGATGGCGATCGCGACGGCGGAGCCTTCGCCGGCGGCGGTGATGACCTGGGCGCGGGGGTTGGTGGCGTTACCGGCGGCCCAGACGCCCGGGACGCTGGTGCGCCCCTCGGGGTCGACGCGGACGAGCCCGCTCTCGAGCAGGTCGCAGCCGAGGGCGGTGGCCGGCCCGTCGGCGTGGGCGCGCACCGCCGGGCGGATGAACAGCGCGTCACGGGCGACGATCCGGCCGTCGCTGAGCTGCACGCCGCGGAGTCGGTCGTCCTGGACGACGAGGCGCTCGATCGTGCCTTCGACGACCTCGAGCCCGCCCGCGTCCGGCACCGGGGTGGTGTGCGGGAACAGGATCACGTCGTCGCTCCATTGGCGCAGCAGATGTGCGTGCTCGACGGACCCGATCACGCCGATCGCTTGGTCGCGCACCTCCCAGCCGTGGCAGTACGGGCAGTGCAGGAAGTCGCGGCCCCAGCGCTCCCGGGCGCCCTCGATGGCGGGTAGCTCGTCGGTGGCGCCGGTGGCGAGCAGCACGTGGGCGGCTTGGACGGTCCGGCCACTCGCGAGCCGCAGCGTGAAGCCGTCGCTCACGTCCTCTACGCGGTCGTCGACGAGTTCCACGCCGTAGCGGGCGACCTCCTCCCGCGCCGCGTGGATCAGCTCGCCCGGCGGTGTCCCATCGCGTGACAGGAAGCCCTGCATGTGGGCCGCGGGAGCGTTGCGGGGAGTGCCGGCGTCGATGACCACGACCCGGCGGCGCGCCCGGCCGAGCACGAGTGCGGCGCTGAGCCCGGCGGGCCCGCCGCCGACGATGGCGATGTCAAAGGTGTCCATGCGTGGCAGCGTCGGGCAGCGGCGGCCCCGCGAGAAGGGTTCGTTGCCGTTTCCGGGAATCGCGAGTAGCGTCGATCGCATGGCGGACGTGATTCCGGACGTGCTGGCGGAGGTGGGCCCGCGGCTGCGGCGGCTGCGCGAGCGGCGCGCGCTCACGTTGACGGCGGTGGCCGCGCAGACCGGGATCTCCAAGAGCACGTTGTCACGGCTGGAGAGCGGTCAGCGCAAGCCCAGCCTGGAGCTGCTGCTGCCGTTGGCCTCCGTCTACCACCTGCCGCTCGACGAGCTCGTCGGCGCGCCGCGGGTCGGCGACCCGCGGGTCCGGCTCACGCCCAAGACGCGCAACGGCCGGCTCGTCTATCCGCTCACGCAGGGCTCGAGCAGCATGGCCGTGTGGAAGGTCGTGATCCCGCCCGAGCCGGAGCGCCGGCTGCGCACGCACGCGGGTTACGAATGGCTGTACGTGCTCTCGGGCGAGCTGCAGTTGATCCTCGGCGAGCACGACCTCACGCTGCGCGCGGGTGAGGTCGCCGAGTTCGACACGCGCGTCCCGCACTGGTTCGGGCCCGCGGGTGACGAGTCCGTCGAGATCCTCAGCGTGCACGGCGCGCACGGCGAGCGGATGCAGGTTCGCGCCGCGCCGCGCTGACGGTACCGTGCACTGGTCTCGACAAAACCGGAGGAGACCATGAGCGCCATCGAATACGCAGTCACCAACCCCGCCACCGGGGAGACGCTGAAGACGTTCGACGTCATCAGCGACGACGATTTGAAGGCCGCGATCGGCCGGGCCCATGACGTCCGCCACGCGTGGGGCCGCGACACGAGCGTCGAGGAGCGGGCGAAGGTCATCGCGCGCGTCGCCGAGCTGCACAACGAGCGCAAGGAGGAGCTCGGGGCGATCATCACCCGCGAGATGGGCAAGCCCAAAGAGCAGGCTGAAGGCGAGGTGGAGTTCAGCGCCGCGATCTACCAGTACTACGCCGACAACGCGGTCAAGCTGCTGGCCGACCAGTCGATCGACCTGCTCGACGGCGAGGGCTCGGCCTTCATCCGCCGCAGCCCCGTCGGCCTGCTGCTCGGGATCATGCCCTGGAACTACCCCTACTACCAGGTGGCGCGCTTCGCCGGCCCGAACCTGGTCACGGGCAACACGATCCTGCTCAAGCACGCGCCGCAGTGCCCGGAGTCGGCCGCCGCGATGGAGGCCATCTTCCACGAGGCCGGCGTCCCCACGGACGCCTACATCAACATCTACGCCACCAACGAGCAGGTCGAGTGGGTCATCGGCGACCCGCGCGTGCAGGGCGTCTCGCTCACCGGCTCCGGCCGCGCGGGCGCCGCCGTGGCGCAGATCGCGGGCAAGCACCTCAAGAAGGTCGTGCTCGAGCTCGGCGGCTCGGACCCGTTCATCGTGCTCGCCACCGAGGACCTCGACGCCGTCGTCGAGCAGGCCGTCGGTGGCCGCCTCGAGAACACCGGACAGGCCTGCAACGCGGCCAAGCGCTTCATCGTGGTCGAGGACCTCTACGACGCGTTCGTGGAGAAGTTCACCGCCGCGCTGACCGAGGTCGAGCCCGGCGACCCGACCTCCGCGGACTCCGCGATCGGCCCGCTCTCCTCCACCGCCGCCGCGGACCGGCTGGAAGCGCAGGTCAAGGAGACCCTCGACGCCGGCGCCAAGCTCGCCGCGGGCGGCGGCCGTGACGGCAACTTCTTCAAGACCGCCGTCATCACCGACATCACCAAGGACAACCCCGGCTACACCGAGGAGTTCTTCGGCCCGGTCGCGCAGGTCTACAAGGTCGGCTCCGAGGCCGAGGCGATCGAACTCGCCAACGACACCCCGTACGGCCTCGGCTCCTACGTGTTCACGAGCGACAGCGAGCAGGCCCTGCGCGTGGCCGACCAGATCGACGCCGGCATGGTGTTCATCAACGTCGTCGGCGCGGAGGGCGTCGAGCTGCCGTTCGGCGGCGTCAAGGCCTCCGGCTTCGGCCGCGAGCTCGGCACGTTCGGCACCGACGAGTTCGTCAACAAGAAGCTCATCCGCGTCGGCTGAGTCGTCACGGAACCCGGCGACATTCTATGTAGAATGTCGCCGGTGCCCGTTACGTTCAACCACAGCATCCTCGCGGCCAAGGACCGCCACGCGTCGGCGAGGTTCATGGCCGACATCCTCGGTTTGGCCGAGCCGACGACGTGGGGGCCGTTCACGTCGGTCGAGTTCGACGGGGGTGTGACGATCCAGTTCGCCGAGCCGCCGGTGGACGAGATCCAGATGCAGCACTACGCGTTCCTGGTCGACGATGAGCGGTTCGACGAGATCCTCGCCCGGGTGCAGGCGCGGGAGATCCCGTACACCGCCGATCCGCAGCTGTCCAAGCCGCAGGAGATCAACACCAATCACGGCGGGCGGGGCTTCTACTTCTTCGACCCCGCGGGGCACGGGCTCGAGGTCCTGACCCGGCCGTACGGCGACGAGTAGGTGCCCGCCACCGACGTCCGGCTCATCGTGCTTGCCACGGTTCGCCACCTGGAGCCGGCGACCGGGTACGCGATCCGCAAGCGGCTCGTCGAGCAGGGGGTCGAGGCGTGGGGCGGGGTGAGCGTCGCCTCGATCTACTCGGTGCTCAAGACGCTGACCAAGCACGGCGCGCTCGAGGAGCTCGAGGACCCCACAGGCGTGCGGCGCAACACCAAGGCCTACCGCACCACCGAGGCCGGCCGGCGCGAGTTCGAGGTGCTGTGGCGGCGCGCGCTGGAGACCGTCGATCCCGCGCGGCCGCTCGCGTTCCACGTGGCCCTCACGCTGACCGCGCTGATCCCGCGGGATGGCTACGTGGACGCGCTGCGGGTGCGGCTGGCGACGTTGGATCGCAACCTCGGCTTCTCGCCGGAGCTGGAGCCCGAGGTGCGCGACGCCGCGCGGTTGTGGCGCCGGCTCGCCGAGGTCGAAGCGGGCTGGATCAGGGAGACGATCGCGGCAGCGGCTCCAGCAGCCGGTGAGGCGACCGCAGCGCGACGCTGATCGCGTCCTCGCGGACCACGCGCGGCGCGGCGGTGCCCGGGCGCGTCTCGATCTCGTCCGGGGTGGGGGTGGTGGCGCAGGTGGCGCAGCTCCCGGCCGCGGAGAGCTCGGTGCCACATGCGACGTGGGAGAAGACCCGGACCACGTCGTCGCCGTCGACGAAGTGCCGCTCGCCCCACTGCATCAGCTGATACAGGATCGGCCACAGCTCGAGCCCGCGCGCGGTGAGCAGGTACTCGGCGCGCGTCCCGGCGTAGGGGGTGCGCTCGACCAGGCCCCAGTCGACGAGCGTCGCCAGCCGGTCGCTCAAAGCCGCGGACGGGATGTCCAGATGCGCCTGGATCGCGCCGAAGCGCCGCACGCCGAAGAACAGGTCACGTAGGACCAGCATCGTCCAGCGCTCGCCCACGACCTCGAGCGCCCGCGCGAGCGTGCAGTTCTGGCCCGCGTAGTCCCGGCCGAGTGGCATCGAGCGCAACCGTAGCAAGGTTCAATGGTTGAAGCATCTTTGGTACCTTGCCCGAATGCGAGCGAACCCGTGGTGGCGCAACCCGGCCTTGGTGATCGTCTCAGGCTGCTTGATCGCGACCCTCACGTTCGGCGTGCGCACCAGCTTCGGGCTGTTCACGGTGCCGCTCTCGGAAGCGCGCGGCTGGGACCGCGAGGTGTTCGCGCTCGCGATTGCCGTGCAGAACCTGCTGTGGGGCCTCGGGCAGCCGTTCGCCGGCGCGATCGCCGACCGCTTCGGGGCGGGCCGGGTGCTCGCGGCGGGCGGGGCGATCTACGCGCTCGGCGTCGCCCTGATGTCCGTCTCCACGACCAGCACGACACTCGCGCTCACCGGCGGTGTGATCGTCGGTCTCGGCCTGGCCGGCGGGTCGTTCACGATCGTGATCGCCGCGTTCGCGCGACTCGTGCGCCCGGACCGCGCGTCGTGGGCGATGGGCCTCGCGACCGCCGCGGGCTCGATGGGCCAGTTCCTGTTCGCCCCGATCGGGCAGGGCTTCATCTCGGCCTACGGCCCCGTGACAGCACTCGTCCTGCTCGCCGGCTTCGTCGCCCTCGTCCCGATCCTCGCCGCGTCGCTCTCCGGCAAGGGCGACAACGCCGACACCGAGCCCGCACAGTCGGTCAAGCAAGCGCTCGCACAGGCGATGCGCCACCCGAGCTACCTGCTGCTGATGAGCGGCTTCTTCGTCTGCGGCTTCCACATCGCGTTCATCTCGACGCACCTGCCGCCGTACCTCTCCGACCTCGGGCTGAGCACGAGCCTCGCCGCCTGGTCGCTGTCGCTGATCGGCTTGTTCAACGTGATCGGCGCGTACTCGTCCGGGCTGCTCGGCGGCGTGTATCCGCGGCGGTTGCTGCTGAGCGGGATCTACCTCGGCCGCGGCGTGGCGTTCACGCTGTTCATCCTGATCCCGGCCTCGCCGCTGACCGTGATCGTGTTCTCGGCCGCGCTCGGCCTGCTGTGGCTCTCGACCGTCCCGCTCACGTCCGGCCTGGTCGCGTTGATGTTCGGCACACGGCACGTCGGCATGCTGTTCGGGCTCGTGTTCTTCAGCCACCAGGTGGGCGCGTTCGCCGGTGCCCTGTTGGGCGGCATCGTCTATGAGGCGACGGGCAACTACGACCTGATGTGGGTGCTGTGCATCGTGTTGAGCGTCGCCGCCGGCCTCGTGCACCTGCCGATTCGCGAGCGCCGAGCGCCCAACCTGGCGGTGAGCCCCGCGTGAATCGCCTCGCGCGCGACCTGCTGATCGGCGTGCTGCTGACCGTGGTCGCGTTCTTCGGCGTGCTCTACCAGGTCGCGGCGTCCAGCCCGGAGGCCGGAGCGAACGGCGAGAAGCCGCTGCCCCGGCTCATCTGCCCGCTGCACTGAGTCATACGCCGATGGTGAGGTTCGCGACGTAGCCGTTGCGCACGCTGCCCGTGACGGTCGCGAGCTGGTGGATCGCCTTGTCGTCGCGGAAGACGTTGTCGTTCGACAAGGAGCTGCGAGAGAGGTTGCTCTGGCTCCCCGTGTAGCCACTGACGGCGTACACCTTCTTCGACACCGACTGCGGCAGGGCGAGCTGCGAGGTCTTGACGATCGGCCCGCTCGCGACGGCCTTCGCGACCGACGAGTAGACCTCGAAGTGCATGTGCGGCCACCGGCCCGAGTAGCAGCCGGGGAAGATCGTCTTGAACCAGGCGGTGCCGTCCTTGTCGGTCTTGACGATGCCGCGCAGGTAGTTCTCGTCTTCAACACCCGACGAGTACATCGAGTACCGGCCGGCCCGATCGCAGTGCCACAGGTACACGGCGGCGCCGGCCATCGGCGCGTAGTCGTCCGAGGCGTCGGTGACGGTCAGGTTCACGCGCAACGGGACGCCCTTGGCCAGCGTCCGGCTGCTGCCGAAGCTGCGCCGGATGTCGTGGCGCACGATGCCCGAGTCGTCGAGCACGTTGGGCCCGTTGGACCCGTCACCGGGATACGGCCCGGCGGTCTCGTCCGGCACTTCGGCGGTGGGCGTCGCGGCGAACGCGTTTGAAGCGCCGAGCGTCGTGGCGACGGCGGCGAGCCCGCCGGCGCCGAAGATCTTCAGGGCGTCGCGGCGCGACGCGAGCTTGTTGAGATCCTCGTGGAGGCCGTCGCCGTGGTCGTGGTGTTCCATGGCTCACAAGGTCTCGCGAAACCCTGTGAGCCACCTGAGCGTCTGCGTGGAGCTTCCTTAGACCGTGGGGAAGCCCTCCACCGGGAAGGTCTCGACCTCGGGCGAGCGCTGCTGGACGAGGACACCGCCGTCGACCGGGATGAGGCTGCCGGTGACATAGGCGGCGTCGTCGGAGGCGAGGAACACGGCCGGACCGGCCATGTCCTCGGATACGCCGGCGCGCTGGAGCGGGACGGTCGCGGCGTTCTTGCTCTTGTCCTGCTCGGTGGAACCGTCCGGCGCGATGAAGCCGGGGACGAGGCCGACGACGCGGATGCCATACGGCGCGAGGTCCAGCGCGAGGGCGCGGGTCAAAGCCTCGATGCCGCCCTTGGACGCGTCGTAGGCGGTCATGCCACGGTGCGCGCGGGTGGCGCCGCCGGAGGAGGTGGTGATGATCACGCCGCCGCCGCTCTTGGCCATGTGACGCGCGGCCGCGACGGAACACAGGTAGTGCCCGCGCAGGTTGTTGGCGATCACGCGGTCGAAGAACGCGATGTCGGCGTCGAACACGTGCTTGACGGCGTCGCGCACGGCACCGCCGTTGTTGACCATCACGTGCAGGCCGCCGAACGCCTCCACCGCGTGGGCGACGAGCGCGTCGACCTGCTCGGGTTGGGAGACGTCCGTGTAGTCCGCGACCGCCTCGCCACCCGCGGCCTTGATCTCCTCGACGACGCCGTCGGCGTTCTCGGCCACGATGTCGCAGACGACGACCTTCGCGCCCTCCTGGGCGTAGCGGACCGCGATCGCGCGGCCGATGTTGCGCCCCGACCCGGTGATGACGGCGACCTTCCCGGCCAGTCTGCTCATGCTTGCTCCTCAACGATTTCGAAGTCTTCGGGCAGCAGCACGCGGCCCTCACGGTTCTGTCTGATGCGCACGCCGTAGAGCTCGTGCGCGGCGTCGATGCTGACGTAGCCGTCGACGACGTCACGCAACACGGCCTGCGGATCGCGCTCGCGCGGGTCGCCGACCCCGCCGCCGCCGGGCAGGTCCAGGCGCACGTGGGCGCCGGGGGCGAGGCGCGTGAGGCGCTTGGTCGGCAGCGGCTCCCCGTCCACCGAGACCTCACCGGGCGCGCCGTCGTGGCCGCCGTCGGCGCCGGGGGCAGGGACCGTGGTGCGGTCGGCGAGCGCGGACACGCGCCACTCCTCCCGCTCACGCGACGACATCACCGACGTCTGCCCGAGGCCGCCGCGCCACTGGCCCGCGCCGCCGGAGTCGGTCCGCAGCGAGCGCTCGCGCTGGATCAGCGGCGCCGCGTTCTCCAGCACCTCGGTGGGCACGGAGGCGACCGCGGACGGGAAGCCGCTGGAGCTGCGACCGTCGCGGCCGTGCCAGGCGCCGGAGCCGCCGGACTGGAAGAGCGTGAGGTTGTATGGGCTCCAGACGCTGATCCAGAGCGCGTCGGCGCTGCCCGCGCTGTGGCGCTCGATCACAGGCGCGAGCGCGGCCAGCACCACGCCCGGGACGAAGTGGCCGACGACGTGGCGCGACGCGACCGGCGCGGGCTCCCGGCAGTTGAGGATGCTGCCCTCGGGCGCGGTGACGTGGACCGGCGTGAAGGATCCGTCGTTGTGCGGGACGCCGGGCGCGATCGCGGCCTTGAGCGCGAAGGACGCGTAGGCGTGCGTGTAGTTGAGGACGACGTTGATGCCGTGTTCGCTCTGGGGCGAGGAGCCCGCGAAGTCGAGCGTGATCTCGTCGCCGTCGATGATCGCGGCGAGCCGCAGCTCGATCCGCTCGCCGTGCCCGTCGCTGTAGCCGACGGCTTCGTAGCGGCCGTCCGGGAGCTGCTCGATCGCCGCGCGCATGGCGGTCTCGCTGCGCCGCCGGATCTCCGCGCCGACTTTCTCGAGGTCTTCGAGGCCGAGGTCGTCGAGGCAGCGCAACAGGCTGCGCGCGCCGACGTCGTTGGCCGCCGCCTGCGCATACAAGTCGCCGATCGTCTCGCGCGGCGTGCGCACGTTCGCGCGGATCAGCGCCAGCAGGTCCTCGTTCATCTCACCCGCCCGGGCGAGCTTCATGATCGGGAGCCGCAGACCTTCCTCGTAGACGTCGCTGGCCTCGGCGGAGAGCAGCCGCCCGCCGATGTCCGGCGCGTGGCAGGTGGAGGCGAACATGCCGATCACGCGGTCGCCGCGGAACACGGGCGTGGCGACCGTGAGGTCGTTGATCTGGCCCGCGGTCATCCACGGGTCGTTGGTGAGCAGCACGTCGCCGGGCGCCAGCGACTCGGGCGGGAAGGCCGCCACGATGTGCCGCGCGCCGGTGGCCATCGCGTTGATGTGGCCGGGCGTACCGCTGTGGGACTGGCCGAGCATCCGGCCCGCACGGTCGAAGACGCCACACGCCAGGTCCTCGGACTCGCGCACGATCGTGGAGAACGCGGTACGGACAAGCGTCGCCTGCTGCTCGTCCAGGATCGACGCGAGCCGGCCGGCGGCGATCCCGACGGTGACGGGGTCGAGCGTCATTCCGTCACCTCGATGATCAGGCTGCCGTCCTCGGCCACGCGGGCGGTCGCGCCCGGGCCGACGACGCTGGTGGACTCGCGTTCCTCGACGATCGCCGGGCCCTCGATCTCCGTGCCGACGCCCATCCGGTAGCGGTCGTAGATCGGCGTGGAGACGTACGCGTCGTCGAACCACACGTCGCGCGTGCCCTTCTTGGCCTCGCCGTCGCCGGTCGGGGCGGCGATCAGCCGCAGGTCGGGGTCGGGCCCGCGGGTCAGGACCCGCCAGCTGATGGCCTCGATCGGCACGTCCGGGCCTTTGCGGCCGTGGGAGCGCACGTACGCGGCCTCGAATGCGCTCCGCAGGTCCTCGCCCGGCTCGACCGGGACCGTGACCTCGAAGCCCTGGCCGACGTAGCGCATGTCGATTGACCGCTCGTGTGTGATGTCGCTCGCGCCGGAGGAGGACAGCACCGCCTCGCCCTCCTGCTCGAGCTCGGCGAACAGCGGCTCCATCCGCGTGAGCGTGTCGTCGTCGACGGGCTCGACGCGGCTGCGCACCCCGTCGGTCGCGAGCGGCGCGGCGAGCACGCCGACACTGCTCATCACGCCCGCCGCCGCGGGCACGATCACGGTCGTGGTGCCGAGCGCCGCCCCGACGCCGAACGCGTGCACCGGCCCGGCGCCGCCGAACGCGAACAGCGGCAGGCCGGTGGCGTCGTGGCCACGCTCGGCGGCGTGCACGCGCGCGGCGCTGGCCATGTCCTCGTTGACGAGGCGGTGGATGCCCCACGCCGCCGCTTCCACGCTCAACCCGAGCGGCTTCGCGATGTGCGTCTCGATCGCGGTCCGCGCCGCTTCGACGTCCAGCGACATGTCGCCGCCGAGGAAGAACCCGGGGTCCAGGTAGCCGAGCACGAGGTCGGCATCGGTCACCGTCGGCTTCTCGCCGCCACCCCCGTAACACGCGGGGCCGGGGTCGGCGCCCGCGGATTCCGGCCCGCACGCGAGCAGCCCGAGCGTGTCGACGTGTGCGAGCGACCCGCCGCCGACGCCGATCTCGATCATGTCGATGGTGGGCGTCTTGATCGGCCGCCCCGACCCGCGCGTGAAGCGGTCCGTGCGCGCGGCCTCGAACTCGTGCGTGACGAGCGGGCGGCCGTCCTCGATCAGGCACAGCTTGGCCGTCGTCCCGCCCATGTCGAACGACATCAGGTCGCTGTAGCCGTTCAGCCCCGCGAACCGCGCGGCCGCGAGCGCACCGGCGGCCGGCCCGGACTCGAGCATGCGGATCGGCCGGTCGGCCGCGTCCTTCGCAGTGGCCACACCGCCGTTGGAGAGCATCACGCGCAGGCGCCCGCCGGCCCCAAGGCCGGTGAGCCGCTCCTCGAGGTCCTCCAGGTAGCGCACGACGCGGTCCTGCACGTACACGCTCGCGGCCGTGGTCTGCGTGCGCTCGTACTCGCGGATCTCGGGCGCGACGTCGCTGGAGATCGCGACGCGCAGACCCGGGGCGGCGCGCTCGACCGCCTCCCGCGCCGCGCGCTCATTGTCCGCGTTGGCGAACGAGTGCAGGAAGCAGATCGCGATCGCTTCGATCCCGCGCTCGGCGAGCTCGGCCGCCAGCGCGGCGACGTCCTCGGCATCGACGGCCTGCTCGATCGTGCCGTCCGCGAGCGTGCGCTCGGCGATGTCGAACCGCAGGTGGCGTGGCACCAGCGGCTCGGGGCGCCATACGTCGAGCCGGTAGATGTCGGGACGGCGTTCGCGCGCGAGCTCCATCACGTCGCGGAACCCGGCCGTGGCCAGCAGTGCGACCTTCGCGCCCTTGCGCTCGATCAGCGCGTTGGTGACGAGCGTCGTGGCGTGCACGACCTGCTGCAGCTCGTAGGCCTCGCGCTCGAGCGCATCGCGCAGCACGGTCTCGACGCTGTCGGCCGGTGCGGCCGGGGTGCCGAGCGCCTTGCCGATGGCGACGATCCCGTCCGGCCCCGCGATGCACAGGTCGGTGAAGGTGCCGCCGATGTCGACTCCGGCCCTCATAGCGCTCGCTCCAGGTCGTCCCACAGGTCCTCCACGTGCTCGCAGCCGACGCTCAGACGCAGCAGCCCGGGCGCGCGGCGCTCGATCAACGACTCGACGCCGCCGAGCGACTTCGCGTGCGTGATCACGCGCACGCGCCGGCACACCTCGTCCGCGTCCGCGTGCTCGAACGCGAGCATCGCACCGTATCCGTCCATCAGCCGCGTCGCGCGCTCGTGGCCCGCGTCGCCGGGCAGGCCGGGGTAGTACACGACGTGCGTCTGCGCGAGCCGCCGCGCCAGCACCTGCGCGTTGCGTTGAGCGATCTCCAGCCGCACCGGCAGCGTCCGCAGCCCACGCAACGCGAGGTAGGCCTCCAACGCGCCGGGGAGCGCGCCGAGCTGCGCGCGGACGTGGTGAAGCGCTCCGGCGTGCGCGGTCGAGGTGACCACGCCGAGCATGAGGTCGGAATGGCCGCCGATGAACTTGGTCGCGCTCTGGATCGCGAAGTCCGCGCCCTGCGCGAGCGTGCGTTGCAGCAGGGGAGAGGCGAACGTCCCGTCCACGGCCACCTGCGCACCGCGCTCGTGGGCGCCCGCGCACAGGGCGTCGAGCTCGGCGATCCGGACGAGCGGGTTGCTCGGCGTCTCCACGTACAGCAGCGCCGCGCCGTCGCACGCGGCGAGCGTCGCCGCGGTGTCCGTCGTGTCGACGCCGACCAGCTCGATCCGGCCGGCCTGCGCGTGGCGGGCGAGCAGGCTGCGCGTCCACGCGTACCCGGCCGACGGCCCGACCACCTTCGCCCCTGACGGGAGCGTCTCCAGCACGGCCGAGATCGCGGCCATCCCGGAGCCGAAGGCGATCGCCGTGCCGCCCTCGAGCGCGCCGATCGCGGCCTCCAGCGGCGCCCAGCCGGGAGAGCCCTGCTCGCGGGCGTAGCCGGCGTCGTAGAAGTTCGAGGCCGGCACGAGGGGCGGGTTCAGCGGCTCGCCCTCTATCCGCGCGGCACGGCCTGCGTGGATCGCCAGCGTCTCGGCCCTCAGCATCCGGCGCACCCTACCTGCTTTGTTGACAATCTACAAAGTGTCCGCGTACCATCCCGGCATGCCGCGCCAGCCGTTGCCCTCCGGAGCCGACGTCGTGATCGTGGGCGGGGGAGCGGTGGGCGCCAGCGCCGCGTTCCACCTCGCCGAGGCCGGGGCGGAGGTCGTCCTGCTCGAACGCGACCAGCTGGCCAGCGGCTCGACGTCCAAGGCCGCGGGCGGCCTGCGCGCGCAGTTCTCGGACGCGCTGAACATCGAGATCGCCAAGCGCAGCCTGCAGGCCTACAAGCGCTTCGCCGAGCGGCCGGGCTGGGAGATCGACTACGAGGAGATCGGCTACCTCTTCGTGCTCACGACGCCGGCGGAGGTCGAGGCGTTCACGCGCAGCGTCGCGCTGCAGAACGAGCTCGGCGTGCCGTCGCGGATGATCACGCCCGAGGAGGCGCTGGAGATCTGCCCGCTGCTCGCCGGGCAGGACATCCTCGCCGCGAGCTACTGCCACACGGACGCGCACGCCACGCCGGAGTCGGTGGTGCAGGGCTACGCGTTCGGCGCGCGCGAGCACGGCGCGCATCTCGCGGTGTCCACGCCGGTCGAGGGCATCGACGTGCGTGACGGCGTCATCACCGGTGTGCGCACCCCGCACGGGACGGTCGCCACGGGCACGGTCATCAGTGCCGCGGGGGCCTGGTCGCGGGCGTGCGGGGAGCTGGTGGGCGTGCCGCTCGACGTCACGCCGCTGCGCCGGCAGGTGCTGTTCACCGCGCCGATGGCCGACCTGCCGGACACGCTCCCGTTGACGATCGACTTCGCGTCCGGCTTCTACTTCCACCGCGAAGGCCGCGGCCTGCTGATGGGCATGGCCGACCCGGACGAGACGCCGGGCTTCCTGCTGGAGCGGACCGAAGAATGGATTCCGGCGCTGCTGGAGATCGCCGAGCGGCGCGCGCCGCGGATCGCCTCCGCGCCGATCCAGGGCGGGTGGGCGGGGCTCTACGACATGAGCCCGGACCACAACGCGATGATCGGCGAGGCCAAGCAGGTGTCGCGCTTCCTCTACGCCACCGGGTTCTCCGGCCACGGGTTCCTGCAGGCCCCGGCGACGGGCGAGATCCTGCGCGACCTGGTGCTCGGCCGTCCGCCGGTGGTCGACGTGACGGCGCTCAGCGCCGAGCGCTTCGAGGGCGGGACGCTCGCCCCCGAGTTCCATGTCGTCTGAGCTCAAACGGCGCGGGCCCGCGCCGTCGAACGTGGACCTCGCCCTGGACGCCATCCGCGACGCGATCGTCACCGGCCGGCTGCGCCCGGGCGAACGCATCAAGGAGATCCCACTGGCCGACGAGCTGGGCTTCTCGCGTGCGCCCGTACGCGACGCGCTGCGGCTGCTGGAGCGTGACGGGCTCGTCCGGCTCGTACCGAACCGGGGCGCGATCGTCCCCGAACTGCGCGCGGTCGACGTGCTCGAGGTCTACGCGCTGCGGGCGTCGCTCGGCACGCTCGCGCTGCACAAGCTCATGCTCGACTCCGCGATGCTGGACCTGACGCCGCTGGACCGCGAGCTCGCGAAGTTGCTCCGCGCGCAGGAGCGCGGCCGGGAGCGGGACTCGATCGAGGCCGATCTCGGCTATCAAGCCACGGTGGTCGCGGCGGCGGGGCTGCCGCGCGTGGCGGGCGAGTTCGATCGGCTCACCTGGCAGGTGCGGATGTTCCTCGGCGCGCTGGACATCGACGTGCTCGCGGGCCTGCCGCGGATCGTCGCGGAGGTGCAGGCGCTGCACGCGGCGATCGTCGCCCGCGACGCCGAGGCCGCCGCCCGCGTGTGGCGCGAGAAGTTCGAGCGCTGGATCGGCGGCCTCGTCGGCCGGCTCGACGAGGACTTCGACGACGCGCTCTGGGTCGCCCTCACCCGCGCGGGGTAGCGCCCTCAAGCGGCGTGGGCGAACGCCGACTACGGGGGATATGGCCCGCCGCCCGGCTCCCTGGACCCTGCACCTCGTGCTCGGACTCGCCGCGTGCGTCGCGTTTGCACTCGGGCCGCTGCGCGGTGACCCGCTGCTGATGGGCGTGGTCGCGTTCTCGCCGGTGCCGGCGATCGTCGCGGGCGTCCTGATGCATCGCCCGGCCGCGAAGACGGCTTGGTTGCTGTTGGCCGTCGGCTCCCTGCTCTTCTGCGCGGGCGACCTCTACACGTACACCTATCCCACGCTGTCCGGCAACGCGGTGCCGTTCCCGTCTCCGGGCGACGCGCTGTACCTCGGCGTGTATCCGGCGATGATGGCCGGCTTGCTGCTGATGGTGCGCCGTCGCAGCAGCGGGCGCGATCGCCGCGGGCTGGTCGACGGGCTGGTGCTGACCTTCGGCCTGGCGCTGCCGATCTGGGTCCTGCTGATCGCGCCGCACCTCCACCAGGATCAAGGCTTGCTGGCCAAGGCAGTGTCGATCGGCTACCCGATGGGCGATCTGATCCTGCTCGGCGCCGTCGTGCGTCTGGCGCTGGATGGCGGCCGGCGCGAGCCCGCGTTCGTCCTGCTCACCAGCAGCATCGGACTGCTGCTCGCCGCCGACGTCGTCTACGGCCTGTTGATGCTGCACGACGCGTTCGATCACCAGCTATGGATCGGCGGGCTCTTCATCAGCTCGTATGTGCTGTGGGGCGCGGCCGCGCTGCACCCGTCGATGGCCCGGCTGGCCGAACCCGCGCCCGCGCGGGAATCCGTTCTCACGCACTTCCGTCTCGTGTTGCTGTTCGGCGCGTCGCTGATCCCGCCCGTGATCGCGATCTTCGTCGATGTGGTCGACCGGGACTTCGACTCGCTGGCGATCGAGCTGTCGGCGTTGGTGTTGTTCGCGTTCGTGCTCGTCCGCACGGCGGGTCTGCACGCGCGCCGTGCCGACGCCCGCTTCGGCGCGCTCGTCAGCCAGGCGAGCGACCTGATCCTCATCGTTGACCCGCAGGGTGGCGTCACCTACTCGAGCCCGTCGGTCGAGCGCACGCTCGGGCGCGCGCTGCTCGACAGCTTCGCTTCCGAGGACGATCGTGAGCGCCTGCTGTCCGCGGTCGGCAGTGCAGCGCCGTCGCCGTTCGAGTGCGTCCTGACCGGTGCCGACGGTGCGCCGCGCGCGTTCGAGTTCCGGCTCACGGGCCTGGTCGACGACGACGGCTTCCTGCTCACCGCGCGGGACGTGAGCGCGCGCAAGGCACTCGAGGCCGAGCTCACCCGCCAGGCGTTCCATGATCCGCTGACCGGGCTTCCCAACCGGCCGATGCTGCTTGAGCGCACGCGCCAGGCTCTGGCCCGCGGCCGCCGCGAGCCCGTGACGCACGCGATGCTGTTCCTCGATCTCGACGGGTTCAAGGGGATCAACGACACGCTCGGGCACGCGGTCGGCGACGAGGTCCTCGTCGCCGTCGCGCGCCGCCTGGACACCGTCGTGCGCGCCACCGACACCGCGGCCCGCCTCGGCGGAGACGAGTTCGCGATCCTGCTCGAAAGCGCGGGCCGGGAGGAGGCCGAGGCGGCCGCCCAGCGCGTGCTGAGCGTGCTGTCCGCGCCGTTGCTGGCCGGCGGCCGCGAGATCGCGGTGCACACCAGCGTGGGCGTGGCGCTGGCGCTCCCGGATGAGGCGCGGACCGCGGACGAGCTGATCCGCGACGCCGATGCCGCCATGTACGCCGCCAAGCGCGGCGGCAAGGGCACCTACCACGTGTTCGAGCCGGCCAAGCACGCGGACGTGTTCGGCTCTCAGCAAGCCCAGGCCTAACGCTCAGGACACTCCCAGGCCGCTTAGACGGCGTTCTTACGCACCGGCGTGACGCTCGGTGGCATGAGCGTCATCACCGACACCCTGCCCCTCCGCGGTCGTCCGCGCGGACGTCCCGTCTTCATCGCGGTGTTGGCCGCCGCCGCCGCGGGTGCCGTCGGCGGCGCGGTGTACACCGTCACCGACTCCGGCACGACCGTCGCCACCACCTTGTCGCGCACGGTCACCGTCAAGAGCGGCGTCGTGCAGACCACCGTGTCCGGCAGCGGCAACCTCGAGGCCGTCCATCAGCGCGACCTCACCTTCACGCGCACCGGCACCGTGACCAAGGTCTACGTCAAGGCGGGGCAGAAGGTGGCTGAAGGGCAGGTGCTCGCGCGCCTCGATCCTTCCGACACCACACTCGCCGTCCGCTGGCTGCGAGCGCCGTACGCCGGGACGATCGCGTCGGTCGACGTCGCCGTCGGGGACGTGGTCACCGGCACCAAGTCGTCGGACACCACGTCCGCGACCCAGACCGAGGCGACGGCCGCGTTCGGCATCGTGCAGCTCACGAGCTATGACCTCGCGGTCTCCGTGAGCGAGGCCGACATCGGCGACGTCAAGGTCGGGCAGACCGCGACGGTCACCGTCAGCGCCAGCGGCCAGCAGCTCGCGGCGCGCGTGCTCGAGGTGGGCGTCGTCACCGCCGACAGCGAGGCGGCCGAGACCGGGGCGGTGACGACCGCCAGCTCGGGCGCGGTCGCCTACCCGGTCACGCTGCGGCTCACCCAGCGCAGCTCTGCGATCAAGCCGGGCATGACCGCGACCGCCGACATCGTCACGGCCGAGTCACAAGGGCTGACCGTTCCGACGCAGGCACTGCGCGGCTCTACGGTGACCCTCGTCGGAGGCACGACGCAGCGCGTGGAGGTCGGCGTGGCCGGGGAGTCGGTCACGGAGATCACCAGCGGCCTCAAGGCCGGCGACAAGGTGCTGGTCACCTCGACCAGCGCGGCGGCCGGCGCGAACGCGACCGGCTCCGACGACGACGCGGAGCAGTCCCTGCAGCAGGGGCCGGGCGGCGGCTTCGGCGGCGGTGGCTTCGGTGGCACGGGCGGCCCGCCGTCCGGTGGCCCGCCGGCCGGCGGAGGCATGCGATGACGCCCGTGATCGAAGTGGTGAACGCCGAGCGCGTCTACCAGGTCACGGAGGAGCTGCGGGTGCGCGCGCTGGACGGCGTGTCGCTGACGATCGAGCGTGGCGAGTACGTGGCCATCATGGGCACGTCGGGCTCGGGCAAGAGCACGCTGATGAACATCCTCGGCTGCCTGGACCTGCCGACGGCGGGCAGCTACCAGCTCGACGGCATCGACGTGCGCATGTACGACGAGGACGACCTGTCGGACCTGCGCAACCACAAGCTCGGGTTCGTCTTCCAGGCCTTCAACCTCGTGCCGCGCATGAAGGCGCAGGCGCAGGTGGAGCTGCCGCTGGCCTATGCGGGTCTGTCGCGCCGTGAACGGCGGCAGCGCGCGCAGGCGGCGCTCGATGCCGTCGGCATCCTCGATCGCCGCGACCACCTTCCGTCCGAGCTCTCCGGCGGTCAGCAGCAGCGGGTGGCGGTGGCGCGCGCGATCGTGTGCAACCCGTCGCTGATCCTCGCCGACGAGCCCACCGGCAACCTGGACTCGCGCTCCACGCACGACGTGCTCGAGCTCTTCGACCGCCTGCACGCCGAGGCCCGGACGATCGTGATCATCACGCACGAGGACGACGTGGCCGCGCGGGCCGGGCGGATCGTGCGCATGGCCGACGGCCGGGTCATCTCCGACTCCGGGGCCCGGGTCTTCGCGTGAGCGCGTTCGAGACCTTCCGGACGGCGCTCTCCGCGCTGGCCGCGAACAAGCTGCGCTCGGGCCTGACGGTGCTCGGCCTCTGCATCGGCGTCGCCGCCGTGATCGCGCTCGTGGCCGTCGGCAACGGCTCCAAGCAGCAGGTCGAGGCGTCGATCAACGCGCTGGGCTCCAACGTGCTTGTAGTGCAGACGCAGCCGGGCGGCTTCGGGCCCGGGTCGCAGGGCGCGGCGGTGAGCCTGTCCACCAAGGACGCGGAGGCGCTGGCCGACGAGTTCAACGCGCCGGACGTGAAGTCGGCGAGCCCTGTCGTGAACGCGTCAGGCACGACCTTGACGGCGGGGGAGACGAGCTACGAGCCGTCCTCGTTCGTCGGCACGACACCGTCCTACCTCACCACGCGGGACCTGACGCCGGCGTCGGGTGCATCGATCACGACGCAGGACGTCACCGACCACGAGCGCACCGTCGTGCTCGGCAGCACGGTGGCCGCTGAGCTGTTCAGCGGGACCGATCCCACGGGGCAGACGATCCGCGTCGACGGCACGGCGTTCACCGTCGCCGGCGTGCTGGAGAGCAAGGGCTCCAACGGCACGACCGACCAGGACGACATCGTGATCGCGCCGCTCACCGCGGTGCAGGACACGCTGGCCGGCTATGGCAGCATCTCGTCGATCACGGTCCAGGCGACGTCGGCGGACACGCTCGACGCCGCGCAGGCCGAGGTCGAATCGATCCTCGACGAGCGCCTGGACGTGACCGACCCGTCGAACCCAGGCTTCACGGTCATCAACCAGGGCTCGGTGCGTGAGGCGCAGAGCGCGTCGACGAGCGTGTTCACGACGCTGCTGGCCGCGGTGGCCGCGATCTCGCTGCTCGTCGGCGGGATCGGCGTGATGAACATCATGCTCGTCTCGGTCACCGAGCGCACGCGCGAGATCGGCATCCGCAAGGCGATCGGCGCGCGTCGTGGTGACGTGCTGCGCCAGTTCCTGACCGAGGCGATCGTCGTGTCGCTGCTCGGTGGGCTGCTCGGCGTCGGCGTGGGGCTCTTGGCAAGTGAGTTCGAGATCGCCGGCGTGCAACCGGCCGTGGCCGCGCCGGCCGTCGCGCTGGCGTTCGGCGCCGCCGTCGCCTGCGGCCTGTTCTTCGGCACCTATCCCGCGGCTCGCGCCGCCCGTCTGCGCCCGGTCGAGGCGCTTCGCTTCGAGTAGGAGACCAGCATGAGTCAAGAGACCGAACTGCCGCGCCGTCCGCGGCGCAAGCTGCTCACCCCGATCACCGGCGGGCTCGTCGTCGTGATCGTCGCCGCCGGTGGATTCGCCGGCGGGGCCAAGGTCCAAGAGAGCCAGGCGCAGACCACCGCGGCCGCGGGGCCCGCGGGCGGGATGCCGGGCGGTGGGATGCCGACGGGCGGGCCGCCCGGCATGGCCGGAGCCGCCCAGACCGGCGGCCCGACGACCGGCACCGTCGCCTACACGAAGGGCGACACGCTGTACGTCGAGGACGCGGAGGGCAACACGATCAAGGTCAAGGTCAAATCCAGCGCGAACGTCACGCGCACGGCCTCGACCGACGCCGACACGATCCAGCCGGGCGACTCGGTGACGATCGAAGGCGCCGCCAACGCGAACGGCACGGTCCGCGCGACGGCGGTGACCGCGACGGCGGCGGAGTGACCTAGCGCATCTGGGGCAGCGCTTCCTGCTGAGGTGCGTTGCGCTGCTCGGCCGGCCCGGCGGCCTGCTGGTTCCACTTGTCCACCGCGGCCCCGAACGAGCCCGAGGGCTTGTCGGACACCTTGTGCGCCTTGGGCGTGAGCACGCAGTTCGCGTCGACCGTGAAGCCCCACGCGCAACTGCTGTAGATCACGCCCTCGTCCGCGCCGCCCTTGCCGACCACGGCCGTCTCGAACGACCAGTCCGTGCTTGGCACCTGGGCACTCGGGCGGTCGTGGTAGGTGGCGAAGCCCTCCGGCGCCGCGGGCGACCACTCCGTCACGTGCGGTCCGGCCTGCGCGTTCGTCTGGTAGCCGGCGAACCCGCTCTGGCCGCCGGTGGCGCGGTCCACCGCCCAGTGGTCGTCGGTCTGGCGGCGCTTGCTCGCGTCCTGCCAGTCGGCGTCTTCGTCGGTCGCGGTGTGGACGAGCCGGACGGTCTGCACGAACGCGATCCCGGTCGCGCGGACGATGTCGGCGTCGGGTGCGAAGGAGAAGTCCACCGGGAGCGCGTAGGCGGTCATCGGGCCGCCGCCGTTCTCCGGGCTCCCCGGCAGGAAGTTCAGTCGCCCGAACACGGAGCCGGGCTGCTTGCCCAGCTTGGCCAGGATCGGGTCGTGCACGCGAGCCGCGAAGGACGGGATACGGCGCATCGCGCCGGCGTCGAGCTCGCGCAGCTGCTGCTTGGAGAGACCGCCGAGCAGGCGCTGGATGTCCGCGTCGTCGAACCCGTTGAGGATCTCGGCCGCGAGGCCCCAGTCCTTGCCCTTGGCCGCGTTGAACGCCGCCAGCTTCTCGGCGCGTTCGTTGCCCTGGCGGGCGAGCAGCGCGGCGCGCGCGACGACCGCGTTGCCGTAGCGCCCCTGCATGGAGTTGACGACGGCGGCGCGGGCCAGACTCGCCCCGCCACCGCGGAGCGCTCGCGCGCGGCTGAGTGAACGCAGTGGCGCCGGGACGGCCGGTGAGGCAGCCGGAAGCGCCGGCGTGACGACCTCCGGCGCTGGCGACGTCGGGTTGGCGTGCTCGTGCACGCGCGGACTCTCTCACGACGGGTGGGGAATAGTCCAGAGCGCGTTTTCGTCGTGCGCCATATGTTCGCCCCGCGAACCGTCGGGCCGGAGGCAGAGCCGGCTGCCGTTCCCGCTCCGAGTGCTCCGCCGGCGCGCGCGATGAGCCCCGCGAGCGTGACCGCGTTACAGCGCAGCGCCGGCAACCAGGCCGTCGTGGCGCTGATGCGGCAGCGGTCGCTGGCGCGCTCGGTGTCGACACCGCCGCCGACCGCGAGCGAGCCCGTCGACGCCGAGGTGATGGTCTTCGAGGGCCGCACGTTGCGCTTCGACCGCGAGGTGCTCGTCGGCGTGCTGCGCTCGATCGAGGAGAAGGCGGGGCTGGACGCCCGCAGCGCGTTCATCGGGCGCTTCCGGGGCGCGGCGACGTCGCCGATGCTGCTGCGCGGGACCGAGCGGCCCGGGCTCTACCAGGACATCCTGAAGGGGCTCGACGACGCCGCCGTGCAGCTCGACCACGAGCACGAGGAGTTCGTGCGCCAGTTCGAGGCGCAGGCCACGGCCGCGGCGCACGGGATCCTCAACGACAGCGAGGCCAAGCTCAAGGCCGAGCGCGAGCGGCTGGGGGACAAGGCGCAGGGCGGCCGGCTGAAGGCGGCGGCGCTGGAGCTGGTCCCGCACGCGACGATGGTGGACAAACTCGCGCGTGAGTCCGCGGCGGCGCTCGAGCGCTTCACGAAGGCGTCGGCCGGTGACCCGTTCGGGCTCACGACCAAGCCCTTGTTCGAGGAGTCCGAGGCGCGGCGCAAGCGTTGGCAGGAGGCGTCGGAGGCCTACGAGAACGAGCGTCGTCCGCGTGTCGCCGCCCAGCCGTCGTTGGCGATGTACGCCGACCAGCCGGGAGCGGCGGAGAAGCTGCGAAAGCTGTCCGCGATGAGCGACGACGAGGTCGGCGCGACCGCTACGGCGGAGATCGACGAGCGGCTCGAGAACATCGCCACGGTCCGGCCCGAGATCGGCGCCGGGTTCAAGGTCTGGGGCCAGTCGCACCTGCGCCGCGTGACGCTCGACCAGATGCAGGCCACGCCGCTCCAGCGTTCCATCGTCGACCGCAAGGTCCGCACCATGGCGGGCGCCGGCGACGACAAGACGCTGTTCATGCTGCTGGCCATCGGGCTCGGGATCCTCGCCGCGATCCCGAGCGGCGGCTCGTCGCTCGTAGCCGGGATCGGCGCGGCCGCGGCCGCCGCCGGAGCGGGGCTGGCCATGTACGAGCTCGGCAAGGAGATCGACCAGTACAGCCTCGCCGCCGCCGCCAACGCGACGGACTTCGACAAGGCGAAGGCGATCTCCGGCAACGAGCCCGATGCCATGAACCTGGCGCTGGCGGTCGTCGGGGCGATCGCCGACGTGTTCGCCGCCGCCCACGCGTTCAAGACGCTCAAGGGCGTGTTCCTGGCCGCCAAGGGCGGGGACGTCAAGGCCGCGATCAAGTTCGCCGAGCTCGCGGACGGGGTCGGCGTGCAGGGAGCGACCAAGCAGCAGCTCGTCGGCGAGGCCGTCGCGGGCCTGGACGACGCGGCCATCGAGGCGACCGCCAAGACCGTCGTCAGCGGCGGCGGCATGACCGGCGACGCGCACTTCGCCAAGCTGCTGGCCGGGCTCTCCGAGCACAAGCAGTTCAAGGGCGAGCTGGAGGCCGCCGCGCAGCTGATGGAGCACGTCCAAGGACGGATTCCGGACGCCGCGCGCGAGATGGTCGCGTCGGGCCGTGTCCGCGTGTTCAACGAGGCCAGCCTGATCGACGCGTTCGGCCCTGAGCGGGGCGCCGAGAAGTGGGCGCGGCTCTCATACGCCGACGGCATCTACGATACCGGCAGCGACCTCATCTTCCTCAAAGGCGGCAAGTCGGGCGACCAGCTCGCGGGCGAGCTCATCCACGAGGCCACACACCGCCTCGGCAAGGCCAACCCCTTGCGCGGCAACGACTTCACGAGCGAAGCGGTGGCCGAGTTCGCCGAGCGCGACTTCTACATCAGCCTCTACCGCAACGGCGGCCCGCTCGAGGGCCGTCCACCCTCGCCGAAGGTCAAGCGCATGCTCGACATGGAGGACGCCGAGCTCCTCAAAGACATCGAGACGCGCTACTTCGACGCCAAGAAGGGCATGGACCCCGCCAAGCGCGCGAAGTTCAAGAACGTCAAAGGCGAGACCGCCGAGGACATCCTCAAAGAGGTCTTCGACGACATCGCCGCCGACTACCAGGCGAACCTCCCGAAGCCCTAGGCGCGACGCGAGGTGAACGTGACGACCGCGTCGACGAAGGCCGCGGGGGCTTCTTCGGGGACCCAGTGGGCGGTGCCGGGGATGATCTGGCCGGTCACGTCGTCGGCGACCTCGCGCAGCATCTCCTCCATCAGCGGGCCGGTGGTGGAGATCTCGCCGCCGATCGCGAGCACCGGGACGGTCAACGGACCGTTGGCGGCGAGCGCGGCCCGGTTGTCCGCGGCGTCCTGGTCGAAGGCGCGGTAGAGCTCGAAGCCGGCGCGCATCGCGCCCGGCGCCGAGTAGGCCTTGGCGTACACGTCGACGTCGGTGGAGGACGGGTCGGTGGTGCGCGCGTCGAAGAAGTACTGCAGGTACTGGCGCTCCCGGCCCTGGACGAGGAGCTCCGGGAGGTCGCGGGCGCCGTGGAACGCGAAGTGCCAGACGCGCGGGTCGGTGCGCAGACCGTCGAACACGGCGGTGCCGGGAATCGGGGCGTCGACGAGGACCAGGTGCGAGAGCTCGTCGCGGTAGCGCTGCGCATAGGCGTACGCGACCATCAGGCCGATGTCGTGGCCGGCGAGCACGAGCTGGCCCTCGATGCCGAGGTGGTCGCGGACGAGCGCCCGGATGTCCGCCGCCATCGTGCGCTTGTCGTAGCCGCCCGCCGGTCGCCAGGAATGCCCGGCGCCGCGGTAGTCCGGCGCGATCACGGTGAAGCCCGCGTCGACAAGGCCGTCCGTCACCGCGTGCCATTCGTGCGACGTCTGCGGGAAGCCGTGGAGGAGCACGATCGTGCGGTCCCCGTCGCCCGAGCGCACGTAGTGGAGTCGCAGTCCGGGCTCGATCTGGGCCATGCCGTGGGTCATGGCGGCGAGTGTTCCAGCCGCCAGAGATCAGCGCCAATGATGCTTTGTGAGCAGTCGAATAAGCGATGTTGATGAATCGCGTCGGTCTCGTATACTTCCGACATAGGGAAGTAGACCGTACTTCGGAAGGACCCACATGTGCGCCGCCGTTCTCGATCCACCCGCCACCACCGACGAGCTCCGCTTCCGGGCGAACGAGCTCGCCCGCGAGGTGACGGACGCGCTCGAGCACACCGACGGGCAGGTGGCCGACCGGCTGGCGCGCCGCCGGGCGTTCTTCGCCGAGATCCGCGCCGCGGTGCGCAACCTCGCGGCCAGTCCGGCGTGGCGCAAGCATGACCTGACCACCGAGCTGTTGCTGCTGATGGAACGGCTGCGGGACGAGATCGAAGCCGACGCCGACGGCACCGACCCGGAGTGGCGCGTGCGCGAAGCGCTCCAGCGCGCGCGGGTGGTGCTGCACGCGATGGTCCGCCAGCTCGAGCACAACGAGCTCGACCGGCCAGAGCACGCCGCGGCGTTCGTCGCCCAGGCGCTCGCGGACGTGGAGGTCTCGCAGGTCGCGGCGCTCCTGGACACCACGCCGCGGATGGTCGCCAACTACCGCAACGGCGAGGTCCGCGCGCTGCGCAAGAACCAAGCCCGGGTCACGCTCGTCGCGCAGCTGGTCAACGAGCTGCTCGGGTCGATGACCGAGCGCGGCGCGCTGCTGTGGTTCGACGCCCGGATGCTCGCCGGCCGCACGCCCCGCGAGCTGATCGACGAGGACCCGGTCACCCACCGGCGATCGCTGATGGCCTTGGCGCGCGGCGGGCGGATGGAGTCCGATGTGGTCCACGCCGCCTGAGCGCGTCTCGGGGGACTGGACCGCGTACCGGCACACCGATCGCCGGTTCCCGCCGCTGTGGTACGGCGCCGGCGCCGCCACGTTGCGGCAGGAGTCCGCGCGCTGGCATCAGGAGGGCGCGGGCGTGGCGCAGTACCTCGCGCTGTCGGTCAACGGCGCGTGGGCCGAACGCTGCCGCTACGCGCACATCCGCGATGACCGCCGCCGCCTGGAGGACCGTCGCAGCCTGTGGCAGCTGCAGGTGATCGAGCACGACCTCGCCGACCTGTCGAGCTTCGACGCCTACGCCGCCTGTGGGCTCGACCCCGCGCTCGCGATCGGTCCGCACCCGGCCTGCTGGCCGCTCGCGGACGCGCTCGTCGCCGCCGGGTACCGCGGCGTGCTCTCGCCCGCGGCCGCGTACGACGTCCCGGGCGCGGTCAACCTCACGCTGTTCGGGGAGCGCGTCGAGGCCCTGACCTACGGGGCGATGCCTCCGGCCGCGGACAACCCGCGGCCGGAGGTGTTCCTGGCGACCGTCCTGGTCACCGACGCCGGCGCCCCGACCGCCTACGCGATGCACCACACGTGCTACGACGGCGACCATCATCGGCAGTTCGCCGCGTGGACGCCATAGACTGCTTCCCGTGGACGTGCTTGCGCGCAACAACGTCCGCGTGAGCGGTCAGCCGGACGGTCCGGCGATGGTGTTCGCACACGGGTTCGGTTGCGATCAGAACATGTGGCGCTTCGTCGCGCCGGCCTTCGAGGCCGACTACCGGGTGGTGCTGTTCGATCACGTGGGAGCCGGAGCCTCGGACCTCGATGCCTACGACGCGGACCGCTACGGCTCGCTCGCGGGCTACGCCGACGATGTCGTCGAGGTCCTGCGCGCGTTGGAGATCGCCGAGGCCGTGTTCGTAGGCCACTCGGTCAGCTCGATGATCGGCGTCCTCGCGGCGGCGCGGGCGCCGGAGACGATCGGCAAGCTGGTGCTCGTCGGGCCCTCGCCCCGGTACATCGATGACGAGGGGTACGTCGGCGGGTTCGGCGCCGAGGACATCGAGGAGCTGCTGGAGTCGCTGAACAGCAACTTCCTCGGTTGGTCCAGCGCGATGGCACCGGCGATCATGGGCAACGCGGATCGCCCGGAGCTGGGAGAGGAGCTCACGGCGAGCTTCTGCCGCACCGACCCCGAGATCGCAGCCCGCTTCGCCCGCGTCACGTTCATGTCCGACAACCGTGCCGACCTGGCCACGGTCGGTGTGCCCACGCTCGTCCTGCAGTGCAGCGACGACGTGATCGCTCCTGACGTCGTGGGGGAGTACGTGCACGAGCGGATCCCCGGCTCGGTGCTCGTGCGGATGGCGGCGACGGGCCACTGCCCGAACCTGAGCGCCCCGCAGGAGACGATCGACGCCATCCGTGCCTTCGTCTGACCAGAGCGCCGAGGATCTGTACGAGAACGCGCCGTGCGGGTACCTGTCCGCCGCGCCCGACGGCACGATCGTGCGCGTCAACGGGACGTTCCTGCGCTGGACTGGCCACGCGCGTGACGACCTCGTCGACGTCAAGCGTTTCCAGGACCTGCTGAGCCCGGGCGGCCGGATCTACCACGAGACGCACTACGCGCCGCTGCTGCGGATGCAGGGCCACGTGCGTGAGATCGCCGTCGACATCGTGGCCGCCGACGGGCAGCGGCTGCCGATGCTGGTGAACTCGGTGCTGATCCTCGACGCGGCGGGGGAGCCGCAACTCGTCCGCACGACGCTCTTCGACGCGCGTGAGCGCAAGGCCTACGAGCGGGAGCTGTTGGCGGCACGGGATCGCGAGCGCCAGGCCCGCGAGGCCATCGAGCGCATGCACGCGCAGACCCAGGCGGTCTCGCACACGTTGCAGCAGAGCCTGTTGGCGGGCGAGCCGCCCGGCGACGAGCGCTTCAGCGTCACCGCCCTCTACCGGCCTTCGATCCAGACGCTGGAAGTGGGCGGAGACTGGCACGACGCGTTCATGCTCGAAGGCGGCCGGGTCGGGCTCGTCGTCGGCGACGTCGTGGGGCGTGGGCTCGCGGCCGCGACGACGATGGGTCAGCTGCGCAGCGCGACGCGCGCATTGGCGATGACCGGCGTCGGCCCGCGCGTGGTGGTCGACCAGCTCGACACGTTCGTGGAGTCGCTCGAGGCGGCGCAGTCCGCCACGCTCGTCTACGCCGAGGTCGACGTGGACTCGGGCGTGGTCACGGTCGCCGCCGCCGGGCACCTGCCGCCGGTCGTCGTCAGCGGCAACGACGCGCAGCTGTTCATGGGTGGTCGCTCAACGCCGCTTGGGGTCCGCACACCCCGGCTGCCACGCCGCGAAGCGACCGTCGAGCTCCGTCCGGGGGGCCGGCTGGTGCTCTACACCGACGGCCTGGTCGAACGGCGCAGCGAGAGCATCGACGACGGCCTGGATCGCCTGCTGGCCGCGGTCACGACGGACGCGCGGCCAGAGGCGCTGGCCGATGCCCTCCAACAGGAGGGCCACAACGACGATGACGACGTGTGCGTGCTGGTGTTCAGCTGGGCAACGGCTTGACCGGCTCGTCATCGTCGTCGTGACGTCCGCCGATCGCGCCCTTGAACTCGCGCAGGCCACGGCCGAGTGAGCGGCCGGCGTCCGGGAGCTTCTTGGGGCCGATGACGATGAGGGCGATGATCGCGACGATCACGATTTCCATGGGTCCGATGCCGATGGGCATGTGCGGGCCTCCTTCTAGCTCTTGATGAAGCCGGTGCCGCCGACGGCCGACAGCGTCGCGGCCATGGTCAGCGCCGGATTGAACGCGGCGGGCGCCGGGTCATAGCCGCCGACGATGTCGCGGATCCAGGCGGCGTGGCGCGCTTCGACCGGGTGGATCGAGAGCGCGGCCTTGAACACGTCCTGAGACTTGATGAACGGCGCCTGGCCCTGGTAGGCCATCACGCCGGTGTCCTCGAGCACGATCGCCGTGGCGGCGAACGCGTTCGGGCTCTCGACGGCGGCGCCGAAGTCGAACGTCGGCTTCTTGACGGCCGCGTTGCCGAGCGCCTTGCGCAGTGCGGTGACGTGCGCGGACTCGTGCTCGCCGACGGTCTGCGCGAAGCGCATCAACGCGCCGTCCAGGCCGGCCTGGCGACGGGCGCGGTAGTAGAACGCGGACTCCAGGTACTCGAGCGTGAGCGCGAAGTTGAGGATCGCGACATCGCCCTTGGACTGCGCGAACGCTCCGGCGGGGAAGCCCGCTCCGGCCGCGAGTGCGCCGCCCGTGACGAGCGCCGAGTTGCGCAGGAAGTTGCGCCGCGAGTGGTGCTGGGCCTTCTCGGCCGTTTCCTGCAACGCGCCGTCGGTGTCGAAGTCGACGACGGCGGAGAGGTCGACCCTGGGCTTGGAAGAGAACATGTTTGTGGCCTCCCGGGTCTCAGGACTTGATGAAGCCGGTCTTCTTGACCGCGCTCAGGACTTCGGACATGGACATGGCCGTGCTGAACGCCTCGGGCGCCGGCTTGACCGACTTGCCCGCGTAGAGCAGGTTGCGCACCCACGCGGCGTGCCGGGCCTCGACCGCGAGGATCGCCCCGGCCGGCGCGAGCACGGCGTTCTGGTGGATCAGGTGCGCCTGGCCCTGATAGGCGGCGACGCCCGTGTCCTCGAGCACCTTGGCGGTGCGCAGGAAGGTGCTCCACTTGCGTGTGGTGCCCTTGAAGTCGAAGTTCGGCTTCTTCACGGCCTTGGACCCGAGCACGCCCTGCAGCGTGGAGACGTGGGTCGCCTCGTGCTGGTAGACGGTCTGCGCGAAGCGCAGCACGGAGCCGCTGTAGCCGCCGACGTTGAGCGCCTCGAGATAGAACGCCGCCTCGAGGTACTCGAGCGTGAGCGCGTAGTTGAGGATCTTGACGTCGTTGGCCTTGGAGCCGCCTTGGCGCGCCTGGGCGTTGCCCGGCCGCAACATGGCGACGGCACCGACGCCCGCGAGCGCTCCGGCACCCAGCCGGAACAGGTTCCCGCGCGTGGTCGAAGCTTCGTCGAGGCCGTGGACCGCTTCGGCCACAGCCTCATCGCCGTCGAAGTCGACGACGCTGATCTCGTCCCGCATGATGACCCCCTTGGGTGATCGTTCGCGGTTAGCTGCGCGACGCGGGGTGCGAGTGGATCAGGATTCGGGTCAAACGGGCGCGTTGAGACGATCGGCGACGCGGACGACGACGATCGCGATGTCGTCGCTCACGGGCGCGTCGGCGTGCTCGAGCGCGGCGGCGACGAGGCCGTTGGCGAGCGCTTTGGGAGCCTCGCCGTGCAGGGCCGCGATCGTGGCCATCACCCCGTCGACGTCGAACAGCACGCGGTTGCGGCGGGCTTCGGTGAGGCCGTCGGTGTAGAGGATCAGCGTGTCGCCCACCGCGAGGCGGTGATCGGCGACGTGCAGCGCCTCGATCGGGAAGTCCATGACGCCGAGCAGGATGCCGTGGGCGGGCGACTCCTCGATGCGGCCGTCGGCGCGGACGATCAGCGCGCGCGGGTGGCCGGCCGACGCGATCGAGGCGACGATCTCGTCCGGCTCGGAAGCGAGGTCGAGGCGGACGAACACCCCGGTGGTGAAGCGCTCCGTCTTCGCTCGCAGCAGCGCTCGGTTGAGGGCGTGCAGCACGGCGGCGGGCGCGGCGTCGAACATCGCGGCGGTGCGGACCGTGTGCCGCGTGAGCGCGGTCTGCGAGGCCGCCTCTGGCCCGCTGCCGCAGACGTCGCCGAGGACGATGCCCCAGGTGGAGTCGGTGAGCGCGAACACGTCATAGAAGTCGCCGCCGACGAGTTCGGTGCCGGCGTGGTAGTGCGCTCCGAGCTCGAGCCCCGGGATCTCCGGCAGCTCCGGTGGGAGCAGGCTTCGCTGCAGGGCGACGGCCACTTGGTCACGCTGCTGGAGCGCGACCTCGCGCGCGGCGGTCTCCTGCCGTGCCGCTTCGAGCAGGCGCGCGTTGCCGATCGCCACGGCGGCCGCGGACGCGATGCTGAGCGCCGCTTCGGCGGCCTCGGCGTCGAACGCGCCCGGCTCCGGGTGCCCGAAGCACAGGCCGCCGGCGATCTCGCCGTCGGCCAGGCGGATCGGCACCGCGAGCGAGCTGCGCGCCGGGTCGTCGCCCGTGACCACGCCGTCGCCGGTGAAGCCGCGCTCGACGCGGCCGTTGGCCGCGCCGGTGAGCTCGATCGCCGCGTCGATGGCGGTCTGCAGGATCTCGTCGAGATCGAGCCGGGCCACGATCGCCCGGGTGACGGTTTCGAGCGCCGTTCGGCGCTGCCGCTGCCGCTGCGCTTCCAGGCGCGCTTGGCGCTCGGATTCCTCCAGCAGCTGTTGTGCCTTGCGGCGCTCGGTCAGGTCGCGCGTGACCTTGGCGTAGCCGACGAGGCCGTCGCGGGCGTCGCGCAGGGCGGTGATGACGACGTTGGCCCAGAACAGCGTCCCGTCCTTGCGGACCCGCCAGCCCTCCTCCTCGAAGCGGCCCTCGTGCGCCGCGACCTGGAGCTCATGATCCGGGTGCCGGCGGGCGCGGGCGTCGTCGGTGTAGAAGAGCTCGAAGTGGCGGCCGATGACCTCGTCCGCGCGGTAGCCCTTGATGCGCTCGGCGCCCGGGTTCCACGTCCGGATCCGCCCGGTGACGTCGAGCACGAAGATCGCGTAGTCGCGCACGCTCGTCACCAGCAGGCGGAACTGCTCGAGCTCGGCGTTGGCCACCCGCAGCTCCGCCGCGCCCGCGCGCATCTGCTCGGTGGCGAGCTGGCGGCTCGTGAGGTCGCGGGTGACCTTCCCGAAGCCGACGAGCGTGCCGTCGTCCTCACGCAGCGCGGTGATCACCACGTCGGCCCAGAACCGGGAGCCGTCCTTGCGGATCCGCCAGCCTTCCGACTCATGCCGGCCCGTGGACCGCGCGTTGTCCAGGATCCGTTCCGGCACACCGGCCTGGACGTCCTCCTCGGGATAGAACGCCGAGAAGTGCCGGCCGATGATCTCGTCCGCCTGATAGCCCTTCAGCCGCCGCGCACCATCGTTCCACGTCTGCACGTGGCCGGACGGGTCGAGCAGGAAGATCGCGTAGTCGGGCTGGGAATCGACGAGCAGCCGCAGATGCTCCTGCGCGACCGCCGAGGTGTGCCGGGGCGCGCTCAAGTCCGGTCCACCCTACCGCCGACGCGCCATTGCGGCGAAAGTCTGCGCACGGACAAGTCCTGCTCATTCGACTACCGCTGACGTATGCCAGATGAGAGCATGCCGCTCAATTGGCGTGGGTGGCCAGAGGGGGCTGCCCGTCGCCATCATCGCTAGGCCCGTTGGGGGGGCAGGAGGGTGTTGCCAATGCTGTCGAAGCATCGAGGACCGCTGCCGGTTCTCGGAGTAGCGCTTGCCGTTTTCTGCGTATCGGGGGGAGTGGCCGCCGCGCAGACCACACCACGTGAGATCGCGCTCAAGTACGCCTACGACAACGCTGAGTCGCTCGGCGTCAAGCAGACGGACATGACGAACCTCGCGATCACGACCGAGTACCAGAGCGCGCACAACCAGGTCACGCACGTCAACATCGGTCAGCGCCGCAACGGCCTGCAGGTGTTCACCGGCCACGTGACGGTCAACGTGAACCGCGAGAGCAAGGTCATCTTCGCGGGCGGCAACCTCGTGCGCGGGATCAACGATCCGGTCGCCGGGGCGGAACTCACCGCGGAACAGGCGATCGCCGCGGCGGCGGACGGGCTCAAGCTCGACGACCCGGCCGGCCTGAAGGTCGTGCGCGCCGCCGCCGGTCGCTCGCAGGCCACGCTGTTCTCAGGCGGCGGCATCTCGGAGGAGCCGATCCCGGCCCAGCTCGGCTACCAGCCGACCGACGACGGCCTGCGCGTCGCGTGGCAGGTCACGATCCACGACTCCGGCGGGAACCTGTGGGAGGTGGCCGTCGACGCCGTCACGGGCGAACTGCTCGCCAAGAGCAATTGGACGTCGCACGAGAAAACGCCGAACCCGGTCGACGACGGGTCCAGCTACCGCGTGTTCGAGTTCCCCAAGCAGGACCCGAACGACGGCCCGCGCACGCTCGTCACCAACCCGGCCGACAGCCTCGCCTCGCCCTTCGGCTGGCATGACACCAACGGCGCCGCCGGCCCGGAGTTCACGATCACGCGCGGCAACAACGCGCACGCGTACTCCGACCGCGACAACGACAACCAGCCGGATCTCAACAGCTCGCCGAGCGGCACCGCGGCGCTCGGGTTCGACTTCGCCGCCGACTACCTCGCCGACCAGCCACAGTCCTACACGGACTCCACGGTCACGAACCTCTTCTACTGGTGCAACATGGTCCACGACCTGACCTACCAGTACGGGTTCAACGAGCAGGCGGGCAACTTCCAGGTCAACAACTACGGCCGCGGCGGCGCCGGCGGCGACGACGTCATGTGTGAGGCGCAGGACGGCTCCGGCACCAACAACGCCAACTTCTCCACGCCCGCCGCGGACGGCGGCCGGCCGCGCATGCAGATGTTCCTGTGGCCCGGCCTGCAGTTCGGGATGCCGAGCGCGCTGACGGTCGCGAGCGGCGCGGCGGCCGGCACGTACGGCGGCAACTACGCGCGCTTCTCGCCCGCGCCCACCACCGCCGGGCTCGACGGCCCGATCCACCTCGTCAACGACGGGACCGGCACGGTCACGGACGGCTGCCAGCCGTTCACGGTCCCGGCGGGGGCGATCGCGCTCGTCGACAACACGGCGACCACGACCAACCCGCCGTGCAACCCGTACGTCCGTGCGACGAACGCCCAGAACGCGGGCGCGAAGGCCTTGGTGATCGCGCACAACACGGCGGCCGAGCAACCGATCCTCAACGGCGCGATGAGCCCGCCCATCACCATCCCGGTGATCGCGATCGCCCGTGACGCCGGCGTCGCGATCAAGGCCGGGCTCCCGGCCACCGGCAAGGTCCACCGCAACGTCGATCGTCCCGTCATGCGTGACGCCTCGTTCCGCTCGGAGACGATCTTCCACGAGTACGGGCACGGCGTCTCGCTGCGCATGACCGGCGGCCCGGCCGTGAACTGCCTGACCGGCGACGAGCAGGCGGGCGAGGGCTGGAGTGATTTCCTCGCGCTCGTGTTCCTGATGAACCCGGCGCTGGAGAGCCCGGAGGGCCCGCGCGGTTACGGCCAGTGGGCGCTGTACGCGGACAGCCGTGTCGGCCCGGGCTTCCGCCCGCGTCCGTACTCGCGCAACATGGAGCTGCAGCCGTTCACCTACGACAGCATCAAGTCGCAGGGCTGGCTCGACGGCACGTCGCTCGCACTGCCGCACGGCCTCGGCCACGGCTGGGCTTCCGTGCTGTGGGACATGGCCTGGGACCTCGTCGACAAGCACGGCTTCAACCCGAACGCGTACGGGGTCTGGAACAGCGGCGGCAACAATCGCGCGCTGCAGTACGTGATCGACGGCCTCAAGTTCCAGGGCTGCGGCCCCGGCCTCGTCCGTGCGCGCGACGCCATCCTCGCGGCCGAGCAGGAGCTGACCGGCGGCTCGGACTCCTGCACGATCTGGGGCGCGTTCGCGCGCCGCGGGCTCGGCTACAGCGCCACGGCCGGTGGGCTGGGCCGCAACGACGGTACGGAGGCGTTCGACACGCACCCGAAGTGCGAGCGCGGGTTCGACGGGGTGACCGCCGAGGTCACGACGGTGATCTCGGGTACGGAGGTCCCGCTGAAGTTCAAGGTCGACGGGTTGACCGGGCTGGACATCGCCACCAAGAACAACCCGTACTCGCGGCAGGTGGACTGCACGACGCTGCAGACCGTCACGCCCGGCCAGGAGGACATCACGCCGCGGCCGTTCCCGGTTCCGGCCGTCACGAAGGCGGGCGCGGCGCTGTCGGTCGACGCCGCGGGCACGTACACCTACCCGTGGATGACGACCACGGACTGGGGCGCCACGTGCCGCGAGTTCGTGTTCACGACGAAGACGGGCGTGCAGTACCGCTCGTACTTCAAGTTCCTGGCCGCGACGCACACCGACGGCACGGTCGGCGGTTCGGTGCCGGCGACGCTGTCGTTGACGCTCGGCACGCCGGCGACGTTCGGCCCGTTCACGCCGGGTGTGGCGAAGGAGTACACCGCGACCACGGATGCCAACGTGATCTCCACGGCCGGCGACGCGGCGCTCGGCGTCTCCGAGCCCGGCCACCTCACGAACGGTGCGTTCTCGCTGCCGCAGCCGCTGCAGGTCGCCTTCTCGAAGGCGGCGTGGACGGCACCGGTCTCCAACGACAAGGTGACGCTCACGTTCAAGCAGGCCATCGGGGCCAATGACGCCCTGCGGACCGGGACGTACAGCAAGACGCTGACGTTCACGCTCTCGACCACCACGCCGTAGGCGTGTTGCCGGCCGCCGCGACGCTTCGTCGCGGCGGCCGGTGACGGTTCATCCGACGCGCTTGACGCCGATGTGGATGTGGTTGAGGTGGTTGCCGCCGAAGGCGGGACCCGATCCGCGGTAGATCACCTGCACGCGGAAGCGGTGCCCGCCGTGTGAGATCGTGGTCACGCCGCGCGAGGTGTTGATCGGTTCCTTGAGCCGGTAGGACTTGAAGCCGAGCTGGTGCATGATCCGCAGCGCGGCTTTGTCCATCCCGGGCGTCGGCGCGCTGCCGTCGGATATGTCGTACGCGTACGCGTCCTTGTTGCCGAAGTCGTGATCGCTGCGCGACCCCGAGAACGGGTTGGCGTTCTGGCGCTTCTCGCTGGTGGTCTTGAGCCCGAGGCCGTGGCCGATCGCGGCGAGCGACTGCGCGACGGCCTGCGAGCCCATGAACGCGCCGGTGGACACCGAAGCCGACGCGGCCGTGGCGACCGTCGCCGCGGGCTTCTCGCCGTAGCGGGCACGCAACTTCGCCCGGTACGGCGCACGCGCCTTCGCCCGCTTGGTCTGCGTGGGCGTGCGGCGGCTCGGCGTGCGGATGACGCTGCGCAGCGCGGGCGTGATGCCGTGCTCGTACGCCTGGGGGAGGAGCCCGAGCGCCTGCGTGACCTGCCGGGCGGCCTCGCGGGTCTCGGCGTCGTACACGCCCGACTCGGCGATCCGGCGGTCGATGTTCCAGGCGTCGAAGCGTAGGTTCAGCAGCCGCTGGAAGGCCTTGACGTCGGAGCCCTTCATCGGCTTCGTCTTGGAGAGCGTGAACGTGCGCGCCGGCCCCTTCGGCGTGCTGGGCACCGGGGCAGGCTTGCCGTCGGGCTCGAGCTCGTCGAGGCGTTGGCGCACGAGCGAGCGCAGGAGCTCCGCTTCCGCGTCGTGCTGCTGGACCCGCGCGCCGAGCTCCGCGAACGTGACCGTGCCGTTGCCGTTGGTCGTCGCCGGTTCCGCGGGCGTCGTTTCGGCGCGCTGGATGCGCGCCTGCAGCTCGTCGATCGCGGCGCTCAGCGCCACGAGCCCGGCCTTCACGGGCGCGAGATCCGCGGGCGCCACGACGCGCTCGCGCTCGAGGGTCTGCCCGGCGCGGCGCTCCAGCCGCTGGCCGCGCGCGATCAACGTGTCGAGGATGTGGTCCTCACGCTCGTCGAGCCGTACGAGCTCGCCGATCAGCGCGCCGGACGTGGGCGGCACGGGCCGCTTGTCCGGTGTGGGCTTCGTCGGCTTGGTCTGCGGCTTCGGCTTGTGGGCGACCGGCGTCGGCTTCGACGTCGGCGTCGGCTTGTCATCACCGCCGAGCTTCTTGCGCCGCACCGCCTTGTCGAGCGCCTCGGAGCTCGCGGGCCCGAAGCGCCCGTCGGGCTTGAGCGCGTGCTCGGTCTGGAACTGCTTGAGCGCCTTCACCGTCGCGCTGTCGAACTTGTGGCGCTTGCCGTCGAGGTAGTGGGTGCCCGTCATCGGCGACTGGATGAAGGAGAGCCGGCGCGTGAGCACGAGCACGGCGTCGCCCTCGTCGCCGCGACGCAGGTAGGAGCGGCCGGGCCGCACGTCGACCTTGCGGATGCGCGTCAGCAACGCCACGCGCCGCGACTGATGCGAAGGCGCGTTCCACGTCGCGGCGCCGTTGATCGAGCGCGTGACGCCTTCAAAATCGCCCTTGTCGGCTTTGGCGTTGAGGTTCGCGCGCGTCCAGAACGCCGCCGCGGCCCGATAGCCGTAGCGGGCGGTGGCGAGCAGCTTCGGCTCTGCGATGAAGTCGGCACCGAGCTTGTCGCTCATCCACTTGTAGTTGGCGCGGCCGGTCACCTGGATCGGTCCGCGGCCCTTGAAGCGCACGCCGTCGCCGCGCTGGACGTTGCCGAGGTCCTTGCGGCCCTCGTACGCGGCGCCCGAGGCGATCTCCTCGAACGTGCTGAGCATGATCGACTCGTGGAAGAGCTGCGCGAGGAACATCTCCGCGCGGGCCTTCGTGGTGATGTCGCACTCGCGCATCGCCGCCACGAGGAAGGGCGCGTGGGCCTGCGCCGTGCGTTTGTCCACGCCCAGCTTGACGAGCGTCTTCGATGACAGCGCCATGGGGTCAGACCTGGGCCGGCGTGGCCGGCTCGGGCTCCTCGTCGTCGAGCAGCTCCTCGAAGTCCTCGTCGGCTTCGAAGTCCAGGTCCTCGTCCTCGAACTCGTCGGCGACGGGGAACTCGTCCACGTCGGCGGAGGCGTCGTGCGCGGCGTCGATCAGCGGGTCCGTGGCCGGAGCTGCCTCAACCGACTGGCGCTCGAGCAGCTCATCCCACTTGTACCGGTTGTGGTTGAACTGGAACGCGAGGCCGAATACGAGCGCCGCTACGCCGAGGAAGACCTCCTCTACCGCGTCCTCCGGGACCTCGAGACCCGGGAACGAGCGCGAGAGCCAGGCGGCGAATGCGCCGGCGAGCGGGGCGATGAGCGGCGCGGCGAGCGCGACTACACGGTTAGGAGCCATCTGCGGTCCTTTCTTCCTCGAACACGCAGCGATCGTCCACCGTAGGGGAATGGCGAGCAAGGCACGATGAGGGTGAACCGGGTCACCCTCGGATAACCTGCCGCCGATGCTTGAAGCGGTCCGCCGGCTCGTCGACGAGGTCGTCCTGCCGAGTGTGGAGCGCTGGGACCGGGACGACGAGCTCCCCGACGAGGTGCTCAAACGCCTCGCCGAGCTCGGTGTGCCGGGCGCTTTGGTGCCGGAGCAGTACGGCGGGCGGGCGCTGCCGGTGAGCGCGATGGTCGATGTGTGGCGCACGCTGGCCCAGGGTTGGATCTCGCTCACGGGGGCGGTCAACACCACGGCGCTGGCGACGGAGTTGTTGGTGCGTTACGGCACCGAGACACAGCGCGAACGCTGGCTGCCGGGGATCGCGACCGGGGAGGTGTGGTCGTCGTTCTCGATCACCGAGCCCGGCGCGGGCAGCGACCTGAGCCGGATCGAGACGTGGGTCGAACCGGCCGAGGAAGGGCTGCTGGTGACCGGGCGCAAGCGCTGGATCGCGGGTGGCTTCTCGTTCCCGCTCGCGTTCATGCTCGCCACCGTGAAGGGGCAGCTGCGCCCGTCGTGCATCCTGCTGCCGTCCGAGGGGCGCGGGAGCGCGACGTGGACGGTCGAGCCACTCGACAAGCTCGGCTACCGCGGCGTGGAGTCGGCGGCGTGGGTGTTCGACGCGCACCACGCGCCCGGTGGCGAGGTGCTCGGCGGCGAGGCCGGGATGGGCCAGGGTGCGCGGCAGATGCTGGACGTGCTCGCCGTCGGCCGGGTCAACGTCGCCTGCCGCGGCCTCGGGGTCATCGACCGGGCATTGAAGTGTGCGCTCGACGAGGCCACCGAGCGCGGGATCGGGCGCGGGACGTTGCTCGGCGACCACAGCCACACGCAGCTGCGCATCGGCGAGCTCCGCGGCCGGCAGCTGGTGGTCGAGGCCGCGATCCGCGCCGCCGCGGAGGCTGTCGACCGCGGCGGCGAAGACGCCGCGGCCCGGGCCACCGCCGCCAAGATCATGGCCTCCGAGAGCGCCGTCTGGGCGGTCGAGCTCGCCTCGCGTCTGGCCGCCAGCCGCTCCTACACCGGCGACACCGAGCTGGCCCGGCTGCGCCGCGACGCACCCCAGACGCAGATCGGCGAAGGGGCGAATGACGCGCTGCTGATCGCGGCCGGCAAGGCCGTCATCAAGGAGCGGAAAGCGAGCCGCTGACGAGGCCCGCGGCGGCGAGCGCGCGCGGGTCGGGCTCGACCGACCCGTGCGGGCCGACGTACTCGGGGTAGATCGCCTTCAGGCCGCGGCGGCGGGCGATCGGGCCCAGGATCGCGAACGCGATCCGCTGCACGAGTGCCGGCGGGCTCCGGCGGACCAGCACATCGGAGAACTCCGCGCCCATGAGGGCGGCCTGCAGCAGTGAGGGGAGGCCCTTGGCGTTCGTGCGCCCCGCGTTGGCGAGCCCGAAGCCGGTCGCGATCGCCAGCTCGAACCGCGGCGTCGGCGGCGTCAGCTCGATCAGCACGTCGACCGGCTCGTCGCTCTCGTTCCACCAGTCGTGCCACACGCCCGCGCGGACGGTCACGAACTCGGCCGGGCGCAGGGTGCGGGTGACGCCGTCGACCTTGGTCGCCAGCTCACCGGCGATCACCTCGAAGCGCTCCTGCATCGCGGGGTGCAGGTGCTCGCCCGCCACGAAGCCGCCGGGGCGCACGTGCAGATGCACGAGCATCGGCTCGCCGGGCGCGTCCTCGTCACCGCGGAGGACGACCGCCCGCTCGCCGGTCACTTCATTGACGTACAGATCTCCGTAGCGCGCCACAGTGGGCCTCCAACTGGTTCAGGTGTCAACTACCTGGACGGCTGGAGCTCGGTGCGTATTCCGGGTCAGGCGTCGATCGCCAATCGTCCGCCCTTGGCCCAGTGCTCGTGGTCCACCTCGTGGATGAACACCTGGACCGCCTCGTGCCGACAGGGAATCCCTCGTGCCCGCTCGTACCCGTCGCCGGCTTGACGCCGTAGGCCTCGACGAACGCGTGCGTGATGCCTTCGACGAGCCGGCGGCGGGCGTCGAGGTCGCGCGGGGACTGCTGGACGGTGACGATCGGCATCAGGCGCCTCCGGGGTCAGGTGCCGCGCTCGACGGCGCGGGCGACGTCGACGCGCGAGGAGACGCCGAGCTTGACGAAGATGTTGCGCAGGTGCGTCTCGATCGTCTTCTCGCCGAGGAACAGCAGCGCGGCGATCTCGCGGTTGGTGTGGCGGGCCGTGACGAGCTCGGCGACCTCGCGCTCACGGGTCGAGAGCGACGCGAGCCCGGTTTCGCCGGGTGCTGACGGCCCGCGCGGTTCGGCGCGGGCGTGGAGCTTGCGCAGCGCCCGGCGAGCGAGGTCGCGGTCGTGGGGGATGCCGATCGCGTCGAAGGTCCGCTCGGCGCTGCGCAGGATCGCGATCGCCTCGGCGCGCCGGCCGTCCTGGGCCAACGCGCGGCCGGCCAGCACCTGCGTGCGGGCGGTGGTGATCGGCGAGAACTGCGTGCCGGCGATCGAGGACAGCGCGAGCGTCACCGCGTCGGCCGCATCGCCACGCGCGAGGCGCCACGCGGCGCGTGCGCGGTCCGCGAGGGCGGCGGCCCAGGGCAGTTGGAGCTGGGCCGCCGCCGCTTCGACGCGGACGACGAACGGCTCGGCCGCATCGACGCGGCCGTCGGCGAGCTCCGCCCGCACGACCGCTTCCGCGTACGGCGCCGCCCAGCTGGGCGCGAGGGCGTCGAGCAGCTCCTCGACGCCTTGCGGGCGTTCCCCGAGCGCTCTTCGGATCACGGCCAGGCGGGCGCGAGCCATCGCGGGGACGCGTCCGTCGCGGCCGTCGACGAGCGCGACCGCGAGCTCCGCGTCGCGGCGCGCGTCGTCGCCGTTCCCGCGCGCGATCGCGATGTGCGCGGTGGTGCTCAGCACCCAGCACGTGACGTAGTCGTTGGCGGCGACCTTCGCCGTCTCGAGCGCGTCGACCTGCAGCGCGAGCGCCGATGCGACGTGCCCTTGCCGCAGCAGGCTCAGCGCCTGTGCGCCGGTGAGCATCGGCACGAATTGGTCCTGGCCCGTCGCGCGGGCGATCGCGATCCCGCGTTGCGCGTGCCGGGTCGCGTCGGCGTCCCGCTCGATCAGGTGCTCCGCCCACGCGAGGCGGTTGAGGGCTTCGATGTGCGCGGCGAGCGCGTGGTCGTCGGCGGCGTCGAGCCGGGCGGCGGCGAGGTCGGTCGCCTTCGTGGCCGCGGGCGCGTCGCCGGCGTTGGCCTGGGCGTGCGCGAGCGCGGCGGCGCTTGCGCCGATCAGCAGCGGGTCGCCCAGACGTTCCGCTACGGCCAGCGCCTCCGCGCCGAGCGCGCACCCTTCGTCCACGTCGAGCGAGAAGAACGCGCCCGCGATCCGGGCGAAGAGCACCGTGAGCGCGTCGGGCGACGTGCGGTCCTCGAGGGCGTCGAGCGCCGCGTCCAACTGCCGGTTGGCCTGCTCGTGGCGCCCCAGGAAGTGCTGCGCGGCCGCGCGGGCCGCGATCAACCGCACCCGGGTGGAAACGTCGTCGTCCGGCACGAGCGCGAGCGCCTCGCCGAGGCGGGCCGCGCACGCCTCCAGGTCCCCGGTCGACCGCAGCACGTGCGCGAGCGCCACGAGCGTGCGCAGCCGCTCCGCCACTTCGCCCGTGCCGGTCGGCGCCGCCCTGCCAGCGCGCCCGTCGTCGCTCGCCGCGCCGGCACGCCCGTCGCCCGCCGCG